>JBNKWZ010000014.1:0-94253 GCA_050300015.1 Cellvibrionaceae bacterium | reverse complement strand
TTCTGTGTTTTCGAATGATTGATGATTTAGCTTTCATGTCCATTTCTTATGACTCTCAATTGTTAGAGTCATAAATGTATACCAATAGTTGATTAATCCGTGACGTCAGCACTACGCCAATATACCGCCAAAAACCATAATGCATTGATTTTATGTGGTATTTAATGGGCACGGGGAGACATAACATTGTTATTAGGCGGAAAAAATCCCTGTTTAAAATAGGGAAAGATTCCGTATATCTCGGGTGGAACGCGAGGCCATTAAAAAAGACCTTAATAATCAAAAGCCTAATCGTGGCGTACAAATCAACCTATATGAAAGCCGGAAAAGTTCAAAAGGTAATCAGCCCAAATCTCTTCTAGGCAATGGCTGCTATTTTTGGCTTCTATCCCTTTAATTGGATCGACTATCTCTTAACCCCCATACACCCCGCAAACGAAAGCATCATTTTGAAGGGCAAAATATCCATCACGGATATTTTAGTGGTGGCGCTTCTGGACAAAACTGCAGGATAGCAGTTTTGCACGGCGTAGCCGCCCTTGCGGTGAGGGCCAGGGATGGCCCGAATGATTGGCATTCACCGCGACCTGCAAAATGGTGCTGGGCGTGCAGGGAGTCGCAAAGCGACCGGGGTGTCGGGTGTCATTTCTTTGCGTTGCGTTTATCAAAGTGCGTCCATGCACTTTGCCCTGCGGGCATCTTCGATGATCAAAATTGTTCCAGACACTTTTGTCTTTAGGCAAGTAAAGAAATGCGACTCGGCCCTATGGCCGAAACCTAGTCTTCTAATATTATTGTTTTTATATAAGTCTTTTGTTCTAACTTGGGGCTAAACATAGAGCCCCCGGCCAACGGCCAAACCCAATCAATACGGCAAAAACCCATAAGAATAATTCAACGTCGTCCTTAACACATCCGACGCCCCAAAATTAATCAACCGAATGGCCGCGAGTAGTTTGCGTTCTAGGGCAGGATCGTTGAGTTCGCTGGAGACGATGGAGGCATCGGAGACACTGCCGTCGGGTTCGATCACGAGTTTAAATTCCACATTGCCTTGCAGGGTAGGGTTTTTGCGTAAGGCGCGGTTGTAGATGCTGTAGATACGGCTTTTGGCGGCATCCAGTTTTTGTTTAATGCCTTGTTCGGAGCGGTAGGTTTTCTCGCGGCTGCTGTTGCGCGCATTCGCGATCGCATCATCCACTTCTTCCAAGGTGCTTTCCACCGTGGTGCTTTCGCGGCCGGAGAGGGCCACGCCACCGGTATCGCGACTGAGTGAGGCGGTGTTAATGCCGCCACTTTTGGCCTTGGCACCGCTGGAGACCACATTGCGATCCACTTTGGCGGCTTCACCCTTGGCGCGGGTGAGGCTTTGGGATTCGGTTTTCAAATCGCTTACATCCAGCGCGTCGCGCATGGAGGAGAGGTCATCGGCAAATTGCAGTACGCCGGATTTCTTGGCCTGCTCCACAGCTTTTTTCAGCTTCACGGGTTCCGGCTCGGGCTTTTTCTCTTCGGGCTTGGGTTCGGGTTTTTTCTCTTCAGGTTTAGGCTCAGGTTTTTTTTCCTCGGGCTTTTTTTCCTCTTTGGGGGGCGGAGGCGGAGGAGGGGGTAGCTCTTTTTTCTTGAGTACCACTTGTGCCAATTGCGGTGGCAGCTTTTCCAGCTCTTCGCGGTCCGGCTTGGGCACGGTAATCAGCGGAATGGCCACACTCAACAACAAAAATGGAATGAGCACCAACAGTAATACCCGCCAGAAGCGTTTGTCTTCTGCGGTTTTGCTCCAGGGTAATTCCAAATCTGGGGTGTACACCAAAGCCATTAGGGCGCCTCCTGCGGTTGTTCTTCCGCGGGCACTTGGCTTACTGCCAATGAAATATTGCGAAACTCAGAGGCGGCACAGGTGGTCATGATTTTTTTAAGTAGAGTATAGGGGATGGTGGCATCGCCCATGATGGTCACATCGCGGCCCTTTTCCTTTTCTTCTGGCGTGGTAAAGGGTTTGCGCCCGGCCAAATAGGTCAGTTCTTTTTTGAGGCTCGGCAGTTCGTCTCCCTTTACTTTTTGGGCGAGGGCGGTTTTGGCCACGGCGCGGCCATCCACCAAAATGTCTTCTTGGCTCACCATCACCACTACGGTGGTTTCGGGTTTTTTCTCGGCCACGGACTCGGGGAGCTTAATACTTTTATTGGACTGTAACACTTCCACATCGGAGGAGTTCACCAACAGGAAGAACACCAAGATGGTGAAGATGTCCATTAGTGAGACCAGGTTTAACTTAGAAACGTTCCCGTTGCGACCACGCCTGCGCGACATGCGTCGCGAATGTCCGTTTTGCTTCATGGTGTGGCCCCCGTTTTAACCGGTGCATCACCGAGGGAAATTTCGGGGAAGAGCTCGGCATCCACCAGGTTGGCGGCCACCACGGCTTTAAAAGAGCGCACGGTATCCATGGTGCTCACAATGGTTTGGTAGTCGGTATTGTGTTGGGAGAGAATAAAAATATCGCGCTTCTCGATGCCTTGGTTTTTCAGTTGGCGTTTAACCTCTTGCAATACGTCCGATAGTAACGGGTAGTCGTAGGCGCCGTCTTTTTGCGGCACTGTTTTTAAGGGGGTGCCCGCGGGGTAGTTGATCACAAACTGGTTGGGCTCGATGACCACCTCCAGCATTTTGTTTTTGGGGTCTTCTTCGGCCGGCGCACTGTCGTCTGCCAAATCCGGCAGTTTTAAGTCCAGTACGGTGACATGGGAGAACACCATGCTCATCAACAACACGGGCACCAATATGATCATCAGATTCATAAAGGACGTGATGTCGAGATCGGCCTCGTCTTTGGCTCGTCTGCGAACGCGCATGAGGGAATAAACCTACGGCTGCTTAAGATTTAGTGGCGGGGTCGGACGCACGGGTTTTTGCGCTGAGACTGTTGGCCATAATGTTCAGGCACTTCACTCCGGCCATCTCTAGGCTGTCGATGATCTCATTGGTTTTGTTTTGCAAGGTGGTGTGGATCAGCAGTAGCGGAATGGCCGCCATTAAGCCGAAGGCGGTGGTGTTCATGGCAACCGAAATACTTTGTGACAACAGGTTGGCCTTTTCCGCGGGGTCGGCATTGGCCACCGCGGTAAAGGCGGCAATCAAACCCATAATAGTACCGAGCAGGCCGAGTAAAGTGGCAATGTTGGCGAGTGTTGCCACATAGGCGGTGCGTTTTTCCAGCCGTGGCAAGGTTTCTAGTACGCCTTCTTCCATGGCGTATTCGATTTCTTCGCGGCGGGGCGATTGCGCCATACGTGCCAGGCCTGCGGCAATAATTTGGCCGATGGGCGCTTTGGATTTACGCGCCGTATCGGAGGCGGCGCTAAAATCTCTGCGCTTTAGTAGCGGCAATATGCGGTCGAAGGTGCGGCGGTTGGACATTTTGGCGGTGGTTAAAAATAGCCAACGCTCAATGGCGACGGCCAAGCCAAATACCAGTACCAGCGCGATGGGGTACATAAAGGGCCCACCGTTTTGGAAAAAGCTGACTGCGGTATTGAAAAAACCCATGGTAGTTTGGCCTCCGTAAACCTTGTGGTTGCTCTATATAAGCAGAAAGTTTTAAGTATGGCAGGGATCAATTGGGCTGCCATAACGTGTTTATTAATATTGGATGACACTTTTTGATGTTACCTATTGATGACATTTTTTTATGCCACCTCATGCCACCTTTTACGCCTTCTATTGAAGGCACCTACTGATGATACCTTTTTAGCACACCCGACTACAGCGACTGTGTCATAGCGCCACGTAACGCAGGAAGCCTTAAGCCGCTTCCATCGGTTAACCGCTAAAAAGATTCGTCTTTGCTGGGGGCGTCCGTCTTGGTCAATTCGGTGAGCAATTGCAATTGGCGTTTGTGCTCGGGCCGTTCGATGTGGGCAAACACATCGTTTTGCAATTTGGTCACCAGTGCTTTTTTAAGCATAGTGTTATCGTGCGCAGCTTGCCAGGGCACAATGTACAACACTTTGGGCTGCTCTTGGTTTCCGGTAACTGTGTCACTTAACACAATCACGCCTTCTTCTTGGCTGTGAGCATAAAGTGAGCAAAAAATCGCCATGAGAAAGAGCGCTAACCGGGTGCGTTTGAGTGAGCCTAAGCAAAGTTCTTGAAGGTGGTTCATGCGCCTGACTCCTCGGCCATGCGGCGTTTGATGTCGATAATCCAACCCTGCAATTGTTGGTTGGGCTCGCCGCCGGCTTTTAACGCCAATTCGTAAGCGGCCAGCGCCTCGTCAAAACGCCCCATATACAAATCGTACAAAATACCGAGGTTTTTTAAGGTCACTGGCGCATGGGGCCACACCTTAAGGGCTTTTTGGTACCACTCTTCGGCTTCTTCAAAACGGCCTTGTTCGCGTAGCAATACACCCAACTGGTTGTAGGCATCGTTATTGAACGGGTTAACCGCGATGGCTTGCATGAGTTCTGCCTCAGCGGCCTCCAGCGCGTTTTGATGCCAATACACAATACCCAAATTCACATGTGGGCCCGAGAGTGTGGGGTAGGTCTCGGTGAGGTTTTGCAGCAGAGTTTGGGCGCCCGCCCAGTTTTCACTTTGCATGGCCGCAAGGGCGGCATTAAAGGGCTTGCGTGCCGCCTCGGGGGCGTTGTTTTTTTGTGCCAGGTAAGGGTTGGGAATGGCGACAAAGGCCTCCGTTTCTGTTTGGCCTTCTGCCGTAGGTTGTTCAGAAGTGTCTTTTTTGGGCATAGCGCCGCAGGCACTTAACAGTGCGATTAAGGCAAATGCCTGTGCCAGGCGCGCAAATTTAATGTAAGCCATGGCTAACCTCAGCGGTGGTTTCTTGCTTGCCATAGCGTGCAGGCAATAATTTGGCCAGCTCTTTCAAACTGCGTTTAACCCAGTCGTCATAAAAGCCATCCCAGGCGCGCTCGGCGTTGGCGGCAAGTAAGTCGATGGACTTTTCCTCAAAGGGGTAGGCTTGTTCTTCCAGCAAAATTTCGTATTGTTCCATGGCCAAATCGTCTAAGCCTTTTGGGCGCTCGGAGTTGAGTAGGTCGCGGCTCAGTTGAGAGTAAACATTCCCAATACGGTAATTCGCTTCAGTGACAAATTCCCCTACGCCGTAATCAATCACTTTTTTGTAGGCATCCAGCGTGCGCTCAAGGGCCTTTTTCTTTTGCCCCAGGCTCTTTTTAATGGGTAGGGTGAGTTTAATGGATTCAAAGCGGTTGAATTCTTCTAAGGCAAACTCGGCACTGGCAGAGGCGGCCAAATAATGGGCCCGCTCGGTGGTTTGGCTGCCGGCTTTTTTGTCGGCTTCGATCAATTGCGTGAGCCAATAATTGTGCTGCTTGCGGCTGCCTTGCGCGGTGGCCATTTGCAGCAGTTGGTAGCGCGCCTCGGTGGCCAAATCAAAAGGCTCGGGGTAGGCCTTTAAGTAATTTTGGTACGCCGTCATGGCCTCAGCCGTGCGCCCAGATTTTTGATACAGCTCGGCGGCCAGATACAGGGTTTGACGTTTGGTGTCTGGGTCCTCGGCGTTTTGTGCCATGGTGGTTAAGGCACCAGCGGCCAAATCCCACATTTCTAATTCTTGGTAAATCACCGCAAACTTAGGCGCGAGGGTATTGCTTAAAGCGTGATTGGGGTAGCGCGTGCGAAAACGGCTGAATAAGCCCTCGGCGGCTTGCCAATTTTTTTGCTCCATGTAGTAGTTGCCTGCCTCGTACTGACCTTTAATGGCAATCTCATGCCCGGGGGCCACGGCCTCAATGGAGAGAAACTGATTGATGGCGGCATCCATCTCGCCGGCGGCCACCATTTGCTCTGCACCTTGGAACAGGCTTGCAGCAATGCGCTCGGTCACCGAGGCGCGCTCGGGTGAATCTGGCGCGAGCCGTGCTAGCACTTCGCGGTAGGCGGCATCAGCTTGGGCGTATTCGGCTTTATCAAAGTGAATGTGAGCAATGATCAACCACGCGGTCTTTCGCAGGGCGATCTCCGGGGCGGGTGTCCACTCGGTAATGCGCACGGCCAAGGGGTAGGCGCGCTCAAACTCGTTGGCGGCAAACAGGGTGTTTGCGGCCTCGGCAAGCACCGGGGCGGCCTGAGGCTCGCCTGGGTAAAAATCCGCAAAGTCGATGGCCATTTGGGTTTTTTGTGCGCGCATTTGCGCGAGCATAAGCTCGTCTTGCTCGGTTTGGATTAAATCACTCAAGGTCACAATGGCGTTGTAACCGGCGCGCGCGCCAAAAGTGAGGTCCACCCATTCAAACGCCACTTTTTGGTAAGTGGCAACGGCTGACTCAAGCTCGCCTGCATCCACATAGGCTTCCCCCATTAAGAAGGCTTTTTCGCCCACAGTGGCGTGTTGGGGAAACACGTCGATAAATTGCTGGTAGTAGTTGGCCGCTTGTAAAAATGCGGGCCTTGCCGGGTCGGGCTTTTTCACCTTTTTGTTGCCAGCTTTGCGCTTGGCGTCATAGTCCTGTTGTGCTGCCACCAGGGCCTGAGCCTTGGCGTGATAAAAGCTGGAAAGCTCATCTAAAAAGATGGCGAGGGTGGGTTTAATTTGCGTCTCGCGCTCGGTCTCATCTAGGTTTGCCCAGTAATCCCCCGCAGGGCCAAAGCGCGCCACGTAGGCCTCTTTGCCGGCGAGCACCTCATCACCCATGCCACCTTGTTTGAGCACCTCTAAGCGTTGCAGGGCAAACTCGGGCCCGCGAGTGTTTTCGGGGAAGGTGGTGATATAGGTGTCGTAGGTACTGGCGGCCTCGGTGTAGAGCTCTTTGGAGAGGTAGAACTCACCCAATTGGCTGTACAGCATATGTTGGTAATGACGCTCGCCCAAGGTGGCGTAAGTGTCTGAGATGGTTTGTGCGCCGTCCATATAGCTGAAGGTAATGCCCATTACCCGCAAGGTGTCTTTTACCAGGCTGCGCTTGGCATCGGGTAGATCCTCCAAGGTGGCACCCTCGGGGATCAGATGGTCTAACACCTGGGTGAAGGCGGTAATGCTCTCTGGCATTTGGTTGTCTTTAAATTCGGCCCAACCCACCATGTACAAGGCGTTGATGTAAAACGGCGTGGAGTCACCTGCGGCCACCACATCTTGGTAGAGGCTGCGGGCTTTAGGGTAGTCGCCCTCGGTAAAGGCATATTCGGCCATGCGAAATTGTGCTTCGCTCACGTAAGGCGAGTTGGGGTAGCGCGTGACCAATTGGGTGAGAGCCTGGTTGGATTCGGCCATGCGCGCATCCAGCGCGTAGGCCTTGGCCAAACGGTACAGCAAACGCTCGTCGGTGGCGGCATCTAAGGGGGTGTCTTCGGCGGCGAGCAGGCTGTTGTACTGGGCGATGGCGTCGTCAAAGTTGGTGGCTTGGTCGATCACCTCATATTGGTTGTGCTCGCCCTTCACCATTTGAATGTCGGCCAAACGCACTAAAATCTGTTGGCGTAGGGCTGGGTCTTCGGTGACCGCCAAGGCGCTTTGGTAGCTGGCCTCAATGGTGTTGAGGTCGGTGCTGGCAATGGGCGCGCGCACCTCGGGCAAAATGGCGGGTTGTAGATCGGCCAAGGTGGGGCCCAGATCGGCCACATCTTCAAGCACAATGCTGCAACCTTGCACGCTCGCGGCCAACAATGTGGCAAGCGCCATTCGTTGGACGAGGGCCTGCGTGCGTTGACTCAAACCTTGAGGGGTGCGGGCCTTATGCATTGGGCGCCTCCTCGGAGCTGGTTGAGTGGTTGTCTGCATCCCGGTCCGCGGCACTAGGGGGGGTGTCCATCACTTCGGTGTTGGTTTCACCCGTTTCTTCGGCGCTAATGGGCGGGTTTTGGTTTATGGGCGCATCGCCTTTTTTGCCTTTGTCGCTATTGCCCGTTTCTTCGGCCGGTGTGGCTTTAGGGTCGGTGTTCATGATGTCTTGCGAGGCGGCATCCAAGATGCGTGCAGTGGCGAGGCGTGCCTGACCTAAGTAGTGCACTAAACGGTCGCGCTCTTCTTGCAAGGTGCCGCGCACTTGGTCTCTTAAGGCGTCTTGTTGGGTAAGAATGGCAAGTTCGGTACTGGTAAGTTGCCAGGTGAGCTTGCTCTCGGCCTCAGTAATTTGCGCGCGGTAGGGTGCAAGGTCTAGCCCGCGCGAGACAATATTTACTACCCGCTTGTGGGTGGCTTGAATCTCGGCCAAGGTCTCAAAAATGTCATCGGCGATGGTTTGTGCGTGCTTTAAGCGAACCTCGCTCATTTCGGCGGCTTGCCAAATCAATACGCCCTTATGGATACGCAGGGTTTGGGTTAGGGTTTCGAGGTCTTCCGGGGTGATGGCGAGGTTCGTCAGTTTGCCGCCCTGTGCCAGGCGCCGGGCGTTGGCCTCGGCGTTTAAAATACGGTCACGCCGGGGGATTTCATGGGCGGCCACCAGGGACAAAAAGTCATTGTTCTCGCGTAGGCGGGCGATGGTGTTGGTTTGCGCCTCAAGGGCCGCCTCAAGGGCTTTAATTTTGTCGGCAATGCCCTCTTGTTGCAGGTAGTCGAGCTCTTGGGCGCGGTTGGCTTCGCGTTCATCCAGCATGGCGCGATAAAGCGTAAGTTTTGTTTGCCACTCTTGTAGGTTGGTTTGTATGGCCAGCAAATCGCGCAGCTCTTGCACGTTGCGCAAGAAGCGATCTTGTGAGAACAGGCGGATGAGGTAAACCAGCTCTGGCTCCATGGCGTTGGTTTTGGCGTAATCCAACCAGTCGAAGTCGCGGCTGCGGTCAATGTTTAGCGCCTGGCGAATGGCGTTGCCTTCAAGGCTTTCGATGGTTTGGTCCAGGCGTGCGATCTCTTGTTCGTAGGCTGCCTCGGCTGTGCGATATTGCTCTAACGCTACGCTGGCATAGCCCAGTTTTTCGTACACGGTGGGAATGGCAATCCAGGCTTCTTGTACGTTTTCATCGACCACGGCTCGCTTGGCAAGCACTTGCCAGGGCTGTAACGCTTGGTTGTAGTCTTCCAGCTCGTACGCGGCCCAGCCATAACCTAATAGGGCGCGACTGGCCAAGGGGCTTTCCAGGCGTACCTTTTTAAAGCCCCGAATGGCGCCGCGAAAATTGTCGTTAAATAGGTTGGCGTAGCCCTCGGCGGTCATGGCTTTGTCGTAAAGGGCTAAATGTTCGTCACTGCGTTCACGCATATTGGTGAGCACGGCAAAGGTTTTGGCGGCATCCCGCCAGCGCTGTTCGCGACTGTAGGCCGCACCCAGGTTGTAGTAGAGGTAGGGCAACCAGTCGGAGTTTTTAAGGGTGTCGGCCTTCATTAACTGAATGGCCTCGTCGTAATTTTGGGTTTGTACGGCGATGTTAAAGCGCAGTACATCGGACTCGGTGGCGAGACGTTTAACCGGGGAGTCGCTGAGTAACGCGAGGTTTTCTTCCGCGCCCCAAAAGTCTTTTTGTAGGTAGTGCAGCCGCGCCAAAAAATACCAGGCGGCATCGCGAGTGCGGACGGGGCGGTTTTGGTCCAGTAGCCGTTCAAAAATAGAGCCTGCTGAGTACTTCATGCCGTAGGCGAGGTAAAAGCCGCCTTTCATAATCTCGGGGTTATCGCCGTGGCCTTGAATACCGCCATTGGCCTCGGCCACCATGAGTTCGGCAAGGGCCTCTAGGTTTTTATCTTGATAGTGTTGGTATAGGGCTACGCCGTAGCGCAGGTCCTGCACGGTGGAGGGTGGGTCGTCGTCAAACCAACTGCGCGCGCTCGCCCCAGCACTGATCACCAGTGCGGTCAGTGCCGTTACCCAAGTTTTGCCTGCGCGTGCTTTCACAGTGGTGTGCAACCTATAGGTGCCATTCTTTAAAGTCGAACTTGGGCTGCATGGCCTCGGTGGAATCCATAATGCGAATTTCTAGCATGGTGGGGGTTTGGTCTTTTTGTAGTTGAAAGGTGGTGCCGCGTTTGTATTCGCGCTCGTGGGGGCCTATGCCTTCAAAAAAAGCGGTGATCTCGTGGGTGCCGGTTTTTAAGTTGCCGAGGTACAGGCGTTGAATGCCGCCGCGGCTGAGAGCGCTGTTTTGTTTTTCCGAATAGAGGTGGCTGGCCACCAGTTGGTCGTCAATTTTAAGTTTCACGGCATCCAACTGAAAGAAATAACCCACATCCACCGACACATACACCGCCACCTGCGTACTGGCGGGGAAGAGCAAATCCTCCTCTAACAAAAGGAGGTCGCGGTTGAGTTCCAGTGCTGATTGTTTGAGGGCCTCCACGTCTTGGCTTAGCGCCGTTTCACTGAGGTCGGGCGTGCCTTTGCCCCCTACTTGGGCTTCTTCTTGGGCCAGTGCCAGGCTTGGCAAGGCTAACACCATTGCTACTATGGCAATGCAACGCAACCAGTAAAACAAGAGAACCTCCAAAATGTTTGGCGCTTTAAGTTGATTTTGGCGCCATAGGCAGCTTTATGCGGTTTTGACCTTCGCTTGGGTTAAATTTAGCACGCAGGCTATCATCGCGTGGGCTTTCGTGCTTAAGAAGTGGGTTTTTGTGTGTTTTATCCCACTCAGTGTTTCATACCCCTGGTCGCCCCCCTGGCGGCCCGGTAAACGCTTGCTCATCCACGAGCGCAGGTCTTAAGGGCGTGGCCCCCAAAATGGCTCGTTTGGGGTGAACCCACGCGAGAAAAAATGATACGACTCGCGCTTGTTCTCTTCGACGTCTTGAGTCGCATTTTAGGGAACCAGATTAAGTTCCAATGGCTTCTCGGCTTGGATCGTCTGTGTTCCCTGGCGCCTATAGCTACGCAGTCCAAAGCCCATTTGCCTTGGCGATTTGCGACGTCAATGGCCTTAGTCTTTCTCGGTAGCCTCCTAGAGGCTGTCTCAAAAATGACTTTTTCGCATTCGCTGCGCTCTTGTATCTCCAAATGTTCATTTACAACCCCTTAAACTGCGTTTTTCGAGACTGCTTCTAGTAATCTTGACCGCCACGGATAGCGGAAATGCCTTTTGGGTCGGAGCAAAAAACGACCAAACCACGGCCTTGAGCTTGTAAGCCTTTGAAGGCCAGAAGCTATTGGGGCTTAATCAGAAGTTCTCTGGGAAGAGGGTTTATCCACTTCCGGCTCGGTAAGCCCTTGGCTATAGTGTACTTGGCCATCGCTGGTGATGATAATGCAATCGTAGTTATCTAACTGGTGAATTACCGCTAAACCCTTTTCTACCCCAAGCACAAACACACTGGTGGATAGCGCATCGGTGTTGATGCCTTGTGGGCCGATGACCGTCACACTCATAATCCCTTTGGTGGGTTTGCCGGTTTTGGGGTTCAGTATATGGTGAATGCGTTCACCTTTGTCGTTAATAAAATAACGCTCATAATCGCCCGAGGTACTGACTGCCACATCTGACAGGGGCAGAGTCATCACCGTTTCGGTATCGGCATTGGCGGGCAGCCGCGGGTGCTTAATGCCTACTAACCAGGGGCTGCCGCGTTTATCCCCTAAAATTCTACTGTCGCCGCCGGCGCTTACCGTGGCGTGTTGAATCCCGTGACCGCGCAATATGGCAATGGCTTGGTCTACGGCGTAGCCCTTGGCAATGCCGCCCAAATCCACGCGCACGTTTTTGTGTTTGTAGGCCACAGTGTGTTCCAACTCGTCCATTGCCACCCATTGGCTGTTAATGGCCGGCAGTAGGCTTTGGGTTTGCGCCTCGCTGGGGGCTTTGCCCGCACGGTAATCGTAGTGCCAACCCACCGAGGCAAAGGTAATATCAAAGGCCCCTTGGGTGAGGGCGTGAAAGTGTTTGGCGCGCTTTAGCAGGGCCCACATTTCGGGCCCAACTTTTTGTGGCGTTTTGGCCGCCAGCCGGTTTAGGGCGGCAAGTTTACTGGTCTTGATATAGGGCGAATAAGTGGTGTCGATGCGGCGCATTTCTGTCATCACCGCGGCGATGGCGTGTTGGGCCTGAGCTTTGCCTTTGGGGGTGTCTTCACTCCAAAGGGTCACCTGCACCTCGGTGCCCATAATGGCTTCGGTTTGGCTGTGCCATTCGGCACAAGCGGCAGAGCACCAGGTGATGGCGAGCGCGGCCGCAAGGGATATGGTGGCCCAGGACGTAAATCTTTGGTGCGCGCGTGTGCTCATACCCCGGTTAGCCCGGCGGCCAGGTAACTTCATAGCCATTGTTGCCATTGGGTTGACCAAAAATGCTGAGGGCTTGCACCACATCATTGGGGGCGTTGTTGCGCGGTGAAATGGTCCCTTTGAATTTGGGCATTTCACGCAGTTTAATGTCGCCACGTGCCTCCACCCCAAAGGGGCCGGTCTCTTTGGTATCGGTGATGTTGGCGTACAAGCCGCCGCTGCCGTTTTCAGACAGGGCGATGGCAAAATCGCCCAATTGGTACCAGCCGGTGCCCACATTGATGCCCGCGTTTTCCCAAAGTACAGTGCCTTCCAGTTTAGAGATATCGCCAATGTCGTTCACGTAAAAGGTTTGCACAGTGATATTACCCAACCCCGCCAACTGTACGCCCATGGCGTCGTTTAAAATTTTGGCGGGCAAGCGGTCTATCAATAGGTTGGTTAACTGGTTAATACCACCCGCGGTGCGGCACACATCGCCGGCCAATAAATCGCTGCGGATCAGTGCGCAGGCCTTCATTTTGAACAGTGCCGCTGGTTGTAATTGCCAAGTGAGGTGGCCGAGATCAATGGTTTTGCCATCAATGGTGATTTTGGCGTTGCCAGCTTCGCCGCGCCACACGGTGCCATTGACGCCCATCATGGAGAGGTTGGGTGTGGCGTTGAGTAAGAAATGTGCGCCCCAGCCCGCTGGAATACGAACAATAATGGCCCAGCAGCAGTAGATCACCAACCCCAAGCCCAACAGCAGTTTCAATAAACGCACCTTACTCCCCTTGTTGTACTTGAATGTTCACCAGTACCGCGCCTGGATTTTTGTCGGCGGTTAAGGTGAGGTCTTTGATTTGTAAACCTTGTTTGATCTCCAACTCGTGCAGCCAAGGCAGCACTTGGTTGAAATCCGCCGCCGCCAGCCGCAGGCGTGCGGCACTGCCGGAGGGTTGGAAGTTTTCCATGCGCAGGCCGAATTGACGCAGGGAGTCGTTAATAATGGCGTTGAGGCTCTGGTTGGCCACCTGCCCGCCACCACTTTGCAAGGCTTTGACTTTGCCCGCCAACGAGTAAACATTTTGTTGCTCGGCCACTGCCGCGGCCACGCGCTTGCGTTGCAACTCTAGTTTGGATTGCAGGGGGCCTAACACCACAAACAACAAGATGTATAAGAATATGGCGGCTGCTCCCACCACCAGCATTAACTGGTCGCGGGCGCTGAGTAAAAAGAATTTTTCTTTCCATTCATTCATGGTCGAACCTGGGTACTGTGGGCGGGCGCTTTAAGCGCTGGCTTGGGTTAAAAGGGTTTATCGTCTGCATCAGCTCTGGGTTTTGACGCGCATTTGGGCTTGGTGAACATCGCCGTACACGTTGGCGCTTTTAATTTCCACTTCAAAGCCATTTTCGGCAATTTTGCTGCGCAAGGATTCAAAGGTGCCAAAACTTTTGGCCTCCACACTCATTTGCAGTTGCGAGTTGTCGGCGTTGTAGCGGAAGTTGCGAATCACTACGTCATCAAAGGCGGCAATGGCCGGTGCCACGGCGGTGATTAATTCCACTGCATTGGAGGTTTTACCGCCACCACCACTGCCACCGAGTAGGGTACGTAATTGGCGGCCGGGGTCGGTAATACGGCCGTCGGGCACCACCTCGCGGTAGATGTCGTCGGTCCTCGCTATCACGGCTTTTTGTTCTTTGGCGGTTTGTGCTTGAGCGATCCATGTGAGCACCAATACCACGGTAAAAGCGGCCGCGTAGGTGATCAACGGCGCCTTCCAAGTGGCCCACCATTTATCAAACGGCAATTTTCGCGCAAGTGCGCCGCTGCGAAAATCCATTTTGGGGGCGGCGGCGGGGTTGAGTAAATCCCAGTAGCAACCTTGCAGGGTTTGCCATTGTAGGTTAGCGTCGTTGCGCAGTGTTTCGGGCAGTAGGCGCTCGAGCTGGTCGAGCCCAGCGTCGTCGTCTGCCACCAGGGTTAAGCCCTCGGGTTGGCCTTCGTTCAGTAAGGCCTCTAGGTAGTGCGGGACCATGCTAAGTTCGGTGGTAAATCCGAGACCCACCTCAGTGCGCACCAGCAAATTGTCACCCTCAAGCAACAGTACCCATTGGTTACCCTCGCGTTTCATTTGCAGGTAATCTACTAAGCAGCGTTGTACCTCGCACCCTACGGCTTCGATTTCTTCAATGTTGGCGAGCAAGGTCTCACGGCTACCGTAGGCGGCGGTGATGGTGTCGCCTTCGATGTCACCAAAGGCGAAGTGCAAATGCTCCACCGGGTCGATGATGTCTTCTTCTAATTCATAGGGCAGGGTTTGGATCAGTTGGCGGCGGTCTTTGATGTCGGCGGCGCAGCGTTCGGTGACCACGTCAAAGCCTGGCACAATCAGCCAAACGGTTTGGCCTGCGATGGTTTCCTTCAATAGGTTAATGTCGCCGGTAAAAAACGCGTCACTGTGCCAGTGGCCTTCGGTGTCGGCCACCCGCCACTGCCAGAGGTTGTCTTGTACTTTTCTCACAAAGACTCGTGTTGCCACAAGGATCACCTTTTGCTGTTTTGCCGTGTGCCGTCGTCACTTGCAAACTGCTGCACGGGTTAACTTAAAGCCTAGCGCTTTAAGCTGAAATTACGTTAAAAATTGGCGTCGGTACGCCGTACCACCTGCACGTTGCTGTCGTCTCTAAACAGCAAGCTTTGGCCGCGCCGCACCTGCTCACCCACCAAAGTTTCTGAAAATAATAAAAAGTAGTGGCTGCTGACCACCAAATTTTCAGTATCAAATTGTTTTTCGTCGCCCAGTATGCCTTGCACCACGGGGGAATCTGCAAAAGCCTTCACACTTTCATGGCCGAGCTCCGGCAGGTTGCGTTCTTCCACCAGGGCTTGCCAGTCGGCCTCGTTTAAAGGCTCAAGGGTGTTTTTGCGGTTAAAGGCCCGCAGCACCGGTGGCGATACCGTATTGATGTTCATTTTGACATCATCGGGTAAGGCAATGATATAAGGTAGTAGCTTACTGTAAAGCTCTGGCGTTACACCTTTCACCAAAAGAAACTCACTGACGCTGGTCATTGGCCCATTGGTGATGTTGATGGGTGGGTCTTGACTGCGATAGTGACTTTCTTCTGCACCATTAAAACCGCTTGGTTGGTTGTCTTCATCCAGCCAATCTTGCAACGCCTCGACAATACCCACTGCTTGGTCCAGCTCCACCGGGCCGCCGGTTTCCTCAAGCTCAATCAGCTGCAAAAAACGAATGAAGCGTTTTTGCATGGCGCTGTATTGATCCAGTGGCTCCTTGGGTGGTTTGCCTTTGTCATTTGCTGGCCGCGGTGGCGGTACCATTAAGTTTAGGTTAAAACGCGCATGGGCATCTTCTAATCTGCCGCGAACCCAGCCTTCGTCGGTGGGTAAGGGGTCACCGGATTGCGCCCAAATATCACGTAAATGATCCACGGGGCCTTCGACCGGATCTTTTAGGTCTGCCATCAGGGCCATGGAGGCCAGCTGCTCTGCACCTTCAAGGTAAGCGCGTGCTTGTGCCCCATGCCAGCGGTTTTCGTTGCGCGCCATGCTCAGTTGAAAGCGCCAGCTCACCGAAACCACCACGCTGGTGACCAGCACCACAATAAAGAGGGCCAGTATCAGGGCCATACCATTTTGTGAGGTGGGCAATCGCATTAGCCTCGGTCCTCCGGACTATTCTCTTTTGGGGGCGGCGTGTTGCCATTGCCATTGCCATTTTGGTTGTTCTCGGGAACTTTGCCACCCTCACCGGGCAGCAGTGAATAGAGGCGTGTGACCTCACCCATATCGGCAAGGTTTAGGGTCACCTCAATGGCCAAGGGCAGCTCGCCGCCGCCGGTGGGTGGCCAATCTTGTAGCCAGGGCCCGGCCGCTAGGGACGTGGCGTTACGCGGTAGAATGCGTAAATTCATATCTTCTACGTCACCCAACAGGCGCTGTTGACGGGAATCCTCTTGGTCGGTGAGACGCGCGTCGTACCAAACATCTCGCCATATGGCCTCGTCGATATAACGGTAGCCCACGCGAACCTCTTCGGTGCGCGGTTGAAACAAAGGGTTGGCAAACCCGCCGCGCATCACCGTGAGCCAGTAGTCGTTGCCACGTGCGGCGGCAACCACCGGGGGGAGGGGGTCGCCGAACTCGGGCTTAACCCATTTAGGAACCACGTTGCGTAGGTCCTGCTCGATTAAGAAAAAGGCGCGGTCAATTTTGGCTAGGCGCTCCATGGCCTCGCGGGTGGCGGCAGCACTGGAAGACGCTGTGTGAAACGATTGCGAGGCAATCATGGCGACCACGGCCATAATGACCAACGCCACCATCACCTCCACCAGGGTAAATCCCGTTTGGCGAGCGTTATTGCTCAAGGGTAAACCCCGAGAGTTCGGCAAGCCAAGCGTCTTCGCCTTGACGTTTGACGCTTACGCGCAGGCGCATCATATCGGGAATGGCGGTGGCTTCGGTTTGCACGGTCCAATCCCAGGTTTGGCCTGCCATGTCGATGTCGTCGGCCTGGCGCCCGCGAGGCACGATGCGTTGTAATTTTTGGGTGAGGTAAATCTCTTGCAGTTTGTTTTCGGCCACCCAGTGCGCCACCATTACATCGCGCGAATGTGCAGAGGTGCTGGACATGGTGCCCATCTGTAGCAATAGGGCGGGTAGCGCCATGGCGACGACTACCAAAGCCACCATCACCTCAATGAGGGTAAAACCACGGTTAAAACCCATCGTCGTCCCCCTCGGGTAATTCTGGGGCCTCTAACCACACCAGTTCGCCGTTTTCATCCACCTCAATGTGTAGGGCAAGGTCGCGGTCGCGCTCGTCGGTAAACTCAATGGTCACAAAGGTGATGTCACCCGTGGGGTAGTAGGCGAGCAGTGGTGTGGTGCGATCTAATTGATCTTCGTATTCCCAAAGCATGTCTTCGACTTCAATCATCAACTCCATGGTGGGGGGCAATGTGACAGCAGGTAAATTGGGCAGCTCTTGCCAGCCTTCGGAGCTGGCGGTGTACCAGCGGTAGCGCCAGCCAATGGTGTCGATGTCTTCACCGCGGCCGGCCTGCCAAATGGGGGGCTCGAACAATAAACCCATGGTTTCGCCACTTAAAATGGCACGCTCGCCGGCAAAGTGGGCGATCTCCATAAACTGCTCAACGGCGTCTACCAGGTCATCGCGCGGGCCACCTCGACTGATGGAGAGCGAGACCACACTCAAGGACAGACCGATAATAAAAATAACGACCATGATTTCGATTAACGAAAATCCGGCCTGGCGTGTCCTTAGCATGGTGGGCTCGTCTTATTGCTCGCCGACTGCGTCGTCCCAGTAGCTCACGTCGGCATCTTGACCTTCGCCACCGCGAACACCATCAGCACCGAGTGTGTATATGGTAAAGGGGCGACCCTCTGAGGGGCTTTCGTAGAGGTATTCGTTGTCCCATGGGTCACGGGGCAGTTTATCCATATACTGGCGCCACTTTTTGGGTACGGGGTCGGCATCGGGTTGAAACACCAGAGCGTCGAGCCCTTGCTCGGTGGTGGGGTAGCGAAAGTTGTCTAAGCGGTACGAATCCAGCGCGGTTTTAAAGTTGCCAAAGTGGGCTTTAACCGTTTGTTGCTGGGCTTGCTCTACGTTTTTAAAGACCTGCGGGCCGATCACGCTCAACAGCAGGCCCATAATGACAATTACTACCATGATTTCAATCAAGCTGAAACCACCTTGTCGTTGTTTGTTCATACTTCCCCCTTGTTCGAATTAGGTCGTGTGGGCTAAGAGGTTTAGCCCGTCATTTGGTTCATTTGGAAGATGGGCAACATTATGGCCATCACAATAAAAAACACCATACCGGCCATGAACAAGATCATGGCGGGTTCCATCAGTCCCATCATGGTACTTAAGGTAAAGCTCAATTCCTTCTCTTGGTTGCGTGCACCGTGTAGCAATTGCTCGGCGAGCTGACCGTTGGCCTCGCCACTGGCGGCCATTTGCACCAAAAGCGGCGGGAATTCGTTCACCTGGTCTAGCGCCCGGTTTAGGCTTGAGCCTTCCTGTACCGACACGGCTACCGCCAACCCGGCATTTTGCATGATGCGGTTTTCCAGCACTTGCGCTGCAATGCGCAGGGCTTCCAGTAGCGGCACACCACTTTTGACCAAGAGCCCTAGCGTATTGGCCCAGCGCGCAGCCTCCGCGGTACGGGTAAACTCTCCAAACAAGGGCAGTTTTAACTTGAGTTGATGCCAGCGGGTTTGGCGTTTGGGTTCTTTTAGCAGGTGGCGTATCAGTAGGACCACACCCACTAGGCCTGCCAGGGCAAATAACCCGTAGTTGACGATAAAGTCACTGGTGCCGATCAAAATCTCGGTGATCAGCGGTAGCTCGCGTTTGGTTTGGGTAAACATACCCACGAGCTTAGGTACAACAAAGGCCATCAGCGCGGTGACCACGCCCAGGCTCACGCACAGCAGCACAATAGGGTAGGTCATGGCCATTTGAATTTTTTGGCGAGTTTCTTGGCTGCTTTCGGTGTATTCAGCCAACTGGTCGAGTACGGGGCCCAAAAAGCCCGCCGACTCACCGGCTTTGACCATGGCGCGGTACAGGGTGTTAAACGCACGGGGATTTTCGCCCATGGCTTGTGCCAGTGACAAGCCCTCGAGTACGCGCGAGCGCACTTGCAGCAAAAGGCTTTTGATTTGCGGTTTGCGGCTTTGAGTGGCCGCGGCATGCAGGACTTCGTCCAACGGTAAGCCCGATTGCACCAGGGAGGAGAGTTGGCGGGTGACCAGGGCGATGTCGCGGTAGCCTAGCTTGGTGCCACCGCCTAAGGTGATGCGCCTCCCGCCACTGGCTTTGTCGCCGCTGCTGGCTTTTTCACGCTTGTTGGAGCTTTTCACTTGTAGGGGTTTGAGTTGGCGTTGACGCAGCAGGCTGCGTACATGGCGCTCGGAGTCGCCTTCAATCACGCCTTTGACGGTTTTACCCTTGGTGTCGAGGGCTTGGTAGTTAAATGCTCCCATGACTAACCCGCTGCTGTGACGCGCAGCAATTCCTCAACACTGGTGATGCCGTCGATGACTTTGGCGCGACCGTCTTCTTCGATGGCGCGACTGTTTTTACGCGCGTGCGCGAGCATGGTGCTTTCGCCCACACCTTCATGGATCAACTGGCGCAGGCCGTCGTCTACAGGGATTAATTCATAAATGGCGGTTCGCCCTCGGTAACCGTTGTGGTGGCAATTTTCGCAGCCTACCGCGCGGTAAATCATAGTGCCTGCGGGGATGCCTACGCGCTCAGCCTCGGACTCGCTGGTAGGGTGGGCCTCTTTACAGTCGGGACAAAGCTTGCGCACCAGGCGCTGGGCCATCAGGGCCTCAAGGCTGGAAGACAGTAAAAAGGGCTCGATGCCCAAATCTTGTAACCGCATAACCGCACCGATGGCGGTATTGGTGTGCAGGGTGGAGAGCAATAAGTGGCCGGTTAAACTCGCCTGCACGGCAATGGCGGCGGTTTCTTGGTCGCGGATCTCACCGATCATTACGATGTCCGGGTCCTGCCGCAAAATGGCACGTAAGCCCCGCGCAAAGGTCATATCCACCTTGGTGTTCACCTGGGTTTGACCGATGCCCGCGAGTACGTATTCAATGGGGTCTTCCACGGTGAGGATATTGCGCGCGCGGGTATTCAGATGACTTAAGCCCGAGTACAGCGTGGTAGTTTTACCGGAACCGGTGGGCCCGGTGACCAGGATAATGCCGTGGGGTTTGGCGAGCGCGGCTTTAAAATCGCGCAGTACCTTTTCGGGCATATTCAGTTGCTCGAGCGAGATCGCCCCCGCGGCTTGGTCCAAAATCCGCAATACCACGCGCTCGCCATGGGCAGAGGGCATGGTGGAGACCCGTAAATCCACCGCGTGACCGGCAAGCTTGACGGTAATACGGCCATCTTGTGGGATGCGTTTTTCGGCAATGTCCAGGCGTGCCATGACTTTTAAGCGCGACACCAGAACGGGTGCCAATACAGGCTTGGGAGAGAGCACTTCTTTGAGGACGCCGTCGATGCGAAAACGCACCGATACGCGGTCTTCGTAGGGTTCCACGTGGATATCGGAGGCCTTTTCTTGCACCGCCTGGGAGAGAATGGCATTAATTAAGCGAATGACCGGGGCATCCCCCTCGCCGCTTAACAGCTCCCCATCGTCTATGTCTTCGGCGAGCGCGGTAAGGTCAAACTCCGCACCCATGTCCTCTACCGCTTGCTGGGCTTCACCGTCGCTGCTTTGGTACAGCTGAGTCAGGCGCTTTTTAAATTCGGCCTCTTCTACGGGTTCAAATTCCAGCGGTTTGCCAAAGTGACGGCGGAGCTCTGCGAGGGTGCTGAGGCTGAGCCCTGGCAAATGGATCAGGCGGCCCTCTTCAAAAAACACTCCTTTAGTGGAGGCGTAAGAGAAAGGCAGGCGTGTGCGCCCGGCGGGGGACGGGTCATCGTCTGCGCCATAAGCGGTTTCGGCTAAGGCCACTTCGCTTAAGGCGTTATCCAGTGTGGGCTCTGTACTCATTCGGACTCGGTTTCGTCGCTGTCTTCCCCTGTAACCGCTTCGGCCCCAGGAGTGACGATCACATTACTGGTGTCTACGGGTAATTCCAAATTGTAATGGGTCATTTCGGGCAGTAGACCTAAGTCGTTAGATTTAAGGCGCAAAAAGCCATTGTCGCGCTGCTCAATTTGCGTATCGCGAATGTATTGGTATTTCTCTGCAGTGGCGCCCGACAAGGTGCGGTCGTCGCGAATCACCGTGGCCTTTAAGAAGACCATTAAATTGGTTTTGCGCTTGGTTTTGGAGTCGGACCGAAACAGGCGGCCGAGCAATGGGATTTTGCCCAACAGTGGCACACGGCGCTCGCCGATTTGGGTGTCGTCTTGAATCAGGCCTCCGAGCACCACCACTTCTCCGTTGGCGGTGAGTACTTGAGTCTCGATTTTGCGTTGGTTGGTGATCAAGTCTTGCGCGCCACTCACGCCCTCTTGAGAGATGCTGGAGACCTCTTGCACGATGTCGAGCAATACCGTATTGCTCTCGTTCACTTGTGGTTTGACGGTGAGTTTAATGCCCACGTCTTCGCGCTGAATGGTTTGGAACGGGCTGCCAAAACCACCGTTGGTAGAGGAGGTGGTGGAGCCGGTTAACAGTGGAATATTTTGCCCCACAGAAAAATTGGCCTCGTTGTTGTCCATGGTGAGGATAGAGGGCGTGGATAAAATATTGGCCTTGCCGTTTTGCTCCAGGGCTTTCACCAGGGCGACAAAGTCGTGGTCGTTGTTGGTGCCAATTACCCCGAGTACTTCACCTAAAGTGCCGCCGAGGGCGCCGGCCAGTTGGCCGAGTGCGGTGAGAGCCTCTGGGCTGGTGGGGTCTGCGGTGTCTTCGGTGGCGGCGGCGAGAGCGGCACCGCCAATGTTGGCGATGGAGCCGTCGTTGGCAGAAGAGCTGCCAAAGGCACCGGCTTCGGTGTTACGGTACATCCATTGCACACCGAGGTTTCGCCCTTCACTTTCTGACATCTCCACGATAATGGCTTCTATCAGTACTTGTGGGCGGCGGATATCCAGGCGCTCCACCACTTCTATCAACGTTTGTAGTTCGTCACCTGAGGCGGTAATCAGCAGCGAGTTGGTATCTTCGTCGGCTTCCACCGTGGCGGCTGTGTTGGTTTCGGTTTTGCCGCCGGGGCCAAGCTTGGAGAGGTTGGCCATCACTTTGGTGAGGGTTTCGGCGGCCTCTTTGGCTTTGGCGTATTCGAGGTAGATGACCCGCACATTACCGGATTGTGCTTTGGGTTTATCCAGTCGCAACACCAGGGACTTTAAGCGTTGGCGTTGTAAGTCTTCGCCGGTGATCAACAGCGCGTTGTTGCGTTTGTCGGCGATAATATTGGTGGTTTTGTTGGGCGAGCGGTTTTGCTCGTCGGATTTATCTAACTTGTCGAGCACTTGCGCCAAATCCTGGGCGTTGGCGTATTTCAATTCGATGATTTCAGTCACCGGCGTGGCGGATTTATCCAACTGCTCGATCAATTCTCGAATGCGTGCAATGTTCTCGGCCGAGTCGGTGATGATAATGGCGTTGGAGGGGTCATAAGCGGAAAGGTGCGAGTGCTGCGGCACCAAGGGGCGAATGGAGGGCAGCACCTTCGCCGCAGCAATGTTTTGGAGTTGAATCACCTGGGTTAGATAGCCCTTTTTGGTGGTGTTTTTTTCGGTGACGGGTACCGGGGAGGAGCGCGCATCTTTGAGTGGGATAATGCGCAGTACTTTGCCCACTTCCACCACAGAAAAGTCGTGAACTTCTAGCACTGTGCGAAACAAATGCACCAGCTCTTCTTCGTTAACAGGCTCTGAGGAAATCACCTTGACGCGGCCTTTCACGCGTGGGTCGATCACCACTGTGCGGCCCGTGACGTCGGCGACAAACTTAATGACTTCTTGGATATCGGAGTCTTTAAAGTTGACCGTCCAGGTTTGCTCTGCCCAGCTTAAGCTGGAGGCGAGCGACAGCGCGAGTGCAGCGCAAGTGCTGAAACGCGTAATTTGTTTAAACACAGTTACCCCTCGGAACTCATGGTTATTTGAATAGAGTGTGTACTGCCATCACGCAGGACCTCTAAATTCGCTTCGGTGGCGGTTTTTAAGGCTTGATATACCTCGCGGACTTTTTGAGGCTCATTCACCTCAATGCCGTTAACCGACACCACAATATCGTCTGTTTTAAGGCCCACTTGGTCAAACAACTCGCGCTGTCGACCGGGGCGGACTTTGTAGCCAATCATTTTGCCGTTGTCGGTGGCGACCATAAACCGCACTACATCGGCGATGTTTTTGGGTTTTTTAATGTCTTCTTGGCTGATCACCACTTTTTCGGGGCCATCATCACGTTCTACGGGGCGTTGTGTGGTTTGCGCTCGGCTTTTGGCAAAATCTTTGCCGTCTTCACCGTAGAGCCAAATTTGTTCGAGGCTGCCGTTGTTGTTCACCACCATGCGAATGTCATAAATTTTGGCGACTTTTACCCCGCGGTTGCCTTCAATTTCGTCCCCCACCTTGTACAGTTTTTGGTTGTCACCGCGGCCGATAATGGCCCAGGAATCTTCCTGTAGAGGGGCGGCCACTAGGCCTTGTACCTCGATGTTGAGCTTGGAGTCTTTGATGTTTTCGTCGGCGACTACGGCTGGGGCGGTCTCCTCCACCGGTGCGGCTTCATCATATTGGCCAAACATATTGGTAGCCAAAGTAGGGTCAATGTCTATGTCGCGATGCCCAGCAGGCTCTAGGGTCATTTGTGCTGCGGTGACTTTTGGGGTGGGCAGGGCTGGAGGGGCAAGCAATACCCAAAACAGAGAGGCGATGGTATGCGTCACCCACAAAAGTGCCAGTGCAATCAGACCAAAGCGGTAAACCCCCACCGGCACCTTTTGTGCAGCCGCCACCCATTTGCCGAGTTCTTTACTGGCGTTGGCGAAAAACGGGTTGTCGGCGACACTTCTCAAAGCCACCCAAAGTCTCCAAATGTGTAAAGTTTAACGGGTTTATATCTGCGCGCCGCTGGGCGAGACCAGTGGGCTTTGGCGATAAGACCCCTCGCAACAGGGGCAAACAAGGTACACATGTTTATTTTAATATCGCTACAATATCGCTTAATTCGTTGAAGGCTGCAATTACTTTGTAGTAAATATAGCCTTTAAAACCGGTATTTTGGGGCCTAATGCTCATACTTTACCTTAACCTTGCCGCCCGCTCGACGGGTTTATGTCACGGATAGTTAAATTACCATGTCAGACGTGTATATCTTGAAAAACCAATATGACCTTTTTTTAGACAAACACGGTGAGTGGGTGGACCAAGCCGACCCCTCAGTTTTGTATCGCACCGTGCACCGCGACGAAGCCATTAACGTCAAGGTAGAGCACACGGTGAAACACCCTGATCTACGCATTCAAGTACAGGCCTGCGCACTCAACGAGCGCGGTCAGCTTGTACTGCAAGCGGTGTCCCCCAAAACAGACACCATAGACTCAATGTTAGGCGAAACGTTCGAGTCTGACCGAGAAAATGTTGTGCCCATTGATGCGGCCTCTCGGTCCATGGCGGGTGAATCATAATAGTGGCCTGACACACGCTTTGGCGTACAATGAGCGCCCTGTTCAAAAGGGAACCCGCTTGTGTCCGACGTCACGCTTGCCGCCAATGCCATACCCGAATCGCTGTTTACCCCTGAATATTTTCCGCTGCTCAGCGGCATATTAAGAGGGGTTGAAAAAGAGAGCCTCAGGGTTACACCAGAGGGGACTCTGGCCAAAACACCGCACCCCAAAGTCTTGGGGGCGGCACTCACCCACCCGCAAATTACCACAGACTTTAGTGAAGCCTTACTGGAGTTTATTACGCCACCTTCCCACTTGGTGGGACAGTTGCTTAAACAGTTGCACAACATCCATGCTTTTACTTACCACCACTTGGGAGAGGAGCTTCTGTGGGTCAATAGTATGCCCTGCATGGTGGGCACTGACCAGGACATTCCTTTGGCGCAATACGGTACGGGGTACCGTGGCAAAATGAAAACGGTGTACCGAATGGGGCTGGGGCATCGCTATGGGCGGGTGATGCAAACGGTGGCAGGCGTTCATTACAACTTCAGTTTGCCACGGGCTTTTTGGGCCTATTTGCATACGGTGGAGGGCTCTAACCTCGAATTAAAGGACTATATCGACAGCCGTTACTTCGGCCTGATTCGAAACTTTCGCCGCTATTACTGGCTGCTGCTGTATTGCTTTGGCGCGTCGCCGGCGGTGTGTAAAAGCTTTGTGAAAGGGCGCGAGCACGATTTGTTGCCCTTTGGCGAGGATGACCACACGCTGCATTACCCCTATGCCACCACCCTGCGCATGGGCGATTTGGGCTACCAAAGCAGTGCGCAAGAAGGGCTGTTTGTGTGCTATAACAGCCGCAAAACCTACGTGAACACCTTGGGTAACGCCATTTTTACGCCCTATTCCCCGTACCAGGCCATTGGCAAATTTGGTACTACGGGTGAGCAATTACAACTGAATACCAGTTTGTTGCAAATCGAGAACGAATTTTATAGTGCCATCCGACCCAAGCGTACCGCTGAGGCGGGTGAAACGGCCTTGACCGCTCTGTGTCGTCGCGGTGTGGAATACATTGAGGTACGCTGCCTGGATCTCGACCCCTTCCATCCCCTGGGTGTGAGTGCCGAACAGGTTAAATTTTTAGATACCTTTTTGTTGTACTGCCTGTTTAAAGACAGCCCCTTGTGTGATGTGGACGAATTTGCGCGTATTAGCCAAAACCATCGCACCACAGTACGGGCCGGGCGCGACCGCACCACGGTGTTGGTAAACCCCTTAAATGGCGCACCCGAGGCGCTGCCTGAGTGGGGCGCGAAATTGTTAAGCGCCATGACACCCGTAGCGGAGTTACTGGATGCTGTTCATGAGGGCAATGGTGGTTATGGTAAAGCGCTAACGGCGCAGTTGGCCAAGGTGCACAACCCCGAGTTAACCCCCTCGGCGAGCGTACTTAAAAACCTCGCCGACGAGCAGCTGACCTTTGCCGCTTGGGGCCGCAAGCAAGCGCGTGCGCATAAGACCTTTTTTAGTGAAGGGACGCAGACGGCTGCTGCCTGGCAACGGCTGACGCAACTGGCAGAGACGTCTCTGGTCCAGCAAGCTGAGGAGGAGCGCACGCAAGCGAAAGAAAGTTTTGAGCAGTACCTGGTGAATTACTACCGCCAGTATGAAAACTGTTGCCAAAAGTCCACGGGAGGCGGATAGGCGTTTGCTGGCCGTGAGGCGCAACCGGCTAGCGTTGAACCAATATGGTATTGAAGTACAGATCGACTACGCCCTCGCGCTTGTCTTCTTGCATAATCACGTCTCGTACTTCTTTTAGTGCTTCTTGGCGCAGGGCCTCCTTACCTTCTTGGGAGTTAATGGATTCGTCCGTCTGCGCTGAAAACAACATTACGAGGTTGTTGCGAATATAGGGCATATGGTGGCGTACTGAGTTGGCTACGCCCGCGTCCTGTAAGCGCACGGTGATATCTGCTTTAAGGTAGCGCAAGCGGCCTGCCCCGCCATAGTTGACAACAAACGGAGGTTTCAGCGGGATATAAATGGAGCCGGTATTGGGCATGCTCATCTGCTCGCCCTCTTCACCTTCTGCCCCTTCGGCGCTTTCTTCGCCTTCGGCGGCGGTTTCATCACCGGCTGGGGGCGTTTGCTCTGCCTCTTCGGCGTAAAGGGGTTGGCCTAGCAGGGCGAATATTGCCAAGATGATAACTAGGCCGCGTCGATACAACATGGGGGAACCTCTTTACTTGAATGTTCCCTTAAGCATAGTTCAGAGTGCGGGCCGTAGAGGGCGGAACTTATGGGTCGATGCGAAGCTCCTAAATGGCGCTGGTGTCTATGGCTCTATGGCCGTTGTCCAGGCGGTTTGTGCGAGGCGGTGCGGTAACCACGTTGCATTTAGGGGCAGGGGCCAATTTTTTGGACAATTGCGCGAGCGACACGGTGTCGACATCGGTACACTATTAACCTGGCAATAAAATAATCTCCTATCTGTTTTATTGCACGCCTTAAAATACGGGCGCTGATGAGTGAATCATCTTGTATTTTAAGGGTTTTCATTGGCTTTTCAGCCAATGATGGGGCACCAGTGCCTCAGCCATTGACTCGACAATGATTTCTGTCGGGTCAATAGTGGCCACTGAACAGCGGTTGCTGAATCGATTGTCACCAACGACTTTGCTGCCATTTAAACCTGCCGTTAATGAATCACGAGTGAGACACTATGATTGTTTTGTCGCCAAGAATATTGTTTTTAGCCCTGTTTTTGGGTTGCTCCGGACTGATGGCCGTGGGCTTTTTTATGCAGTACCAGATGGGGCTCGAGCCCTGCGCGTTGTGTATGACTCAGCGGGTGTTTATCGTGGCGGTTGGGTTGACGGCGTTATTGGCCTTTGCGATTAATCCTGGCCTGGTAGGGCGTAGAATTTTTGCTGTACTTGGTGCCTGTTTCGCCGTCGCAGGGGGCAGTTTCTCGTCGCGCCAACTGTATTTGCAAAGTCTGCCAGCAGACCAGGTGCCCGCCTGCGGCCCGTCATTCAGCTATCTGATGGATAACTTTCCCATCATGGAAGCGGTGAGTGTGATGCTGCGCGGAGATGGCAATTGCGCAGAGGTGTCTTGGACATTTTTAGGGGTGAGCATACCCGGCTGGACGTTGGTGGCTTTTGTGGGGTTGGTGGCCATTAATGTTTGGTTATTCATAAGAAAGGAATAAGCCTCACGGGCTTATTCAAACCGATTACAAGTGCTTGCTCTTGTGATGGGGATCACCTATCTTGTTGGATGCCGGTCAAAAAAGTACGTCACCTGCGCGCGTATACGATGACCAAACCGTGTAATTGAAACTGGGTTGAACGGAGCGGCTGGCCTCCATTAAGGTGGTGCCAAAAGGCCGTTTGCCCAGAGGTCGTTGGAAAAAGCGCCGCGACAACAAGCCACGATACTGATAAAAAAATGAGGACGCGAACATGCTAGAGAATTGTGAGTCAGCCAGAGATCGTTGGGGTGGCGTCAGTGACATTATTGACCGCTGGCTAAACGAGCGCAAAGACCTGTTAGTGCTCTATTGCAACCTAACTCGGCGAGACAGTGGCGATACCGCCGAAGAACGTGAGGTTTATTTACGCAAGTTCTGTCAAATTTTGGTGGACTACGTCTCTGCGGGTCACTTTGAAATTTACGAACAGTTGGTGAAGGAAGGGAAAGAGTTTGGTGATATCGAGGGGTTGAATACCGCCAAAGTTCACTACAAAGCGATTGACGGAACCACTGAGCAAATTTTGGATTTTAACGACAAATATCAAGAAACCGACGATCTAGAATCGCTTGAGCGTGACCTATCGAGTTTGGGTGAAGCTCTGGCCACGCGTTTTGAAGCCGAAGACAATATGATTGAAGTTTTGCACACCGCACACAAAGACGAAGTCGTGTGATCCCGCGAGGCTATTCACCTGGCAAAAAGTAGAGCTTCTATCTGTTTTGTTACACGCCCTAAAAGGACTGGCGCTGGTGCGTGAATAGCCACGTATTTTAAGGCTTTTATCGGTGTCAAAGCCAAGGATGAGGCTTCCCCGTTTCACCTGTTTCCCGACAATGATGCTCGTCGGGTGAATAACGCCGCTATGGGGCGGCAGCGTTGTTGCTCCTACCCACCTAAAACCAGCTAAGCTTATGAGTAAGCCCCGCCACTGTCTCACAGTGTGTTGGAAGACAATGATCTTTAAGCTCGGTTAACCCAATTCAATGATGCAACGCTACCGGACGTTTTTGTTAATCTGCCTAGCGCTTTTGGGCTTCAGCGGCTGCACAGAAAAACCCATGGCGCCATCCGCGCAAATGGAAGTGGCCTCTGTGGGGCTGCATGCTGGCGTGTTGAGCGATGATGGCCAGTACGCTATTGCCGGTTCGATACATCATGGAATCAGTCTTTGGCGCCTCTCCGATCAGGAACGGCTGTACAACTGGAGCCACGTGGACAAAAACGACACTACGCTAATTGCCGCAGATTTTTCACCCGACGGGCGTTGGGCTGTCACTGCTGACCCTCACACTATTGCTCTTTGGGAGGTGGAAACCGGTGCATCACCACGCTATTGGACTGCTCCTGGCGAGATACTGGATATTAAACTGGCACGTGATGGTCGAGCCGCATTATTGGGTTTGGATGATCACACGGCGGTATTGTTTGATATTCAACGCGGTGGCATTTTAAGGACCTTAACCCACAACAACCGTGTGCGCAGTGTTGCCATCAGTGATGATTATTTAACGGCGGTGACGGGCTCAGAAGACTATTCTGCCATCAGTTGGGACCTAAAAACCGGTAAACCGTTGGCACGTATCGATCACCAAGATGAGGTGCAGTTGGTAGCCATTTCACCGGATGGTGAATGGGCTTTGTCCATGAGTAAATATGACAAGGCGATTATTTGGCAAACACGCAGTGGTGAATTGATTGGTGAATTGCCGTTAAATGCAGAACACTTAAAACGCGGATTGCGATTTACGACGGCGCGCTTTAATGCGGATAAAACGTTGTTGGCGACCGGCCGGCCGGATCAACGCGTGACCTTATGGGCACTGCCAGAGATGACCGAACTTGCCCAGTGGAGCGTGCCCAAACGCAAAGCGTGGAAACCCACGGGAGCGGCCATTTTAGACTTGGCCTTTGGCAAAGATGGCAACTTATTGGCCATTGCCTCGAACGGCTTTGTTGTGACCTTGCCGGTGCCATTTGAAACGCATTAGCATTATGTTTCGCTTAGAAAGACATACGCAGCCCAAAAAAACAAAACCCCAGTCAAAAGCCTGGGGTTTGTTAGGAACCTAAGGCCCGTTAACGGGCCTTAGGTTTTATGGACGTCAGCGAGAACTTATTCGCCTTCCGCCGCAGGCTCTTCTTCTGCTACTACTTCAAGCAATTCCACTTCAAACACCAAGGCTTCGTTAGGACCGATTTTACCGCCAGTGCCGCCAGGGCCGTATGCTAATTCAGGGGGGATGGCGAGCTCAAACTTGTCGCCCACTTTCATCAGTTGTAAGGCTTCGATCCAGCCTTTGATAACGCCGTTGACCGGAAAGCTTACCGGTTCGCCGCGTTCTACCGAACTGTCGAAGACAGTGCCGTCAATTAGCGTGCCGTGGTAGTGAACCTTCACTGTGTCGCTCTCTTTTGGCATGGCGGCGCCTTCTTCACCTGCGGTCAGCACTTTGTATTGCAGGCCGCTTTCAGTGGTGATTACGCCATCTTTTTGAGCGTTGGCTTCTAAGAAAGCTTTGCTTTTGGCCAGGTTTTCTTCAGCGGCTTTGAGTTGTTCCGCCTGGCGCTTCTGCTGTTGTTCTTCTTGGAAGGCCATCATGATTTTTTGTTGCTCTTCTTGAGCGATGCGTGGGTCTTTGCCATCAAGCACGTCTTGAATCGCGGCGGCCATCACTTCTTGCTTGAAGGTAACACCATTGGTTTGTGCTTGCTTGGTCATGTTGTAGCCGACAATGTAAGTCACCTTGTCTTCAGTGGCTTCCAGGGTTACTGGTGCTGCAGCGGCAGCCTTGTCGGTGGCTTCTTTGTTGCAGCCGGTGGTGAATAAAGCCGTCGCAATGGCGATACTCACAAAACCAGCGTGAAGGGGTGTTAACTTATTCATAGTCAATCCTGTTGTCTTAAATTGGGTGTAACACACTCTCTGTCGAGTCGGGTACCACACCCAAAGGCAGAGAAGCTCCATTAACCCTGGAATATTTAGTGACAATTATTCTTAGGTCAATCATGTCGCGCGCTATAGTAACGCATATTGGTGGCTGAACGCAGGTCTCGGCAGCACATTTTTGCCTTTGTGTTGCGGTTGTGCAAATTTCGCTCAAGCTGGGCGTGGCAGGGGTTTGAAGCGCTTGCTGTTACCCTTGCAGCCCAACGGGAAGCTTGAGCGATGCTCCTTTGATGCCTTCATTTTTCAGCCTTAGCACGGCGATGGCTTACCAGACCACAACAGCGTAGCAGAGTTTCATTTTAAGGTGATGTGAACGGGTGGCTTCAACGATCTGACGATCGATGGTCATGCAGTGAATCCATGTGGTTCTGTTTGCGAAGGCCTATTCTGCCAAATTGTGGTGGTTGGGTGTGGTGATCTGTGTGCGACAGTGGTTAGAATGATTCCACAAAAGTGGATATGTTCACTGCGGATTTAAACTTTAGTGTTAAAAAGTGTGTTCTTTTGAGTTTTTTATCGTTAAGAGATACAAATTTTACTCAAACACCGCTATTATTTTCTTGCCTCTCTTGCTTTGTCCTCAACTTCTTAATAGGTGTTTACTATGGCTGCTCGCAAAAAAACTGTGGATCCCATCGCGGATTTAAAATCTCAAATCGAAAAATTGCAATTGCAACTGCTGAAAGCGTACGAAAAAAACGTCGCCTCAGCAGAAAAGGCTGTGGTGAGCGCTTCCAAAAAAGCGGAATCTGCTAAAAAAGCATTGGCGGCAGCCAAGGCGAAATTGGCTGCCGCGGTGGCTGCGGGTAAAGCCAAAAAAACACCGGCCGTAAAAGCCCGAATTGCCAAAGCTCGTGAGGCAATGGCCGTAAAGAAAGAAGCCATGGCCTTGGCTAAGGCTGCATTGGCTGGTGCAAAAGAAGATGTCAAAGCGGCAAAAGCAGAATTGAAAGAAGCTGCCGCACCCGCGCCTAAGGCCAAGCCGAAAGTCAAGAAAAAGCCCGCTAAAAAAGCGGTCGCCAAAAAGCCTGCGGCCAAGAAAGCGCCCGTTAAAAAAGCCCCAGTGAAAAAGGCTGCAGCCCAAAAGGCCCCTGCTGCTAAAAAAGCCGCGGCTAAAAAGGCACCAGCTAAAAAGGTAGCCGCTAAGAAGGCTCCCGCTAAAAAAGCTCCTGCCAAAAAGCCTGCCGAGAAAAAAACACCGGCCAAAGCCAAGCCTGCAGTAAAACTCGCGGCAGAGATACCTGCACCGGCGGCACCGGTATCCGGTGTTGAACCCGTGGCGCCTAAACCTGCAGTACCTACATCTGCACCAAAGCCTGAGGTGAGTGATAAGCCTGCAGTGGACGCGCCTGCAACGCCACCTTCGACCGGCAGTTTATTCGATAAAGAATAAAACGCTGTGTCGCAGTATGAACGGCCTGCCTGTCAAAAGGTGGGCCGTTTTTGTTTGTGGCGAGTGAACGTTTGGGAGAGATTTAAAGTACTAGAGCGTGGAGGATAGACCGTTTTTTTGAAAAACCAGATCCCACACACCGTGACCGAGGGTTTCGCCGCGACGCTCGAATTTTGTTTCGGGGCGGTAGTCGGGTTTAGGGGCATAGTCAGTAACGGTGTTTTGCAGCAAAGGGTTGTGGTTGAGTACTTCCAGCATATGCTCTGCGTAGGCTTGCCAGTCGGTGGCCATGTGGACCACGCCGCCCGGTTTGAGTTTGTCTGTTACTAACGCCATAAATTCTGGCTGCACAATGCGGCGTTTGTGATGCTTTTTTTTGTGCCAAGGGTCGGGAAAGTACAGTTGAAAACGGTGAACACTGTTATCATTGATGCAATCGGTTAGCACATCTACGGCATCGGCCATATACACCCGCAGGTTTTGAAGGCTACCTTTACCTGCTTCGTTAATGAGTCGACCCACACCGGGTGGGTGGACTTCAATCCCTAAAAAATTAAGCTCAGGTGCGGCGTTTGCCATCGCTAATAGGGAATCTCCCATACCAAAGCCCACTTCTATCACCAAAGGTTGGTTTTGGGGAAAGCTGTGTTCCAGTGACAAGGGGCCGTCGAATAGACTCAATCCGTAGTGTGGCCACCATTGTTCGAAGGCAGTGCGTTGGCCTTCGGTGATGCGGCCACCACGAATCACAAAACTGCGAATGGGTTTGTTTTTAAATTCAGGTTTTAAGTCAGTCATGCTCGGGCCATGCAATATGGGTTTGCTGGTGTAACCATTGTCGCTCAGTGGCATAGGTAGGGTAGGCGCTTTCAACCATTCGCCAAAAGGCCTTCGAGTGGTTGAAATGGCGAATATGGCAAAGCTCGTGCACCACCACGTAATCCACCACTTTCGCGGGTGCCATTAACAAAAGCCAATTGATTTGGATTTCGTGGCGATGGTTGCAGCTACCCCAGCGCGCTTTGTAGCGGCGCACCTTAAGGCCTTTTGCGTGGACCTGCAAATGTTTTTCGTAGCACGCCACACGTTCGTTTAAATACACTAGGGCTTCGCGTTTGTACCAGGCTTCCAGGTGGTGGCGCACCCGCTTAACATTGCTGGGGTTAGGGCAGATGAGCTGTAAGTTATTGTCTTGGCGCCTGACTTCAATGGTGCCTCCCCGTGCGAGTGACAGTGTTAGTGGCTCACCGAGCCAAAAGAAAATCTCCCCGCTTTTAAAAGCCCGTGCGTTGGCGGCCGCTTTTTGCTGTTGTTGATGAAGGTGGTTGCGTATCCAGGGTAGCTTTTGTTGGACGAAGGCTTGAATGCTGTTGATCGGCGCGCGGGCGGGTGCGCGGATGATCACTTCGCCGTCGCGTACCATGAGCCCTAAACTTTTGCGTTTTGAACGAATCAAGGTGGCGTGAATGTCGGCCACTGTTAGAGCGCACGATTTTGGGATCATGATGCGCGACGGCGAGTGAACGTTGCCAGCAGCTCCACGTGGGGTGTTTGTGCAAAGCCATCTACCGGCTGTACTTCCAGCAGTTGAAATCCTTGTTCGATGAGCACTTGGGCATCCCTTTTGAACGTGGCCAAATCGCAGGAGATGTACATCACCTGCTGAAGATCTTTAAGTGCTTGGGTCAAAAATCCAATAATTTTAAAGCCCTCACGTGGCGGGTCGAGCACCAGGGTATCGATTTGCCCCAACTGTTGAGTCAGCCGCAAAATGCCTTGTTCGTGAAATAGGTCTTGCGTGATGGCGTGTACATTGGGTAATTGTTTTGCGCCGAGTGCCTCGGTGGCTTCCATCACGCCCTCGACCGCCGTGATTTGGTTAAAACCGAGCTCTGCGATCACTTCGGTAAAGTTGCCGGACCCTGCAAACAATTCTAAAACGCCCTGTGTTCTGGGTAATGACGACAGCGTTTGCCGAAGCCAGCGTCGCATCATGTGATTTTGGTCGCGGTTGGCCTGTGCGAAAGGTAAGCGCTGGTTCACGCTGACTTTGGTTTCATTGATGTCGAGCGTGGTTAAACGGTTGCGTTTGCGGCTTTGCCATTCGCAGTTGGGTAATTGTTGGTGCAAACGATGCAATTGTTGGTTCGCACCTTCTGTGAGCGCTTGGCAATCATCGATGCTCACCAATTGATGGGAGTGCGCGCTTAAAAAACCGAGCGTTTGGCCATCGGTTTTGAATTGCGCGCGGTGGCGATAACCCAGCGGGTTGGGGGCACCCAAAATGGGATGTAATATGGCGCTCGAGGTCAGTAGCGGCGCAAGCGCTGCGGCCACACGTTTTTGTTTGGCGGCTAATTGCGCAGAGTAGCTCATAAACAGCCATGGGCAGCCACCGCAAGCGTTGGGTTTGGCTGTGTGGTGCGCGCAGGGCGGCTCGTGTCGGTCGGGGTGTGGTGTGAGCACTTCGAGTGTTTTGGCAAACAGCAATTTTTGTTTTTGATGGGTGATTTTGGCCTTTATATGCTCGCCTTCCCAAGCGCCGGAGACAAAAACCTTTTCGCCGGACTCCAATGTCACAATGCCGTGTCCCTGGGCGCCTAAATCGGTGACGAACCCGGTGATGGTTTTACCCAATAATGGCGAGGGCGGTTGGCGATGCTTGGCGCTGCCGCGCTTGGGATGAATAAATCTGACCACGAGAAGGGTTGCCTATTGAGATTTGGCGGAACTGGGTTTGGAAGAAGGCGCGTTTTTATTGAGCGTCGATGATTTTAGAGGCTTATGCCACTCACGCGGGTCGTTCTGATAATAGTTTTTGAGCTCTTCAAAAAGCTCGGGATGTTCCTCGGCCAGAGCGTCGGGTTCTTCAAAAAAGGTTTCGGTGGCCACCGCAAAAAATTCTGCAGGGTTGGTGGCGCCATAGGTATCTAAAATGGTTTTTTTGCCAAAATAGGCGTGCTCGCGCAGGCTGTTGTATTCGCGTGACATGATCGTGGCCCAGCTGCCGTAAGCGCCACGACTGTATAGCAGTGGTGCGCCGTTGGTGTTGCCGGATTCGCCGTCGAGTTGGTGGGCAAACTCGTGTAAGACCACGTTGCGACCATCGTTAAAGTCATAAACACCTTTGGCTACATCATCCCAGGACAAAATGACGCGACCGTTGTGCCACGCTTCACCCACCAAACGGCGCTTGCCATCGGTTACCACCCCAGCGGCGTCTTGTACGCTGTGGTGAACGACAAATTCTGAGGGGTAAAGGTAAATCCAACGCACTTTTTTGTAACCGGAAGTTTGCCGGTTGAGCAACAACAGGCAGGCGCAAGCGGCGATGGTCACGCGCATTTCCTCGGTCACCTCTAAGCCTGCGCAACCCACAAAAGTTTTGTCGAATAAAAAGGGCTTGATGTGATTTTGCAATTCTTGTTGTTGTACTTGCGGCAGGTTGTCGTAAAGCGGCAAGCGGTTTTTGAGGATGGTTAGCCAATTTTCAGGGAAGGGTGCCTGCAGAGCCTGTGCGCGTTTAAACCGTTGCCAAAGTTTTAAGCCGAGCCAAATGCTCGCGCCACCGAATAGAATTATCCAAAACAATAGGGGGTCATGCATGTTTTTGGGTGCTCGCATTTTGTGCCAGCGCGATGGCGCCTAATGCACCAGCTCGCGGACCGAGACCGGCCAAAACAATGGCATGGTCTGGGGTAGTGGTTAGATAGCCGTTATTCAATGATTGGTAGGCGCTGCGGATGAGGGGCAGCAAATGGTGGCGCTGCATCACACCGCCGCCGAGTACAATTTTGGCGGGTGCATAGTGCACCGCCGCATTCCAGCAAAGGCTTGCCAGATAATAGGCAGCGGTGTCCCACACTGGGTGATCGTTCGCCAAGGTCTCGAGCGGCTGCCCGGCACGGGCGGTAAGCGCCGGGCCTGATGCTAGGCCTTCAAGGCAATCTGTGTGATAAGGGCAGACGCCGGCAAAGGTGTCACCCGCTTGGCGGGCCACACGCATATGGCCCACTTCAGGGTGGAGTTCGCCGTGCAGCCGTTGGCCCGCCACCATCGCGCCCATGCCAATGCCGGTGCCCACTGTGGCATAAAGGGCATTTTGCTGGCCCTCGGCCGCCCCCCATTGCGTCTCGGCCAATAATGCGGCATTCACATCGGTGTCGAAGCCAATGGGGAGGCCGAGCTGAGCTTCAAAGAATGCCACTATCGCGGTGTTACTCCAGCCTGGCTTAGGTGTGCTGGTAATGGTGCCGTAGCGGGGAGACTGAGGTTTACAATCGATGGGGCCAAAGCAAGCGAGGCCAAGTGCTTGCGTGCGCCCGTATTGTGCTTGCGCCTCTCGGAAAAAGTCCGCACAGGCGGCGAGTGTGGTATTGGGAGTGGTTACGGGAATGGCGGTTTCGGCCAGCAGCGCCTTTGGCCCGCTTGCGAGTAGACATTTAAAGGTGGTGCCACCGGCGTCGATACCGGCGTAGTGGGGTGTCATCGTTTTATGTATCCAATGCCTAAGCGGGTTCGGCCCATAAAAAAAGCCGCGTTACCGCGGCCTTTGGGATGATGGGGTAAGGCTGCTTAGGCCTCCATCATCACTCGGATTTTGTTCATGGCATTCTTTTCCAGTTGGCGAATGCGCTCGGCAGAGACGCCGTATTCTGCGGCCAAATCGTGCAGTGTGGATTTGTTGTCATTCAGCCAGCGTTTTTGCAAAATGTCACGGCTGCGATCATCCAGTTGCTCCAGCGCGACTTCCAAGCCGTTGACGGAGGTCTCTGTCCAGTTGGCGTTTTCCATTAGCGTGGCGGGGTCGAATCGACGGTCTTCCAGGTAGTTGGCTGGAGCCAAAAAGGCGGTGTCGTCGTCGTCATCTGCGCCGGCGTCAAAACCCGCGTCAAAGGCGGACAAGCGGCCTTCCATATCCTGCACGTGCTTCACATCCACGTTTAAATCTGCGGCCACGGCTTTGGCCTCGTTCAGGGTTAACCAGCCGAGGTGTTTCTTTTGGCCACGCAGGTTGAAGAACAATTTGCGCTGGGCTTTGGTCGTGGCGATTTTGACGATGCGCCAGTTGCGCAGAATAAATTCGTGAATCTCGGCTTTGATCCAATGGACGGCGAAAGAAATCAAGCGCACGCCCTTTTCGGGGTTGAAACGCTTAACGGCTTTCATCAGGCCCACGTTACCCTCTTGCACTAAATCGCTTTGGGATAATCCGTAGCCGGAGTAGGATTTGGCGATGTGGACCACAAAGCGTAGGTGCGCCATGACCAGGCGGCGCGCAGCTTCAAGGTCATTGCGGTAGTAAAGGTCCTCTGCCAATTCCTTCTCTTCTTCTGCAGAGAGCACTGGGAACCCGTTGACAACCTGGATGTACGCATTCAGGTTTTGACCTGGCGACAGCGCATCCTTAGGCAGTAGGTTGGTACCCATAGATTTCCTCCAAAAATAGTCAATAAAGCTGTCAAAGTGTAGCATTCGTGGCCGTTTGAGGCTAGCCAAAAAGGGGTGACTCACGCGCCAAGAGGTTTAACTTTGGGGTAGATCCCCCGAATGCAAATCTTGGATGCGCCGGTTGTGACGAAGTTCCCTGTTGAGCGGGTGATTTGGCTGTCAATCGCAAGCCTAGCGAGGCTCGATTTGATGCAGATGGCGGCCCACGGCGAGCCACGCGCCTAGCCAGCCGAGTACCATACTCACTCCCAGCAGGGCGAGCCCTTCGCGGGCACCGAGGTTGTCCAGTTGAAAACGCGTCGAGTAGGCACTCGCCAAGTCGGCCACGGCACCTTGCAGACTCGCAAACCCAATGGCCACCAGAAGGCAGGCTAAAAACCCACCAAATAAACCGTACCAAATACCACTGTAAAGGAAAGGTCTGCGCACAAAGCCGTTGGTGCCGCCCACCAGCTTGATGATGATGATTTCTTCTTTGCGGTTTTCGATGGCCAGGCGTACGGTATTGCCAATGGCCAGTAATACCCCAAGACCCAACAGTGAGGCGAGCGCCAAGACCAATTTTTGACCGAGCGCCATCATCGCGCGTAGGCGTTTGACCCAGGCCATGTCGTATTCCACGCTGTCCACAATTTGGGAAGCCTGCAGCCATTCGGTGAGCTCAGCAAACTGCGCTGTGGTACGTGCCGTGGCCGAAGGTGTAACCACTAGTGTGGGCGGCAAGGGATTGTCCTCTAAGCCATTCAGCACGTCACTGAAGCCAGATTGCGCTTGAAACTGTGCGAGGGCGGCCTCTGGCGAGAGGTACTCCACGGTATGCACTTCTGCGCGCTGTTCAAGGGCGGCTTTGAGATGATTGATGGCCGCTTCCTTGGCACGCACATGCAAAAATACGCTGATTTTGGGGGTGGCATCCCAGCGCTCGCCCAAACGCTCGATGTTTTGCATGGTCAATAACAAGGTGGCCGGCAGCGCCAGGGCAATGGCCACGACCAGTCCGGTCATGAGGGTTTGGATGGGAGTTTTGACTAGGCGCAGTAAGGATTGCTTGGCCGAATGCTGGTGGTGCAAGCGCCAGGCGCGGATCATGTCGCCGTAGCCGGTGTTGTGGCTTTTTGCACCGCGCGCGGTGCGCCTCTCGTCGCGCCTCATGTCCACAGCCCATCGTGAGCAAGCTCGCCCTGATCCAGCGTGAGTACACGTTTTTGCAGAGAATTAATCAAGCCAAAGTCATGGCTGGCGATGAGTACGGTGACCCCCACATCATTGAACTGCTGGAATAATCTCATAATCTCTGCGGAGAGTTTGGGGTCGAGGTTACCGGTGGGTTCGTCGGCCAATAGCAGTGCTGGTTTATTGACCACGGCACGAGCAATGCCCACCCGTTGTTGCTCGCCACCGGACAGGGTCATGGGGTTGACGCGTTCACGATCGAGTAGCCCCACTTTGTCGAGTGCGGCACGCACCCGCCGGCCCACTTCACGGTTATGGTAACCCGCGATTTGCAACGGCAGAGCCACATTGTCGAATACATTGCGGTCAAACAGCAGTTGGTGGTTTTGGAACACCACGCCGACTTGGCGGCGGTGAAAGGGAATTTGGCTGGCACGCAGCTTTTGCAAGTTGCGCCCAGCCACAATCACATCGCCGCGGGTGGGGCGCTCCATCAGCATGATCAATTTGAGCAGTGTGCTTTTACCGGCTCCCGAGTGGCCGGTTAAAAACACCATTTCACCGCGCGTGACGTGGAGTGACAGGGCTTTTAAAGCGTCATGTCCCTCGGGGTAGCGTTTGGCAACGTGGCGAAATTCAATCATGGGTGCTAGTGTACTGTCTCAAATAGATTGCACAAATAGATGGGCGGCCATTGATACTTTGGCGCACATGATACAGACCTCCCGCTGGTCGCTCACCCTTCGGGAATCTCTCCAAACGCTCATCGCTTCGTTCCACCTATTGCCAAGGGCGCCACCATTACCTGCGAGTCGCGCCTTGCTGTGAACGACCTATTCCCGCGATCTATTTGAGACTGCACACTAGCTGTCGGGTTTGCCAAATAGGGCGTTCACAAAACTCTTGGCTTTAAACACTTGCAGATCGTCGATGCTTTCACCCACACCGATAAAGCGCACGGGGAGATTGTGTTTTTGCGTGAGCGCGAAAATCACCCCGCCCTTGGCTGTGCCGTCGAGCTTGGTGAGGGCGAGGCCTGTGACCCCTGCTGTTTGTTTGAACAGGTCCGCTTGGCTTACGGCATTTTGTCCGGTGCCGGCATCCAACACTAACAACACTTCATGAGGTGCGGTGGTATCCAGTTTGCCCATCACCCGGCGAACCTTGGCGAGTTCTTCCATTAAGTGACTTTTGTTATGCAGTCGACCGGCAGTATCGGCAATGACCACATCAATGCCGCGTGACTGGGCAGCACTAATGGCGTCAAAAATCACCGAGGCGCTGTCGGCCCCTGTGTGCTGCGCTACCACGGGCACATCGTTGCGCTCGCCCCACACTTGTAGTTGTTCTACTGCCGCGGCACGAAAGGTGTCTCCCGCCGCCAGCATCACAGATTTGCCTTCACTTTGCAGGCGCTTGGCGAGTTTGCCGATAGTGGTGGTTTTGCCAACACCATTGACGCCCACCACCAAAATCACAAAAGGGGATTGAGTCTTACTCACAACCAAGGGGGCTTCCACCGGTGAGAGGAGAGCTTCTAGTTCGGCTTGCAAGGCCTCAAAAAGCGCGTCGGAGTCGGTCAATTGTTTGCGCGCTACTTTTGCGGTGAGCGCGTCGATGATCTGACCGGTGGCGTCTACACCGACATCGGCAATCAGTAATTGTGTTTCCAGTTCTTCTAGGAGTTCGTCATCAATGGCTTTTTTACCCAGCAACAGGGTGCCCAAGCCTTCGGAAAACTGTGCGCTGGTGCGCGACAATCCTTGTTTAAGGCGAGCAAAAAAGCCGGGCTTTTTCTGTTCTTTGGGCGTGGTGGTTTCTGCTGAGGGGAGCTTTTGTGCAGCTTCTTGTGGCGGCTCTGCTGTTGATGCTTTGGCCGTGGCGGCAGAAACCGCGTCTTCGGCTTCGCCGAGGGCGAGGTCTTGTGGCGTTATTTCAGCCACGGCGTCGGCGTCTACCTCAGAGGGCGTGGGCTCGGCTTGAGGATTGGGGTTCTTTTTGTTGCGTCTAAAAAATAACATAGGCACAGTATCGCGATTAAAATTGGCTGTATCCTACCATTAGTGCCGCACAATTAAGAGAAGCCATTGCCAAGAGTCCGCAACAAAAATTCGAATGCCGCCTGCCGGGTGAAGTTAATTGCTGGGCAATGGCGTGGCCGTAACCTGTCCTTTCCCGATGCAGTGGGCTTGCGCCCCACTGGCAACCGCATTCGCGAAACGCTGTTCAATTGGTTAATGCCACTGTTACCTGGCTGCAGGTGTCTAGATGCTTTTGCCGGCTCGGGTGCACTGGGATTTGAGGCGCTCTCCCGTGGTGCGAGTACATGTGTGATGGCCGAAGTGAACAATGAGGCTTTAAAAGCATTGCGTTTGAATGCACAAACTTTAAATGCCACGGGTGCCACTATCGTGGCGGATTCTGCGCTCAATGTTCTGGCGCGCGAGGGGGAGGTGTTTGATGGCGTATTTATTGACCCCCCCTTTGCAGAAGCACTTTGGGAGCCTGTGTTCAAGGCGCTGGAGGGTCGCTTAAGCCCAGACGCCTGGGTGTACGTGGAAACCCCCAAAACCCGTGCGCTGGCGGTGCCCAGTGGCTGGCAACTGCACCGCACGAAAACCAGTGGCGATGTAACATTCACGCTTTACCGGGTGCCGTGACCCCAGGAGGCTGTGTGCTCCAATGGTGTGCAAGATAGCACCTTACCCCTTAAGGTATAATGCCCGCCAATTCTTTGAAAACCCGCTAAGGTGAAAGGATATGACCCACGGTCTTACAAAACGCGTGGTATACCCTGGGACGTTTGACCCCATTACCAATGGCCATATCGACCTGGTGCAGCGTGCCAGCCACCTGTTTGATACGGTGGTGGTGGCAGTGGCAGCCAGCCCTCGTAAAAAACCCCTATTTGACCTCGACGAGCGCGTTGCTCTGTGTGAATCGGTGCTGTCACACTTAGATAATGTGGAAGTTTGCGGGTTTGATGGCTTGTTGGCGAATGTGGTGGAGGAGAAAGCGGCCTACGCTGTGGTACGTGGTTTACGCGCTGTTTCGGACTTTGAATACGAATTCCAGCTTGCCAATATGAATCGCGCGTTGGCACCCAATATGGAGAGCTTGTTTTTAACCCCCGCTGAGCATTTGTCGTTTATATCCTCTTCTCTAGTGCGTGAAATCGCCTCATTGAATGGAGATGTTTACAAGTTTGTGCCGCAAGCGGTTGAGCAGGCCTTAAAGGCCAAGTTTCCCCAGTGACGTTCGGCAAGTCGAGGGGAACCTAAAGGCGCTGCCATGTGCGGCGATATTTGCTGTGCGATGCCCCTCCGAATGCTTTGCGCGCCCCTGATCCAGGTTTGGCTGCGATGAGCTAAAATGCACTCGACGGTCTTCTGTTGGCGAGGGCTTACTGTGCTGTACGGAAGCTTGGACGGCCGAGCGCAAGGCGTTGACTCTAGGTAATCGACCCTCGGTAAATACAATACCTCGGTAAATACAATAAACAGCGCAACGACACAAAAACCATAATAAACAACAAAGACGAGCAACGCTGGATATGGAATGTGGTAGGAAACTGATTGCAGCGGGCATTTGCGTTGGGGTGTTGAGTGGTTGCGCGACCGACACCCACCATTACACTTGGGATTTTGAGCAATCCCCCCCTCAAAACCCGCCCACGAGCATGATTGGCAACGTGCAAGAGCAAACCGAACACGCCTTCAGTGGTCGTACTGCATTGAAAGTGCAAAGTCCCGGCGAGGGGTTTGAACTGCACGCCCTGCAGATTCAACTGCAACCCGACAGCCCATTGGCCCAACAACATTTTGGACGCGCTATGGTGAGAGTGTCCTCCGATGGCGCTAAGGGCGGCGATTTTACTTTGATTCAAGCGGTGGGGCCGGCGACGGTACAGTCCGGCGCGCCGTCGGGTACCGAAGTGATGACAAGGGTTCGAGTGGATGGTCGTGATGACCACCTGTTTAGCAACTATGACACTAAGCATGACAATGGTCAGGGGCAAACCGACTGGTTGACCGATTGTTGGAATCAAACAGAGCCAGAAGATGCCGCCTCCCCCCAATATTTGGTGCCCCACAATCAATGGGTGTGTGTGCAGTGGCATTTTGACGCGCGCAGAAACCGCGCGTACATGTGGCTGGCTGGTAAGCCCCTTGAGCAGGTCAATACCACCCAAAAGGGGGATGGCTGTATCGACCCGAACACGCAGATGGGGCAATGGCTCGGACCTGAATACTTCCAGTTCATTCAAATCGGTATTGAGCAGTATCACGATCATGCCAAACCACGTGTGATTTGGGTGGATGATGTGGCGATTGACTCAAAGCCGGTGGAATGCCTTTCTCTGTAAGCCCTATTGTTATTGCCTGTGGTGCACCTTTGTGTTGACGCTCACCTGAGGGGCCGCCGAAGTGGTTTGCCACAATTGGCCACAATTGATCCGCTCGAAGACATTTTGACCCCGTAAGCTCTAGATGAGGGCATTTTATTCACAAGTGCGACACTTTTACTGATTGAGGAGGTTGGGCTATGAGGACATTGCGCAGGGGTTTTGGGGTCTGGCTTTGGGTGGGGCTTATGAGCTTGGCGGGCTGCGGCCCTGCGGAGGAGCCGTTGGTAGGAAACCTACCCCTGTCGTCAGTCGAGACCGAGACTGCGTCAACCCGACAAGATCTACAGCCGGGTTTTTTGAACATTTTAGACGTCTCTGAACGAGAGTGGGACGGTAAGCGTGGGATTGCGGTGACCTTTTCACGCCCTCTGGCCACCGACAAAAATATCCAACCCTATTTTTCAGTGAGTAATCAGGCTGACGGCTCGGTAGCCGGCGCTTGGGTGGTTGACGACTCCGGTAAAAAAGCCTGGTTTATGGGGGCAGAGCCTGAGAAAACCTACTCGGTGCGTATTCACGCGGGGCTATTGGCGCAAAACGGCGAGGCGCTGGCAGCTGATTACACCAGCCAGGTGACGCTGGCCGCACTCAAGGCATCGGTCAATTTTGCCTCTGAAGGCTCGGTGCTGCCTCTGGGTTATGCTGCGGGGTTACCTGTGGTGAGCGTGAATGTTGATGCTGTGGAGATGGATTTTTTTAGGGTCAAGGACGACCAGCTTGCGCAGTTTATAGAGCGTACCCAACGCTATGGCCATTCCAGTTGGGCTAGCGCTTATTTGGCAGAGCTTAGTGAATTGGTGTACACCGCGCGTTTTGATTTAAAGCCCGAACCCAACCGGCGCACCACTTTGGATATTCCCCTGCAGTCCATTGACGCGCTGAAATCTGCCGGCGTGTATTTGGCGGTGATGCGTAAGCCCGGGCAGTACAATCAACCTAAAATCACTTGGTTTACGCGCACCGATATTGGCTTGCAAGTGCGCCAATACCCAACCCAATGGCAAGTACAGACGCATTCGCTCACTACGGGCCAAGTGTTGGCGAACGTAAAGGTGACATTCCTCAACCGTAAAAACGAGGTGCTGGTTGAGGCCACCACCAATGCTGAGGGCGCGGTGCTGGTAGATGCGCCCAAGGCTGCGCAAAGTTTGGTGGCCACTGACGCACAACAGTTGACCCTTTTGGATTTGCAGCACAGCACTTTGGATTTGTCGGAGTTTGAGCTTGGTACGCGGCCGCAATTGCCGCAGGCGCTTTTTGTTTATGGACCGCGCGACTTGTATCGCCCGGGTGAAGCCGTCACCTTTGCAGGATTGCTGCGCGATGGTGACGGCTTGCTTGGCAGTGCCCCGGTTTTGCGTGCCGATATTCGCAGTCCCAATGGTACCAAAGTCAAAAGCTTTAAGTGGGTCGCGCAAACGCAAGGTTACTACCAATACCAATGGATGATTCCCCAAGATGCCGCCACTGGAACTTGGTGGTTGGAGGTGCACGGCGCCTTAAAAACCCCTGTGCGTTATCGCTTTCAAGTGGAAGAGTTTTTGCCCGAGCGCTTAAAAGTCACGCTTGGTGGTGACCAAAGCCCCGTACAACACACAGACATGAGCGCACCTTTGGTGCAGCCCATTCAAAGTGAATACTTGTACGGTGCGCCTGCTGCGGGCAACCGCGCCAGCGCCTTTGTACGCATGCAGCTTTGGCAAAAGCCCATCCCCGCATTGCCGGACTATCACTTTGGGCATGTGCTGGAGGACCAATTTTTGGCCTACAGGGAACTCAACGACATTGCCTTGGATGGCGAGGGCACAGGGCAGTGGCGTGTGGAATCCAACTGGCAGGCTGCACAAAGTCCACTTAAGGCGCAGGTCACCGCGAGTGTTTACGAAAGCGGTGGGCGCGCCGTGACCCGAGCACATTCCATTTTACTGTGGCCGGCCGAGACCTTAATCGGCATTCGACCCGGTTTTGCTGAGGGTACAAATCCCAAAGCACAATCGATGGTGCGTTTTGATCTGATCAACGCGACGGCCACGGGTGAACTTAGAGCACTTGCCGCAGCAGAAGTCCGCCTGATTCAAGAAGATCGGCAATATTTTTGGGAATACAACGATCACGAGGGTTGGCATTGGCGCTGGACGGAAAAGGAATTTCCGGTATTTGAACAAACCGTGGCGCTTACCGATGCGAGTGCCACCGCCATTGATGTTCCTGTGACCTGGGGGCACTACCGTTTGGAGGTTAAGGATGCAGCCTCGGGGCGAGTGTCCAGTGTACGGTTTTTCGCCGGGTATGACTGGTACTACGACTGGAAGAACGCGCAAAATCAAACGGCAGCCCGCCCCGATGTGATCAACCTGGCGTTGGATAAACCGGCTTATCAATCGGGCGATACCGCCGAGCTCAAAATTCTACCCCCTTCGGCAGGACAGGTGCTGGTGATGGTGGAGGGCGATCGACCGCTTTGGAGTCAAATTGTGATGGCCTCCAAGACAGGGGTATTGGTGAACATACCCATCGACCCCGAATGGCGTGAACATAACCTTTATGTAACGGCGATGATGGTGGAGCCCATTGGCGACAAAACTCGGATAACGCCCAAGCGCAGCTTGGGGCTTTTGCACTTGCCTTTAGACCGAAGTGCTCGAAAGTTGCAACTCGCCTTGGAGGCACCCGAGACCACACGCCCGAATCAAACCTTAACCGTGCCGGTATCGCTTGGGGTGCCCCACGCGCGTACGCACTTAACCCTGGCGGCAGTGGATGTGGGGGTGTTAAACATCAGTAATTTTAAAACGCCGGATGCGTTTGAACATTTTTTTGGCAAGCGGCAATACACAGCCCAATTGCAAGATATGTATGCCGAGGTGATTGAGTATCACAATAATCGCACAGCGAAAGAGCGTTTCGGGGGGGATGCCGATTTAACCCGTGGAGGTCAGCAGCCCAATGCCGAGGTGCAGATCGTGTCCCTGTTTTCGGGGTTACAGACCTTTGACGCTGAAGGTCGCGCAGAAATTTCCCTGCCACTGCCCGATTTTAATGGCCGTTTGCGATTGATGGCGCTGGCCTTTAACGACAGCCAATACGGCCATGCCGAAGCGGAGTTGACGGTGGCAGCCCCCATCGTAGCAGAGCTTGCCATGCCGCGGTTTTTGGCCTTTGGCGATCGTGCGGTCGCCACCTTGGATGTGCAAAATATGACCGAGCAACAGGAGACTTTAAACCTTTCTCTGGACGTGAGCGGTGCGGTGGCTTTGACGAATCCAGCCCTGAGCGCGCGCACCTTAAGCCTTGCGCCCAAGCAAAAGGCCACGCTTGAATTCCCGCTAGAAGCCTCAGACGTGGATGGTGTCGGTACTCTCGATTTAACACTGAATAGTACACACAGCGGGTCGCTAAAGCGTCAATGGCATTTGGGTGTGCGCCCGGCTTACCCTGCGGTGACTCACAAGTGGCAACCGGTGTTGCAAAACGGCGAGACGTTTACCCTGTCTGCCGAGGCGATTGCCGACGTCATTCCAACAACCCTGCAAGGGGCTATGCAGGTGAGCCCTTTTGTTAACCTGAATGCGGCGGAACACCTGCAGCATCTTCTGGGCTATCCCTACGGCTGTTTGGAGCAAACCACCAGTAAAGCCGAGCCCCTAACCTATGCCAGTCGCGAAGTGCAGGCGCTAATGGGGTTGTCACGCCTCAGTGACGCAGAGCGATTAAAGCGTATTCAAGCGGGTGTCGACCGACTGAGTCAATTTAGCCGCCCTGGAGGGGGATTTGGGCTTTGGGGCAAACACAGCCCGGAAGAACACTGGTTGACCGCCTATACCACCCAGTTTTTGTTGAATGCGCAAAACCAAGGTGCCGATGTGCCCGAAGACCTACTGTCGGCAAGCCTAAAGCGCCTGCAGTTTTATTTGAGCAGTGCAGGTGCGCTTAGCCGTGCGCGCTGGAGTGAAGCCCCAAAACACTATGCCTTTGCCACGCGGGCCTTTGCTGCCTATGTGCTCAGTCAAGCCAATCAGGCGTCGCTTGGAGCCTTGCGTACCCTGTATCAACGTGATTTCAAACATGCTAAAACCGGGTTGGCCCAGTTGCATTTGGCCTTGGCCTTGCGCAGTGCCGGCGATTTAAAAACCTCGCAAGCAGCGATGGACGAGGCCCTGAAATGGCGGCCTGGTGAAAGAGAATACCTGGGGGATTACGGTAGTGGTATTCGCGATTTGGGACAGATGGTGCACTTACTGCTAAGTCACAAGGTGCAGGTGCCTGAGGCTTTGGCTTTGGCGGTGGTATTGCGCGACGAAACTCGTGGGCGGCGCTGGTTGAGTACTCAGGAGCGCACGGCTTTATTTTTGGCTGGCTTGGCATTGGGGGCAAAGGCCGAAGCTGCTTGGGCAGGCCAGTGGCAGGTGGGCGATAAGCCTGCACAGGCCATTGCCAGTAAAGGGCTTTGGCAAAAAGGCTTCGCGTCTGAGGCGCTCGGCGCGGGTGTGACGCTCACCTCCCAGCATGCGGAACCCCTATTTGTGGAAGCGACCTTGAACGGCTACACCCGTACGCCACCGCCTGCCAGTGATGAAGGTATTCACCTTGCGCGCAATTGGTACACCGTTAAAGGTGAGCTCACCACACCTGCCCGAGCCAAGGTGGGTGATCTCTTGGTGGTGCATTTGGCGCTGAGTGCGCATGAGCGTGTGCCCGATGCCTTGGTGGTGAATTTACTGCCCGCGGGTTTTGAGTTGGAAAACCAAAATCTGGACCACGCCATAGCCTTAGAAGATTTTCAGGTGGCCGGTGAGTCCATTACCCATTTAAAAGCCTCGACACAGCTGGTTTACGAGGAATTTCGCGATGACCGATACGTGGCTGCTCTAGACCTTGCCGAAGGGCGAGCCAGCCACGTCTTTTTTCTGGTGCGCGCGGTAACGCCTGGGGTTTTTCAACTGCCGCCAGCCTTGGCTGAAGATATGTACCGCCCCGATATTCGCGGTGTGAGCGAATCCGAGGGGGTACTTGAAGTGGTGCAGCCTGCTCGTGCCCCTAAGAGGCCATAGCTTTGTTTAGGCGTGGGTCTGGATGGTGGCGGCGGGTGATGGTTTTGCCGTGGTACCTACGGGGGGTGTTGATTGCAGGGTCGGTGATTCTCGGTGCAGGCGTCCTACTTAAGTGGTTGGATGCACAATACCCCTTGGCGCTGCCAGAGCACCACCAGCACTACGCGCAGGTGGTGACTGATCGAGAGGGGCACCCCTTGCGTGCCTTCCCCGATCGCAAGGGAGTTTGGCGATATCAAGTGGCGCTAGAGTCCGTATCACCGCACTATCTAGAAGCCCTGTTGACCTTTGAGGACCGTCGGTTTTGGTGGCATTTTGGGGTTGACCCCTTGGCCATGGTACGCGCGGTGGGGCAAATGGCGGTGCATGGCCGGCCGATTTCTGGTGGGTCGACGATTACCATGCAGGTGGCGCGGCTGCTACACCCGCATCGCAAAACCCTCTCGGGTAAGCTCTACCAAATGCTGCGCGCCTTACAATTGGAGTGGCACCTAAGTAAACGTGAAATTCTCACACTTTACTGCAATATTGCACCTTTTGGCGGCATGATCGAGGGTGTTCAAGCGGCGAGCTTTACTTACCTCAACAAGCCGGCCAAGTATCTTACCCGCGCGGAAGCGGCCCTACTCGCAGTGCTGCCGCAAAGCCCCACGCGGTTGCGCCCAGACCTACACCCGAAAGCCGCCCTGCTGGCGCGCAATAAAGTCTTAGACCGCCTGGTGGCTTTCGACGTTTGGGATGCGCAAACCGTGATTGAGGCCAAGCTCGAAGGGGTGGCCGCGGCGCATCACCGTATTGAACCGCATGCGGGCTTGTTGGCCAGGCGCTTGGCGAAGCAGTCCCATCAAGCGGTGATCCACACCACCATCGATCGAGCTTGGCAGCTGAGTGTGGAGCGAATATTACAGTCAGCGCTCACCCTATCTCCTCCCCGCACCTCTGCGGCAGCGCTGGTGGTGGACAACCGCACCGGTGAAGTGAAGGCCTATGTGGGTACGGCGGATTTTGGCAACCTAGAACGCTTTGGTCACGTAGATATGGTGACCGCCACGCGCTCACCCGGTTCCACTTTAAAGCCCTTTTTGTATGGTTTGGCGCTTGAGGCGGGGTTGATTCACGAGCAGTCCTTACTGGCGGACGTACCTCTCTCTTGGGAAGGGTACCGACCACAAAATTTTAGCGGGGGATTTGTGGGGCCGGTGAGTGCCGCCGAGGCGCTGCAGCGCTCGCTGAATGTGCCGGCGGTGACGCTCTTGGACCAGTACGGCCCGGATGCCTTTGCTGCGCGTTTACAAAATGCCGGTTTAACGCTTGCTATTGCCGGGGGGAAACCCAATTTGTCGCTGATTTTGGGTGGCGCAGGCACGCAATTGGAGGCCTTGGTGGCCACATATACGGCATTTGCCAATGGGGGGGTGACGCGCCCTCTGCAGTACCATTTCACTGCTGATGTACCTCCGTTGAAGCGGCCACTGGGGCGTTATGTTATGAGTGAGGGGGCTGCGTGGGTGGTGCAAGACATCTTGCGTAATGTGCCGCGTCCGGGTGCCTTACGGGCGGTGAGTAGTCTCGCCAAGGGACCGCGTTTGGCTTGGAAGACTGGAACCAGTTTTGGTGGGCGCGATGCTTGGGCCATTGGTTTGGATGCCAATGTAACCATCGGGGTGTGGGTGGGTAGGCCCGACGGCAGTTTTAGCGCTGACAATACCGGGCGTACAGCAGCGGGGCCTCTGTTACACGAAATTGCTGACAGCTTAGGCGTTGGCGCCGCGCAGATTTCACGCCCCCAAAGTGTGGCACGCGCAGCCATCTGCTGGCCCTTGGGTGGACACGCGACCTTGCAGCCCGAGCGCTTTTGTCATCAGCGCCGTGAAGCCTGGTTGATTGATGCCGTGGCGCCCAATACTTTGGTTGACCCAGAAGCCGCGGCGATGCAAAACCCCTTGCGCTTTTGGTCGGTGGCGGGGGAGCGGGTGAATGGCCATTGCGCCCGCGAGGGCGCGGAGCCCCATCTTGTGGCCCTTTGGCCGAGCGCCTTGGAGTCCTGGTTGCCACGGGCTTGGCGTCGTCGAACCCAAGTGCCGAACTTGGCCGAGGGCTGTCAGCCGCGAGCGGTTACTTGGTCGCCTTTAACCATTGATGGTATGCCCCCAGGGACTGTTGTGACTGCGCCCAGCAATCAAGCCACCGCCCTGACATTGCCCTTACAGGCCGCAGGTGGAGAGGGGCAATACCACTGGTATGTGAATGGACAGTCACTGGGTGGTACCCCTACAGCGCAATCGCCTTTACTGACGCTCGCCGACCCAGGGATGTATCAAATTGTGGTGGTGGACGAGGCGGGGAATCTGGATAAACGCGAGGTGACGGTTCGCTAGAGACAGCCCCCGCGCTTAGCGTTGCCTTTAAGCGCGGGGAGGTTGCGAGAGGCTTGTGAGAAAGCCTCGAGACTCTCTTTAAAAACCGTGCGCTAAGCGCTGACTTCTGCGGTTTTGAGTTCGGGCAAGCGACGAATGGTGTCTTTCAAATTTTGCAGCGAATTCAGATGTTGGTAGATCAATTCCATGGCATCATTTTTTACCAATTCTGCCAGTTGTTTTTCTTCCAGTGCGCGCAATTTGTCGCGACTGACCACTAAAAATCCGCTGAGCGAGCCCTTTTTGCCGTCCGGGGTGCTGAATTGCGCGCCCATGGGTTCGAATAGGTCCAGCTCTTCCAGTTTTTTACCAAACCACAAGGTGCGTTGGTAATGGTCTTGGTAGTCGCGCAAAAAGGCGATGACTTTGTCTAAGTACTCGGTGTTTTCACCATCTTCCTTAAACAGACGTTCTCCCGTGCCGTCTTCAAAGCAACCGTTGTAAGCTTCATCCAAACACAGGGTTAAGGTCTCGCCACTGTCAGATGTGGAAAACACAAAGGGGTAGCGGCGAAAAAAAGCCGGTACATAGTGGGCTTGCCATTGACCTTGATCGTCCACATACAGGTTTTCGCCGCTGCGAACGCCGAGAACCGCAATGGGCATGGCGCCTTCGGCGGTTTTGGTGAACACGATGGTGAACTCCAGGGAGGCGGCGGCAAATTCTACACCTGTCAGTGGTACAGAATTCACCTCTTTGGCGAAATCAAAAAGGCCGCTACCTTTGATGCCCCAGTTGGCATGGCGCTGCTTATTGACGGGCGCCACATTCTCATAAATTAACATGGACTTACTCATGATTAACTCCTTTGATTGGGGGCAATTGTTGTTATATGGGTTAGCCCAATGTGCCGTGGCACGGGCTTTGCGGAATGATTAGAGGAGCCTCCGCCAAGCTCACCCCCCAAAATGTGTGCATACGTTACCATCGTCTGCTGCGATAAACATCTGTTTCTGAAGTTTGACGGACCTCGCAGGTTTTATTGGATCTAATTTTGCGCCGTTTAACACTCAGACTGACGCGTCAATCAACATTTATTGGCCTTGTCCGGCACCGTGGCCTTTGCGCTGCTAATATCAAGTGAGTGCTGGGCAACCAAGCTACCCTTATTCACACTTTGAAGACACGTCACTATGTCATTGCCGCAACCCGTCAAGGTGTCCCCCATTGAGGGGGGGCTGGACCGTCTCAACATTACTGAGTTGAGAAAGCGGTTTTTGCAGGTTAATGCTGATCGAATGCTGCGTACGCGCAACGCCCTTAATCATCGGCAAGAGGTGTTCTTGGATGCTCTGCCGTTGCTGTTTCACTGCAATCATCCCATGTTGCCCGGGTTTGTGTCGCACTCGACACCCTGTGGTATTAGTGATTACAAACCCAGCAAGCGCGATATCACCAGCGGTAAAAGTTTGGCGCGCAGTTTTTGTTTAAGTGGTGGCCATCAAAGTGACAATATTTGGAGTCTATTTTTGATGGGCAGCGTGGGCACGCTTGCCCATACCACCCACAGTGATTTTGATGTGTGGTTGTGTCATCGGCCCAGCATGTCGCAAGAGGGGCGTGAAGAATTAGAAGAAAAGTGTAAACGTATCAGTAAGTGGGCAGAAGAGCTGCGCTTAGAAGTGCACTTTTTTCTGATGGACAGCGAAGCCTTTAAGCGTGGCGAAACCTTAGGCCTTGATGACGAGTCCAGCGGCTCTGCTCAGCGTGCATTGCTACTGGACGAATTTTATCGCACGGCACTGCACGTGGCTGGACGGTTGCCCTTGTGGTGGTTTATTCCCGCCAGCAGTGAAGAAGACTACGAAAACTACGCCGCCCAATTGGTGGATAAGCGTTTCGTGCGCCCCGGCACGACTATCGATTTTGGCGGTTTGAGTCACATTCCTGCCGGCGAGTATATCGGCGCGGGGGTTTGGCAGTTGTACAAGGCCATTAGCTCTCCGCATAAATCCGTTTTAAAACTCTTGACCTTGGAAGCCTACGTGGCTGAGTACGGTGTGGGCTGGCCTTTGGCCATGGAGTACAAACAGTTAGTCTATGATGGTGAGCTCAATGTGGATGAACTGGACCCCTACCTGTGCATGTATCGTCACATTGAGCGGTATTTGACCCACCGCAGCGACCATGAACGTTTGGAGTTTGCGCGCCGTTGCTTTTATTTCAAAATTCACAAGCCTCTGTCACGTAAACCCAGCCGGCTGGGGAAATCCTGGCAGCGCGTTGTATTGGAGGGCTTGGTACGCGATTGGGGGTGGTCTGAAGACACCATCGTTAACCTTGATCGCAGGCCCAGTTGGAAGGTGACGGATGTGCGCGATGAGCGCAATGCACTGGTGCGCTCATTAAATGCCAGCTACGAAACCTTGCAGCAGTTTGCTCTATTGCAAGCGCAAGAGCGTGCCATCTCAACCCGCGAGCTGCATATTCTTGGCCGAAAACTGCAAGCGGCCTTCGAAAAACGGCCCGGCAAGGTCGATTGGATAAACCCAGGCATCTCGAAGGATTTGTCTGAGTCTCCCTTGAAAATCGTGCAAAGCCGTCGATTTGATGCTGAGCCCTCAGCTGGGCGATCCGTATGGCAGTTGTTTGGCAATGAAACCGGGATGGATTCGCCGCTTCGGCAAGCGCATGGCCCCGTGGAGTTGCTGCTGTGGTGCTATATCAATGAAGTGATTGAGGGCCATATTCAATTTGATTTGTCACTGGCCCCAGATGTGACCGAGACGCAATTGCGGCGCACTTTGGTGCGCATTCAACAGTGGCTGCCATTGCCGTTGGCATCGCCAGAGCAGTCGCACTTTGCCAAGTCTGCAGTCCCTCTGCGCGTCTTATTGCTGCTCAATGTGGGCGCGGAGTCTCGCTCGCGTCTGAGCGAAATGGGGATTCACCGCTTGAGTGGCAGAAATGACCCTATGCGTTATGGCAGTTTTGAGGACAATCTGATTGCCAGCGTGGATATGATCACCGTCAACAGTTGGCAAGAGCTGGAATGCCACCGTTATGAAGGCAGTAATGCCTTGATAGTTGCCTTACAGGCCTACGTGGCGTTGTGTATGCCGGGGTCGCACCAGGCGCCCCCAGAATTGCATGTGGAGTGCATGGGCAGTAATCATGCGACAGTGATTGCCAAACGGGTGAATCAGTGGTTTGACGAAATTGCGAGTTGTTACTACGCCGGGTTAAAACCTGCAAGTACACGGTATTTATTTGAAATGGGCAGCCAGTACCATTCGTTACAATTTAAAGGCCCAAGGTTGGTGGTGGACACGCATAAAAATTTGGAGGATTTGATCCGCTACCTGGGTGAATCTCAAAAACACTATAGCCCCATAGTGGTGGATAGCTATGCCCTGAGTAACCACCCTTTAAAGTGGATTGCCAAGCGGAGCTCGGCCAAGGCCATGCACGTATTTTACCAGCGCGTGGATGCGTACTTACGCTTGTATTTCTTGGACGAACGAGGCTCGCTTTTACAATTTACCGGGGAGTATTCGCCCAGGTTGAACGCGCTTACAGCGCTTGCGGTTTTTTTGAACCATATTATGCCGCGTATTGAGGGTAACCCATTTGCATCGGTATTTAAGGACCTTGGTGCATATCCTATCGAATTTCACGAGCTAAAGCTGGATAAACAAAAGCGCCTTGGTTTAACGCCCAGTGTGGTCAACCCGAGTATTCATGCTGCCAATGTTACCCCAGTCAAGGTGATGATTGGCCTAGGCGAGGACAACCGTTTAACTTACAGCTTTGAATGCTTTGGTCAATATTTTTTATGGGACCAGTTGCAACAAGATGTGTTTTACACGGTAGCACAGTTTATTCAATCTCAACGCAGCCCTGGGCAGCGCTATCGCATGTACATTACCGACATGGATTTAAGCACGGCCGCCCATTTATTGAATGCCGATGGTCCATTGCAAGCCATACACTATTTGCGTGTTAAGCAAGATGTGGAACACAAATTGATGATGGCTGCACGTGCACTGTAAGACATTTGAGGTTGTGCTTCGATGGCTAATGCAGTGAGTCGATTGCGTGAATGTTGGCGCCTGCATTTTTGATTAAAGGGATGAACGGGTTGTTTTGTAGCTGTGCAGGAACTAAGCAAACGGCTTTACAGTTCGGTAAAAGCCAAAGTGCAGAAAGCACGGCAGAGGATAAATCTCCCACCACCATTTTGGTCTTTAACCAAGAGAAAATAATCTCAGCTGGTAGTTCTGCCGGTAGCTCAGTAATGTCTGCGTGGCTTTTAAAATAGCGTTGATCTTCTCTTGGGTGATACTTAACAGCGATGGATGTGAAGGCTTTTAAATATTCGTCGACGATTCGATTGTAGGTGTCGGTATTTTTAAAATAATGATTCACAAATCGAGAATGCGGAAGTACTAAAAAGGCGTCGTATTGCCGAGATAGCGCAGCCTGTAGGGCTGCGTCACCAGAGGCGAAAAAACGCATAGTGCTGTTTTGAAACGTTTCATTGGTATAAGTGCTGGCGGCCAAGCCAATGATTTTTTTGTGTTGCTTTAACGGCTCGGGCGCAAATTGAGGGAAGTTCAGGTAGCACTCACTTACCCATTTTGTGCCACCGTATAAGAGGTGCTTGTGAAACCACGTGCCGTAGAAACACTTTTTCAACAAATGGTCGACGGTCAAGTCGGTTAGGCTGCGCCAAAAGTGGAGATATCGTGCGTTCACATAGGAGGAGGACCCGTCGTCGAGATAACAACCTTTGGTCTTAAGCTTAAACTGACGCGCGGTGTGCATGGCGTATTGAAATTCTACATGGCGGTCGCTGCCTGTGAATATTCGTTCGGGCTGTAAATTTGCTATGTGAGACCGCAGTGTACAAAACGCCTGACGTTTGCTTTGCCTTTTTCGCAAAGGTCCTTTTTGAGTGATTTGCAGTTGTGTCGTTGTAAAGGGATGTGGGTCGTTCAGTAGTGTGTCGAATACGGCATTGTGTTTTCCGGGTTTTTGGTTGATGACCACTAGGTGGTGATGGTGGTCGGACCACTGTAATGCCAACCCCATAGCGATGAATACGTGGCGAGGTGAAGAGCAGAGATATAAATAATGGCTCACGGTGCACCGATGATCATGAGCGTTGTTTGCCGCGTTCAAGAAACCAGGCTTTCGCTCGTCTGAGCGAGCCTCGAATGCCGCTGACTGTTTTGCTGCCCGTATAGCGGCCTTTATGAATGTGTCTAATGCGATACACCCCAGGGAGGTCGAGTGGTGTGCCTTGGGTGCGCAGTAACCAGCGGAAGGCGCGGTCCTCATAGGCCTTGCACCAGGTACTGGAAGGTTGTTGATAATAGTTCAACGCTTCACAGTAACCGCAGGCGCGCGCGATGTCGCCATGGGTGATTTGTAACGGCCCGGTGGCTCGGGTTCGCGGGAATTCGACAAATTGTGTGGTTTCAATATGCGTGACCTCGGGCTTTGCGTTGGGTTGCAGCATTGGGTCGTTGTTGGCGAGCAACGAGGTACAGCGCTCTATTTTGGGGTACACCAAACGGTCTGTCCGCCCCTGAAGAAGTGTCACCAGAGTATCGAGGCAGTCTGCCATAAACATTAAATCGCAATCGGTAAACCACACCCAGTCGGCCTTGGAGTTTTTGGCGGCGAGGTTGCGTCCAATGGCACGTCGAAATAGGTGCGATGTGTCTTGAACCTGCCAGTTCCAAGTGACACGGGGTACCGCGAGGCCGCCAAAATAGGCCAGCAATTCACGTGTGACGGTATCCTCCTCGTTATAGAACACCGTCATGGTCACGTGAGCGCGTTGGGGCGGGTTATTGACCAGTGAGCTTAACTGGTGCGCCAACAAGTGGGCGTATTGCCAGCAGTGGCTGACGATTTCTATATGTAGGTCCCCAGACTTAGGGGCCGGGTCGGGTAACTCGGGGAGATACCAGCTTGCGGGGACCCAACCACCTGCGGCAAAACGTAAAAAGCGACCCTCCAAGGTATTTAACCATCGGGGGCGGCTGGAGGGAGACTGCACCATGGACTTCGACTCATTGGTTGAGGCTGGTATTCTACCCAAGTAGAATCGCGAGCAGAACCTTTCACCCGCCTTTTTCTTCCCACTTCTCAGGTGTCACCATTGCTTAAAAAATGCTCCGAGCACAAGGTCCATTACCTCTATAACAGCGCCTTACTGCCCAAGGGCCCCGCGGATGTGTTCGCCGAAGACACCGCTTCAGCAAGCCTCAACCGGTTGGGGCGCGGTACGGCTTGGTTAGTGCAAGTGGCCGGTTTGAATGCGGTGTGGCGGCACTGCCAGCGCGGCGGTGCTTTCCGGCACCTGGTCAAGGACAGTTACATTTTTACGGGATTGGGCCGTACCCGCATGTGGCGCGAAGCGCATTTACTGATGATGCTGTATGGGCGCGGCTTACCGGTGCCGTTGCCTGTGGCTGCCCGCTGTGTGCGACGCGGCTTGTTGTATCGAGGCGATTTGGTGACGCAACAAATTCCCAATGCGCGCACTTTGGTGGAGTGGCTGCAGGATGAGCCTCTGTCCGAAGCGGTTTGGCAAAGCATTGGTCACACCATTGCCGAGTTTCATCGCCAGGGGGTGTACCACGCGGATCTGAATGCCAATAACATCATGATGGATAATCAAAAAAAGGTGTTTCTGATCGATTTTGACAAGGCTGAATTCAGACCAATGGGGCAGGGCTGGACGAAGGCCAATTTGGACCGTTTGGCGCGTTCTTTTCGCAAGCAGCGGGCACGCGTATCGCCGTTTCATTACTCAGAGGAGGCATGGCAATGGTTGCTGCAGGGGTACCAAAAACGCCCGTAGTTCGCATTTGTCCGCGTTCGGTGGCTTTTAGGGGTGCGAGCAAATGCCACCATTGCGCTATACTCATGCCTTTTTGAACGGCGATAGAGGTTGCGGGTCTTGAGTGATGGTGGTGTTTTGGGCGTAAGGCGTTGGCTTGTGCTCTTAGTCTGGGCGATGGTGGTGTGTGGCTGTGGGCAGAAAGGGCCCTTACGCATGCCGGAGCCTGAACCGCATCCGGCTCCGGCGTCTTCGCAGGTTACGGATCAGTAGGTCAATATGTCAGTTTTCCAGTATCAAGCCGGCGAGTTACATGCAGAGGGTGTCAACCTGCAGCATGTGGCGGCACAGTACGGCACCCCCACTTATGTGTATAGCCGTAAAGCCATTACGGACGCTTACCAAGCCTATGCCAATGCCCTTGGCGATCACCCTGGTATGGTGTGCTATGCCGTTAAAGCCAATTCCAATATTGGGGTGTTAAATATCCTGGCGCAGTTGGGGGCGGGCTTTGATATCGTCTCCATGGGAGAGTTAGAGAGGGTATTAAAAGCGGGGGGAGACCCCGACAAGGTTGTGTTTTCCGGCGTGGGTAAAAAAGCTGAGGAAATGGCGCGTGCCTTAGAAGTGGGTGTGGCCTGCTTTAACGTGGAAAGCGAAAGTGAGTTAGAACTGTTGTCGCAGGTGGCGGCTTCACAAGACAAAATGGCCCGTGTTTCCCTTCGAGTAAATCCCGATGTGGATGCCAAAACGCACCCTTATATTTCCACTGGTTTGAAAGAAAATAAGTTTGGCATTGATATTCACCGTGCCGAGGCCGTGTACCGTCGAGCTGCGGCATTACCGGGTGTACAGATTAAAGGGGTGGATTGCCATATTGGTTCTCAACTGACCGAGACCCAACCTTTTTTGGATGCCTTAGACCGCGTGCTTGCCTTGGTGGATAGCTTGGCTGCGCAGGGCATTACGATTCACCATTTGGATTTGGGCGGTGGCCTTGGGGTGACCTACCAGGACGAAGTGGTGCCCCCCATAGCGGATTACGTGGCGGCCATTAAAACCCGTTTGGAAGGGCGGCAGCTGGCGCTGCTGTTTGAGCCTGGCCGCTCTATAGTGGCCAATGCCGGTGTGTTGCTGACGCAGGTGTTGTACTTGAAGCCCACCGAGCACAAGAACTTTGCGGTGGTGGATGCCGCCATGAATGACAATATTCGCCCATCGCTGTATCAGGCCTGGCAAGCGATAGTGCCGGTCATTGAGGATACGACTCAAGGCCACGGTGCCGAGGTCAAACGCTGGGATATTGTGGGGCCCATTTGTGAAACGGGGGACTTTATTGGCAAAGACCGAGCGCTGAATTTAACAGAGGGCCAGTTGTTGGTTATGCGCTCTGCGGGTGCTTATGGTTTTACCATGAGCTCCAATTACAATACGCGACCGCGCGCAGCCGAGGTACTGGTGGACGGCGATAAAATGTTTGTGGTGCGCCGGCGTGAGTCCATCGCGGATTGTTACGCGCACGAATCATTAATCCCCGCCTAAGGTCTGCCCATGAAAATACGGTTTAGCAAAATGCACGGGCTTGGTAATGACTTTGTGATGTTGGATGCTATTAGTCAGCGCATTGTGATGAGGCCAGAGAAGGCAAAGTTTTTGGCGGATCGCCACTTCGGCGTGGGCTGTGACCAAGTTTTGGTGGTTGAGCCACCGGAGACTCCGGAATGCGATTTCCGCTATCGCATTTTTAACCACGATGGTTCTGAGGTAGAAAACTGTGGCAATGGCGCACGCTGTTTTGCTTTGTTTGTAAGGCAGCGGCGGTTGACGGGCAAGCGTGTGATTCGTGTGGAAACCGCAGCGGGCATACTGGAGTTAATCGTTCGCAAGGATAACCAGGTGACGGTCAATATGGGCCCACCTGAATTAACACCTGAGCGCATCCCTTTTACGGCGAATGGGCAGGCGAAAAGTTACGAATTGCCATTGCCCGAGCATACCTTAACCATAGCGGCCGTTTCCATGGGTAACCCTCATGCGGTCACTCTGGTCGATGATATCACCCGTGCGCCGGTGGCGGCACTCGGACCCTTGGTAGAGGGACACCCACATTTTCCTAAACGGGTGAATGCGGGCTTTATGCAAATTGAGCGTAGAGACCTTGTGCATTTGCGTGTGTACGAGCGCGGTGTGGGCGAAACGCTGGCCTGTGGTACTGGGGCGTGTGCGGCCGTGGTGGGTGGTATTGTGCAAAATCGTTTAGACAGCAAAGTGGCCGTCCATTTGCCCGGTGGTTGTGTCACGATTGAATGGGCGGGGCCCGGTACACCTGTTTATATGACGGGGCCTGCAACTTTGGTGTACCACGGACAGATTAATATTTAAGTCTTATGAACCTGGCAATTCAATAGATTTTCTATCTGTTGAATTACGCCCCCTTAAAATACTGGCGAAAATATGTGAATTTTCTTGTATTTTTAGGGCTTGCATTGGCCATTTGGGCCAATGGCGGCACTTCCTTGTGCCGTATTAACTCAACATAAAAAAGTTGTCGGGCTATTAACCCGGCAATTCAATAGATCTCCTATCTATTGAATTGCGCACCCTTAAAATACTGGCAAAAATATGTGAATTTCCTTGTATTTTTAGGGCTTGCATTGGCCATTTCGGCCAATGACGGCACTTCCTTGTGCCGCATTAACCCAACATAAAAAAATTGTCGGGTTAATATTATAAAAACATAAAATAGCTTCAGGCTGTCTGGCCACAAGGCTATTGAATTGACCACTTAAGGGGGCCGAATGTCAAACAAACCCACAGTGACGCGCGAAGCCGTTTTGGATTATTTGCAGGCCCACCCAGATTTATTTGAACGCTATCCCGATTGTTTGGTGTCGCTGAAGCTCGCCCATCCCAGTGGCAGTGCGGTTTCTCTTATTGAGCGCCAAGTGAGTGTATTGCGCGAGCGCAACACCGAGCTGCGCAACAAGCTGCATGAATTGCTGGGCAACGCCCGTGAAAATGATCGCTTATACCAACACACCAAACGGTTGGTATTGGCCTTGTTGGAGTGCGATGAACTGGGAGATTTGGTGGATGCCATTCATTACAGTTTCGATAAAGAATTCGGCGTGCAATTTACCCAAATTTTATTGGTGGGCGCACCGCAACCGATTAGTAACGTGAAATTTGTGAGTGAAAACGAACTGTATCGTCATTTGGGCGATGAAGTGAAGCGACCCAAGTGTTTAATGGGTAATACCTCAGAGAGTGTCAAACGTTTTGTGTTTGGCCGCAACGCGGAAAAAGTGGGCTCTTGTGCGCTGGCGGTGCTCAGTTTTGGCAACCCCGTAGGTGTGATTGCCATTGGCAATGAAGCTCCGGACTATTATCGAACCCACTCCGGCAATTTATTTTTAAACCATCTTTCGGAGGTGGTGGCGCGCATGGTGTACCGCCTATTGTGAAGCGCAGCGAACCAACCTCTTCATTCATCGGCATTACACGATAGGCGCCAGCCATTGTCGTTCGCGGACTATTATAAGTAACGTGCCCAGACGAGTTTAGCGTTCTCTAAGGGGTTGGCAGGGGGGCTACTATTGTCGCCCATTACCGGCAGTTCCTTGGGTTTGTAGGTGGCACTCTCTCGTCTCAGGTCAATGATGAGGCTTGCGCTCATTATATTGTCTTCCACACCACGGGTGCCTTGCCCTGCGGCTGTGACCATGCCATAAACGGTGGTAGCTCCTGAGGCTTTTAATAGGTTGCCGGCCAATACGGCACCGGTAATATCTGTTAATGAGCCGAAGTTGATATCGCCGCCGCTAAAGGCGCCACTGCCATTGGGGTCATATCCGCCCGCCACAAAGGAGATATTGCCAGTATTGTTTGGTGTGTAAGTCCCGTCCCCCGAAGTGTCGCAAAAATTGGTGGGGTAGTGCTCCGAAAATTCATCGGTGAAGCGCGCCTTTAGCTGCGCTTCCATGCTGGAGTCAATTGATGTCACAGAGGTTGCATTGGCCAAACATATCTCGTCATACCCTGCATAATTGGGTGCCCAGGCATACAAAGCACCTGATGTTTGTACGTTACCCGTAACGGCAAAAGTGGTGGCAGTGTGGCCGCTGGACAAAGACAAATTGCCATTCACCCATATAATACCTGGCGGTGTTGTGGCGGGGGAGATGGTAAATGTATTCGTGCTTGCGTTGTAACTGATACAGCCGTTACTCAAGGAGCTACCCAAACAAATGGGGATCAAGGGCTCGGCTGGGGTGACGCAACGGTCGCTAGCATCAAAGGTCTTACATAGGTAGTCGACATAACTTCCGCCATTGTAGCCGGCGGGGTAGCTGCCAATATAGTAAACCTCGTCGTTCGCAATGTTGTTAACATTTTTCACGGTCACTTTTATGCGGTTGACGGTAGCGTCCCATTCCAACACAAAGTTGGCTTGGTTTTTAAGTGTCCACACGTCGATCACGTTGGCGTTGAGCGTCAAAGGGTCTTCTGGGGCCATGGGGGTGACCACATTGCTTTGCCCTCCTACTATGGTACCAAAGGCACTCGCGGTGGGGCAGGTTGCGGGGTTTAGTGCGGCGTTGATGCTGATACTGTCGAAGCGTCGATCGCCGGTTCCCCAGAAGTTGCTCACACAGGTTAGGTTGCTCATGCCGACAACGTTAAGTACCTTTTCCCAGACGCCAATGGCGATGTCACCCACGGCCTGAACGCTGTCAATCGTCCCGCTGTTAGAAATGGTAATGGTGCTGCCGGATTTTAAGCCGTCGTAGGGACCACCGTTAATGGTGATATCGCCAATGGCGTTGATAAAGCCATTGTCGCCAATAAAAGAACTGGTGACTTGGCCATTGACCCATGCCGATTGGATAGAGCCGCCGCCAGACATGGATAAATCGCCTGTAGTACGCACCGTGCCCACAACGGTGTTTGCCAGTGTCACATCGTCATTCGCTTTAATAGTGTCGACCGTGACACCGCTGCCGAGTGTTACCTTTCCTGTGGCCTGGACCTCCTGTAGAGGATTGATGGAAGCCCCGCCCAGGGTAATATCGCCATTGACATGTAGGTTTATTGCGGTACCGGTACTGTCGTATAGCCCAATACCGCCGCTGATGCTCAAATCGTCATTAAAGTTAATGGTGACCGGTGCCTCAGGGCAGGCTGCACAATTGGGAACGGTAATGTCCACTGCGATACCCAATGCAGCGGAAGAGTGAGCAGCATTGTGAATGTTGACAATGTCGGCCGTAACTCGATATTCGCCCACGCCGTTGGGTGTGACCACAACATTATTGGCACTGATGTCGCCGTAAGCGCTATCCAGTGTGATATCAAACGTGTTGGGTAATGCGATTAAATCCCCTTCTTCCAGGGTGACTAAATAGCGACGTAACGCTTCCGCCGCTGCCCATGCGCCGGTCTGTGCATGAGTGACGGCATTGACGGCCACGTGTTTTTCCTGAGAGCTGCGAATAGAGTGCATCATACCTAGGCTGGTTGCAGTTAAGGCAATGCCCACAAGCACGACGATTAAGATCGTAGCGATGCCTTGTTGCTGGCGGTGTTGTCCGTGTCGAGTGGTGTAAGCGTATTCTGTTTTCATGGCTAACTCGCAGGGTAAGTATTCGAAAGGCAATAGTCGTAAACGTTTTCTGGTATACCCGTAACGCCGTTCAGTTGGGCGCTAGTGGGCGCAGAAAATTGCACGCTCACGTGTAACTCCGGGGTAACGGCACCGAAAGGTGCACATTGCCGGTGACTGGTTTGAATGTTGAATAGGGTTTCGTGGGTGTTGATATAGGTGGCCAAGCCACCGATCACGGGCCATTGGCCTATAACGGAGCCTGTGCTCCAGCTAGAGAGATTGTTCAAGACGGCTGTTTCGGTGCAACCACTGGTAGCTTGGGTCAGGGTGAGCACTCGATAATTTAATGAGTTAATGGTTTGCTCGTCTTCGAGTAGCCGCTTACAAACAAACACGCCACCCTCTTTGTAACGCCAGATCACGGATATGGAACCCGCAGAGGTGCCGGGTACGGCAGCCACGCGATTAACGATCACATGGCTTGCATCGGCATCTTCAATACCAAAACCTGCATTCATTACTTCTTTTTGGGTCATTAATAATGCTGCAGACAACTGTCCATCGTGCAGCGCATCAACCTTGGCACCCGTAGTCACAGAGACCAAGTTCTTATACAAGGTCAAGCTTGCCAGAATACACAACATGGAAATCAATAAACCCACCAGCAGGCCAATCAGGGACATGCCCGATTCACAGCGAGATGATTTTGAATGCTCTATGGTCTTGGTGCTACGCATGGTTTAAATTGCCTCCCATGTGCCACCGACAACAATTTCGCCGCCCACCAGGGCATTATCGACCTTGAGTGACAAGGGACGCGGAATATTGGTCACCTCAGCTCCATTAATGGTGGCTGTAGTGGTAGAGCCGCAACCCTGAGCGGTAGCTGTAAGCGTGACGTCTCCAGGCAGTGTTACGACTGGAGCGGTGGTGCAAATATCAATGGCGCCCATTTTATTTTGAATCAAAGCGGCACGCAGTTGGTTGACGACGATTTCTTGTAGGTGCATATCGCGCTGCGCGGTGGCTGCTTTGGAAGACACATGTACGATGCCCATGCCTATCACCGCCATCAACACCATGCCGATCAGTGACTCAATTAGAAAATCACCGTTTTGCGTTTTAATAGATGGTGAGCGTGTCATTATGAGATCCTGCCGTTAGCGTTAAGGAGCCGGTTGTTGAACAGCCGGTACAAGCGTTATTGGTTAGCAGTCCGCGGTTATCAAAACACAAGCAACTCACGGCGCTACCGCCTGAAGTAATAGTGACATCACTGTCGAGCGGGTCTTGCCAAACCACCGTGCCGGTATTGCTGGAACAACTAGGGGCATTGGCTGACGTACCTTCTCGAACAGTGACAGTATTGTTCGCAATACAAATGGCCGCGACGGGTGCATTGCTTTGAGCGCCTCGAAAATTTCGAAGAGATGCGGCTTTTGCTCGTCCAACGGCTTGAGTGAGACTGCCGCGTACTTTTGTGAGATCAGCGTCTTTGACCCAGCCACCGGTTAAAGGGGCTGCGGCCGTGGCGAGAAGGGCCATGATCGCAAGGATCATCATCAACTCTATCAACGAAAATCCGTGTTCAAACTTTACAGCCATGAACCACTTCCATAGGTACAAGAGGTCAGCGTTTTTGTACCGTCGTGCTTAAGAGTAAGAACACAATCTTTAACACCGCCCGACTGTCCCGTGGCGACCACGGAATAAGTGGTCGCAGTGGCGTCTGCAGTGGAAAAAGCAAAATCGTTAGAGCTACTTGCTGGAACCCATCCGGTATAGGTCAATTGAATGGCTGCTGTGGTAGCCGTCGTGGTTGTGGGGTAGGAAAGGGTTCTTTGATAGCGATTCTCAATGTTTAATCCCAGTGCGATCAAGTCGGCTTGCGCGGTCTTGATTTTGCCGCGATTAATATAGTTGTTGTAAGCCGGTAGTGCGATGGTGGCCAAAATGGTTACGATCGCCACCACGATCATAATTTCAATTAAGGTAAAACCTTTTTGATGTGGCTTCTTATTAAGAAATAAACCATTTTGCATAAATAAGTCGAACTCCAAGTGATCGTTGTGACAAATCAAAGGCCGTTAGATATTTTGGCGCTAAAAGTTGTATTAGTGAGTATTGATTTTCAATCGATTAAAATCAATACAGTGCAAAAGTGTCAATTGAGTTATAGATTTGAAGTTAAAGTGAATCGAGAGGAATAAGCAGCGGTAGATAATTGATTGTAAAGAAAATATTCTCCATTGTGGGGGTGATGGGTGAATTACTTATAACGTAAAGTGCGGGTTTTCTAGGGGTTTTAATGAATGTTTTATAGGTTTTAATAACTTAATGATGGTTTTGATTGTAATAAGCTAAGTAAATGTTCTTAAAATACCGTTTATCCATTCGAGGATAAAAGGCGGTATTGAAGGGTTTAATGGAAATGGACACTGGTCACTTCGATTTTGCCGTTCTAGAGTCTCTGAACTAATATCAACAAAGGCCTTGATCTCGCTCTCCCGCTTTTCTATATGGCAACAAAGATTTGGGTTGTTTAGGTGGGCGCAGTATTTTGGACGCAAACTCTTGAGCACGGTGAAATAAGGTATTACGTGAAGCATTCCCAAGAAACCATTGTTGTATTCACCGATGATCCCAGTAGTCGATCTGCCTTGGTTGAGTATATTCGACCCTTTAAAGCCGAATACGCTCACTGGGTTTACTTCGATGATTGGCAATATTTTGCCGAGAATTTGACGCGTTCGCCGCCAACTTGCGCTATTGTTTGCGTGCATCAAAATTTTGACGTTTTGTCGTTCCCCACTTTATTTGCGTTTGAATCGATGCCTGTTGTGTTTATCGAGCATAAAGGGCACGCCGTGAAAAATGCTGAGAGTGATGATGCGAATGCTCCTCCTCTTGTTGTCGTTGATACGGAGGCTGGTGAGGTGGATGCCAGTCATGCCAATTCGATCGCTTTAGCCGGTTATCCCAGTCTTTGCGCCTCAATGGGCCTTGAGCCCCTCAATTTAGAAACGCTGACCACCTTAAAGCTATTTTCGATGATGGCAGTCGCGATAAAAGTGCATCAGTTAATGTCGTTTAGCATATCGCAAGTTCAGCAAGATTCTTTGACTGGGTTAATCAATAGGGAACTCCTTTTGAATCGGTTGGGGCAATCTTTGCGTCGTTGCAATCGCTACCGCGAGCGTTGTGCGTTGTTGTGTTTAAATGTGAATCAATTTAAATCGATTAATGAAAAATACGGTCATCTGGTGGGCGACCAATTGCTAAAGCAAGTGGCTGAGAGGGTGCTATCGGTGTGTCGGAATACCGACAGTGTCGCGCGCTTAAATGGTGACGAGTTTGTTGTGCTGATTGAAAATGCCGATAAAAATATTGGCCGGAAGGTGGCGGAGAAACTTCAACGTAAACTCACCGAACCCTATAACATTCATGAGCATGTTGTAACGATTGGTGTCGCGATGGGCATGGCTGCCTACCCGGACACCGCGGTCGACGCCGAGGAGCTATTAAAGCAAGCTGGACAAGCGTTGGATAAGGCCAAAGCAAGCCGCGAAGTGAGCTTTGTGAGTTTTTCCGAGCGTCACAAAAGTCAGCTGTATCGGCGTCACGTTTTAGAGCAAGAGCTAAAGCGAGCCATTGATCAGGATGAGCTAAAGCTTGTGTATCAGCCAATAGTGTGTGCCAAAACGCACGAAATAAGGCGTATAGAGGCTCTTAGTCGCTGGCCTCGAGAGGACTTTAATGTGCCCGCCCCCGAATTGATTGAGATGGTGGATCGCTTAAATCTGACCGACGCATTTCATCACTGGCTTTTTCATGCGGCGTTTTCAAAATTGAGCCAGTGGCAGAGCGAAAGCGTCTTCCCTGAGCTGTGTTTGAATATCCCTGCGAATTATTGCTACAGCGACACCATCTCAAAAGGCATTTTGCGAGCGCTGTCAGAGTTTAATCTTACCCCCAGGGGTATTGAGCTAGAGATTACTGAATCCACTTTAATGCGTTACCCTGATCGCAGTATTAGAGTTTTGAATGCCTTACACCAGGAGGGTATTCGTATTGCGGTAGACGATTTTGGCACAGGGTTTAGTTGTATGTCTTATCTTACCAGTTTGCCAATCGACACCTTGAAGATTGACCGAGACTTCTTTCTGGCGCGTCGGCACCTGGCGCGTAACAAAAAAGTCATTGATGCTATTACGGCGTTGGGACACAGTTTGGGTTTTGAAATTATTGCAGAAGGAGTGGAAACCGAAGCGCAATTGGCATTGGCAAAGGGTGTTCACTGTGACCTCTTGCAAGGCTATTATTTTGGTCGCCCCGAAAGTGCCACTGGCACTTGGTTGGAATATGTGAGCCAATTTCCGTCCATCGTTAGCGGCCCTTAGTCTGTGTTGTTCAACTCCGTCAAGGTTTGCTTGCCTACCCACTGCTCGCCGGGTTGTAAGACCAATGGTTGATCGATCGCCGCGCCTTCTACGCATAACATGCGGTTGAATTCATCGTCGGCAAAATCTTTCAGCGCGCGGGCACCCTCTATGCCAGGGTTCCAAATGACCGCATCGGCAAAGCCCTCGTGTTGAATCTGTAGCCGCCCTTTGCCGTCTTGCAGTAGCAGTGGCTCCTGAGTGTCAAACACCACACGGTCGATGGCGTCGTCAAAGCTGAGGGCGGTAGCTGTTAATTGTCTGCGCTGTTCAAAAGGGGTTCCATTGTCCCAATAGGCATTCTGGTTAAAGCCAGAAAGCGTTGTGGTTTTCAGTTCAGAAACCGCAATGTAGGTGTGCAGCGCTGCGCGAAAATCAAAAGCAGTGTTGCCGGTATTGATAATGCTAAGCGCCATGGCAAGTGCAGTGTCTGTGAGTGTGAGGGTAAAGCTGGCGTGGTAATCGTGGGGCCAGAGTTGGCGTGTGGTGTCATTGCTTGCGTGAACAAAAGTGGCTTGCTGAGTGGGTTCGCCAGGCTGACTTTGCGCGCGACATTGCCAAAAGGTATTTCTTAAAAAGCCGTGTTTTGGGCCGCTTCCCATTTGGTTAAATTGTGGAAAAATAATAGGCACGCCGCCGCGAATGGCTTTGCCTTCGCTGAATTCCGCTTGTTGCGAAGTGAAGATCCAAGGCTTTTGCGAGGCACTTCGCCAGTGTGTGATATGGGCGCCATAGCCTTGCACGGTGAGCGTTGCGCCATTGGCGGTGGTCAGTTCAAAGGTGGGCCATGGAGTGGCATTCGTGGCATTCATCGGCGAAACGTGTCTCGTGTTGTTTTTAAAAGGATTTGAGTGGTGCGGTCACAGCTAGCGCCACAAAGCGTGCGCGACCTCCACAATACTGCCGTGGTTTTTGGCGAGCACTAAGCGGTCATCGTTGTCGCTTCCGCCAATGACTATAGCCATGGGAGTGCTGGCGGCTTTTAAGGTCTCGAGCATCTTTGGTCGTGGGCGCGAATACCCTGTTTGGTCATATTTAAAAGCCCTAGCGGGTCGAGCTCAAAGCATTCACCCCTGCGGCGTAAAGTACCAAATCTGGTTGCGCCTTGGCCAGGGCCTGAGGGAAAGGGGCAACTGTATTTGGGGTAGGTCATCAGCGGTATGGGCATTGGCTAACTCATGGCGTAGGCCAGGGCTGCAAGGCCCGCCAATAAAAAGGCCTCCAGTGGGACCGATGGCAGGAGCGGGCGCACATAGAGGCTTGCGGCCAACAGTGCGGCGGCGGCGATGCCCTTGCGTCGGCGGGAAGATTTTTGGCGCTTAACCCAATCCACGGTGGTTTGATTGGCGGCCTCCCATTCGGGCGCTTTTTCAGCCAATTGTTTAATGCGCTCCACTGTATCAAGGGCTAAGTGGGGTACCTCTGGGAATTTTTCCATCCATTCGGGGGCCTGGCGCTTCAACTCCTTGAATAGGGTTTTGGGATGGAAGCGGCGTTTCAGCCAGCGCTCTAAATAGGGGTGCGCAGTGGCCCATAAATTCAGTTCGGGGTAGAGCTGGCGCCCCAGGCCTTCGATGTTCACCAGGGTTTTTTGCAGCAACACCAACTGCGGTTGCACGGGCATATCGAACCGGCGTGCGGTTTGAAACAGGGTAATCAGCGCCTCGCCAAAGGCGATGTCTTTAATGGGTTTCTCAAATAGCGGCTCGCACACGGTACGAATGGCAGATTCAAAGGCACTAATGGAGGTTCCCTTGGGTACCCAACCCGACAGCACATGTAACTCGGCCACTTGGCGGTAATCGCGGCGGAACATGGCGAGCATGTTACGAGCTAAGTAGAATTGATCCTGGCGTGATAGAGACCCAATAATGGCCATATCCAGGGCAATGTAGTTGGGGTCGTGAGGTTGGCTCACATCCACATACACATTGCCTGGGTGCATGTCAGCGTGAAAAAAGTTGTGATCAAATACCTGGGTGAAAAAGATTTCCACCCCGCGTTCGGCAAGTTTTTTGATGTCCACGCCTTGGGCTTTGAGGGCTGCCATGTCGGTCACTTGCACGCCTTCAATGCGCTCCATCACCATCACATTGGTACGGCAATAATCCCAGTAGACCTCCGGCACATACAAAAGCGGTGAGCCTTCAAAGTTGCGGCGCAATTGCGAAGCATTGGCGGCTTCGCGCATTAGGTTTAATTCGTCGAAGATGGTTTGTCTGTATTCCTCTACCACTTCCACCGGCTTTAACCGACGGCCTTCGGGTACAAAGCGCGCCAAACACCGGGCAGCAAAGGCCATTAAGGCCACGTCTTGGGTAATGGTGGATTCAATATTGGGGCGCACGGCCTTGACCACCACTTTGCTGCCGTCGTGCAGCACCGCACCGTGCACCTGAGCAATAGAGGCCGAGGCCATGGGGGTCAATTCAAACTCGGCAAAGAGTGTTTCGGTGGGTTGGCCAAGGGCCTGCTCCACGAGGGTTTTAAAGCGTTCAGAGGCGAAGGGCGCCACATCGTCTTGCAGTTTGTTGAGCTCTTGTACCAAATCTTCAGGAAGTAAATCCGGACGGGTGGAAAGCAGCTGCCCGAACTTCACAAAAATGGGCCCCAAATCCTCTAGCGCTTGACGCAGGTGCCAGGCGCGGCTGTGTTCCAAGCGTGCGCCAAAGCGCAGTAGCACAAAGGTCCAGCGAATGAGCCAGGTGCGGTGGCTATCTGCCAGGCACTCATCCACACGGTGTTTGGCCAGGGTTCTTAATATGGTCAAAAAGCGCAACAGTTTTTTCACGGGGTTGAAAGGTGCCGTTGTTTGAGTTGGTTGATACGGGCCTCCAGGCGCGCGGTGTCGGAGCGCGTTTGGTTGATGGCATGATAGAGGTGTTCGGCCTCTAAGGGGTTGGGCGTCAGTTGGAGCTCCTCGGTCACCAGGCTTGTGAGGTAACCCGGGAGTTTTTCGCTGCGATTTTTGAGCCACTGGGTATTGCTGCGAACCCCGGTGGCGACCCAGTGGGCGGGCAAGCTGCCAATGGCATCTCCTAGGGCTTCCTCCCAGTCTACCTCCAAGGCTTTGATCATATCCAACCACATGGCCAGCACGCCTGGGTTGCCCTCAACGGAGATGTCGGTGTTGGCAAGTGTTTGCACATCGCGTCCGGCGAGTGCGGCAAAATCCAGCGCTTTACCTCGCAGTTGGCAAGCAATGGGCGGTTCGCAAAATTGCTGCACGCGCAGGGTTTCGCCTTCGACCACAAAATAACATTGCAGTTTGGGGGCTTCGCAAATCACGCCTAAAACCTTTTGATCCAGCTTTGCCAGTGCTGCACGGCTTCCAGGGTCATAGCGCAGGGCCCGATTGATGACGAGCTCCAGCGTGCGCGCCAACAGCTGATTGCGAGTGGCGCTCACGGTTTGAACCCCTTGTGCAAAGCGACGATGCCGCCAGTCATATTGGTGTAACTACACTGGGTGAAACCCGCCTCTTCCATCAGGGTTTTGAGGGTGTTTTGATCCGGGTGCATGCGAATACTTTCGGCCAAATAGCGGTAGCTTTGCGCATCGCCGGCCACCCATTGGCCCATTTTCGGGAGAATATGAAACGAGTACTTGTCGTAGAGTTGACTTAGGGTTTGTGAAACGGGCTTAGAGAACTCCAATATCAGCAGGCGCCCACCCGGTTTGAGCACCCTTAACATGGAGCGCAGCGCAAGGGCTTTATCTGTCACGTTGCGCAAGCCAAAGGCAATGGTAATGCAATCAAAGCGGTTGTCGGCAAAAGGTAGGGTTTGCGCGTCAGCTTGGGCGAAGGTGACATTTTGTGCGATGCCGTGATTGAGCAATTTATCACGCCCCACATTCAGCATGGAGCCGTTAATGTCGGCCAGTACTACATGCCCTTCGGGCCCGACAATGCGCGAAAAAGCCTCGGTAAGGTCACCGGTGCCACCGGCAATGTCCAAAATCTGTTGGCCCGCCCTTGCGGCAGACATTTCGATGGTGGCGCGCTTCCACAGGCGGTGGACGCCGCCCGACATCAAGTCGTTCATCAAGTCGTACTTGGCGGCCACAGAGTGAAATACGCCTGCGACTTTTTCGGCCTTTTCCGAGGTTTTGACTTTCTGAAAGCCAAAATCCGTCATGTCGTTGTTGTTCATGGTCTAACCTTGCAATAGCATCTTAAGGGCACCTTTACAGGCGCTCTTGATTGTCTTAACTGTCTTTGGTCGCCCACTGGCTAAAAGAGCTTTGGGGGCACCACGTAAGCGATGGTAGGTTCCAAAGAGTGTGCATTGTAACGCGCTTTTGAATTGGCTATGGTTGATTATCAAGAGTCATTGGGGTGGTTATGTTAAAAGTTATTGTGGTCGCAGTGTTTGTGGCAGTTAGTATGCCCACTTTGGCTTGTGAGTCCTACGCACGCAATGACCTGGAAAAAGTCTTTTGCCAGGTGAAGGCGAAAAATCGGGGTGCGCTGCCCTATAGCCTTAAAGATTTTCGTAAAAACCCACCCCAAACTCAGCGTTTGTTATTAAAACGCCCAGCGGCAGCGTTGGGGTTCACCTTGCCTGTGATACCAGATCCCGTGGTACCCAAGGACGCGCCGCGTAAGGCAAAAGCCAATGCCCGAGCTCCCCAAAAGCCTCAACAAGCGCCACCGAGACCACCGGTGCACGCGCCGTCGTCACTTGTTGGGCGCTGTCGGTTGCTGGGTGAGCGGATTCAGTGTGGAGATAATGACTTTCAACTGTTGTTCAACGTGGCGAATGAGCAGTTGGCACCAGAGGCTTTTGACCATACCTTAACGCTCACAGCGTTTGACCCCAGTGCACAGAGCCCGACAGAGCTTGGCCCTTATCTCGCCAAAAGCTATGGCACTTACATTGATGGTATGGTGCGCTTAGGGCTCGCGGCATCTACCATGTCTTACACCAAGTTTCACCACACCTACCTAGAGGTTACTCGACTGGGAGAGTCTTTTCATCAGCGGATGGGGCAAATGTACGAATTTCTCAAGCGCGACAAGGCCACCATAGGGGTCAAAAAACGCTATACAGCTTTGCTGCCACAAGCGCTGACGCAGTGCATGCCGCTTTCGAACACTTACATTGTGTGCGATGACGTGAAACACAACTGGGTGTACCAAAAGGTATCCGTAAATTAAATATGGATATTGTCTTCTAAATTTATATTATTGCACCAAAAGTCTCATAGCTTGACTAATATGAAGGTGTATACTCACTTAGCGTGTGGGCATTGTCCTGTCTTGCGTGACAGTTGTCCCGTCTAGAGTTACAGCCGTCATAACCGCAAGGCATGTGGAAGGTTGCAAAGGGAAGATGTGCAGTGTTTTGGTTGTGTTGGGCGGTTGTTAAAGTTTGCCAAAAGCCCTTAATGGTAGTGAAAACCTTTTAAGTTCGCTTTAGTTGGCAAAATAAAGTGTCGCATCGCTATGAAGTCTTTTGTTTGATCTGAGTTATTTGAGGCAGTTTTCGGCGCATTGCCCGATGGTGCTTCATGGGTTGAGCTAAGGTCCGCAAGGTTACCGCGAATATTTGGGCCATGAGGGCTCAAACCCAAAAATACTAAGAAATGCATGGAAGACATGCCTCCAGCATGAGGGTTGCGATGTCAATACTTCCGTCATGGCGACGGTTGAAACATGGGTTTAAATGGCTGGCCCTTTTGGCAATATGGGCAGGGTATATATTCCCGAGTGCACTGATCCGAGCAGAGGGCTATTCTGCTATGGAGGGCGAGCTTCGAGCAGCCGTTACGGTAGGTGTACTCCGATTCACATCATGGAACGATCGCGAACTTCTCTCGACCTCCGATGAGCTCTCCTTATGTCTGGTGGGCTCTCCCATTTCCGAGCCCTATTTGGTGCCCGCCAACGGGGTGGCCAAAGTGGGTAAAAAAAACCTGAATGTCTCCCTGCTTGGTGGTGAAGATTGGTCTCAGTGCCACAGCTTTGTGATTGGCAGTAAAGTCAAACAAGAGCGTGTACGGACGATCCTCTCTTATGCGCAAGCCAACAATTCCCTGACTGTTTGCGATGGCTGTGCCGAGCGAGTCGATCAAGACATGATGATTACCTTGCGCTTGGATGATCAGCGGGTGCGGTTTGAGGTGAACTTAGCGAAAGCCTTGGCGGCGAACATAAGATTGGATGCCTCGCTCCTCGAATTGGCGTCACAGGTCAGAAAGTAATATGCCTGAGCAAAGACGCCAATCCTTTCGAAAAAAGATTCTGCTGATTATCAGTACCAGTTTGATTTTGGTGTTGAGCCTTTTAGGCTTAGGTGTTACCGGTATAGAATTTTGGCTGAGTGAAAAAAAGCTGCAGCAAGATGTGAGCGTGCTAGCCAATATTTTGGGCAACCGCTCGCGCGCGGCATTGGAGTTTGACGATCGAGTTGCCGCGAAAACCAATCTACAGGCGGCGCGGTTTAACCCCAATGTGGAGCTGATTTGTTTGTTCGATGGTCGTCGCCAATTGTTTGCTCAGTTTCAGAAGGAAAAATCCGCGTTTGAATGCTCCGCGCATATGAGCAATGTTCACACGGGTTCTTGGCAGCACTCTGTGTATTCTCAACCCGTGGAGCACCTCGAGCAGTCACTGGGTACCATTCAAATTACGGTAACCCGTAATTATCTATTCGAAGCGTTACTGATTTATGCCTTAAGTGTTGTGGTGTTGATCCTCATCGTGGTGGGTATTACCTCCCAACTGATTAAAAAGATTCTTAAAAATGTGACCAAGCCCTTAGAGGAGCTTCATCAAACGGCGCAAGCCCTGGTGGAGGATGCCTATTCGGAACGTCGAGCAACACGCCATACGGACGATGAAATTGGTGCGTTGGTGGAAGTGATCAATCGTATGCTTGATACGTTGGCCCATGAAAATAAAGCTTTGCAGGCTTCTGAGCATCGTTTTCGGGCGCTAACCGAAAATGCTCCGATTGGTATCTTTCAAGTGGATGCCGATCGCGAACTCGTGTACGCCAATGAAGTTTGGTACGCCATTACTGGTGTGCGAGGTAAAGAGGCGCCCTTTAGGGAGCACCAAAATCGCATCAGCCGTGACGATTTAGAGTTTTATAACGCCGCTTGGTTGCGCGCAAAAGAAAACAAATCTACCAGTATTGTGGAGTACAGTTATCGGCATACGCGCACCAGTGGAGAGAAACATTTGCTCGAACACATTGTGCCGATTGAGGGTAAAACGGGTGTTACCGGCAGTATCGGCACGGTGGCCGATGTCACAGAGCTTAAAACGGCTCAAAAAGAGTTGGAGAAACTCGCTTTTTATGATCCTTTAACCAGCTTGCCCAATCGTCGATTTTTGTTGGATCTATTGAGCTTTGGTATTGCCAAGGCGAAGCGTTCCGGCAACAAAGCCGCTGTGCTGATGATGGATATGGACAATTTTAAGAAGGTCAATGATTTGCTTGGCCATGCAGCCGGTGACCAAGTGTTAAAGCAGCAGGCGCAACGCATTCGCGCTGCGGTGCGCGAGCAGGATGCAGTTTCCCGAATGGGGGGAGATGAATTTACCATTGTGTTATCCCCTATAGAAGAAGCCATTGAAGTGACTAGCCTTGCCAAGCGTGTGCTCGATGCGGTGAATACGCCCGTGGTGGTGCAAAGTCACACCATGGATATGGGGGCATCCATTGGCGTGGCGCTGTTTCCCAATGATGGTGATAACGCCGATGACCTAATTCGTAATGCGGATATGGCGTTGTACGAGGCCAAGTCTCAAGGTCGGAATCGCGTGAATTTCTTCTCCTATAAATTAGATTTGGAGCTTCGTGAAACCTTGCGATTGGAGCAACGCCTAAAGCAAGCCATTCGTGATGGCGCTTTAAAGGTTTATGCGCAACCACAGGTATCCAGCGATGGTCATGTGGTTTGGGCCGAGGCGCTCACCCGCTGGATAGACCCTGAAGAGGGATTTATCCGCCCCGACCGCTTTATTCCTTTGGCTGAGGAGACAGGCCTGATTATTGGTTTGGGCCAATGGGTGCTCGAAGAGGTGTGTTTCCATTTGTCCAATCATCGCCCTTACTTGGCTGAATGCGGTATTCAGGGTATCTCTGTGAACCTGTCTGGGCGTCAATTTTACGCGCGTAACTTATTGAGTGAAATTGAACGGGTGATGGAAGCTTCGAGGGTGAGCCCTTTGCAGTTAGAGTTTGAACTCACCGAATCGGTGGTGATGGATGACAGTCAAGGCGCTATTGATGTTATGCGCCGCATTCGTGATTTGGGGTGTAAGATTGCCATAGATGATTTTGGTACCGGATATAGCTCTCTGGCCTATTTAAAACGTTTTCCGATCAACTCCCTAAAAATCGATCGTTCCTTTGTGGAAGATATTCCTCACGATGAGCACGGATCAGAAATTGCCACCGCCATTATTGCCATGGCCCATAAACTCAAATTGTCCGTGGTGGCCGAAGGTGTGGAAACCGAAGCTCAGCGCGATTTTCTGGTGCAGCAGGGCTGTGATACTTTACAGGGCTATTTATTTGGTCGCCCGGTGGATGTGCAAGATTATGTGAACCAGGGGCGGGCTCAATTTCGTGGAGCAGGCTTAACTGCTGTGAATAAACCCAAACCCGATTAAGCGTGTGCCGCCCACAACAACGCTTTTGCACCCACCACAGCTTGAGTGGGGGGATTTAGGTGGAACGCGCGTCGCGGTCCGTAGGTTCCACCAGTTTGAGCACGCTCACGCCAGGCTTCCTGGTTTTACCGGCTTGTTGCAGTTTGGTGAGGTACGCTTGCCAATACTGCGCTTGATGTTGGCCAAGCTCTGCGAGGTAGGACCAAGTGTAGATGCCCGAATCATGGCCATCGCTGAAAATAAGCTTAATGGCGTAGTTCCCTTGGGGTTCTATGCCGGTAATGGCCACTTCTTGTTTACCCACTTGCAAGGTTTCTTCGCCGGGTCCATGACCTTTTACCTCTGCCGAGGGTGACATCACCCGCAAATACTCCGCCGTCAATGAGTAGGTGTTGTCGGGAAATTGCACCTCCAGTATTTGCGAGCGGCGGTGCAATTGTATGTGTGTGGGTGCGACGGCCATGCGGCTACAAAATAAACCGACTGAGGTCTTCGTTTTGAGCGAGATCTGCCAGTTGTGACGTCACGTAGGCGGCATCAATTTGAATGGAGCCGGGGTTGTCATTGGCCTCAAAGCTCACGCTTTCGAGTAAACGCTCCAATACCGTGTGTAACCGCCTGGCACCAATGTTCTCGGTTCTTTCATTGACTTCAAATGCGGTTTCCGCAATGCGTCGAATACCATCTTCCGTAAATTCGACTGTGACATTTTCGGTAGCGAGCAATGCTTTGTGTTGCTCTGTCAGCGATGCATTGGGTTCTGTCAGTATGCGTTCAAAATCACCTGGTGTGAGCGCCGAGAGCTCTACGCGAATGGGTAAGCGCCCCTGGAGCTCTGGAATGAGATCGGAGGGCTTTGACAAGTGAAAGGCCCCCGATGCGATAAATAAAATATGATCGGTTTTGATCATGCCGTGTTTGGTGCTGACGGTACAGCCTTCGATGAGCGGCAATAAATCGCGCTGCACGCCTTCACGAGATACATCCGCCCCAGAGTTGCCTTCGCGTTTAGTGACCTTGTCGATTTCGTCGATAAACACAATGCCGTTTTGTTCGGCGGCTTGAATGGCTTGTGCCTTGAGTTCCTCTTCGTTGATGAGCTTGGCGGCTTCTTCATCGGTTAATTTTTTGAGTGCATTTTTAACCGTCATTTTCCGTTTTTTGGTGCGTCCACTGCCTAGGTTGGAAAACATACTTTGCAGTTGATTGGTCATATCTTCCATGCCCGGGGGAGCCATGATCTCTACGCCTACAGGGGTTGAGGCAACTTCAATGTCGATCTCCTTGTCATCCAGTTCGCCTTCGCGGAGTTTTTTGCGAAACATCTGGCGAGTGGAAGATTCTGCTGTCTCTACGCCTTCTACATCGCGGGCAGGGGGCAGCAATGCGTCAAGCACGCGGTCTTCTGCGGCATCTTCTGCGCGCATTTTGACTTTACGGGTTTCCTGTTCGCGAAAATATTTAATGGAGCTGTCGACCAAGTCGCGAATGATGGATTCCACATCGCGGCCTACATAGCCCACCTCAGTAAATTTTGTGGCCTCCACTTTAATAAACGGTGCATTTGCGAGTTTGGCCAAACGCCGGGCGATCTCCGTTTTACCGACTCCGGTGGGGCCGATCATTAAAATATTTTTGGGTGTAATTTCCGCTCGTAAATCGTTGTCGAGTTGCATCCGGCGCCAGCGATTGCGCAGCGCGATGGCCACCGCGCGTTTCGCATCCTGTTGGCCGACAATAAATCGGTCTAGCTCGTGAACGATTTCTTTAGGTGTCATTTGAGTCATGATTCAGGCGTGTATTCCAGTTCTTCAATGGTGAAATTGTGGTTGGTGTAGACGCAAACGTCGCCAGCAATGGTGAGCCCTTTTTCAACGATGTCGCGTGCAGGTAGCTCGGTGTTTTCCAAAAGCGCACGCGCGGCAGATTGTGCAAACGTGCCACCAGAGCCAATAGCAATTAAATCGTTCTCGGGCTGAATGACGTCGCCGTTGCCCGTGACAATCAGTGATGCTTCCTCGTTGGCCACAGCGAGTAAGGCTTCCAGGCGTCTCAGTGCGCGGTCGGTGCGCCAATCTTTGGCGAGCTCAACTGCGGCGCGTACCAAATGACCGCTGTGGGTTTCCAGTTTGGCTTCAAAGCGTTCAAATAAGGTAAAGGCGTCGGCGGTGCCTCCGGCAAACCCGGCGATGACTTTGTCGCGATATAAGCGCCGAACTTTACGTGCGTTGCCTTTCATAATGGTGTTGCCCATTGAGACTTGCCCATCCCCGCCAATGACCACTTTGCCATTGCGCCGGACGGAAAGAATGGTGGTGCCACGATATTGTTCCACTAAGGCCTCTCTAGAAGGTTTGACAAAGGGTTGGATCAAAGACTTGAAGGTGGGGGCACGCTTTAGCTTTTCAAGGGCGTTGTAGTCAGCCTGCCTTTTTACGTTTGAGTAGCATGGCCTCATATCGATTGGAGATTAGTGTGTCGCGGGCCTTGGCCATTTGGGAGCGGTTTTGATAGGGGCCCACGATCACGCGGTGCCAGGTTTGGCCGCTATCGACATTGGCCTTTTCAATGTGGGCATCCAGGTTTAACAGCATTAATTCCGCTCGTGCTTGCTCTGCATCTTCAGCGCTTCTGAAGGAGGCAACTTGCAGCACAAACAAGGTGTTGTCGTCCGCTTGAACCGCCGGCACTTCACGTTCGGGCACCAGTATTTCTGTGTCTTTGAGGAGTTCATAAAATTTAAAAATGACCGGGTTGGATGTTTCTTGGGTTGCTGTTGGCTTTGCGTTCGAGTGCTGGGTAGGCGGGTTGGGTTGCATTTCAGACAAGCGCATTAACAGGGTGATCAGCGCGCCCAGCGCCACGCCTGTAATGAGCCAAATCCAGCCGGGAACGCGAGTATCAGAGGGTTTAGAGTCTTTTGCCATGGGCCTTCGATGGTTGGGTGTGGTGCTTCGCCTGAGCATTATCGTTGTGCTTTTCTCTATTGTAATAGAGCGGGGTCTGAAACACACCAATTTGCACAGATTTATGCTCGCGGGCTTAACTGAGGTCGTAAGGGTCCACATCGATGGACCAGCGAACCCCGCGCGAACGTCTATATTGCGTCAAGCTGGGGAGTACGGTGCAGAGGGCTGCATGCAGCGGTTTTCTGTGTTGGGCACACAGTTGCAGTTGGAAGCGAAAGCGATCTTGCTTTTTTTCCAGTAACGCTGGCAGCGGGCCGAGTAGCTTACATTCGGGTGAGAGCGTGATCACTTGCTTAAGGGCCGCGGCCGCATGATTTAAAAAATCCTCTGCGTGAGAGGCATCTTTGGCCTCGGCACGTAGCACCACCATGTGCCAATAAGGCGGCAGCATGGCTGCCTGGCGCTCCTCCAGCAAGGTGCGCGCGTACACCGCGTAGCCCTTGTTCAGTAGTCGCTCAAGCAGTGGGTGGTCCGCCTGGTGAGATTGTAAAATAACGGTTCCAGGTTTGTCTTCGCGGCCCGCACGCCCGGAGACTTGCACGACTTGCTGGCCTAGCCTTTCCAGAGCTTTGAAGTCGCTGCTAAACAGGGCTTGATCTACATCTAGCATAATTACCAGTGTGAGATTGGGGAAGTGGTGACCCTTGGCGAGCATCTGAGTACCCACCAAAATACATGGCCCACCTTCGGTGATGTCCTTTACGAGCTCGGTCATTGCATTTTTACGCTGCATAGAATCTTGGTCTACGCGAATCACGGGTGTTGGGCCAAACCGCTCGACTAGGGTTTGCTCCACCCGTTCGGTGCCCTGACCCACGGTGCTGAGGTGGGTGTTGTGGCACTCGGGGCAGCGCTGCATCACCGCATGCTTGGCGTCACAGTGGTGGCAGCGCAGATGCCGGGGTTTGCTATGCAATGTTAACTGCGCATGACAGGCTTGGCAGTTGGCACTCCAGCCACACTGTTCACAGAGCAATACCGGTGCAAAGCCTCTGCGGTTAATAAAGACCAGTGCTTGCTCGCCTCGTGCAAGGGTGGCTTTCATGGCTTGGTCGGCCTCTAGGGAAAGAACACCACGCTTTTCGGTCCTGCGCATGTCAATACACAGGCATTTGGGCGGGTGGGCACCCGCAGTGCGTTGAGTTAAGCGCAGGTGCTCATAGCGGCCATTGGCGGCGTTCCAAAGGCTTTCCAGAGAAGGCGTGGCACTGCCTAAAATCAACGGGATGTGAGCGTGATTTGCGCGAACCACGGCCAGATCGCGTGCGTTGTAACGCAACCCGTCTTGCTGCTTAAAAGAGCCGTCATGTTCCTCGTCAATAATAATCATGCCCAGTGCCGGCATGGGAGTAAATACTGACAGGCGCGTACCAATCACCACTTTGGCGACGCCTTGGGCAGCCAGTAACCAATTTTGGGCGCGTTGTTTTTTGGCAACGTTGGAGTGCATTTCCACGACGGGCACATTGAAACGCCGCTTGAAACGGGCCACGGTTTGCGGGGTTAGGCCGATTTCTGGTACCAACACTAAGGCCTGTTTACCTTCATTTAAGACGCGGCTAATGGCTTGCAAGTAGACTTCGGTTTTGCCGCTGCCGGTGGCCCCTTCCAATAAATAGGTAGCGTAGCGGTGGTAGCGTAGCTGGTTTAGCGCGCGGGTTTGCTCCTCCGAGGCGTTTAGGTGGCGTTCTGCTATGACACTGGATGTGTGACTGGGTGGCGCACTGAACCTTTCAATGAGGCCCTTTTCTTCTAGTGTTTTTGCTGCAACCAGTGGGATACCGCACATTTGCAGCTGCTGCCGCGACACGCTGACTTCGCCAAGCAATAACTGATGTAGAGTGCGCTGTTGACGGGCGTTTTTAAAGGCTGATGGGCCAAGACCTTTCCCCTTGGCGGTGTGGCGCCAGTGGGTTTCGCTGGGTAGCGAGATGGTTTGTGCAGTTCGCAATGCCACGGGCAAGGCCGTATGAAAAACTTCCCCTAGAGGGTGGTGATAGTAAGTGCTTGCCCACTCGCAAAGTGCCATTATATCTTTGCTCAGGATGGGGGTGGCGTCAATGACTTGGTGAATAGGCTTGAGTTTGTGCTCGGGGTAGCTGGCCTCTTCTTGAATGCGCAGTACAATGCCCACCAGCGTTTGCGAGCCGTAGGGTACCACCACTCTCGATCCCACAGTAGCAGAGGGGGTGAGCGTGTTGGGAGCGGTATATTCGAAGCATTTGTGCAGCGGTATGGGTACGGCTACCGTATAAAACTTAGTCATAATATGTGGGTGCGACTAAAAATCGAGCGAATGGCTTGCGCATTAACAGGGTTCTGGTAGTATGCGCGCTCCTAAAAAGCCAACCACTTTAACCAGTGTGCGGTGCTCGGCACAAGATCGAGTGGCGGCACATCCATTTGAGGTAAAGTTATGCAAGCAGATATTCAGCCGAAATACGGCGCGATGAAAGCCACCTGTAGTTGTGGCAATGTTATTGAAACGCGGTCTACCATGGCCAAAGAGATTACTTTGGACGTTTGTTCTGAATGCCACCCGTTTTACACCGGCAAGCAAAAAGTGTTGGATTCTGGTGGTCGTATTGACAAATTCAAGAAGCGTTTTTCGGGTCGTCGCGGGTCATAATCCTCACACCAAAAAACGTTCTTCCAAAGGCCGGTTAACCGGCCTTTTTTGTGCCCAAAAGTTCGTGCTAGCTTGCGTGCTTTGGGGACACATCAAAAAATATCTTCTGTGCCCATGTCGGGGTCGCGCCAAGGGTCGTCGGGAGTGGCGTTGGTGGTGTCTTCAAGTTCGGGTACGGTTTCGGCCCGGAAGATTTCAAATATGGCATCGGGTGTGCCGGGCAGTGCGCGCTTGCCTGTGAGCGGGTTGATGCGAGTGGTAACCAACCCTTCGGGGCGCGTCATGTGAACCTCCGGCCGGCCTTCCAGGGCAAACTTCATATAGTCTATCCAAATCGGCAGGGCAGCAGTGCCGCCAAATTCCCGGGCGCCCAAAGTGCTTACTTGATCAAAGCCCACCCAGGTTGTGGTGACAAGGCCGCCGCCATAACCAGAAAACCAGGCATTGGTGGCTTGGTTGGTGGTTCCTGTTTTGCCAGCAATGTCCGACCGTTTGATGACTTTGGCTTTGGTGGCTGTCCCGCGAATGACCACGTCTTTTAGCATCGAATCCATAATATAGACGACTCGCTCATCAATCACTCTTGGTGCGGGGGTGATGGCGGGATCGGGCTCGGAGGCCGGTTTGTTTTCTCCAATGAGTGTTTCGGTCATACCGACGTCAGTTATGGCGTCTAGTGGCTCTGTATTGTCCTGCGCTTCCGTATTGTTTAAAGGTTCCGTCTGTTCCTCTGGAGTGGTATCGGCGGCTTGCGCCTCGGCCAACGCTTTTGCTTCGCAGGGTTTGCAGACTTCGAAGCGTTCTGAGCGAAACACGATATTGCCCTCTGCATCTTCGATGCGATCGATATAGAAGGGGTCGATTTGATAGCCACCATTGGCGAAGGTTGAGTAGCCTCTGACCACCTCCCATGGCGTCATTGCCACACTGCCAAGCGCCACTGAGAGGTCTCTAGGGAAGGCGCTGGTGTCAAAGCCGAAGCGGCCCATGTCTTTTAGCGCATTGTCGACGCCAATGCTTCGAAGTACCCGTATGGAGACGAGGTTACGGGACAGGTAGAGGGCTTTTCTCAGGCGGGTAGGGCCATAAAATTTACCGCTGGCGTTTTCTGGGCGCCAATCGCTTTCCAGCTGTGAGTCCTCAAATACGATAGGGGCATCATTGATTACGGTGGCCGCGGTTAGCCCGTTTTCAAGTGCAGCGGTGTATATGAACGGTTTGAAGTTGGAGCCCGGTTGACGAGTGGCCTGGGTGATGCGATTGAAGTGACTTTGGCTGAAGTCCATGCCACCAACGAGCGCTAATACGGCGCCGGTATTGGCATCTAGTGATACCAGAGCCCCTTGCGCGTCGGGCAGTTGGCTAAAGTGCCACTGGCCTTCTAGTTGTCGAACTCGAATAATATCGCCCAGGTTGACAACGTCACTTGGAGATTTGGGTTTGGCGCCGCGACGATTCACGGACAGGTATCGCCTGGCATTTTGCAGGCCATTTTCCCAGGCGATCTCAATGGTTTCACCATTTTTCAGTAGAGCGCTCACGCTGGTCTCGCCCACGTCGGTTACGGCTGCGGGCGGCATGTCTGCGTAGGTGGGCGTCTGTTTTAGGTGTGCTAGTAAAGTTTCGTGCCAGGGCTTAAGCAGTGTTTTTATCGCTTCTTTGGTGTTTGAGGTGGACAACGACTCGGCAGGGAGTGCCGTATTGGATTCTGTGTGGGCGCTCTCTGGGTTCACATCGTCAATTTCGGTTTCGTTGTTGAGCTTGTCAACGAGCGCGGCGTAAGCCTCCGGTGGCGGAATTTGGTGTTCTGGGCCCCGGTAGCCGTGACGTTGGTCGTATTTAATCAGCCCGTCTACCACAGCCTTTTGCGCCACTCGTTGTAGATCGGCGTTGAGTGTAGTAAATACCTTGTAGCCGTCGGTGTAGGCTTCCGCTCCAAACCATTCGATGGCCTTTTGGCGGGCCATTTCTGCCACGTACTGCGCGCTGAGCTCCACCGTCGTGCCGCTATATTCTGCCGTTAAGGGGGTTTCGATAGCGTTTTGGTAGGTGTTGTCGTCAATTTTTCCAAGTTCGTGCATTCGGCCTAGAATCCAGTTTCTGCGCTGCAGCGCACGCTCTGGATTGGCCAGGGGGTTCATTGTGGATGGTGCCTTTGGAAGCCCTGCAATCATGGCCAGCTGAGGTAAAGTGAGCGCTTGTAATGTGGTTCCATAGTAGACGTTGGCGGCCGCTTCAATGCCGTAGGCTCGGTTGCCCAAAAAGATCACATTCACGTACAGCGCCAAAATTTCTTGCTTTGACAGTTCCCTTTCTATGCGCAATGCGAGTAATATCTCGTTGAATTTCCGTTTGAATTCTTGTTTGCGGGATAAGAAGAAGTTGCGCGCCACCTGCATGGTGATCGTGGAACCGCCGCCTTGAATGTCGCCGGAGATCAATAATTGTGACGATGCTCTCATAAGTCCTTTTATTGAGACACCATTATGTGAGTAGAATTGTGCGTCTTCCGCAGATAATAAAGCATCGATAAACGCTTGCGGAATGTTTTGGTAGGTAATTGGGGTTCTGCGCTTCTCACCGATCTCGCCAATTAAGACGTCGTCATAAGAATAAATACGCAGTGGCGTTTGCAGACGAATATCTCTCAGCGAATCCACGGAAGGCAAAGATGGACTAAGGTATAAGTGGACGCCTGCTAATGTCATGAGCGTACAGCCTACGCCGGCCATCGCAAGCCAAATTACAGCATATATAGAAGATCTAAGTATCATAAGTAATTGGATTCCGTTTGTTCGCTCGATGACGCAGGGTGCGTATTATAAGAGCTTTTTCACACTTTACACCTGTGGCTTTTTGTTGCAGTGAATTGTTAAAGTGCTATAACATAAACATTAGCTAAGTAGTGGAAATAGATAAAAAAATGAGCCTTCTCAGCTTATTCAGTAAAAAGACAAAGCCCATGCTTGGCCTGGATATCAGTTCCACTACTGTAAAATTGTTGGAGTTGAGTCGCCAGGGCAACAATTTTCGCGTGGAAAACTACGCCGTTAAGGCGCTACCCGCAAATTCGGTGGTGGAAAAAAACATCAACGATGTTGAGGCAGTGGCTCAATCGATCAAGGCTACGGTGCAAAGCTCTCGTACCAAGATTAAGGACGCCGCCGTGGCTGTGCCGGGCTCCGCTGTGATCACCAAGGTGATTGATATGCCTGGGGGGCTGCACTCTGACGCTATGGAGCTGCAAATTTCCCTAGAGGCTGACCAGTATATCCCTTACCCCCTCGAGGAAGTCTCCATTGACTTCGACGTTTTGGGTGAATCTGAAAAATCACCTGATCAAGTAAGAGTGCTTCTGGCGGCCTGTCGGCGAGAAAACGTGGACACTCGGGCAAGCGTGCTGGAACTCGCGGATCTGCATCCCAAAGTGGTGGATGTGGAGGCTTACACCATGGAGCGTGCCTTCGCGTTGGTGCGTGATCAGTTGGTGGACCAGCAAGAGCAGGTGGTGGCCATCGTCGATATTGGCTCTACCATGACCACGTTAAGTGTTTTGGTGGATGGCAAAACCATTTACACCCGCGAGCAACTCTTTGGCGGACGCCAGCTAACGGAAGAAATTCAACGCCGTTACGGCTTGTCTGAAGAGGAGGCCGGCCTTGCCAAAAAGCAAGGGGGCTTGCCGGATGACTATGAGCCAGAGGTGCTAGAGCCCTTCAAAGACTCCGTGGTGCAGCAGGTGACGCGCTCTTTGCAGTTCTTCTTCTCTTCTAGCCAATACAACGACGTGGATCATATCGTTTTGGCTGGCGGTGTGGCCTCGATGACGGGGCTTGCTGAAATTATCGAAGAAAAGCTGGGCACTACCGCCAGTGTGGCCAACCCCTTTGCCAATATGTCGGTCTCGTCGCGAGTGAATTCTGCGGCGCTTGCCAATGATGCCCCCGCTTTGATGATTGCCACCGGTCTGGCCTTAAGGAGTTTTGATTTCGATGGCTAATATTAACTTACTGCCGTGGCGAGAAGAGTTTCGGCAAGAGAAGAAGAAAGAGTTTCAGGTTCAGATGGTGGGGGTTTGCGTGTTGGCAGGCCTGGCCGCGTTCCTGTGGATCAGCGTAGTGGATGGTTGGATTGACAATCAGCGCCAGCGCAATCAAATGCTTCAGAATGAGATTCAAATTCTTGAGAAGCAGGTGAAAGAGATTCAAGAACTTAAGAAAAAGCGTGAAGAATTGATTGCCAGAATGAAAGTGATTCAGGATTTGCAGGGTACACGCCCCACCATCGTGCGTTATTTTGATGAAATGGTGAGAGCTGTTCCTGATGGCGTATTCTTTAATAAGCTCCAGCGGACCGGTAATTCGCTGTCCATTGAGGGGGTTACCGAGTCCAATAACCGCGTATCCAGCTTTATGAGAAATCTTGACCAGTCAGAGTGGTTTTCTAACCCCAATTTGAAGTCTATTCGGGCGAATCCTTCATTCGGGGATCAAGCCGCCGAGTTTTCCCTACAGCTGCAAACCATTTTGCCCGCTGCGCACCTTGAAGATGGAGGGGCTCAATAATGGCGGGATCCGCAGAGTTTTTCGAGCAACTTAAGGATTTTAACCTTGCCGACGTGGATTGGGAGCGTGTGGGGGTTTGGCCTTTACCTGGTCGCATTTTGCTGTTTGTGATTGCCATTGCGGTGATTGTGACGGCGGGATATTTCGTTTTTGTCAAAGACATGAATGCAACGCTCGCCTTTGAAGAGCGCAAAGAGCTAGATTTGCGCAGTCAGTTCGAGAAAAAGGCTTTCGAAGCCAGTAACCTTGAAAAGTATCGAGCTCAGATGGTGGAGATGGAAGAGTCCTTCGGTGCCTTGGTGAAGCAATTGCCGAGCGATACCGAAGTGCCGGGTTTGCTCGAAGATATTGATGAAAAAGGTATTGATAGTCGCTTGACCATTGAAAGCATCACGCTCCAAGCCGAAAAAACCTCTGAGTTCTATGTGGAGCTACCCATTGAGATTAAGGTGGCCGGCGGTTATCACGAGTTTGGAGCGTTCGTAAGTGGCGTGGCGGGCATGCCTCGGATTGTCACCTTGCATGACTTTGCAATCAATAAAGAGAATTCGGGCAACCTCAGAATGACGATTCAGGCGAAAACCTATCGCTATAAGGATCAGGAGTGAACCCAATGCATAAGTTGCGAAAGAAGTTGACACGTACGATACTGCCTTGGGGTATATTGGTTCCATGGTTGGCAGGCTGCTCTCTCGGTGGTGGCCATGAGGATTTAACGGCGTTTATCGCCGAGGTAAAAGGTCGACCTCAAGGGGCGATTGAACCTTTGCCGCCGTTACGGACTTATGACGCTTATATTTACAATGTCACGGCCATGAGAAGCCCTTTTGATCAGCCTATTGATATTGTGGATTTACCGCAGTCAACCGACCCTAAAATCCAACCGGACTGGACGCGAGAAAAGGAATATTTGGAGTCATTTAACCTCGATGCACTGATAATGGTTGGGACTTTGCAGAAAGAAGGGCGTTTTTGGGCTTTAATTAAGGATAACGAAGGCGGTATTAACCGTGTTACGACGGGCAACTATATGGGTAAAGACCACGGGGAAATCGTTGCGACCTCTGCAACCCAAGTGGATCTTGTTGAAATTGTGTCTGATGGCTTAGGTGGTTGGCTGCAACGTCCTCGGACTTTGAAATTATCTGAGAAGGAATAACTGGCATGCTTTTAAAATACAAAATAATAGCTAGAATCCTCGTAAGTGCGTGCTTGCTACCAACGGCAACTTTTGCTGCGCAGTTGCAGGACATTCAATTTGCAGAGCTCCCAGGGGAGCGCGTTGAGCTGCGTTTGGCGTTCGATGAGGCGCCCTCGGAACCCAGCGGTTACACCATCGAGCAGCCTGCGCGCATTGTGCTGGATTTCCCTGATGTGGATAACACTCTGGATCAGAAAAAATTTCCAATGAACATTGGGGACGTGACCGGGGCGGTAGTGGTCTCCGGCGGCGGTCGCACACGCTTGATCGTCAATCTTGAGAACTCCACGACCTATTCCACTCGTCAAGAGGGCACTGTGTACGTGGTTGAGGTGGGCTCTGAGTCGAGTGGCGGTGAAGTGGATGCTTCTGCGCCGTCGATTGCAGTGATTACCCCAGCCAAGCCGACAAAAAACCAATTTGATCAGGCCAAATCCACCATCAGTGGGATTGACTTTAAGCGCGGTGATGACGGTGCAGGCAAGATTATTATTCAGTTGACCAACCCAAATGTTGGCATTGATATCGAAGAGGTGGCGAGCGGTATTGAGGTGAGCTTTATGCAAACCGATTTGCCCGCTGACCTCAACCGTAAGTTAGACGTAACAGACTTTGCCACACCGGTTCAAATGGTGAGTGCAGCGGCTGACAGCATCCGGGCATCGCTCAAAATTGACGCCAGTGGCGACTACGATTATCTGGCTTATCAGGCGGATAACGAATATGTGATCAGTGTTAAACCTCTGAGCCGCACTGAAAAAGAAGAAAAAGCCAAGCAATTCGCTTTTACTGGTGAGCGTCTGTCTTTGAACTTCCAAAATATTGAAGTGCGCAATGTACTCCAGCTGATTGCTGATGTGACCAACCTGAATATGGTGGCCAGTGATACAGTGCAGGGCAATATTACCTTGCGCCTTGAGAATGTACCCTGGGATCAGGCACTGGATATCGTGCTGAAAACCAAGGGCTTGGATAAGCGTTTGGTGGGCAACGTATTGATGGTCGCCCCTGCCGCTGAGATAGCTGAGCGTGAACGCCAAGAGTTGCAAACTAAGAAGCAGTTGGAGGAGTTGGCACCACTTCGTACCGAGTACATTCGAGTGCGCTACGCGAATGCGCGTGAGTTATTTGAACTGTTTATTCCTCAGTACGGAGAGGAAGGCGGTGCTGGTGGCAGTCGTGCCATGCAGGATCGAAACTCCACTGGCAGTATCTTGTCCGAACGTGGCCATGCCATTGTGGATGATCGTACCAACTCCATTATCTTGACCGATACGGAAGAGAAGATCGTAGAATTCCGTAAGGTAATCGATCAGGTGGATATCCCTATTCGCCAAGTGATGATTGAAGCGCGCATCGTGATTGCTAGAAATGATTTCCGCAAAGAGTTGGGAGCGTCCTTGGGTGGTGCATTGTTCCTGGATTCCAATAACAACCGCACAAAGAACACCTTTACTGGCAGTATTCTTGATTCCGAAGATTATGAAACGGATGATCAAGGTAACCTAACGGTGCAAACAGAAGATTTCTTTGATTTGTCTGCTACGGGTGATACAGCCTCCAAGTTTGCTTGGAACGTGATCAGTAATAATATTTTCTTGGGGCTCGAGATTTCCGCGCTGGAAGATTCTGGCTACGCCGAAGTCGTGAGTCAACCGAAGGTCATTACCGGTGACAAACAGCAAGCCAGTATCGAAGCCGGTACCGAAATTCCTTATCGCGACGCGTCTGCGGCAGGTGGTGGCGCAGGTGGCGGCGGTGGTGTGGCAGCCAGTATCTCCTTTAAAAAGGCGTTGTTGAAACTGGATGTAACACCGCAAATTACGCCAGATGACAATATTATTATGGATTTGGTGATCAATCAGGATTCTCGCGGCGAAGAAACAGCGGCGGGCCCGACCATTGAAGTGACTAAGCTCGAAACGCAAGTGCTGGTGCCTGATGGTGATACCGTTGTGCTGGGTGGTATCTTCCAAAATAACTTGGTTACCAGTCGGTCGAAAGTACCTCTGTTGGGAGATATTCCAGTGCTTGGTCGTTTATTCCGCAAGGACATCAATGCTGAAGAAAAACGTGAATTGCTTATCTTCATCACGCCGCGGATTATGAATAATGGTGTTGATGACTAAGTGAGTTCTATTCCCAATATTGTATTGGTGGGCCCCATGGGGGCCGGAAAGTCCACAGTCGGGAGGCAATTAGCCTCCCGACTTTCGTTTGCATTCATGGATACCGATCATCGCATTGAGCAGCGCACCGGTGCAGATATCCCGTGGATTTTTGACGTGGAGGGCGAGGCCGGTTTTCGCTTGCGTGAAACCTCAGTGCTTGAAGAATTGTTGGGTGTTGAGCGCTATGTGGTCGCTACTGGTGGCGGCATTGTGGAGCGCGAAGGTAATATTGCTCTGCTCGCACAATTGGGACTCGTTATTTATCTGACCGCGTCGGTTGATCAACTGTTTGCTCGCACAGGCAAAGATAAAAAGCGCCCTTTACTACAGGTACCCGACCCTAAGGCGAAGATACTGGCTTTGATTGAGCATCGCGATCCCTTGTATCGACAAGCGGCAGATCTTGTGCTGGATACCGAAGGTAAAAATAGTCAGTGGGTTGTTAATAAAATTCTCCAGCATTTGGATGAGCATTAGCTCGATGCTTATCCACAACTGATACCAAACCCCTTTGCGGTCCCTTCATGAGCACTTTTTAAACACGTGCCACTGAAACTCTTGTGTCTATTGCGCGCTTTGGACGCTGAAATAGGCGAATTCGGTGATTCAGGGTAAAATGTGTGTTTCGCAATGGTAAGAGTTCGGCATGAGACCCCAATCTTTAGAAGTATCCCTTGGTGAGCGCAGTTATCCTATACACATCGGGGCGGGGGTGTTGCAAAGTGCTGAGCATTTCCAGCCTCATTTAAGTCATCAAATTATGGTGGTGACCAATGAAACGGTCGCACCCTTGTATTTAGATCGTCTGTGCAAGACCCTGAAAGAAGCAAGCGTCGCTTCGACTCTGCATCACGTGATATTGCCTGATGGCGAAGCTTTTAAAACCTTGGATACCTTGAACCAAATTTTTGATGAGCTGTTGGGCGTCGGAGCCAATAGGGGCGTTACGCTTGTGGCCTTGGGGGGCGGGGTTGTGGGGGATATGACGGGATTCGCCGCGGCGTGTTATCAGCGCGGGGTGCCCTTTGTGCAAGTGCCAACCACTCTGCTGTCGCAAGTCGACTCATCGGTTGGGGGTAAAACCGGCGTCAATCACCCTCTGGGTAAGAACATGATTGGTGCCTTTTACCAGCCGCAGATGGTGGCCATTGATACTGATGTCATCAATACCTTACCAGAACGCGAGCTGTCAGCGGGGCTCGCGGAAGTTATCAAATATGGTTTGATTGCAGACGCTGACTTTTTTGACTGGCTTGAAGCCAATATGGTTGCTCTTCTGGCGCGAGACCCACGAGCGTTGACCCAAGCGATACGACGCTCTTGCGAGATTAAAGCGTTGGTGGTGAGTGAAGACGAAAAAGAGAGCGGGCGCAGAGCCATCTTAAATCTGGGGCACACTTATGGTCATGCCATTGAGGCACATTTGGGCTATGGGAAGTGGCTACACGGTGAGGCAGTTGGCGCAGGTATGGTCATGGCCTGCCAATTGTCTGAGTCGCTGGGGTGGGTTTCGGCAGAAGTCACGGCGCGAGCCGTGGCACTTATCGAGAAGGCTAAGCTTCCCGCGGCGCCACCGCGCCATATGTCTGGTGAAGACTTTCGTCGGTATATGAAGCTGGATAAAAAAGTCCAGAACAGTGCTATTCGATTGGTGTTGTTAAAGTCCATGGGTGACGCGATTGTGACCAGTGACTATGATGCTGGTATCTTTGATCAGCAGCTGGCAAGTCTTAGCCATTAACCCGGCAGGAATGACGGCCGGGTGCGTGAATGGGGATGGATGCCAGATCTTTGGCTTTGATATCAATGAAAGCTCTTCAATTCAAACATCAGCGCAGGCATTTTTAGGGCGTGCAATAAAAAGATAGGAGTTCTCTTTTTTTGCTAGGTTAATAGCCGGTTTTATTCTGGGAGTAAAACTGACACCGGGCCCAAGGGGTGGTGTGGTGATTGCTTATTGTGGTTTTTACGCCACTCGCGGTTGCTCTGTCCGGTTGTTGTTGGCAAAAGCCCAAAACACTGTGGGTTCTACTGAGTTTCCTCATGGCTGATGATATCAATTTTGAGCAAAATCAAGGGCGGTGCGCCAAGGTGTCCGCAGAATGCCAGAGCGCATGCGTTTCAAAAATACAGAATGCCTGAGTCGTTAAAGGTCGTAAATAGATACAATACCGTGTACAAAGGTACTGGGGGGCAAGATCATGGGGCTAAGTGAGCAATTAGAGTTGCCTGTTCATGCTGGTGCTTCGCCGAATTTGGCACCGGGTGTCGTGGTCACACCCGCCTGGTATGGAATGAAGCAGCAAATTCGACATTTGGCGCAGTTTGGCTCTGGCGTGCAAGTCGTGTGTGGTGCAAAAGGGGCGGGGAAAAGTACTTTGTTGGGGCTGCTGAATGACCCTAGTGAAGAGTTGCTCGAAGCTTCTATAAATGCTGCGACCTACCTGGAATTTCAAGGTTTACTCCATGCGCTGCTACAAGCCTTAGGCATTGCTGTATCGGAAGAGGCTTCCGTAGGTGAGTGCATTGTGCAGTTGCGTACTTATGTGCAACAGCTAGAGTACTCTCAATCACGGGTTGTGGTGGCGATAGACGATGCCGATGGTTTAGATGACGGTTCCCTGGCCGCTTTGGTCAGTGTGCTGCAAGGCAGCCCCAATACCGGCTTTGGTTTGCAGTGGTTGTTGTTGGGCGCTCAAGGTTTGGCTGAGCGTATTGACCAACTGCAATTGCTGGATGTGACCGTCAGTGATATTCAAATGCCGAATTTTTCACCCAGTGAACTCAAAACACTGCTCCATGAAGCACACAAGCACAAGCGTTTGTCCGCCAATGTTCCGGTGGACCAGGTGCAGCGCCTATGGGTGCAATCCAGTGGATTACCTGGCTTGGCGTTGGCGCTGGCAGAACAGATGGTACAGGGCAAGCCAGAAGGGCGGCTGACGACCAAGAGAGGGTGGCCACTGAGCCATTTGGTGGGCATTGTCATCTTGCTGATGGTACTGACCTGGGCGCTTTTGGTGCGGTTGCCCTCAGATAGGGCTCCAAATAAGGCGATGTCACCGGTGGAGGTTGAGCAGAGTTTGGATGTGGCACCCATTCCCGCCGACCTTACCGAGCCCCAAGCTTCGGTGATCCCCGAGGTGAGCGTAGCTGAACCTCCCCTAATGCCTAAAGAAGTGGCTCCGGAGTCAATGGCGCAGTCTGTCGCTCCGGTAAAACATGCGCTCGAGGCGACCGCTACGTCCGCCGAAACTGAAAGCTTGCAGGACGTACCCTTGTTAACTGAGCTGGCGGATCGAGGTGACGACAAAGCTGTTGAATCCGATGGGATTGGCTCGAATCTTGATTCGGATACGTTTAAGCGCAATGCGCATGAGTCGCTGGTGCAGGATGGAGGCGAAACGTCCCGTGTTGGCCCTGTTGCACAGAGCGCACCGTCGCCTGAAGTGGTCGAGGCCGCTAAAAATGACGCTCGCAGCAAGGCTTCTAGTTTGTCGGAGCTTTCCGCCCCCTTGAAAGGGTCTGTTTCTTTGGGGGAGCGGGTTATTTCAGACGAAGCAAAATTAATGGTGTTGCCCGCCAATAGTTACGTGTTGCAGTTGATGGCCGCCCGCAACCTGGAAAAGCTTTTTGCGCATGTGAACGCACAGCCTAATCGCGAGAATTTAGCCATTTATCGAGGGTTAAGAGCGGGTAAACAGCTTTATATTCTGGTGGAAGGGTTTTATAACGATCGTTCCGCTGCTCAGATGGCGATCGCCAATCTGCCAGCCAGTCAGCGAAATGCGAAACCGTGGCCCAAAAAGGTTGAGCAAATTCATAGCGAAATTAAAGAAGTTAGAGCTGAAATGCGTTGAAATTCTGCAAAAATGCGTGGGATGCCTCGAAAAGCCTCGTGCTTGCCAAGTTGCCTGTGAGCAGTTACCATGCAGCGCCCAAATATTCGGCAAGCCCCTGTTCAGGGGCTTTTTTGTCTTGGTGCCAATAGCTTCTGTTGGTGATTGTTGGGGCATCCGTTCGTTGAACAATGGTTTGAAATTAAGAGCGACAAAGTGAAACAGCCTATGAGTACGGGTCTTTACCGGTTAGATGAATTTAAAGATAACTGCGGTTTTGGTTTGATTGCCCATACAAAGGGGCAAGCGAGTCACCGTATCCTGGAAACTGCCATTGAGTCATTAACCTGTATGACCCACCGCGGCGGCATTGCCGCCGATGGGAAAACAGGTGATGGTTGTGGCCTGTTGTTGCAGAAACCAGACAGCTTTATGCGTCAGGTTGCAAGCGAGTTGTTTGCTGTTGAGTTGCCAGACCTCTACTCGGTCGGTGCTGTTATGCTTAGCCAGGACAGCACTCAACGGGAAAGATCACAACAAGCCCTTAACGAAGCGCTTCAGAATGAAGGGCTTGAGGTTATTGGCTGGCGGGAAGTGCCGACCAATACAGACTGTCTCGGTGAGATCGCACTTCGATCTCTGCCAGTATTCGCACAGGTCTTTGTGAGTGCGGGTGATCTGGAAGAGCAGCAGTTCAATGCACGCCTGTTTATTGCGAAGCGCAAGGCAGAAAAAGCCTTGTCGACGGATGAATCATTTTATATTGCCAGTCTGTCGGCCAATGTCATCAGCTATAAAGGGTTGATGATGCCGGTAGATCTGCCCAAGTTTTATCTTGACCTTGATGACCCGGCACTGGAAACAGCGATTTGCGTCTTCCATCAGCGTTTTTCTACGAACACCATGCCGCGTTGGCCCCTGGCTCAACCTTTTCGGATGCTCGCTCACAACGGTGAGATCAACACCATTACCGGCAACCGATCCTGGTCAATCTCTCGAGAGATGAGTTTGGGCATT
>JBNKWZ010000013.1:0-95598 GCA_050300015.1 Cellvibrionaceae bacterium | reverse complement strand
GGTGTTGAACGGTTTGGTGAGTGGTGATGAGGTAACACTGAGTGCCAGTGGTTCCTTCGTTGATAAAAATGCCGGTGCGGACAAGCAGGTTGACCTTAGTCAGGCGATTGCCGGCGCGGATGCTGGCAACTACACCCTGGTACAGCAAAACGGTGCCACCGCTGACATCTTCACTCGTACCTTGACTATAAGCGGTATCGATGTGACAGACAAAACCTATGACGGCACTACCGATGCGTTAGTCAACACCGGGGCAGTGACCTTTACGGGTTTCGTTGCGGGTGATGACCTAACACTGTCCAGTGCTGGTCGTTTCTCCAGCAAGAATGTTGGCAACGACAAAGTCGTCACCTTGGATAATGTTTATGGCGGTGCGGATCGCGGCAACTATTCGGTGGAGGACCAAACCACGGCGAGTGCCAGCATTATGCGAAGGACATTAACCGTCGGTGGTATTGCGGCAACGGATAAAACCTACGATGGCCTGACCACCGCCGTGCTCGATCTCACTGGCATGACACTCGCAGGACTGATAGATGGAGATGACCTGGCGATCAGTACCTCTGGCCGTTTTGACGATAAGAATGTAGGCACCGATAAGGCTGTGCAGCTTAACCTCACAGGCTCCGGTGAGGACCTCGGTAACTATGTGATTACTGGCCAGGGTTCAACCACAGCAGACATTGGTGTCCGGGCCTTGGTGGCCAGTGGTGTTAGGGTCAGCGATAAGGTCTACGATGGCACCACCGAGGCCAGCATTGATGCCGGCAACCTCATCATGGACGGGCTGATTGCCGGAGATCAGATCACCGCTAATGCCAGTGGTCAGTTCGTCGACAAGAACGTGGGCGCCAGCAAACAGGTGGTTCTGGATGTGAGCTTTACAGGCGCGGATGCCGGTAACTACATGATCGAAAGCGATCCTTCAGCAACGGCTTCGATCACACCAAAACAGTTACAGGTCACTGGCATTGAGGCCAACAGCAAACTATACGATGGTAGTGCCTCGGCGCCGTTGGATCTTACCCAGGTGCAATTCGACGGCTTGGTAATCGGTGACGACATTCGCGTGCAGGCTTCGGGCTGGTTTGAAGATGCCCGCGTCGGTGTGGACAAACAAGTGTCTTTGCGCGCCAGCTACAGTGGCAATGACGTTGGCAATTACCAGGTGGTGGATCAGGACATGGCCGTGGCCGACATACTGCCTGCAGTGGCGACGGACACCTCAGAGCAAGTGGTGTCCATTAGCCGGCCGGCGCCTGTAATGGCAGCAGGTGGTTTTACCTTTGCCCGACAGGCCATGAACTTGATCGTCAGCGAAGCTGCGGCAGAACCCGTAAGCGTCGGACTGGCAGATAATGCTGCTCCGATTGGTTTGTCCACCCAGCGGGTGTCGGTGGCTGCTGATTCTGGCAGCAGTGCTGCGCAGGGCGGAGGCTTTGTTCGAGTGCAGTTGTTCGATGCGAAGCCTGCGCAAGCTGGGGAAATGTTCGACCTGACACTACCTGCGGATACCTTCTTGCACTCGGATGAAGACTCGGTGGTGTCTGTGAAAGCCGAAGTGGGTGGTGGGCCATTACCCGACTGGCTGACATTTGATGCCGAGACAATGCATTTTTACGGCGTGCCGCCGGCTGGTGAAACCGTCACATTGGAAGTGAAGATTACCGCGACTGACGATCAAGGCAATGAAGCGAGCACCATGATTGTGATTGCAGTGAAATAATCCCGGTCATGTAGTGGGCGCCTGTGAACTCAGATGAGTTTACAGGCGTACGCGAGTATTCTGTTATTAACCCGGCAATCTTTTATGTCGGGTTAATAGGGTGAGCCTTGAATCCGTTTTTACTTACGCAAACGATCTTGGTCTGTTTACTTTTTCTAAAAAATGACACGTCTTCGTGCTATGAGTACTTTGAATGGCATTATCCGCTGAATGATTGGGTGACCATGATTATTTTTAGACACTGCCTCAAAAATGACCTTTTTCACATCCGCTGCGTTCTTGCGTTTTAACTCGATGACTCACTGTGCTCTAGCTCTTTCTTAAGTTGCTTAGCCACTGCCCCCGGTGGTTGGCTAAACCGTGCCAAATTCGCGTAGGCCACGGGTACGATAAACAAGGTAAAGAGGGTGGCGATGGTAACGCCGTACAGTAGGGTGATACCCAATACCGAGCGGGTTTCACTGCCGGCGCCGGATGAAATAATTAACGGTATGGTACCTGCCACCGTGGTGATGCTGGTCATTAAAATGGGGCGCAAGCGCACGGCGGCGGATTCGGTGATGGCCTCCAGCACCGCTTTGCCCTCGTCGCGTAATTGGTTGGCAAATTCTACAATTAAAATGCCGTTTTTAGCGGCAAGACCAATTAACATGATTAAACCAATTTGACTGTAAAGGTTTAGCGAATTGCCCGTCATATAAAGCCCCAACAATCCACCCACCATAGCCAGCGGCACAGTGAGGGTGATTACAAAGGGGCTAATGTAGCTTTCAAACTGTGCGGCCAATACCAAAAACATCACTAGGATGCCCAGGCCAAACATAAAAATGCTGGAGCCACCGGAGAATTTAAAATCGCGCGAGCGGCCCTTGTAATCAATAATGGTTTGCTCGGGTAGGTGCGTGCGTACCAATTGTTCGAGGTGCTGCAGAGCGTCGGCCAATGCATAGCCATCTGCCAGGTCGGCCTCAATGGTAATCGCACGAGTGCGGTTAAAGCGGTTGAGACTTTTGGACGCCGCATACTCCTCAAATCCGATCAGGTTGGCCATGGGAATCAACGCGCCTGTTCGTTCAGAGCGTACATAAATATTGTTAAGATCCTGCGGGCTATTTTGTTGGTCGCGTTTGCCCTCTACTAACACATCGTATTCTTCGCCATTTTCAATAAAAGTGGTGACCCGGCGCGAGGCCAGCATACTTTCCAATGTGCGACCAATGGCTTGAACCGAAACGCCAAGCTCTGCTGCGCGGTTGTAATCAATACGGATACGAATTTGTGGGCTGGTCTCTTTGTAGTCGCTATCGATTCCAATAAAGCCTGGGTTATCTTCTTCAATTTTTTCAACCAAGGTATCTCGCCATTGGGCGAGCTCTTCGTAACTGCCGCCCCCTATGACAAATTGCACAGGTTTACTCAGGCGCCCACCTACGCTTTGGCGCATAATGGGAAAGGCTCTGACACCCGGAAGATCAGAGAGCTTGCCGCGGACTTCGTTCATGATGTCAAAGGCGGAGCGCCGCTCGCTAAATTCACTGAGTACTATAATGGCCATGCCCGAGTTAAAACTGGAGGCGCTGCCAAAGCCAGGTGCACGAATGAGAACGCGTTCGGCCTCACCACTTTCGGCAAGCGGCAAAAGACGTTTTTCAATTTCGTTGATGTAGTCCTTCATGTATTCGTAAGACGTACCTTCAGGACCGTTGATAATAATAAAAAAGGCACCGCGGTCTTCTTTGGGGACATATTCGTTGGGTAATTGTTTGGCCAAAAAGTAAGAGCCACCGATAAAACTCAAAAACAACAGTAGTGCGACCCAAGCGTATTTTAAGTTCCATTGCAATGCCCGAGCATACCCATCACGTAAGCGGTTTAAGCCTTTATCTATGCCTAGCGTAAAGGGGTTACTGTCGCTGTGCGGTTTTAAGATTTTGGAGGCAATGGCAGGGGATAGCGTTAGCGCCACAAGGCTAGAAAATATCACTGCGGCACTCATGGTTAATGCAAACTCTGAAAACAAGCGCCCGATATCACCCTCTAAAAGCGCAATAGGCGCGAATACGGCAATCAATACCGCGGTGGTGGCAATGACGGCGAAGCCCACTTGCCGCGTACCCTTATAGGCGGCTACCAAGGCAGATTCTCCGTATACCTGCATACGTCGGTGAATGTTTTCGAGGACCACAATCGCATCATCCACCACCAGGCCGATGGCCAGCACCAAGGCAAGCAGGGTGAGTAAGTTGACGGTAAAGCCCATGGCCAATAACACAATAAACGTGGCGACGATGGAGATAGGGACAGTGACTGCCGGCACCAACATGGCCCGCGCACTGCCTAGAAACAAATAAATAATCAGAATGACCAGGCCAATGGCGATGGATAGGGTTTTATAAACCTCGGATATGGCCTCTTCAATAAATACCGACGTGTCGTAGCTTTGGCGTATGGCCATGCCCTCGGGTAGGGTTTCGTTGATGCGTTGGGCTTCGATTTTTGCGCGACGCGCCACTTCAATGGTGTTGGCGGTGGATTGTTTGGTGATGCCAATACCCACCATGGTTTCGCCATTGCCACGGAAATCCAAGCGGTATTCTTGTGTGCCTTTAACCACTGTTGCCACGTCACCTAGGCGTACTAGGTGGCCGTTTTCTCCGCGTTTTAACACCAGGCTTCTAAAGTTTTCGGGGGCGATAAAAACGCGGTCCACCCGCAGCGTAAACGTTTGGTTTTTAGATTCAATACTGCCTGCCGGCAGCTCGATATTTTCACTGCGCAATGCCGATTCAATATCACCCACCGTGAGTTGGTGAGCTGCAAGCTTGACTCGATCCACCCAGATACGCATGGCATAGCTCTGGCCGCCGCCAATGCGCACGCGTGCGACGCCATCAATCACCGAAAAACGGTCCACCAAATAGCGCTCGGCATAGTCGGTCAACCCCGGTACGTCGAGTTGATCACTGGTGAAGTTCAACCACATGATCACATCTTCGTTGGAGTCTACTTTTTGCACGTCGGGGATTTCGGCCTCAACGGGAATGTCATCCAAAATTCGAGAGACGCGATCGCGCACATCATTGGCGGCGGCATCAATATCCCGTGACAGATCAAATTCAACGTCGATGTTAGAGCGGCCGTCTTGGCTGGACGACTGGATGTAGCGAATGCCCTCTAGACCCGAGATACGATCTTCAATCACTTCAGTAATGCGGGTTTCAACCACATTGGCGGCAGCGCCTGGGTAGGCGGTACGAATGGAAACCACGGGTGGGTCAATGTCGGGGTATTCACGCAAGGCCAGCCGCTGAAACGACAATACACCAAACACGGTGAGCAGTAGCGCAATGACCGATGCAAAAACCGGCCGCTTAATACAAACATCCGACAATATCATTGGCGCGTCTCAGCCGGTTTTTGAGCGATGATGTCAGAGACGGTGGCGCCGTCTTTTAGCTCACCCGCAAGAGTCACTTGGCTGCCCTCGCGTAAATGTAAAATACCATGGGCGACCACTCGGTCGCCTTCTGTTAAGCCTTGGGTTACCTCCACCACGCCTCGCTGGCGTGCACCAATGGTAATTTGTTTACGGGTGACCGTCAGGGGGGAGCCTTCTTGAACCACGTACACATAGGTTTTGTAGCCTTCCTGAATAAGAGCTTCTTCTGGTAGTAGTAATGCTAAGCGCTCATTTTTGGTGAGGTTGACCGTCATCAGTAAACCTGCTTTTAAGGCGTAATCAGCATTGGGGATTTGGGCACGCACCACCACCGAACGGGTGGCGGCATCAATGCGCGAGTCCACACTGGTCACGGTACCTGAATAGATTTGCGCTCCGAAGGCGCTTGAGGTGGCCCGGATGGTCAAGCCCGGCTTCACGTCATTGATAAACACCGCGGGAATGGAAAAATCCAGTTTCATAATGCGGTCGTCATCCAGCGTGGTGATGGCATCTCCGGGGCGCACTAGAGTGCCAACGCTGATACTGCGCAGCCCCACCACACCGTCAAACGGGGCCACAATTAAACGGTCTTCCAATCGAGATTGGGTGGCCAGCCATTGCGCTTGAGCCGACTCATAGGCTTGTTGCCGCTCGTCCAACACCGCCTGGGTGGCGAGTCCACTTTTAATTAACGCGCGCACCCGTTCGTATTGGCGCCTGGCTTCATCTAAAGTGGATTGTGCTTCTTCTAACAAAGCATGTTCTTCATTACTGGTCATTTCCACCAGCACATCGTTTTGGTGGACCCGTTGACCGTCTTCAAAATGAATGGCTCTAACCGTTTCTGTTACCGTGGCCGAAAGTGTCACGGCCTCGGAAGATCGCAGTGTGCCGAGTGCTTCGATGGTTTCGCGAAAGGGCTTTTGTTCTAGGGTGGAGACAATCACGGGAACGGTTTTGGTGCCAACGGGCGCGGCCCAAACCCAGGGGCTCAAAATAAGCAAAAACAGTAACGGGGTAATGCGCATGTAGGGCTCCTATTTAAGCGCCTATACGAAAGAAAGGGCAGGGTAGATTAGCGAAGCCAGGTGAGAGAAGCAAAGGTGTAAGTGCGCAGCGCTTTGTTTAATAAGACTTAAGCAATTTGCCCGGTAGTGCGCACGCGCTTACTGCCTTTGGTGGCTTTTTGTTTTTGCGCTGCCAGACGTTTCTCAATGCGGGCATCAATGATGTTTTTTAACGCAATCAAAAAACCCACCACAATAAACGCGCCGGGTGGCAACACCGCCACTAAAAAACCTGGGTAGGATTCACCTAAAACATTCCACTGCCAATGGCGGCCAACCTCTCCCACCAACAAATGCATATTGGCAAAGAGTGTGCCCTGTCCAATAAGTTCCCGCACGGCACCGACGGTGACCAATACCAACGCAAAGCCAAGGCCCATCATAAAACCGTCAATGGCCGATGGTATTACCGCGTTTTTGCTGGCAAAAGCATCGGCACGGCCGAGAATGACACAGTTGGTGACAATCAATGGAATAAAAATACCGAGTATTTGGTAAAGCTCGTAAGTGAAGGCTTGCATCAGCAATTCGGCGCAGGTGGTAAACGCCGCAATGATCATCACAAAGGCCGGCAGGCGGACGGCGTCACTGACGCTATTGCGAATCAACGACACGGACACATTCGAGCCCACCAATACCAATAGGGTGGCAGCCCCTAATCCCAGGGCGTTCACCACCGAGCCGCTTACCGCCAACAGTGGGCATAGCCCCAGCAGCTGCACCAGTGCCGGGTTGTTTTTCCATAAGCCATTGTAGGAGATCTCGCGCAGTGGGGTATCGCTCATGGGGTGGTCTCACTTGCCTCTAACAGCAGGGTTTTGTGGGTTTGAAAGAAGAGTAAGGTTTCCTTCACTTGCCGGACGACGGCGCGCGGGGTAATGGTCGCGCCGGAAAAGGCATCAAAGGCGCCGCCATCTTTTTTTACGGCCCACTGCTCCAGTTGAGGGTTGGCCAAGCTTTTGTTTGTAAAACCCAATATCCAATCGCTTTTGGCCAAATCCACCTTGTCCCCCAAACCCGGGGTTTCTTTATGGGAGAGTACACGCACACCGGCGACCGTACCATCCGTATTCACGCCCACAATCAGTTTGATGGCACCGCTGTAACCGTCAGGCGCCACGGCGGGTATGATAATGGCTTTAACCACACCGCTTTTTTTAGCAATGTGGACTTCGGTGCCGGCCGGAACATGTAAGGCCTGTGCCAACGCGTCGTCCAACCGCTTGGTATCGGCCAGTAGGTCATTATCGTGTTGACCCGGGGGCACAATTTCAAACAAGGCTTTTTGTTGCGCTAGGCGCTCTGCTGCAAGAATACGGGTTTTGGTACCCTGATAGGTGGCCGCAATTAACCCCGCCGTTACGGCGGCGAACATACCTAAAATGGTACTGTTTTTACGAATGGCGGTGAGCAGCATCATGGTTTTTTCACCGTCGCGCGTTCGCTCTTGGTGTGCCCATAGGTGCGTGGCACCGTGTAGTAATCAATAAATGGGGCGGCAAAGTTCATAATCAAAACGGAAAAAGCCACAGCATCGGGGTAGTTGCCCCAAATTCGAATGACGTACACCAAAAATCCGATGGCGGCACCGTAAATTAACCGGCCTTTATGGCTTACCGCGGAAGAGACCGGGTCGGTGATAATAAAAAAGGCGCCGAGCATGGTACCACCCGAAAACAAATGTAACAGTGGTGAGCCCGCACTGGCTGAACTGCCATTGTCATAAAATACTACGGACAGCACCAATAAGCTTGTGAGCATGGCCACGGGTGCGTGCCAGGTAAACACTTTTTTGTACAGCAAGAAAACCCCACCGCCCAAAAAGGCAAGGTTCACCCACTCCCAACCTACGCCGGCAAAACGGCCATTGGCCAGCGCCGGCTCGGCCGCATACAGGTTTTGCAAGGTCAGCCCGGAATTTTGTTTTACGATATCCAGTGGCGTGGCACCACTGTAGGCATCGATGGGAGCACTCGTCCAGATGACTTTAAGGGCCTCCAACAGCCCCAACGTGGTACCGTCTAGCGCAATGTGTGGCAGTGTCCAGCGCGTCATCTCCACCGGGAAGGAAATTAACAACACCACATAGGCCGCCATGGCCGGGTTAAAGGGGTTATAACCCAACCCCCCATACAGTTGTTTGGCAACCACTATGGCAAAAAAGATTCCGGTTACCACCACCCACCATGGGCAGTAAGGGGGTAGAGCAATGCCCAGTAGTACAGCGGTGACCAGGGCGCTGCAGTCTTTTAGATAAAAAGCCACGGGCTTTTTACGGGCGGCTAATACCGCTGCTTCAAAGGCCAGCGCGCAGGCGCCCGCCAATAAGATGTTTAGCAGGGTCCCCACACCAAAGTATATGGTTAACGCAGCAATGCCCGGCACCGTGGCCAATAAGACTAGCTGCATCACCTTCGCCGTTGTGTTGGCGGCGGTAGTATGGGGTGAACTCACGCGAATAAATGCCATGGGGCTTACCTTTTGCTTTGCGCCAATAACATCCGTTAGGACTCCAGCGCCGTGAGTTTGTCTTGCAGTTTTTTCAAAGACGCGGCCAACGTTTCGCAGTGCTCGCTGTTCTCGGTCTGAGCCTTGGCAAGCCGTTGCTCTGCCTTTTCTATTCGGGCAATTAACGATTCACGCTGGGCGGACAGCTGCTCGGCTTCAGTCATGTGAGCGCGCGCTTGTGCTTTGGCCTTGGCTTTTGCTATGGCCAGTGCCGCGGCGTCTTGAATCTCGGGTGCTACGGGGGTTTGTTGGTGGCTACTAGGGTCGGCCACCACTGTCGAAAGCTCTGTTTGTGCAAGCTTGAATTTGGTTTCAAGTTTTTCAACGCCTTGGCGTAAGGCGGCTACCGTGGGAGCGTTTTCTGACTCGGCTTGCTGCAGCTTTTGCTTGGCTGTTTGTAAGCGCTGCTCTAACGAGGTAACGGCTTTTTTCGCCGAAGCCGCAGGCGAGGCCGAGAGTTTATCCATCACCGGGCCTGCGGTTTGCTGCGCTTCGAACGTGCTGAGCTTTTCAGTCGCCTCCGCCACTTTCAACTCCGCTTGTTTCAAAGCGGCCGCCCACTTTTCTTGCTGGTCACTGGGACTCTCGGCCAACTGTTTGGTGGCGCGCTCTAATCGGCTTTGTGCACTGCTTAAGGCTCGCGCTAATTTTTTGCGCTGGGCTTCAGGGTTTGTGGCGGTGGTTTTGGCCTTGGCTTTGGCCATGGCCAAAGCGGCTAAGTCGCTGCTGGGTTGAGTGTTTTCGCTTTCGGTTGTAGGGTCTGGGTTGCCATTGGCTTGCGCTAATTTTAGTTTGGCGGCCTCGGCCGCTTTTTTACGGGCCAGCCGTTTGGCTTCTTTCTCGGCTTCTGCCTTAGCGAGGCGCGCTTTGCGTTGGTCAAAGCGTTCACGCGCGCGATCAGATTTTAATTTGTCGGCTTCTTGCCGCCGAATGCTGCCCTTGGCGGCGCGGTAGTATTGTACCAATGGGATGGCGCTGGGGCACACAAACGAGCAGGCTCCGCACTCAATACAATCCATTAAGTGATGGCTTTTTAAACGGTCAGTATCATCGGCCTTGGCGTACCAATAAAGTTGCTGAGGCAACAGTTGTACCGGGCAGGCCTCGGCGCACAAACCACAGCGAATGCAAGCTTGCGCGGGCGGTGGCGGCGGCATTTCTGCATGGCTAGGTGCCAGTACGCAGTTGGTGGTTTTAACCACCGGAACTCGAAGGTCGGTGATGGCGTAGCCCATCATGGGGCCACCAATAATAATCCGTGCCGCGTCTTGTGCATTGAAACCGTTGCACGCCAACAAATGGGCGATGGGGGTGCCAATGCGCGTGCGTACATTATTTTGTTGTTGTAAAGATTGCCCTACCACGGTGGTCACGCGCTCAATCAGCGGTTCGCCATAGCGCACCGCGCGCCAGGCGGCATAGGCGGTACCTACATTTTGCACCAGCACACCGATTTGAGCCGGTAACTTGCCGCTGGGTAACTCACGGCCCGTAAGAATTTGAATAAGCTGTTTTTCACCGCCGGAAGGGTACTTGGTGGGGAACACCACCACCTCCACGGGGCTGCCTTCACATGCTTTTTGCATGGCGGCAATGGCTTCGGGTTTGTTGTCTTCAATACCAATCAGTAAGGTTTTGGGGTGGCCGACAATTTTTGCCAAAAGCTGCATGCCGGCAACAATATCCTCAGCGCATTCGCGCATGAGTAAGTCGTCCGCGGTGATGTAGGGCTCACACTCCGTGCCGTTTAGAATTAAGGTTTCGATCTTATCCACCGACTTGGGGTTCAGCTTTACCGCGGTGGGAAAGCCCGCCCCGCCCATACCCGCAAGCCCAGCCTTTTGAATGCGCGCCACCAGCTCAAAGTGGTCGAGACCTTCATAGTCTTCACATTCAGACAGGGCACACCAGCGGTCTTCACCATCGGGTTTTATCACGATACACAACGCGGTGAGGCCCGAAGGGTGGGCTACCACCCGGGGCTCAATGGCGCAAACGGTGCCGGAGGTGGAGGCGTGAATATTGGCACTAAAAATACCCTGGGCTTCGGCGATCACGTCACCTTTTAAAACGCTTTGACCCACCGATACCACAGGCCTTGCGGGCGCGCCAATGTGTTGGCCCACGGGAATCACCAATTCACTGGGCAGAGGAAGGTCTTGAATGGGGGCGTGCACCGACTGTGTTTTGTTTTCGGGGGGGTGCACACCACCGTGAATGTCCCAAATCTTTCTCATGCGGCATGGCCCTTTTCGCCCACATCGGTGGCGATAATATCCAATGTGGGTTGGGGTTTTTCCCAGCTCCAGGTTTGCAGTGTGGTGGGTATGGGCAGCATATCAATGCAATCCACGGGGCAGGGCTCCACGCATAAATCGCAACCGGTACATTCACTCACAATGACGGTGTGCATTTGTTTAGCTGCGCCTAAAATGGCGTCCACAGGGCAGGCTTGAATACACTTGGTGCAGCCAATGCATTCGTCTTCGCGAATGTAAGCCACTTTTTTCACGTCGGAAGATTCGCCGTGCTCGGCATCTAAGCTTGGGGCTTCTACCCCTAACAAATCCGCGAGGGAATTAATGGTGGCTTGTCCACCTGGTGGGCATTTGTTAATGGCATCGCCATCGGCAATGGCTTGTGCATAGGGCTTGCAGCCGGGGTACCCGCATTGCCCGCATTGGGTTTGTGGCAACAAGGTGTCAATTTGTTCCACCAGTGGGTCGCCTTCGACTTTGTACTTGACGGCGGCAAAACCCAAAATCGCCCCAAACGCCACGGCTAACCCGCCAAGGGCCAGTAGTGCCGAAACAATGGGATAATTCACTAACAACTCTAACATGTGGTTATACCAACCCAGCAAAACCCATAAAGGCCAATGACATCAAACCCGCGGTAATCATGGCGATTGAGGCGCCTTGAAACGGGGTGGGCACATCGGCCGCCGCCAGGCGCTCGCGCATGGCAGAAAACAACACCAATACCAAGCTGAAGCCCAGTGCCGCCCCAAACCCGTAGAGCGCGCTTTGGGTAAAGGTGTGGGCTTTGTTAGTGTTTTGCAACGCGACGCCCAGTACCGCACAGTTAGTGGTAATCAAGGGTAAAAACACACCCAAAACCCGGTATAACAGTGGGCTGGTTTTTTCGATAAACATTTTTGCGAACTGCACCACTGCCGCAATGACCAGAATAAACGCAATGGTTTTTAAAAAACTCAAGCCCAGTGGCAGAAGGATCCAGGTATACACCAGGTAACTGCAAATACTGGCAAGCGTGAGCACGAAGGTGGTGGCCGCACTCATGCCAATGGCGGTTTCGAGTTTATTGGAGACGCCCATAAACGGGCACAGCCCTAAGAACTGTGCCAGTACAAAGTTATTCACCAGTACGGTACTGAGTAAAATGACAAAAAATTCCATTACACCTGGGCCCAAGCTGAGGCTTTCACCTTAGCGAGTCTTTTTATATAAGTAAAACGGGTTTTAAATCTATTATCTATCGGAAAAACCGATAGATTGTGGCGGTTACATCACGCGCATACCAGGCTCGGCACCCTCATGGGGTTCCAAGATGTAGAGCTCCTTACCACCAGGTCCGGCGGCAAGTACCATACCTTCCGATACGCCAAACTTCATTTTGCGAGGCGCCAAGTTTGCCACCATGATGGTGTGTTTGCCTACCAAGGTTGCTGGGTCATAGGCGCTTTTAATGCCAGCAAAGACATTGCGCGTTTGGCCACCCAAATCCAGAGTTAACTGCAATAATTTATCGGCGCCCTCGACCGCTCTCGCATCGACAATTTTGGCCACGCGCAGGTCCACTTTGGCAAAATCGTTGAATTGGATTTCTTCACTGAGCGGTTCTTTGGCCAACCAGCCTTGCGGTTGTGCTTCGGCTTCTTCTTTACTGGCGTCGATCATGGCTTGTACCTTTTCCAGCTCTACGCGCTGCATCAGAGGTTTAAACGGGTTGATGGTGTGGTTGTTGAGGTATTCGCCGGCACTTTGCCACACCAAGGGCGTATTCAAAAATGCCTCCGCCGCTTGTGCCGTGACTGGCAGTACGGGCTTTAAAAACGTGATCAAAGCCTTAAATAAATTTAGCCCCAAGGAGCACACGGCATGCGCCTCTTCGTGCTTACCTTCCTTAGCTAAGGTCCAGGGTGCTTCGGCGGCAATATATTCGTTGGCGGCATCTGCCAGTGCCATAATTTCACGCATGGCACGCGCGAATTCGCGTTGTTCGTAAAGGTTGGCAATGGGCTCTACGGCGGCCACAAATTGCTGCCACAACTCAGGATTCGGGTTGTGGGCACTTAAGGCTCCGCCTTGCTTTTGAATGAATTTTGCGGTGCGGCTGGCAATATTCACCACCTTGCCCACTAAGTCTGAATTCACTCTCGCCACAAAGTCTTCAAGATTGAGGTCCAAGTCATCCACAGAATTGGAGAGTTTGGTGGCGGTGTAATATCGCAAATATTCGGGGTCCAAGTGTGCGAGGTAGGTACTGGCGTTCACAAACGTCCCGCGGGATTTCGACATCTTTTTACCATTGACGGTTAAAAAGCCGTGCGCGCAGACTTGCGTGGGGGTGCGAAAGTTGGCTGACTGCAGCATGGAAGGCCAAAATAAGGCGTGAAAGTTAATAATGTCTTTACCAATAAAGTGGTAAACCTCGGCGGTCGAGTTTGGCCCCCAATAGTGATCAAAGTCTAATCCTTCACGCTCGCAATATTGCTGAAAGCTCGCCATATAGCCAATGGGAGCATCTAGCCACACGTAAAAATACTTGTCTGTTTCGCCGGGGATCTCAAAGCCAAAGTAGGGGGCATCGCGTGAGATGTCCCACTCTTGCAGACCTGAGTCTAGCCATTCGGCAAGCTTGTTGGCCACTTCGGTTTGCAAGTGTCCGGCTCGGGTCCAGGTTTTTAAAAAATCGGCGAATTCGGGGAGTTTAAAAAATAAATGCTTGGAGGCCTTGGGGACGGGTGTTGCCCCGGAAATCACCGATCGTGGGTTAATTAAATCCATCGGTGAATAGGTGGCGCCGCAGGCTTCGCAATTATCGCCGTACTGATCTTCGGTTTTACAGGTAGGGCAACTGCCTTTGATATAACGGTCGGCAAGAAACAGGTTTTTCTCGGGGTCAAACGCTTGGGTGATTTCGCGCTCTGCAATATGGCCGTTAGCCTTCAAGCGATTGTAAATCAGCTCTGCGAGGGCTTTGTTTTCCGCGGAGTGTGTGGTGTGGTAGTTATCAAAGCCAATATGAAAGCCGTCAAAGTCCTGCATGTGCTCTTGGCGCACGCGATCAATTTGCTGCTCGGGCGTGATGCCTAACTTTTCTGCGGTGAGCATAATGGCGGTGCCGTGAGCGTCATCGGCACAGACGTAAATACACTGGTGGCCGCGCATCTTTTGGAATCGTACCCAAATATCGGTTTGGATGGTTTCCACCATGTGCCCCAAATGAATGGCACCATTGGCATAAGGGAGCGCGCTGGTCACCAATATTTCGCGAGTTGCCGCCATAAACCTGAATTCCTCAATACATTGAATTGACGGTACGCACCTTCAACTGCCCGCAGCACGCCAACAAAAGCGCGGAATGATACCAGTTTACCCCTGTGCGATGCGAGCAGAAGCGCTGGTTTGGGGCTACTTGCGGGCTGAGCCCGGATGTTGCGCCAGCTGACAGCTTTTGACGGGATCTTTGCACTTTGTGAGCGCACATGTTCCTTCCTCTGCTGACCGTTGCATTTCGATTTATTTCCCTGGAGCCTTAGACCACATGGCACTGCGGAAAAGAAACCAAACGGCTTAGGACTGCGTCCCAGAAATTCCGATCCCCTCACGAAATATCTGAGCCAGTCTCGAGCACGCTCAAAAGCACAAATCTCTCCGTGAAAATTCTGCCAGCGGGTGCAATAGCCGGGTTGGCTGTGCAAGAGGGGGCGAGGTAGGTAAAATGCCTTCCTTTGCTTGATGTTGGAACGCACATGTCTCGTCTGGATCAACCCCAGCTTCAGCCCCTTGTCGATGCACTCGCCGGCTGCCTATTGCCCCATGGCGGTGGGCTAACAGCCAAAGACGCCGTTGTAGTGTGTGAGCTGAAAGGGCTGCACGCCACTATTCAATTACAGTTGGGGTACCCCGTAGAGCGAGAAATGGCGTCCCTGCGAGAAGCCATTACGGCTGCGCTCGCATCCAAGGGATATGCGGCTGATGTGGATATCAGCGTCTTTGTACCTAAAGTTCAGCCTGCCAATAATCAAAATGCCGTGAAGGGCGTTAAGAATATTTTGGCCGTGGCTTCCGGTAAGGGTGGGGTGGGTAAATCCACCACCAGTGCGAATATTGCGCTGGCGCTGGCTGCGGCGGGTGCAAAAGTCGGTATGTTGGACGCCGATATTTATGGCCCGAGTCAGGGGTTGATGCTGGGGATTGCCGGTCAACGCCCTGATATGTATCAGCCTAATATGATGGAACCCATCACCGCCGTTGGTGGCGTCAAAACCGTGAGCATGGCGAACTTGGTCACCGAGGATACCCCCATGGTGTGGCGAGGCCCGATGGTAAGCGGGGCTCTCCAGCAGTTGCTCAACAGTACGCACTGGGATGACATTGATTATCTTGTGGTGGATATGCCACCCGGTACTGGTGACATTCAATTAACATTGTCACAAAGCGTGCCCGTATCAGGCTCGTTAATCGTGACCACACCGCAAGACATTGCATTGCTCGATGCGGTGAAAGGTATCGAAATGTTCCGCAAAGTGCACATCCCTGTGCTGGGCGTTGTTGAGAATATGGCCACGCATCAATGTAGTCAATGCGGGTACACGGAAGCCATTTTTGGCGAACATGGGGGAGTGCAGCTCGCCCAAAAATACCAGGTGGAGGTGTTGGGCCGCCTGCCGCTTAAAATGAGTATTCGCGAGCAAACCGATCAAGGTACGCCACCGGTATTTGCAGAGCCCGACTCTGAAGTGAGCCAAATATACCGTTCGATAGCATTGCGCGTGGCCGCCGAATTATGGCGTTTAACCTTGAGTGGCCCAACGGGGCCTACCATTTCATTGAGTGATGATTGAGAGTGTATTCAATCATCTCTTCAGCCACTGCCGACATGGTGCAGTGAACACAGTTAGCGCCCTTAGGGTGTGTGGATAATAGAGGCGAATTATGGCGATTAAATCGGACCGTTGGATTCAACGCATGGCGAAAGAACACGGCATGATCGAGCCGTTTGAAGCGGGGCAGGTGCGGCTTGGAGCAGATGGTGATCGTGTGATTTCGTATGGGACTTCCAGTTATGGATACGATGTGCGTTGTGCCAATGAATTCAAAATATTCACCAATGTGCATTCGGTGACGGTGGACCCGAAGAATTTTGACGAAGGCAGTTTTGTGGATGTGAAAAGTGATATCTGCATCATCCCGCCGAACTCTTTTGCATTGGCTCGCACGGTTGAGTATTTTCGAATTCCTCGCAGCGTTTTGACGGTGTGTTTAGGTAAGTCCACTTATGCCCGTTGCGGCATTATTGTGAATGTTACGCCCTTGGAACCCGAGTGGGAGGGGCATGTGACCTTGGAGTTTTCCAATACCACACCCTTACCCGCAAAAATTTATGCCAATGAAGGTGTGGCACAAATGCTGTTTTTTGAAAGTGACGAGGTATGCGAAACCTCTTATCTGGACCGACGTGGCAAATACCAAGGTCAACGGGGTGTGACGTTACCGAAAACATAACCTTAAACCGGGGGTGTTATTGCCCCTTGGTTTAAGGCTGTGGGAACCCGATTAGCGCAATAGAACTTCTTTTTTTGCGCGGTATTGGTCGGGTATTTGATCGGTGGAGTTGATGGAGGGCGCAATTTCTTTTAGTAGCCCGTCGTGAATGTCATAGATCCAGCCGTGAACACTAAGTTCTTGGCCGGAGTCCCAGGCATTTTGCACAATATTGGTGTGCGACACATTGGCCACTTGTTGCATGACGTTGAGTTCACATAATAGGTTCACGCGTTCGCGCTCGCTCATGCTGTCGTTAAAGCGTTCTCGGCAGTTGTAATACACGTCGCGGATATTGCGTAACCAGTTGTCGACCAAGCCCACTTGAACATTTCCAAGGGCTGCGGCCACACCTCCACAACCGTAGTGACCACAAACAATAATGTGTTTGATTTTTAATACGGCCACTGCGTAGTGTAGAACTGAGAGGCAATTAAGGTCGGTATGCACTACCGCATTGGCAATGTTACGGTGAACAAACAGTTCGCCAGGTAATAAACCGACGATTTCGTTGGCGGGCACGCGGCTGTCAGAACAACCGATCCACAAAAGCTCAGGCGTTTGTTGTTTGGCCAATTGCTCAAAAAAAGAGGGGTCTTCAGCTTTAATCTCGTCGGCCCATTTTTCGTTGTTTTTAAACAAGTACTGCAAATCGCTCATGGAGATTTCCTTAAACCCAATTGTGGGCGAAGTATATCGAATCCCCGTCGTGGGCGGAACTGTTTAAGCGTGTCAACTTATTAACCCGGCAATTCAATAGATCTCCTAGCTATTGAATTGCGCGCCCATAAAATACTGTCGGAAATATGTGAGTTTCCTTGTATTTTAAGGGCTTGCGTTGGCCATTCCGGCCAATGGCGGCGCGTCCTTGTACCGCATTAACCCGACAGAAAAGATTGCCGGGTTAATGCCGGGTTAATCGTGAACGACACATGCAAAAACCTTATTAAATACAAGGGAATTATGAACCTTGAAAGCCACTTATGAAAATGACTAAGGCCTCGAAATGACTCAAACCCTGTATTGGCATGATTACGAAACCTGGGGCGTAAACCCCGCCATTGATCGCCCTGCACAATTTGCAGGCCTGCGTACGGATGAAGCCTTGAATATCATCGGCGACCCTCTGGTGATTTATTGTCGGCCCCCTGATGATATTTTGCCGAACCCTGAGGCTTGTTTGGTGACGGGGATTGCGCCACAACATGCCGAAGCCGAGGGGTTGTGTGAAGCGGAATTTATGCGAGCGGTTTTGGCAGAGTTAGGTACAGCGGGAACTTGCGGTGTGGGTTATAACACCTTACGGTTTGATGATGAGGTGACCCGTTTTGGCGCTTACCGCAATTTTTTTGATCCCTACGAACGGGAGTGGAAAAATGGTTGCAGTCGTTGGGACATCATCGACTTAGTAAGAGCCTGCTATGCGCTTCGCCCCGAAGGCATCGAATGGCCAATGGTGGAGGGGGTGCCCAGCTTTCGCTTGGAGTTACTCACCCAGGCTAACGGCATCGGCCATGAGTCTGCCCATGATGCGCTTTCGGATGTACACGCTACCATTCAAATGGCACGCTTAGTCCTCGAGAAACAACCGGCTTTGTATCACCACGTTTTTACTTCACGCGGTAAAAAAGCCGTTGCAAATTTACTGGATTGGCAATCGCGCAAACCCTTACTCCATGTTTCATCTATGTTTGGTGCCGCACGAGGGTGCGCCAGTTTGGTTTTGCCATTGGCCATGCACCCGACGAATAAAAATGCAGTTATTGTGGTGGATTTAACCGTCGCACCCGATTGGTTTAGCGAGCCTGCCGAGGCCATCGCCGAGCGAGTGTTTACGCGTTCTGAAGATCTGCCCGAGGGTGTGGAGCGTATTCCCCTAAAACTGGTGCATCTGAATAAATGCCCGATATTGCTGCCACCCAACGCCTTAACCGAAAAAAATGCAAAGCGCTTGAATATCGATTTACAAGCGTGCGAGCATCATTGGCGAACCTACTTGAAACACGATGTGACAACCCTTGTGCAAACGGCCATGAGCGAGCAGGTTTTTGAGCCACGTATGGACCCAGAGCAGCAACTCTATGAAGGCTTTATACCCAATGGTGACCGCACACTGATGCAAAGCTTGCGGGCTGCTACCCCTGAAAAGTTGGAAGCAAAACAGTTCCTGTTTGAGGACGAACGTTTGACAGCAATGGTGTTGCGTTATAAAGCACGTAATTACCCTCAGACATTGACGCCTGAAGAGGCTCGTCAGTGGCGGGTATTTTGTCAGGCGCGTTTGCGTGAAGGCGAGCCAGGTATTTTGTCTGTCTCTGAATTAAAGGCACGTATTGAACAGCTGGATCAGACCGAGACTTTAAATAAACCTAAAAAAATCGTCTTGCAACAATTGTATCGCTGGGCCGACGAGCTGGGTAAACGTTACGAAATTGGTAAGAAGTGTCAGTGGTAAATTGGGCTGCGTTGACTCACTGAATGTAAATGTACCGCCGAAACTAAAAGGTTGTGAACCTTTGGTTTGAAAGAAAAGAAAACCACGTTTTTCTTTTCGACTATTGAGGCAGCATGAATGCTGTTTCAGGATAAAGATGAGTTACACTAACTCAGTTTGACCTTTTCAAATTCTAGAGTAAAACCCGTTTTACCTTTAACGGCTTGAAAAACGTTGGCGTTGATATATTTTTCACTCACCAATTGCAGTACCCGTTGTTTATCCTCCTCAGGCGTTGCCAGTCCAATAAATACGGCATCGAGATCGTTGGCGACAAAAGGTAAATCGTCGAACCACGCATTGCAATCGTCGTTCTCGACGGAAACGGGGGAGGGGCTGGTTTGGTAGCAGCGCCATTCTTCCTCGTGTGCGTGATACTTCGCTTTGATGTAGTGATGATCTAAAAAACGTTCTTGTAGACGGTCCTTGCGGTTATGAAGGATGGCGCCCAGCTGTTCTCTAAGAGTGGTGAACTCGGCACGCTCATTTTGATAAACCACCGGTTTGGCTGTTTTGTATGGGCTGAACTCTCCGCAATCAAAGCGCAGCGCAAACCCTTTGTGGTTGTCAGCGAAGGCCTCCCATGCTGCAACAATGTGCGTGTTTGCGCAAAAACAACAATAGCGCGCATTGCGCACAAAACTTTGCCACTGGTTCATGCTGGCGTCCAATTGATTGACGCGGTAATCCACCATCTTGCTCAGCAGCTCCTTTAGTACACTGTGAGCTTCTTCAACGGAGTCAAAGCGCTCTTCTTCACGCCAACGATTGATCGCATTGATCAGTGGAGATTCACCCTTGGGCTCTTCCGGTGCGAAAATCATGGATGAGGCCAGTTTGATCGTGGACTCCAACAGTAATGTCTCGTCAAACCCTAAGGTAGATTGGCTATTTAGCTCAAAAGGGTCCCCGAGACAGTCTGGCGCGCTCCAGCGCAGTGTGCTGTTGGCCAGTACGTCTGTGGCTGTGTTGGCGGTCATATATTTGACCAGTAGTTCAGGAACGCTGCGGGACACTCAAAAACCTTATTTTAATAGTGTGTTTTGGCGTAGATAGGGTGCTTTGCGCCGTACCCTATAAGGTTAGATCGAAAATGGCAAAACTTCCTCCGTCCTTTGCAGGATCTATTATAAAGTTTTCGCCAATTTCAGTTGCTAAAGTGGGCTTCACAGCTACAATAGCCGCGGAATTCAACAGGTGGGGAGTGAGGCGAATGCAGTTTGCTGGCGAGAATATTCTGTCTGTGGATCAATTTGACCGCGAGGGCATCGAGAGGGTGTTCGATGTGGCTGATTCCATGGCACCGTTTGCCTTGCGTCAAAAGGTCACCCGAGTATTAGAAGGGGCCATCTTGGGCAATATGTTTTTTGAGCCCAGCACCCGCACAAGAGTGAGTTTTGGCTGTGCGTTTAACCTACTTGGCGGGGAGGTGCGAGAAACCACGGGCTTTAAAAGCTCCGCCATTGCCAAGGGTGAGTCGCTTTATGACACCGCTAGGGTGTTGTCCGGTTACAGCGATGTCATCTGCATGCGCCACCCGGAGGCGGGCTCTGTGGGCGAGTTTGCCGCTGCCAGCCGCGTGCCGGTAATCAATGGTGGTGATGGCGCCAATGAGCACCCGAGTCAAGCTCTCCTAGACCTCTACACCATTCGCAAGGAGCTTGCCGAACGCGGGCGTTCCTTAGATGGCTTTCGCATTGCCATGATTGGGGATCTCAAATACGGTCGTACGGTGCACTCCTTGATGCGCTTGCTGCGCCTGTTCAAAAATGTGGAAATTTCCCTCGTGTCACCTACCGAGCTTGCCATGCCTGAGGCCTATGTTGAGGCGGTGCGCGCAGCCGGGCACACGGTGGTTGAGGCCACGGAGTTGTTCCCCAATATCAGCAATGTGGATATTGTTTATTCCACTCGCATTCAAGAGGAGCGCTTTGCCTCCAAGGCCGAGGCCGATTTGTATCGAGGTCGATTTCGCCTCAACCAGTCTATATACACCCAATACTGTGAACCCAATACCGTCATTATGCATCCACTTCCGCGAGATTCGCGTGCAGATGCCAATGAGTTGGACAATGACTTGAACCAAAACCCTAATCTGGCCATATTTCGTCAAGCGGATAATGGTGTTTTGGTGCGCATGGCTCTATTTGCATTGGTTTTGGATGTGGTGCCCTTGGTACACAAAACTGCGCGCGATGTGGTGTGGTACCACCGCAGAGGCTAGCGACGCCTGCCAAGCTCGTTTCTTTGAATTTGATTGGAACGCCACTGGCTCTCATAACTAAAAGATAATTTATGTGCCATGTGGGCGTTGAATCGGTCTAAAAAACAATCAATTTGTTGTCTCTAATGGCGGCTGTTTTGTTGAGTGTTGTCTATACTAATTAGAGCTTCCAGCGTTAATAAGCATTCACAGCACACGCCCAGAGGTATGAGGCATGTTCAAGCGTTTAATGGTCACAGCCATCGCCACCAGTGCGGCCGGATTGGCCTGCAATTCCCTAGCAGAACCCGCAACAACCACCCACTGGCTTTTGGCCAAATATGATCAAGATGGAGACCGCGCCATCAGTATTGAGGAGATCAGCCAAAAACGTGAGCGCGTGTTTAACTACATGGATGCGGATCAAGACGGAGGGGTGACCCTTGCTGAATACAGTAAAATGGACGCCAATCGCCGTGCTCAGATCTTAGAGGCTCGGTTTGCGGTGTTAGACAGCAATCGAGATGGCGAGGTATCCGTAGCGGAATACAGTGATTATTCAGGGTCCTTTGATCGATTTGACCAAGATCGCAATGGCGTCATCACCGAAACTGAAATAGCGAAGCCCAAGACGCCCGCTTTGGAAGACCACACAAAATGTGTGTTGTGGTTTTGTATCAAAACGGAATTGGACTAGGGGCGCTCCATACCCTCAGTAAGCAACAACTTTTTGAAAAGCCGGGGCTGGCCCCGGTTTTTCTTGGTCGTGTGGTTAGTCAGAGGCTTCCACGTTGTGGTAGACCTCTTGTACGTCATCTAAGTCGTTGAGGGTATCCAACAGCTTATCGAACATCTCCTTATCTTCGTCAGACTCTAAGGTCGTGTGGGTTTGTGGCAGGAAGGTGATCTCCTCAATTTCAAAGTTCAGTCCTTCGAAAGCCTCAGAAAGCGCTGTCTTGGCCTTAAAAAATTCTGTGGTAGGGGTGAGCACTGTGATGATGCCGTCTTCGTTCTCGATATCGGCCACATCCACGTCTTGCTCCATTAAGGCTTCTAATACGGCATCTTCATCCTCGTGGGCAAAAGCAAAAATGGCGCGGTGGTCAAACATATGGGAGACCGCACCTTGCACGCCCAGTTTGGATTTGGCCTTGTTAAAACAGGTACGAACGTCTCCGAGGGTGCGGTTGTTGTTGTCGGTCAAACAATCGACAATCACCATGCAATTGCCCGGACCAAACCCCTCATAACGCATGGTGACGTAGTCTTCACCACCGGTGCCGGTCGCTTTGTCTAGGGCTTTATCAATCACGTGGCCCGGCACTTGGTCTTTTTTGGCTTTGTCGATCAAGCGACGTAAGCTCAGGTTGGCGCTGGGGTCGGGCCCCCCGGCTTTCGCCACCACATAAATCTCTCGTCCGTACTTAGAATACACTTTGGTTTTTTTGGCCGCAGTCTTAGCCATGGAGGCTTTGCGGTTTTCGTAGGTTCTTCCCATAAGTGGCTCGCTTACACCATAAAAGGCGCAATTATGCCGTTTAGCGAGCAATTAGAAAACACCTGATCCTTGCTCTGGTACCCACGACGGGAAATGGAGGCGAGCTTGTGCTCGAGTTAAGGGGCTTTTCGAGACGTTCATGCCTTGCTTGTACAAAAAGAAAACCGCTGGTTTTGGTGTTAGCCGCTTGGTAATGCCTGGTTGCTACCCCAAAAAAGGCCAGCTTGAAGGCTGGCCTTTTTGTTAATGGCAAAGTGGGCTACCAAAATACACCGTACAACACCACTAAGATGCCCACAATAATCAGCGAATGGATGTTAAACAGGGTTTCTGTTTTAAAGATGTCTTTGCCAATCACAACGGTATTGCCCTGTCCCGCGCGTGCGCTGTCGACCAAGCTCACCACCACAATCACCAGTAAACTCAAAACAAAGGTCGCCAACATCTGGTGCATAAAGGGTAACACCACAAATATGCTGCCACTGGCCCACTCGTTCGGCCCAACTTTAAAGAATAGGGCAATTGGGATGGATGCCAGCGCACCGAAGATGGCACCTTTATTGGTAGCGGGTTTCCAGAACAAGCCCGCAATAAATACTGCCAAGATGCCAGGGCTGACCACGCCGGTGTACTCCTGAATGTACTGGAACACTTGACCGAGGTTTTTCATTTGCGGAGCGATCAATACCGCAATAATCAGTGCCACAGCTGCGGTGATACGCCCGGTGGTGACCATTTGCTTGTTGCTGGCTTTGGGGTTGATATAGGGCCGGTAAATGTCCATGGTAAAAATGGTGGACGTTGAGTTCAGCATTGAGGCCAAGGAGCTGACAATCGCCGCGGCGAGTGCCGCCACTACCAAACCTTTTAAGCCCGCGGGAATAAAGCTGCTGATTAACCAAGGGGCGGCGTTATCGTTCAGTACATTGCCATCGGCGCCGACAAAGGAGGCATCCAAGGTTTGCTTGGTGAGTTCGCCGGCTTCGTTGGAGTTCAACACATAGGCGATAATGCCTGGTACCACCACCAGTAAGGGGATCAGCAATTTGAGGTAGGCGGCAAACACAATGCCTTTTTGCGCTTCTTTTAGGCTTTTGGCCGCTAGGGTGCGTTGAATAATGTATTGGTTAAAGCCCCAGTAATAGAGGTTGGCTACCCAGATGCCGCCGATGAGTACCGCAAGGCCGGGTAAATCCCACCAGGCATCTTTGCCGTTGGGGGTGATGATTTCCCCTTGCTGAACGATCATGGAGAACTTCTCTGGCACCACCTCATAGAGATAGGCAAAACCAGAAAAAATACCGCCATCGGGCGATACCTTGGTTAATGCGACAAATGTTGTCACAAGGCCGCCTAGTACTAACAGGGCCACTTGAATCACGTCGGTCCAGGCCACTGCCGTCAGCCCTCCCCAAAGCGAATACGCGGCTGCGATCAACGCAAGCCCCATAATGCAAAGCGTTAGGATGGCACCATCGCCATTGCCCATGATGGTGTCCAGTGCTTTACCACCTAGAAATAGAACGGAGGTGAGGTTGACGAAGACAAACAGTGCAATCCAAAACACGGCGAGAATGGTTTTCATGTTCTCGCTGAAGCGTTTTTCCACATATTCGGGAATGGTGTAGAGGTTATTCTCAATAAACACCGGTAAAAAATATTTGCCCACCACCAATAGAGTAATGGCGGCCATCCATTCATAAGAAGCGATGGCAAGGCCAATGGCAAAGCCGGAACCCGACATGCCAATAAATTGCTCGGCGGAGATATTGGCGGCAATCAAACTGGCTCCAATGGCCCACCAAGGTAGGGTTTTTCCAGCCAAGAAGTAATCTTCAGAGGTTTTTTGATGGCCGGCCTTTGAGCGCGACACCCAGATGCCCACACTGACAATCACAATGGCATACGCAATAAAAATGGCGTAATCCAAAGAGGTGAAATTACTATTCATGGTTGTACCTTTCGTGTTTCACGATTGTTATCGTATGAATTTCGTCCGCGTTCGGCGAAGTCCCCAAAAACGGCGATAGTAGCCCAGCGCTGACTTGAATGCCATGCGCCAAAGCAGAATTCTTTACTCCTGGGTTGCTCCGGCCGTTAAATAATGTGTGCTTGATACGTTGCGCAAAATTTGGGCGCTTTGCTCAGGCGTGATGTCTCGTTGAGGTTCTCCGAGCATTTCATAACCCACCATAAATTTTTTCACTGTGGCCGAACGCAGCAGGGGTGGGTAAAAATGCATGTGCCAGAGCCACTCGGGGTATTCACCGCCATCTGTTGGGGCTTGGTGTATACCACTGGAGTAGGGGAAACTGGTTTGGAATAAATTGTCATACCGCGTGGTGGTGGCCAACAGAATGTTGGCAAAGCTTGCGGCTTCGTCTTCCGACATTTGCGTTATGTGCGTCATTGGTCGCAAAGGGACGACCAAGGTTTCGAAGGGCCAGGTGGCCCAAAAGGGCACCACTGTCGCAAAGTGATGGTTGTGTACCACCACTCGGGTTTGGGTGTCCAATTCGCGTTGGATGTAGTCTGCCAGCAAGGGGGATTGATGGGTTTGCCAGTGGGCTTTTTGCTCGGCGCACTCTTTGGCTACGCCATCTGGGATGGCGGCCTGAGCCCAAATTTGACCATGGGGGTGCGGGTTGCTGCACCCCATAACGCTGCCTTTGTTTTCGAAAATTTGAACGTTGTTGATGGTGTCATCTTGCAGCGCCCATTGGGTTTCATTTTGCCAAACCTTGATGACGGCGCGTACGTCGTGCTGGGTCATCTGGGGCAGTGTTAAGGCGTGGTTAGGTGAAAAACACAGTACTTTGCAAACCCCCGATTCACTTTGTACGCGAAACAAGGGGTCCGTATCGCCTCCGGCGGGGACATCTGGTGTGAGCGCGCTAAAGTCATTGGTGAATACGTAGGGCCCGGTATAGTTGGGGTTTTTTTGGCCGCCTAAACGTGTGTTGCCTGGGCATAAATAGCATGTAGGGTCGTAGTGGGGCCGTGTATCCTGGGTAGGAGTTTCTTCCTGGCCTTGCCATGGACGCTTGGCTCGATGAGGAGAAACCAAAACCCACTCGCCGGTTAAGGCATTTCGCCTTCGGTGGCTGTGATCTTCTGGGTCAAAACGCATAATCAGTTCTATGAATCGGTTGTAAGGACGTGGGTGCCGTCAGCGGGCGACGTGATAATCACATTGGGGCTTATACTCTTTGGGTCGTAATATTCGTGTTTGAGTCGTTGCGTAAAATCCTCAATGGCACTTTGGTGGATAAGGTTTAAGGTAAACCCTCCAAAACCGCCGCCCATCATACGCGCACCCAGCACGCCTTCCTGGTGTCGGGCGAGCTCGACCAATCGGTCGGCCTCCGGGCAGCTGACTTCAAATTGGGTTTGCAAACCGTCGTGGGTGGCCCACATCAGTTCGCCCAGAGCGTCTAGCTGGTTGTGCTTAAGTGCATCGCAGGCAGCCAAAACCCGTGCGTTTTCTGCAATGACGTATTGTCCGCGCAGGTAGGCTTCAGATTTAAGTGTGGATTGCACCGCTTTTAATTGCTCGGCACTGGCATCGCGCAATGCTTGGATAGGGGTTAGAGTATTCAGTGCAGCCACACAGGCCTCGCACTCTTCTCGGCGTAGATTGTACGCGGAGCTTGCGTGTGAATGTTTAACGCCCGTATCGGCCAACACTAGACGATAGTCACCGAGTTTAAGGGGTATCGTTTCAAAATCCAGGGTGCGGCAGTCCAAGCGTATGGCGTGGTCTTTTTGCCCGTGTAATACCGCAAACTGATCCATAATTCCGCACTTGACACCTGCATATTGGTGTTCGGCCGCTTGCGCCATCAATGCCATTTGTTTGCGGTCCAAGCCCAGTTGCAGCAAATGGTTAAGCGTGACCAGTAAACCGCATTCGATGGCGGCAGAGGAAGAAACCCCTGCGCCAATGGGTATATTGCCACCGAACACCAAATCAAAGCCGGGTACAGCAACGCCCTGTTTTTGTAACTGATCCAATACCCCCAATAAATAATTGACCCAGCGCGTTTGGGTAGGGGCGATGGTGTCGGTGGAAAAGGTTTCATTCATGTCGAGACTCACAAAGCGGTATTCTGAGCTTTGATTGAGGCTCGCGGCGAAAGTGGCCGCTTGTGTGATCGCTGCAGGTAACACAAACCCATCGTTGTAATCGGTATGTTCGCCCAACACATTGATACGCCCGGGGGATTGGACGAATACTTCTGGCGTCGAAAAATGCTGTTTGAAAATGGCTTTGAGGGTGGTAATGGAAGACACAACTTTGGCCTGTGGTGGTGGTGCGAGGCCGCCATGATAATGCAAGCGAATGTTTAGTGCTACTCGCAGCCAGGATGTACGGTTAACTGGTCGGCGCTGGCGCTTCACAAGGGCCTTTGCCACAATAGCGTTTTACTTTTGGGCATCACTCTATGGGGGTCTCTAACATCACACTGGGTGAATTTCTTGTGCAGCAGCAGGCTGATGTACCTAGTGCCAGCGGAGAGTTTGCGGCGCTGTTTGCGGCCTTGGTGCTTGCGGCGAAAGCGGTGCACCGCGATATCAGTCGAGCGGGGTTGGTGGATGTCTTGGGTGCGGCAGGGGAGACCAATGTGCAAGGTGAAGCACAACAAAAACTGGATGTGTTGGCCAATGCACAGTTCTCCTCGGCATTGGCGGCACGGGGTGTGGTGTGCGGTGTTGCCTCTGAAGAAGAGGAAGGTTTTATTCGTTTCGACCAACGCCACAATCAACAAGCCAAATATGTGGTGCTGATGGACCCGCTTGATGGTTCTGCCAATATTGATGTGAATGTATCGGTGGGCACCATTTTCTCGGTTTATCAGCGCGTGACACCGGTGGGTGGGCCGGTGAACGAAAGTGACTTTTTACAACCGGGTACAAAGCAGGTAGCGGCGGGTTATGTCATTTATGGGACTTCCATGCTGTTGGTGTATTCCACTGGCAAGGGCGTTAACGGCTTTACGTTTGACGCATCACTCGGCGAATTTTGCTTGTCTCATCCGAACTTGCAATTGCCCAAGTGCGGTAGCATTTACTCGGTCAACCAAGGCAAATTTGAACAATTTCCGAGCCCTATACAACGTTATCTTGTGGGCTGCCAAACAGATAACGCTGTAAAGGGCCTGCCCTACAGTGCAAGGTATATCGGTTCACTGGTGTCGGATTTTCATCGCAACTTAATTAAAGGCGGTGTGTATTTGTATCCGCCGGTGAAAGCTTACCCTGAGGGTAAATTACGATTATTGTACGAATGTAATCCGATTGCCTTTATTGCTGAGCAAGCTGGAGGTAAAGCGGTAATCGCCCCTGGAAAGCGTGTACTAGAGGTGGTGCCCACCTCGCTTCACCAACGTTGCCCATTTTATGTGGGCTCGAGCGCGATGATCGCGCAATTGGAAAGTGCGTAGGACACAGAGGCGTAACGTGCCGGCGGATTGCGTCTGGGGTGGGGCAGCGGTTTTAAAGGTTGACGTTAAAGGCATTAAAAAGCGCGGGTTTGAATCCGCGCTTTTTGATTGGGCAATGATCAGTCATGATAAGCCGCGTGTATGTATGACGCCGCTTGTGCATTTAAGCCATCAACCCCGGAATCGGTCCCTGAACCAAACTCGCTTTACCAAATGAGGTCACGTCAGTCAGACCCATACCTTGCGCGATGGACACAGACACATCGTTGTGGGCCAAGGTGTTGCGACTGAAATCCAAAAATCGCCCGGTGTTAAAGGCGCCGCCAAGTTGGCCTGCCAAAATAAACGGCACATTGGTGCGGCCGTGTTGCTGAATACCGTTGTGCTCACTGGTCCACAAAATGACAGTATTGTCGAGCACAGTGCCGTCGCCCTCGGGAATGGACTTCAACTTCTCGATAAAGTACTTAAAGCGCTCGGCGTACCAACCTGCAATTTGTGCACGCTTGCCCGCATTTTGATTGAAATTGTCGTGGGTTAAATCGTGATGGCCCTCGCTAATGCCGAGGGAAGAAAAACGAATGCCCGAGGCACCGTTGGCCCATTGCAAAGTGGCTACCCGCGTTTGGTCACAGGCAAAAGCTTGAGCGATGATGTCCATCATGTTCTCGCCATTGATGCGATGACGTTCGTCACCACTGCCGGAATTGCTCTTTAAAGTAGGGATTTCACAGGCAGCACCACCGCCGTATTGCATGTCAAAAGCGATACGGTTTTCAATTTCACGTACGGCGGAAATATGCGCTTCAATTTTCTGACGGTCTGCACTGCCCACACGGTTCAATATCCTACTAAGCTCCGCTTGTAACGCGTCCACCACACTTTGTTGGCGCACCAGTTTTTCTGTCAAATTGGGGTCTACTTCACCACCGGGCGTAACGCCTTCAAAAATGCGTTGGTGAAGGTTGCGTGCATTGTTCTCAGGGAAGATGGGCTCACCCGGTGCCCTGAAAACTTGCTTTCAGGCAAAGGTGCCCGTGTCCGCACCGGCCACAATGGAACGGTAACGGGTTTGGGTGGCGGAGTTTGCCATTAAACGACCGGCGATAAATTGATCGATGGATTGTCCGCTGGATAACCAGGAGCCCGAAACGGCGGGGTTACTGCCGTCCATGGGGTCGATGGAGTCTGCCGCGGTGAGTAACTGGTTTACCACGGGGGGTGGTCGTTGGGGATGCGATTGGTGGTCCAGGTTTTCAGGTCAATACCGTGAAGTTAGGTAATGTCCGATTTGTAATCTTCCAAGGTTTGCGCGGCCGAGCCAAAGGTAAAGTCGGTTTCGCTGCCCGCAGGTACAACCTCTGGAGCAATGCCGTTACGGCACCCACACTTTTGAGAAGGGCGCGCCGCGTGAATGGATTGCTGGTTTGAATTAATAAACTCATAGTCTTTTCCCTTGCCGCACTATTGTGTTGGTTCGGCGCGACGAAAACGGAACGCGTCGGACTGTGTCAGAGCCATCATCACTTCTCGAATGTTGTAGTTATGACGGGATGCCAGCTGGTTAATTTGTGCTAATGAGCAACTGTCCGCCATACCGGGTTGACGCCCAATGCCAAATCGAAACCACTGCAACGAGTAGCACGCTTCGGTGTCCTTGCTGGTGGCCAAAAGCGTTTGTAGTTCTCGGCTGCCATCGAAGGACACATTAATGTCACTGGTTTCTACAACTTCGCCCGTCGCATCCACATCCCAGTTGCCGATGGTGTCTCGCCATTCGCCCATTTCGTCATAGTGATCGAAGCCAAAACCCAGCGGGTCCATCAGACGGTGACAGCCACCACACGCGGGGTTGGTTACGTGCTCAATCCAACGCATGCGAGGTGGGTCTTCTGGGTTGCCCTCTGGTATTTCAGGCACAAAGTCTGCTGGAGGTTGTGGAATGACCCCACAAAGCACCTGCTCGCGAACAAATTTTCCGCGGCCAGAAGGTGGTGTGTTAAAGCTTAAAAAGCCCGCGCGATTGAGTAAGCCTGCGCGCTGGCTGGCGGGTAACTGATATTTGTCGTAGCCGTCGGTGCCGGATGCAATGGGCGCACTTGTGATGCTGTATAGATCTTGGGTGTGCTCATTTAAAAACCCGTAAGACACGTGAAAGATGTCCTCGAGAGAGCCGTCGTCGGTATACGTAAATTCGGTAATGGTACGTACCGTATCTTCGATGTTGGCGTGTTTCTGTGCTTCATTGGGTGCACCGGGCTCTGGGTCTTCAAGTTTCATCCACTCTTTGTGGAATAAGCCAACGGCAATTTTTGCGCGAGGGTCGTTGAGCATGCGTTCAGCTTGCGCCAAGATTTGGGCCTTGGTTTGTAAACGGTCGGCCTCGGCTTCTTGCAGCAAAATAACGTCTGGTGCGCTGCGCCACAAAAAGAAGGACAGTCGCGCGGCAATTTCGTAAGAGGTCAGAGGTACCACATCCGCATTGACAGGCTTACCAAACTCTAAGTGATATAAAAAGTTGGGTGACGACAATACCGCTTGAAGCATGGTGGACAACTTCACCGTAAAATCGTTACCCGCATCTTGATAAATGCCGAACAGCTGAGACTTTTCTGCAGCTTCAAGTGGGCGTCAATGGAAGCCGTTCAAATTTGGCTGCGAAAAAAAGACCTTCGGTAGGGTTGAGTCGGAATTTGTTAACTGCAGCAACAAAATTTCATGTGCCAGTTGTGGTCTAGAAATGGAGTATAAAATGGTGGCGCAATATATTTTCGCGCGTTTGATTACAGAGGGGGGGATATTTGGGGGTAATCGAAGAAGAGGTGATTGGCCGATTCTTGGAGTAAGAAAAGGGAGTGGGCGCCAAGTTCAGCCTTGGCGCCACTTGTAGAACAATAGGATTACTTAATAAAGCGGTTGATGATGTTTTCGTACAGCTCTTGCTGACCGCTGGTTTGAGCCGGCTCACCACCTTCGTTACCAATGGCTGCAAGGTCTGCCAAAGACAATTTACCTTCTTCAAAGTCTTTGCCTTTACCTGCATCAAATGTCGCGTAACGGGTTTTACGCATTTCTTCGATGGCAGAATTTTGTAATAGATCATCAGCAATGATCAATGCGCGGGCAAATGTGTCCATGCCACCAATATGACCGTAAAACAAATCGATGGGGTCGGTGGAGTTACGACGTGCTTTGGCGTCGAAGTTGACACCGCCACCCTGGAAGCCACCTGCACGCAGAATAACCATCAACATTTCAACGGTTTCGTTGATATTCATGGGGAATTGGTCAGTATCCCAAGAGTTTTGGTAATCGCCGCGGTTGGCATCAATGGAGCCTAACATCCCGGCGTCGGCAGCTGTTTGCAGCTCGTGCTCCATGGTGTGTTGCGCAAGCGTTGCGTGGTTGGTTTCGATGTTGAGTTTAAAGTCTTTGTCGAGACCGTGGGCCCGCAAAAAGCCGATTACCGTTGCCGAGTCAAAATCGTATTGATGCTTGGAAGGCTCCATGGGTTTAGGCTCAATAAAGAAAGTGCCTTTAAAGCCTTGCGAGCGAGCATAATCGCGCGCCATGGTTAGAAAGCGTGCCATGTGCTCTTGCTCACGCTTCATGTCTGTGTTGAGCAAGCTCATATAACCTTCACGGCCACCCCAAAACACGTAGTTCTCACCATTAAGTGCGATAGTGGCATCCAACGCATCTTTTAATTGTGCGCCGGCATACGCTACCACATTAAAGTCAGGGTTTGTGGAGGCACCATTCATGAAGCGTGGGTTGGTGAACAGGTTAGCTGTGCCCCAAAGTAACTTAACGCCAGAGGCCGACATTTTCTCTTTGGCGTAATCCACAATCGTGGACAGGCGTTTGCTGAACTCTGCGCGGTTAGCGCTACCTTCTTCCACCAAGTCCACATCGTGAAAACAGTAGTAAGGCGTACCGAGTTTGGTGATAAATTCGAAGGCGGCGTCCATTTTGTTGCGCGCGCGGGTCTCTGGGTCCGCTGCCTCAAACCAAGACCAACGCTTGGTGCCGGGGCCAAAAGGGTCGCCTGTAGTGTCGTTAAAGGTATGCCAATAGCAGGTTGCGAATTTGAAGAACTCTTTCATAGTGCGTCCGGCAATGACGCGGTTTTCATCATAGTAACGAAATGCTAATGGATTGTCCGACTCAGGTCCTTCGTATTGAATTTTATTGATGCCGGGAAAATATTCTTTTTCGCCGATGGTCACTTTCATAGTGGGTTACCTGTTTAGTTCAGTGGTGTAGAAAGACGTCTAAGCCAACAATGCTTGCTTTAGGGCAAGTTGCCAACGTTGGTAGGCCGCCTGGTAGTGCTCCGTTAATTCGGATGTGGGTTCGATACGCTTAATCTGTGTTAAATGCGAGAACGCCGCCGACGATGTAGTGTAAAAGCCTGCTCCAATGGCTGCCGCTCGTGCAGCGCCCTCGGCGCCGTCGGTGTCATAGAGCTCAACCGTGGCACCGGTGGTATTGGCGAACACCTCACAAAAGAGGGGGCTTAAAAACAAATTACTGTGCCCAGCTTTAACGGTACGGCACTGCGCGCCGATGGATTCTAACACGCCAAAGCCCATATTCAACGCAAAAGCGATACCCTCCTGGGTTGCCCTGACCAAATGCCCCAATTGGTGACGGTTGAAGTCCAAATTCAGCATTTTCGCACCAAGATTACGATTTTGAAGCAAGCGTTCTGCGCCGTTGCCGAAGGGGAGGACCATTAGCCCGTCTGCGCCAATGGGCGTGGCCTCGGCCAATTCGTTCAGTACGGGGTAGGCGGCGTCGCCACCTGCTTGCGCCAGGGTTTGGCGTAACCAGCTGTACGCACGACCGGTACCGTTGACACAGGCCAGTACCCCATTACGCGGCGTGTCAGCGGTATCGGATACGTGTAAGAAGGTATTGACCCGGCCCTCGGGGTCGGTGGCCGGTTGATTGGTCACCGCGTAAATGACGCCCGAAGTGCCCGCTGTGGCGGCCACTTCGCCGGGTTCTAGGGCAAACAGGCTCAAGGCGTTGTTGGGTTGGTCGCCGGCTCGGTAGGTAATCGGTGTGCCACGATTAAGGCCAAGTTCTTCTGCCATAGTGTCACTTACGGCCGACTGGAAGCCCAGTGTTGGGACAATTTCAGGCAGTAGCTCAGGCGACATGCCCCAATGGTCCAACAGTGCCTGCGCAGGTGCGCGCGCCTTGTAGTCCCAAAGTGTGCCTTCGGATAAGCCCGTGGCAGTGGTGTTGATGACACCGGACAGACGCATAGCGATGTAATCACCGGGTAGCATGGCGGCGTGTATATTCGCATAAATCTCGGGCTGGTTCTCTTGCACCCAACGGAGCTTGGCAGCCGTAAAATTGCCCGGTGCGTTCAGTAGATGGCTGTAGCAGTAATCGGTACCTAGGCTCTCTAAGGCTTCGTCACCGTAAGGGATCGCTCGACTGTCGCACCAAATAATGGCGGGGCGCAATACTTGATGTTTTTCGTCCACCAGCACCAAGCCATGCATTTGGTAGGCGATGCCTATGGCAGAAATGGCCTTTAGGTCGACTTTCTCCCTGAGGATGTTAAGCCCAGCACATACGCATTCCCACCAGGTTTCGGGGGCTTGCTCGGCAAATCCCGGCGCCGGACTGGCAATGGTAAGCTCCGTGGCGGGGTACTGGGTTTGTGCCACGCTCTTGCCCGTTTCACCGTCGAGTACAGACAGTTTTACTGAAGAGCTGCCCACATCAATTCCAAGAAATAACATGTCTGAACCTTATTAATCGCGGGTTTTCTTTAGGGGAACCTCTGATCAAGTCCAAACGGCAGAAACCATTTGGACTTGATCAGAGGTTCCTTACACATCGGCCTCTGTGGCCCTAAAGGCGGCAATACTGCCTCCGTTGGGCGGGGGAGTCAAACCCAAAAATCATGTAACCGGTTACTTGCGAATGTCTAATTTTTTCGGGTTTTTTTATGACCGTTTCGTGATTGGTATGATCAAATGGTGTTTAATAGGGCCCTTTTTGGGGATGGCACTGTTCCGGCACCTTCGGGGCAGTCGTTATAATAAGACAGGTGAAAATATGACCAATAGTTCGAGTGACACGACCAATTACGGTTTTGTGGTGCTGATCAGTTGCGTGGCCACCATCGGTGGCTTTCTGTTTGGCTTTGATAGTGGTGTGATTAACGGCACCGTGGATGGCCTTAAAACCGCTTTCAATTCAGATTCCATGGGTACAGGGTTTAATGTGGCGTCCATGCTGCTGGGTTGTGCTGCGGGGGCGGCAGCGGCCGGCAAAATGTCTGACCTTTACGGGCGTCGCACCATGATGATTGTGGCAGCGGTATTTTTTATCGTATCGGCCTGGGGGTCCGGTATTGCCACCAATTCGGTTGAGTTTATTATGTACCGCATCATTGGTGGCCTGGCCGTGGGAGCGGCGAGCGTGATGGCGCCGGCTTATATCAGTGAGGTGGCTCCTGCCGCGGTGCGCGGTAAGCTGGCCACCATTCAGCAAGTGGCCATTATTTCGGGCTTAACGGCAGCGTTCTTGAGTAACTATGTGTTGGCCAACATCTCCGGTTCCGCACTCAATGAGCTGTGGTTGGGGTACGACACCTGGCGCTGGATGTTTTGGATCGAACTGATTCCCGCCGGTATCTTCTTTCTTGCTTTGTTGGTGATTCCAGAAAGCCCGCGCTTTTTAGTGGTGAAGGGCAAAAACGAAGTGGCCCTTAAGGTACTCACATCGCTCTACGGTGCCGAGACAGGAGCCATTAAGTTATCTGAAATTGAGGGCTCTTTGGCGGCGGATCACCATCGACCCAAAATGTCTGATTTGCTCGATAAAGTCTCCGGTAAAGTGCGCCCCATTGTGTGGATTGGTATTGGTCTGGCCACATTCCAGCAATTGGTGGGTATTAATGTGGTGTTTTATTACGGTGCAGTCTTATGGCAGTCAGTGGGTTTCACTGAGAGCGATGCGCTACTACAGAATGTGATCAGCGGCAGTGTGAGTATTGCCGCGGTTATTGCGGCACTGGTATTGGTGGATAAAATTGGCCGTAAACCCCTTCTGTGGATTGGATCTGTGGGCATGACTGTGTCACTCGGTATTGCTGCGGGGGCATTTGCCACCGCCACGCGTGATGCTGCAGGCGATGTCAGCCTGTCAGATTCTATGGGAATGGTGGCATTGCTGGCGGCTAACGCCTATGTCATTTTCTTTAATTTCTCTTGGGGCCCCATTATGTGGGTGATGTTGGGCGAGATGTTCCCCAACCAAATCCGTGGGTCTGGTCTTGCAGTAGCAGGGTTCTTCCAGTGGACCTCTAACTTTGGAATTACTATGACCTTCCCGATAATGTTGGCGTCCATTGGTCTTGCCGGCGCTTATGGTTTTTACACTGTGTGTGCACTGATTTCCGTTTTCTTTGTGGCCAAGTTTGTGTATGAAACCAAGGGCATTGAACTGGAAGATATGAAAGGCTAAACCCGCCGATCATTTTCATTAAATCAATAAAGGTGCGTTTATTCGCACCTTTTCTTTATTACGAACAAGCACCCAATGCGGATAGATATTCAAATGAGTGACTTTAAACGTTCAGTCTTTGGTTTTTGCATCGTGGCGCTGGCCGCTTTAGGTTTACCGGCAAACGCTGAAGATGGCCTCACCCTTTGGTTTGATGCCCCTGCCACAGACTGGGAAAGTGAAGGTTTGCCCATTGGCAATGGTGCCATGGGGGCAATTATCACCGGCGGTATTCGTGAAGAAACCCTGCAGTTTAATGAGAAAACACTTTGGGAAGGTGGGCCGGGCTCTAGCGAGGGTTACGATTTTGGCTGGCCTTCAAGTGATCAGCAACCGACGGCCTTAGCCAAGGTGCAACAGTTATTGATCGAGCAGGGCGAGTTGAGCCCGGAATTTACTGCCGAGCAGTTGGGACGCGACACCAAAGGCTTTGGTCGCTACCAAAGTTTCGGGGCTTTAAGTCTCGAGCATCAGCTTGAAGACACACCCATCACCGAGTACCGCAGAGCACTGGACCTGTCGCGTGCCCTGGCCACGGTATCTTTCAATATGGGTGACGTGAAAGTGACGCGAGAGTACTTCGCCAGCTACCCTGCGGGTGTCTTCGTGGCGCGAATTCGGGCCAGTGAGCCTAAGCATATTAGTTTGCGTCTAGGCGTGAAGTTGCCGGATAACCGCTCGGTAAAGCGCTCTCATCAAAATAACGTGTTAGTGGTCGAGGGAGCGCTCACCGATAACCAATTACAGTACTTCACGGCCGTAGGTGTCAGCGTTAAAGGTGGTGACGTTCAAACCACGGACCAGCACATAGACATCACTGCAGCGGATGAAGTTTTGCTGGTTTGGACCGCCACCACCGACTATGCACAGCAGTACCCAAGTTACCGCGGCACGCTCGATCGGACTGGCGCCACTGCGCGTGTAAATACGGCTCTGTTAGCAGGGTTTGATACCTTGTTGAAAGCGCATCGGGATGACTACCAAAAGCTGTTTAACCGCGTGACTTTATCGTTGACGCCTACTGTGCCAACGCTCCCCACACCGGCATTACTAAAACGTTATCAAGGCAAAGGTTCTGCCGAGGACAAAGCGCTTGAGCAAATGTTATTTCAATGGGGCCGATATTTGTTGATTGCCTCTTCGCGCGAAGGTTCTCTGCCAGCCAATTTGCAAGGCGTATGGAATCCTTCAAAGCATCCGCCGTGGAATGCGGATTACCATGTGAACATTAATTTACAAATGAATTACTGGCCTGCCTTGGTCACCAATTTGGTAGAAACGACAGAGCCACTGTATGATTTTGTGGATAGTTTGGTGGTCCCCGGGCGCGAGGCGGCAAAACGCGTTATGGGTGCCCGCGGTTGGACTTTGTTTTTAAATACCAATATTTGGGGGTTTACCGGGCTCATCAAATGGCCCACGTCATTTTGGCAGCCAGAGGCAGGCGCTTGGTTGGCCCAGCATTATTTTGAGCGCTACCTGTTTACGGGAGATACCGAATTTCTGGCCAACCGTGCCTACCCGGTGATGAAAGAGGCCTCTCAGTTTTGGTTGGATGCTCTGGTACGCCACCCAAAAACTTCAAAGTGGGTGATATCACCCAGTTATTCTCCCGAGCATGGCCCCTTTGTGGTGGGGGCCGCCATGAGCCAACAAGTGGTTTATGATTGCTTCCGCAATACTTTGGCAGCCGCCAAACTGTTAGGTGATTCGGCATTTATCCAGCAATTACAACCCGTTTACGATGAGCTTGATCCAGGGCTTCGCGTAGGTCGCTGGGGGCAGCTTCAGGAGTGGCAGCAAGATATCGACGACCCCAAAAACCAGCATCGTCACGTGTCACACTTATTTGCCTTGCACCCTGGGCGACAAATTTCAGTGGCACACCAACCGCAATGGGCACAGGCTGCTAAAACCACGCTCAACGCCCGTGGGGATGGCGGTACGGGTTGGGCGCAGGCATGGAAAATTAACCTTTGGGCGCGATTACTGGATGGCGATCGCGCACACAAAGTCTTTAGCGAACAAATTCTACGTAGCACCTTGCCTAATCTCTGGGACAACCACCCCCCTTTCCAAATCGACGGCAATTTTGGTGCAACAGCGGGTGTAGCCGAAATGCTTCTGCAAAGTCATCAAGGTGAAGTTCACTTGTTGCCCGCATTGCCTGCCGTTTGGGACCAAGGTTCGGTGACGGGGTTGATGGCGCGCGGCAATATAGAAGTGGATTTACATTGGCAGGGTGGGCAATTACAACGCGCCGTTTTAAAAAGCCATCGCGACAACAATGTGGCGGTTCGCAGCGCATTATTTGCGCAAAATTTTAGCGCTACCGTCGATGGTCGGCGTTTATCCTCTAAAGCTGAGGGGCCACTTTTCCAATTGGAACTTAAAGCGGGGCAGACGCTGGTGGTTACTCGTCAGAAAACCCCATAAATCCTGTGGGAAAGCGCGATTTAGGGGAGGAATGGAGCCATTCTGCCACGCACACGCCAAAGTAAACTGCGGCAAACTCGCAATTGTATGGCAAATGGTTTTTTTAACGTAGAAATCTGGTATGGTTGTGCCGCGGCGCCTGGGGTGGATCTTGGGAGTATAGAGTCAAATGCGACTGGGTAACGCAATGCGCGCCTACCCGTCACATCACGATTCGCCGGCGTCGTCTCGAATGACAGGAGTGAGAACTTTTACGTGCCTTCAAGGGCGGATTAATGGTGATATTAATATAAAGGCCTTATTCAAGATTGATTGGGTTTGGTTGTTTTAAAGACGACGACCCGAATCGGCTTTTCAACAACAACTGTGGTTAATCAATAACAGAATACAAGATGAAAACGTTTTTTCGAGTTTTGGCGCTTGCCTTGGTTTGTGGTTATACGCCTTGCAGTTTTGCATTGCCGACATTGATGACCAATGATAAAGGTCAGCACGCATTGTTTGTGGATGATAAGCCCTTTTTAATTCTGGGTGTCCAAAGCAATAACTCAGCGAATTATCCCGCCGCTTTAAAAGAGGTGTGGCCCGTGGTGAAGCAGACGCAGGCCAATACACTTGCCATTCCTGTGGCTTGGGAACAAGTGGAGCCCAAAGAAGGTGAGTTCGATTTTAGTTTTTTAGATGTCCTGATTCGTGAAGCCCGCGCTCGCGATGTCAAACTGATATTGTTGTGGTTCGCCACTTGGAAAAATAACGCGCCCCACTATGCTCCTGAATGGGTGAAATTGAACGACGAGCGTTTTCCCCGCGTGCAAAAGCAAGATGGGTCTACGCTGAACTCCCTTTCTCCTCTACATCGCGCCACCCTCGAAGCCGATAAAAAAGCGTTTGTCGAATTGATGCAACGCATCAAAAAAATCGACAAAAAACACAATGTCATAATGGTGCAAGTGGAAAACGAAGTGGGCACCTATGGCGCTGCGAGAGACTACTCGGAGCTCGCCAATCAGCGATTTCAAGAGCGTGTGCCCACAAAACTGATCACCGACCTAGGCGTGTCACCAGGGACTTGGTCCGAGGTTTTTGGTAAAGACGCCGATGAGTTTTTTCACGCTTATCACATTGCCACGTATGTGAATGAAATTGCGTTGGCGGGTAAGGCCATACTGCCTCTACCTATGAGCGTGAATGTGGCTTTGCGCAACCCCTTTAACCCCGGTAAGGCTGGTCAGTATTCCAGTGGTGGACCCACCGATAATGTGCTCGGACTATGGAAATCCGCGGCGCCCACTATTGATTTGATTACTCCCGATATTTACTTTCGTGATCACAAAACCGTCCACAAGGTGTTGGAATTGTATTCGCGGTCGGATAACCCTTTATTTGTTTCTGAAATTGGCAACGACCAACCTTTTGCGCGGTATTTCTATTCAATGCTAGGCCATCAAGGCATTGGCTTTGCGCCCTTTGGAATGGATTACACGGATTATGCGAATTACCCTCTGGGTGCCAAAGTGGTGGATGATGACATTATTGAGGCGTTTGCGGAGGCCTACCGTTTGGTTTCCCCTATGGCAGAAGTTTGGGCCGACTTGAGTTTTAACAGCAAGGTGTGGGGCGTGAGTGAGCCCGATGTTCCCAATCAAAAGCAACGCTCGATCTGGAATGCCAAAGCCTCCAAAGGCAACCAAGAAGTGGGCAAAGAGGCTCTGGGCCAACACTATACACAACACCTGGATTTAGGCCTTTGGGATGTCGAGGTGACCTATGGACGCAATATGTTTTGGATAGATCCGCCCACAGGCAACACGCCCGCTTCAGGAGGGGTGTTGATCGCACAGTTGGGAGACAACGAATATTTGGTGACAGGTCATCGCGCGCGCGTGGAATTTCGGGGTTCCGCAGAGTTAAAAGGTAAGCGCACGATGATTGTAAGGGCCGAAGAAGGGCATTTTAATAAAGCTGGCAAATGGATATTTGAGCGTGTATGGAATGGTGATCAATCCGATTGGGGTTTAAATTTCACCTCTGTTCCACACGTGCTAAAAGTACGACTATCAACCTATTAAATTTAAAAAAAGATGGTGAACAAATGAAGAAAAGAGCAAACCTAATGGCATTCGCTGCCGCGTCGTTGGCAGTGGCGGTGGCCTTGCCAGGATGTGGGCATTCGCAAAATAAAGCCTCCACCAGTACGATGCTGGAAAAGTCGCAGGCGACGTATGTTCAGCAGGACGATGGCATCGTGGTTAGCCTTAGCGCAAGCCCTGTCAAGCGAGTACGGTTGCAAGTGATTGCAGAGGATATTGTACGTGTGACAGCAACCCCTCAAACCACGTTTAATAATCTACCTGATTACTTGATGGTCACAGCTGAACCCATGGGCGTGCCTTTTGATGTCACCGAATCAGCAGATGTCATTACCTTAAAAACCTTGGCTTTAAGTGCCAAAGTGTCTAAAACCACAGGGCTTGTGAGTTTTTTCAATGCCCAAGGTGAACGTATTTTAAGTGAAGCCACGCGGGGCAGCTTTGGTAAGGTGATTGATGAACCTGGCCAGCCTGACAGCGACTCCTACTCTGTGACACAAAAATTTGTCAGCGATAAAAACGAGAGTTTTTACGGCTTGGGTCAGCAGCAAAACGGTGAAGTGAATTACAAGGGTATGGATGTGGAGATGACCACATACAATATGGAAATTACCATCCCTTACCTAGTCTCCAGTAAAAACTACGGCATCCTATGGAATAATGCCGCCGTGAGTCGTTTTGGTGACCCACGACCGGCAGCACCCCTGGCCGATGCTTTTGAGATGATTGATACTCAAGGCAAAGCCGGTGGGTTAACTGTTAACTATTACGATGGTGACCAACTGTTGCTGTCTCGGCAAGAAGCCGACACCAACTATCAGTTTTATGGCCAAGGTACTGAACGTGAATTTCCTTTGCCACCTGAAGCCCAAGATGCAAAAAATTTACGCATCACACTCGAGGGCTCATTAAAAGCCAAAGCCTCAGGCGAGCATACCCTCAAGATGTATTCCAGTGGCTACGCCAAATTGTACTTGGACGGTGCGCTTAAACTTGATCGTTGGCGCATGAATTGGAACCCTTGGTACCACAATGTCAGCTTCGCTTTGAAAGCCGGTGAAACTAAAAAAATTGCCGTGGACTGGCAGCCAGGCGGTGGCTTCCTGAGGTTATTACAAAATGCACCTCAGTCACCAACCGATGAACAGTTGATGGCCTTGAGCAGCGATACGGCCAAAGCCATTGATTACTACGTGGTGTTGGGTGATAACAAAGATGATTTGGTGTCGGGCTATCGTACACTGACGGGTAAAGCGGTGTTGTTACCCAAGTGGGCCTATGGGTTTTGGCAAAGCCGAGAGCGTTATAAAACCCAAGATGAAATTATTGAAAATTTAAAAGAATACCGCGAGCGTAAAATCCCCATCGACAATATTGTGTTGGATTGGTCCTATTGGCCTGCTGACGCGTGGGGCAGTCATGATTTTGACTCAGAATTTTTCCCTGATCCTAAAGGCTTAGTGGATGCTGTGCATGATCTCAATGCGCAAATCATGATTTCTGTTTGGCCCAAGTTTTACCCCACCACGGAGCATTACAAAGAGTTGAATGCGAAAGGGTATATGTTTAATAAAAACATTGAACAAAAAAACCTGGATTGGATTGGCGAGGGCTATTTGAACACGTTTTACGATGCCTTTGCGCCGGAGGCTCGCGATATTTTTTGGCGGCAGCTCCACGAAAAGATCAATGTTCTTGGGTTTGATGCCTGGTGGTTGGATGCGGTAGAGCCCGACATTCATTCGAACTTGAGCTTTACTCACCGTAAAGATCTAATGACGCCAAATCATCTGGGCACCGGAGCAGAATACTTTAATGCCTATGCGCTACCTCATGCCGAGTCTGTCTATCAAGGCGACCGCGAGGCGGACCCAGACCAGCGCGTATTTATTTTGACCCGCTCGGGCTTTGGTGGTATTCAGCGCACAGCATCGGCCGTTTGGAGTGGTGATATTGTTTCACGTTGGTCCAATTTGAAAGAGCAGATAGCTGCAGGTATTGGTATTGGTATATCCGGTATGCCCAACTGGACGTTCGATATTGGCGGCTTCACACCAGAAGATCGATATCGTCACGGTGACAAAAAAGAAGTGGGACCCGTTGGCGACATGGATCCCAAGCAGGTGGATGAATGGCAAGAGCTGAATACCCGCTGGTATCAATTCGGTGCTTTCGCGCCTCTGTATCGCGCCCATGGGCAAAACCCTTACCGTGAGATCTTTAACATTGCGGATGAAGGCACACCGACCTATGAGTCGTTGGTGTGGTATACCGAATTACGCTACCGTTTAATGCCCTACATCTATACTGAAGCGGGCGATATGTACCACAAAGACGATACCCTAATGCGTGGCCTGGTCATGGATTTTGCCGACGACCCCAAAGTCGCCGATATCGCAGACCAATACATGTTTGGTCCGGCTTTACTGGTTAATCCAGTATCCGAATTCAAAGCGCGTAGCCGCGAGTTGTACTTGCCGGCGGGGAGTGATTGGTTTGACCTATATTCCGGAAAGCGGTTTAGTGGAGGTAAAACCCTTCACGCCGATGCGCCGTACTCTCGGATACCGGTATTTGTAAAATCCGGCTCCATCGTGCCCACTGGGGTTGCCCTTCAACATGTGTATGATAAGCCCAACGCGCCCATTACTTTGAATGTGTTTGTGGGTGAAGACGGCAGTTATGAGCTTTACGAAGACGATGGTAAGACCTATAACTATGAACACGGCGAATGGAGCCGAATCCCCTTTACGTATAATCACAAAAAGGGGACTTTGACCATTGGTGATCGTCAGGGTGCCTATAAAGGTATGCCTGCGGTGCGAACGTTCCATGTTCGATGGATAGCAAAAGAAGGCGATAATCCAACGGATTTTTCTGCTAAGCCTGATGCCACCGTGACCTACACCGGCAAGGCGCTAACCGTCAAAATGTAAGTTCACTTGCGGCCTTTAATGTTGTGATGCGCTTTATCCCATCTAAACAAAAAAGGCGTTGAATAAGTGCTACCCATCGTGACCGACCTAAGGCTCTCAGCTTGCTGAGGGCCTTTGTTACAGACAGGACAAAAAGATGAAAAAATTGAGCGCAATGATTTTGACAAGCTTAGCCGTGTCGGCTTGTCAGCACGTAAACACACCAAGCAGTGACACGGTCGACACCAGTCAAAACCTCGAACGCTGGCCGGCCATGACCAGTCCGTTGGGCGTGGATGCCGACCTGGAAGCCGAGGTAGGTGCTCTGCTCGCCAAGATGACGCTAGAAGAAAAAGTCGGCCAGACTCTGCAGGCGGAAATTCAAACCATACAGCCGGGTGATGTGAAAAAATACCATTTGGGCTCGGTGTTAAATGGCGGTGGCTCTATGCCTTACCGCAAGTCGCGTGCACCGGCCTCAGAGTGGATACGTTTGGCCGACAGTCTCTACGAGGAGAGTATGGACGCCAGCGACGGCTTTCAAACCATCCCCGTGATTTGGGGCAGTGACGCTGTGCATGGTCATAACAATGTGACCGGGGCCACCATATTTCCTCACAATATGGGTTTAGGGGCAACGCGCAATCCAGCACTGATTAAAAAAATTGGTGAAGCCACCGCCAAAGAAGTACGTGCCACGGGTATTGATTGGGTGTTTGCACCCACGATTGCGGTGGCCCAAAACGATTTGTGGGGGCGTACCTACGAAAGCTACTCCGAAGATCCAGCCATAGTGGCCACTTTTTCGAAGGCGATGGTGGAGGGTTTGCAAGGCGTTCAGCAAGATAGTGACTTTCTAACTGGCGAGCATGTAGTGGCGTGTGCCAAGCACTTTTTGGGCGATGGCGGCACCTTTGGCGGTGATGATCAGGGCGATACCCGAATTTCAGAGGAAGCCCTGGTGAATATTCACAATGCAGGCTACCCACCCGCCTTACAGGCTGGCGTGCAAACGGTGATGTCTAGCTTCTCTTCCTGGAACGGTAAAAAAATGCACGGCAATCAGTATTTACTGACGCAAGCATTGAAGGAACGCATGGGCTTTGACGGCTTTGTAGTAGGCGATTGGAATGGTCACGGTCAAGTTCCGGGCTGTACCAATGAGTCTTGCCCGCAAGCCATTAACGCTGGTGTGGATTTGATGATGGTGCCTTATGATTGGCGCGCCATGTACGACAATCGCCTTGCCGCGGTTAACAATGGCGAAATTTCAATGGCGCGCTTGGACGATGCGGTTAGGCGTATTTTGAGAGTCAAAATTCGCGCGGGTCTGTTCAACGGCAAGCCCTCTGATCGAATTCCTAAATCAGCGTCCACCTTGGGTAGCCCCGAGCATCGCGCCATCGCCCGTCAAGCCGCGCGCGAAAGCTTAGTGTTGCTTAAAAATAACGGTGGTCTATTACCCCTTGCCGCGAACCAAACCGTTTTGGTGGCAGGCCCTGGTGCGAACAATATTGGCATGCAGTCGGGTGGATGGAGCATTACTTGGCAAGGCACGGGCACCACCAACGAGGACTTTCCTGGCGCCACGTCGATATACGCCGGCTTGAAAACCGCCATCCATTCGATGGGTGGACAAGCGCTATTGTCGGAAGATGGCAGTTTTAAACAGAAGCCAGATGTGGCCATTGTGGTGTTTGGCGAGCAACCCTATGCCGAAGGGCAGGGGGATCGCGATACCTTAGAGTTCCAGCCCGGCAATAAAAAAGCGCTGGCTTTGTTAAAGCGATTGCAAGCTCAAGGTATCCCTGTGGTGTCGGTGTTTTTATCAGGGAGACCCCTGTGGGTGAACCCTGAAATCAATGCGTCGGATGCTTTTGTGGCTGCTTGGTTGCCCGGTTCTGAAGGGGCCGGCCTTGCCGACGTCATTGTGGGGGATGCTAAGGGCAACCCACGTTACGACTTCAAGGGGCTTTTGTCATTCTCTTGGCCTGCCACACCTTTGCAAACAAACCTTAATGGCAAAGATGCTGCCGCACAGGCCCAATTTCCTTTAGGCTATGGCCTGAGTTACACCAAGCCCAAAACCCTCGCCACTCTTGAAGAGGACGTACCGGGTATTACCCTTGATGGCGAAGGTGATATTGGGTTTTATATGGGCCGCCCAATGCAGCCTTGGATCGCTTACGCGCGCGAATACTCTCAAAATCAAGCGCTAAGTGGTAGCTTTGCTAAATTGTCTTCGGGGAATGTGACGCTAACCACTGCGGATAAGGACGTGCAAGAAGACGCCTTGCGGCTAACATGGAAGGATACCTGGGATGCGGGCATTACGTTTCAAGATGGAGAATCCTTGGATTTAAATCGTTTTGTTAGTAAAGGGTTGTTGTCTTTTGATATTAAAATCAATCAATTCAACGAAACATTACTCAATGTGGCGATGGCTTGTGGGCCCGACTGCCCGCGTAAGGTATCGCTGGACGATTTTGCCAAAACCCACCTGGGTCAAGGTTGGCAAACTGTGCGCATTCCCTTGGCGTGTTTTAAACGTAATGAGGATGACTTCAGCACGGTCACCCAACCTTTTGCCATCAATACGGGTGGCACAGGGGAAATTGAATTGGCCAACATCCAGTTTTTAGAGGAAGGATCGGCCAATATTCGTTGCCGTGACTATGAATCTATCAGTACCACCCCAGAACCTCACGAAGTCTACTGGGCCAAGTCCTGGTGGATGCCGCGACACGAAGCCATTTTGGCGCGCAATAGTGAAGGGCCGGTGGATTTGATTATGGTCGGAGACTCCATCACGGAAGGTTGGGAAAACGCAGGAAAAGACGTATGGGCAGAGTACTATGCGAACCGTAATGCGGTGAACATGGGGTTTGGGGGTGATCGCACCGAACATGTTTTGTGGCGCATTGAAAATGGTGAGCTTGATGGCATTCAACCAAAAGTGGCGGTGCTCATGATTGGCACCAACAATACCGGGCATCGATTGGAAGCGCCTGCGCAAACCGTCAAAGGCATCCGCGCCATACTCGATGAGATGACCGAACGCTTGCCGGATACCAAAATACTGCTGTTGAATATTTTTCCGAGAGACGCGAACCCCGATGCGCCCATGCGTGAAATTAACCGTAAGGTGAACGCTCAACTTCAACAATTTAACAGCCGCCACAATGTGGAAGTTCTGAATATCAATCAAGTATTTTTGGATGATAAAGGTGTTTTGTCCCGTGAGGTGATGCCTGATTTTTTACATCCAAATGCCGAAAGCTACAAACTTTGGGCGAAGGCTATGGAGCCTACTCTAAAAAGACTGTTAGGCGAATAAGCTCATTACGGCCTGTTGTTATGATCGTATAACGATTAACCAAAAACACCGCTTAGGCGGTGTTTTTTTTGGCTTAAAGGTTGGTCCATTAGATTTGATTTTAACGATTAGGTGTACTGCGCTTTTTGGTCCAGCGGGTGGCTTCGGCACTTAAAGGGTCATCTGGCCAAGGGTGTTTTGGATAGCGCCCTTTCATCTCTTTCCGCACTTCGAAATAACTGCTTCTCCAAAAACCCGCCAAATCCTGAGTGACTTGTAATGGTCTGCCTGCAGGAGACAATAAATGCACCACCAAAGGCAACTTGCCGTCGACAATAGTCGGAGTGGTCTCTTGGCCAAACATTTCTTGCAGTTTTACCGCCAGTACGGGCGGCGAAGATAAATAATCGATGCGAATGTGCGAACCGCTTGGTACTGCAATGTGGGTGGGAACCCACTGTTTTAATTGTGTTTGCTGCGCCCAGGTTAAACCATGGGTTAAGGCGCTCGCGATATCCAATTTTTTTAAATCACCGAGTGTTGATACACCGTTGAGGTATGGTGTGAGCCATTGGGTGAGCGTTAGAATCAGTGCTTCATTGGAATAATCAGGCCAGGCATCAGGAGCAAACGTTTTTGCCCAATGCACGCGTGCTTGTAGGGTTTTAACTTCATCGTTTAGGTTCAAAGGTGCCAGCGCTTTACGTTTTACAAAATCGGCAATGGCGTTGACTCGCGTCTCCAAACTCACCTTGGGCAGTGGTACCGTTTTAATATCCAAACTGCCTATGCCCACCACCCGTTCGGCCACAAACCGATTGTCCCTTTCACGCCAATCCATTCGGTCAAAGCTGTGGGTTAACGCTGCCAATTCATTCAGTAAGGCCTCCACCCTAAGGCGGGCTGCCGCAAATATCCGGTCTTCCGATTGCCCTGATCGTCCGCCACACTCGGCTACGGTTAACCACATTTCTCGACCGAGTGGGCTGTTAGGGGGTAGGCGCGCCTGGCGACCGTTGCTCAATCGATAAAGGCCCTGTTGTGGGTCTATTTGCTTGGCCACTCGGTCTGGGTAAGCCAATGCCAGTAATTCACCTGCGCCAAGCGCGCCATTGGGGGCAGTATTTGTGCCCAATTGCCTGAGCCACAGGCTTTGCGTTTTCAAAACAGGTTTTGGTAGTGACCGTGGGTTCAGCAGGGCTTTATCGATATCCGTAACCGAGTGCAATGCGTTTTCATGGATGAGGGCTGCTAGCAGTGCGCCGGTGGCGGCCTCGCCCAAGCGCTTGGCGATGATCATCATATGGGCTAAGCGAGGATGGGTAGGGAAGTCCACCAGCGCTTGGCCGTGAGGCGTTAATTGACCAGCATCAAGGGCGCCCAGCTGTACAAGCGTTGCCACGGCACGTTGATAGTGGTGTGCCGGTGGTGGCGTTACCCAAGCCAGTTCATCGGGGTGGGCCACCCCAAAGGCCGCGAGGCTAATGGCTAAGGGGACCAAGTCGGCTTGTACAATATCTGGCTCAGTATGGGCATTAAGGACTTGCTCTTTAGACCACAGCCGGTAACACAGTCCCGGTCCAGTTCTGCCCGCCCGTCCAGCGCGTTGTGTAGCCGAGGCAGCACTGATGCGCTGTGTACTCAAGCGGGTCATATCGGTGCGGGCATCATATACGGGGGCGCGGTGCCAGCCGCCGTCCACTACGGCGCTCACTCCGTCAATGGTAATGCTGGATTCGGCCAAATCCGTTGCCAGTACCACCTTGCGCAAGTGATCGCCCTTAGTGTCTAACGGAGCGATGGCTTTTTGCTGTTCGACAAAGGGCATGGCGCCGTACAACGTCAATAATGCCACCTGTGGTGGCAGTCGCTCGGCCAACTGCTGGCGCGTTTTTTCAATGTCTCTTTGGCCTGGTAGAAACGCCAAAATATGGCCGTCGCTGTCGGCAAGCGCACGCATGATCGCGGCGCTGGTATTGACGGCAATGTCCTTTAAATGACAGTTGCCCCAGTAATGCGTGGTGATAGGAAACACGCGGCCCTCGCACCGCAGGGTGGGTGCATTGGGTAATAGGGGTTGTAATGCCGCGACCTCCAGCGTGGCAGACATCACCACCAGTTTCAGGGACGGCCCTTCGCGAAATAAACTTTGGCCAGCGAGCGCCAAGGCCAGGCTTAGGTCGGCATCCAGGTTGCGCTCATGAAATTCGTCCAATATCAGCGCGCTATAGTGTGTAAGGGCTGGGTCTTCTATCAATATTCGCGCGAGTACACCACCGGTGACCACTTCTATTTGGGTGTCTGCGCTGATTTGGCTATCCCCCCTCATGCGGTACCCTACGGTGTTGCCCACTGCCTCACCTAAAAGTGCCGCTAAGCGAGCCGCAGCGGCGCGCGCGGCAACACGGCGAGGTTCAAACATCAGTACCTTGCCTGAACACCAGGGCAATTGTTTCAGGCGCAAAGGCACTTGGGTCGTCTTACCCGCGCCAGGCTCGGCTACCAATATCAAGTGGTCCTGTTCGGCCAGCGCCTGTTCAAGCGCAGTAAACACAGAGAAAATGGGCAGTGAAGTCACGCGGTCACTCATGTAAAGGGTGTCTTGGGCTAAGTCCTACGGGTATTGTACTGTGCCCTTGAGTGCGACGAGGGAGGCTTTTACAATGGCGCCCCATCTGACCGCGCACATAGAGGAAATAGTGAGTTTTTTAGCCAAGTTGCGCACCCAAACCCAAGCTTCTTCCGTACAAGCATTGCAGTATACCCTGGTGCAAGACTCGGGTACCTGGCGACTGCAATTGGTCCTTAGGAATGTCAACACGGATGTTAGTGGCGCCGCCGGGGGTAGCCGAGGTCGCACTGTGTATTGCCCTCAGCGAGACCACCTTACGCACCCGCCTAGCTTTTTGACCCCACAAGACATTCCCTTGTTACGTGCACTCATCGACTCCGATGTAAACTGGTTACAGAAAGAGACTTTCGCGATGTTGCCCGACGACGCGTTGGCTTGGTTGTCGAAAGCGGCTGAGGGTGGGTCGCTAATATGGCGAGCAAGCAACGGTAAAGAGTTACCTTTAACGGTAAGCGAAGCGCAGTTAGTCGATTGGCAGTGGCAATTTGATGCCGATGGCACGCAGTATTTGCAGCCCAAGTTTAAAAACGCAGTGGTACTGAGATTACCCAATGCTCTGGCAGGGTTAAACCCCAAAACTTGCCAACTTCAGGTAGTTGCAGCGGCGCAATATCAGTTGATAAAGCCTTGGCTGTTGCAGACGGTTGCGGCCGATCAAGTGGTGCACTTTTGGGCACAGCACAAGGCGTTCTTGACCACCGCAGGCCTACCACTACCCAACCCCTGGCAGCCGCTAGAGGCCGAGGGGCATTGGCAACCCTATTTGTGGGCCCACACTCAAGTTGTGGCAGCTGAAACGCAACACAGCTTAAGCCTGCGGGCGCGATTTGAGGCGGAAACCTTTTGTGCCGATGTGCCTTGGCAGGTGTTGGTAGGGGAGGCCCCCTGGGCACTCGTGGCCGGTGATCACTATGTGTTGCCGTCAATGGCAGCGAGCGAGGCACTGGCGCACAAGTTGGATGAAACCCTTCGGAGCTTAGAGGCCACCGGAACGCTCGGGCAATGGCAATTGGCGAAAGCTCAGCAGTGGCGAGATCTATTTGTTCGGGCGCCAGACATCTTGCCCAAGGGGCTTATGCTTCTATCCTCGGCGGAATTTGCTCACCCCTACCAACGGGTCGATAAACTGACCTTAAATGCCCGTGTCGAGGACGCCCAGTTGGAGCTCGATTTCACCGTGTGGGTCGATGGCAACCCCATCCGTGTGGCGGATCTGTTGAAGCAATGGCTCAGCAGCCAGCCCCAAGGAGATTACTGGGAGTTGGTGTTGCCGAACCATCAAATTCTATTGATTGCGCGAGATAAGGCCCAGCGATTAACCGAGGAATTGGGTGATTGGTTGCAAAATGGTTTGACCTCGGTGCCGCTCAATCAAGCTTACCGGATAGACAAGTTGGCGCATGCCACCGAGATTGCGGTGGATTGGCATGGCCAACATGCGAAGCATGCCGCCTTGCTCAAACGGGTCTGGCAGGTGCCGCGGGTGGTAGAAGTGGATGCGAATCTAATGAATGCAACCTTGCGCCCCTATCAGTGGTTGGGCGTTTACTGGTTACTGCATTTATTGGATTGCCACATGAACGGCTTATTGGCCGATGATATGGGGCTTGGTAAAACCCTGCAGGCCATTACGTTTTTCAGTGTCCTCAAACATCAAAAACGTTTAACCGGTAAAGTATTGGTGGTGGTACCCACCAGTTTGTTGGGCAATTGGGAAGCGGAAGTTAAAAAGTTTACCCACAACCTTCACACCGCTGTGGTGCACGGCGCCAACCGTCATCAAAAAATACAAGACCATCAGCAAGCCGATGTGTGGATCACCAGTTACGGCGCTTATTTAAAAGATGCAGATTTTTGGCAATCACAATCGCTGGATTGGCTGGTAATGGACGAGGCACAAACGCTTAAAAACCCCAGCACCAAAATTCGACAATCACTGGCTCGTCTTTCTGTCAAACACCGTTTGTGTTTAAGTGGTACCCCCGTGGAAAATCATCTAGGGGAAATGTGGTCGATTTTGGATCTGTTAAATCCAGGCTGTTTGGGGGGGCTACAGGACTTTCGACGCCACTATCAAAAACCCATTGAGCAGTGGGGGCATCCAGAACGCTTCCAGCAGCTGTTGGACCGCATTGCACCCTTGGTATTGCGGCGCACCAAAGAAGCCGTGGCCAAGGACCTTCCACCAAAAACAGAAATTGTTCAGCATATCGCTTTGGATGAAGCGCAAATGGCGTTTTATGAGTCCCTTAAAACCGACCATTGGCAAAACCTACAAAACCAGTTGTCGGAGGAAGGCAACGCTGGCAAGCAGCAAATTTTGATACTGTCTGCGCTGACACAATTACGTCAAGCCGTTTGCGATCCTGCGCTATTGGGTGCAGAACACATCACTTCTGCGAAAACGGAACACTGCTTAGACATGCTACTGTCACTTGTAGAGGAAAAACGCAGTGTGTTGGTGTTTTCTCAATTCACGCGGGTATTGGATATTTTGGCTAAGCGCTTGACGTCAGCGAAGGTAGCTTACGGATTATTGACCGGGCAAACGCAACATAGAGCCGAGCGCGTGGCGCAATTTCAAGCGGGAGAATTCCCGGTTTTTTTAATCAGTTTAAAAGCGGGTGGCACGGGTTTAAATTTAACCCGCGCAGACACCGTCATTCACTTTGACCCCTGGTGGAACCAGGCGGTGGAGGCGCAAGCGAGCGATCGCGTGCACCGCTTAGGCCAAGACAAACCGGTTTTTGTGTACAAACTGATTGCCGAAGATACCATTGAAGAAAAAATTGCAGCGCTGCAAGCTAGCAAAGCTGCCATGAGCGATGCCGTGAATCAGCAAGCGCAAGCCACGGCTAAGAAATTTGCGTTGTCGTTGCAAGAGCTGGTTGCACTGTGGAATTAAACTGTGGCGTAAAATCGGCGTACACAAAACGCGAACTGGCCAAAGCGCCTTACTCGCTGAGCTTTGACCTCTGGCTTTAAGGAAAGGGCGACGACTGCACGGATGCAGACGGTAGAGCGACGTAGGAAGCCCAAGCCGAGAAGCCATTGGGACTTGATCAGAGGTTTCCTAGCAATTCAATAGATCTCCCATCTATTGAATTGCGCACATCCTTGTGCCGCATTAACCCGACACAAGAGATTGCCGGGTTAATAATTTGAGAAGCACCACACTATTTTGAGTAGTCACTATGAGCAGTATTGAGTTAACCATCTCTGACATCGAAATCCAGTTGACCGACCATGGCCAGTTTACCGTGCTCGATTGGATGCTCGCCAAAAATCGTGTGGCCTACGGCGCCTATGAAGCGTGGCGAAATACTGAGGTGGCCCATTTGGAGGCGGTGGCCGAGTGGGATCGAGGGCGGTTGCAAGATACCATTCAACAAGCCGAAAAGCTGTGTCAACAGTTGAAGCTGGTGAGTGAGGCGATGGAATACAGCTCTTGGCAGGGCGCGCAAAAAAACCTGGTCTTCAGTCGCGATTTACCTTTGCATCAGGCCTTGAGCTTGGTGTGGCGGCGCCCTGAAGATTTGCCACAGCTTGATCTGTTTATGGACAACGCCTCCGTGGTGGGAGAAAACGCGGTAAAACAAGCTCTAGCCGCCAGGCAATGGTCGGATGCCACACGCCACTTGGCGAGTTTAACCCAGACCAACCCCAATCACGCCAAGCTGGGCGCCTACCAAGACTTGATCAACTATGGGTTACATATGCACAGTGCACCTGAGGTTAGCATTGAGGCATTGCCCGCTGAATTAGACGGTTTGTTAACGGAAGTGTCACCTTTGGCAAAGGAGACACTCAAGGCGCAATCACGGGATTATTTGGCACCGGCTTGGCAGCGTTTGGCAACATGCGCAAATGGCACCTTCGAAAACTGGCAATGTCATCCCGGTTTTATGTTGGCGCAAATTCCAGATTGGGCGGGTAGCCAAGCTGTACTAGAGGCCGAGCACAATCTCTACGAGGAACCCCAGTGGTTGTGTCTGTTGGCCAATGCTTATTTTTATACCGAACAACCCTCGCTCGGCTTTTGGATCTGGGGGCAAATGGCTGAACGATACCCGGATTTTGTGGAAGACAATATTGGGTCTCATCCACTTGCCAAAAAACACACCGCCCTTATCGAGTTGTGGGACAATTTTCTAGCGTATGATGAACATTGGCCCAGTAGTTGGTTTCTAGGGTTTTTGTTGATTGAACGACCAGGCTTGGTTCATACCTTGGAGCAGTTACCTCAATCTAATGGCGAGGCCGTGAAAAGTGGTGTTAATCAAACCGTTTTACAGTTGGTGCAAGCCAAATTGGCAGAGGCCAATCAAACCTTGTTGCGCGCGCAATTGAAACTTCAGGCACCGCAACTGCTCAATCGGTTTATGAATAAAAGAGACTGGTATACGCGCCAGTTTTGATCGAGCCCGTGGACACTATGCTAGCCATTGACCTCAGTTTATTTGCCAATCGATTAGCCGCCATTTGTGAAGAAATGGGTGCGAGCCTTCGGCGTGCGGCATTTTCGCCCAATATTAAAGATCGTTTGGATTATTCCTGCGCTTTATTTGATGCCAGTGGTCAGTTGTGCGCGCAAGCAGCCCACATTCCTGTGCACTTGGGCAGCATGGCCTTTGCTATGGCGGATATTGTACGGTCCGAACTCTGGCGGCCAGGGGATGTGCTGGTGGTCAATGATCCGTATCTCGGGGGCACGCATCTACCCGATGTCACCGTGATAGCCCCTGTTTTTTTCGGTCAACAGTGCGTGGCCTTCGTGGCGAACCGCGCCCACCACGCCAACATTGGCTCGTCTGAACCCGGTTCGATGCCGATTGCCACGCGCTTGGAAGAAGAGGGTGCGATTATTCCTCCCACCCTTTTAGTACGCGATGGACAGTGGCATATGCCGGTGATTGAGGCGCTCACGGGAGGGCGAGACGACCCGCAAAGCCAGGGGGATTTCTACGCACAGGTAAGCGCCTGCGAGTTGGGCGTAAAGCGCGCAAGAGCACTGATTGAAACATCGGGCGTTGACGCTTTTCAATCGCTGCTGAAGGCCCTAAACGCGTACGCCAGTGACTTGGCAAGGGCCCAGTGGCAGGGCCTTGCTCAAGGCGAATACACCTTTGCCGATGTGCTGGATGGCGATGGCCAAAGTAACGAGCCGATCGAGATTCGCGTCAAACTGACCATTCATGAGGGCACGATTACTGCCGATTTCACAGGCTCGGCGCCGCAGGTGGCGGGGAATGTGAACTGTCCTTTGTCAGTGACTGCGGCGGCCGTCTACTACGCCTTTCGCTGTTTGCTGCCACATTATGCCCCTGCTTGTGCCGGTACCTTCTCGCCGATTTCGGTAGTGGCGCCCAAGGGGAGCCTGGTGAATGCGCAATACCCGGCTGCGGTAGCGGCGGGCAATGTGGAGACCTCCAGCCGGTTGGTGGACGTCGTACTGGGCGCGCTGGCCAAAGCGTTGCCGCACAAGGTACCAGCGGCCAGCCAAGGCACTATGAATAATCTCGCCATGGGGGCGGCTGCCACGGGTGAATGTCCCGCGTGGGACTACTATGAAACCCTGGGCGGCGGCGGAGGGGCAGGGCCCCGAGGTCCAGGTGCTTCGGGGCGCCAAACTCATATGACCAATACCTTAAACACCCCGGTAGAAAGCATCGAACAACACTTCCCCATTCGCATTAAGCGCTATGCGCTTCGCAGAGGTTCCGGCGGTGAAGGTGCCCACCGTGGTGGCGACGGTGTGGTGCGCGAATTCGAATTTTTGCGCCCCGCGAAAGCCACCTTTCTCACCGAACGACGCACTACACAACCCTGGGGGTTAAACGGGGCCGAGCCGGGTGCGTCTGGGCGTAATCTCCTTAATGGACAACCCATTGGAGCCAAGGTGAACCTGAATTTGGCGGCGGGGGATCGGCTGACCCTCGAAACACCCGGTGGCGGAGGCTGGAATCCTCCTGAGGATTCGCGTTAAAATACCCGAGTCTTTTACTCAGGAATGCAGTGCAATGTGGCGTAAAGCCTGTGTTACTCATGGTCTGAGCGTGAACCCCGGCCAATTTGGCCCCTATGAAGAGGTAGTTTTTCCGTGGAAATAATGGAAACCATCAAACAACAGATTGAAAGTAACCCCGTCATTTTATACATGAAGGGCTCACCCGATGCGCCACAGTGTGGGTTTTCTATGCGTGCCTCTCAAGCTGTGATGGCCTGCGGGCGTCGATTCGCTTTTGTAGACGTGTTGTCCAACCCTGATATTCGGACTCATCTACCGACCTATGGCAACTGGCCAACCTTTCCGCAATTGTGGGTGAACGGTGAGTTGGTAGGTGGGTGTGACATCATTACTGAAATGCACGAAAATGGCGAGTTAAAGCCCGTTATTGAAGCCGCTGTGCCGGAAGATGCTGCGTCTGAATAGCCCGTCCTAGGCGGGCTTTCTGGCCCGCTGTGCTGTTTTTCTTTCCGCATGGTCTCATGCCATTAAGGTACCAAATTTGAAACGCGGTTGGTGTTTTTTTAATCTTTATCTGTCATACAAATCATTTGTTAATTCCATCACAGACACCTTTGGGCGCATCACTGATACTCACGTGGACACTACCTCTTAAAAAACAAAAGCGTATAAAAGGATCGTTGATGAAATCCTCTAAACACCTGCTGCTGGCCGTGTTGTCCGCGGCTCTAATGGCCTGTGGCGGTGGACAAGCCGGGAACAGCAGTTCATCCTCAAGCAGTTCGTCCTCTTCCAGTACTGGTTCGAGCTCCAGCAGTAGCAGTTCATCTTCGAGCAGCAGTGCTTCTAGCTCAAGTTCTTCCAGTTCTTCTTCATCTGGCGGGTCGGTCATTCTGCATTTAGTAGTGGAAGAGCAGACCCCCGCCGTCTGTAAAAGCGATATCGTGGAGAATGAACACGGGGGTACGGGCGCGGGGTATATCAACTCCATGAACGCCATTGGTGCCAGTATTATTTGGAGTGTGAACGCGAGTGAGAGTGGTCAATACACGCTAACGCTTCGTTACGCCAACGGTGGTAGCATGGGGCGCAATGCTGAGGTTCAAATCAACGACGGCGCCAACGGCACACACAGCATTACCTTTAGTGCCACACCAGGAGCATGGGGTAATTGGCAAGAAGTGGCCGTCAACGTGGACCTGGTGCAAGGGCGAAACGTCATTGAGCTGACCTCCAAGAGTAATGAAGGCCTTGCCAACATCGATAACCTGACTGTCTCGGGGGAGGCAACCTCCGCAGGGAGCTGTGACGGTGTGTTGCCGCCCACACCGCCTCCCGGTGGTAACAATAATTCCAGAAAGTCGGCTTGTACCACAGCAGTAGAAGATGTGTATTTGTCGTCGCAAATGGTGATTTCTGGCGACTTTGATGGTGGCTGTAAACGCTATATAGCCACTTATGGTGATGGCTCCCAGCGAGAGGGGCAGGACCCGGTACTGCGTGTGGAAGGGGGGTATGTGCGTAATGTGATTGTTGGGCCCAATGGCGACGGTATTCATATCCGTGGCAACACCATTTTAGAAAACATCTCTTGGCCAGATGTCGCCGAAGATGCGCTCACAGTGAAGTCAGAAGCCACGGTGACCATTCGCAACTTTGAGGCGTATGAAGCGGAAGACAAAGTCTTTCAACTGAATGCCAAAACCACTTTTACGGCAGAAAACTGTACCGTAGTGAACATGGGTAAAATGTTCCGCGAAAACGGTGGCAAGTGCTATCCGGTGAATGTCTCAGTGAACAACTGCTATTTGGAATCCGCGGTGGACTCTATCTTCCGGTCGGATTGTGGCTCAAGCGTGATGACTTTAAAAAACTCCAATGTGGTGAATGCCAGGGTCTGCTACGACAACAAATTTCAGTGTTCTCAGCAATAAATTAGCATTTCAAACTAACGTCCATCTAACCCTCCAAGGTCGAAAGGTTTTGGGGGGTTTTTTGGGGTTGGGTTGTGCTTTTAAGAGAACATTTTTAACAGGGTGCTTAACTATTAACCCGGCAATCTTTTATGTCGGGTTCATGCGGTACAAGGACGTGCCGGGTTAATAGCTAATACCTGAAGCCAAAAGCCAAAAGCATAAGCCGAAACATTCACGCCGCATGTCAAAAGTGTTGGCGTCAAACGAGAAATGGCATGTACCTATGTTTGGATGTGGGCACCCATTCTGCCCGTGCAGCATTGATGACCGAGCAAGGCCAAACCGTTTACCAAGTGGGCGTGCCCTTGGGGATCAAGCGCTCCAGTTTAAAAGGGGGGGCTAGAGTGTGTGTGGAGCAGGACCCTGTTGAGGTGGTTGCTGCCTTGGCAAGTGTTGCGCAGAAAGCCTCTCAGCACGCCAAGCTGCCGATTACTCGCGCAGGATTGAGCTGCCAACGCTCGACGGTATTGGCCTGGTTACCATCCAATCGTACGCCCTTAAGCCCTCTGATCAGCTGGCAAGATACACGCGGGCGGGCGCATGTGGACAGTTTAAGGGCGCACGCAGAAACCATTTATCAAATCACAGGGTTGGTGTTGTCGCCGCACTATGGCGCGAGCAAAATCCACTGGTTACAGCAAGGTGCCACCTTGCCTGCCGAAGCCGTTACCACACCTTTGGTCAGTTATTTGATAGCCTGCTTAAACGCGAGTGACGCCGTGTTGTGTGATGAAACCAATGCCGCACGCACGCAGTTGTGGCGTTTACAATCTACGGCACTTGGGCAATGGGATGCGTCTTTATTGAACCTTTTCGGTGTGGATGCCACCAAATTGCCTGAAGTGTTGCCCACCTTTGGTGATTACGGCTGCCTGGCCGGGGTGGGGCTGCCGGAGGTGCCATTACAAGCAGTGATGGGAGACCAAAACGCAGCAGTAATGGGGGTGCTAACCCCCAGTAGTCACGAGGCATTGATCAATTGTGGTACGGGTGCCTTTGTACTGGGGTTTGCGCAAGGCGCTAAACCCGAGGCGTATCGAGGGTTGTTGACCTCCGTGGCGACGAGTAATGTGCACGAGCGCCATTGGGTGTATGAAGGCACCATTAATGGTGCTGGCGCGGCATTTCGTTGGCTGGCCGAACAACCCAGTGTTATGGCAGCGGCTTCCGCCCAATCAGCAGAACGCGCGGAGCAATGGCTATTTGAAAACCTACCCGAATGGTTGCGTACTACCAACACCTTACCGGGGTGTTTTCTCAACACCGTTGGGGGGCTGGGCTCTCCGTATTGGTCATCGGGTGAATTGCCAGTGTTTACCGGCACAGGTTGGACGGTGGCCGAGCAGGCGGTGGCGGTGACTGAAAGCATTGCTTTTTTGGTGGCAAAAAATATTGCGGCATTGGATGCCTATCAATTCAGAAGCCAACTGATCTTTTCTGGGGGGCTGTCACGCTTGGAAGGCCTTGCGCAAAAGGTGGCCGATTTAACCGGTAGACCTTGTGTGTTGTTAGACGATTTTGACACGACGTTACTGGGCACGGCGGTGGTATTGTCTGAGGGCACTTTGGTGCCAAGCAATGTCTTGCGAACCCGTTTAGAGCCCAAAGAAAATGCGGAACTCATCGAGCGGGCCAATACTTTTTACCATCAGTTGGAGTCTATGATTGGCTACCCCAAAACACCCACTTAAACCTCTTTGGGTAGGCCACCGCGGGTTGCCTGCACAATTTCCCGAAAACACCTTAAGCAGTGTGTTGGCCGCTTGTGAGGCGGGCGCCCAGGGGGTGGAATTTGATGTGCAAATGACGCAAGACGGGGTGCCAGTATTACTGCACGATGCGGACCTAATGCGGATGAGCGGTGATTCAAGAGCCATTGCCGAGTGCACATGGAAAGCGCTACAAAGCCTATCAGCGGCGGAGCCTGAACGCTTTGGCACGCGATACCAAAGCGAGCCCTTCGCGGCACTCACAGAGGTGGCTGAAAAACTGACATGTTGGCCTGAGGTAACGGTATTCGTAGAGTTAAAGCGTGAGTCGCTTGCGAGGGTGGACGCCGAGGTTTATGTGCGCAGTGTGTGTGATGCCTTGGCGCCTATTTGGGCGCAATGCGTGGTCATTTCCTATGACCTTTCGTTGTTGCGGATTGCCCAATCACATTTTGATATTCGTGTGGGTTGGGTGTTGACCCACTACACTGAAAGTGAACCTCAAGCGCTGTTAAATCAACCGGTGGACTTCGTGATCTGCAACTACAAAAAATTGCCTGCCCGTAACATGGCTTTGTGGCAAGGGCCATGGGAATGGTTTGTTTACGATGTGATGGATCCGGTCACCAAAAACGCCTGTTTGCAACGTGGTGTGCGGTGGCTGGAGACCTGGGATGTGGCACTTGCACAAAGTTGGTGATACACCCCTGTGGGACGTGATCGTGATCGGCGCCGGTGTTCAAGGCGCAGGAATTGCCCAGGCGTGTGCCCTAAATGGCTGGCGGGTGCTGGTACTAGAGCGCCATCAAGCGGCGGGCCTGGAGACCTCTAGCAACTCTTCCAAGTTGATTCACGGTGGGTTGCGGTACTTGGAGACCGGACAGCTTGGGCTGGTTTACGAGTGCTTGCAGGAACGCAAAAGGCTGTTGCAAAACGCCCCGCATTTGGTTCACATTTCGCCCTTTTACATTCCCATTTACCAAAACGCCGCAAGGCACCCCTGGTGGGTACGTGCGGGTCTCTCGCTGTATGCCGTGCTCGGCGGATTGCGTGCCGAAAACCGCTTTAGACAACTGCCCAGAGTCGAGTGGCAACAATTGGGGTTGCAAACCCAGGGGTTAAAAGCGGTATTCGAGTACTTTGATGCACAAACCGACGACCGTGCTCTAACCCAAGCGGTCATGGCGCACGCTCAGAGCCTAGGTGCCAAAGTACATTACGGTGAGTCGGTGGCACGTATTCAACTTACGGACACCTTTGAAGTGACCACTGACATGTACCGGTGGTGCAGTCGGTGTGTGGTGAACGCTGCAGGGCCCTGGGTGAACGAATTTTTTGATGGCGACAGCCCTCTGCCCAAAATACCCATCGATTGGGTGCAAGGTGTACACATTGTGTTGCCGCACAAGGCCCGGCCAGGCTGCTTTTACCTGGAATCTCCAGAGGGTGGGCGACCTTTTTTTGTACTGCCTTGGGCAGGTAAAACCTTAGTGGGCACCACCGAAAGGGTATTGTCGGAGCCACAAAGCCAGGCTTCCGCCGCAGAGATTTCGTATTTGTTATCCGCATACAATCATTTTTTTTCGGATTTGCCGGCCACCGAGGGCGACGTGGAAACGGTCATGAGTGGTATTCGCGTATTGCCACGCAGCACAACCGACGCCAATGCGCGAAGTCGGGAAACCCTGTTGGCACAATACCATGATCAAGGGCGGTGTTATGTGGGCGTTTACGGCGGCAAGCTCACGGCTTACCGCGCGGTAGCAGATAAAGTGAGTCGAGCTGTGGCCAAAACCCTAGCGCCCCCTGATGGTGGCTGGCGTTCCACCAGGGATTGTCGTCTATAGCGTGCGGTAATGACTCAAACGGGTCTGCCAATTTGGTCTAGGCATTGGTAGAGATCCTTGGGTAGGCCAAACTCCTCGAGCAAGGGCACCAACTTTTCGCGTTGCTGCACGGTGGCGACCGCGTACATTTCGGTGGCGATATTGGTTTGGAATAGCAGCTCGCCAAAGCGCGAGACGGGTTTACCATTGCCAATGTCGATTTGTTCTTCAAGTGCGGTGCAAATTTCCTCGGGTAATTGCCAATCTTTGGCGATGAGATAGCTTAGCACGGTGGCCTTACGCCGAAGCATGGGCACAAAGGCATGGTAGCCGGGCTTTTTGTCACCATTCAATTGATATTGTTTACACAGCTCGCTGAACAATGTCATTTTCCCTACATCGTGTACGAGCCCCATTAAATACACTTTAAAACGTTCCAAGTGTCGTGAGGGCGCGACAATTTCGCAGGCCACTGCGCAATTTAACGAATGCGCCCAAATGCGTTGCCCTGTTTGCGAGTAATAGGGGGATTCGCGCTGCACAATGGGTTGCATGACCGCTGCCGACAGTACAGACCGTAAACCCGAAATCCCAAGCTTCACAATGGCACGTTCGATATCGCCAATGTGGTCGCCAATGGGATTGAAGTACACACTGTTGGCAAGCTTCAATACACTTGCGCTCATCACTGGGTCCTTGTTGACGATGGCCACGTAGTCTTTGACCGACGAGTCGGGATCGCGCAGGCTGCGTAAAAGTTTTGGGATGACCGATGGCAATCTTGGTACGGCCTGTTGGCGGTATTCATTTTTACTGAGATTCGTTTGAACCACTTCTAAGGTGAGTTTTTGCGGCACGCTCAAGGGTTCGCGATGGGCGTCATTGATTAAAAAACCTAGATACACCGCTTCACATTGTTGACGACTGATCTTCTTGCTTTCTCGCAATCGAATCTGTTGAGGTGTTGCGGCTGCTGGGTGAGACTCTGGAACGGCTTCTGGCGGTTTTATATTGAAAACTTCTCGAATGAATGAAGTGACAGCCATGTAATATTGATCTCATACCATTAGGTGGACTTGGGTGATAAAACAACGCTTCTCTAAGACACTTATTACCGTTAATTGGCATCGAAAGTAGCCCGAGAGGTCTCTTTATAACTATAGTACGGCTGCTAACAAACGAAAGGTGAATTCAAAACAGAGACAAGATTTGCACGGTGTTTCCAGGGATGGCTATCCGGCATTCTCACCCATTGTTTTGAGGGGGGAAACACCGGAAGAGCTGTGGTTATCGCGCGGTTTCTGTGCGGGCGGCGTGCTTGGCACGAATAAATTCTCCGTGTCCCAAGTGGATCAGGTCGGCGACCTTTCGAATGACGTACTCTTCGTACTTGTCCAGATCTCCGTCTGCAAAGGCAATGCGCCACATGCCGGTGATCAATTGAAATTTTTCTTCAAATGAACACTGCTGATTAATCAGGTGGGTAAATTGGTACATGGACGTGGCTTGCGTGCACTCGTTGTGAGCCATTGTGACCAGGTCGTTGACCGATTCCTGAGGGATATTAAATTCCGTGCTCAGAATGCTTTTTAAAGCAGCCATTTCACTACCATCAAACTCGTTGTCGATAATGGCCACTTCAATCAAAAGGGCGGCGCAAGCGAGACGACGTTGCTCTTCAGTCATCTCGCTTGTGTCCGTTTGGACGCGATCTTGAAAAAATTCTTTAATGCTACTTAGCATAATCAGTTAAAAAGTTTTCCAAGTTCACTTGGTCAGCCACAAAGCCGCGAATACCTTGAGCGAGCTTTTCATTGGCCATGGCATCTTGGCTCAAGCTAAAACGAAACTGGGCTTCGGTTTCAATCACTTTTGCCTTGCGGTCGCTTTTGGTGTCGGGGCTTAATACACGTGGTAAATCACCCTTGTCTGCATCCAGCTCACCCAGTAATTGTGGACTGATCGTCAAACGGTCACAGCCTGCCAAGGCTTCAATTTCCCCAGTGTTACGAAAGCTTGCCCCCATGACCACGGTTTTATAGCCGTGTTGTTTGTAGTAGTTGTAGATTTCGGTGACAGACACCACACCCGGGTCTTCCATTGGGCTGTACTCTTTTTGGTCGGTATTGGCCTTATACCAATCCAAAATTCGGCCCACAAAGGGTGAAATCAAAAATACACCAGCTTCGGCACAGGCCGCAGCTTGGCTAAAGTTGAACAACAACGTCAGGTTGCAGTTAATGCCTTCTTTCTCCAATTGCTGGGCGGCCTGAATGCCTTCCCACGTCGACGCCAATTTGATCAGAACCCGATCTTTGCTCACGCCGGCTTTTTCGTAAAGCTCAATCAGGTGGTGGGCTTTGGCAATAGACGCCTCTTTGTCATAGGACAGTCGGGCATCCACTTCTGTGGATATACGGCCCGGAATAATCTTTAAAATTTCACAGCCGATAGACACGGCCAAATGATCACACGCGGCAGGAATGGAGCCCGCTTGACCTAGCGCATCGCGCACCAAAGCTTCGTATTGGGGCAATTGGGCGGCCTTATAGAGTAGCGATGGATTTGTGGTGGCGTCTAAGGGGGTGTAGCGCTTGATGGCTTCAATGTCACCCGTATCGGCAACCACATCGGTCATTTGCTTCAGTTGTTCGAGCTTGCTGGTCATTTTTTAGCCTCATTATTTGCCTGGTGGTTATTATCCGCAGTATGCCGGGGTGACACAAGTCGTAGGGGGGCTCATTTCGGCAAACTTTGTGTGAAACCGGTTATGTCGTCGGTAGGCGCTATTCGCGTTTTTCAGTACGCTCTGCGGGTTCGTAGGCCCTTTAGCGGTAAAAGATCAACCTCGGACGTAGCTCTATAGCTCTAAACTCTGTTGAGTGCATTTACCTTAAAAGGTTCGCCTTACCAAGTGTGGAATGTTTTAAGGGTAGGCCCACGCCATTGGGTGTTCTACCAATGGCGTGGGCATTGTGCTGAAGGCAGAGCAGTGCCTGGGGGTGTATTTGCACAAAGCCCGCGGGTCCATGCGGCGGTAGAGCCGACGGGGGCTGAGCCCTAAAACTGGTTCAATTTAGGGGGCTGGCTCTTTGTTGCATTCGTAAAAAACTTTGTCGTCGCACTGCTGGTTGTTAAAGTCCAAAAGCCGCGTGGCTTCAAAATTGAATGGGCTGGTGTAGCGCCCCTCGAGTGTGATGAGGGCATCCGTTTTCGCAAGCTCCCAGTCCGCGTCGCTTAAGCGTGACGCGTCAACTTCGATCCGGTTGACCCAGAGTGTACGGCGGGATTCAGATGTGACCAATGGGAAGCCAACGATGTATTCCAGTTCACCATCGCTGGGTTCTTCGCGAGAGAGTTTGGTGGCTATCCAGCCGCCATCGCGATCCTGTGCGAACATTTCCACTGTATCACCCACTTGTAAATCGTCGAGATTGAAGTAGCGCTGTTGTACCTGCGAGTTGTCTTTAAAAATCGTGTATTCATTGATGTTATAGCGCTTACCGTCGACCTCAAAGGTCTTTCTACTCGTGTCTATACTCGTGACTTCACCGAAAAAGCGTTGGCTTTCTAGCGATTTAATATAGATCTTTCGTGCGTTCAACACATTGATGGAAAACTCACCAGAGACCACCACGCGCACGCCGTCTTCAAGGTCGGACAGATAACCATTTTCAATAGTGGCGTTGCTTACTTGAACCAAATTGTCGTTGATCAAGAACGTGTTGCGGGTGTCGTCCAATGCGCGCACCACGCCTTCCAGTGTTGTGTGGCGGCCGTAGTCGCGACGCGGTCGTTTCAACGCTATGTTATAGGCAGTGAAGACGCCGGTTTCAGTATCCACATACCCTTTGACTTCAATCCGCGCCCCTGGTGTGAGGTCGCTAAAGCTGCCATTTTCCATTTGTGCGGAGGTGATATTAATGGTGAGGCCGTTGAGTTCCACGAGGTTGTCATCAACTGAGGCAGCGGAAATATAGCCCTCAACTTCCACGGGGTCTATTTCGGGCATGACCGTGCTCGCCGTGACGTAGGTGGCATTCACTAAACCGCTTTCAATCACAAAACCGCTCACGGCCACAGCCATGCCCTCGGCAAGAGCATCAAAGTCGGTGTTTCTGAAGGTGGTGTCTTTGCTCACAAAGATAGTTTGGCCCAATACCTCTATGGATTTTCGATCCCAAGCGAGCGAGTGTGAGGCCTCAATGATGCCCTCAATGGCGCGATCGGCCTGAATGACTTCCGCAGTGCCATCAACGCCGGTGTTATAAATACGGCCACTGACTTCCACCACCATGCCCACATCCAGGTCAGATTCTTCCGCGGGGGTGCCATCAATAAACACCGAAGCTTCGGTGGTATCAAAGTGAATGCCATTCACATAGATGCTGCCAAAACCGGATACAGTCCCGTACGCAGTAGCGGTATCACCGGTGCCTTCAATACCGGCAAATTCGTCGTCAGGTTGCGCGGAGCACCCACTGAACAGCAGGGCAGCGAAATACATTACAGGCAAAAATAATTTCATGGGAAGTGTTTGTCTCCGTTTCCTCTGCTGTCTGGGCTGGGACCTTCTACATAGTACACTCCTAGGCCAGTGCGAAAGAATCGAGCGTGAGCGGACAAGGGGTCTTTCTCTTTTTCGAACTCGCTCAGCCACTCGTTGATGCGCAGTAATAGGGCTTCGCCCTCGTTGCGGCAACGACGTCGGATTTCGTCCAAATCCTCTGGTGCGATATTGCTGTAGAACACCGTTCTTTGTAGCAGAGGCTCTGACGACTGGCCACTGATGTTATGGTCCATGGTGTTCAGCAGGTCGGCAGCTGCCGTACCAAAAATTCTCAAGTTTTCGCGCATATCTGAGATGGGCACATAACCAGAGACCAGTAGGGTTACACTCTCCCCACTGCGCTCAATGGCATTGATACGAGACAACTCATCCAACAGTGCGCGAACAGGCACGTCACTGCTGTATTCTTTAACTAGGTCGGTAAAGCTGAAGGCACCGCTGTTAATGCGCTCCACAGGCAATGTTTTGGGGTTGCCTACACCATCGTGAAAACGCGGATCGTTGAGCCATGCGGTAATCACACGCGATGCGGGGTTGGGAGACTCCAAACTCTTGTCGGATAGGGGGTGGGGCCGTTCTTTGAGTTTGGCAATATCCTTGCGGTTAATCCCAGTTAATACCGCAGCACGCGAGTTGCTGGGTTTGCGGCCGGGAAGAGCGAAATCTTCTTCCGCCACGTCCACGAACACATGCCGAGCAATGTCGGAAAAGGCTTTATAAGACACACCATGGCGAAGCAGTAGTCGCACCATAGGCCTTAATACTTTGTACAACGCCCGTGACAGCGCATGGTGTATTTGATCGTTCATCCGCGCAGTATACCCATTCGCGAGAAATCAAATTGTGAATTGATCCCCGCATTTAACAAAAATTGGGATTATTGCGTCAAAAATAAAGAAGAATGTTGACCTGGGATGAGTAATAACCCAAAAAAGCTGTTTCCGCCAATGATTAAGAGCTCGTTTGGGAGACAGAGGAACGATTGAATGGGGGCGTTCGGTCAGCGGTAAGGGCTTTGGCGGCCCGCTCCAATTTAGGGAGCAGAGCTGTTTTGCTGGTCGATCCACTGCTGGGCGGCTTGGCAGTAACTGAGGTAGAGGTTACTGATGGTGGACAGCTGTGGCAGCAAATCGCGCTCGTCACTTTTGGGCAGTGCGTTTTCAAGCTCCGCAATGGCGCTGGATAAGGCCACGCCTCCGTAATTGGCCACCACACCCTTAAAGTTATGGACTATCAGCTTTGCCGAATCCAGGTCTTGATCCCGCAGGGCGTGTTCGATTTTGGTCAATGTCTCTGGGCCCTCTTCGGTAATGGCTTGAACAGCGGCGACCATACGCGCAATGCGTTTGGGGTTTCCTTTGGTCAGTTGGTCGAGCCTTGCGGCATCGAAATGGGGTGGGGTGCCCATCTGGTGTGCGTTTCGATCACTATTGAGTATGGGCTCCTCAGAGGGCGGCGTACTTGCTGGGTTGCTGGAGAGCTTTAGCGCCTTGCGTACGGCACGAAATAACTCGTTGCTGTCCACGGGTTTGGGAACCAAATCGTTCATGCCCACTTGTAGGCATTGCTCTTGTTCCGATTTTAATACCCCTGCTGTCATGGCGATAATGGGTTTGGTCCAGTCGAGCTCGTTGCGCAAAATCTTGGTCGCGGTCGCGCCATCCATTATCGGCATTTGTATATCCATTAAAATCAAATCGTAAGCGCTGTTGTGGCCCTTTACTTTTTCGATGGCTTGTTGGCCATTGTCGGCGACGGTAACCTCAACCCCCATGTCTTCTAGCATGGTACAAGCGATGGTTTGGTTGAGTGGGTTGTCTTCCACCAATAAAATTTTAACGCTGTCCAGGTGGTTAACCGTGCCGGATGCTTCTAGTGGGGTATGAATGATAGGTGTGTTGGTAGCACTTAAACTCGCCTCGTGTAAAGCGGCTAGAAGGTTGCCTTTAAATAAAGGTTTGACGCAGCCCGCATTGAAAGATTTTTGCACGCTGCTCATGAATAAGGCGGCTTGCTGATTGTTAGGCATCATCAAAATGTTTGCGGTTTTTGGGCTTAAGCCTAAAACACGTAAATTGTTGAGCACCACTTCATTATCCAATTTATCAAAACGGCTATCGATTAAACAAAAATCGAATTGCTTGATCGTGTCATTACGGGAGAGGCCTGCCAGTGCTGCTTCCCACGTTTCAAAATGGGTTACTTGCCAGCTAAGCCTTTTAAAAATGGCCATTAGTGCGTTGGCGCTTTGAGTGTGGCTCTCTAGTAAAAGAATCGATTTTTTTACCTCTGGGTTTATCAGGTCACTGGCACGGGTGATCTTGCCTTTAGGAAGATTAATGTCGAAATAAAAGTTTGAACCTTCTCCCGGCACACTATTCAGATGTAGTTCGCTCTCCATTAAAGCCACGATGCGATTAGAAATGACAAGGCCAAGACCGGTACCGCCAAACCTTCGCGAGATGGAAGCGTCCGCTTGCGAGAAGGCAGTGAACAGATGCGACTGCTGTTCTTTACTCACACCAATGCCGGTGTCGGTGACGCTAATACGCAGACGGTCCCCTTGGGTATTCAGGCTTTGAATGGCCAGTGTGACAGTACCCGTTTCCGTAAATTTAATGGCGTTTGAGGTTAAGTTGATGAGCACCTGTTGTAACCGCAAGGGGTCGCCTATGTAGTGTCGATTGACTTCTGGGTCTACGTGAATCACCAATTCTAAGTGTTTTTCACCAGAGTTGACCGACATCATAATGGCCACTCGTGACAATAGCTCGTGTAAATCAAATTCGGTGTTGGCAAGCGCCATGGCACCCGCTTCGATTTTAGAGAAATCCAAAATATCGTTAATAATGCCCAATAGCGCTTCGCCAGAAGAGCGAATCATATCAATGAATTTTTTTTGTTCTACCGTAGGTTGACTTTTATTCAATAACTGCGCGGCCCCTAAAACAGCATTGAGAGGGGTGCGAATTTCATGGCTCATATTGGCGACAAATTCACTTTTAGCGCGACTGGCAGCCTCGGCGCTATTTTTTGCGTTGGCCAATGAGGTCTCGATCTTTTTCTGTATCGAGACATCCCTTACAGCCGCCACCACATGGCGTTTGCCCGTGTAATCAATTGGTGCAAGATTGATTAATGCAGGGAATGTCCCTCCGCATTTTTTGACACCTTTTATCGGAGAGGTGCCACCCATCGTGCGTTGCGTAGGTGCGGCAAAAAAATCGGTGCGGTATTGCGAGTGTTGCTCACGAATGTTTTCGGGGATTAAGTCCTCCACGCGACAGCCGCGCAGTGCTCCCTGGTCATAGCCAAATAGATCATGGGCATGGCGATTTGCTTTAACCACTTCACCTTGTCCGTTTACGACCAAAAACGCTTCGGGTGCGAGCTCAAAAAACGTTTCGGATTCTCTTTCTTTTGCCTCAACCACTTTCGCTTGTTGGGTTAAGGCATCTTGATTGCGAAAGTACAGAGTACGAAGTTCTTCTGCCGCGCGTTTACGATGTTTGTTAATAAAGTGCAGAGATACAATCACGTAAAATAAAAGAAGTTCCACAATGACTCCGCCGAGCAAAATATACAGCGGTTGACTGGCTTTAGTATCAGCGGAGAGAAAGTCCTGGTTGGCAGAAAACGCGACGAGCCAATCTCGCCCCTGAAGTTGCATGACTTTTTGTGCGTGGAATGCGGCGGTATCAGTGCGTGATGATGCGGTTGGGTCTTGTGCTGAATCATAAATGAGAGCATCGGCATGTACCGTATCACCATCGTAGATCTTAAAATACAGGTTGTTGGGGTTTTCGCCCAAAATACCTTTCATTAAATCATCTGCACGAAAGGCGGCATATACCCAACCTTGAAACGAATCCAATCGCCGTTTTGGGGTGAGGGGGGTCGTGTGGGTTTTATACACGGGGACATAGGTTAAAAATCCGCGTTGTACGTTTTCTTGGGTTTCTTGAACAAGGGTAATTACGCCCGAGGTGCTGGGGAGCCCTGTATCACGGGCACGCATCATGGCTTCTCGACGCTTGGGGTTGCTCCACATGTCATAACCGAAAGCACGCTTGTTTCTCCAATCAAAGGGCTCCAAATAAATAATGCTGCTGTAGGTTTCACGAGGCCCTTCTGGGTGAACGCGAAAATCTTTGAAGCCTTCATCGCGAATGGCTTGAATGTGGGCGTTAAGGTTTTCCTGTGTCAGTGGGATGGCGTAACCCAGGCCCTGAATACCAGGGAAACGCTTATCGAGCTGGAGAGACTCCACAAATACACGCCACTCGTCCCTATCGACGTGGTCGGAGGCGGCGAACAAGCCTTTTGCACTAATTAAGGTTTGCTCGTAAAGCGTCAAGCGGTCTTCAATGGCCAAAATCAATTCCTGTGTGCGAAACTTAAATTGCTCCTCAGACCGCTGCTCAACTTGATTTTTTGCATAAAAGTAGGCAAACACCGTAAAGAAAAACGAAAGTCCCAAGATGATCCAGGCAGTAACTGGGTTGTGAACTACATTGATGGAGCGTTGTAGCTGGGCCAAAGCTGGGGTGGTGGGCAATGCCATGCGTGAGTCATCTTTCAGTTTGTTTGTGTCTAAAGTGTAGTCGTTGTGGATGAAGTTGGGGGGATGGGGGAGGCGCGCGCGTCGCCGGGCACGGCCCGTAAAGGGTGCGATCACATGCTACTTCACTGAAGGCGATATGGCGGCTATTACCTTAATTCGGCAGTGTTATTCTTCTAAGTAATCATTGAGCTCTTCTAATAGCGCTTCGAACTCACTTTTGAGCGTGTTCAATTGCACAGCACAGGCCGCAGCATCGTTAGAACGACTGGCGGTTTCCAGTGCGAAGGCACGCTCTTGAAGCCTAAGGCCGCCGAGGTTAGCCGCGATACCTTTGAGTGCATGCGCAGAACCGTGTAGGCCCTCAAAGTCACTGGCCTCCACCTGTGTTTGCATGGCTTGCACGATTTTGGGTGTGTCATCTAGAAATATGCCAACCAACCGTCTAACGCGCTCTGGCTTTTGGCGACAGCGATTCAATAACGCTAACTCATCCCAAACGAGCATGGCATCTCCTCAAAGTTGTGGCGGACAAACGTTTAGTATCTGCGTTTGCAGCTTTACGGCTATCTTTGAGTATAAACCACGGTTGTTTTTTCGTGGCCTTGTGACCCCCTATTTATCATTCAACGCTGCCAACGGCACCCTGAAACAATTGCGCCGTATCATTTATGTTGGCACGAAAAGTGTGGTGCGCCGGAGGGCACAACTGCTGGCATCGCTTTGGGGTGTACCGCGATGAATGAGTGGTCTAAGGCGTAGAGGCTTGTTGACGTCATGGGCTCAAACAGTTGCGAGGTGTGGTGCTTTGTAATGATGAAGGCTTAATGGATTGTATCGCATACGAACTTGATGTTGATCTCCACCAGGGCACCGGCAAGCGTCTACACTTTAGTTGTGACTTAAAACTGGGCGTATGACTATGACGGCGATGCAACCTCGCATATTGATTGTGGATGATAACAGAGACAACTGCGACTTACTCGAAGATATCTTTGAAGATGAATTTGATGTCAAAAGCGTATTGTCCGGTCAGGAGTGTTTGGACATTCTCGAGGAAGAAGGTTTTGACTTGGTGTTGCTGGATGTGAATATGCCAAAAATGGACGGCTATGAAGTTTGCAAAATACTCAAGGGTCAGCCCAAAACGGCAATGATGCCGGTGGTATTTGTCTCGGCGTTGGCGTCGCCTGAAGAGCGGCTACGCGGATATGAGGTGGGCGCAGAAGACTATGTTACTAAGCCCTTTAAAAGCGCGGAAATCACCGATGTTGTGCAGCGGGTGATGGAACATCATTTACATACAGTGAAGTTTGAGAAGCAAAGCAAAGAGGCCATGAATACGGCTTTTCAAGCCATGACAAACAGTGCGGAGCTTGGCACCATCATTCGTTTTTTACAAAACAGCTATACCTGCAAAACCATTGATCAATTGATTGACGTTCTTTTCGAAACGACTCAATCTTTCGGTTTAAATAGTTGCTTGATGGTGCGTGCACAATATGGACGAAAATATTTTGGTTGCGCAAAAGATTCTATCGAGGCCAAAGTCTTAGAGCGCTTTCACGAGGATGAAAAAATCCTGAACTTCGGCGCGCGAACGCTCATTAATGAGCCCAATGTGTCTTTGTTGGTGAAAAACATGCCCTTGGATCGTGAAGAGGACTATGGTCGTATTAAAGACAATTTGGTGGTATTGCTAAACGGTACCCAGGCGCGTGTCAAATCGCTGGATGTGGAATACCAGTTGGAAGACGAACGCAATCGTGGTATTCAAGCTATTTTATTAAACAGTCACGATAAACTGCAAGAGATTCACGCTCTGGTGGCTCAGCAAAAAAGTAAGACTGCAGAGGTGGTGAACTCGATTAACACTAAAATCGAGCAAATTATTTTTAGCTTGGGGTTAGATGAGGCACAAGAACAAGCAATTATCCACGCCATTGACAATGGTGTGGAGGAGTTAAGCTTGTTGGCAGTGTACAGTGAGCAAGTAGAGCAAAGCTTTATGCGATTTATCGACGACCTAGATCAGTTTGTTACAAGTTGATCTAGGTCGTCTTGTACGAAACCCACTGTGACTTTTGGTTATACAGTATCTGTCAAAAGTTCATGTAAACTTAGCCTATTAACCCGGCAATTCAATAGGTCTCCCATCTATTGAATTACACGCCCTTAAAATACTGGCGAAAATGTGTGAATTTCCTTGTGTTTTACGGACTTGCATTGGTCATTTCGGCCAATGGCGGCACATCCTTGTGCCACATTAACCCGATATAAAAGATTGCCGGGTTAATAAAAACGGCCTTAATTTTTAACGAGGTAACGTTGTGACGGATAGAGAGCTGGTTTTCATTGCCAATGAAGAGTTGCCGGAGCTTGCGTATGCGGCAAAGGCTGTGGATGGGGAGTGGGATTACGCCTGGTACGACTGTTGTTCAGGTATACCCGATGCACGACCAGAAAAGCCCTTATTGCTACCCACCCGTGTGGTGGTGATATTCGCTTCAAACTTTGACTTAGAAGCTTTAAATGCTGAACGTCAAGTGCTTTTGAGCGACGCGTATAAAGATGTGTTTTCGGTCTTGGTGGTGATTAAAGCGGAGCAGGCGTCTTGGGTGAGTACGGTACTTACCGAGTACGATGATTTTTTGTTAACAGACTTTACCCCAGATATCTTCCGCGTGAAGATAGGGCAATTGCAAGCACGTGGCGATCAGTACAAAAAGTTTGCCCGCGACTTACACGAGGCCAGTGAGATTGCTTTGCTGTCCATGTCGCAAAGCAGTGAATTGGGTGAAATTTCTCGGTTTATTTTAACATCGTACAATTGCAAAACCTTTGATGAGTTGTTGGATGCGCTGTTTGATACCATAAAAGTTTTTGAGGTGACCTGTAGTGCGCTGATTATCGTGGATGACTCAGTTACAATTCGGGTGGCTGACAACGCCCCTAATAACGTACGCGAGGTATTGTTGCGTCATCACAACCTCAAACGCGTCCATCACGCGGGCGCTGACGTGATGATATCCTTCGCGCATGCATCCATGATGGTACACAACTTGCCCATCGCCAACGAAGCACAGTTTGGTCATGTAATGGATAACATTACCATCCTTGGAAACTGCTTCGAGGCGCGAGTGAAAGGCATTCATTCAGAGCAAGAGGCCAGTGCTGCCAGTCGTGCCAAAACCCTATTTTTGGCCACCATGTCCCACGAGTTACGAACCCCAATGAACTCAGTAATTGGTTTTACCGATCGCTTGATCAGTAAATTGGATGGTCGGTTAAATGCGAAAGAGGAGCGTCAACTCAATGCCATTAAGCGAAATGGCGAGCATTTGCTTAGCATCATAAACGATATTTTGGATATGTCTAAAATCGAAGTGGGCTTAATGGAAATTCACCCAGAGCCCATTGATCCCGTGGAATTGGTTCGCAACGTTTTTACGCAATTACAGCCCATCGCTCAAAACAATCAGTTGCGTTTTGAATTAACCATAGGCGAAGCAGTACCCACCATACAAGCGGATGCAAAGCGTCTCACCCAAGTGATGATGAATCTCGCTTCCAATGCCATTAAATACACGGAAAAGGGGTCGGTACACATTCATCTTGAGTGTGTTACCGATGATAAGGTTGGAGAGTGTCTATCTATTTCGGTTAAGGATACTGGTATCGGCATCAGTCAAGAAGACCAACTAAAGCTCTTTGATAACTTTGTTCAAATTGACAGTGCCCTATCACGCAAGGTCGAAGGTACAGGCTTGGGGTTGGCCATTAGTATGGTCTTTGCCAATATGCATGGTGGGCGTATTGATGTTGAGAGTAAACCCAATGACGGCAGTTGTTTCACTCTAATTTTGCCCGTGTCCCTACAAGAAAATGCCAATAAACAGCCTTTAGCCATCAAAGACATGATGACCATTCGTAAATCAGGATAAAGTGTGAATAACACCCACTAAGCGTGGGATGTCGTGTTGTGGGGAAATTAGTTGGTATCGGGCTGGTGGGCGTGCTCAATCCAATGGGTTGTGGTCGCAAATAGGGGCCCCACCATTTGCGAATAATGCCCTTCCATCACCAAGAAGCATGTAATTTTGCGCCCTTTTGTGTTGTATCGATAACCAGGACCTCATTCCGTGGTGGTTGGCATTGAGTGGGTTCTCAAGCCGTTTGGCCTGATTTAAAGTACAGATCCTTGCGCATATGCGCTAAATACTTGACTGTTTTACTGGGGTAAAGGGATAATTCCCCCATTGCGAGTCGAGAGAGCCCTATGTCTAGCGCCCAAAGTTATACCCCAACCCCCATCCAAATTACGGCCAATGCCGTGAAAAAAGTTAGAAGCCTAGTGGACGAGGAGGGTAATGCCGAGCTGAAGTTTCGCGTGTATGTCACCGGTGGTGGCTGTTCGGGCTTTCAGTATGGGTTCTCGTTTGACGAGGAGTTGGCAGAGGATGACACCCAAATTCAAAAAGATGGGGTTACTGTGGTGGTAGATGCCATGAGCTACCCCTATCTAGTGGGTGCCCAAGTGGATTATGAAGAGGGGCTGCAGGGCGCTAAGTTCACAGTGAAAAACCCAAACGCCACCAGCACCTGTGGTTGCGGGTCTTCCTTTTCTATCTAAGCTCCTTCGAAGTCAGCCACCCGCTAACTCATGCCAGAGTGCTTCAAGCGATGAGTGTCAGAGCGTAAGCGGGCGCACGATATTACGTTAAAGTTAAAACCCTTCAATTCCCCGCCTTGTAAAGTGTACCCAGAGGCACGCGCTTACGCGCGCCCGTCACTTCTGGTAGGTTGGCCACTTCCCCCAGTAAGGCTTGTTTGGCGAACCATGCAAAAGCCATGGCCTCTACCCAATCTGGGGCTACGCCCAGTACTTCGGTGGTGTGCCAGTGGGCTTTTGGCAGTCGTGCCTGTAAGCGCGACATTAAATAAGTATTATGCGCACCACCGCCACACACATAAACACTTTGGGCTTCGGTGGGCATAGCTTGGGTAAGGGTGGCTGCCGTCAGTTCAACCAAAGTGGCTTGTACGTCTTCGGGTGTTAAGTGTGGCAGGGACAGTGATGCCAATAACCACGGTAAACTGAACTCTTCCCGGCCTGTGGATTTGGGCGGCGGCAGCAAAAAATAAGGATGGTCCAACCATTGCTCAAGCAGGGGCTGGCAAACGCGGCCCGAGGCCGCCCAAGCTCCGTTGGCGTCTAAGGCGAGCCCCAGATTGTGCCGTATCCACGCATCCATCAGGCCATTGCCTGGGCCGGTGTCAAAGCCTAGGGTAAGACCGCTTTCTGGCAGCACCGTAATGTTGGCTACGCCACCGATGTTGGCCACCACACGTGTTTCCTGCGGCGAGTGAAACATGGCTTGGTGAAAAGCCGGGGCCAATGGCGCACCTTGACCGCCTACCGCAATGTCGCGGCGTCTAAAATCCGCCACTACGTTGATGCCAGTGGCTTCGACTAGGGTGTGTGGACAGCCGATTTGCAAGGTAAAGGGGTGGTCACTGCTGAGGCGTGGCCGGTGGCGCAGGGTTTGACCGTGACAGCCAATGGCATCAATGGTTTGAGCTTCAAGGCGATGCGCCGCGAGCAGTTGATTGACGCATTCGCCATAAAACGTGCCCAGTTTTCGATCCAAAACACCCACGCGATCCAGTTCGTTGTCGCCAGGGGAGTACAAAGCTTGTATCTCGGCGCTTAAGGTTTGAGGGTAGGGGTAAAACTGTGCCGCCAGCAAAACTGGGCCGCTGGGGTCAAAGGTTACAATTGCGGCATCCACTCCGTCGGCACTGGTGCCCGACATCAACCCCACGGTGGTGAGGGGAGTGCGCATCAATTACAGCTTCTGTAGGCTGGCGTCTTCCACCAACGCGTAGCGGGTATTGCGATCTAATTCTGCAATCAAGGGTTGGGTCTGAGCAAAAAAGCGTGGCAAATCGGCTTTTGGGATAGATTTGGCTTTAGGCAATTTTTGTACGATGGTACGAGGGTTGCGGTGCACACCGTTGAGCAAAAATTCGTAATGCAAATGGGGCGCGGTGGAGTAACCGGTGGTGCCCACGGTGCCAATAATTTGTTTTTGTTTAACCCTTTGGCCGGTTTTAACCTTACGTTTTTGCAAGTGCAAATATTTGGTTTGGACCTCGCCACCGTGCTGAATCACCACATAGTTGCCGTTGGCCTTGGTGTAACTCGAGGCCACCACACGGCCATCGCCCGATGCCCAAACGGGCGTGCCGCGGTCTGCGGCATAGTCCGTGCCACGATGGGGTTTTACGGTTTTGCTAATGGGGTGTAAACGTCGGGGGTTAAAGTTTGAGCTGATGCGTCTGAAGTCGAGAGGGGCGCGCAAAAAGGCTTTGCGCATGGCTTTGCCATCGGGTGTGAAGTATTGCGCGTCGTTGTTTTCGTCCACATAGCGTACGGCGCGAAAAGTGGTGTTTTGATTGATAAATTCGGCAGCCAAAATATGGCCAACGCCTATGCGTTCACCATCTAAGAAGGTCTCTTCAAACAGGATTTTAAATTGGTCGCCCTTGCGAATGTCCAGCGCGAAATCGATATCCCAGCCGAAAATACTGGCCAGTTGCATAATCAGGTTGTCGTCCATTTGTGCATCAATGCCGGCATTATAAAGTGATGATTCAATCACTCCACTGCGCTGGGCCATCTTGACGTCGGGCGTCAGCGTGAGCTGCTGGTGCTCAAAACCGTTTTCGCTGCGCGTAAAACTTTGGCTGTTTAGGGTGTCGATTTTATGTTTAAGCTTGGTAAGCTGGCCATCGGCGTCGAGTTCAAATTCAAACTGGTGGCCGGGGTAGAGCTTTGCCAAGGCTTTGCCTTGTTTACAGGAATTCACCACCTCAAACATGACTCTATCGCTTAAGCCTGCCCGGTGGAAGATAGACGACAAGGTGTCACCGCTTTTCACTCGCTCCACCACTTTGCGAAGCTGGGTTTCCTCGGTTTCCAGTGGCTGTAATTCAAGCGATTCTTCGGGGGTGTCCTCCAGTGGTGGCAATTCCAGGGTTTGCGTCACACGAGAGGCGCTCGCGGGTTCACTCGGCAACAAGGCAATCACCGACAGAATGGCCACAAGGGCCCCGGCCACCATCAGGTGGGTGTAGGGGAGTACTCGAATGGGCGGTTTGCGGCTGGTGGCGTGCCGATTCGCGAATTTATGTTTGAGATCAATGGGTTCCATCAAGGTCTTTAAGTAGCAATGGAAAAAGTGTACGTAACAGTATTGTTTATAACAGAAAAATGGCGTTTTATCATCTTTGACCCCCTAAAGATGCGACGAACGTAGAGCCTCATAAGACAAAAGCTTGTTTTTATGGTTCTATTCGGTATCTTTGCCGCCCCAGTTACCCTTCTGGCCAGGTTAGGCCGAGGCGGTTACAACGGCAGATCAAACAACAGATTATTCGAAAAGGTGATAGTAAAACATGTCAGCAGTGGACACAAAATTATTAGAGGAATTGGATCAGCGGGGGTTGATCGCGCAAATGACTGGCGACAATCAATTGGCCGAGCACCTCGCCACATCGCGCACCTTGTATTGTGGTTTCGACCCCACTGCCGACAGCCTGCATATTGGCTCACTGGTGCCATTGTTAACCCTTAAGCGCTTTCAAATGGCGGGGCACAAGCCCATTGCGCTGGTGGGCGGCGCCACGGGCTTAATCGGTGACCCCAGCTTTAAAGCCCAAGAGCGCAAGCTGAATACGGCCGAGGTGGTCGGCGAGTGGGTGGATAAGCTCAAGGCACAGGTGTCGCGGTTTATCACCTTTGAAGGCTTGCCCAACGCTGCGGAGGTGGTCAATAACCTGGATTGGATTGGCCAGATGAACGTATTGGACTTTTTGCGGGATGTGGGCAAGCACTTCTCAGTAAACAATATGATTAATAAGGAATCCGTGAAGCAGCGGATTGATCGGGAAGGCGCGGGAATTTCCTATACCGAGTTCACCTACATGTTGCTGCAATCTTATGATTTTGCAGAGCTCTATCAACGCCACCAGTGTACTTTACAAATCGGTGGCTCTGACCAATGGGGCAATATCACCGGGGGTACAGATTTAACCCGCCGCTTGCATGGCGGCCAAGTGTTTGGTTTGACCTTACCCTTGGTCACCAAAGCCGATGGCACCAAATTCGGAAAAACCGAAAGCGGTACCATTTGGTTGGATGCCGCCAAAACGTCTCCTTATGCGTTTTATCAGTTTTGGCTCAATACCGCCGATGCCGACGTATACAAATTTTTGCGGTACTTCACTTTTTTAAGTGTGGCTCACATCGAAGACATCGAACAAGCTGACAAAGCCGCCAGTGGTCGGCCCGCAGCGCAAGGTATTTTGGCTGAGGAGCTAACCCGTTTGATTCATGGAGATGAAGGGCTACAGGCGGCCAAGCGCATCACCGATGTGTTGTTTACAGGCGCAGTGGAAAGTTTGTCTGAACAAGACCTAGAGCAGTTAAAACTCGACGGCTTGCCCTATACCGCGTTAACAAGCGACGACTTAGCAAGTCCGGCCTTAACTCAGTTGCTCACTGATGCGGGTATGGTGAAATCCGGTAAGCAGGTCAAAGATGCCTTAAGTCGCGACGCGGTATGGATCAACAACCAGGCTAAGGGTGCCGAAGACAATACCCGTGTGGGCGAGTGCTTTGCGGTTGAAAATGCCTTAGTGGGCCGATTTTATTTGGTGAAACTGGGCAAGAAAAACTACCACCTTTTCGAACGGTGAGTGCTGGGGCCTCAAACCCGAGGCCCCTTTAGTTTGTCTTCTAATGCGCCTCGCCCTTAAACCCTCCCAACCACTGCTCAAAATCGAGTGTCGGTAGGGGCTTGCTGTAGTAATAACCTTGCACTTGTTCGCACTGTAAGGCCTGCAGTACCCTCAGGGTTTCGCGGTCTTCCACACCTTCGGCGACCACTTCCAAACCAAAGCTGTGGGCGAGCCCCAACGTCGAGCGCACAATCACGGCGTCCTGTTCGTCGTGAAGCATGTCTTTAATGAACGAGCGGTCGATCTTTAAGGTGGAGATGGGCAGACGCTTTAAATAAGAGAGCGAAGAATAGCCGGTACCAAAATCGTCGATCGCAAAGTGCACGCCGAGAGCATGGATTCGGTCTATCACATGCAGCGCACGGTCTGGGTCATCAATCAAAGTGCTTTCAGTGATTTCAATTTCCAAATGCTTGGCGGGTACGCCGGTTTCTTTTAGCAAGTAGTCGATCTGTTCAGGAATGGTGATGTCCATAAGGTTGCGTGTGGACAGGTTCACCGACATCACCATGTCCAGCCCGCGGTCGAGCCACTGGCGTGCTTGAACCAGAGCCTGTTGCAATACCCAATACGCCAACGGTTGAATTTGGTCCGACATCTCTGCCAGGGGGATAAATTCGTAAGGTGGTACCATGCCAAGCTTAGGGTGTTGCCAGCGCACCAAAGCCTCGCAGCCCACACACCGTTGAGAGGCAATGTTAATGCGTGGTTGATAGTGCAGTGTTAGTTGATTATTCCGTATGGCGTAGCCCAACTCCGACAGCATGGTCAAACGTCGTGGTGAATGCCCGTCGGATTCAGGCTTATACACCATGGTGCTTTCGTTCAAAGATTTGCTTTTGGCTTTGTACATCGCCACATCCGCACAGCGTAGTAACGAATGGCTGTCGTTGCCATGGTCTGGAAATATTGCTACACCAATACTGCCAGCCATCTCCATGTGGATGTCGCGTATGGTGATAGATTCTCGCAAGGTGCGATGCACTCCCTTTACCAATACATCCACATCGTGCATGTTGCTGATCGAGGGTGCTAGGACTGCAAACTCGTCCCCGCCGAGCCGAAAAAGGTGCGCCCCTCTTGGCGACAAGTAGGCACTTAAGCGTTCGCCAATTCCAATAATCAGGTCATCCCCAAAGGCGTGACCTAGTGTGTCATTCACTTCTTTAAAACGGTCGAGGTCGATTAAAAATAATGCCAGTTTTTGTGCTTGCTGTTCCGCCTTCGCAATGGCGTCTTGGGTTTCTTGGTGCAAACGTGCGCGGTTGGGTAAGCCTGTTAAATCGTCGTGGCTGGCCCTAAACGCTATGTCCCGTTGAGTTTTGGCAAGTGCCAAGTCGGCTTGCTTGCGTTGGGTAATATCAGAGGCGATAAACAAATAGCCACTGGGCTTTGAGTCGTCCAATTGCAAAGTGCTAGTGGCCAGTAACACCGGGAAGGTTTTACCGTTTTGTGTGCGGTAGGTCCACTCGGACTCGTTGGTCTGCTGGGTCTGGATGTTTGCGGTTAGTGCCTCAAGACCGGAACAGGTTTTTCCGCGCTGTTGCGATAGCTCAATGGTTCGCCATTCCAATTCACTGGGCTCGTGAAAGGCCTCGATAGTCCATTGGTTGATCACTTGTTTTGCAGGATAGCCCAGCATCTGCTCAGCGGCGCGGTTGTAACTGAGGACCTTACCGTTTAGGTCAGTGGAAATAATGCTGTACTGAGCGCAGTCAAAAATGGCATTTTGAACCGACAGTAATTTTTGAATATGGCGCTCGTAGGCCTTTCGGTCCGTAATGTCTCGGATACAAATGATGTAGTGCGGTACGCCGTTAAGCTCCGCAGAGTTACAGGCTACTTCGGTTTCAAAAGGGGTGCCGTTAAAGCGGCGGTGCATCCATTCAAAGCGCAGAGATTCCCCCTTGTCAGAGCGGGCAAAATACTCGGTGGCCATGGCTTTAGAGGGGCGACCGCAGGGTTGCATTTCGGTCCAAAAGCGAGTGGCCGGTTGGCGATCAAATTCGTCACGCGTGCAACCAAACATTCGCAAGGCGGCATGGTTACAGTCTACCAACCGGTTGCCGTGCATTAGCAAAATGGCATCAGAGGTCGCGTCAAATACTTTGGCGTAACGGTCTTGGCTCTCATATAACGCGTTTACCACTTGCAGTTGCGATATGACGTCGGTAATCGCAGAGGTGAAATTTTGTTCGCTAATGGTCCATTCGCGGGGTTTACCCGTGTGCTCAATGCACAGAACACCCGTAATTCTGCCGCCTTGTAAAATAGCGGCATCTAACGTGGAGGTGATGCCCAATGGGCGCAAATAACTCTCTGCCAACGGTGCGGTCGCTTCGTGGGTAAGGACGTCGGAGGCAACCACTAAGTGCCCGCTGTTCACATGTTCGAAGTACAGAGGGTAGTCCTCGGCCTTCAAAATAAGGTCAGTTTCTACGGGAGTGTGCGCCTGGGAATGCAAGGCTTGGCAATACATCTCGTCGGCCGCGTCATTCAGCCGCCAGGCACTGACTCGGCTTGCCCCTAACGCCTGAGCGCAGTGCGCCACCACAAAGCGCAGGGCGCTTTCGTGCTCGGAGTGCCATAGGTCCTCATTACGCACTAAGGTCAAGTAGGCGTTGTAGAGGGCTTCGCGTTGGCTTTGTGGGGTGGCGGAGGTACCCATTTACAGCACAGCTACATCAGTTTGCTTACCCATAAGAGTAGCTCATGAATGCCTTGGCCGCGAAGGGAGATCTAGTCGGAACGTGCCGCCGCTAGAATGCCTTTCACTAAAACGGTATTCAGTGATTCAAATGCCAAATTGACGCTTTTTTCGTCATTAAGCATAAACTCTTTCGGCCAACGTTCGCCAATACAGGCGGCGCGATTAATGTGAATCGCGGCAAGGCTGGTAATGCCATGGCTGAGTGCCCAGCAGGCAAAGGCGCCTAACCCCTCGTTGTACTGCGTGACTGGAATGTTGTAGTGCAGCAGTAAATCGATAATGGTTTTGCGTAGTCGTGCCTCAGCGTTCATGCCTGCGGCTAATAGGTCCTCGGTGACATGCTCTTGCTGGGTGGTGCTCTGAAAAATCATTTTGTAATAAGGCGTGTACTCCACCGAGTAGCGAAAGTACGCCTTACCCAAATTTAAAAGGTTGAGCTCAGGTTTGTCATTCTCGGTGTAAGCCCTGTTAAGGTAATCCGCAAAATGGTTAAGGCAGCAGGTGCGTACCGCAACTGTAAGTGCTTCCTTGTCACTGTAGTGGTTGTACACCGCGGTGGGGGCCACTTGAATGTGCGCGGCCAACTTGCGTAAGGAGATGGCGTCCGGTTCGTTATCTCCTAGTAGGGCTAAGTAAGCCTCAACCAGCGCTTCTTTTAAGTTTCCATGGTGATAAGGTGTATTGGATTTACAGTGTTCAGCGTCAGACAAAGGAACCTCGGTAACTGGCCAATGGTGCTATTGGCAGCAATCGCACATATTGTGGTTTTGCCAGTCAAGTATAGGTGAGCGATGGCCCTGCTCCAAGCACAAATCGTCTAGCCCAAGGCGTACTGTGTCTTAAAAGTGGTAAGACTCTGAGGTGTTGGTCACATCGTGGTCGTCAAAAGGCTGATGCAGTGCGCTCGGGTCGGATATTGGGTTAAACACAGCATTGAGCTCGGTATCCACGGGTCATGGATATCAAAGAAGGGGTCCAGCGGTGAATAACAGTATCGCTATCGGCCAACTGCATGCTTCACCATTGGTTCGTTCCGCGCTTGTTGAAGTTGGTATGGCGTACACCCAATCACCACCAAATATTCGAGTGCCGTCAACGTTCTTGCCAATGAAACGCCAAAACAGGGTGAGGGGGGATAGGCGTAACAATTGGGTCATCATCGCTCAAGGTGGGCAGTAACCTGTGGCAACTTGGGGGGCAAAAGAAGGTTTACATTAGCCCATTGGCGCCTGTGCAATACGCTAGGGTAACGCTGGCCATTGAGTGGCATTTGGCGTACAATGCGCGCCCAACCGGGCCAGTGCCCAGGGCGCGTAGGGTATCGCGCATCTAATTATCAAAAGCGAGGTGAGACCGGGTTTCATCTCGCTTTTTTACGAACATTCACCCGAACTTTCGCCTCGTGCCGGGTAACCGGCCGGGGTTTTGCTGCGCCATTGTTTAGGCTGCGGCGGTTGGTGGAAGGCAAAAATTGACTGCATTGCCCTTGTTCGCAAGGGTGTATCTGGAGGGAATTGAACTTGACAACTGGGGCATTCAAACCGGCCATATTGGTCTTGGCGGATGGCAGCATCTTTCGCGGAAAGGCCATTGGCGCTGAGGGAATATCCGTGGGGGAAGTGGTGTTTAATACTGCGCTCACCGGCTACCAAGAGATACTCACGGACCCATCCTATGCCGAGCAAATCGTCACGCTCACATACCCCCATATTGGAAACGTGGGCACTAACGACGAAGACGAAGAATGTAGCACTATTTGGGCAAAAGGCTTGGTAATTCGCGACCTACCCTTTGTGGCCAGCAATTTTCGCAGTCAAAAAAGCCTGGATCAGTACTTAAAAGACAAAAACATTCTAGGCATTGCCGACATCGACACCCGTCGCCTGACGCGCATCTTGCGGGATACGGGCGCACAAAACGGCTGCATTATGGCCGGTGACGTGGACGAGGCAGCCGCATTGGCGGCTGCCAGTGCGTTTTCTGGCCTAAAAGGGCTGGACCTCGCCAAAGAGGTGACCACCCCAAACGCCTACGAGTGGGCTCATGGTTCCTGGCAGTTGGGCCAAGGTTTTGGTGGTCTACCCGAGGGTAAGCGCTACAAAGTGGTGGCCTACGATTTTGGCGCCAAACGCAATATTTTGCGCATGTTGGTGGACCGTGGCTGTGAGCTCACGGTGGTGCCTGCCAAAACTCCGGCGGCAGAGGTGTTGGCTATGAACCCCGATGGCGTGTTTTTATCCAATGGCCCCGGCGACCCAGAGCCTTGCGATTATGCCATTGAGGCCATTCAAGCGATTCTCGAGCGTGGCATTCCCACCTTTGGCATTTGTTTGGGGCACCAATTACTGGGTTTGGCCAGTGGGGCCAAAACCATCAAAATGAAGTTTGGTCACCACGGCGCTAACCATCCCGTGCAAGATTTGGCCAGTGGCAAGGTAATGATCACCAGCCAAAACCATGGCTTTGCAGTGGATATCAACACCCTGCCGGACACGCTGACCGTAACGCATCAATCCCTGTTCGATGGCTCTTTACAGGGGATTCACCGCACGGATAAACCCGCGTTTAGCTTTCAAGGTCATCCAGAGGCGAGCCCAGGGCCGCACGATGCGGCTGGCCTATTTGACCATTTTATTGAATTAATGGAACAGCAGGCTTAGAGCAGCCTTTTGCGTGAACCGTTTGCGTCTTTGGAGACCTCATGCCAAAAAGAACCGACCTTAAAAGCATATTGATTATTGGTGCTGGCCCCATTGTGATTGGGCAAGCCTGCGAGTTTGACTATTCCGGTGCGCAAGCTTGTAAAGCGCTGCGCGAAGAGGGTTACCGAGTGATATTGGTGAACTCTAACCCCGCCACCATCATGACCGACCCCACCATGGCGGATGCCACCTATATCGAGCCCATTACCTGGGACACCGTGGCCAAAATCATTGAGAAAGAAAAGCCCGATGCTATTTTGCCCACCATGGGGGGCCAAACGGCGTTAAATTGCGCGCTGGATTTACACAAGCACGGGGTGCTGGACCAATACAACGTGGAGCTGATTGGCGCGACGCAAGATGCCATCGACAAGGCAGAAGACCGCGACCGCTTTGACAAGGCTATGAAAGCCATCGGCTTGGAAACCGCGCGCGCGCGTATTGTGCACACTTTAGAAGAAGCCTTAAAAGTGCCGGAAGAATTCGGCTTCCCTTGTATTATTCGCCCATCTTTTACCATGGGCGGCTCCGGTGGAGGCATTGCTTACAACTGGGAAGAATTTGAAGAAATTTGCGTACGCGGGCTGGACCTATCGCCCACCAATGAGCTGCTGATTGATGAATCACTGCTTGGTTGGAAAGAGTACGAAATGGAAGTGGTGCGCGATAAAAACGACAACTGCATTATTGTGTGCTCCATCGAGAACTTTGACCCCATGGGTGTACACACCGGTGATTCCATCACCGTAGCGCCTGCGCAAACGCTGACCGATAAAGAATACCAAATTATGCGTAATGCCTCCGTGGCCGTGTTGCGCGAAATTGGCGTGGAAACGGGCGGCTCCAATGTTCAATTTGCGGTAAACCCGGAAGATGGGCGTTTGGTGGTGATTGAAATGAACCCGCGTGTGTCACGTTCCTCGGCACTGGCTTCTAAAGCCACGGGTTTTCCCATTGCCAAGGTGGCCGCAAAATTGGCCGTGGGTTACACCTTGGATGAACTTAAAAATGACATTACTGGCGGCGCTACGCCGGCCTCCTTTGAGCCCTCTATTGATTACGTGGTGACCAAAGTCCCGCGCTTTACCTTTGAGAAGTTTGGTGATGCCGACGCGCGTTTAACCACGCAAATGAAATCCGTGGGTGAGGTCATGGCCATTGGCCGCAACTTCCAAGAAAGTTTGCAAAAAGCCCTGCGTGGTTTGGAGGTAGGCTCCTGCGGGTTTGAACCCAAAGTGGACCTTGACGACGAAGAAGCCATTGCCCGTATCCGCCGGGATTTAACCACGCCGGGTGCCGAGCGTATTTGGTTTGTGGGGGATGCGTTTCGCGCAGGCTTAACGGTTGCCGAAGTGTTTGAAAGCTCTAAAATTGACCCGTGGTTTTTAACCCAAATTGAAGATTTAATTCTTGATGAAACGGTGCTGTCAAAAACACCCTTGAGCGAGATAGACAAAGACACAATGCTGCAATTAAAGCGCAAAGGGTTTTCGGACACACGCCTGGGCCAGTTATTGGGTGTCACCGAAAAAACTGTGCGCGATCATCGTCATAAATTGGAGGTGCGGCCGGTTTACAAACGTGTGGATACCTGTGCGGCGGAGTTTTCCACCTCAACGGCCTATATGTATTCCAGTTACGATGAAGAGTGCGAGGCGGCGCCTTCCACACGCGACAAAATTATGGTGTTGGGCGGTGGCCCTAACCGCATTGGTCAAGGCATCGAGTTTGACTATTGTTGCGTACACGCGGCATTGGCCGCACGCGAAGATGGTTTTGAAACCATTATGGTGAACTGTAACCCCGAGACTGTCTCCACCGATTACGACACCTCAGATCGTTTGTACTTCGAGCCCGTTACCCTTGAAGACGTATTAGAAATTGTACACAAAGAACAACCCAAGGGTGTGATTGTGCAATTTGGGGGGCAAACGCCACTTAAGCTTGCGCGCGATTTAGAAGCCGCGGGCGTGCCCATTATTGGCACCAGCCCAGAGGCCATTGACCGCGCCGAAGACCGCGAGCGCTTCCAACAAATGATAGAGCGGCTAAAGCTCAAGCAACCACCCAACGCCATTGTGCGCTCAGCCGACGAAGCCGTGCGCGTGGCAGAAGACGTGAAGTACCCCTTGGTGGTGCGGCCTTCCTACGTATTGGGTGGGCGCGCGATGGAGATTGTGTACTCCGAAAAAGAATTGCGCACCTATATGCGCGAAGCGGTACAAGTGAGTGAAGACGCACCCGTACTGCTCGACCACTTCCTCAATAACGCCATCGAGGTGGATATTGATGCGGTGAGCGACGGTACCGAAGTGGTGATCGGCGGCATTATGCAGCACATTGAGCAATGTGGTGTGCACTCGGGCGATTCGGCCTGCTCCTTACCGCCGTACTCCCTACCCGAAGATGTTCAGGATGCCATGCGTGAACAGGTGCGCAAAATGGCACTGGAGTTGGGGGTGGTAGGGTTAATGAATTGCCAGTTGGCCTATCAGGATGGTGAAATCTACATCATTGAAGTGAACCCAAGGGCCTCACGTACGGTCCCATTTGTATCGAAGTGTATTGGTATATCGCTCGCTAAGGTAGCCGCGCGCTGCCAAACCGGAAAAACGCTGGCGGAACAAAACTTTACCCGAGAGGTGGTGCCGGGTTACTTTAGTGTCAAAGAGGCGGTCTTCCCCTTTAACAAATTCCCCGCAGTGGACCCAATATTAGGGCCAGAGATGAAATCCACCGGAGAGGTCATGGGGGTCGGTGACACCTTTGCCGAGGCATTTGCCAAGGCCCAAACCGGCAGTGGCTCCTCTTTGCCGGTAAGTGGTACGGCATTTATCAGTGTGCGTGATTTTGATAAAGAAGGCGCTGTGATCGTCGCCAAAGAGCTCACCAACTTAGGTTTTAAACTGGTGGCCACCCGTGGCACCGCGGCGCGTTTTGCCGAAGCGGGCATAGAAGTAGAAATCGTCAACAAAGTCACCGAAGGTCGCCCGCACGTGGTAGATTTGATTAAAAACAAGCAAGTGAATTTGGTGATCAATACCACCGAAGGCAAACGCGCCATACGCGATTCTGCATACATTCGTCGTGGTGCGGAAAATTTACGCGTGTACTACACCACCACGCTCGCTGCGGCCAATGCGCTGTGCATGGCCATACGCTTTGGCCAAAAACAACAGGTGCGTCGCTTACAAGAATTGCACGAGGGTTTATAACTATGTCCATTAGCAAAGTTCCCATGACGGTAGAAGGCGCAGAACGCTTGCGCACAGAGTTGGATACTCTAAAAAAGGTGGATCGCCCGCGTATTGTGCAAGCCATTGCCGAAGCCCGCGAGCACGGTGATTTAAAAGAAAACGCTGAGTATCATGCCGCGCGCGAGCAACAGAGTTTTTGCGAAGGCCGCATTCAAGAAATTGAAGGCAAGTTGTCGCACGCACAAATTATTGATGTGAAAAGTATTCCCCATTCAGGGCGTGTGATTTTTGGTACCACAGTCGATCTGATTAATATGGATACCGACGAGGCCGTGACTTATCAAATTGTCGGTGAAGACGAGGCCGATATTAAAGCCAATAAAATTTCGGTGAACTCTCCCATCGCGCGCGCCTTAGTGGGCAAAGAGGAGGGCGATGTTGCCGTGGTGAATGCACCCGGCGGCGACATTGAGTACGAAATTGACTCGGTAAAACACCTTTAGTTAAGGCCATAAGCACATGAGTGCACAACCGAACCCCATGTACTACGTGGTGTCGATGCGCAAGTTGACAATTTTGTATTTTGGCACCGTGGGGTTGTACGCCTTTTATTGGTTGTACCGCATGTTTTTGACTCAGCAGCAAGTAAACGGTCGCTGGCTGTTCCCCTTGTTGCGCACGTTACTTCCCATCTTTTTTATTTTTAGTCTCTTCAATTTTGTTCGCGATGAAGACTTAAAACGCGAGAAGGCCAAACCCTGGAGTGCTGACCATCTGGGGTGGGTGTTTGTGGCCGGCTGGGCCTTTAATACCGTGTTCAGCATTTGGGCTTACAATGCTGGGGCGCCTTTGGCATTACTGGCCGTTAAAATTGTCACACTGATGGCCTGGTTTTACGCCATCTATCAAATTCAATTGGCGGCTAATCGCCTGGCGAACGATGCTTTTGGTAACCACAACCAAACCTTTAATTTTACCAACATACTGTGGTTGGCCTTTGGTGTATCCATGTGGGTGTCGGATGTGGTGCGCATTTATGCCGTACATACAGGGCGCATGACTTGGCCGCCGATGGAGCAAACGGAATCGGCTCCTGTACCCGTGCCTGCCCAAGAGCAAGATTCCCCTTTTAATTTGTAATCGCAAACCATCAGTCACTGCTAAGGACCACCCATGATTGGCATCAGGTTCCCCGTTGTTGCATTGTGTTTTGGCTTACTCGGCTTGTTCGCCTCTTTCAACAGTTATGCCTTTAAGCCCGCCTTAAACCAATTAGGGTTTTTGCCCTATGGCAGCAAAGTGATTGTGGTGCCCAACGTGGAAGCCGCAGCGTTTTACTTGGTGGATGAAAGTAATAAAACAGAATTACTGCGTGGGCCCTTAACCCAACCCTTGCTGTGGCAAGCCTCCGGCCAAACCGTGAAAGTGGCAGACCTTTCTGCCTTTAATCAATCCGGTACCTACCGCGTTCGCATTCCAGGGCTTGGGGATTCCCCCACTTTTGTTATTGCTGAAAACCGTTACGACCCATTATTGGCCACCGTTGCGCAAACGTTTTATTGGCAGCGTGCGGGTGTGCCGATTGTCTTCACTAAAGACAGCGACCGGGCGCGCCCCTCATTATTTGCCGATCTACTCGTTAGTACAGAGGTCGCGTCCTCCAGTGGTGGCAAGCGTTATCGCGCCGTGCCCGGAGGTTGGTTAAACGGCCAAGATTTCGGCAAAAGTGTGATTGCCAACAGTACTGCGCTCGCGGGCTTACTGCACGCGTATCTGGATGCCCCTGCGGTGTTTGATAATTTGTCCCTGCCCATACCTGGGGCCACAAAAGGCAAAGCTGACCTGTTGCTAGAGGCCCGTTGGGCACTGGACTGGCTGCAAACCATGCAAGATGATGACGGCGGGGTGTTCCACTCTGTGGCCACCCGGGGCAACGGGGCGATAACGCGGTTGGATGCCGATGGCCGTAGCCTTATGCCTAAAAGCACCGCAGCCACGTTACATTTTACGGCCATTATGGCGTTGGCGGCCAAGGTCTCTGCGTTGGCGCCCGAGGTGCTAGCACCCGCTGCCGATTACGAGCAGGCCGCGTTGAACGCTTGGCAATGGGCTTTGATGCACCCTAAAACGTTATACCGGCAGCCGGCAGGGTACAGTGGTGCTACATACGCCCAAGTGAACGAAACCTTAGAGGACGAATGGTTTTGGGCTGCGGCAGAGCTCGCCACCTTAACCCATAAGAAGCCGGGTTTTAAAACCGTGGTGGTACCCAAAAGTGTGAGTGACATTGGCTGGCAACAAACCGAGTTGTGGGGCTTATATGCCTTAGCCGAATCCTCACATACGCCTAAAGCGTTAAAAGAGGCGGCCCTTAAACTGTTGACCGAGGCGAGCTACAAGAGCGCACAAATGCTCTGGCAATCGGGTTACATGGTGCCCATGGAGGCAGGCGATTTTAGCGAGAATGCCAATGGGCGCGCGCTCACCCGCGCCATGCTGCTACTCAAAACCAATCGCTATACCCCCAACAAAGAATACGAGCCCGCAGCCCGTGCACTGCTGGATTACTTGCTAGGCCGTAACCCCATGGAGCAATCCTATGTGACTGGGTTTGGTAACACTCAGCCGAAGGCGCCGGTCCATACGTTGGCCAACTGGCAAAAAACCGTACTGCCAGGGTTTGTCGTCGCAGGCCCCAATAAAGACGCTACCGACAGATGTCTCCGTCCCATTAAAGCCCCTGCCATGGCCTACATGAACGACCCATGTAGCCCCACCACCAATACTATTACACTGGAGCGACAAGGGTTGTTGCTCTATGTTTTGTCGCAGTTACGTAAGGCGAGGTTGGAGGATTTTTAGTCTGACTTAGTGAGGAGGGATGGGGATAGCGCGAAAGCTGCCACCCAGCTTGACGCCCCGATCTCGATACTCCCCGTCTTTAGCCCTTGTAAACCTCCTACCGTAGTCAGCTATTGTCATTCTTTCCGCCCTGTAGAAAGGGGTGTAGTCTTAAATGCAGGCATTTGTAGTATCAGAGTCTGATCATATTACAAGGACGTGAATGCCGGTGTGTTCAAACAAGGAGCGTGTATGAAAGTGACCAAAACAATAAAGCCGGATGCCCCAGGGGCACAACGGTTTTTAAAGACCTGGGGACAAAAACTGGTAGCCGTGCGATATCGGGAGAACCGTACCCATTATCTTACGACCATCGAAATCATTGTGGATGAACGGCATAAACTGCACCCAAACGATCATGTGGCCAAACTGGCTTGGCGAAAAAATCATGTCGTTGCCTTAAGGGTTGATTTTGAAGAAGTGGCCCTACGTATCGAACTCAAGCGGCACGGGGCAAAATTCAGTAGGCATCTCAAGTTGTGGATAACGCGCTACGACACCGCCTGCCGGTTAGCGCTCACCGAACGAATTATTCCAGGTGCAGCCGAACGCTGCCAAGATATTCGCCTGTTGCCATAGTGCACATAGCAGAGTGGGCGAGAATAGGCTTAGTTGGCTATATATAGATACATTAAATAGCGATTTAGGGCCCTTGATCTTATAGTTCGGTGGATTGGGCCATTGGTTGGCGGGAATTCGGAGTAGAGGAGGTGAAAAATGCCTATATATAACCAAAATGGGTGTTGTTCCTATGTTTCGAAATATATAGTCAGCACGGTTGAATAAATTGTTATGTTTTCAAAGGAAGCCTAGAAAACGAATGTTAGATTCAGTATTGAGAGTTTATGGAAAAGAATTTGATGTAGATTCTTTCCTTAATGAATATCCCATTCCAACAGTCAATGGGGTCTATCACAAAGGCGAAATGAGCCTCAGAAAAAAGGTTCATGAATATTCCGGCTTTGGGGTACTGCTTTCAGAAAACTTAAACTCACCCAAAAATATTTCAGAAATACATGCATTTATCCAAAAAAATGAAGCCGCTTTTGCATACTTAAAAAGCTTAGGCGTCAACAGTGAAATAGACATAGGATGCACCGTCGGCACAAAAGATCAGTTCACAAAATCTGTTATTGCCCCTCCAGCTTTGCTTGGTTTATTGTACCAATACGGCATTTCGCTACAGTTTTCAGCATATCCAGCTTCGGACGAAGAAGATGAAACATAACAAACGGCTCATGTGCGACCTCCGTTCCGTCGGCTCTTTTTTGTGGTAAAAATGCCACAAAAAAGAACCAATTGCACTCCTGCGTCATAGCCGGGCGTTAGCTTTAAGGTAGAGCAATGGAAGAGATTCTACAGCAAATTCTCAAAACTAAAGTTTCTGATCCTGGAGGGCCCTAGAAAAAAGTTGGTGAATGGAGTATCGGGGGTATGCCTGCTCTAGGATATTCAGATTGTTCTCGTTATTTGCTGGTTGAGACATCTGATGGTCGAGGGCTATTCAATTGTAGGTCTGGAGAGAAAATCTTCAGGGATAGAAATGAATATCAAGATCAGGAGCTAAAACTTTTATGTAATGGTATTGGCCCGATTGAAAACCAAGTAGTACGTATGGCAGGTTTACATGGCGGAGGGCTGCCCTTAAGTACACCCACAAGGTGGACTCTTGAAGTTATCGGTATTGGCCAAAAGCCGAAATATTACTCTTTGCTCTAGGAGCTTGGTTGTACGGAAAAAAGTATGGCAAGCCAAGTGAGTATAAAAAAATATGGTCCGGCTACGAGATTCGTGGTTGTGGATTTTCTTACACTGGAGAAACTCTCGTAATTGGAGAATCCAGTGATTTAGTTATCTATTCAAAAGTGAGCTAACAATTTGCTCCTGTTGACGCCCAAACCACGCGGCTTTTGTGGGTTTCGCTTCGCTGCACTCTAGCACAAAAGCCACTCCAGTTTGGCCGCAACAGAGCAAGGCGTTCGGTGCTGATATGCAGATATCAGGCATTTACATTGGTGGCGGGGTGGTGTAAAACATCAGAAAATCCAAACATAAAGGGAGTTTCGTGATGGCTAAAAATTATACACTTAAATCGGGAGTCACATTGACCTCTGACATAGAGGCAAAGGTCGAAAAAATCGCTGATAAGTACCATAAGTTGTCAAAGAAAACTATAGTTGTGACAAGTGGAACAAGGAGTTCGGACAGTCAAGCATCTGCAATGTACGGTAAACTCTCGGGTGGTGATCGACTTAAAGTCTATAAAGACCAAAAGACAGTAAAGTTAGTACTAAATAGTTATGATGAGGGTGTAAAGAACAAGAAAACTAAGACTGAGATCATTGCTGACATTAGAGACGACTTAGATGAGCAAATAAAGAAGGGTATTTATATTTCCAAGCATTTGAAGAGTGGCGCGGTTGATGTTCGTAGTAGAGATATGACTGACTCAGATAAGACCAATTTCAAAAAAGCCGCAGCTGGCGTCGCTATAACAGTAATACTGGAAACTACGCCACCACATTTCCATCTGCAATTTTGAGGTTTCCCATGAAAAAGGTCGCGGTACTTTTTCTCATTGTGCTTTTCATTTCTGCATGCAGCTCAATTTCTTCTACTGAGCCTGGTACTCTAAAAGTAATCGAGCTAAGTGAGGAACGTTTTAAGTTGGTTTTGCCTAAAGAGCATCCGAAGAGCTTTTCTATCAAGGACCCGAATGGTAAATGGTTTGTTCTTCAGGACAAAGATGCTGAAATATTTTACCCAGGTTTCGATTTTGAGAACGCAACTGATCTCATAGTGGATACACGGACTCTAAAAGGAACAGTCTGGGAAGGAGGCACACGTTTAAAGGAAAATGTTTTCTCAATCGAGGGGGAATACCTTTTGTACCTCGCAGATAACTTAGAAACGGAAATGGAAAATACTTTTTCAATGAGTGTAATCTACAACCTCCGCCGCTAGGTACCGAACAAGGTGCTCAAGCCGAACTTTCACCTACGCTCCGCCCAGTGCATGGCTTCGCCATTGTATACGCTGTGCTACACTCTAGGTTCGGCCGGCTTAGCGCGGCGTTCAGGCTGTAGAAAAATAGCTTTCGCAAACTGAAATTCGAAAGTTTTGTAAATATAAGGATTTAATCGGGCGCGGATTCAAATCGTGCTCCTATGAGAATAAATTGGAAAGTCTCATCTGAATTGATATTATTTATAGTCACCAGCAGTTTCGCTACGGAGCAAATTAAAGATGTACTGAGGGTTGGTGAAGCTCGTTACTCAATTAGAGAGCTGCCGTTGAACCAATTGTATGATCATGACAAACTCTCATCTATTTTAAATCAAGAGCTATGCTCGGCTAGTTGGCGTGGTTATAAGGCTGGGTGGGAGCTTAAAGATACCTTCTTTGGCTAAACGGCATAGAAAAAAACCATGTGACGATGGTTATGACCCTGTTGAGGCAGCGTTACTATTTGGTAATCGAGAATACCCTGTTAACGCAGATTGGTATACAGGCAAGATAGTATTGCCTGTTGGTGAAACCAAGTATGTAATGCGTGAAGGGTTCGACGAGAACAATATGAAAGACGGAGACTATTTGGGGTACGACTTGGAGGCTTTTGTCTTCAACCTTGTTGATGGCAAGCTCGAGTCTAAGGGCGTAGAACTTGTTCAAGAACGGTACTAGTTCTAACAAATTGCTCCATTTGACGCAGCGGTCTACGCTCCTTTTTGTGCATTCGCTGCGCTCATTGTTGCACAAAAATCCACTACGACCGCCGCGCAAATGAGCAAGGCGTTACATTGCAAAAATATCATGAAGAAACTCATACTCATTCTGGCCTTACTAATTCCTAGTCTTTGTTACGCGAAAATTGAGGTCACTCAAATCTCTGGGCGATACTGCAAGCAAGGAGAATATCAACAACCAAACGGTTATTTCTCAATCTATGTATTCTGCGATGACGCTTTAGGAACAAATATCGCAGTATTCGCCAAAGACATGCATAATCCTGTTTTGGGTCCGTCAAGACAGTACGATCTAGGGAAAAGATTTTGGCAAGGAGAGCCTTGGTCATATGATGCCATTTCCTTTGCTTGGCTGGACAAGAGCAAATTGTTGTTATCTACCTCTGGTATCTACGGTAGTGGTTCTGTATACATCCTGAACCTTTTAGAAAAAGAATCCAATGTAATCTATAAAGATCCAGGTGCTGTGATTGAAATAAATGAAGTTGGCAACGATTACGTACTTATAGAAATGGAAGGCCCAGATAATACAATTATTAAAAAAAGAATAGCAATGTAACCATTGCATCAAGCGGGACTGCTAGGCCTGCGGCCTAGCAGTCCCTTATGCAGGTCGCTTGACCTTATACACATTTTTTAAATACTCTGAAGCAACTCCATTGATTCGATAAAATCGTATAATCGTTGAAAGCCAGTTCATATAGTCTTAACTCCAGGCTCACCATCGCCTTTGCGACCAATAAATCCTCCAATCGTCGCAAGCGCTCTTGTTACCACGTACACTGACGGTGGCGAACCTTCATGCCTTTTCTTTTCTCCATCGTGCTCGATACTATTGGATAATCGTCATCGCCTCATCAAAGCTTTCCACTGCGATATTGGTAACCAGAACCCATTCAATTCCCTTGATGCCTTTAGGTGGATTACTTTCTTTTGCAAACACGACATGCACTTCAACCGGCATACGACGATCACGTTCTCGGCCCACAATCGTTATTGCCTTCGAGTAAACGTTGAGTGTGGCGGTTCTTGCTATTTGCCACCTTTGGAGGGTATATACAGTTGATAGTCGCCTAATTTCTTGGTCCGCGGTATATAATCCCAGATCTTGGGAAATTCACCATCTTCTAGCTCAATTCGGCGATTACTTTTCGCCCTAATGATATAGGCTGCTTGCCTTTCATGAGGTAATAAATTTGCCAGTTCATACCATTCGTGAATATCACCTTCACGATCAGCTATACTTACGACAGTCGTCTCTTGACATTGATTCTGGATTTCACATGCCTGACGATAGTGATTCAACCAGCAAATGCTTTATTTTTCTTCTATAGATGCCGTTCTTTTAGCCTTTGTCTCTCCGCCCTCTGGACGCTTCCAAAGCGTTGCAGAAATCACCCCTAGGTTAACCCGGTCCGGCGTATATATTGATGATACATGTAATAACTGCTTGTCGGATTCATGCTTTTTAATTGTTCCGAAGCCATCTGGTGTTTTTCGCTTTCACCGTTTTGTTCAAGCCTTTATGACTTTTTGGTTTGGCTTCATAGCTTTATGGATCTCAATGGCAAGTGCTGCTGTTATCGTGAAACCAACAGAAACTTGGTGTTTTCCATTATTTGGCTTTCTTATGCTTGGCTTTGGTGTTGGCCTAGTAAAGCTCGGAAAGTGGTTTTCCAGAAATGACGCGGATTCAAATCCGAAGTGCATCACCTCAACCTGTAGAAGAAGGGGCTAGCTGAAGGTAAGCTCTTCCCCTTTTTCTCCGGCAAGAGATGAGGCAGTGAAGAGACAATACCAACAGCTAACCTATGAGCAACGATGCCA
>JBNKWZ010000012.1:0-71728 GCA_050300015.1 Cellvibrionaceae bacterium | reverse complement strand
TACCCAGGTCGATAATTAAAACCCCGATGTACCAACACCACCCTTTGATTATTTCATGTTTGCTAGCATTGGCGGTCATGTCAGTTTAATTTAGGCCGAGGTTTATTTAAGCACACCGGGTTGAAATATATTTTAGGGATGTGCCTTTGATGAGATAGAGTGTGTAATAAAGCAGATGCAATATCTATTGTATTGCTAGGTTATTGGTAGGTATTGGTAGGTATTGGTAGGTATTGGTGGGGCGGCGCTTTAATGTAACTCCGTAGAACAATAAAAGCGCACGCCGGTTAAGCAAGGTCTACTTTCAACTGATCCAAAAGCTGAAGTATAGATAGATTCCAACAACCAGTCCTAGAACAATTGCGGTTAGTATTACATCCCACTTGTCCCAGCTTTGACGTATCTCTTTTTTATCTTGATCCGTTAATGTCGCAAAAGTAATTCCTTCAACTTGTGCATCGGGAGTCCGAGGCGTCACGAGAGAAATGCCCACTACCAGCAAAATGCTTATCAGTAGCAATACACCGGAATAGTAAAGAAAGTTAAACTCGGCAAGTTGTTGCAGTATTCCCTCAGGCAAGCCTGAGTTGTTATGGAAGGCCTCCAAGCTGAGTTTGAGCATGCCCAGAGCGAAGCCTATAACCAAACCCCAGAACGCTCCCTGTGCAGTAGTACGTCGCCAAAAAAGGCCAAGTAAAAATACCGAAGTTATAGGCGGGGCCAAATAACCTTGTACGCCCTGGAGGTAAATATATATTCCGCCACCCGCCATTTTATGCATTATCGGTATCCAAACCAGGCCGGCAATTACCACCATAGCTGTCGCCAAGCGCCCAACGTTTACAAGGTGAGCTTCGCTTTTACCCGGGCGTAGTTTCTCGTAAATGTCCACAGTAAATAATGTTGCGCAGGAATTAAATAACGATGCGAGAGAACTCATTAGAGCTGATAGCAAACCTGCAACCACGAGCCCACGAAGGCCTTCAGGCAGAAGAGTGGTCACCATGACAGCGAAAACCTGATCGCCATCTATGGATCCGTTTTCTTTACTTGGAATTAAAATCATGCCTTTTTGATGCAGGGCCCAGCCGATCAAACCCGGCAAAAGGAAAATAAATACAGGCCACACTTTCAAAAAACCACCAAACAAAGCACCGCGGCGCGCCTCTTTGAGATTTTCTGCCGCCAGCGTTCGCTGAACAATGTACTGGTCTGTACACCAATACCAAATGCCAATGACAGGTGATGCAATCATAACGCCCAACCAGGGAAAATCCGGGTCCGAAAGGGGGCGCCACAAGGCAAAGTTATCGGCGTTGGTTTGCGCTAAGCTTTTTAGTTCGCCCCAGCCACCCAAAAGGTCCAAACCGAAGTAGGTAATCAGCGCAGAACCTAGGAGCAACACCACCGTTTGAGCGACTTCGGTATACATTACCGCCCGCAGGCCGCCAAAAATAGAGTAGACCCCCGTAAGGATTACGGTGGTAAAAGCGCCGATCCAAAAAGCGTTATCCGGTGTGCCAAAGGTATCGGGGAGCAAAGTTTTAAATACCAGCGCGCCGGCATACACCGTGACGGATACCTTGGTGAGTACGTACGCTAACAGGCTGACAATAGATAGCACCCAGCGCGTACGGCCGTCAAAACGGCGTTCCAGAAATTCCGGCATAGTGAACACGCCGGATTTGTAGTAAAAGGGCACAAATACCCAGGCGAGTAGCACCATTATCCATGCGTGTAGCTCCCAGTGAGCTGTGGCAAACCCAACGGATGCGCCTGATCCTGCTAAGCCAACGATATGCTCAGAGCCAATGTTGGAGGCAAATAAGGATGCACCTACGACGTACCAGGCTGCATGGCGGCCAGCCAGGAAGTAATCCGTCGTGGTTTTTTGCTTTTGGCTGGACCAATACACAATGGCGACCAAGCCGAAGAAATATATGGCGACTACCGCCCAATCGTAAAAAGACATCTCCGACATCAAGAACCCCCTCAATAGTTGTTAATTATCATTGTTTAAATGGTTTTTCAAACTAAGTCACATAGAAGCTCTATGTTACGCAAATTTATGTTTTGGCGCTGAGCTGTTTAGTTTTTTTAACAAATCTTTGTCTGTTCAGACGGCATGTTAAATATGCCGTACAAAGATCTTTGGAGCCTTAATAGCGGTCAGTGCTCTAAAGTTCATCGAATGAATAGCGGCCTATGCGTCCATCTATTAAGCCGGCAATTCAATAGATCTCCTATCTATTGAATTGCACGCCGATAAAATACTGGCGGAAATGTGTGAATTTCCTTGTATTTTAAGGGCTTGCATTGGCCATTCCGGCCAATGGCGGCAGGTCCTTGAATCGCATAAACTCGACAGAAAAGATTGCCGGGTTTATAGTTAAAATCTTAATCTATTGACGTTGTTGGGGAAAATATTTTTCGCGTTTGGCTAGATCATTCATCTAATGACTTTTGGTCGTAAGCTTGGTGTTGCCGTTGCTATTTAACCCTGCGGGAATCATCGTTGGATTAATGGTTGGGGTATGGATGCCTCATTCTTATCTGTGAAGCCAATGAAAACCCTTGAAATACAAGGTAATTCACATGCCCGCGTCGGTATTTTTAGGGTGTGTAATAAAATAGATCGCTTACGACGTTAGTTTGCGTTTATAGGTTTTATGCTGATGCGTGCGAAGCAGTACTTGGATCTAAGCAGAGCATCAACATGATTTGTTTTTGTGTCGCTTTCAACAAATACCTGCGTTCATCTTCTTGGGAAGGCGAGTTGGTGACAGCCTTCGCGCTACTATTAACCTGGCAATAAAATAGACTTCCTATCTATTGAATTGCACGCCCTGAAAATTCTGGCAGAAATATGTGAATTTCCTTGTATTTTAAGGGCTTGCATTGGCCACCTCGGCCAATGGCGGCACGTACGTTTACCGCATTAACCCGACATAAAAGATTGTCGGGTTAATAACATACTGACGGTAACGGCGTGTAAATCTGTTCAAAGCAGTAAAGTTGAATCTGTGTCATTCTAATGTAGGTGACGATTTAATTTTTTCGTTAATAGTGGTCAATATGCTCTTAAAGCGATTAATTAGGTCCTCTTCCTGAATATTGTCCACCAGAGGGCTATAGTGATCGGGGATAAGTCCATGCCCATTAAAAATACTTGTCCAATTTTCCTCTTGAAAAGTTTCATCCTCTACAATCGAAACGTAACCCGAATACTTAAACAAAGAAATTTTATCTTCGAGTACTTTTGGAATTATTGTATCTCGGCAATTTTTCCAGAATGGTTCATCCCTAGTGTTTAGGTGATAATGGGCAATTTGAAAATTCCTCAGATTTTCAGCAAAGGAATGCATTTTCTCGTTATATGTTTTTCTTTCGTTTGTATACTCTCCTCCATTTGGGAATAGCTGCCTAAGCATTACCAAGCTCACAACCAAAGCGTGTTGCCCTAATGCATCTAGTGGCTCAAGGGTTGCCGCGGCAGAGCCAACGGCCAGGCAGTTTCCAATCCATGGCCTTTTGGCTATCCCGCACCTAGAGGTTCTTTCCGTCCTACTGCTAATATCTACACCGACTAACGAACGGACTTCATCTGCTACCTTTTTGAAATCAGATTCCTGTGAGGAATACAAAACATGGACTCCGGTACGGTTTGCCAGCGGGTAGAGCCCACACCAACCACAGGAGAGTGCTGTAATTTGAGAGAACGCAGGCCGGGACTTTAAAGTCGTCCCCGATGCTGTAATGACTCGATCACACTGAAACCACTGACGCCAATCAGAGAAGTTGTCTTCCTGACGCGAATTCATAAGAATTGACTCCGGCCCCGAGGCATCAATATAGAAGTCAGATTCTATGCGAGCACCATTATCAAGATCTATGGATGCTATTCTTTCATGCTCCCAGTTGATCGATCTAATTTGGCCGCAAGTATGTTTAACGCCAGCATTCTGGGCAGCCCGAGTAACCGCCCCGATATACTCTATCGCGCTATGATGGCATCCGTGTGTAGCATGCGAAAAGCCGGTTTTATCATGATTGGAAACAAAACGAGAGTGTTTTGCAGCGGCCACTCCAAGTGAGAAGTCATCAAGAGGGAGAGGTAGGCCATTTTGTCTCGCTTTTAGCCAGTATTGGTAGAAGTCTACGCCATCAAAGTTTATTCCGTGTCTGTCATACGCGTGAAAGAACTCTTGCCCTTCTTTGTTCCATCCGCTGAACCTTTGTCCATAATATAAGTGAGAATGTGCTGTTTTATGCAGTGCCCCTTTGTTTGCGCCCAGAGTGTCATGAAGCGTTTCATAGCTTGGTAAAACCGCATAAAAATCGTGGGGCGTGAGATTGCTGCCAATGTCGATAACTTCAATTTCGTAATTATCGCCACCTCGATCAAGCAGTAATTTGAGAAAAGTAGCCGTTATCCAAGCATCTAGGTCGCGTCCTACAACCGAAATTTTATTCATGTTATTCACTATTTTTATCGCTGCAGACTAAATTATTGATGGACAATAATTGCTAAGGAATTCTTTATGATTGTAGGCGGTTGAAATCGCCTGTTGTATTTTTTGTTCAACGTCCCCGAATATGGGCTCTATGTTATTCTTTGAAATGGATGATATAAACGGATCGACGCCTTTTTGACTTAAGCCTTGCCCGTAGAGTACCGCGAGCCAGCTTGGTGCGCTAAATAAACCGTATTTAAAACTTTCTGTATATCCACGTCGTTCAAACATGTCTAGTTTTTGAGTAAGACTATCCGGTATTGCCATTTCTCGACAGTGGCGCCAGAGATCTGAATCGGATCGCTCATTCAAGTGGTAATGGAGAATAAGAAAGTCGCGAATTCTTTCATACTCGTTATCAATGAGTCGATTGTATTCATCAGCCAGAATGGTATTTCGTTTGTCAACCTTAGTAGGGAACAACCTAAGCAAGCAAACAATGGCAATTTGAATTAAATATATGCTGGTTGACTCCAGAGGTTCTAGAAATCCGCTCGACAAGCCGATGGCGACGCAGTTTTTTTTCCAGGAGTTTTTGTAACGCCCAGCCTTAAACTTGATCAGCTTGGGGTCAGTTTGCGCGACTCCTTTGATGTCTTTCATCAGGGAGTCGTACGCTTCTGTTTCGCTAATGACACTGCTACAAAAGACATAGCCGTTACCTGTTCTGTGTTGAAGTGGGATACGCCACTGCCAGCCGGCCTCTTTTGCGGTGGAGGTTGTGTAGGGCGGTGTATCTTCATCTTTGACACTTTGCACAGCTAGGGCGCTATCGCAAGGTAACCAGTCAGACCAGTCCTCAAATTCTGCCTTGAGCTTTTTATTTAATAGAAGAGATCGAAAGCCGGAGCAGTCTATAAAGAAGTCACCAATGATTTCGGTCCCGTCTTTTAGATGTACAGCACGAATCTCTCCGGTTTCATCGTTTTGGGTAACTCTTGTCACAATTCCGTTAATTCTATGGACACCGTACTTTTCACTTATTTTTCTTAGGTATTGCGCGTATAAAGTGGCATCAAAATGATAAGCGTACGAATAGGTGTTTTCTATGCTTTCAGGGTCTTTGGATGGGATTTTGAACTTGTTCTTTTGGCAAAGGTGCACTGCCAGAGAATATTCTGAAAGATCAGGAATGGTGTTACTTGACCTAAAGTGCGCCCAATACTGATGAAACTCAAGTGTATTTTTGGGGCCGCCGGATAAACCAAAGGGGTGAATGTAGGACTCTCCCACTTTTCCCCAATTGGCAAATTTAATACCCAGTTTAAAAGTCGCACTGGTTGCCTTCATCATGTCTGCTTCAACAATGCCTAACTGTTCGTTGAAGCTTTTAAGCTGAGGAAGTGTTGCTTCACCAACACCAACGCTACCAATTTCGTCAGACTCAATGAGTACAATGTGGTAACGGGTTTGGTCTTTGTATAAAGCGGAAATTGCGGCTGCGGTCATCCAGCCTGCTGTACCGCCGCCGACAATGACAATTCTATAAGGTTGCAGCATCATTCATCCGAGGATAGGAGGGGTAAGGTGGGGCCGCCCAAAAAGGCACAGCCCCAAAGGTAGCTCAATTAAAACTGCATGCGAAGACTTAGGGTGTATCGGGTATCGCTCTGGTTCGTCGCGAACTTCAACCGTTTACCGCCATTTTCACTGTGTTCTACTTGCTGGGTTAGTATTGCTTCTTCACCCGTAAGGTTGCTGCCAGACAGGCTAATTTCAAACATGTCAGTAATTCTATATCGAATAGATGCGTCGAGCTGGCCATAGTCGTCCTGCCAAACTGGCGTACCGATACAGCAGTCCTGAACGGTTACAAGGTATTCTGATCGCCATCCGTAGGATAAACGAGCGGAAATCTGATCGCGTTCATAGAAAGTACTGATGTTAAAGGTATCTTGAGAAAGACCTTCCAATTGATCTACTTTTACTTGGTCGGGTGCTGCAGGAGATTCACTGGACCCGGTGTCTGAACCGCTGTTTATACCGGTGTTTTCAACACCCTTGTTTTCGACATAAGTATAGTTGGCTTGAACACCAAGTCCACCCCAAAACCCTGGCAGGTTGTCAAGTAGGTAAGTTCCTTGGACTTCGAAACCTTGGATCTCGGCACCATCACCGTTAATGGGGCCAGTAATTGCGACTTGCCGCGTCACGCCGTTATTGGTCATTTCTCGTGTGTAACTTCCGGTTTGGATATAGTCATCAAATGACTTCTGATATAGAGCGAGTGATACACTGTTTCGGCCAGAATAGTATTCGAAGCTTAGATCCACTTGATCGGCAATAATGGACTTAAGATTTGGATTTGCGGTTCTAGTGCTGTAGAACACATTAGCGCCTACAATCTCACCGTCGCCATCCTTGACCCAAAGGGAGCCCGCTTCATCGTTGACGCTAGGGGCGTCGTAGTTGACCTGAGCATAGTTACGCAGGCTACCGATATCCGGCCTTGACATTGCCCTTGACACTGCAAAACGAGTCACAAAATTATCGGTGGCATCATACTTAACGTTCAAGCTTGGCAGAATATTGTCGTATGAACTTTCTTTCTCATCCAGATTGCCGCCATTATCCATAAACGCTATGTCATCGGGATCTAAATAGCAGGTAACCGTATTTGGAACCGGTGGCCTGGAAGTGGGGTCGTTTTCGTCGCGCGGCTTCGTTTCTTCACAGGGTTGGCTAACAGTATCATAAAATGGAAATTGTGTGCCGCCCGCGCTGGTAATATCCGTATTAATATAACGGACACCTATATTGCCGCTAACAGGTCGACCGAAAAGATTTAAATCATCTCCGCCAAAGTCAACTTGAACATAGAGTGCTTCGGTTGCCTCTATTACATCCAGGGTTTCATTCGGGCGGAAACAGGTTCCTTCAACTTCGTTTTCGCGATTATCCAGGCCGGAGCATATCGGCGCGAAGCCGTTTACTGGCTGCCCGGTAGCGATTTTACTCATGGTGTTTTTAAAGTTACGCATCTCATCAGCATTTGGGAAAATCAATAGAGTGTTACCGTCTGCTATATCAACGCTGCCGAATTCAGACTCCCACTCTTTAACAACCCACGCATTCTGCGGGTATCCGTTAAAGGTATATGGGATAATTTCATCATCGTCAGGGTCTTCTTGAACGTGTTCGTCTAGGTATTCGCCTGAACTGGGCGGGCTATCAAGGTTGAACCACGCTGCATTTTTGACCCACGGAGTGGACATGGCCTGCCAGTTGCTAGCCTGATTTACCTGCTGATCACGCTTGGCATACCTTGCCCCAGTTTTAACCCTTTCAACAAAACCTGAATCTATATCAAAAACGAAATCAGTTTTTGCCGCAAATTCTTCGCCATGGTTATCCCCCAAAAATTCGAGCATGCTGGAGGGGTAGTAGCTGTTTGGATTGGCGTATACACCTTGACCCGCGTCGAGCAGGTTTATGTTGGTTGGATTGTGGAGGGTAACCTGCGCAAGATCCCCCCGCAAATCAACTTCGGGATTTGTCCAGGTGGTGAAAGCACTGTTGAGTCGATATTCGTCGAGATCGGAAGCAACGTGTTGTATATCGAAATTCGCATGAACGCTATCTGATATATGCCACTTTAAGTTAAACCCAAAGTCTTCGGTAACGCTCTTTGAATCACTAATATCTGCAGTAGTAGTCAGGTTCGTCCCAATGTAGTTGGTGACGGTGTCGCCTTCGTCACATCCCGCCCAGGAGTCCAAGCTGGCGCAGGTTTCCACCAGAGCCTCACCATTGGTATTGGCGGCAACGAGTGCGGAGTCATTATTGTTTGCGCCCCACCAGCCGTGTTCTTGCGTTAATGTTCCATAGGAAAAGAGACCGTCTTCCGAAAACTCAAACGGATCTGTGCCTTCAGCCGGTCGAACAATTGTATTAGAGCCTGTCCCGCCCTCTGTAACTTCAAGGAATAAGCTTTGATAGCCCTGCAATCCCTCCCATCCGACACTAACACCGTTACGTTGTGCTGTGTTTTCATATTGTGAGCGGTTGTATTGAAATGTTGCAAGAAAGCGCCCATCAAGGTCTTGCCATTGGAGCGCAAGTGCAGCACCAGTGCGTTGTCGGCTGTATTGATCATCCCCGAAGTTGACACCCTGCGGGAGAAAGAGCAGCGAATCTTCCTCATAGACATCGCGGAAGCGATTAACGCGTGACAGCCTCGCGCTCTGTGCAGTCGCGTCCACATCCGAGTATGCGAAATTGACCATTGCCCCGAATTCACCAGCGTCGGTATCAAAGCGGTTAGTATAGATTCCCGATACCTCAGGGGTGTTCGAGTTGGACAGGTCGCTGTAGTTTCCACTAACGGTCAGAACTCTGGTTTCCCCATCACTGTCAAACGGCAGGCGAGTTTTCAGGTTCACAAGACCAGCGATGCCGCCTTCGATTAGTTCGGCCGTTTGGTTTTTGTATATGTCAATGCCCCCCATAAGCTCGGGAGACACGTCGCCCCAGCTTAGCCCACGGCTAGAGTTTGCGCTGAAAGTGTCTCTACCATTAAATTCACTTCTAACAAAAGGTAGGCCCCGGATCACGACGCCCGACGGTTCGACTGAGAATGCGCCACTATCTGTACGCGTTGCAAAACGCTCCACTGCCACACCTGGAACACGCATTAGGGCTTCCGCAAGCGATTTGTCAGGGAAGTCGCCTAGTTCTGTAGCGGTAATTGAATCGATTACTGTACTGGCATTGCGCTTCAATTCCTGTGCGGTTTCAATGCTTCTTCTGATACCTAGAACGACGATTTCCTCGACTTCTCCAGCACGTTGTTCAGCTTCGTTCTCAAGACTTCCGTCCGTAACGGGGCCGGATTGCTCTGCGGCATAGGCCATAGTCCCACATGCCATCATGATACTGACGGCTAAAATGGACTTTCTAAAATTAGTGGTTTCGGGGTGTTTTTTACTCACTGTAGACATTGTAATGCTCCGCCTAGGAAGTTTATGAGTTATTGTTTAGTAGGCCGTGTTTGGGTTTTTAATGAACATTTGGTCGTTTTGCACCTCTTATATTTATATTGAATTGCCCAACATGCCTGATCGTTTATTATTCAGAATGAAAGCTTCTGTGAGCCTTCATAGGTTAAAGTGACCTAGAGTGTACTTTGCGATGCCCGTGCTGCGACAGACTATCGCCCGTATGAAGACTATCGGAAGGGGAGGCCTTTACGGTAACGTTTTCCCTAGAAATGCTGTCAGTGTGCAAAAAGTTGCAAATATTCTATTATTAATTGAATTTTAGAGAGAGAATTTACGCAAATTTCCAACGTTAATTCGAGTTTTTATGGTTGGGTTGGCATAATATGTGCTTTTCTTTTTGCGCTCGAAAGCGAGATGCAATGACGACGGAGTGAGGCCCTCTGAGCATATTGTTGGCGCTTGATTCTCGTATCTTACCTTTTGGCTTCTCGAGCAGTCTGTATAAATCCTAGTGCAGATTTGCTTAAAAATTAACCGTCACCGAATCATTGTATCCTGCTGCCTTGATGTGTAGGGTTTGGTTGTATATTGACCTAAATTTGGGGGCGTACGTATTCTTCTTGATAAATTAGCGCCTTGAAGTAGGGTGTTTTCCTGGGTGCTCCCGAGAGGGTGATTCCAGCGATGCAGGCTTCTTTTTTTCACCGCCGAGCAGGCATATGGGGTGGCGATGGGGGCTGGTCGGAAGGCAAAATTGGCGCCAAAACGAGAGGTAAGCAGCGCGTTAACTTGATATTGGTCGCATCCGGAAGCGTGGCAGTAATGTCACGCAAAAAGTAGTGTCACGCAGAATAACTTGCACTCGGAGTATGTAAGTTGCACATTAACAATGGCAATAAGTGAAAGCGTTAAAAAGGCAACTTTAGTTTTCCTTTTTCGTTCCTATATTGTCGTCTCTGCAAGGTCTCTGTACACATAATAGGCCTCGATTGAAGTTGGACGAGATGCCGCCCCGGCACGCAGCCGGTTCCATCGATGTTAACGCTGGCTTAATCAGCGCAGGCTTGTTTGGTGCTGGACTTGAAGTTGAGTTTGGTGCGAAGGGCCATTTTTGCTTTCGTCGATTGAGTTTCACGGACGGTAGCGATACCAGGGCAGCTAATGATCAAGAAGTCTCTTTAAGTTTGAATGATCGGCCTCTCATGTCGCCCTGCCTCCTGCCGTAATCATGAATCATACGGTCATGTGCGAAAGTTCAAAGCTCGGTGCCTAGGCAATTTTCGAAGCCAGTCGTCTTAGCGCTAACAAGCTAAGTAATAACCGCAGGCGAGCTTTGAGGCCGCCTGCGGTGGGGTCGTCAGGGCTTCCTGAATTCTGCGTTAGTGCTTCTCGACAGCCTGCCATTGATGGTGGAAATGCCTTTTTTGTGGGGGCAAAAAACAACCAATGCATGTCTTGAGCTCGAAAAGTTCTAACGGCCAAAGCTATTGGGAGTTGATCAAGCTCCCTAAGCTGTTTGGGTTTGATCGGCGGTTTCTTTGAACGCTGATGCGCTGCTTTTTTTGCGAGTGGCAGCTTTCCGTTCCAAACAAATTTTATCTCTCAGATATTCAGCATCACGCCCTACGTGATAAAACCGGCCAGACCCCCAGGTGTGCATCCAATTCAAACCTAAAAAGTATGCGCCAGGGATGTCGGTTTCGCCGCGTTGTGTTTTAGGGTAGCCATTTTCGTCAAACACGGGTAGTTTGACCCAATCGAATTTCATGTTAAATCCGGTGGCCCAAACGACTGAGGTGATGTTGGTTTGAGTGAGGTCTAATGACGTTGGTGAGCTTGGGCAATAGTCAGAGTGAATATTGTCGTCTTCTGGAGCCTCAATGTGATTTTTCTGAATGTAGTCTTCAATAGATTGTGTAATTCGCTTGGCCACTTCGTCTGCATAGTCTAAATTCTTTTTCAAGTCGTCATCGAAAAATAATTGTGATTCATTTGCGTCACTTAATTTGCCATAGAGCTTCATGCCTTGTTCGGCAAAAATGCGCAGGTTGAGGTCACGGCCGCCATCGCGGCCTGTGACGTAATGGTTGGTTGCGTGGTGGGCGTGTTCACCTTCTGGGTGATCCGCGATGGTGGTTTCGTAATACCCCATTTCGTCGAGCCAATTAACCACATCTTTGCCGCGATAGCGTCGGTTGACTCTGGGAGCATTGCCTACACACAAATGGACTTGCCTGCCCTCCAGGTGTAGGTCTTCAGCAATTTGACAGCCACTTTGGCCCGTACCCACAACTAAAACGTCACCTGGTGGCAATGCACCAGCGTTTTTGTAGTCACGTGAATGAACGTGTTTGATGTTATGAGGCATAGCATGGGCAAGATCCGGTATTTTGGCCTCGTGATAGCTGCCGCAGGCAAATACCACTTGCTCTGTTATAAAGTGGCCTTTATCGGTTTGCAGGGTAAAAAGCTCTCCTGTTTTTGTAAGCGATTGTACGGGGCAATTGAACAATACCGGTGGCTTAAATGAATCGTAATAGGCTTGCAAATATTCCAATATTTGCTCTTTTACCATAAAGCCGTCGGGGTCATCTCCTTGATACGGAAAGCCCGGTAATTGGCATTGCCAATTAGGTGTGACCAAGCAAAAGTTATCCCAGCGTTGTTTATCCCAGTTTTGGCAAATGGTATCTCCGGCTTCTAGCAGCAGGTGTTCGATGCCTGATTCTCGTAAGCACCAGCTCATGGATAAACCCGCTTGGCCAGCGCCAATAATAATGACGGGGTAGTGATTTTTGAAGCCCTCAATGGCGGGAGTTATGGATAGTGCGTGCATGATAAAATCCTATAGTAAATATCGATTAAGTGTAAAAATTAGAATGGCAGTGCTATTGGGTGAATCCAATAACTGTGACGTCGCCATTTACGTCCATGCGTTTAAGTGCTGCGACCTTCGCTGATATTTTGTCTTGTTCCGCGGATGCGGCGGAGCAATAGTAACCAAACTTTTGTTTTACGCGCTCTGACGCAACCGTCAGGGCAATTTGCGCTTGCTTTGCAAATGCATCTAAGGGCAATTTTTGGTTCTCTTTTAAATGCTCGTACACCACCGTGGACGGGCTGTAATAGAGTTGTTTTTCGCCATCAGGCCATTGCACTTCAAAATGTACGGCAGGCATAGATATCTTCCATTGCTGTGAGGTTGTGGTGTGTTAAATCCCAAAACTCCGAGGTGGCACCGGATTGGTCCAGCATTATTTTTCCGCTGTCGTTAATGCTGCCGATTGGCGCGCAGCTTAAGTGGCTGTGCTCGAACGTTTTTAACAGGGCGCTGATGTGATTGGGTTCTACGGTGAGCAAAAAACCAAAGCTTTGAAAGGCTCGCATCCATCGCAATAGGTCGGCGTCGGGTTTGGGTATCGCATTGAGGTCAACGGTTGCGCCACATCCAGTGAGTTCAAGGAGCATCAAAAGTGTGCCCAAAATGCCGCCATTGCTGACGTCTTTGGCGGCAGCCACAAGCCCGCGTTCTGCCAGCATTGCCGGGACATGCCACTGCGAGCGTATTTGCTCCGGCGATTTGCCTAGCACGCAGCCCCAATAGGGTAGGTTGCCGTGCCAACTGCCTTCAAGGTCGGTCAGTAAAAACAAGCGCTGGCCGGGTTTTACGTGATGGGATGATAATAAATGGCCTCGTGCTTGGCCCAAAATGCCTACTGCAAGCCCAGGCGTAAATTGGGGCGCAATACTGCTGTGGCCGCCACTGAATCGAACCCCAAAAACATCGCAGGCACGACGAATGTGATAAAGCAGCTCTTCGGCGTGTTCGGTATTGTTATCCCAAAACGCATTGACGATGGCTGTGGCGCGCCCGCCCATGGCTGCAATATCGCTGACATTAACCATGACGGAAGACCAGCCTGCGGCACGCGCGTCATTGGCCACAAAAGCCGGTGACATGGCCTCCATTGCCAAAAGTTGGTAACCGTCACCGCTGCGAAACGCGGCACAGTCGTCTCCCGGCTGCGCATAGAGTTCCTCTAAACTCAGTGGCGCGCTTGTCTCTGTATTCCATTGGCTGTGAACTTTTGCGGCGACACGGATGGCCTGTTTAGCCTCAAGTTCTGGTAAGTTACGCAGTTGTTCACACAACGATTCCAATTCGCTGAATTGGTGATGGCCGTGGCTTTCGCATCGAGCAATTGGGGTGTTGGCATTCATGCTGGATCCCTCGGCATAAAGGGGTAGCGCTCGAGATTCGCCATCATATGCACGTGGGGTTTTCCTGCTACAATCACATCTCCCAGTGTTTGCCAGTGAACACTTTTGAAATAGTGTTCGTTTTGTGGTTGCACATTTGCTAAAAATCGTTCACAACCTAGATCTTTAGCTCTTGATACAGCTTCGTTTATCAGCGCTTTGCCAATACTGTGTAGTCCTCTGTAAGCTCTTGCAACGCATAGCCTGCCGCCATACCAAACGGCTGTGCCATGGTCGTCGACATCCTCATAGATTCGCACCGCTCCCACGACCTCTTCACCAATACTCCAGCTTGAAGCGAGTGCAACAATGGCAATCGCTCTAAAATCTTGTGCATCGGTTTCGTCTTCGGGCAGAATTTTTTGCTCCAGTGCGAACGTTTTTTTCCGCAACTGAAAATAGCCTTGTTTTTCCCAAGAAGTGGCCGCCACTTTTACGCGAATGTGTTGTGAGCGGTAGGCATTAAAGGTGTCGTTCACTAATGCAAAGGTATGCTTAGGCATGGCTTGCCTCCACTACGGGCATGGCTTTGTGTTTTGCTTCATAGGCCTTTAAGGAGGAGCAAGCACCGCACTTTGCGCATCCCGCATTGAGGCTTTCAGAGGTAATACCTCGTTGCACCAATAGGGGCGCCAGTTGCTCATAAACTCGGTTGAGCATGTCACCATTGGGCATCGGGTGATTGGCCAATGGCGTTCCGCTCACGGGCACGAACGGCACTACAAAGGGATAAACGCCCATGTCGATTAATCGCTTACCCATTTGCAGTATTTCCGCTTCAGTGTCTCCGAGCCCCGCCAAGATATAAGTGCTGACATTGCCTTCACCAAAGACTCTAACGGCTGCTTCAAATGCACTAAAATATCGCGTTAGCGGTACAGTGGCTTTGCCAGGCATAATGGCTTGGCGCACACGGTCAGTGACCGCTTCCAAGTGCATGCCCAAAGCGTCCACGCCAGAATCTTTTAGCACATCAAACCAATGATCACCTTCTGGAGGCTCGCACTGAGCTTGAATGGGTAGATCGACTTCTCGTTTGACGCCCATTGCGCTTTGCGCCAAAACCGCGGCACCTCGATCACGTGTTTTGGGTGTCCCTGTGGTCATAATCATCTGTTTCACGCCGTCGAGCGCTACGGCTGCTTTGGCCACCTCTGCCAATTGCTCAGGTGATTTGTGAGCGATGGTTTTGCCGTTTTTAAGGGATTCTTCAATGGCGCAAAATTGACACGATGTGTCGCGATTTCTGTAGCGGACACAGGTTTGCAGCACTGTGGTGGCCAATACATCTTTGCTGTGTAGCGTGGCTATCTGTGAGTAGGGAATTCCGTCTTTTGTGTGTAGAGCGTAAAACTTGGGTTGGTTCGGCATGGAGGTACGGTCAATAAGCTTGTCGTCCTCAAATATCAAAACTTGCTCGGACGAAGGGTCCATGCGTGCGTGAAATGGGCTGGTTTTAATTTGCTCGTTAAAAATGGGAATCATAGACGTTTGTGATTCAAAATTTAACGCTTTGTGATCTGTTGGGCCAGCGCCGCCTTGGCGGTTGAGTCCCACTTGTGAATGCTCCCATCGCAAACCCAAGGTCTGAAGCCGGGTGAGTTGTTGTTCATTCATTGGCATGTTGCGCCTCCTCACTTGCTTCTAATACAGGTTGGCCTCCCGCGTGCACAGTTGCTGTGGCTGTGGGGTGCATATGGGGTTTGGGTGATTGATCAATGAGTAAACTTAATAACTCTGGGCGGCTGTAATGACCAACGCTGTCCATCATGCGTTTTCGCTTAGCGATAAGGCTAAAATCTAGCTCGGCGATGCATGCACCTTCGCCAGAATCGCTGCCCAAGGGCGTGCCTAACAGTTTGCCTTCCGGTGAGACAATGGCGGTAAAGCAGCCACCGCTAATGGCTTTTAGTGGGCCGCCAGTATCATCCACAATTTGCTGTTGTTGCGCGGGGCTGAGCCAACTGGTGGCATTAACGACGAAGCAACCGCTCTCTAGGGCGTGGTGTCGAATCGTGGCTTCAATCTGCTCGGCAAAAATTTCGCCGACCAGTGAGCCTGGAAACATACCCACATGAATTTGTTCGTGGTCGGCCATTAAGGCGTAACGTGCGAGGGGGTTGTAATGCTCCCAACAGGCTAACGACCCAACGCGGCCCACCTGTGTGTCTACGGCATGTAAACCGGAGCCATCGCCTTGTCCCCAAACCATGCGTTCGTGGTAAGTGGGTGTGATTTTGCGTCGGTGTTGGACCAAGGTGCCGTCTGCATCAAACAGCAGTTGGGCGTTGTACAAGGTGCCGCCGTCGCGCTCATTTACACCGACGGATACGACCATATTGGCAGCTTTGGCCGCTGCTGCGATGGCCTTTGTCGCCTCTGAAGGGACGACCACGGACTCTTCCATAAGGCGCAAATGCTCTTTGCCCATAGCATAGGGCGCCTGTACAAAGGAAAAGTACGGATAATAGGGAATGAGTGTTTCTGCAAAAACAGCGAGTTGCACACCCTCTTTTGAGAGTTGCTCAATCCAATTGCAGACGCTGGCAACGGTGCCCTCTTGAGAATAGAGCACTGGGCTAGATTGCACCGCTGCGGCTATGACTTTTTCCATATTGTTGTTCACTTAGTTGTGGGGCTCGTTGTAAGGAATGAGTGTTCGGTTTAGAGGGCATGCCCCTAAAACGCCGGTAAGGCGTTTTAGGGTTGCTATTAAGTGGTCCAGGTATGAACCGTAAAGGCATTTTCGCGCGCCATGAGTAGTTGCAGGTCCATAACATCCAGTGGGTTGATTGGCCGAATGCCTTCGATCAGGGCTTTTTCTGTTTGACCGTAAAGTGCCTGAAGCGCAAAACGGCAGGCATACACTTCACCGCCTTCTTTCATAAAGGCTTCTAGTTGTGCGTTGTAAGCCAGGTGGCCTGGGAACGCCTCGCTGCCAAGCTTGGGAAATCCACGTTGAACGCCGAGCAGCACACCAGGTCCATAGAGTAATATTTTGGTTTCAAACCCTTTGCGCAACAGGCGTTTGGCTTGCAGCAAGTTCACAAGGCCGATGGAGCCCTCAAAGGCTACGGTATGAAACGTTAAGAGCGCTTTGGCGCCGGGTTCGGCTTGTACGTCTTCAAATACTTTTTCTTCGTAATCAACTAAATAGTCGCCAGTTTGGTAATGCGGAATGTCCACAGATGGCATGATTCAACTCCTCGATGTCTGAATGACAGGTTTAAGTGCAAGCCAGTTTGCTTGTCGATGTCACTATTGCGACAACCGTGCCACACAGCTACTAAAGCTGACTCAATGGTTAAAAAAATTTATAAATCACAATAAAAACATAGAGTTGTGGCGATTTTTGGAGCTAACATTCCTTGTTTGGCCTCGCATCGGAGGCCGTGAATTGCTACTCAAAATCGTAGAGATACGCAATTGAGTGGACGCAAGGTACGCAAAATCGTATGCTGGGGTTGTTTTATCGGAGTAACTCTTTTTGCGAGCGATGTATGTTTGATTTTGACTCTAACGACAACTGGAAGCAGCTGGCCTACTGGATGCGGGATGCCGCCTTTGAGCAGTGCCCTGTGGCGCTTATGCTATTGGACCCGCGCCACAACAAATATGTGGATTGCAATGTAGCAGCCACTAAGCTCTTGGGTTACCCAAGAAAGGACCTTTTACAGTTGCCCATTTCGGCCATCCACGGGCGGGAGCTTGGCCACTTGATCGTGTTTTCAGAGGAGGTGTTGACCACAGGGAAGGCGAGTACTAACCAAATCAGTTGTCGCCTAAAAAGTGGTGAGCACGTGCCGGTGGCATTGACTGCCGCACGCACGGTGATCAACCGTGAAGAGTTTATTATCCTTACGATAAAAGACCTGCAAATGGAAAGGCGTCAACAAGAGCAGGATGAAACCGACCGCATTGTGCGCAATGGCCTTTTGGAGTGGAAGCATTTGCAGAGCCTGTTTCAACAGGGTGAGCGCGATAATTTTTTAATGCTCACCTCTGTGGGTGACGGGCTATATTGTGTGGATACCAATGGCTTATGTACGTTTATTAACCCTGCGGCCAAACGCTTATTGGGACGTAGTGACGACGAAGTGCTTGGGCAAAATATTCACTATGTTCACCACCATACCCATGATGATGGTCGTCATTATCCTGTAGAAGAATGTCCGATTTATGCCGCCATTCGAGACGGCGTTGTGCACGAAGGTCAGCGAGAAGTTTTTTGGAAGCACGATGGTTCTCCGTTCCCTGTGGAGTTTACCAGCACCCCCATTATTTCTGACGGCACCATTATTGGTGCGATTGTGGTGTTCAGAGACATCAGCGAACGCTTGGCAACAGAACAGAAATTAAGGGATACCTTGGAAGAGCTAAGTGATTTGAAGGCCCGCCTAGAGGATGAAAACGCTTACTTACAGCAGGAAATATTGATCGAACAAAAATATCGCGGCATTGTGGGGGAAAGTGCCGCCATTGGCCATATCATGCAGCAGGTGGAGATGGTGGCGCAATCCAATGCCTCGGTGTTGATCACCGGGGAGAGTGGCACAGGAAAAGAATTAATTGCTCGCGCCATTCATGAAGCGAGCTCAAGAAGAGACAAACCCCTCATTCGAGTGAACTGCGCTGCCATACCTCATGAGTTGTTTGAAAGCGAATTTTTTGGTCACATCAAAGGGGCCTTTAGCGGGGCGATTCGCGATCGTATTGGACGGTTTGAATTGGCCAATGGCGGCACCATCTTTTTGGATGAGGTGGGCGAGATCCCTTTGGATTTGCAAAGCAAATTGTTAAGAGTGTTACAAGAAAGCCAGCTAGAGCGTGTGGGCGAGGAAAAAACCCGAGATGTGGATGTGCGAGTGGTAGCAGCCACCAACAAAAACCTAAAGACGGAAGTCTCACAAAATCGCTTCAGGGAGGATCTATTTTTTCGTTTGAATGTATTCCCTATTGAGGTGCCACCGCTGCGAGAGCGAGAGCAAGATATTACGCTGCTCACCTTGCACTTCTTAGAGCAAGTCGATGCGGCTAAAGGTGCGCCAGCCTTCAAATTGCGTCAAAGTGATATTCATCGGCTACAGTCGTATAGTTGGCCAGGTAACATTCGCGAGTTGCAAAACGTGGTAGAGCGAGCGGTGATCACTGCGGTCAATGGGCGGTTAAACTTTGATATTCCACTGGAGGGCGGTTTTGTTGCTCCCCCCAAACCGGCAACCGAAGATACGCGCTTAGAAGTCTATACTGATGATGAAATGCAGGATCGTGTAAAGAACAATATGTTGACGGCGCTAGAGATGTGTCAGTGGAAGCTGTTTGGGAAAGATGGCGCAGCAGAAATCTTAGGGTTGCCACCGACGACTCTAGCGTCAAGAATCAAGCGATTGGGCTTAAAGCCACCCACGCGCTGATTGCATAAAACCCGGAGTTGATACCGGGGAGCCTCTGACTAGGCCCCAATAGGCTCTGGTCTTCAGGTGTTTTCGAATTTAAGGCAGTGTTTTGGCCGTTTTTTGCGCCTGCAAAAAAGCATTTTGGCCATCCATGGGGGCCAAGAAATATTAATGGTCTGTGCAAAAAGCACCAACCTATTATTTCACTTTATGTGTTTCTACTTTGACTGAACATTTGAGCGCTCCTGTCGGCTCGTAGGTTGCTGTACGGCTGCCTACGCCTCACCTAGCGATTGATTTTTACCGATTCTGGCGATACCGTTGTCGCTTTTACAGAGGTTGGCTCTGTGGTTGGTAACCCCCACTTTAGGAACTGAATAAATGATAAAAACGAAATTGATCCGTTGGGCGCGCATTGGGCTGTGGGTGTGTGTGATTGCCACCAGTGCCTCAAACGTGCTTGCCGAGGCACTCGATACTAGCCCTTTGCCCGCATCCCTCAAAATGGTGTCGGCGGATGAGCCCAGCTTGCAATATACCGGTCGAGTGGATTTTAAAAACAAAAAAGCTCCAACCTTAAGTTGGCCTGGGACTTCTATAAAAGCGCGTTTTACCGGTAACCATTTGGAAATTTTATTCGATGACCAATTGGGCAAAAACTATTTTAATGTCATTGTGGATGGTAATGACTCGCATCCGTATGTCATTGAGGCGAAGCAAGGGGCGCATCGCTATTGGGTTTCAAGCACTTTAGGGGCCGGCGAGCATTCGCTGGAGATCTATAAGCGAACGGAAGGAGAGGAAGGGCGTACAGCCTTTAACGGTTTAGTGCTGGCGGCTGATGCAAAATTAATGTTACCGCCAAAGCGCCCAAAAAGACGCATCGAAATTTATGGGGATTCCATTACCTCAGGTATGGGGAATGAAGCTGCCATCAACGGGGCCGATGATCTATTGTCTGAAAAAAATCATTACTGGTCTTATGGGGCGATAGCTGCGCGCGAGCTCAATGCTGAGTTGCACAGTATCTCTCAAAGCGGCATTGGCATTATGGTGTCTTGGTTTCCATTTGTGATGCCCCAGTTCTATGATCAATTGGACGCCGTGGGCGATAATCACTCGCAATGGGATTTTAGTCAATGGACACCTCACGTGGTGGTCATTAATTTGTTTCAAAACGACAGTTGGCTGATAGACGACCACCATCGATTGGTGCCAGAGCCAAACGACGAGCAGCGTGTACAAGCGTATGTGAACTTTGTGACGTCCATAAGGGCCCAATACCCGCAGGCAACGATTATTTGCGCTTTGGGCAGCATGGATGCCACCGCGACAGATAAGTGGCCCAACTATATTCGTGCGGCCGTAGCGGACCTTAGGGCAAAAGGGGATGAACGCATAGAGACCTTGTTTTTCCCTTTTACGGGCTATGGTGCGCATCCACGGATACCCCACCATATCAACAACGCAAAGCGACTGGTGGAGAGCATTCGGAAGAGTCAAAAGTGGTAAACTCACGCCGTCGAGTTCAGCGCTGGAGCGTGCTGCCGCACCCGGGGGGCGACTGGCTATTGGGTTGTGACGCTGACTGAAGCATGAACCGGGTCGCTTTGGAACATAGGAAGGGCACCGTAGTGATAACGTATGGAGAGAGCACAATGAAGTTTTTAGGCGCGGTGGCCCTGGCTTGGCTGCTAACAGGTTGTGCGGCCGCTCAGCTCTCGCTGGAAAAGCAAGCCGTCGATGTTCAAACGCGTATTTCTACAGCCATATTTGTCGAGCCTCCCTCTGCTGATAGGCGCACGCTATATATTGAACTGCGTAGCGGCGTGGAGGCGTTTCCGCGTGCGGCGTTCAATCAGTATGTGACAGAGTCACTGTCTGAGGGTGGGCAGGAGTACCAGTTGACAGATAACCCGGAGGAAGCGGATTACTATCTATTGGTATCGGTCTTTAACCTCGAAAAGGCCAGTATCACAGCAGCAGAAAAATTGGTGAAGGAGGGGTACGGCGGCTCGGTATCGGCCAGTATGTTTTCTTTATTAGAGTATGCCGACCTGAGTGATTCTGATGGCGCCGAGGATTTCCTGAAGTTGCTCGGTGCGGCTATCATAATGGGGGCCATTGAGGGAGCTGTGAATGCCTCGGTGAGCGATGTGCGTTACGTGTTGGTTGCCGATGTAGAAGTTCGGGAGATGGCCGCTGATGATGTGGTTGTGCGTAAAGATACCGAGGTTCACCTGATGCAGGGTGATACTGGGGCGACAGATTTGATCACTTCAGAGGTGGTTACGCACACATCCTACCGCACACGCATCGTCACCTCCGCGAACAAAGCCAATTTGACCTTAGAAGAGGCCAAAGACACTATGTTTCAGCAAATGGCCTACGCCATTGCTGGAATTTTTGCCGGCAGCGCGCCGATTGACGGGCCGGTTAAGCCTGAGGCGGCTGAGCCGCCGTTGCAACAGCAGAAGTTGACCGACCAATAGGGGCCTCAATTAAAACAAATGTCCTTTGGCGACCTAGTTTTTTAGAGGCCAACTCAGTACCATGACCCCCCTTTTCTGTCCCATGGAGAATATGATGTTTCGAGGCAGTATGGTGGCCCTGGTCACCCCAATGCTGGAAGATGGTGCACTGGATTGGCAGGCGCTTGCGGCGTTGGTGGAGTGGCATATTGACCAAGGGTCTCACGCCATAGTGGCAGTGGGCACCACCGGTGAGTCGCCCACTTTAAATGTTGAGGAACACATGGAGGTGATCCGTCGCGTGGCCAGTCAGGTGGCTGGGCGCGTTCCTGTGGTGGCGGGTACTGGCGCCAATTCTACCAGTGAGGCGATTGAATGGACTCAGATGGCAAAAGACAAAGGCGCTGATGCGTGCTTGTTGGTGGCACCTTATTACAATAAACCCACGCAAGAGGGGTTGTTTCGGCACCATCAGGCTATCGCAAACGCTGTGGATATCCCTCAAATTCTCTATAACGTGCCAGGTCGCACCGCTGTAGATCTATTGCCAGAAACCGTCGCGCGGCTCTCCGAAGTCGACAACATTGTTGGCATTAAGGAGGCAACCGGCAGCATGGATCGACTGCGGGCCATTCAAGCGCTTGTACCGGAAGATTTTGTTTTGCTGTCTGGGGATGACGAAACCGCGCGCGAATTTATGGAACTTGGCGGGCATGGTGAGATCTCTGTAACAGCCAATGTTGCCCCTGCGGCAGTGGCCAAGATGTGTGAAGCGGCCATCGCTGGTAATACGGCCGAGGCCAAGCGACTGGATGAGCCTCTGCGGCCCTTGCATCAAACACTGTTTTTGGAGGCTAACCCTATTCCTGTCAAATGGGCACTGTGGAAAATGGGTAAAATTGGTAAAGGCATACGCTTACCGCTCACCGAATTGTCTGAACCGCATCACTCGAGCGTCCTAAATGCACTGGTTAGCGCGGGCTGTTTGCGGTAACACAATAATAAAGAATTGATTATGCGAATGAACTTGTTGATAAAAGTGGTGGCCGTGTGCGCGGTTCTAACGGGGTGTGCCTATACCGACAGAAGTGAGGAATATCAGCGATCAGTTTCGCTGCCCTCCGTTTTGTTGCCCGAAGATGTGAACAGCACACCATTGGAGCCGTTGTACCCCATCCCGGAAGTCCCCCAAAGAATGGATGCGTTGATTTCCACGGATATTGGCGGGAATGTCGTTCCGCGCCCAGAGCCTATGAGCCCAGAACGTGAGGCGGCCAAGGTTAAAATTCAAAAGGTGGATGGTCGAGAGTGGGTATTGGTAGAGGCTCCGCCCAGTCAAGTGTGGCCTTTGGCGCAAAGTTACCTGACCCAAACGGGGATCAGTGTCGCCAGAAGCGACGCAGCCTCGGGGTTGATTGAAACCGATTGGGTGCAGTTTAAATCGGATGACGTACTTCACTCGAATTATCGCATTAGAATTGAAAAAGGCGTGAGGGTAGAAACCACAGAGATTCACGTATTGCATCATCAGTCAGCAACCAAAACTTTAGAGGAATGGCCTGCTACTTCGATGGACCCAGACAAGGAACGTTGGTTATTAGAAGGCGTTGCAAACTTCCTGGCTGAGCGCGTTGGTAATAAGGCGGCCTCGTTACTGGGACAAAGCGTTGGTGGTAAAAGTAAAGCCGAGGTGACGGTACTAGACGGCGAGCCTGTACTGGTGTTGTATCTAGATAAGGCTCGCGCTTGGGCATCCTTGGCGCATGGCATACAGACAGGGGGATTTACCCGTTGGGCAGAGCAAGACGAAGATGGCTTGGTGTATTTCCAATTTACGGGTGATTACCAACGTCCGAACTGGTTTGTTCGACTTTTTACTTGGGGAGATACTGCCCCAGTCACAGAGGCACCTGTCAGTTTATCAGAGGCGCTAGCGCACTTGGTGGATACCCCTGACGCTAAAGTGCTATTTTCCCAGGTTAAGGGCGTGCAGTTTGGCGACCCACTCAAAAAGGGCGCAGGCTACCTAATGGTCGTCTCACCCTCAAAGGATGGAAATGCTTGGGTGGCGCGTCTGCGCCGCTACGATGGCGCAGAGCTTGAGAGCGATCGCGCCAAATTAATGTTGGCCTATTTGCGGCGCAACCTTATTTAATCCATGATCGAATTTGCGAGCTTAGGCAGTGGAAGTCGAGGCAACGCCACACTGGTGCGTGCGGGTGATACGCACCTATTGGTGGATTGTGGGTTGTCCCTTGCGGAGACCACTCGCAGAATCACGGTTTTGGGCGTCGAGCCCGCCCAGCTAGATGCAATTTTAATTACGCACGAGCATGCCGACCATGTCAAAGGTGCGGTGGCCTGCGCGCGACGATGGCGGGTACCGGTTTTTATGACGCCGGCTACGAAAACGGGGCGGCAGTTTGACGCCATCGAAGACCTCCGTTTTATTGAAGACTACCGCGACTTTCAAATCGGGGACTTTACGGTCTCACCCATACCGGTGGCCCATGACGCAGCCGACCCGGTGGCTTATCGATTTGAACACCGCGGGCTTCGTTTTGGCATAGTGACGGATTTGGGCTCTTATACTCAGCGGGTGGTGGATGCCTTCTCTGATTGCCACGGACTGTTCTTAGAAGCCAACCACGACGTGAGCCTGCTAGCGCAAGGCCCCTATCCCCCCTTTTTAAAGCAACGTGTGGGTGGCGCTTGGGGCCACTTGAGCAACCATCAGGCCCGTGCTTTTTTCGAAGACCTTGGCACGGAGCAATTGTCCGTGCTGGCGCTTGGGCACATCAGTGAAAAAAACAATAACCCTGCGTTGGTACGTGAGGCTTTTGTCGATGCGGTGTCCTCGCATTGCTCTATGTCTCTCGCTTCCCAGGATGAAGGTTTATCATGGAGAACCGTTCAGGATAAGCGCTGGGTTCCGGCAGAAATTGATACATTTTGACGCGCTGCAGCGAAATAGGGCGTTACTTTTCCACACCGGTACTCGATAGCCTTTGAGTGCTAAAATAAAACAGTCGCATTTTGCTCTAAACCTGTTGACAATCGTAAGTTGTTGAAAAATAACGTTTTTTAAATTTTGATCAAAGTGCGAACAATTTATGGCAAAGCCGTCATCATGCGGAATTCAGCTGTTTACCAAAAGATACCACACAGAATTATCCACAGATACTGTGCAAAACTGAGTTATCCACAAGTCTTTTGGGGTTGCTTGTGAATAACCTGTTAGGCTGTATGCATTTTGTGAAGGTGAGCGTGCGAAAGTCGTCATAAGTGCTATAACTGAATAAGGACAACACTAACAGTAAAGAGGGTAGCCAGTGGAAGAGCGGCGTCGCTATGAACGCACCATCACTTCAATTAGAGTGGAATTGTCCCATCCGTCTTTTGGCTCAGTGATCGGGTTTACACGAGACATTTCTGATGGTGGCGCGCAAGTTATTGTGGAGAATGGGCCCTTACCACCGGTGGGCACCGTTGTTAACGTATTGTTTAAAAGAATCATCGGTCCGGTGAATGAAAAGCCCGTTACAATGCGCGTGATGCATTGCCACCGAAATACCCTGGGGTTGATGTTCGCGCCCAATGCCGTGGCGCAATAAACGGTTCAGTTTTTGTTATTCCGCGTTACGCGGTTACCTTCCTTCGTTAGCGATTTATGTTTATTCTTCAGAAGGTTAACACCTCTGTGGGTTTCTGAGCTTCCACCCTTTTAGTTTAATCGGACCTACTCGTTTTGCCTTGCTGGCAAGTCGATTTAAAAGAGAGGTTTCGGCCTCTCGGCCGAGCTACCTTTCTTTACTTGTCTAAAGAAACGTAGCCCAAAGCGCTGATTCATGCGCTGGAATCGGCACCCCGACTCGCCAGCGAGGCGAAAGAGTTAGGTCAAATTCGCAACGTTTGTTGACAGGGCAGTCAAATTGGTTGGAGCGTCTGCTGTAAGGGGAATTGTGAATGCCGATGGGGGTATGAATGCGCATGACCTTTTAGGTCAATCAAAAAAGCCACTCGCCGAAAGGCGAAATTAACTCTTTGACCTAAGATAGAAGTGGGGAACTACTGGTTCTGGAGGTAATTTTGATTTGCCAGAGGTGCAAAAACTTGGACGCTTACCTGTATTGAGAAGCCAAAACCCAAACCTAAAACAATTCTATATCATCGGTGATGGTATTGGAGTCTTCTTGGGTGTTGGAGGAAAGGTTGTGGGAAATGATTTTATTTTGCGCATGGGCCAAATCATTTAACAACACGATGGTTTCCGACAGGACTTTTTCGATGGGTTGGGAGGTTATAAAGTTATTGTGTAACGCTTCCGCAAGGTCTTCCACATGGTTCAAAATGTATTCTTCTTGGTCGGTTTCAAGTCCTATTTTGTGAATCTCTAAGCTTAACTCTTGGTTCAAGTGGCTAATGGAGCGTTTGATTTGGTCTTGCCCTGCAGATAACTTTTGGTGCACTTTTTTAAGTAATTTATCCAGTACCTTTACCGAATAAAGCACTTGCTCGTTTTGCGCGCGTAGCGCTTGCTCTGCGTCCAACACCCGAATTTTGGCGTCGGTTGCACCTAATACAAATGGGAGGGTGTCTTTGATACGGCCATAACGGACGCGGTCCTGAAGTGGCATATTTTTAACCAAAAGGGCCACTTGCGGGTAGTTCACTTGAGTTCTGCAGCCAAAATCCAAAAAACGGGCTTCACCGTGAAGCTTGGTTAAAATGTCCATCTCCAAGGGCGCAACCGCACCACTGGTGGAGTAATATTTAGGCCCGCCCTCGGTTTTAAACATCACACAGGCAGACAGCGATAAATCCGACATGACCTCCATAATGGCCTTGCCAAGAGCTTCGTAGTTGGGAGTGCTATAGGTGCGCTCTACAAAACGCACTGACTTTCCCAGCTCGAAGCTGGTGGTCAGTGCTTGGTGAGCGGTTTTTTCGGCGGTGGATATGGTGTTTTTAAGGGATTTTTTCTGCTTAAAGTAATCCGATAAAATAGCCAATTTTTTGCGCAAAACTTTTTCACTGCAGGGCTTGACTAAAAAATCATCGCCACCCACTTCAAAGCCAAGTAAATGTTCGCGTGTGGATGTGTGAGATGATAAAAACACCACGGGGATGTCATGTGTTTCTGGGGCTTGTTTGAGTGCGTCGCATACCTCGTAGCCGTTTTTGCCGGGCATCTCCACATCCAGTAGTATCACGTCGGGCTGCCATTGGTTGGCCACATACAACCCAGTGGTGCCATCGTCGGCGGTTCTGACCTCATAGTGTTGAAACAGCGATTTTTGCAGAAGGTTTTGCGTAAACCGGTCATCATCAATGATTAGGACTTTATCCATGGTCAGGCGTGTACCTTATTGTGAGTTTTTAGTACCGGCAAAGGCCGCTTTGGAATACAGTTGTACGATTAGCCGCATTAACCCGACATAAAAGACGGCCGGGTTAATGTAAACTGTAGCAAAGTGATCGCTAACTTGCTTGGTCCTTTTAAAAAGGTGATTGTGAATGAATAACAGTGTTTTAATGACATATAACCCACGTCTTAAAAAAACATGATGAGTCGAATATGCTGATTGTTATAGGTGTGCTTGTGGGCGTGTTGCTGGGGCTGACTGGGGCTGGAGGGTCGGTTTTTGCGGTGCCTTTACTGCTGTTGCTGACCCACATGCCCATTGCTGACGCCAGTGGTATTGCGCTGGCGGCTGTCGCCCTTGCAGCGATTGTGGGCGTGGTGATTCAATTCTCTAAGGCGCAAGTACTGTGGCGGCCGGCGTTATTAATGGCGGTTACTGGGGCAATGTTGGCACCCTTCGGCCGTTACGTTGCCACAATGGCACCCGATATTGTGGTTTTATTCGTGTTCGCGATTACAAGTTTAGGCATCGCAGCTTGGATGTGGGTAACCTCTGAAGACTCCAAGCGCGTGGTGCGTGGCAGAGTGGAAGGGGCGGAGGATTCCGCAAATGCGGCCTGCCGCTTTGGTCATGGGGAGGCTCTGGGGTTGGGTTGTTACGCCTATCTACTCATTGCCGGAGTCATAGTGGGGTTTTTATCTGGTTTTATGGGCGTAGGGGGCGGGTTTATTATTGTGCCCGTATTGCTCTGGCTCACACGCTTGCCCATGATCTATGCAGTGGGCTCCTCGCTGGTTATTATCGCCATCGTGAGTACATCGGGCTTTATCAGTTATTGGTTGTTACACACCGCACCCATTGCACAGGCGTTGCAGCTGGTTGTGGGCGCCGTAACTGGGATGCTGCTAAGCCACCGAGTGGCGAGGCGTGTGGCTTCAGAGCACCTTCAAAAGGCCTTTGCGGTGGCTCTGTGTATTATGTGTGTCTTGGTGCTGGGCGTGAGAGGGTTATGAACAGTAAAAATGTGATTTTTAGGCAATTATTCGATAGCGAGTCTTCCACCTATACCTATCTTTTGGGGTGCAAGCAAACCGGTCAAGCGGCTTTGATTGATCCGGTAAAGCCGCATGCCGAAATGTATTTAACACTGATAGGCCAGTTGGGTTTAACCCTAACCTACGCATTGGATACTCATACCCATGCAGACCACATAACAGCGCTCGGCGATTTACGCGAGAGGACGGGGTGCGTAACTGTGATGGGGCAAGAGTCCGCCGCGGCTTGCGCCAACCGGTTTATGCAAGATGGTGACGTTTTTACGGTAGGCGCAATCTCCCTTAAAGCGCTTCACACGCCGGGGCATACAGATGACTCTTACAGTTTTTACCTGTCAGGAGGCAGCCAAAATTCTGCCGCGCTGTTTACTGGCGATACCTTACTGATTCGCGGCACCGGTCGCACCGATTTTCAAAATGGTGATGCTCGCGCGCAATACAACAGTTTGTTTAATGGTTTGCTGCAATACCCTGGGGATACCTTGGTTTACCCAGGGCATGATTACAAAGGCTGGACGGTTTCAACCGTGGATGAAGAAAGGCAATTTAATCCACGTCTGCAAATTAAAACAGTGGAGGAGTATATCGCCTTGATGGGGTCGCTCAATTTACCCAACCCTAAAATGATGGATGTGGCCGTGCCCGCCAACAGGGCCTGTGGCAACGTTTAACCTTTTTCGGGTAAGCCCTTGTTTACATAAATGTCGTAACGCGAGGATTTGCCCTCCAGTTTATAGGTCGGTGGAGGGCCTTCAATGGCAGGCGCGCGTCTAGGCCTTTTGACCACAACGCGGTAACGGGCTACCGGGCGCGCAGCAGCAAGCAGTTCTGCGTCATCCAAATCAAACCCAATAATAGTGTGAAAAGCTTGCATATTTTTATTCACCGCGGCAGATTTTTGCTTGGCGGGGAACATAGGGTCCAGGTAAATCACATCGGCCATTGGCGTATCGGTTGCCATTAAACTTGCGCTTTTTAGGTAAGTGATGCTGTCGCTCAAGTGCAGCGTGATGCGCGATAAAATGGCCCTTAAGTCTTCATCATCATTCGCTTCTGCGGTGGTATGTGCGCGGGTTAACCCATCTTGCACCAGTGTGTGAGCAATGGGTGAGCGCTCCACCAAAGTCACCGTACAACCGAGGCAAGCCAAGGCAAACCCATCTTGCGCAAGCCCGGCAGTGGCATCCAATATGCTCGGCTTGAATGTGCCTTTTACGCCGCAGGCTTTGGCAATCATCTGGCTTTTACCACCGCCAAATTTTCTGCGGTGGTCGTTTTTTCCGCCCGCAAAATCCACTTGTACTGCCCCCACCTTAGGGTTGGCTAATGACTGAAGCGCAACACCGTTTTCTGTAAAAACCACAGCATAGTTTGCATCACCTGCGGTGCTATTAATGTTCGTGTTTAATACCTTAGCTAAGCGCTCAGCGTGCGGTATTAAGCTTTCCGCGTGGCAGTGCACTGCTATCGGGTGGTTCAATTGTGTAGGGCTGTGGCTCATAGGTTGCTGGCACTGCGTTCAATGGTGGGTCGTTTTTAGATAGTCAGCGCTCAACTCAACGTTCGGTTTGTAGGGATCGCGCAAGAAGTGTTTGGTGGAGGGCTTCTACTTGCCGCAAGGTTTGCTCGCGCGGCCCGCTGTTATCAATCACAAAGTCAGCTTGCTGGCGGCGCTGGGTTCGCGGCATTTGGGTGTTGATGATGGCTTGAATGGCAGCCTCGTCAAAGCCATCTCGCGCGGCCGCGCGTTGGCGTTGTATGGCTTCAGGCACATCCACCACAATCACGTTATCCAGCAGTTTATCTTGCTCGGTTTCGAATAACAGAGGGGATTCCAACACAACATAGGGGGGGCATGGGGTATTTGTCTCGGGCTTAGCGGCATTGTCCAGCGCTTGGACGATTTTACGCCGTATGGCTGGGTGCAGTTCGGCTTCCAGCCATGTGCGCTCAGTACTGGAGTTAAACACAATGCCGCGCAACGCTTTGCGGTCCAGCGTGCCGTCGGGCTTGATGATGTGTGCGCCAAAGTGATCGGCTATGGCGGTTAAATGTGGGCTACCCGGTTCGGTTAAGCTTTTGGCAAGGGTATCGGCGTTGATAACCGGTATGTTCAGGCCAATTAAGGTCTCTGCCACTAAGCTTTTACCACTGCCAATGCCACCTGTTAGCCCTATTTTCAATAGCATGGGGCTTAAAACTGAAACATTTGTAAGTAGTTGCTTAAAATGGCATCCCCCCAAAAAAAGGCGATTAGCCCTGCGATGGCCAAATAGGGTCCAAAGGGTAGCGGTTTGGCTTTGTCGCGGCCAGAGGCCACTATTATTGCTATGCCCAGCACGGCGCCGACGAGTGACGACAACAATATAATCATCGGCAAAAAAGTCCACCCCATCCAGGCACCCAATGCCGCCAGCAACTTAAAGTCGCCATAGCCCATGCCTTCTTTGCCGGTGGCCAATTTAAATAGCCAGTACACGCTCCACAGGGACAAATACCCTGCAATGGCACCGATTACAGCAGATTCAATAGGGGTATACACCCCCCATAAATTTACCAAAAGCCCCGCCCAAAGCAATGGCAGCGTAATGGCATCCGGCAGTAATTGATGGTCGATGTCGATCATGGTAAGTGCCACCAAACACCAAACCAGCCCCAATGCCGCAATGGCCGCCACGCTGGGGCCAAAAATCATCAAGGGCAAAATAGAGAGTGCGGCAGTGACAAATTCAATAATGGGGTAGCGAATGGATATGGGGTTTTTGCAGTTGGCACACTTGCCTTGTAGTGCCAAGTAACTGATCACGGGAATATTGTGCCAGGGCTTTATAGGGGAGTGGCACTTGGGGCAAGTGGAATTGGGTTTGGCTAAGTTAAAGGTTTGCTCAGTGGGCTTGTTGAGTTTGGCATCCGGTTGATGGGTGCTAATGTAGTCGTAGCAGTCTTTATCCCACTGGTTGTGCATCATTTTCGGTAACCGAAAAATCACCACATTCAAAAAACTGCCCACCAATGCGCCCAATATAAAAACGCCAGCGTAAAGCAACGCTGGCGCCTGGTGGTAGAGGGCTTGAAGTTCTTGCATTTACACCACTTGGCCCAGTTGGAAGATGGGCAGGTACATGGCAATCATTAAGCCGCCCACTAATATACCCAAAACCGACATAATCATAGGCTCTAACAGTGAGGTTAGGCTGTCTACCAGGTTATCTACCGCTTCTTCGTAGTACTGGGCAACTTTATCTAACATTTCGTCCAAAGCACCGGATTCTTCACCGATGGTGGTCATTTGTACCAACATGGAGGGGAATATTTTTGCAGTACGCAACGAAATATTGAGCTGCGTACCGGTTGCCACCTCATCTCGCACTCTGTACACCGCTTGCTCATAAATGGCGTTGCCCGTAGCTCCCGCGACAGAATCCAGCGCATCAATTAACGGCACGCCCGCAGCAAAAGTGGTGGAGAGCGTGCGTGCAAACCGCGCGACAATCGAATTGTATACAATTTGCCCAGTCACGGGCATTTTGAGTGCAAGCCTATCCAGTGCAACGGCAAACTTTTTGTTTTTCTCTTTGAGTTTTTTGAAAACGAAAATACTAGCAATGGCAATCACGATGGCTTGCAGCCAATAGGCCTGCGCAATCTCCGATAACCCCAGCACAAACAATGTAAAGGCGGGTAAATCTGCACCAAAGCTGCTAAAGGTTTCCGCAAACTGTGGCACCACTTTTACGAGCAAAATGCCGGTTACCACAATGGCCACCACCACAACGGCAATGGGGTAGGTCATGGCCTTTTTAATTTTTGCTTTTAATTGTTCGGTTTTCTCTTTGTAGGTCGCAATGCGGTCCAGCATGGTCTCCAGTGCACCAGATTGCTCGCCAGACTCCACCAAGTTGCAAAATAAATCGTCAAAATATTTGGGGTGTTTTTTTAGGCTTGGGGCAAAGCCGCCACCCGCGGCCACATCTTCACGTATGGCGCGAATTAAATCGGCAAGGGCTGGGTTTTCCACGCCATCGGCCACAATATCAAAACTTTGTACCAATGGTACACCCGCCTTCATCATGGTGGCCATTTGCCGAGTAAAAATGGCAATATCCATGGGCTTGATTTTCTTCTTGCCCCCTCCAAGCAGGGGTTTAGGCTTTTTGCGCACGTTCTGCGCGCGTATACCTTGTTTTAGCAGTTGCGCTTTAATGACCGCAGAGCTGGTGCCAGATACCTCCCCCTCAACTTTTTTACCCTTACGGTCAACGCCCTTGTATACAAATTGTTCGACTTTTGCGGCCATTATTAATCCTTCGTTACTCGGTTGGCTTCTTCAAGGCTGGTTAAGCCCATGGCGGCTTTGCGCAAGGCGGCAGTTCTTAAATCAAAGAACCCTTCGCGTTTAGCGGTTTCGGCAATCTGAATAGAGTTGCCACCCTCCATTATAATCTTGGATATCTCTGGTGTGATGCGAACCACCTCATATACCCCTAAGCGGCCCTTATAACCGTGCACGCACTTGTCACACCCCACGGGGTGAAACAAGGTGAGTTCTTCGCGCGGTATATTAATGTCGTCAAAACCTTCTTCCTTAAGTATATCCTCTGGGATGTCATTTGCAGGTTTTTTACAGGCAGAGCATAAACGCCGCGCCAAACGCTGGGCAATAATCAGGCTTACGGTGGTGGCCACGTTAAAAGTGGGTACGCCCATATTCATTAAGCGCGTTAAGGTCTCCGGTGCGCTGTTGGTATGCAGGGTAGAAAGCACCAAGTGACCGGTTTGTGCGGCTTTAATGGCAATTTCGGCGGTCTCCAGGTCACGAATCTCACCCACCATCACAATGTCCGGGTCTTGCCGTAGGAAGGATCTCAGCGCCTCGGCAAAGGTCAACCCCACCTTATTGTTCATATTAACCTGGTTAATACCCTCCATATTAATCTCCACCGGGTCTTCCGCCGTGGAGATGTTCCGCTCAACAGTATTCAGTATGTTCAAGCCCGTATAAAGAGAGACCGTTTTACCAGACCCGGTGGGGCCAGTAACCAGTATCATGCCCTGGGGTTGGGCCAGGGCGTCCAGGTACATCTTTTTCTGGAATTCCTCATAACCTAGCGCGTCAATGCCCAGCTTGGCGCTGGAGGGGTCCAAAATCCGCAGTACAATCTTCTCGCCAAACAGCGTTGGCAGCGTATTGACCCGGAAGTCAATGGCGCGGGTTTTGGATAGCTTCATCTTAATCCGGCCATCTTGCGGCACGCGACGTTCGGAGATGTCCATCTGCGACATCACTTTAAGCCGCGCTGCTAAGCGGATGGCCAGATTAGAAGGGGGTTTGGCCATCTCTTGCAATATGCCATCAATACGAAAACGCACACGGTAGGTCTTTTCGTAGGGCTCAAAGTGGATGTCCGAGGCCCCCATTTTAATGGCATCCAATAGCACCTTATTTACAAAGCGCACAATAGGCGCTTCGTCCACCTCAGAGGTATCCTCACCTTCTTTACCACCGTCGGCATCGACGGATTGAATGTCAAGGTCATCTAAAGCTTCTTCATCTAGGCCACCTAAGGCGTCGCCAATACTTTCCTCGGCGGCATTTAAGTAGGCATCTACGGCCTTTTGCAGCTTGTCGGCTTCCACCACCACCGCTTCGGTGTTTAAACCGGTATTAAACTTAATCTCGTCCAGCGCGTGCAGGTTGGTGGGGTCGGCTACTGCCACAAATAAGCGGTTACCCCGCTTAAACAAAGGCAATGATTGATGCTTAGCCACCAGCTTCGAGTCCACTAGCTTTTCAGGGATACTGGTGGGCAAAATCGCGGTTAAATCAAATATAGGGGTGCCAAACTCATCAGAGGCCACTTGGCAAATTTGCGTGGCGGTAATCTCGGTGGATTCAATCAATTGAAACGGCAGCGACTTAGAGGTTTTAAGCGCCTCGGCCACAGCCTGTTTGGCGGCACCTTCTTCTATTAGGCCATCTCTAACCAAGCGCCTGGCGAGGCCACTCAGTGGTGGGGCTGGTGTATTCATACGGTGTTCTATCCCAAAAATCAGGGGCGGCAAGTACCCGGGTTATTTGTTTATTTTAGCTTATGCCCAGGGAGTTATATGGGTGGCATTTCAACAGGTTTAAGTCAATTCGTCCAGTGTATAAGGTTAAGCCGTATTGCTTTGATTTATTCTGGTGGCCTCTTTTGTTGGTTACGGCCAAGACGTGCGGTTATGCAGGAGAAATTAGGTGGCGAAATAGGCGGTGCTGACAAATATTGTCAGTTTATACCGTGATTTGTTGGTGGGCTAGGCTAATCTGACATCATAGGGCCGATTAATACCCCCAAAAACCAGTGATGAAATGGCATTTGCCGAGGCTTACAGACGGATTGAAAATAAAATGTCGACTTTGGCATGCTACTTGATGGTGTGACTGAACATTGAACAACTTGAGTTGTAACACAAGAGGACTACTCATATGAAAAGCAATCAACAAGGTTTTACATTAATCGAATTAATGATCGTGGTAGCCATTATCGGTATTTTGGCGGCAGTTGCCTTGCCAGCTTACCAAGACTACACCGTTCGCGCTAAAGTGACAGAAGCCATCGGTATGGCTGCCGCTGCTAAAACAGCCGTATCTGAACATCGTTTGTCGAGAGGCACTTGGCCTGCTGATAACGACGCTGCTGGTGTGTCTTTGACCGTCGATTCACCAGTGGTGAGTACCGTAACCGTAGCAGATGAAGTGATTACTGTATTGCTTCAATCTTCTACAACAGCTGGTTTGGACGGAGCTGCAGGAACCGAGTTTTCTATGACCGGCACAGCCACAGGTGGTCGAGTAGAGTGGACTTGTGCTCCAGGTGGCGGCACAGGAACTGCTATTGATGCCAAGTACTTGCCCTCTAGCTGTCGTAACTAATAATTGAGTGTTTTTGATTGAATTAAAGGCCGCCCTAGGGCGGCTTTTTTCGTTGGGGCTTTAGATGCTATCTAAACGATTGATTTATACGTTCATAGCTATCGTACCGGCCTTTGTTTGCTTAATGTATTATCCAGGCTTCACAGGTACGTTTTATTTAGATGATTTTCATACGTTAGAGCCACTAGCTGCACTGGGTGGTGTTGGGTCCTTTGATGAAGCGATCTACTATGTATTCTCGGGGAGGGCAGGGCCTACGGGGCGCCCCTTTTCTCTGCTAACGTTTCTAGTCAATAGCAGAAGTTGGCCCGTTGAGGCCTATTGGTTTTTAGCGACAAATGTTGCAATACATGCGTTAAACGCAATACTGATTTTCTGGGTGCTTAAAGAATTACTGAATCAAGCGGGTTTTGATGATGGTAAAAGTTTGCTCGTTGCAGTCATTGTTGCTTTTATTTGGGTAGTACATCCCTACCACGTTTCAACGGTACTGTATACAGTACAGCGAATGACATTGCTTTCGTCATTCTTTACTTTATTGATATTGCTAACTTATTTGCGCCTGAGAGCACACATTCAAACTGGTAGCGTTAAGAAAATACTACTATGTGTTTTGGCTGGATCCGTGTTCAGTGTATTGGGATTGCTCAGTAAAGAAACCATCATTGTGGTCCCGCTACAAATACTAGTCATTGATCGATTTCTAAAGTTGACTAATCCTAGTATTCGAGATGACGTGGTCCTTAATAAATGGCTTTTCGGAGTGGTTGGTGTAGCTGGGTTAATTGTATTTTTATACCCAATAAAGATTCTAATTGAGTTTTATCTCAGTGACTTGTTGGGAACCCTTGCACCAAGTGCGCATAGAGATTTTACTCCAATAGAACGTTTTTTGTCTCAGCAACATGTGTTACTAGGTTACATTTATGAGACTGTGCTGCCTAAATTCCAGGGCGCAGGTGTTTTCTATGATGGATACCAGGTTTCAAAATCACTCATTGACCCCATTTCAACGCTTTTCCGCTTAGGGTTTCATTGCATAGCGATAGCCTTAGCTTTTGCGGTTCGAAAAAAGTTCCCAGTTATTTTTCTATGTGTATTGTGGTTTTATGGCTCACTGTATCTCGAATCCACTTTTGTAATGCTTGAGTTGAAATTTGAGCATAGAAATTATTTGCCGAGCTTGGGCATTATTGGTCTTTTAGTATTGGGAATCTCGAAAATATCATCTACTAAACTTAAAATGATATCGGCGGTAGGATATGCTGTTGTCCTAGTTGGCTTTCTATTTGCGCGGACAAACTTATGGGGGAATCCTATTCAGGCAGCGGGTGTGTGGGCGCAGAACAATCCTCATTCCTCTAGAGCTCTAGAAAATGCTGCAAGACAGAGCGTGCTAAATGGTTACGATATTGAAGCAGCTAAACAGTATCTAAAAAAAGCAGCAGATATTTCAAATACTTCAGCTATGAAAATAAAGTATATCGCGGCTTCGTGTGAAGATATGTCGAATACAGCAATCGATTGGGATGCAATATCGCGTCAACTTACTTCTGACCCACCAGACGGATCGCTTCACACTACATTGGAGAACCTTTTAAAAGCTATAATTAATGGAAGCTGTAACGCCATAAGTAGTGATCAGTATATACAATTGCTTGACGCCTATCGGGAGAACAAATACTACACAGATAAACTAGGTCCATTCTATATGGATGAATATCAAGTAAGGCTATTGCTAAGTGAAAATAAGTATGAAGAGGCTGAGAAGTTTGAGTTGTCGACGTTATCTAAAATAATTCCGCTGGCGTTAGCCATTCGCCGAGCTGGTTACATCGCGACACTGGGTTATCCAGCGCTTGCAGAAAAAAGCCTTAGAGTGAGGCTGGCTTTGGCTAAGCAAGTAGACGGTGATTCGAGCTTTGAATACCAACAAGCTTCTGAGGTTTATATGATGATTAAGAAAGAGGTAGCTGGTGGAGGTCCTGAGAGTGGGGAGTAGTGACAAAGCATCAAGTGATAAGAATGGCAGTGATATATCGATTGTCATTCCTGCGAAAAACGAATCTAAAAGCTTGGAGGCCTTAATTCCCGAGATATACATGTTGTACCCGATGGCCGAAGTTATAGTCATAGATGATGGATCTATAGACGATACCCAAGAAATATTGTCATCACATACGAATCTACGAGCGATTGTACACCCATATTCAAAGGGGAATGGTGCAGCTATTAAAGCTGGACTAAGAGTGGCATCAAGAAACTTTGTGGTATTCATGGATGGTGACGGTCAGCATAGACCAAGTGATATCGCAGCCTTGGTAGCTAGGCTGAGAGAAGGCTTTGATATGGTGGTAGGCTCACGTGATGGAAGAGGTCAAGCAAATCTCCATCGATCACTCGCGAATCGATTCTATAATCTTTTTTCCAGCTGGATGGTTGGCCATAAAATTTGTGATTTAACATCTGGGTTCCGGGTAGTTGATCGAGAAAAAGCCTTAGAGTTTATTAGCCTCTTACCGAATAAATTCTCCTACCCTACAACATTAACAATGTGCTTTTTTAGAACAGGCCACTCAGTTGATTACCAGCCAATAGATGTGCAAAGTCGCACCAGTGGATCAAAGAGTCATATGAATATTTGGCGGGATGGCATTAGATTTTTGCTAATTATATTTAAAATAGGGACGCTGTTTTCTCCATTGAAAATATTTTTACCAGTGAGTATGGGGTTCTTTGTATCTGGTTTGGTCTATTATTTGGGAACTTATATTGGCAATGGTAGGTTCACAAATATGGGCGCATTGTTGTTAAGTACTTCTGTACTGGTATTTTTAATGGGATTGATTTCAGAGCAAATAACTTCTCTAATATTCAAAGAGTAGTATTTATTTTTGAAATTGGGAGTTGAATCTATCATTCGGAGTAGAGCGCACTATCTATGAAAGATGCACCTAAGAATTTTGCGATTATCGGCGTGGCTGGTTACGTAGCGCCTAGACACCTTGAGGCGATTAAGTCAACTAGCAATAATCTTGTTGTGGGATTAGATCCGAGTGATTCGGTCGGGGTGCTGGATCATTACTTCCCGAAAGCAGCATTTTTTACTGAATTTGAAAGATTTGATCGTCATGTCGATAAATTACGTCGTACAGCGGAAACCAAAGTTGATTACATCAGTATTTGCTCTCCAAACTACCTTCATGATTCGCATTGCAGATTTGCGCTGCGGTCAAAAGCTGATGTTATTTGTGAAAAGCCATTAGTATTAAATCCTTGGAACTTAGATGGATTAGAGATCATGGAGAGGGAGTTTCAAAAGAGTGTAAACACAATATTGCAACTTAGGCTTCATCCCACAATTTTAAAGATAAAAAATGCGATTGGCGAAGCGGCGTCAGGTAAACGATATAGTATAGATTTAAGTTACGTCACACCTAGAGGGGCGTGGTACAAATATTCATGGAAGGGAAATGAAGGCAAATCTGGAGGCGTCGCGACCAATATTGGGATTCATTTTTTTGATATGTTGTGCTGGATATTTGGTGAATGCGAAAGTTCAGTTGTGAACATCTCAAATGAGCAGACATGTGCCGGGTTTTTACAGCTTAAGAATGCTGATGTTAGGTGGTTGCTTTCAACGGATCAGAAGTACCTTCCTCACGAAAATCAACTTTCTTTTAAGCCGTTTCGCTCAATAATAATCGATGAAGAAGTTGTTGAGTTTTCAGATGGCTTCAAGGATTTACACACTTCGAGTTATGAAAATATTCTATCTGGGTCAGGGTTTCGCCCGTCGGATGCCAGGGCATCAATTGAGCTAATTCATAGAATTAGAAACCAATCACCTGTAGGTTTGATCGGTGAATATCATCCAATATTAAAGGCATTGTAAATGTTTCATAAGCATGAGTCAGCTATTGTCGATGAAGGAGCCCAAATAGGAAAGGGGTGTACTTTATGGCACTTCTCGCATATTTGTACAGGAGCAAGTATTGGTGAGAATTGTGTTGTTGGTCAGAATGTATATGTTGGCCCAGCTTGTAAGGTTGGTAATGGAGTTAAGATACAAAACAATGTTTCAGTTTTCGAGGGTGTCAGTTTAGAGAATAATGTATTTTGTGGGCCGTCGGTAGTGTTTACGAATGTAATAGCACCCAGAGCCTTTATCAATGGCCGAAAAAATTTCCAAGAGACATCGGTGCGAGAAGGAGCCTCAATAGGAGCAAATGCAACAATATTATGTGGTGTAACTATAGGTAAATACGCTTTTATTGGAGCGGGGGCTGTAGTGACCAAAGATGTGCCCGATTTCGCACTTTCAGTAGGTGTACCAGCTCAAACGGTTGGATGGGTTAGTAAAGCAGGTGTTCGATTGGTGTTCAATGAATATGGAGTCAGTGATTGCCCCATCACTAAAGAGCGCTATTTTATCAGGGGAGGAGAATGTCGATTAGATGAATAGACATCAGATAAAATTTTTTGACCAATGTAAATTGATTGAAGAAATTCAACCTGCTGTAAAACGTTCGGTTTCTAATATTTGTGCTAGAGGTGAGTTTATACAGGGACAAGAAGTTTCTGAGCTTGAAAAACAGTTGGCATCATATGTGGGAGTGAGGCATTGTATAGCATGCTCTGATGGGACTGCAGGGATTCTGGTAAGTTTAATGGCATTGGGGATTTCTCAAGGAGATGAAGTAGTGACTTCTGCATTTACATTTATCGCAGCAGCAGAAGCTATTCGATTACTGGGGGCGATACCAGTCTACGCAGATATAAATATTGAAACATATAATATAGATGTAGTTTCACTTAGCAAAGCGATTACGAGTAAAACTAGGGCAATTGTTGCAGTAGATATATTCGGGCAGCCTGCAGAGTATGAAAAAATTTGTGACATCGCTAGAATTCATGGTATCCCTGTCGTTGAAGACGCTGCTCAGAGTTTTGGATCAACTAGACTTGGAAACAAAGCGTGTTCTTTCGGCGATGTGGCTGTAACCAGCTTCTTTCCCACGAAGCCGCTTGGCTGTTACGGAGATGGTGGCGCCATATTCACGAGTGATGAAACGCTAGCAACGAAGATTAGAAAAATTTGTTCTCATGGACAATCCGTCAAATATTCACATGAAATGACTGGCGTTAATTCTCGATTGGATACCATACAAGCCGCAGTATTATTGGAAAAACTAAAACATCTGGAAAGTCAGCTCGAATTGCGGCGCAAGGCGGCAAATGAATATGATCGCCTAATAGGTCAAGAGCCTACATTACAGCATGTTCAAACTCCCACAATTGATCAAATGAATACTTCAGTGTACGCCCAATATACAATTCGCCTAGAGGATAGATCGAAGGTGCTGGAGTACTTCAAAGTTAAAGGAGTAGGAGCAGCTGTCCATTATCCAACCCCACTCTATAGGCAATGGGGAGAGCAAGGATGCTCGCTCCCAATAACAGAATCGGTATGCGCTTCTGTTTTAAGCTTACCTTTCTATCCAGAAATCGATCCAAGTACTCAGTCAGATGTTATAGATCACCTTGTTAAGGCGCTTAAAGCCTAGCTGGAGTTCAAATGAGTGGAAAAAGAGTTAGAATCCTGACAGTTTTAGGTGCTCGACCGCAGTTTATTAAAGCGGCTAGTTTATCGAGCCGGATTGCCCGAAAAGACAATATTGAAGAGCATCTGCTTCATACTGGCCAACATTACGATGGATTTATGTCTGACATTTTTTTTGAACAATTAGATATTCCTAAGCCTAAGTATGAGTTGAACATTGGATCCTTCACTCAGTGTGCTCAAATGGCGAAAATGATTGAAGGAATAGGCGGAGTCCTTCAAGCGAATCATTATAATTTAGTCCTAGTTTATGGGGATACAAACTCGACTCTAGCCGGAGCAATAGCTGCAGTGAAATCTAATATTGCACTCGCGCATGTGGAGGCAGGTTTGAGATCTTTCGACAAAGCCATGCCTGAAGAAATCAATAGGGTCATATCAGATAGAATAGCCGACCTCCATTTTTGTCCAAATGAGCAATCTAAACAACAGCTTAGAAAAGAAGGGATAGGCGCAGAACACTTAGTTGTTTCCGGTGATATTATGCTGGAATCGCTTAGAATATTTGAACCTTACGCACATAAATGCACAGATTTCATAAGTGCACATTCACTTGCTCAAGACCCCTATGTTCTAGTGACTTTTCATCGCTCAGAAAACACAGATAATCAGGAGAGATTAAAAAAGATTTCTGAAGAAATATGTAGCGTTGCGAGAAGTACACGAGTTATCTTTCCAATGCATCCTCGAACTGAAAAAGCATTGAGACAGTGTAATAAGCTTTCGGACATTTCATCAACTTGCGAAGTTATAACGCCGGTAGGTTTCATAGAAATGATTTGTCTAATCAAGCATGCTTCTGCCATAGTGACAGATTCTGGTGGCCTGCAAAAGGAGGCTTGCTTTTTAGAAAAATCAGTAGTCTTGCTCAGAGATAGAACCGAGTGGACTGAACTTTTGAGTTCGGGAAGGCTTAAACTATTCTTTGGAGAAAATGAATTGTCTTTACCCGAGCTAATTGCAATGACCTCAGCAGAATCTATTCCCGCTCCTATTAAATATTTAGGTGAGGCAATGCCGTCAGAAATTATACTGGATAAGATTGAAGAATATTTTACATGAGATTTAAAATTGCCTTGTTTCCTGCGCATCCGGCACAGCTATGGTTGATGTACTCAATATACAAAAAGCTTAGCGAAGAATACCAGGTATTATGGGTGCTGAGAGATAAAGATATTCTGATAGAGCTTGCAAGTAGCTTAAAGATTGAGTATAGAGTTATATCTAAAGCGAAAAGTGGTATATTTGGAAATGCTTTTGAATTATTTTCCAATATATTCAAAGTAATATTGATCACTCGGTCATACAAAGTAGATTGCTGGATTACAAAGTATGGTGCGGGTAATATAGGAGCCTATTTGTGTGGCGTTCCTTCAATTTCATTCAATGATGATGATATCGACATTGTTCCTTTGATTGCTGCAACATCTTACCCATTTGCAAAATATGTAATTTGTCCTCAAGACTTAAGAATGGGAAAATATCACACCAAAGCTTTACGGTTTAAAGGGATGAATGAATTGGCGTATCTCGAAACCGGCGGTCAGACGAATTCTGAGAGTGCACCTCTTGAACTATTAGACCTTCTGGGTAAAAAATATATATTGATAAGGCTATCAGCTCTTTCAGCGCATCATGACGTGGGTAAAAGGGGTATCTCAACTCAGTTCATTATAAATATGCTCAAAAAATATGAAGGGCAATATCGAATTGTTATTTCTAGTGAAAAGCCGCTACCCAAAGAGCTTGAAGATTATAAGCTAAAAATACCAGTGCAATTCATTCATATCACATTAAGGTCCGCGTGCTGCCTTGTAACAGATAGTCTAAGCATGGCACTAGAGTCCAGCGTTCTAGGTACGGGAGTGGTCCGGCTTAGTGATTTTGGAGGTAATCTCACAGCGTTTCAATCTATAGAGTCTTACCGGCTGATATTCAATCATTCCCCCGATGATCTCAGTGGTGCGATGCAGTCAGTCTGCGAAGTATTAGAGTTGAATACGACGGGGGAAATGCAAAATAGATCTGATATGCTTCGAGCGGATATGGAAAGCCCAGTGCCGCTTTTCCTAGAAACTATTAATTCACTTTTTGCTAGCAGTGAGCGTAAATAGTATGGATGCGATTAAAGAGTGAACTATTTCTGAAAAAATCAATATTAGCCGAATTGTAATTATTGAAAACCCTAGCACTGTGCTGTCCACTGCAATCGCATGGGAAAGAAGAGCAAGTAAAGTGGCTTCACGAACGCCTAGGCCAGCGGGTATGAAAATGGCAGTTTGTCCGATCAGCGCAGCTATATAGTAGATAGATACGATTAAGAAGATGCCACTTATGTCTGGAGTTGTGTTGGTTTGTAATAGAAGCCAAAAAGCCGATCCGTGCAATATGTAGACTGGTAATAAAAGTAATATGGAGCTAAACAGATTTTTAAGCGTAATAGCTTCAAAAATTTGCATCGTATTTTTGAAAACGTTTCTCAACGCTATAAGTGAAATGAGGGCGGCTAAGGCTACAAATGACAGGACTTTCAGGGTCAGCGGTTGAACTATGTCAATAGATAGCTTGTCGTCATATAGCAAGAGCCCCACCAATCCAAACAAGAGCGTAAGCGTGAAGGATGCAAGAAACTCGATTATCATTGCGCTGGCTATAGTTATTTTTGATGCAGTGTTATGAGCCATCGCACGAGAGGCGAACACCAAAATCTTGCCAGGAGCGTATCGAGCTAAGCGAGAGTTTGAAAATGCTTTGTAAGATTCGAAGAAGTCGCTAGTTATCTTGGATCGTAAACCCAATCGCCACCACATGACACTATTAATAAAATGTGCCAGCATCGTAATTAGGGTAACAAAAGCTATGGTGTTGCAAGAAAAAGGAAATTCTCGAAGAGAAAATGCTGATATCTCAGTATTTACAAAAATCGCAATATAGTATAAAGAAATAGAAAAGAGAAAAAAAGAAAGTATTGATTTCAATAAACTCATTTTTTTTGAGCCACCAAAATAGTCTGATGGCACCATGGTCTAGGGAATGGAATTGTTCCAAAAAATGGCAGTGGAAACCCTCCTGATATTAGAGATACATTTGTGAACCCCGAGTATTCTACCAAGCGTATAAGCCACCTTTGCGGAAATATATATAGATGATCTTCTGTATAAAAAAACTTTCTTGAAAGCGTTAGTGTCAGCACTCTCTCAATAAATGAGTTTGGGTTTGGAGTAGATATGACAAGCGATCCTCCGTGTTTTAGCGCAGAGTGGCAAGCTCCAAGGAAGTGCAGTGGATTCTCCAGGTGCTCAATAATTTCTCCGGCAAGAATAGCATCTACTTTGTTATCTGACTGTTTCACGTAATCTTCAATTAGACCAAAAAAAATTCTCGAATAATTTTCAGGCTTGTTTGTGTGTTGGATGTCTATTCCGATTACGGATTCATTTGCCAAATATGGATTTGGTTTGTCTGAAAATCCAATATCTAAGACCGAGTGAGCATCCTTGACTTTTTCAGCCATTTTTTTTAGGCGGTAGTTCTCGTTGACTGTTAGCATGTTTTCACTTCTTTTTTTGAGGCTTCTCTTATTATTTAAGTAGAATTGATTTTAAATCTAAGGCCGAGCTGGTTAGGTCTTGCCTAGTTAGGTTTAAGATGGTCTGTTCGACCGAGTAAAAATCTTGAAGATCGCAATCAAGATGGACGCCTATGGCTGCAGCCATAGGTTGCATTGGTAACCTTATGGGGTTCGCTGTGATGTCAGTGAGCAACAATGTTTTTTGATATCTGGCAATTGGCTTTAATTTAGGCCTCGATAGCTTATCCCATACATTGAACAGGCTCTGATAGAAAAAAGGTGGATGTCCTGGGCGCGACGCCGAAATTCTAATTAGGGAGCACGCAAGGTCGTTCATACCACTTGCGGATATTTTCTTAATGGCCTCTATTACTGCTGAAGATTTTAGATCAAATATTGCAGTTAGGCATTGTGCCGCTTCTTTATTTTGGTTCATGAGTAGTTAAGTAAATCGCTTAAAAATATATAATACATCTTTGCCCCATAATTCTAAATACGTCAGTTGAGGCTGGGAAAATGTTTATCGTGATCCCTTTGTTTTGAAGGCTCCACAGGGAGATCGGCAAACAACTGATGTTTCAATTGGGGGCTCAGGGATTTTACATAGGTGCTGGTTAAATGAGATCGGTCTCTATACGCGATTAGGTTATTCGAATAAAGTGAACAAGTTTGAGAAGGACAAACAAATGAATTCATGTCGACAGTGTGGACATTGCCATAGTTTGAAGTTATGTCGAGAATGACTTCCCAGGCGGTAGAGTTAATATTTTCGTATGGTTGGACGCAATGCGAAATGCTATCTGGATTGTTTGTGCGGAGTTCTTCATGGCAAGCATTAATATCTACTTCTAAAGCAGGGGTGGGCCTAAGTACGTAAATATGCTCACTCGAAGATGATATTTGAGAGAAAAATTGATTTGTACCCTGGAGCCACTGTTGGTCGCTAAACTCGTATCGACTCGAAGATCCCAGTACCAATACGCTTGGCTTTGTTTCGTTTATGTATTGAACCAACTCCTGTCGCCACTCAGTGCACTCACGGAATTCCCGCTTAATCCTGCTATAAAAGAACGGAGTATTTACTAAGGGACAACTCGATTTAGTGATCGCAATGATTTTCCAGCTTTCTTCAGAATAGATTTCAGCAATTGCTGGAAACCATTGGAGTCCTATGCTATCCCCAGCGATTAATATAGTCTTATCTGCATCAGTGTTGCCAAAGATACACGGTTTTAAGTCGGCGCTATGATACCAGTCGTCGCAGCCCAAAGAGTAAATCGCAGGCGTATCAAACTTGGAATAATAAATTGGATCAACATTTGTCATGGCATTTTCTAAAATCACTTTATTTTGCCAGCTCACAAATTGAGAATTGACCAGAATCATTGTAAAAATCGATATAGCTATTATCCAATTTCTTCTATTTTTAGTCCTCAATGATAGGTTTCTAGTCGGTCTTTCAATGAAACGAAATGATAGGTGAGCAATACAGATAGAGCATAGTACTGATAATAAATTTGACGATAGATTTGAATTGTTAAATACGATGTGTCCAATTGCTAGAGCAGGCCAATGCCAGAGGTACCACGAGTACGAAATTTTTCCTATGTAAACAAAGGGTTTGGTAGATAAGAGGCAACCGGTCGTATAGGTGGTGATGCCATTCCCCTGAATTTCGATAGCTCTCACAACAAGTAATAAAAGGGTACCGAATGTTGGCATTAAGGCGGCGGTTCCGGGGTAAATAGTTTTCTCTGTTATAAAAATCGCACTGATTAGAATTAGAGTAATTCCTATCCATCCCAATAGCGGTACAAGAGGCTTTCTTATATCGAGATTGTAGTTTTGGTTTATAAAAAAACCAAGGGCTCCGACGCCAAACTGCCATATGCGAGGCGGCATAAGATAGTATGCTGAGATCGGATATTTATAAGACAGCCACAAGCAAGCTAGATAGGACACTACCACTAACGATGCAACGCCAAAGAGTAGTTTTAGATTGCTTTTAATTGAACACAAAAAACATGAAGAAGAAATTAATAGAATTATAAGGGGCCATATTAAGTAAAATTGCTCTTCTACACCAAGGGACCATGTGTGAAGATACAAGTTTTCTATTCCAGAGTCTCCGAAATAACTGATTTCGCGAAAGGTAAAGTAGAAATTACTAATCCATAATATCGAGGCTGCCGCAGCTGCGGCTTGGGTAGACTGACTTGTCATTGGAAGTAGGGTGTATGCGATAATAGCTGTACCGATGATTGTAAATAAAAGCGCAGGTAACAGCCGTTTGAATCTTTTTGCGTAAAAACGGAGGAAGTCAATATTGCGATTAACTTGATACTCGGAGTGCAAAATTCCGGTGATTAAGTAGCCAGAAATTACGAAGAATACGTCTACTCCAACAAAACCACCTTGTAAATAAGGAATTCCAGCATGCGCACCTATGACGAGCAATACGGCAACGGCCCTAAGGCCTTCGATATCTGCGCGATAAGAAAGTTTGAAGTCGTTGCTAGTGGCTCTAGGTTCTCTCAATCGAAAATCTTCTTGTTAAAATTTATGGACTTTGGTGTGCTGGTGTGAAACCTCGGAGATCACATTCTTAATATCAAACACGTGTAATTCATTTTGGCCGCTTGCCAATAATTCCAGCTCTAGTTCTTTAAGCTCGTTGTGGGGTACCGCTACTATTAACGCCACTAGCTCATTCATTGTTCTTTTGTTGAGGGTTTTCAGGGGGAATTTAACATGCTTGTTTTGCTTTGCCACTGGATCAAACGCCACAATTTCTATGCCATAACTTTCCAATTCTTCAATCATGTCAAAAACTTTAGAATTACGTGTATCCGGGCAATTCTCCTTAAACGTAATACCGTATACGCCTACCTTCGCACCTTTCACTTGAAGTCCTTCCAGTATCATCGTTTTAATGATTTTTTGGGCGATAAAAATGCTCATGTTGTCATTAATGCGGCGCCCTGCCAGGATGACTTCCGGGTTGTAGCCCACTTTTTGTGCTTTGTGGGTGAGGTAGTAGGGGTCTACCCCTATACAGTGCCCGCCCACTAAACCAGGCTTAAAGGGTAAGAAGTTCCATTTGGTACCGGCCGCATCCAGAACGTCGTACACACTGATGCCCATTCGATCAAAAATAATCGTGAGCTCGTTCATCAGTGCAATATTCAAGTCACGTTGAGTGTTTTCGATAACCTTTGCGGCTTCTGCGACTTTGATCGACGGTGATTTGTGAACCCCAGCGGTTACAACGGATAGGTAGGTGTCGGCAATGGTGTCTAAATCGTGAGGGGTTAAGCCGGAAACAATCTTGAGTATATTGGTGAAGGTGTGTTCTTTATCGCCTGGGTTGATTCTTTCGGGTGAGTAACCCACGCCAAAATCTGTGCCGGCTTTTAGGCCAGTGAGTTTTTCCAATACCGGTATGCATTTTTCTTCAGTGGTGCCGGGGTACACCGTGGATTCGTACACCACCACATCGCCTTTTTTCAGGGCAGAGGCGATGGTCTCTGAGGCTTTGATTAGCGGGCGCAGATCTGGCTGTTTGGCTTTGGTAATGGGTGTGGGGACGGTGATGATAAAAAAATCAGCTTTTTTTAGCTGCTCGATATCTGTTGTATATTGAATGTCTGTGTCTTTTAGGTCCTCGGGGGAGTATTCGTTGGTTTCATCATAACCATTGTTCAAGTTCTGAATACGTTCAGCGTTAATATCAAAGCCGACTACCGCGCTTTGCTTGCCAAATGCAACAGCGACTGGCAGGCCTACATAGCCAAGCCCAATGACCGCAATTTTTCGGGAATGCATAATTGACCAAACCTAATAAGTTAGCCTAATTGTAGCTGAATTTGCCGACCATATGCGGTACTGCCTGGATTTGAAACACTTCTGTCGTCACGACTTATTTCTTCAGGTTGGGTATGTCCAGTGTGGGTTGGTCTTGTGTTGTCACGAGGTTTGCCGTATGCGAGCCTTCGCCCCAGTTGGCCATCCCTTACTGTTCCATATAGATTACTTTGATACCCGTCGCATGAACCCACACACGACTCGGTCAACCCTTTGGTCGCGGTGGTCGGACTATTGGGCGATAATTGGTATACTGGGCAGCTGTTTTTGAGTTTTTGGCACGGATATGAACGTTAAAGCATATATGAGCGAGGTTGGGCAGGCGGCGCGAGAAGCTTCGCGTGCCATGGCGCGTGCGCATTCTGAAGTAAAAAATCAGGCCTTATTGGCCATTGCTGAGCAAATTGAGGCCTCTCGTGGCAGCCTGGCAGACGCCAATGCTACCGATATGGCTAACGGGCAAAACAGTGGTTTAGACGCGGCTTTGTTAGACCGGTTGGAGCTTACGCCTGCTCGGGTGGATGGCATGATAGAGGGGCTACACCAAGTGGTGGCTTTGCCGGACCCTTGCGGTGCCATTACCGATATGGCCTACCGCCCCAGTGGCATTCAACTGGGTAAAATGCGGGTGCCTTTAGGGGTGATTGGCATTATTTACGAGTCGCGTCCGAACGTGACCGTTGATGCTGCGAGCCTTTGTTTAAAATCCGGCAACGCCGCCATATTGCGCGGTGGCAGTGAGGCGATTTTATCCAACCGCGCCATCGCCCAGTGTATTGCTGCGGGGCTAAAGCAAGTGGGTTTACCTCCGGCGGCGGTGCAGGTAGTCGAAACCACAGACCGTGCGGCGGTAGGCGAGCTGATTACCATGCCGGACTATGTGGATGTGATTGTTCCACGGGGCGGGAGAGGGTTGATAGAGCGCATTGCCAATGAAGCGCGTGTTCCCGTGATTAAACACTTAGATGGCGTATGCCATGTTTATGTGGATGCGCAGGCGGACCTTGAAAAAGCCCTTAAAATTGCCATCAATGCTAAAACTCACCGATATGGCGTGTGCAACGCGATGGAGACGTTGCTGGTGCATACGGCGGTGGCCGCCGAGTTGTTGCCCAAACTGGCTGAGGCCTATGCCGAAAAAGGCGTAGAGTTGCGCGGGTGTGCGCAAACCCAGGCCATTATTACTGCCAAAGCCGCCACAGAAGAAGATTGGGCTGCAGAGTATTTGGCACCCATATTGGCCATTAAAGTAGTCGAAAGCTTTGATGAGGCCACTGCCCATATTAACCACTACGGGTCGCACCATACCGATGCCATTGTTACTGACAACTACACCTTGGCCCGGCAATTTTTGACGGAGGTGGATTCCAGCTCCGTCATGGTTAATGTTTCCACCCGCTTTGCGGATGGGTTTGAATACGGTCTTGGTGCTGAAATTGGGATTTCTACGGATAAAATCCACGCACGTGGGCCGGTGGGAATGGAAGGCCTCACATCGCAAAAATGGGTCGTTTTGGGTGATGGGCAAATTCGCGAGTGATGACCACGCGGCTGTTTTTGGGCGGCACCTTTAACCCTATCCACATTGGCCACTTACGCATGGCGCTTGCTGCTTGTGAGCAGTGCAGCGCCCACGGCGTTACCTTTGTGCCATTAAGGCAACCCCCTCATAAAACCGCACCTGTGATTAGCGATGCGCATCGCCTGGCAATGTTGAAATTGGCCGTTGGGGAGTTAAATACATTGAGTGTGGGCCAATTTGAGATCGCCACGCTTGAGCTGGAACGCACCGGCCCGTCTTATACTGTGGATACCTTGGCCGCTTTAAGGGCGCAATACCCCAGTGATCGCTTAGCTTGGGTGATTGGACAAGACAGTTGGGCCAATTTACACACCTGGCACCAGTGGCAACGTTTGTTGGAGTTTGCCAACCTGGTGGTAGTGAACCGCCCAGGGGCTGCCGATGGGTTTGCCCCAGGGGTCTCTGCAGTGGTGGGGCAACCAGTGGCAGCCTGCGCGCTTGGAGCCTCAGGTGCGGTGGCATTTGTTAGCATGCCTCCGGTTTCCGTGGCCTCTACGGATATTCGTACCGCTGTGCAAAAGGGGCAAACACCTGCTTACTTGGTTTGTGAACCGGTTAGGCAATACATACACTCAGAGAAGTTATACCGAGCATAGTGATTGAATATGAGTAATGATTTAAACCAGCACATTGTAGAAGCCCTAGAGAATTTAAAGGGCCAAAAAATTGTCCAACTGGACGTCACCGAGTTGTCAGATGTGATGGACCACTTGATTATCGTCAATGGCACCTCCTCGCGGCATGTGAAGTCGCTGGCCAATAATGTGGTGGAAGAGCTCAAACCCAAGGGGTATCGCCCCATGGGTGTCGAGGGACTGGAAGAGGGTGAATGGGTATTGGTGGACTATGGCGATACGGTGGTTCATGTGATGCAAGAGCAAGCCCGAGACTTCTACGAGCTGGAAAAACTGTGGTCGAAAGTGCCTTCAAACCGTGATGCCTCTGCCCCGCCTGCAGAATGAAGTTACAGCTGATTGCCGTGGGGGGCAAAATGCCCGCTTGGGTGCAAGCGGGTTATGAAGAATTTAACAAGCGTTTGCCCAAAGAGCTAACACCCCAGTTAGTGGAGCTGCCACTTGCCCACCGCACTAAAAACAGTGACCTGCGCAAAGTCAAAGCCTTAGAAGGGCAGGCGATACTCAATGCCATGCCCAAGCCCACGATTAAGGTATTTTTGGATGTTAAAGGTAAACCCTGGAGTACAGAGACCTTGGCAGAGAACCTCGCGCAATGGCAAATGGTGGGGCAGGATGTGGCGTTTGTGATTGGTGGGCCGGATGGGTTTGACGAAGATTGCCTGCGTCACGCGGATGCCAAATGGTCCATGTCGAACCTGACGTTGCCGCACCCATTGGTCAGAATTGTATTTATCGAGCAGTTGTATCGCGCCTGGACCATTTTACAAAACCATCCTTACCACAAATAGTCTGAATAAATAGGGCTGTTGCCGCTACAATAGGGGTACAGTTCACGTTTAAATGAAGGCGTCACCTCATACAATAACAGCCTATGCCCAGAACGCCGCCTGCTGACGAACATCGACATTTTAAAGACTACAAAAGTGAAGCGCGCTTGTTTCAGAGTCGTGCTGCTGTGTCGTTTTTGATTGTATTGGTTTTGTTCGGTGTATTAATTGTACGCTTTTACTCGCTGCAAATTGTGCACTACGACGATTACGTCACGCAATCAGACAGCAACCGTATCCAAGTTCAACCCATCCCACCCACGCGCGGTTTGATTTATGACCGCAATGGCGTTTTGCTGGCCGACAATCGCGCCAGTTTTGCCTTAACCATTGTTAAAGAGCGCACTCACGACCTAGAGCAAACCATTGATGCTGTTGCAGCGTTGATAGACGTGGACGACAAGGACCGCAAAAACTTTTATCGGGCCTTGCGACAACGGCGGCGTCCCTATGAGTCTGTTGCCTTGCGCTACCGCTTAACGGAAGAAGAGATCGCTCGTATTGCAGTTAATGAATACCAACTGGATGGGGTAGAGGTAGAGGCACAGTTGGTGCGTCATTACCCTTATGGGTCATTGTTTGCACATACCCTGGGGTATGTTGGGCAAATCAATGAGCGCGAATTGAGCAATTTTGACCCCGAAGAATACCGGCGTTACAACGGAACCCACACCATTGGCAAAATTGGGCTAGAGAAATTTTATGAGCCTTTGTTGTTGGGGGAAGTGGGCAATGCCCATGTGGAAGTAAACGCCCATGGGCGTATGTTACGTGTGCTGGAGCGTACCGATCCCGTGCCAGGGCAAGATTTGTATTTGCACTTGGATGTGCAACTGCAGCAGGCGGGTGCCAAGGCCCTGGAAGGGGAGCGTGGTGCCATTGTGATGATTGAAGTTGCCACCGGTGGCGTATTGGCTGCGGTCAGCTCGCCAAGCTTTGACCCCAATTTGTTTGTAACGGGTATTAGCTTTAAGGACTATAAAGAACTGAACGAATCCAAAGACCTTCCTTTGTTTAACCGTACCATTCAGGGGCAGTACCCACCGGGCTCCACCTTAAAGCCCATGTTGGGATTGGGTGGATTGCATTTTGGTGTCGTGACGCCGCAATGGACGATCTACGACCCCGGCTATTACCAGCTGGAAAACGACGACCGTTTGTACCGGGATTGGAAGAAATGGGGGCATGGCAAAAGCGTGGATTTACGGCAGGCGGTGGTGGAATCCTGCGATACCTATTTTTATGATCTGGCTGTGCGTATGGGTATTGACCGCATGCACCCGGTGGGCGTGGAATTTGGCTTGGGCGCCAAAACCGAGATAGATATCCCCAACGAGCGCAGCGGCCTGTGGCCGTCTCGCCCTTGGAAGCGTGGGGCCCGTGGGTTACCGTGGTTTCCCGGTGACAGTTTAAACGTGAGCATTGGCCAGGGGGATGTGTTGACCACACCATTGCAATTGGCGGTTATGACCGCAACACTTGCGGGCCGAGGCCACCATCGGAAGCCGCAAATTGTGGCGCGAGTGAATGAAACCGTAAACGAGCCGGAATTGGTGCATCACTTAATTGTGGAGGACCGTCACTGGGACTATATCAGCCATGCAATGGAGGGTGTTGTACACAGTGTGCATGGCACTGCAAAAATCATCGCTAAAGATCTGCCCTATAAGGTTGCAGGCAAAACGGGTACGGCACAGGTGATTGGCATCGCACAGGATGAAGAATACGACCGCGATAAGGTACACGCTCGTAATCGAGACCATGCATTATTCATCGCCTATGCGCCTGCGGACCATCCCGAGGTGGCCGTGGCAGTGATTGTTGAAAATGGTGAGCACGGCTCGAGTACAGCTGCCCCCGTGGCTCGTGCCATGTTTGATACCTGGTTTGGGCTGGCGAAGACGCCGACTGACGAAAAGGCGATACAGGCTTCGGTTGAGGTAAACAATGAGCCCGAATAAAGATTTTGTTCGCCAGCTACCGGACTCCAATACCCACTTTAAACGCAGTGAAAGCTTCTGGCGCATCATCCATGTGGACCCACTGTTACTACTGAGCTTAATGTTGTTAACCGCATACGGTATCACGGTGTTAATGAGCGCCAGTGGTTATAGCCCCTATATGATCAAACGCCAAGTGGTGTTTTTTACCTTGGCCTATGGTGCCATGTTTTGTGTGGCGCAAGTTAACCTGCATTTTTTAGAGCGCTGGGCTTATTGGTTTTATTTCGCAGGGCTTTTGTTACTCATACTGGTGTTGGTGGCCGGGGTTGGTGCCAAGGGTGCACAGCGTTGGTTAAATTTAGGCGTGGTGCGTTTTCAACCCTCTGAAGTCCTCAAATTGGCGGTGCCCATCAGTATTGCCGCGTATTTCTCAACGCGTGTGCTGCCACCCCGCTTTAAGCATATATTGGTGTCATTGGTCATTGTTGTGTTGCCTGCGATGTTGATATTGAAACAGCCTGATTTAGGGACCGCATTGTTGGTGTCCGTTTCAGGCTTGATAGGCCTATTTCTGGCGGGTTTGCCCTGGCGATATATTGTTGGCGCGTTGGTTTTGGTGGTGAGCGGCAGTTGGCCCATGTGGCATTTTGTGATGCACGATTACCAAAAGCAGCGAGTTCTTACGTTATTGGACCCTAGTGCGGATAAACTGGGTGCAGGCTGGAATATTATCCAGTCTAAAATTGCCATCGGCTCAGGGGGATGGGCCGGTAAAGGCTGGGGAGCCGGCACGCAATCCCAACTAGACTTTTTACCCGAAAGCCATACGGATTTTATTATTGCGGTACTTGCAGAAGAATTTGGGTTGAAGGGAGTCTTGCTCTTGTTGTGCCTGTATTTTTGTGTGATCAGCCGTGGTATTTGGATCGCTGCAAACGCGCAAACTACCTTCGGGCGTGTGTTGGCGGGGAGTATTACCTTAACCTTTATGGTCTATGTATTTGTCAATATTGGTATGGTGTCGGGGTTGCTGCCCATTGTGGGCGTCCCCTTACCTTTGGTGAGCTTAGGGGGCACATCGTTGATTACTCTGATGCTAGGGTTTGGGCTGCTAATGGCCGTGGCCACCGAGCGCAAAAAGGTGACCATATAGAACCTGTCTCAAATGTTCATTTACACCCGTAAACTGCGCTTTTCGAAACGCTCGAGCCTTGCCTTTACAGAAATCTCTATTTTTGAGGGGGTTTCTAAAAACAATAGCAGAGCGGTGAGCAACCACTAAGGAACCTTAGGAATTAAAACAAGGGTGACCATGTTATTAAAAAAACTGATTTCAGTGTTGAGTTTGGTTATGGCGCCGGTGGCGGTATCCTCTGTTGCAATGGCAAGCGAGACAACCTCTTATGCTACCCACTCGAAGGCGGAAGCTTTTTTGCAAAAGATGGTAAAAGAGCACGGCTTTACGCGCGAGGCGATCACTTCCGTATTGGCGCAGGCAGAAAAAAAGCAAAGCATCTTGGATGCCATTGCGCGCCCAGCTGAAAAAACCAAGCCTTGGCATGAATACCGAAATATTTTTCTCGGCGCTGATCGTGTGGCGCAAGGTGTTGCCTTTTGGGAAGAGAATGCAGATACCCTAAGTAAAGTGAGCGAACAATATGGCGTCGCGCCAGAGATTATTGTGGCGATTATTGGTGTGGAAACACGCTATGGCCGTTATATGGGCAGCTACCGTGTGATAGATGCCTTAACCACACTGGGTTTTGATTACCCACCCAGAAGCAAGTTTTTTACCTCTCAACTTGAGGCGTTTTTTCTGTTAACGAAAGAGCAGCAGCAAAACCCCTTAAAACTGATGGGCTCCTATGCCGGTGCGATGGGGTACGGTCAATTTATCCCCAGCAGTTATCGGCGGTACGCTCGTGATTATGATGGTGATGGCGTCGCTGATATTTGGAACAACAAGCAAGATGCCATTGCCAGTGTGGCCAACTACTTTAAAGCTCATGGTTGGCAAAACGGTAAGCAAGTGCTGTTGCCTGTCACACTGCCAAGCCAAAATAAGCCAACCCATGAAGCATTTAACGTGAATACTGGCAGCCGCCCCAGTATGCAAGTGAGTCAGTGGCAAGCGCAAAAGCTCGTAGGCAATTTTACGGGCTTAAGCGAGGAGCCCGCCGTACTGTTGGAATATGATCAGCCCGATGGGCCGGAATACCTTTTGGGATTTAATAACTTTTATGTGATTACGCGCTATAATCGCAGCCACATGTACGCGCGCGCAGTGTGGGAGTTAAGTAAAGAGGTCTTAGCGTTGCGAAAGCAACAAATCAACAGTCGGTCATCATAATGCGTTGGTTTTTTGTTAGTACTTTTATCGCTATTACGGGGTTATGGCTTGCCGGTTGTGGGTCTACGCAAACGCGTCCTGCCTTGGAGGAGATCAATATCAAAGTGGGCCCAGCGCCGGCCCATGAAAAAGACAGTGGCCCCAGTCATGAAGTTGAGGTGGACCATATTCCCGATGCGACTCCTACGCACGAGATGGTCACCCTCGCGGGTAATAAATCCCCTTATACCGTGCTTGGCAAGACCTACCATATCAATTTCGATACCCGAGGGTTTTCTCAAACGGGGTATGCCTCTTGGTATGGTAATAAGTTTCATGGCCGTAAAACATCCAATGGTGAAGTTTATGACATGTACGGTATGTCTGCCGCCCACAAAACACTACCCATTCCCTGTTATGTGGTGGTGACAAACCTCGCCAACCATAAACAAGTGACTGTTCGCGTGAATGACCGAGGGCCATTCCACAGTGATCGTATTATTGATCTAAGCTATACGGCGGCTAAAAAGTTAGGGTTTCACTCCAAGGGTACCGCTAAGGTTCGCATCGATGTGGTGGACACCCAATCCCCCATATTGGCACGCTCAACACCTCAAAAAACAGAAACAAAAATGACGTATTTGCAGCTTGGTGCGTTTAGTCAACGTAGCAGTGCAGAGCAATTGAAGTCACGCACCACCCAGATTACAGGTTACCCCGTGTTTATTCGAAAAGAGCAAGCGCGGAATTTGTATAAAGTGTTTGTCGGCCCGCTTTTGGATAATTTTGATTTGCTAGACTTACGGCAAAAATTGACAGATAAAGACGTTGCCGAGGCGCATGTGGTGGAGATGTAAGACGGGGGCTGTCTTTTCTCGAAATTATCTGCATTCACTGACACCATCTCGCCTTTCGGCTTAAGTGGCACCAAAAATCACCTTAACAGGCCATTGCCGATTGCACGCTTTTGGGTGGATGCGGTAGGCCTTGCCCAACACAGAGCAAGCTCAGGCTTGAGCTCATGCCAAAGATTACCTTAATGTTTTAAGCGCAATAGGTTCAGAGCGAGCTAAGTGCTGCAACCGGCGCGGTTCTGTCTTAGTTCACCACCACCTCATCACACCGTTCAGATACTTCATATTTAACGTATTCATGGTTATCAAGGGTTTGATATTCATTTGTTTAATGATAACCACTCCAGTCATGCCAATCCGTTCCATATTGAAAGGAAGCGCACTTCTATTCTTGAAAGGTGCTCGATTCAAATTGGAGAATCTTTGATGTCATACGGATTAAAAATCGGCGTTTGTCTTGTAGGTTTTTTCTTTGCGCTCTCTGCGGTTGCCGATCCTTTTCCTCCCGAGTGGCAGAGTGGTGCTGGTGCGGCGGTTCATTATCAACCCATTGCGTGGCCGGCCGAGCCAGCCGATGCAAAGGACTGCGGCACCACTTGCGGCGATTGGCAGCCCTACACACGTTTTCAAAACGACTTGGCTGATGCGCGCAATAAGGATACCTCCAATGGCGGTACTGCGCCGCAGAGTTATGTCAATGTGTCATCCTCCTGCGATGATCGAAGCTTGCCCAGCATATATTACGCCCTGTATCAGGGTGCGACCGAGGCTGATGATGTATTGATGTTTCGTTGGCGCGTAGAGGCGCCTGCGCACAATTACGCCACGGGACCTAACGCGGGCAGAGCCAGCGCAGGTAACCCCTGGTCGTCAGCATTGTGGACGGTTTTTTTTGATATTGAAGGTTCCGGTTTTCGTTCACTGGCGGCGCATCTGGATGGTTCGGTGGGCTCCCCTGGGCAGGAGGTGGACATCCTGGCAGGCATTTGGGGGGAATCGGCAAGCCATTCGCTTGATTATGCCAACGATCCCTATGTGCACCTGCTTGGCCACAACCCTACCGCCTTCACCGGAGCAAGCGGCGGTATTTTGAATTTCCAGAACAGCCTCAGTCCTCTGGACAGCTGGCCGAATGGTTCGGCCGAGACCAGTTGGGACTATGGCACCACCCGCGCGAAGTTGGTTTCAAAGAACTCTTGTAACGAGTATTTCGTGGATTATCAGATCCCGGTGGCAATGCTCGACGCCTCTGCTTTGGGTGGACCGAAAATTACCCGCAGCACACCGATAGCGATGATGTTCTGCACCGCCAATAGTCTCAATAATCCCCTGCAAAAAGATTGCGCCATATCCAAAAACTGGGTTGCGGATACTGGCACAGTTGGCCCTTTTGGTGACTATTTATCGTTTAACCAAACGGAACCCTACAGCCAGCCAATTATCGCTGAGATTAATGCTACCCCTCCGGCGAGCTGCCCTGGCAGCTACAAATTGCAGGCGCGGGTGCAGGATACGCTCGCGCTCCAAAATGGTAGCGTGGTGACTTCAGTGCAGGCAGTGGAATTTTTTTACTGGTTCGACCGCAACGGCGACGGCGAGGCGACCACGGCGGATACGGGCAGTACTTGGATCAAGGCAGATGATGCCACCCTGGTGGACGGCACCCTTAATACCTGGACGGGTACGTGGGACTCTGCGGGCGTGCCAAAGGGCCAATACCTGATCGCCGCCCAGGCGCTTGATGACAACCTGTTGGTCGATGATGGCATGACCCCTTCCGGTATAGACAACCGGACCTTTTCATATCTTAGTGGCGACAGTGCAAATCACATCTATGTGGGCGGTGCCTGGGCGGCTGGCCAGCAAGCGGTGTTTCCTGATCACAGCCCTACACTCACGCCCATCGTCAGCGAGAACTGGTACGGCAACCCGGACGTCACCGGCAGCCAGGTGGCGGTCATCGGCACCGCGATCAATATTTGTGGCCTAGCGCCGGCGGTCAGTCAAAGTGTGGATAAAACCGAAGTGGGCGTTGGCGATACGGTTGAGTTCACAATCAGCATCAGCAATCCTGCGGGTGCAGCGGACCCGTTGGCAGTGAATCAGTTTGTGAATACTCTGCCGGATGGGTTCAGTTACGTGGCGAGCAGTGCCAGCGGTGCGACGACCAATGAACCGGCTGTGAGTGGCCAGGTGCTCACCTGGAGCCTGTCCCCTTCGATTGCAGTCAGTCCGGGGTCGAGTTTGACCCTTACCTTCGAAGCCATGGCCGCATCAGATGCGGGCGTGTACAACAACCAAGCGTCAGTGGTCAGTGATTTCGGTGTTCAGATACCCGAGCCTTTGGCGGTTATGGTCGATGCGCCGCGCGTGAGCCTAAAACTGACGCCTAGCGCATATTCGATTGCGGCGGACGGTGTTACCGAATTGACGTACACCGGAACTTATACCAATGAATCGAACGTGACTGTTTACGGCACAAGCCTTACGACGGACCTGCTTGCTGATACCAGTTACGTCGGTTGCACCGGCGGCAGTACGTGTGCGGAGGCTGCCGGCACGGTTACCTGGAGCCTTGGCGACCTCGCCCCTGGCGCGACTGGAAGTGCCAGCTTAACGATCACGGTTGCGGATACCTGGGCAAGCACATCACTTAGCCAGGCTCTGGATCTTGCTGCTACCGATGCTGCCGCCAACCCGGTGAGTGCCACAGCCACCACCACAGTAGCGGTTACCGGTGTTAATGTTGTCAGCCCAGCGGCGTTCAGCTTGCGCAAGTCCGCATCAGAGATTCAGGTCGCGCCCGGGGACAGCTTGACCTATACGCTCAATTACAATAACTACGGCGGCACCGCCGCGACTGACGTGGTACTGACCGACACTTTACCTGCCGGTGTCACCTATAGCAGTTGTACCGGGGGTTGTGATCAGATTGCCAGCACTGTGACCTGGAACCTGGGCACGATCGCGGCAGGCGCGAGTGGTAGTGTCAGTGTGACCGTTGCGGTGGCAAGCCCTTTCACGGCACCCAACCCCGCGGTGAATACTGCTAGCATCAACTGGAGTGGCGGTGTTGCCGTGGGCACCAGTGCGGATGTTGGTATTACCGGCCAGGCTTGCAACACATATTACTTTAGCGACACGACTGGGGATGTTGGCGCCAGCGGCAATCAGAAGCTCGCACTACTGAGCCCGGTTCCCACTGCGGCGACCACCGGCAGTTCGGTTACGGTGACGGCGCCCAGTGTGTCGACCGCTACGTTTTCCACGCCACTGAGTTTCTTTCAGGACCCGGCCACGACCAGTGACGTTCCGTTCAGTGGCAATATCACCACGAACATCTACATCGATCGCAGCAATGGCCCGGCTCTCAATCTCAGGGCGTCGGTCTACGATTACGATTCCGCCACCGGCACGCAAACACTGCTTGGGCAAAACGATCCGCTCTCGGATGGTCAGTACAACGGCAGCAGTAAAGGGCTGCTCTCGGTATCTGTACCGACTTCCGGCACACTGAGTAAAGGGCATCGTCTGCTTTGGACATTTGAAGCGCAGTCCAACCACAACTCCAACACTTACAGTGTGCAATTCCAGTACGGCGGCACTGTCGCTAACACCGTGAGCGGCAGTGGTACTACCGCTGCGCTCTCCGGCGCGAGCTTCTGCGTCACTCCGCCGGCGAATTTGTTAGTGAGCGAATCCGCCAGTGAAAACCAATTAACCGGAGGTGCGACCGACCAGGTCGTCTTCACGGTGCAATATGCGAACACTGGTGCTGCAGATGCGGATAACGCGACGCTCATCAACGCTTTGCCATCGGGTTTCACCAATTGTGAATATTCGATGGACAACAGCAATTGGGCTAGCTGTTCAGACTCGGTTACTCCAGCGCACACCTTTAGTTTGGGTACACTCGCCGGCGGCGCATCGGGCGCGGTGTATCTACGTGGTAATGCACCTGCGGGCAGTGTCGGCGGCGATACCTTGACCGCGAGCGCCAGTATCGTCAGTGATCAGACGACCGAAAAAACGGCAACCGCTGCGATCGAAGTCCTGAGTGCTGGCGGCGGTGGCACTGCGGAACTTGCGCTACTGATGAGCGCGGACAAAAACGGTCTGGTACCGGGCGAATCGGTTACCTATACATTAACGGTCATTAACATTGGTGGTGTCAGCGCCACCAATGTTGAGATCAACAATACTTTGCCGGTGGCGGATTATTTCAGTTACACCATGTGTTCGAATGGTTGCAGCCACGTTGGGAACGACTTGAGCTGGGCCATCGGCACACTCGCCGCCGGCGCATCTCAGGCGGTGAGTTACACGATGACGGTTGGAGCGACCAACTTAACCGCAGGCATCTCTGCGATCGATGACGACGCGCTGGCGTCGGGCGATGGTCTAAGCGATGCGGCAAGCAACACCGTAACTGTTTATTTGAGTGGTAACCCGCAATTGAGCATTGCAGGCAGTGCGTCGCCAAACGCCGGTCTGGCGCCCAAGGCAACCACTGCTTACAGTTGGAGCGTGACCAATAACGGCAGCGTCAGCGCCACGGCAGTGCAAGTAATCGTGCCTATTCCAGGCGAGTTAGAATATGCAGGCAACGCCTCTGCCAGTGTCGGTAGCGCACGCTTTGATGGCGTCAACAATGAGGTGATCCTAACCGCCGGTGACCTTGTCGCAGGCGCGAGCGCGGTACTCAGTTTTAATGCTCGTGTTTTACCCGTCATCGCCAGTGGCACCACGGTCATTACCGCCACTGGCACTGCCAGCGCCAGCAATGCCCAGGCAAGCAGCGCGAATGTGCTGGTGAGTGCCACCGCGGCAGCGTCATTCAACTTGGTGCAGAACGTGTCTGGCGGCAGCGCCTACCCGGCTGCATTGTTGACGGCTTCCGCTACTTCCACCACGGAGATTGAAGTCGATAAACCTGAGAATTTCGGCCTTGGTCAAAAGGTTATGATTGGCGCTGCGGTGGCGACTGTGGTGGCAACTTCAGCGACTACCATCACGCTCGACCAGGCCGTTACTGCTCCAGACAGCACCGCAGTGGTTGGCGGCCTGCGTTATCTTATCAACTACCAGCACACCGGGGATGCCACTGCAATTAACGCAGTTCTGAACCAGGTATTACCAACGGGGATTGAATACTATTTGGCAACTCCGGCGCCGGCCAGTGCGCCGTCAGTGGGTAGCAATGGTACGCTCATCTGGAATCTCGGTGATCTGTCGCCTGGCCACACGGGTGGGTTTGAGGTATGGGCTTTCCCTTCGGGTGATCCCGGTGCCTTCACCATTACAGCGACCCTCGAGGCCGATAACGCTGATACCGAGACCGCGAGTGTGGAAAGTTTGATTGGTGGTTTGACCCTCGCCAAGGCAACCAGCACACCGCAAGTGGTGGCGGGCAGCACAGTGAGCTATAGCATCACGCTCAGTAACAGTCTGGGCAGCGCGATTAGCCCGGTTCGAGTGGACGATCAACTACCTCCGGGCTTCAGCTATCGCACCGGTACCGCGAGCGTTGGCGGTATTGCTTCTGAGCCGGATTTCGCAATCGATGACACAGCCTTCAGCAATCCCTTTTGGGATAACCTGACCGTGCCCGCGGGTGCCGAACTGCTGATCGAATTTGATGCGGATGTGGACGCAGATGCCGGTGCTGGGGTTTACCAAAATACCTTGAGTGCTACCGCGCCGGCCACAGTTGGGCTGCAGGCCTATGACACTCTCGCGCGGGGTGATGACGATGTTACCGTGCTTGCGAGTGATCAGGCCACGGTGACGGGCATTGTCTTTCATCGCACCAGCGCAACCGGCACCAGCTACGTGCCAGGTGAGGACAGTCCGCTTGAATCAGTACAGGTCGAAATCTACCAAAATGGTGCCGATTGTTCCGACCTTTACGCACCTGATTGCTATATCGTGTACACGGATGCAGATGGTCGGTTCGCTCAAGTGGTGACCTCAGGTACCTGGGCCATAAATGTGGTGACTGGCAGCGGCGAACTGGATGGTGCTTGGCCGCAAAGGGTCGGCAGTAATGACGATACCTACAGCCTAGCCGCACTTGAGGTTGTGGCCGATCAGAACGGCTTTGGGGAGCTTACCGGCACCTCCATCGTGACTGACGTGGATATCGCCACAGACGAAGACATGCCTTACACCTTTGCGGCTGCGGCGTTCATCGCCGCCTTCACCGACACCAACGGCGGCGACGCGCTGCAGACCTTGCGTATCGACAGCTTGCCAGAGCATGGCATATTGACGCTCGCAGCGACACCGGTCGTGGTGAATGAAACGCTAGCGGTCAGCGACATCGCCAATCTCGTTTATACCCCAGGGGTGGATTACAACGGCGCGGACAGTTTCGGCTGGAACGCAACGGACGGTCTCGCCTACGACAGCAGTGCGGCGCTCGTTAACATCACCGTAAACCCCGTTGCCGATCCGAGCGAATCGACGATTGTAGACATCAATAAAACCCTTGATGAAGATACAGCACTGACCTTTGCCGCCAGCGATTTTAGTACTGCGCTGAATGACTCCAGCGGTGGCAGCAATCTTGTGCGAATTCGCATCGATGCTCTGCCCGAGCACGGCGCACTGACGTTAAACAATTCCGCAGTACTGGTAAATGCGGAAATCGACGCGGCGGACATTGCGAACCTGGTGTACACGCCGGTGGCCGATTACAACGGTACGGATGCGTTCGCGTGGAATGCGTTTGACGGCGCGGTTTATGCGGCGGCGAATGCGTCTGTAAACCTGACGATCACACCGGTCGCGGATTCGAATGAATCGACGATTGTAGACATCAATAAAACACTCGATGAAGACACCGCACTGACCTTTGCGGCGAGCGACTTTAGTGCTGCACTAAACGACTCCAGCGGCGGTAGCAATCTTGTGCGAATTCGCATCGATGCTCTGCCCGAGCACGGCGCACTGACGTTAAACAATTCCGCAGTGCTGGTAAGTGCGGAAATCGACGCGGCGGACATTGCGAACCTTGTTTACACGCCGGTGGCCGATTACAACGGTACGGATACCTTTGCGTGGAATGCATTTGACGGCGCGGTTTATGCGGCGGCCAATGCGTCGGTGAACCTGACCATTACGCCGGTTGCCGACCCAGGCGAAGTGGTTGCGGCGAATTTTGCCAAAGCGATAGCCGAAGACACAGTACTCGCGTTCAGTGTTGAGGATTTCACCAGTCACTTCACCGATGCCAGTGGTGGCGCGGCGCTTGTGACACTGCGGGTGGACGCGTTGCCGGACAAAGGTGTACTGCGCCTTGCCGGCGTGAATGTGACGCTTAATCAAGCCATCCCCGTCAACCTGCTCGACAGTCTCACTTACACGCCGGAGGCGAATTACGCCGGGGCGGATCAATGGCAGTGGAACGGCAGCGACGGCACCGCCTTCGCTAGTGCGAGTGCCGAGGTGGCGATCACCATTACCGAAGTCACCGACCCGATTGCCGCCTTCGATTTCGAGTTGCAGTTGCTTGAAGACACACCGTTCACCTTTACGGCGACCCATTTCGATGACCATTTTGATGCAGGCGCTGACGCTTTGCCGCTGACTTATGTTGCGGTGGCGACCTTGCCTGCGGCAGGGGTATTGAGTCTTTATGGCTTCCCGGTCGAGGCGGGCGATTCTCTATTGCGTGTGGACCTGGATTTTCTGCTCTATACACCAACTGCAGAGTACTTTGGCGAAGACGACTTTACTTGGCGTGCTGGCAACGGTGAGGTGTGGAGTGAGGCCGCTACCATCACGTTCAATATTGCCAATGTGGTCGACTTAGGTGCCGTCATGGAGTTTGCCATTGAGCTGGACGAAGACACCGAGTACGTATTTAGCGCCAGTGAATTCACCGCCCACTACAGTAATGAGATTGAACAGACTGAGCTTGCGACGGTACGTGTTACTCAATTGCCGAGCCACGGTAATCTGTATTTGTTCAATGTTATGGTAAGCCCAAATACTGACATCCAGGTTGCTGACCTCGTTGAGCTGGTTTACGTACCGGCTGAAGACTATGCCGGCGCCGACCGCTTCGATTGGAATGGCTCTGATGGCAACGCGTTTGCAGCTGCTGGTGCAAGTGTGCAGATTACGGTCCATCCAGTCGCCGACCCAGGTGAGGCCGCTGACATCGTTCGGCAGCTCGACGAGGACAGCAGCCTGCGTTCTGAGCCCGAATGGTTCACGCAAGCGTTTGCCGCCGGTGAAACCGAGACGGACTTGGTGAGCGTACGCGTGGACTCTTTACCCAATCACGGGACCCTAACTCTAAGGGGCGTGCCGGTCACGGTGGGCCAAGTGATCACTCTTGCCGACTGGAGCAATGTGATTTATCAACCCGAAGCCGAATTCAGTGGTGACGATGGTTTCGCCTGGAGCGGCTTCGACGGCACTTTGTACTCGGCCAACGGCGCACGGGTGATTCTGCAGGTGCTTGAAATCAACGATGGTCCTGTTTCCGCCGACGAAGAAATCACCCTCGCGCAGGGTGAAACCGCCACCATCGATGTGTTGAGCGGAGCCTATGACAATGACAATGATGTTTTAACCGTTGTCTCCGCTTACAGCGATTTCGGTACTGTCACCATTGTCAATAATCAATTGGTGTTCCTGCCAGATGCAAAATTCAGTGGCGTTGCCCAGATTACCTACCTCATTAGCGATGGCAAGGGTGGCTTATCTGAATCGACAGTGATTGTGAATGTGCTTGGCAATGGTGACGAACCAGCCCTTGAGGTGCCTGAAGACAAATTCGAGTCGGCCACTGCGCTCTACACCAAGATCGACCTTGGCGTCGCCCGTGCGGAAGATCGTTTTGGCAATCCTTTACCGGTGTCGCTAGTTGACGGCGTGACCTTTTTTGAACCTGGCATCAACCGGGTGTTTTGGCAAGCCGTGGACGTCGATGGCAACCGTCGGGTGGAGATGCAGGAGGTTAAGGTGCGGCCGCTGATCTCGGTGGAAAAAGACCAGCGTATGCTTGAGGGTCGCCGAGGGCGTATTGGTGTGTACCTGAACGGAGCCTCACCTGAATACCCGCTAGCCATTCCTTATACGGTGACGGGTACCGCCAGTGTCAGTGATCACAATTTGCGCAGTGGTACCCTGGTGATTCGCGCGGGCCTGGAGGGGTATATCGAATTCGATGTCTTCAGTGATGGCTCGACGGACGCCAATGAAACCTTGATTGTGACGCTGGACCCGACAAACAACCGCGGCAACCGCTTTGAGCACAAGGTGACAATTACCGAGGGCAATGTAGCGCCGGTGGTGACCGTGTTTGGCGAGCAAAACGGTGATAAACGCTTGACGTTCAGTCGTGATGAAAGCGAGGGGCAGGCGGTGCTGAAAGCGATGGTGTTTGATGACAATCCGGAAGATACTCACACCTGGCAGTGGCTCACGCCCGGCCATGAGACGCCGGACCTCGATACCGATGTCAGCCAGTTTACGCTCGACCCGCAATCGATGATCGCAGGACTTTACACGTTTGAGGTCTCAGTAACCGACAGCGGGACACCTGCGTTGATGCAAAATCAGCGTGTGTACATAGAAATTGTGGACCGCCTGGCGCCAATTGCCGACGGGCTCGCGGACTTTGACCGCGATTTGATTCCCGATGCAGTCGAAGGTTATGGCGACGATGATGGCGATGGTATCCCCAACTATGCGGACTCCCGTGACGAGTGCAACGTGTTGCATGAGGAGATTATCGACCAGGATGGCTACCTAATTGAGGGCGAACCGGGCGTTTGTTTACGCAGGGGCTTTTTCACTGCTCAGGGGGAAAGTGGCGGAGCGTTGATTACCGATGGCGACGTGGCGGTACAACGTAACGCACTAACTCCAGACCCAGACGCCGATAACGTATGCGGTGTTTTTGACTACATTGGCTATGGTCTGCCGGAAGCTGGTCAAAGCTACCACATTGTAATGCCCCAGCGTAAACCCATTCCAGCCAATGCCGTGTACCGCAAGTTTATGAATGGTCAGTGGGGATTTTTTGTAGAGGATGAGTCCAACAGTATCGCCAGCGCACCCGGAGAGCAGGGTTTCTGCCCGCCACCTGGCGGCGCGGTTTGGCAACCTGGCCTAACCCCTGGCCACTGGTGCGTGCAGTTGACTGTGGCTGACGGTGGCCCGAACGACGATGATGGCGTTGCTAATGGAACTGTGGTTGACCCAGGGGGGGTTGCCGTATTGAAAAGTATCAACCAGGCACCAGTGAGCGAGGATTTCGGTATCCAAGGTGATGCTGGTGCAAACGTGGTGTTGAGCCCTCTGGAACATACGGATGATCCAGATGGCGATGCGCTTACAGTGATCAACGCCTCGGCCACCTTTGGCACAGTGACAATCAATGCCGACAACACTCTGACTTTGATGCCACCGGCCGAATACTTGGGTGAAATCCTAGTGACCTACACGGTCAGTGACGGTCGCGGTGGTATAAGCGTGGCCAATATCAGCGTGGAAGTGGCGGTAGCGGCGGCTTCAACCCCGGTTCGTCTACGCACCCGTGGCGGTGCTTTCGGGGGCGTGGAACTGACATTCCTTGTGGGCTTTCTTGCGTTCGGTATTTGCCTGCGCCGTGGGTCGCGCCGCGCTCGATTAAGCCTGGGCTTGGGTTTAATCGCGATGTTTTCAACGTTTCAAGCCCAAGCAGACAACGAGCCTACGGCGGATGGCTTCGAGCCGCACTTTTTCGTCAGCGGCAGGCTTGGTCTGGCGCGCAGCCTCACCACCACTGGTGAGCTTGAACGTCGGTTCGATCGGATTGGCTATAACATCGATGTGACCCACATTGATCGGTTGGATATGGGTTACGCGCTAGGTATTGGTTATCAGTTCAGAGATCATTGGGCGGTTGTAGGCGGCGGTGCCCACCTTGGTGAATTTGCGATCGACTTGGAAGGCGAGCTAGACGACGAGGAAGCGTTTTACCGAGCCGCTGAAACCCTGCACCCGGAATCTGCAAAAGGGCTGTTTGCAGCGTTACAGTATCAGGTCCCTTTTGGCGAGCGCTGGCGGGCATCGTTTCGTCTCGGCGCTTTGAGCTGGAAAGGTGAGTACAGCACCCACCTACTTGATATGGGCGGGCAAGAGGTGGGCGATGATCGTCAATCGGGTACCGATCTATATCTGGGCGGCGGCGTTGCTTTAGCGCTCGACCGTCGTTGGTCCATTGATGCGGGTTGGGAACGGTATTTTTTCGACAATCACGACGTGGACTTCTGGTCTTTAGGTCTTAGTTACCGTTTTGGTTTTCGTAAGCAGGACTCTCCCGTTGCTTCGAAACCTCAACCCCAGGAGCCGCCGCAATGGCTGCCGATAGAGGAACCTGTGCCGGAAAAACTGAATGAGCAGAGCTGCCAAATGTTTACCGGGTCGCTTCATGGGGTCAATTTCGAATCCGCTTCGGCGAAGCTGACTGCTGAAGCCATTGAAACACTGGTACTCGTGAAGTCTGTTCTGGATGAATTTCCAGACATCACCATCGCCATTGCTGCCCATACGGATTCAATTGGCAGTGAGGCGTCGAACCTGGCATTGGCGCAGGCTAGGGCAGAGTCCGTGCGAGATTTTCTGATTGCACACGATATTTTGCCTGAACGTTTGCACGCCGAAGGCTTCGGCGAGAAACGCCCGATAGCAAGCAACGACACCCCTCAAGGGCGCGCTGAAAATCGGCGAGTGGAAATTCGTCTGGTGGAGGATGGTAAGCACAATTGCGATGAATAATTTGTTGCGGGACTGTCTTTTTTTGCCAGAAAAACGATACCGCTGAATGCGGCGGTAGATTGCATGGACGGGCTGCTCGGCTTAAAAAGTCCTAATATGGGTCGGGGGAAATCCAGGAAAGAAATAATAAGTAATATCACTAACAACGAGTTGGCCAAAATGACCACCAACAAAAGCACGAGGTGAGTCTATAAAGGGGTGGTAACTGTCGACAGCAGACACCCGTCGACGCCTAAGCCTTTGCTCGCCGTCAGGAGCATCATAGGTTAAAGCCGGTAATCACAGCGGTTAAAGATCGATTCAAGCCCGCCGGCACAACGAATAATATCGTAACTCGAAAAGGCACCAAGCATACTGCAGACATCGGTTTCTAGAACTATAAAAATAACGAATTGATCTATAGGAGAAGTATCAATGACTGCATTTCTGGCAACTGGTTTGGCAGTCGTGAACTGCAGTTCGGAAAAAAATAAAACGGAAAGTAGAAGCAAAAACGCAAACTAAAGGAAGCCGTTTGCAATTTCACACAGGATGACTTTAAGTTTAATAGCCTTAGATTAGGGCGTCTGGTGCTCAAAAATGGAAATGGTGCTTTGCTAAAAGAAATCAATTAAATTTTTCATAAAATTAAAATTTTATCGCCTGTAGATGAAGCAGAGAAATATTATTGAATTTAAAAAGTGAGAAAGCCGAAGATTCGGTGGCATGATTTTTTCTAAACCATCGTTGAGTCGGCATCGGGAAATGCCGACAAAATCAAAAGAGTCAGTAATTGGCTTTACGAAAATTAGAAAACCATATTTTGTAAATCTGACGCCCCAAATCGCCATGCATGGCGTTTCAGTACAAACACTCATTAGAACGTCCTTGGTATTCCCGCTATGGGTAATTTTAGCCCGTCCTTAAGCCTTCACTCGGTTACACTTGGAGTCAATAAAAAATGCGCCAGGGCGGGCAGCCTGGTTAGCAATCTTTTAACTAATAAACTATAAATAATGATGATGCATTGGAGTAATTGAAATTCTTGAAACGAATCAACGATTCATGCGGTATTTCAATCTGCGTTATATGAAGAGTTTGCACCCTGGCCACCCGGCGCAGCCTAGTTAATTCTAATACTTGGGGGCCGAAAAAATCCAGAAAGTGTACCTATCGCTTCGGCCATTATTCAGATTTGGTCTAATCAAGGTTGTTAATTTTTTAGCAGGGGATCATACCGTGTTGCTCAGGAAAGTTATTGCCATTGTAGCTCTGTTGTTTGTAACCGAAGTCTACGCGGTTGACATTACCGGCGTTGTAAATTCTTACGTAAAAGGCAGCGGTGATGTCGCCTCTGGCGCGACATCCATTAGTTATTCGGGCAGCTTTAGAGGAGCCGGTTCGGTCATTGCGGCCGGTGATAAATTGCTCCTGTTGCAATCCCAAGGCGCTGTAATCGATTCTACCAATACCGATAGCTACGGTGATGGTGTCGGTACGGGAGCAGATATCAGTACAACCCCGACCAGTGCTCATGGTACGGATGGTTATGCTGGGGGTCTGATTTCACAAACGGCGGGAGCCTACGAATACGTTGTGGTTGATAATGTGGCGGGCACCACGATTGGGTTAACCTCCCCGCTTAACCACAGTTACAGCGATACCGGTGAAGCCAATTGGCAGATCATTGTCGTGCCGGACTATTTGGTTGACGGGGCGCGTCTGGTTGGGAATGTGACTGGAGCTGCCTGGGATGGTGATACCGGTGGCGTCATCGCCTTCAACTCTACGGGGGGCGTTATCGACTTCAATGGTTTTGCCGTTGATGCATCAGGGCTTGGTTTTCGAGGTGGTGTTGAGCTGGATCCAACTGAGACAACAGATAACGTTGCCAATGTGGTTGAAACCACTAACGATACGGGTGGTAAAGGCGAAGGTATCGCGGGTACTCCCCGGCGGATCTATGATGGCTCTGCTGTCGTCGATGAGGGCAGTTCAACTTTGCCTGGAGGAGACTACGGTCGTGGCGCCCCGGGCAACGCCGGTGGCGGAGCAGGGCCCCATAACTCCGGTGGTGGCGGAGGGTCAAATGCAGGGCGTGGTGGTACAGGTGCTCAGGGGTGGGTTGGTGGCACGCCAGTGCATTATGCAGGGTACGGCGGGCAGTCGATATTTGCCGGGGCCAATATGGGCGGCGGCGGTGGCTCTGGGGATGCCAATAACAACACCACGACGCATGGCGGCGTTGGTGGTGGTGTGATCATTTTACGCGCGGGGACTGCAACGGGTTCAGGTACTGTCAACGCCTCCGGCGTCGGCGCACCCTCATCGGTAGGGACAGGAGACGGCAGCGATGGCGCTGGTGGTGGCGGCGCTGGCGGCACCATTTTCATCTTCTTCGATACCCCACCGGAACTTCCCGGACTCAGCATCATCGCCGCCGGTGGGGCCGGCGGTGATGCCGCGTTTGAACACGGCGGCGGTGGTGGTGGCGGCGGCGGACTGGTCTCCGTAAGAGCCACAGTCGGCAGCGTGGATATATCAGGCGGTGTTAAAGGCAGTAACGAGGGTTTAGGCGGCATTGCATCGCAACCTGGCGGGGACGGCACGGCCGCGACTGGCTCGGATGCCTTTGTCAAACTCGATACAGATTATGGCGATGCTCCAGATTCTTACGGGACTATTTCCGGGGCGTCCGGTGCCTTTCACTATTTTGCTGATTATGATTTTGATGGGGTAGTCGGCACGGTGGAACAGCTCTTCATGGGGGCGCGCATAGATGGCGAGGGTGGGGGTAATCCGAGTGTTGATGCCGATAGCGATGATACTTCTGGGGCGGATGATGAAGACGGGATCAATGCTCTAGCGGGCATTGACCCCGAAAGCATCAGCTACAGTATTGATGCGGCCGAGATTACTATCACGAATTTAACTTCCACCAGTGCAACGCTTCACGCCTGGCTCGATTTCGACCTTAATGGAACATTTGACACCGACGAATATACAACGATAACCGTCTCAAACAATTTGAATAATGCCAACCCGGCTAATGGGTTGGAATGGAGCTCTGTTCCAGGTTTATCGTCGGTAACGCCCGGGTCTGTAACATACCTTCGTTTACGGTTGACAAACGACCCAAGCATCACTTCTTCAAAGCCGACCGGAGAAGCAGAAAACGGAGAAGTTGAAGATTACAAAATCACAGTTCTCGATCTTGCGCCTTACCCGTTAAATATTTCCCGTTCCAGTCCAGCGATCGAAACCACTAACGGGGATACGCTCGAATTTTCAATCAGTTTCAGCGAAGCCGTCCAAAACGTCGATGTTTCAGACTTTTCAGTGAATGGAGCGGGCGCAGCGGGCGCAACAATCACTTCAGTTACAGGAAGTTCGAACAGTTATACCGTTACAGTAGATGTTGCTGACTCGGGCGCTGGAACAGTAAATTTAGACATTGCCGCCGCAACGGGCATTCAGGATTTAACAGGGAATAATTTATCCACGACCACGCCGAGCGGTAGTGAAGAAAATTTCATCTTAGAGAATGTCGCTCCTAGCGTTGCCATTCAAAACGTGCCGGCCAACAGTAACGGTCCTTTTACCGCGACCTTTGCGTTCAATGAAGATGTCACAGGCTTTGCGGTCGGGAACATCAGCGTGGCCAATGCCACACTCAGCAACTTTATCGCGGTTGATGCCCGTACCTACACGGCGACGATCACCCCAACCGGGGCTGCGGTAACGGTTGATGTGGCAAGCGGCGTTGCCACCGATGCGGCCGGCAATGGCAACACAGCGGCGACCCAAGCGAGCAGTACCTAC
>JBNKWZ010000011.1:0-14563 GCA_050300015.1 Cellvibrionaceae bacterium | reverse complement strand
ATAGGATTTACTGGAAAAAGCATCAAATCCACACAGGAACGCCCTGCGAACGCAACGGGACATACAGTGATAGTAGGGTGTGACGTCTAGAGAAACCTGATATTTGCGAGCTTTTGGCATCTGACACCTCCTTGTCGAATTCATACTGTATATAGATACAGGCTTCCAGCTCAGAAATCAAGCGCTAAAGTGGGTGCCTGGATTAGACGCGGTTTCCTACCAGATTCATAACAAAGCAATTCACCCCATATCCGTCCTCCGTTTCTATTGTCGCTTCACCTGCATCTGTCCAGATATATAGGTCCGGACACCGTCAAACCCCGAAAGAAGGCCCTTTCAGTCCAAACTTATAAATGCGGACGCTCTTTCAAAGCCAAGCAGCCACTATCTCCCCTGACACATCAACCCAAATACGGAGATAGCCAAGATGAACATTTCAAACACCAGGCACGTACTCGTCAGTTTCGCGCTGGTACTGTGGTCCACACCAACCCTGGCGAGCGAATGGGGCTTAGGTCTTGCATCCGCAATCATGCAGTCACCGCAAAAAGGCATTGAAAGCGAACATCTGCTGGTGCCCTATTTCACATATCAAGATGAGCGGCTGAATGTCGACATGGGCAACCTCAAATACTTGCTGGTCGAGAGCGGTGCTTTTATCTTTTCCATTGCGGGTGAGCTGCGCTACGACGGCTACAAGGCCAAAGACAGTAGCGCGCTGCAAGGGATGAAAAACCGTGCCCCCTCATTCGATCTCGGCCTGAGCCTCGCGCACAACTCCGGCCTTGGCCAACTCAAGCTAATGCTGCTGAGCGACGTGACTGGCACTCATGGCGGTAGCGAGGTACGTATTTCTCTTCAGAAAGTCTACATGTTCGGCTCCTGGATGTTGGCGCCGACGCTTGGCTTGAGTTACCAGAATGCCTCGCTTGTGGCGTATTACTACGGCGTCAGTGCTGACGAAAGCCGAGACAATCGCCCTGAGTACAGTGGGCGCGACGCGAGCATTGCTTTTGCGGAGATGTCTGCTGTTTATCAACTCAGTAATAAAGTGCAGCTGCTTGCGGGCGTAAAATACGCGCAGTTTAACAGCAGCATCACCGCCAGCCCCATCGTCGATCAAAGCCAGCAAACCACCGCATTTACTGGCCTGATTTACAAATTTTAAGCACTGTAATTCAACAATTTTTAAAAAAGGAGTCTATTCACATGCTTACGCACTACAAAAACCCGTTGCTGTTTTACGTGCTCGCCACCTTGATACCTTGGGCGCTGTGGTTCTCTGCTGGCCACCTTAGCCACCTAGGTGATCCGCAGCCCAGTCACCAGCTACTGATTGCTATCTATAGCTTCACCGGTCTTTGTGCACCTTTTTTAATCGCGCTGGCGATGATAGCCAAGCAGCCCGAACTGCGCCGAGATATTCTGAGCAGACTCTGCACCCTCAAGGGCCTGAATCTGCGCTACGTGTTGTTCGCGCTGTTTTTCATGCTCGGTAGTATTTTAAGCGCACAGGCGGTGTCTTTGCTGTTTGGTCACAGCGCCGACCAATTTCGAATCACCGGGCAATTCACTTTCAGCTCTGCCGTATTCCCAGTGTGGTTGCTGCTGATTCTGGCTCCGCTTATCGAAGAATTGGGCTGGCATTCCTATGGCACAGACTGCCTGAGGAATCGTTTTAACCTACTCAACACCTGCTTGATATTTGCGCTATTTTGGGGGCTCTGGCACATACCACTGTCTACCATCAATCACTACTACCACAGCAATGTTGTTGAAACGGGTTGGATACACGGGCTCAATTTTCTGCTCAGCATTTTCCCTTTCGTACTGATCATGAATTGGCTCTATTACAAAACCCAGCGCAATATTCTCGTCACTGTGGTGTTTCATATCAGTGCGGGCTATTTCAATGAAATCTTCGCAACTCACCCTGACAGTAAAGTGATCCAAACGGTGTTGCTCATTATTTTTGCGGTTGTGCTGATTGTTCGCGACCGAGAATTCTTCATGGGCTCGTACGCCAATAATGCGGATGTTGCCGCGCTGGCAGCACGATAGAGGTGGCGCAATGTCAAAAATCTGGTTATTTATTGCAAATGTTTTTGGTGTGATCGCGCTAATTCTATTACTATGGTGGATAGCTAGCACCTTCTTCCTTTAACCTGCTATTTCCGGTTTGAGCTTTAACGCGATGCACACGGAACTTACGCTGTTTTCAATGATTATACTGGTCGGAGCAGCTCACGGGCTGTTTCTGGCCTTGACCTTGATAAATTCTCGGGACGCACAACACGCTGGGCGCATGTTTTTGGCGATACTTACGCTGGCCTTCGCGACGGATCTTGCTCACGAATTTTTATTCCAATCGGGGTATCTGGTTTCTCTTCCGCCACTGCGCTACGTCGATCCCATCATCAATCTGCTTTACGGTCCCTCTTTCTATCTGTACGTGCGCGCGCTCACCCAACGCGAGAGCTTCAAACTCACTCAGTGCTTGCATTTCCTGCCAGTAATCGTCGCGATTGTAACTTGCAGCATACTGCCAACACTGAATGACGAACAGTTTCATCGGCTTTTCTATCAGGACGATCCGGTAATTGTCACAGATGAAATTACTGTTATGGCCACCATGGGTCGCATAGCCTTGGGGGCAGCTTTATCTATTGGTATTTATCTGTTTCTTAGTATCCGCCGGTTGGTTATACACGCAAGAAAAATACGGCAGGAATTTTCGTCTATCGAAAAGGTTACTCTTAACTGGTTGAGATACTTGCTGGTTGCGCTTTCAACCCTCTATGCAATATTGATATTCGACGGCCTTTTTTCACAGGATCTGGGCTTGAATGACAACATTAACCACCTGCTGTACCTGCTGGTTGTCGTTGTTATTTATGCGATGGGCTATATGGGCATGCGTCAGCCCGCAATTTTCTCCCCTCGCGAATATGTAACGCGAGCTTCCAACGAAGACACTGCCGTAGAAAAATCGACCGCTGATTCCGATACAGCTTCGAGAGGCTCAGAGAAATATAAAAGCTCCGCACTCGATGCTAAGTCCAGTGCCGCACTTTGCTCAGAGCTGAAACAACACATGCAGGAGCAAAAGCCCTACTTGGAAGCGCAGCTCACTCTGTCGCAACTTGCCAAACAAATTCAGATTTCCTCGAATTATTTATCTCAAGTTATCAACGAGCAAGTTCAGCTAAACTTTTTTGATTTCGTCAATGGTTACCGCGTAAATGAGGCCAAAACTTTACTTTCGGAGAATAGAAATTTAAGTGTACTCGACATTGCCTACCAATCTGGGTTTAATTCAAAGTCCGCTTTTTACACAGCTTTCAAAAAGCACGTAGGCATGACGCCGAGCGAATTCAAAAAGCAACAAACCATTAAGTGACAGCGACAGAAAGGATGGTCGCGCATAAAAAATAAACAGGACACGCACCTTAAAGTCACCACTTTCGAAATCGCGTTTTTCCGACTTAGCTTCGAGCTATTGAAAGTAAGAACATGGGTAATATTCAGGACGCATGCTGAGTTGGCGCGTGTTGTTTCTTTTTTACAAATTCAAGACGATAAGGTTATACCTTTTGGCATGGCTCGATAGGATTGGTTTGTTGAGGGGGTAGCTGAATGCGGCGGCGCGACCTAGGGCTCCAACGGTCTGAATAATATGCGTTTAAACTGGCCGAAAGGTGTCTTCTATGCCTTAAATCCGGGAGCCAGGGTCATGCCTTGTATCGACAAAAGTTCACTGCGGTTCATCAATTGAAGTGGGTACTCAAATGGGTCCAGCTCGGCTTTTTCGGAACAATCAACCCTCAAATCAGTTAATAAAAACGGGGCCGTCACGCGATTAGCAATGATATTTTTAACCTGCCGCTCTTCCAACCCCAAATCCAGCTGTAACCCCTGGGGGCGAGGATGACGAGCATGAGGGCCCAACGTAAGTACGACGGGGGTTTGCCAATCGAGATCTCTGCTTGCGCTAACGTCATTATTGCAATCTTCTAGAAGGTGGTCCTTGAGCAAGGAAACAACTCGATTAAACCGAAAAGTGCGAAACGCCTTATTCTCCCAATCATAGGCTCTGAAGTACCAAGCGCCGCCACTTTTCCATATCGCGTGTGGGAACACTGTTTTACTGACTGCCCCAAACGCCCCTGAAACATAACTTACATTGACCGACTCTTCTCCAACCATTGCTCTAGTAACAGCCCCCACCAAATCAGGTGCTAACGGTGGTCTAAACCTAGGCTCGCTGAGTCCGTATCGACGCGTCTTTACGGCTCGGCTGGCCCTACCGTTAGCCAGTATGTCCAGAGCGGCTTCTGCTGGCGGTAGATGTGCCGGCTTAAAAGGTTCTGACCACACATAAGCTCGGTGACTCACTGAGTAGAGCATATTGGAGGGATAGCTGTCGCTGTAACGCTTCAATACCCTGCTCGCCGTCACAGACCCTACACCTAGATGGTTCTGCAAATCCTGACGGCGAAGCCTTCCCCAGTAGTGCAGGTACATATCAATGAAAGCGAAGCGTAGTTCGTGATCGTTGTGCATTCAGACCGCTCAATGTGATATAGATCATCAATATAATCTATATATAATACATATAGCGTTCACAAATGAACACTGTACAATGCAGGTGTAGCCCACAGAGACGAACATTTTCATGACTAACTCACCAAAATATGGCGTGACCGGAATCACCATGCACCACTCCATTCAGAGGGGGCGGACTGTTCATGTACCTGCTCAAGGCAGCACTAACCTGGGAGGGGGAAATGGCGCAGGCAAAACCAGCACGATGAAACTGATTCCCATATTTTGGGGGTTGGACCCTGAGCGCACCGTCGTCCAAGCCGGTGGCAACAAGTCTTTTAAGGAACACTACCTACCCTCATCGGCAAGCATGCTGATCTATCACTACACTCGAGAAGATGGTCCGTATATGTCGGTCATGTATCTTCACTCCAGAGGGCTCGTCTATCGTTTTGTAAAAGGGCAATGGCAAGATACCTTTGCTACCCCATCGCTGAAAAGCTTATTAAGAGAGGGCAAACCGGTTAGTGAGCTTTTCGAAGCACTTCAAGATCTTGGCGTTCAAGTTTCATCACCAATAAGAACCATCATTGAATATAGGGCAATCATACAAAACAATAAGAAACTGCTTCGGCGGGGGCAAAGGCACGATAAAAAGTCTACCCATATGGCACAACAATATTGCGTTGGTCATGCCGGTGTTTCGATGCAATATATGGACGATTTATGCTACGCATTACTTTACCGAAAAACCATTTTTAGTCGGCTAAAGGAAATGATCTGCGGCACCATGTTTGAAGACCTTCACGTCTCCGAGAAACCAGAGCATTTTAAAAATATACAGTTGATCGACAACATTAATAGCCTAAGAGCGTTCTCAGTGAATGAGAAGCTTATCACCAATTGCTTAAGCAACCACTTAAAGTACTTGAATACCGAAACTGAACTCAACACCTACGCCAGAAACCTTATCAGTATTATTGTCACCGAGGAAGAGCGGCAAAAAACACTTGACCAGGAATACGAAAATCTTATCACTGAGTCTCTTGACACTCAGGAGCATTACGACAATGAAATACGAAATCTGAAAGATAAACAATTAGAATCAGAAGAGAATATAAAACAAGCAAAAGCTCATATTGATAATATCTATACCGAAAAGGAACGCTGGGAAGCCCGGAATATTGATGAAAAAATTAACGCATTTGAAAATCTTCCCAGCCTAAAAAAACGTGCCGATAATGCCGAGGAACACCTTAGAGAACTAAAGCAAGACATTATCGAACCTGAAATGCAAAGAAATGATCAACGAGCCAGAGCTACAGAGATCCGCGATAGCGAGAAGAAAAAGCTGGACGAACAATGCGCGAAACTACGCGAAAACATCCAACACCTAAAAGACGATGCCGAAAATAAAAAAGGCATTATTGCTAAAGATTGTGAGCGAGTCTTAGAAGAACATAGAAAAGAAGAAAGCCAGCTGAGTGAAATATATTCAACTGAATTGGGCCGCCTTGAAGAGCGAGCCAAACATTCAAGAAAATCAGAAGAAGAGCAATTGGAAGAAGCCATTGTAGACGAAAGCCTACAGCAAGCTCAGGAAAAAGAAGAGCAAACCAAAACACACCTAAGCAACTTGGAAGAAGAGCTTAGAGCTATGGAAGCTCACCGCGAGGAAGCGAGCACAACTTACGACGCATGTCGACAAGCGGCGAAAGACATTGAGAATGAACTTCAGCAACTGACTCAACAACTCTATCCTCAGGACAATTCCTTGCTCGCCGCGCTAAAAAACAGCGCTCAATCTTGGACAGAAAACATTGGTTTGATCATTAATCCGGATCTACTTTCAAAAACAGACCTATCCCCCACATTCCATGAAGATGTTCACCAAGCGGCCTATGGCTGGGAGCTCACACTCTCTCACGTCGACAAACCCCAGTTTTGTGAATCCGACGCATTCTTGAAAGCGGAGTCCGAAAAGAAGGAAATCTTGCTCCGAAATGCCAATGATGACCTAGATGAAGCCAATCGGCGCCTCAAGACACTCAATCATCAGCACCATGACTGTTCAGAACAATTAACGCTGGCAAAACATCAATTTGAACGTGCGAAAAGTCAACGAGAACAGGCCTACAGTCAAAGAAAGGCAGTACTCGCCGATATAAAGTCTAGCGTCGCCAATAGAACGCGAGAGGCTAAGCAAGAACTAGAGAAAAGAATCTGTGAATTCGATGTATGGAAAAAAGAAAGAGAAGAGCGGCGTAAGAACACTAAAGAAGTTTATGCCAATGAAATTATCGAAGTAGACAGCCGCTTAGCCATTGATACAACGGATATAAAAGAATCCATTGCGATAAAGATCATCGCGCAAGAGGAAATCGAGAACGAATACAGACTTCAAATTAACACAATTGAACAACAGTTTAGCGATGAATGCCGGAAAATAGGCGTACCGCCTGAAACGATTGCGGCCGCGAGACAACAAGCTGAAAGATTAAGGCTTGAAGTAAAAAGGGCGTCCGAACACTCAGACGTCATTACCGAATACAAGTCGTGGGTCAAGGTGGAATGGTCAAAGTTGGCAGAACTCGGCGACCGAGTAGCAACGCAGACGGTTTATCTCGATTCGATTAAACGTCAGATCAATTCCTTGAAGCAGACCTACGAAAATCAAATAAGGAGCCTTAAGTCACGCCAAACTGAAAATGAAGGGTATAGACGTAAACTGTCAGAGCAGCTACATGAGGCAAAAATCATTCGTGACAAAGTTGGTGCTGTAATTCCATCTGCGAATCCCGTTTTCGAATCTACTTCACTTCCAGTGATCACCGAAAACGTTCGAGAACTGTATTCCACCAAACACAAGCTCCGCTCTGAGCTAATCGAAAACGTTGATAAGGTAAAAAGCATCGTAGCGTCTCACCCTGCTTCGCAAGTCTATCAAGCATGGCAGCGCCTGGTCGAACGACGCATATCGATTTGCGCCTACAGCGAGCATGACCCCGCCTTCAAGCTGCAGCAACCTCAGGATATCGAAACGCTATGGCGCGAGCAGATCCCTAGCATTCGGCAAACATTGATCGAAACCTTCCGCGCGGTTTCAGATAATCTGGACAAATATTATGCCTCACTTAAGAAGATTAACCACCGTGTTGATGTCGTATCGTCAGAACTTGGCGCTAAAATCGATAGCGCTCGAAACATTAGCGCCATTTCTGACATAGAAATTATTTTGACCTCATCTATAACGGAAGATGCCTGCTGGGAGCCATTAAGTCACTTTTGTAAACAGTGGGACAATTGGTGCAGAGTCCGAGAGAAGGATCAATTGCCGAGCGCTGATTTAATGGACCTACTAACAAAAGCTTTGAATTCACTTAGCATCGCTAAGATCAATAGTGATATTCGATCTTTGATCGAATTAAAGATACAGTTAAAGCAAAACAACAACCCAACGACTATTCGCTCTGATAGCGATATGGAACACAGCAGTAGCAACGGTCTAAGCTTGATGGCCATGTGCATCGTTTTCGTTGGGATGAGTCGTTATCTTTGCCCCAATACTGAGGTGACCATTACATGGCCGATTGACGAACTACAATGCCTCGAAGACGAAAATATCGTAAAACTTTTTGAGATGTTCGAGGAAGAGAATATCGTATTGTTCAGTGCCTTTCCTCGCGAAGATCATAATATTTTGAAATGGTTTACTAACCGCGTTTTTATCGATCCCAATAGCGGTTTTAAAATCTTTCAACCAGCAGATAACATCGACGCAACAGAAAAGCGAAAAGCCTTGATGGGTAAACTTTCCGCACTCAAGGAAGCCTAAAGATGGATGACGCATTCGCTGTAGTTTGCCAGTTGCTACTAAACAACAACATGATTTGCTCGACTTCACATGCAGGTGCCTTTGACTACCTATCCGTCGAACACCAACATGAAAAAGTCGATCAACACATGGCGCGTATGGGCTATCGTGTCGCACATACCCATGACCAAAACGCATTTTATTTGAGCTACCTTGACGCGACCCAGCCGCAACTCGCCAATAGAATCAAGTCGCAGTTCCGCCAAGTCGTTAACGATTTGGAGCCCATCGTCAAATGGTTGCGCTTAGCGATGAGTGCTGGGGCTACTGGCCGTCCGATTTCCCCGGGCGAAATTATTTCTGAGACCGCACTTCTTTCCAGCATTGAACATTCGAGTGCACAACTTCAGACCCTCATTGATATTGCAAGCTCTCGTTTTGTTAATTCGAAGAGTAAAGAACCAAAGGGAATGCTCAACGCGACAATAAACCGTCTTGTTGAGCAGGGATATTTCGTTTCGGCAGGCAATACTGGAACTCAATTCAAAGCAACGGGAAAGTGGTCCTGGCTATATGAACTGATGGCGTTTATCCAGATGCACATGGCATTGCCCGACGACGATGACCAGCAAAGCCAAATGGACTTGGTCTAATGAGTGCAGAACTTGACGCGCAAGCTGCGATCGCGGCACTCTATAATCATCGACACATCGTCGTAAAGGCCCATATCAATGATAGAGGCACCATCCCAGATTCAGACGACACCAATACTGCAATTTCTTCTCTAAAAAAGCACCGATTGGTGTGGTACCACCCCGAAGATGAAACAGCTCAACTCAACGGCACGTTGTCTCAGCTGCTAGACCACAGCCTAAGAAACTTCCGCAGACAAATGGCCAGCGAGGTAATTTCTAGCATTCTGGAAAACCTGCAAAACCACTTGGTGGTTGATTATCTCGATGCTAAAAAGCGTTGCCTTCAACAAGATCAAGAGCGGCTTAAAACCGAAATCACGGAATGTATTTATGATCTAATAGATCGATTAACCCAGTCTGTCACAATATTTGCACAGTACCTGAGTAGCGGCTTTACATACGTCAGTGATCTCGAATTGCGGATGCGAGAAAACCAACGTGTCATTCGAATGGGTGAAAAGCTGAATGATGTACTCAAAGAATTTGATATAGAAGAACTCGACCACCTGGCCGGAAGCGATGAAGACCTGAGGAAATTGCTTTCCCGTACGCTACCCCGCTATATAGAGATCGTTCAAACTGAATTAGTGAATACGCTTCATCAACTTACAGCTTTACTTAACAGCACTCGCGAAGGAGCCAAACATTCCCGTTTGATTGGTGCCTTTGAGAGAGCATACGGTAATGATAAAGGTTTTGCCCCATCGATAGAGGGCCTAATGAATATTCCTCCAGTGTTAAACTGGGTTCAGAACCCGACTGTATTACCTTGGGTTAACCCCGGCGACACCAGTTCAGAGGTTGTTTTGGCTGGATATTGTCAGGGTCTTGTAAAGCCATCGGAGCTAAATGATGATATTGAAGAAGTTCCGATCAGCATTGAAGACGCCACCAAACTGCCATCCATAGAACTCCTTCCGGATCCAATCGTAATTGCCGCTGAAGATTTAATACAGTGCGTTCTATTAGAAGGATTACAAACCACTGCGTCTCATTCTTTACTTGCTTTGAAAATCGATTGCCCTATGTCTCTTTGGATGGGCGTTCTCATGAACTGTATTCATTCGTTGAGCAGCGAGAAGAGAAGCCGTTTAAAGGTCAGTTTTGTTGAAGAAAATCATTCCTGGTATCCAGACAACTATTCGGTTTACGACATTATCGTAGGGCCAAGGCTATGAACTTTAGTCGCAGAGAAATAGAGTCCATTAGGCTTATCCTCCGTCGCAATCAAAACGAAGTGCCGTCGAATACGCTCTGGTTAAAATTGTGCGAAAAATGCGACGTCGGCGAATTGGGCCCTAGAGTCATTAAACTAAACTCAGAGCACCGAGACCGCTTAAGGCGCGCAGTCAAGCGTAATTACGGCTTTGACCCATTACACACTGATCCGTCCGGCGACCGTATCGAAACGGTTGTAATGGTAAAAGACGAAAAGCTTTTTAGCGATTCTGTATTCGGAGGGCAGCTAATTTTGGCAGCCCCAAATGGTAACACTATTGCTACCATTAACGGCACTACCAACACGCCCAAAGGGTCGGTAATCGCTCTCAGAGAAAATGCACTCGATATCAAAAAAATCCACACGCTCGTCATCGTTGAGAATGGCAACTTAATGATTCATTGGGATAGATGGGCCAACTTACCTTGGCTTGACAAAACACTTTTAATCTATCGAGGTCATGGTAAAAATGTAGAACGGGTTCAGTCTATTGTTGAAAAGGTTCGCGGGAATTCGAAAATCATTTGTTTCCCGGACTTTGATCCGGCCGGGTTTGATATCGCCTTACGATTAGATCCTAATGCGCTTATTGTTCCCTCAGAATGGCCAGAATGGCGAGCTGACAACCCGTTTGTCAAAAAATTTAATAAATCCGATAGCTATTTCGCTCAAGTTGGAAACCTCGGAGCAGATTGGTCGCAGCGCTACCCTATCATTAGCAGCAACTCGTCACTTGGTGCTCTTTTAACACACGTCGAACAAGAAAAATTGGCGATTACCCAGGAACACATAGTCGCAAACGACAAACCTCTCATGCTGCTTGACTGTTACGATGCACCAGAGAACTCAGTTAAAAACCTAGGAAATCTCTGATCAAGTCCAAAGGTTTCTCGACAGACCACGCGTCTTTAATTAGCGGCCGGCTTGGACACTCGCTCACCGGGTGGTTACTGATAAACCAAAGCCCTGCAATCATGGTGCTTGCAGTATGTATGGTATCGCTGCCAACGAGAACTCGAAACGCCTTGATGGAGGGTCATAAAAAAAACGCCCGAGGAACGACTGCGACACAGAGATAACACTCAAAATGTGAAGCAACCTACACCCGCACATAGCGATACACCCTTACCGGATATTGGTTAACACATAGATCCCTTAAACGATATTCAACTTTGGGGAAGCCCTGGAGTACGCATCTTTTTTGCTTGTGGTATTTACTTTTCATGTTGAGAAAATTCCATTTTGGGTGCTGCAGTAATCATTCAGCCTAAAATTTTTAAGTAACAAGGTCGTTAATAGTTGCCCTTGATTCTAGCGACTAGAAAATCAACGGCGACTTTTATTTTCGGCACGTGGTACCGCTGTTTGAAGTACAAAAGATAAATCGCGAGTTCTGGATTTTGGGTGGTTGTCACTTTTGGGTGGATATCCAGCAGGGTTAATTCGTCGCTTTCCAGATAAGGCTTTAACACCCAATGCGGCAACATGATGATGCCTTGCCCTTTTATCGCTTTTTCGATTAACCACTTGCCACCATTGCTGATTGTTACTGCAGGGGCTGATACATCCTGCCACTGGCCATCTATCTTGCATAACCAGGGTGTCGGCCCTAATGGAGTTTGGTAATACAGCCCTTTATGCGCTTTCAGATCCGTCGCATGACTGGGTGTACCCATTTCAGCCAGATAACCTTTGGACGCAGCTGGCACGAATTGGTTGTCCATCAAGCGAATGGCCATCACCCGCTCGTTGGGCGCATAGCCTCCGCGAATGGCGATATCGACATCGTCACGTCCTAACGTCGAAAGTTGATCGCTGAGGTGTACGTCCAGCACGATATCAGGATAACGTTCGCTAAACTCATCCAGCAGTGGCAGCAGAATTCGCTCACCAAACCCAGTCATGGCACTGATCTTTAATTGCCCAGTCGGCTTGGCCTGATAACTGCGCACCATCTCATTGCTGTGATCCAGCTCTGCGAGTATCGATAAAACCTGGTTGTAATATTCCCGGCCAATCTCAGTGACGGTTACCACACGGGTAGAGCGCTTGAGCAGGTTAGCACCAAGACTACGCTCCAGATCTGCAACACGCCTGGAAAGCGAAGACGGCGGCACAGAGAAAATCGACGCGGCTTTGGTAAAACTGCCTGTTTCCACGACCTTCACAAAATATTTCAGCGCTTTCAGTTCATCCAAAGTGATCTCCCCACACCAATTATTGCCTTTATGGCAATAATGATTCGCAAAACACCCCCTATATCTTACATAAAATAACAGCAATAATGATTTTATTGACTGGATAGAAGACAAACGCCATCCAGAAATTGATGACCCCCAACCTCTCAAGGAGCACTTGAATGACCACTTACACCGCCATAAATCTGATAAAGCGCCCCCAACCCGGCCCAATCACAGCCGATATATTCGAAGTTGTGCAAAAAGAAATCCCCAAGGCCGGCCCTGGCGAAATCCTTATCAAACAAAGCCAGATGTCATTAGACCCCGCCATGTTCGGCTGGATGAGCCCCGACACGGAAAGCTACATTCCTCCCGTTGAGCTGGGGACAGTCATGCGCAGCTCTGGTATCGGTGAGGTGATTGAAAGTAACCACCCCGATTTTAAGGTTGGTGATCGTGTCATGGGCATGATGGGCTGGCAGGAATATGCGCTTAGCAATGGTCAGGGCATGAACAAAGTAGAAGTCCAACTACCGGATGATGCAATCCTATCCATATTTGCCCTGCCAGGTTTGACGGCCACCCAGGGGCTTTTCAATGTTGGCAAACCTCAAAAAGGTGAAACGATTATCGTCACAGGCGCCGCAGGCTCTGTGGGTTCACTGGTCGGTCAATTGGCCAAAGCCGAAGGTTTGCACGTCATTGGTGTTGTCGGCTCCGATGAGAAAGCCGACTGGATTGTCAACGAATTGGGTTTTGACGGGGCCATCAATTACAAATCCAATGACTTGGATGGGCAACTGGCTAAGCTGGCTCCTCAAGGGATTGACCTGTTTTTTGAGAACACCGGCGGACCGATCCAGAACCTTATTTTTCAGCGAATGAACGCCCACGGCCGTATCGTTGTGTGCGGAATGATTGCCGATTACAGCAAAGCCGAACCCAGCCCAGGCCCAAACTGGATGACCATCATCAAGAAACGCCTGAGCATTCAAGGCTTCACCATGCCTGATCACTATGGCGAAATTCCGAGTTTGCTTGCCCAGCTCACCCCCTATGTAATATCAGGAAAGATAAAGCATCGAGCGCATATTCTGGAGGGATTGACGTCGGCGATTGAAGGCCTGAATTTATTCTTTACGGGTGCGAACAAAGGAAAGCTGATTGTAAAGCTTTAAACTAAAGAGAGTAATAAAGCTCATGTTTTATGGGCTTTATTACTTTGCCCGTCACAAACTTCACGCAAGGCAAACGCGTTGCAGGTCATTTGGGTTGGCGTTAAACGTCTGTCAATGTACGCACTCAATCGAATAGGCACTCATTAAGATAAGGCGCTAGGATTTATACCTTTAGGCATTATTCGATAAGGCTTGGCTGTTGGAAATCATCGGGGGCAGAGTTCACTTGACCTTCTGCAAGACTTCCAATATCGCCGGATAGTCAAAATTCTGCGCAAGTCTGCTGAACTTTTTATGTAATGCCTGGTTGTACGTTGCAACCTGCTCGATGACCGCGCTAATACGCTCGACTTCCAGGCTTTCTAATGCCTCGATAAGATCGTTACGCAATGTTATCGGTAAATCGTCCAACATTTCCGACGTTATATCTTCTTTTCGTTCTGGTTGTTCACCGGGCTTTGACGCATCTTCGTAAAGATATTTAACCCCCAGGTGTTTCGACAGGCAGGCGTAGATTTCAGTAGCGCGGTAGGGCTTGCTTAAATAGTCGTCCATGCCGCATTCGAGCATTGCATTGCGCTCCTCCTTAAATACAGAGGCGCTAAGCCCAATGATTTTAACGGCTTTGCCTTGTGGGAGTTCACGGATGGCTTGCGTTACCTCTAGCCCATTCATCATCGGCATGAGGTTATCCATCCAAATAAAATCGGGTTTCCAGCTTTTAAATAGCGCTATACCCTCTTTGCCATTGTTGGCGATTTTGACCTGAAACCCGACTTTCTCAAGCAGTCTGCTGAGCAGTAACTGGTTATCGAGCTGGTCTTCCACTATCAGTAAGCGAAACACGGGTTGCCCTGGCGCTAATGTCGTTACTTTACGGTTTTCTGTTTGTGTCGGTATGCGAATATCGCCTTCGCTGGCTTCCTGCATCG
>JBNKWZ010000010.1:0-1564 GCA_050300015.1 Cellvibrionaceae bacterium | reverse complement strand
CCCCCGAGGGTGCTAGCCTCCAGGATCGTGGGTTAGCTTCAACAGCCAGAGCCATACTGTAGGTGACAAAACGCTACAATCTGGAGGCTAGCATGAGCAAACATAGCATACTTTTCCTTGGGCTCGACACCCATAAGGTCCACACTCAAATCGCCTATACCAAAGATGGCCGCGCCGCGCAGGTCGAACACTTTGGAAAAATAGCAACAACCAAGCTTAGCATCAAAAAAATGGTTCGCCACTTCGAATCCAAATTCCCCAACCACACACTCTATTTTGTCTATGAAGCCGGCCCCTGTGGCTATTGGATCTACAGGCTCATCACTCAACTCGGTCACGAGTGCTTTCTCGTGGCACCATCACTGATCCCGAAAAAACCTGGCCAACGTATTAAAACGGATAAACGCGATGCCGCCATGCTGGCCAACTTGCTTAAACAGGGCGATCTGGATCCCATCTATGTACCCGAGGCAGAAGATGAAGCCGTGCGGGATTTATCGCGACTGCGCGAAACGGCCATGAACGATTTAAAAGACGCTAAATATCAATTAAAGGCTTTACTCCTGCGCAACCACATTCAGTACACAGGCACTGATAACTGGGGGCCCAAACATCTGCGCTGGCTCACGGAAATGGTACTGCCGCACACCGCTCAGCAAATCGTTCTGCAGGAAATGATTCAAACCATTAACGAACGGATGGCGCGCCTAAAACGACTCGACAACGAACTCATGCACCAAGTGATGCATTGGCGTTATTACCCGGTCGTTAAGGCCATTCAAGCCATGCGCGGTGTACGCCTGCTGGTGGCGGCAGGGGTCATTGCCGAGTTAGGCGATCTTAATCGCTTCGACAGCCCAAGAAAACTCATGGCGTATTTAGGTTTAGTACCGAGCGAGCACTCCTCGGGCGAAAGCCGACATCAGGGCCGTATTACGAAGTGTGGAAATCAGCGGGCGCGACGATTATTGATCGAGGGCGCACACAGCTATCGCTACGCCGCGAACATCTCAACAGAATTACAAATACGCCAGGAAGGTTTGGGCAAAAGTGTCATTGACATTGCCTGGAAGGCACAGCTGCGACTCTGTCGGCGCTATCAGCGATTAATGAAGCGCGGCAAACATTACAATGTGGCGGTCACGGCGATTGCCCGCGAAATGATTGCGTTTATCTGGGCTATTTCGAAAGAGATTTCACTGCCGCCTATCGACCCCAAAAAAAGAATCTCAAGAATACCGGCATGAACTATTTAACGACATTAAAGTGAAATTCAAAACAAGTTTTGAGCGGATGCGGACGGTCAAGCAGCGATTAGGTGCAACCTCCGACGGCGTTAGGACGATAGAAGGCTACGGCCTTAGTAATAGAAAAAATAGTCGAGCATAGACTGAAGACAGGCACCACGACGCATCAAGTACGGTAGGATAGGTCACGACAGTGGCAACCCACGGATACCAGCATGATCATCGTCGAAAGTACTGGCTTCACCGAGCGCATCCGCTCATCCTAATGGCTAAAATTTAGCAGACGGTGGTGTTTTCAATAACAACAGGATTGGTGT
>JBNKWZ010000009.1:0-1622 GCA_050300015.1 Cellvibrionaceae bacterium | reverse complement strand
ACCGCCGGTTTGGCGCGTGAAGCAATTGCCTTCTTTCGCACACCAGATAGTTTCACTAAAGTTCCCGAAAGTGGACAAGAGGTTTCACTACTTTGTCATCTAGAACAGTCTTATTTTATGGGTCGTCTCCAAACCCGCCTGCGCATTATCGATATTATTTAGTAAGGATGGTATAGTAGGTTCAATATGGAAAAGATAATCGCTTATACGGATGGTGGGTCGCGTGGCAATCCTGGACCGGCTGCAATCGGGGTTTATATAATTGACGAGACTGGAAACGTAATAAAAGAAGTTAAAGAAACCATCGGTAACAGCACCAATAACCTGGCTGAGTATCAAGGTGTAATGCGGGCTTTGCAAACTCTCAAGGAGCTTTATGGCAAGCAGAGCAAAGATATGGAATTCGAACTACGGATGGATTCGGAGTTGGTAAAGAAGCAGCTCAATGGCGAATACCAAATCAAAGAGCCAGGGCTAGTACCGATGTTTATGGAAATACACAATCTCCGTGTATCTAATTTCCCCAACCTAAAACTTACACATGTTAAGCGAGCTTTTAATAAAGAGGCAGACAGACTGGTGAACGAAGCTCTTGACGGAAAATAGCTTAGGGTATAGGGTGTTGAGTCGAAGCTGGGTATAGGACCCAGCTTGAACACGGAGGTCAAATTGAAAATTTGCAAAGCATCCCCGATCGACATGAGTATTCAATCCCTTGTCAACGAGCACAAAAGGCTCGATGAGGCTATTTGGAAAAACCCAATCCTTCTGAATGACGGATCTTTCCTTATCGCTGCAAAGCGGCGCAAGCTTGCGATCAAGCTTGAAATTTCAAGTCGTGCACGCAAAGGTGATGTAATTGCGGGTGAATATGCTGCTAATCGCGAATGGGGTCTCAAGATCGGCAATGCCGTGGCGGCGTGAAATACCTCTGGGGCGGGCCGGAACGGCCCGCCCAACCCAACCGGTGGGATTCCCATCGGTTTTTTGTTTTGCACATTATCGATTGACAGTTGGTGTGGAAATTTGTATCTTGGGAAGTAGAGGTTGTCGCCATTCGGGGGTCGGCAACCGGGAGGAAATTTTCTTTGACCCCGAAGAAAGAGGTGCCAAATGCACATGCGTTTTGCAATCGACACCCACCATCTTCACAATGATGGTGGGGGTGGCAAAGAAACCGACGACCGTCATTTTCATCCTCGCAAACATTAGCCCCTAGCGGCCTGTACGCTGTAAGTCCATGATGTCTTACATAAGACGTGCGTGCGCCAACTGGGGCATGAAACAAATTTGGCCTGCGGGCCATAAACTGGCGCGTTCCACACCTGTGTGGGCGCGCCTCAATTATTTATTTTATTTTTGGTACACTCAACTGTATACAGTATGAGTGGCTTTTCTTTTTATGCGGCGGTAGTTGGTTTTTGCCTGGGGATACTTGGTCACGAGTTTTTGGCTTTGGATATTAGAGTGGCGTCTTTTGTCGCGGTGGTGGCTTTGGGGGTGGGGTTGGTGTGGCGTAAAAATCGCGGAGCGATTTTTACGCCACTGATTCTCGCACTCAGTATATTTTTTATATCTATTTCTTTTGGTATTGCTAGAACCGAATTGGCTCTGTGGTTTGG
>JBNKWZ010000008.1:0-346226 GCA_050300015.1 Cellvibrionaceae bacterium | reverse complement strand
CCTGCTATGGTGCTTATTGTTGTAACTTAGTTGGGCGATGCTATCCGGTGAAACTGGATTGCACTGACTCGAATTTGATGGGCGGTACTTACCTGCCGGATTGCTCGATTTAACCTTCTCGACAAAGGGCCCCTAACGCCCGAAATCACTGGGAAATTTAAGCTGCGTAACGCAGTGGAGTAGTTTAAATTTTTCCATGTGAATTTACCTTGTTATGTGACTGCATTTAAGATTACTCCTTGATTTTAAGCATAGGCTTAAAATGAAATGTAATGTTTTTAACCTTTTTAAAAACTTCACTATTTGCGCTTTGGATTTCGAAAAACGGTTCTAGAGTTTTCAAAGTTCGTTCAGCGCAACTATATAACTCTAGGTCGCCTATTTCCCCTGGATATATTTGTTCAATATAACCGTCACTATTCAAAATAACACGAAACGAAAACTCTCTGCTTGTCTGTTTAAATTCACACTCGCTTTGAAAAGCGTGCTGAAATACTCTCTGTATACGTTTGGCACAGCCGTTCACATTAGAGCACTGATAGCTCTTATTCCTCCACTGAGGAGAAAAATCTACTGATGAGCAGCTTATAAGAAGCAGAAGGAACGATAATGCAAGAGCTTTGAGTACGGAGTTCATTTCACATAACGCTTACATAAACGGCCGAGCGATAGCGAGGTCCAGCGACCGTAGGGAGCGAATTTGATGTACTTGTTAGGCATTACTTATGCCTGCTGCACTCAACAATTGAAGAAGCCTCCCAACATTTGTAGTCTCTAAAACAGGCGTTTCTTTATCATTCATTCTATGCTGGATTTTTTCAATGATTTCGTGGAGTGGCAGCAATACGATCTTTACTTTTACCCCATGTTTTTTAAACCGGCTTTTTATAATTTTTGAGCTTTCCATTAACTTTCTATTTTCTTCGATTCTCTTACCAGAAAATTTAGTAACAGCTATATAATACGTAAAAGATCTTTGACCAGTTTCTCTTTTGATTATTTCCAAGAACGCTTTTTGCCATTTTTCAGAAACCAATTCCCGAAAACTTTTCCAGCCCTCTCTTTTTTGAAATGCTAGTGATGGCTGATTATAGCTTGCCTCGCTCTCTAAAAGCTTCAGCCACTTTTCTATATTAAAGCCTCCTTGCCATGACTTACACGTGACTACAGCTACACGGTTAACTCCTCGCCTTATGGGGCTGTAAGCAAGAACATCAATATCAGAATGAACAGAGTCTTTTTTCGGATCATAGCCATTACTTGTCTTGTAAGGGCGATATTTTACATTATGCTTCACAAACCATCCTTCTTCTGACACAAGCCAATCTTCTACAAGCTGCTCAAGGATATCTTCTTTCACTGAAACTTATCTCCTATATGCCTAACGACCGAGCTGTGCCGCACATTGCCGCGCTGCGGCAATGTGTCGGAACAAGCGACTTGTTATGTGCTGGTAGCGCGACATTCCTATAGTGGGCCTGATATAGAATGATTGTATTTTGTGCATTTGTAGCCGCTCTGAATTGGATAATGCTTGTCTGTGTTTTTCCATCGCTCTACCGACAGGGAAAGGTTTAGGTTATTTTCTATTGCCTCATGGTGAAGCCTGTGTTTGAAAGTAACAGAATAGGGACACCTAGAGCCAGCAGGTGATTCTATGTATTCGACTTCATTTCCGTGTTCGATTTCTAGATCGAATATTGGCTTTAAGGTATTACACAGTTCCATGTCAGCTTCTTTTATTGCACATAACGCCACGCTCTATGGGAATTTGAGAGCGACAGCGAACAAATTTTCCATAGAAGCGACTTGTTATGCGATTTATTCATTATTAGTAGATACTTCAATATGCAGTGTATTTGTATATTGATACAGTAGTTTTCCGGATATTCTAGTTTGCAATATATCAACATCTACTTCCTGTCCTAATTTATAATCTAATTTTGGAATTGATTCTATATTGCCTTTTTTCGTTTTTATAATAGTAGAGCCATTTTTTACACCAATAACTTCTCCGATAATTGTTCGTTGATGTACAGGCGAGTCGGCAAACAAGAATACAACGTATAGAACTGGTATTAACAAAAGCATCCATAGCCATTTCATTTTTAGAATCTCAACTTCTTAGTTTTTTAGCATCGCATAACATTCTTATTAGACGGAAAAAATCCCTAAAACAAAGACGGATTAATTCCGCATAAGCCCGCCCCCTCATTGCATCGGCCCTTCGCTACAGGCCCCAGGTCAGTTATAACACAGGCAATTTGGCCTCGCCAGGCTCAACGATGAAAGGCGGAAACCGTTCACGCGAACCAAAGCCCCCTACCCGCAAGCGCCATACCGCAAAAAACGGCGCGATAATCAACCACATTGCCTTTGCACTTAAGATTTTACCGAATTATACTGTATGGACATACAGTTTTATATGGCGAAACGCGCCAAGGACGGGAACCACATGGAGACATCGCCCTTTTTAACTGAGATTGAAAGGTTCATGTACCGGAAGCAGTATGCTAAGCGCACGATCGAAACCTACACATTGTGGGTTCGACGGTATATCAATTTTCACAATCAATGCCACCCTTCTAAGTTGGGTGATGAGCACGTGGAAGCCTTTTTAAACCATTTGGTATTTGATCGCAAGGTAGCCCCACAAACCCAAAGTCTGGTGTTAAACGCACTGGTGTTTTTGTATCGCGAGATTATTAAACAACCTTTGTCTACGCAGCTCGACTTTATTAGAAGTCGCAAGCCTCGCAAATTACCGACTGTTTTGACACCAGATGAAGTTAAAAAAATCCTGTCTTTGATCTCGGCCACACATTTCGTACCTGCTGCACTGATGTATGGGAGTGGATTGCGCCTAATGGAAGCCATGCGCTTACGCGTGCATGATGTGGACTTTACCTACAAGAGTATTCGAGTGTGGAATGGAAAAGGAGGCAAACACCGAACGGTAACATTAGCTCCGGAGTTAATAGGTCATATTCAAAACCAAATAAATTTAGTCAATGGTTTTTTGGCGCAAGATTTACTACGTGAGGACTTTGGTGGCGTTTGGCTACCTTACGCCTTGCGACGTAAATATCAGAATGCGTGCTATGAACTTGGCTGGCAATATTTATTTCCGTCTTTGCGTTTATCGGTAGACCCTGAATCAGGGCGAATACGTCGCCATCATATTGATGAGTCTGGCTTGCAAAAGTCAATTAAAGTCGCTTCACGCCATGTCACCAAAACAAAGAATGTGAGCGCCCATACCCTGAGGCATTCCTTTGCCACTCATTTATTGGCCTCTGGTGCCGATATTCGAACCGTACAGGAGCAATTAGGGCATTCCGACATTGCGACCACCCAAATTTATACCCATGTATTGCAAATGGGTGGCAACGCCGTTCGAAGCCCGTTGTCTGGCGTATTACAAAGTTTTTTATAACGGCCCGTATCGCGAACAATGGCCATGTGTTTAAGTTTGATCCTGCGTTAACGGCCGATACGTTTCCGAGTATTCACAAGGTTGGCCATACCTTTCGCCACAGTTTTGCCACGCGGTTATTGCAAGCCAAGTATGATTTAAAACAAATTCAAATTTTGATGGGACATGAAGATATTTCTACAACAGAGATATACTTGCGCCTACTGGATGAACTGGGTGAGAAAGTAAAAAGCCCTATCGACTAGGGCTTTATTGATTAAGATCTGCGCTTTGAAAAATTGACGGCTACACCGTCAAATATTTACGCACTTTGGCCTCGTCCATCTCATCGGTACGGCCGGATACCACCACGTTGCCTCGGTCCATCACCACATAGCTATCGGCCAAGGCGCGGGCGAATTCAAAATATTGCTCCACCAACACTATGGCCATTTCTCCGCGTTTACGAAGAATGGAGATGACGTTGTGAATATCCTTAATAATGGACGGTTGTATGCCCTCGGTGGGCTCATCCAGTATTAACAACTGCGGCTTCATCACCAGTGCGCGGGCAATGGCCAATTGTTGTTGCTGACCACCGGATAAGTCACCACCTCGACGATGCAACATGCTGCGTAACACTGGGAACAAATCGTAGATTTCATCATCGATTTTACGTTGCGCGCGCGGCAGTACGGAATAGCCAGTTTTTAAATTTTCAAGCACGGTGAGTTGCGAAAAAATCTCTCGCCCCTGTGGCACGTAAGCAATGCCCAGATGCGCGCGCTGTGCCACGCTAAGCTTGGCGAGGGATTGACCCGCCCAGGTGATCTCCCCAGAGGAGATGCCATGACGCCCTGTCACGGCACGCGCAATACTGGTTTTACCCACACCATTGCGACCTAAGATTGAGGTAATTTCACCCTTTTGGGCCTCCATGCTCACTTTTTGCAATGCCTGACTGGCACCGTAGAAGAGATCAATATTGTTGACGGATAACATGGTTACCTCCCCAAATACACGTCGATGACGCGTTGGTTATTCGACACCACATCCAGTGAGCCCTCCGCAATCACGGTACCTTCATGTAGCACAGTGACTTTGGTATCGAGCGCTCGGATAAAATCCATATCATGCTCCACCACCACCACGGAGTGGTCCTTACTGATGCTTTTTAGGAGTTTGGCCGTTTCCAGGGTTTCGAAATCGGTCATGCCTGCGGCGGGCTCATCCACCAGTAATAGCTCTGGCTCTTGAATAATGAGCATGCCTATCTCCAGCCATTGTTTTTGGCCATGAGATAAGTTTTTGGCGGTTTCGTCGCGGCGGTTTTGCAGCCCGATCAATGTGAGGACTTCATCCACACGATCGGCTTGTTTGCTCACCAATTTAAAAAACAGCGTTTGAAATACTTTACGGTTACCCACCAATGCCAGTTCTAAGTTCTCCCATACCGTTAAGCTTTCGATAACCGTGGGTTTTTGAAACTTTCGCCCAATACCTAAGTTGGCAATGTCGGCCTCATCGTGTTTGGTGAGGTCGATGGCATCTTTAAAACGCACCACGCCGGTATCCGGTTTGGTTTTGCCGGTGATAATGTCCATCATTGTGCTTTTACCCGCACCATTGGGGCCAATAATGGCGCGAAGCTCGCCGGGACGAATGTCCAACGCCAAGTTGTTGATGGCTTTAAAACCGTCAAAGGTTTTGGTCACACCGTTTAAATACAGAATACTTTGTACTTGCGTCATGATTGCGCCTCCGCGTGGTCACTGGCGGCCACCGCTTTCTTCACTTTGCGTTTTTCCATAATGTTACCAACAATGCCCACAACCCCCTGAGGGAGGTAGATGGTGGTGATCACAAACAACGCGCCGAGCAAAAACAACCAGAACTCTGCAAATATGCCACTGGTAAAGGTGGTTTTGGCGTAGTTCACTAAAATGGCGCCGATGATGGCACCGTACAAAGTCCCGCGGCCACCGATAGCCACCCAGATCACCACCTCGATGGAGTTGAGTGGGTTAAATTCACTGGGGTTGATAATGCCAATTTGAGGTACATATAAGGCGCCCGCAATACCGGCAATGACGGCGGAGATAACAAACACAAACAATTTGTAGTGCTCTACCCGGTAGCCGATAAACCGCGTGCGGCTTTCGGCATCCCGCACTGACACCAGTACCCGTCCCAATTTACTCACTGTAATAAATTTGCAGATGAGGTAAGAGACCAATAAAAACGCCACGGTGAGGACAAATAACACTAAGCGCGTGCCATCGGCTTGCAGATCAAACCCCAAAATGTCTTTAAAGTCGGTAAGCCCGTTGTTGCCACCAAAGCCCATATCGTTTCGGAAAAACGCCAACATAAGGGCATAGGTTAATGCCTGAGTAATAATGGAAAAATACACCCCGGTGACCCGTGAACGAAAAGCGAGCCAGCCAAATAAAAAGGCCAACACTCCGGGCACAACCACCACCATCAATAGGGCAAAGGGGAACATATCAAACCCATTCCAAAACCAAGGCAGCTCCTTCCAGTTTAAAAACACCATAAAATCTGGCAGCTCTGGGTTTCCGTATACCCCGCGGTCGCCAATTTGACGCATAAGGTACATGCCCATGGCATAACCCCCTAAAGCAAAAAAGGCACCGTGGCCCAAGCTTAAAATGCCGCAATAGCCCCAGATAAGGTCCAGTGCTAAGGCAAGCATGGCAAAACATAGATATTTGCCAATAAGCGTGACCACGTAGGTGGGCATATGGAAATAAGTACCCTCGGGTACTACCAAGTTTAAAAAAGGGACGACAACGCCAATAAAAACGAGAATACCCATTAACCATATGGAGGCTTTTTCGTGGGCTAATAATCTTTGAATTAATGAAGTTTTGGTCATGTTCAATCCTCCACAAATCGGCCTTTTAACGCGAAGAGTCCGCGCGGCCGCCATTGAATAAAGAGGATGATAAACACTAGCACGATAATTTTGCCGAGCACGGCGCCAGAGAAAGGCTCCAGGAATTTATTGATCACCCCAAGACTGATGGCCGCAAAGAAGGTGCCTAATAAATTACCCACACCGCCGAATACCACTACCATAAAGGAATCAATAATGTAGTTTTGGCCCATATTGGGCCCCACATTGGTGATCTGGCTTAAGGCAACGCCAGCAATACCGGCAATGCCAGAGCCCAGACCAAATGTTAGGGCGTCCACCCAAGAGGAGCGAATACCCATGGAATTGGCCATGGCGCGGTTTTGGGTGACGGCACGCATTTGTAAGCCCACCATGGTTTTGCGCAATAACAGCGCGAGACCTGCCAACACCATTAGCGAGAAGATAATGATGTAGAGGCGGTTATAGGTAAACGCCAATGCACCGTTAAATTGATAAAACCCAGACATCCACGTTGGGGCTTCCACCGGAACGTTGTTGGCATTATAGGTACGTACGGCTTGCTGTAAAATCAGACTGATACCAAAAGTGGCCAGCAAGGTTTCTAAGGGCCTTCCGTACAAATGCCGAATAACGGTACGCTCAATCAGCACCCCCACACTACCTGAGACCATAAATGCACAAGGGATGGCCAACAAGACAGACACTTGCATTAAACCGGGAAACAATTGCTGTAACGCAAATGTAGTGTAAGCACCCAGCATGATCATTTCGCCATGGGCCATATTGATCACCCCCATAACGCCGAAGGTAATGGCAAGCCCCACGGCCGCCAATAACAATACAGAGCCCAAGCTAATACCAAAAAAGAAATTCTCGATGACTTTATAAAAACTGATTCGAGACTCCACCTTTTCTAGCCCTTTATTGGCCAATGCGGCGAGGGCTTTGTCTTCTTCCTCAAATTTTCCGTTTTCATCTTTTTTGGCGAGGCGTGCCAGTGCTGCAACGGCCTCAGGTGCAACAGAGGAAGATAGAATTTCCACTGCGTGAGTACGCAGTACCGTGTCGTCTGCCTCGATATCGATCATGGCCAACGCCACTTCCATTTCATCCTTAACGGAGTGACTTTCTTCTAGCTTGATGGCTTCTGCGATGATTTCACGTAAATCTTCATCGGGCTTTTTAACCAAGTCACGTGCAGACTGCACACGTAAGGCCTTGTTTTTAGAGGTGAGCTGAATGGAAGCAATGGCCGTTCGTAATTTACCGCGCACACTGTTGTTAATTTTGATTTTGTCGATGAGGTTTTCGTTGACCACACCTAAAGACTGCTCACTGATCACATCCGTAATGGCAGCGCCTTCTTCGGTTTCTTCACCGATGACCAAAGTGTTTTCGGCGGGGTAGTAAAACAGCACCCCATCGCTCATGGCTTTTAGGGTCGTTAACGTTCTGGGGTCGTCAATGAGTTGTACGGCTTCAATGGCCTTGCGCTTAGCAGAGTAGGATTTTGCGTTAAGCTCCATGACAGTGTCGGAGAACTCGTCCGCATTCGCCCACAGGCTAATAGACCAAACCAGTACAACGCATACGAGTTTTATGGTTGTGTTCATTTCTGCACCAAATGAATTTTCATGCCGCTGCAATGAAAACCGGCCCGCTCGGTTTTTGTTTGAGCCCCTATCCAAAAACAGGTTTTGAATGGAAGCCCGGCAAAAAAGCTAATGGGCCGATGAGTGAATGGTTTAGGCATCCGTGCGTCCAAAGGCTGACTCCCTCAGCCTGATTGTTAACAAATTACTGCTATCCCGCTGAGAAATTTGTATTGGTTATTATTACCAAATCCCTTTGGACTTTTAATGCGCCGCTAGGCGGCGCTACCCCTGGGGCTTAGTAGTTTTGACCAGAGCACTTACCGGTTTTGATATTGAAGTTGCCACAGCTGATGGGGGCAGTCCAATCTGCAACCAAGTTGGCTGATTCGGGCAGGAAGTCGGTCCAAGCATCGCCAATAACACCGCCAGCGGTTTGCCAAACGATTTCGAATTGACCATCTTCTTGAATCTCACCAATCAGTACTGGCTTGGTTAAGTGGTGGTTGGTGTTCATGACAGCAGTACCACCAGTGAGGTTAGGCACGGTAATGCCATACATGGCCTCACGTACAGCGTCTACTTTAGTGGTATCCGCCTTTTCAACGGCTTTGGCCCACATTTTAAAGCCGATATAAGTGGCTTCCATTGGGTCGTTGGTTACACGTTTTTTGTCTTTAATAAACTTATGCCAAGATTTAATAAACGCATCGTTCACGTCGGCTTCGGCACTCATGAAGTAGTTCCATGCAGCCAAGTGGCCCACTAAGGGTTTGGTATCAAAACCCGACAGCTCTTCTTCACCCACAGAGAACGCAACAACAGGAATGTCTTCTGCACTAACACCGGCGTTGGCCAGCTCTTTGTAGAAAGGTACGTTGGCGTCACCATTAATGGTAGAAACCACTGCAGTTTTCTTACCGGATGAACCGAATTTTTTGATTTCCGCTACGCGGGTTTGCCAGTCTGAATGACCAAACGGCGTATAGTTAATGGAGATATCGGCTGGTTTAACGCCTTTGGCCAACAAGTATTGCTCAAGAATTTTGTTGGTGGTGCGCGGGTAAACGTAGTCAGTCCCTTCTAATACCCAACGCTCAACGCCTTCTTCGTTCATCAAGTAATCCACCGCGGGAATCGCTTGTTGGTTGGGCGCAGCACCGGTGTAGAAAACGTTTTTAGACGACTCTTCACCTTCGTATTGCACGGGGTAAAACAGCAGGCCGTTGAGTTCTTCAATCACGGGCAATACGGATTTACGAGATACAGAAGTCCAGCAGCCAAAAATGACATCGACTTTGTCTTTGGCAATTAATTGTTTGGCCTTTTCCGCAAACAAGGGCCAGTTGGAGGCGGGGTCTACTACCACAGCTTCCAGTTTTTTGCCCAACAAACCGCCTTTGGCGTTTTGCTCTTCAATCATCATTAAAACGGTATCTTTCAAAGTGGTTTCACTGATGGCCATAGTGCCGGACAAGGAGTGCAACACACCCACTTTAATGGTATCGGCGGCTTGCGCCATGACAGCACCACTGGCTAAAGCCGCAGCGCTGATGGTAATACCGGTTTTTTTAACCAGTTTTTTTAGACTTAAATTCATAATGGTCTCCTCCTATAGCGTGAGCTCTCAACCTTTATTATGGGTTGCCCATAAAGGTAAAGAATTTATACAGCGCCGAGACAAGAGCAGTTTTGGTGCCAACTTAAAATTCTGCCCCAATTAAACCCGCTCTACATCGCCATTCTTTTGTTTTTAAAGCCTTTATTAACCAGGAGGTGATATTCACAGACGTACCGCGTCCGCTATGGGTCGAAGATTGATCAAGATTAGAGCAGCCTAAGGCACTAATTAGGTGCCAGAGCACCATTATCGGGCTTAACCACTACTGGCACACCGTCGTGAGGATTATTTGGTGCTATTTGAGTGCATTTTGAGGCGGCGAGATGACTTTAACGAGGGCAACATCAAAGTGGGACGGAATAATAAGGCCCCAGAAAGGGGCGCTTGAGGTAACAACAAAAAACAAATACGCCCGCAACCCAAGGAGCGGGCACACACCGCATTTAGAGCGCAGCTAAAGCCAGCCCCAATGCTGCACTGACAATGGCAACAGCCCTGGCAACATGACCATAGCCCCGCTGGGCAAACACCACAAACGCAAAAGTGGCTGCAGCCATGAGTAGTGCGGAGCTCACAACTAGGCCTGCGGCAAAAGGCCAAGCGCTAACGCTTGCGAGCTCGGAGCCGTGCAAGGCGCCCTGGCCCGCACCAATAACACAAAGCCCCAACCACGCGGCTTGACGCACAGAAGGTTTTTGCCAAAGTGCAAAGCCCATAGTCGACACAAAGCTTACCGCCATGATCCATTCTAAGCCCCCCAAACCAAAGCCTAAGGCACAACCCGCGGCCATGCACTGGGCAAAGGCGAGCACATGTGGTTTAACCTGTGAAGGCTTTGCTAAACCCAAGCAAGCCGCTGTTGCCAGTAAGACCAATAAGTGATCCCACGCAAATACTGGGTGCACGATGCCGTGACTGAAAGTGGCCAGATGCGCCGCGCTGTTATGAGCGAGCGCAGGTAAAGGCAATAGGGCGAGCGCCCAAGCCCAATGGTTAAGTTTCATGGTGTACTCCTTCAATAATGGTTTAAGTATGTGTTCAACAAAAGGTTAAAAGGTTGAGACCCATTAAACGGTGGCCTTGGCATTGAGCATGCCCTGACTTTCGATAAAGGCCACCACATTGGCAACGCCGGTACCGTCTTTTAAATTGGTAAAAATAAAGGGTTTTTCTCCACGCATTTTTTGGGCATCGCGGTCCATCACTTGGAGATCGGCACCCACCATGGGCGCCAAATCGATTTTATTAATAATCAACAAATCCGATTTGGTAATACCGGGCCCGCCTTTACGCGGAATTTTATCCCCGGCGGAAACATCAATCACATACAGGGTTAAGTCGGATAACTCTGGGCTAAAGGTGGCCGCCAAGTTGTCACCGCCGCTTTCAATTAAAATCACATCTAAATCTTCAAACCGATTTTGCAGCTCTGCCACCGCAGATAAGTTCATTGAGGCGTCTTCACGAATGGCGGTGTGCGGACAGCCGCCCGTTTCCACCCCCAGAATACGGTCTTGCTCCAGCACCTCGTGGCGCAATAAAAATTCGGCGTCTTCACGGGTGTAAATGTCATTGGTGATGACTGCAATGTTGTAATGATTTTTCAGTTCACCGCACAGGGTTTTCACCAATGCAGTTTTGCCCGAGCCCACGGGCCCACCAATCCCTAAACGCAGTGCTGGTTTTTTCATAATGTGCTGGGTCCTTATTATTGATACAGAGTAAATGCTGGATTTATGAGCGAAATAAACGCGAATATTGACGCTCGTGCAAACTGCTGGCAAGCGCAAGGCCGGGTAAGCTATAGCCAATGGCGTCGTCTTCTATTGTTAACGCGTACTCGCACACCGGCGCAATGTGTTCCATTAGTTGCAACAACAATATTTGCGCGCGGGTTTGCCCCAAGGGCACCAATTTTGTGGCGGCGGCTATTTGGTTTTCTAACCAGCTGAAGGCAAACCCTTGTAATGCCTCGGCCTTGGGTACCTGCCAAAAACTGGCAGCCAACGCAAATTGCGTGACAAAACTGGCCTGCAGGTTATGCGTGGCGTTGGGCACCTCTAGACTGACCAACAAGCGGTTTAGGGCTTGCCCCATTTGCTCGTCCTCTAGCAGCAACTCGTGGGTTTCACGCGCTGCGCGGATGTAATCGTTCCAACGCTTTAAGGTGTGCCAATCCTCCTCTGCCCAAGCGTCGTAAAGACGCGACAGCAGGGGTAAATCCAATTGGCCCACACCCTGGGTCAACACCCCACCCACCCAATCGGTCAGCTCTGCTTCGGTTTTTAACCAACCGGAGTCAATGGCAAATTCTAAGCCTTGCGAGTAGGCATAAGCCCCCACGGGTAGAGCTGGGCTGACCAGGTGCATCAGGTGCAGCAGCGCTTGCGACTTCACCCGTGATGATGCCCGTGGTCGTGATGGCCGTGCTCATGGCTGTGGCTGTGTCCTGGTTCATGGCTGTGGCCGTGGGACTTACCATGGTAAGCGCCGTTTTCTGGATGAAAGGGCAATTGCTGGTATACCACTGTAAGCCCCAGGCCCTGCACCATGCCATCCAGCACATGGTCGTGCTGGTAACGTAAAAACCCTTCGCCAATTTGCAAGGGCACATGGCGGTTACCCAGGTGATAGGCCGCGCGGGTAAGCAGCAACGTATCGCCGCTTTCCACTTGGCTTACAGACTCGGGCGCGGCCACCACGCGCACACGTTCGCCGCTTTGGCATTCGAGCACGTCGCCGTCTTTTAATATTGTGCCACGCTCGATAAACCACCCTAGGCTTTGGCCGCATTGGGTTTGGCATTTGTGGCGGCTTTTTTGGCGCTCTTCAAAGGTGAGCACCGCTTCATAGTCCACAGGCTGATTGGGGTGTTGATTGATTGCAAAGGCCTCTAGCACGGGGGCTCCTAAAACAAAAAGTATCGTTGCGCCATGGGTAACACATCGGCGGGCTCACAGGTTAACAACTGGCCGTCGGCGCGTACCTCGTAAGTTTGTGGGTCCACCTCCATCACGGGTTGGTAATCATTGTGCACCATGGCCGCTTTGATGACGGTACGGCAGCCTTTAACAGCCGAAAGCGTTCGCTCTAATTGCAAGCTGCCTTGAATGCCGGCCTCCCACGCCGCTTGGCTAACAAAGCTCAAGCTTGTGTGTTTTACCGCACCGCCATAGGCACCAAACATATAGCGGTAATGCACCGGTTGGGGGGTGGGAATAGAAGCATTGGGGTCGCCCATGGGGGCGGCAGCGATAGCACCGCCTTTGATAATGAGTGAGGGCTTTACACCAAAAAAGGCGGGTTTCCACAGCACTAAGTCCGCTAGCTTGCCCACTTCCACAGAGCCCACCTCGTGTGAAATACCGTGAGCAATGGCGGGGTTGATGGTGTACTTGGCAAGGTAACGCTTTACACGGAAGTTATCGGCTCCACTGGCATCTTCGGCCAGCGCACCACGCTGCACCTTCATTTTGTGTGCCGTCTGCCAGGTGCGGCATACCACTTCCCCCACACGACCCATGGCTTGCGAATCCGATGAGATCATCGAAAAAGCACCTAGGTCGTGAAGGATGTCCTCTGCGGCGATGGTTTCTTTGCGAATGCGTGAATCCGCAAAGGCCACATCCTCTGGAATGTTTGGGTCCAAGTGGTGGCAGACCATTAACATGTCCAAGTGTTCATCCACCGTGTTGACCGTATAAGGTCGGGTGGGGTTAGTGGACGAGGGCAGTACATTGGGTAGACCACAGGCTTTGATGATATCAGGTGCGTGACCGCCGCCAGCACCTTCGGTGTGGTAAGTGTGAATGGTACGCCCGGCAAAGGCTTTGATGGTGTCTTCCACAAAGCCGGATTCATTGAGTGTATCGGTGTGAATGGCCACTTGTACGTCGTGATTTTCGGCCACGGTTAAGCAACAGTCGATGGAGGCAGGTGTGGTGCCCCAATCTTCGTGAAGCTTTAAGCCCATGGCACCAGCGGCAAGTTGCTCATCCAAGGCGACGGGTAAACTGGCATTGCCTTTACCCAAAAAGCCTAAATTCATGGGGAAGGCTTCTGCCGCTTGTAGCATTTTGCCGATGTGCCAAGGGCCAGGCGTACAGGTGGTGGCGTTGGTCCCTGTTGCAGGGCCTGTACCACCACCGAGCATGGTGGTGACCCCACTCATCAGGGCCTCCTCTATTTGCTGTGGGCAAATGAAGTGGATATGGGCATCGATGCCCCCTGCGGTGAGAATTTGGCCTTCACCGGCAATCACCTCGGTACCCGGGCCAACCACAATGTTCACGTTGGGCTGAATATCGGGGTTACCGGCTTTACCAATGCCGGTAATGCGTCCGGCCTTGATGGCCACGTCGGCTTTGACGATACCCCAGTAATCCATAATCAGCGCATTGGTAATCACCGTGTCAGGGGTTTCAGCACAGGAGGCTTGGCTCTGCCCCATGCCATCGCGAATGACTTTACCGCCACCGAATTTCACTTCCTCACCGTAGGTGGTGTGGTCTTGCTCGACTTCTATCCACAGTTCGGTATCGGCCAGGCGCACACGATCGCCCACGGTGGGGCCAAACATATCGGCATAGGCTTTGCGATCAATGGTCGCCATTACACACCTCCCATCACGTCGCCGCGAAACCCATAGATGGTTCTGTCACCATCAATGGCCACCAACTCCACTTCTCGCTCTTGCCCTGGCTCAAAGCGCACGGCCGTACCGGCGGCGATGTTTAAGCGATAGCCTTTTGTCGCGGGACGATCAAATTGGAGCGCGGGGTTGGTTTCATAAAAATGATAATGCGAGCCCACTTGAATGGGACGGTCTCCGGAGTTGGCCACCAGCACATTGAGAGTGGCGCGGTTTTTATTTAGGGTAATGCTGCCTGGTTGAATTTGGGTTTCGCCGGGAATCATTGCGCCTCCTACACGATGGGTTCATGAACGGTAACAAGCTTGGTGCCATCCGGAAAAGTGGCCTCCACCTGCACTTCGTGGATCATCTCGGCCACGCCCTCCATAACATCCTCAATGCCCAGTAGCGTTTTACCATGGGCCATAAGCTCTGCTACGGTTTTGCCATCACGCGCGCCTTCCATGATTTCGGCGCTGATAAAGGCCACCGCCTCGGGGTAGTTGAGTTTTAACCCCCGTGCCTTTCTGCGCTCGGCCAATAACGCCGCGGTAAAGAGCAGGAGTTTATCTTTCTCCCGTGGAGTGAGTTCCATACGGTGTTCCCCTTTTGCAAACTGGTTGTGATTATGTGTGCCAAATTCTGGGTACCACGGCAGGCCGATTGCACCATTTTGGGCGCAACGCGTGCCATAACCATTCAAACCCCCGCCGACAAGCCAATGCAGAATTGCCGCGGTAGCGGGCGATAAATAGGTCTTGTTTTTGAGTCAACCCCCACTGCTGGGCGCCAAATTGCGCATCCAGGTGTGCCAGCCACTGGTCCACATCGGTGCGAGATGGCTGGAGCGTAGCCAAAAGCGTGCCACTGGTATGACAGTGGTGCATACCCCAGCGTGCCGTTGCACTTACACTGCTCGCCTCAAAGTGGTTTTTTTCGACCCACTGGAGGGTGTCCTCTTGCCATACTTCTAACTGCTGTAAACAGCGCCCTTGGTTAAACGGTAAATTGGACGCCGGGCGGCCTAAACAGGCAATATCCCAAGCAAAAATATTGGCGCTTTTGGCCAAGTGGAATTGGGTTTTTAACAGCCCATTGGCACCGTCAAACACCAACGTCTCTTGTGGCAACCACTCCATATAGGCATCAGCGCCCACTTGAATGGCCACCGTTTGGACTTGGGTTTCACCGCCGCCGGGCACCGCATAAAGTTTGCCCGCAGAGGGGGTGGTAAGCAGTGTATGGGTATCGGCATGGGCGGCCACTTGGATGGTGAGCTCGTCACCCACCACCATACCTCCAGGTGGGTGCAACAAGTACACGTGACAACACTCGTGCCCCTCCGGGTAAAACGGCCGTTGTACTCTGAGCGGGCCCAAGTGCGACACCCTGGATAACGTGGTTTTGGCAGCCTTTTTTTGAAAGGTGAGGTTCAACTGCGCCAACCACTGGCGGGTGGGCTGCCTTACATTTGGGGTGAGCTTGGGTGGGAGGTTCATTCATCCACTCGAGTTGGGAAAGCCTACGAACTTACCCTAACCACTACAAAACCTCAACAAGTGCCAAAGCCCAAACCGAGGGTGTACACTGCACCTTTGTTTTGAAGATTGGGTGCGCTATGTTGTTTGAGCTTTCTAAACAATTATTTGAAGACGTGCAAACTGTTTTGCAACAGTCAAAGGCGGGTTTGAGCCAGGGGCAGTTTCATACGCTTTTGCAAAACGCGTTGGCCAAACAGGGGTTGGTGACGCGTGAAGAGTTTGATGCACAAAAAGCCGTGCTGGCACGCACACGCGAGAAACTAGAGGCCTTGGAAAAAACCGTTGCCGAACTTGAACAACACCCACAACCGTAATGGGGTCATTCAGCCCGAAATGAGTGCCCCCCGGATATAAGGAGCCCGCATGACGACACAGCATGAAAAACTCGACTACGTAGAATGGGGTGCGTGCGATTTGGCCGCCACCCAAAAGTTTTTTATTGAGGCGTTTGACTGGTCGTTTGCGCACTATGGGCCAGAGTATATGGCGTTTGCCAACCAGGGGTTAAATGGCGGGTTTTATAAAAGTGCGCAAGCCTCAACCACCGCCACCGGCGGCGCCTTACTGGTATTTTACAGTGCTGATCTCGAAGCGACGCTTGCCAAGGTGGAAGCTGCGGGGGGGCAAATTGTGAAGCCAACCTTCACCTTCCCCGGTGGGCGGCGCTTCCACTTTTGTGAGCCAAGCGGCAACGAGTTTGCCGTGTGGTCGGATTTTAAGGCTGCCACCGAGGTGTGAGGGGCTGACCTTCCTGTGAAAGGTTAAACACTAAAACCGGCGAGTGGATTTGTAGGAGCTATAGGCCTTCTCTAAGCCGGCCAAATCGGGAAGTACGTAATCCTCACCCCCAATTTGAATGTGCATGCGCTCAAAGATCTGTTGTCCGCTTGAGGCATTAAGAATGTCTTCTTTTTGTAGCTGCATTTCGCGCGGCATGCCCTGTGTGGGAATGGCAATAAACGGCACGTCTTCGGAGACACCGGTGGTGTGGAATACAGCAATTCGACCATTGGGGTTAATACCGGCCACCGATTCGCCATTGAGTTTTTCAAAACTGAGCAGGGGCACGCGACCGTTGCGCCAACTGTAAAACCCCAAGAACCAATCTGGCCCGCTGTTATCCGGAAAGATAGGGGCCACCAGCGCCATCTCTGCGATGGTTTCGGCAGGCACAACTAAGGTTTGCGCCTTAATGGGAATGAACATGCAATTGATGCTCTGTTCGGTGTTTGCTTCACTCATATGTGTGCTCTTGTCGTTTTGAGTCGTTCACGGTTTTGGGGCTACTTGCGCAGCGCACCTTGATACTCACCAAACTGCTGACCCAGGATTTTAGGGGCCGCAGTTTGGTGAACAAGCCCTTTTGCGGCAACACTCACGGGCATGGAGTCCACCGTGCAGGTGTCAGACGACTGTACCCACACTTGGCCACCGCGGTGACGCAACATGGTGCAGCTATTGGCGCCATCATCCCCCATACCTGAAAACACGATGGCGCCGCCGCGCGCACCATATACCCGCGCCACTTTGGCAATTACTTGGTTGAGCGAGGGTTTAAATTGCCCTGCCCAAGGCGTTTTGCTCGGGGCCACAGTGCCGACATCCGACAATTCAATTTGTACCTCTGGAGACACCACATACACCCCTTGCTCACACAGGGTGAGCGCGCGATCTACCAAGTGCACGCGCCAGGGTGTGGCGCGTGCAACGGTTTTGAGCAGTGGCACTACGCCCGAACACTCAATGTGCTGCGCATACAAAAAAGCCACCCCGGTAAGAGTTTGAGGTACCGCTTTTAAAAATTCGGCCACGGCTTCTGGACCCCCCGTTGACGCGGCCAATACCCATACCTGCTGCGCGCGTTTTTGGGTGAGGGTTTTGGCCTCCACAGGCACCACCCACTGGCGTAACTTTTGCGCCAAACGGCGCTCTCGTTTACTGCGAATGTCTGCCGGCAACTCTGGTTTTTCGCCATTTTTTACCGGCGTTGCCACTAGGTCGGTTTCGAAAATGACGTGCTTGTTGAGCGCATCTAGCTGCTCAACAATGGCCAGGGCCGTATCGCTGTCTAAATCCAAGTTCGCCACCCAAATATCCACATCAGGCATTTGTGGGCGAACGTTGACGGCCTCGACCGCAGCAGACACACTGAACCCGGCACCCCGTACTAGGCGCTTTAAGTCACCCAGCTGATGGATGGTTTCAGCGAGGACACCAATACGACAGGTCTCACTCATACAGGGCTTAGGCGTGTTCCGTCTGTTTTTCTAATAGGGTGTTAATGGCTTTTAACAGAGCGTCTTCTTGGTAGGGTTTACCCATGTATTCGTTCACCCCAATGCTAAAGGCATGCTGACGGTGTTTATCCCCGGTGCGTGAGGTAATCATAATAATTGGGGTATGCTTCCAACGTTGCGTGGAGCGCATATTTCGCGCCACCTCAAAACCGTCCATGCGCGGCATTTCAATGTCCAGCAGCATAAGGTCTGGCGTGGTCTCTTGTAATACCTGTAGGGCATCCACACCGTCTTTGGCGGTGACCACGTCAAACCCTTCGCGCTCCAGGAAGCGCGTGGTGACCTTGCGCACCGTTACAGAATCATCCACCACCATCACCACTTTGTGGGCGCTGGGTTCCACTTTGGGTTCGCTCGGTGGTGCAATCGGTGTGAGGTTAACACCGGTTTGGGCCATTTCTTTACGCACCAATGCATGCGGATCCAAAATCACCACCACGCTGCCATCACCCATGACCGTGGCCCCACTGATACCCTGTACGGCGGCAAATTGTGGGCCGAGGCTTTTTACAACGATTTCGCGGCTACCAGACAGTGCATCCACCTGTAAGGCCATGGTAAGTTGGCCAGCACGCACTAGGATCACCGGCAAGGGTAGCATCTGACCTTCAAGCTTGGGCGCCAAGCCACTGGTCACCAGTGACCCTAAGTATTTCACCTGATAGTTTTCACCGGCATATTCAAAGCGCGCGTCTTCATGCGTGAAATAATGCTCAAGCTCAAACGGGCTCACGCGCACAATCCCCTCGATGGTATTGAGTGGTATGGCGTAGGTCTCGCTGCCAAGCTGAACCATCAACGCGCGGTTAACCGATACCGTAAACGGTAAGCGCACCACAAATTGGGTGCCCACACCGGCCTTGCTGTCGATGACCATGGAGCCACCGAGCTGTTTGATTTCGGCGGCCACCACATCCATGCCCACACCGCGGCCTGAAATTTGTGTGACGTTCTCGGCAGTACTGAAACCGGCTTGCAAAATAAATTGCATCACGTCGTGATCAGACAATTGCGCGTCGGCCGTCATTAGGCCACGCTCAATGGCTTTTTCGCGCACGCGCTCAAGGTTGATGCCGCGACCGTCATCCGCCAGACGCAGGAGAATATCACCCCCTTCGCGCGCGAGGCTGAGCAGTATACGACCTGTTTCGGGCTTATCGGCGGCTTGGCGATCACTCGGCGACTCAATACCGTGGTCCACGGCATTGCGCAGCATGTGCTCCAAGGGTGCGACCATGCGCTCGAGCACGGAGCGGTCCATTTCGCCTTCCACATTGTCGAGCTCGAAATTCACGTGTTTACCCAGCTCACCGGATACTTGGCGAACAATGCGTCGCAAACGCGGCACCATGCGCGAGAAGGGCACCATACGCGAGCGCATTAAGCCCTCTTGCAACGAGGAATTAATCCGCTGCTGTTGCAGCAATAGGGTTTCGGTATCGCGCAGTTTGTCGGAGATGGTGAGTTTTAAATCAGTTAAATCCGATGAGGACTCCATCAACGAGCGCGTGAGTTGCTGTAAATGGGAATAACGGTCCATCTCCAGTGGGTCGAAACCTTCGTGCTGGGCCATTTGCTCCTGACGGAACAGTACCTGCGCTTCGGTTTCGATATCCAGTCGACGCAACTGCTCGTTGAGTCGGCGAAGCGTGGCGTCTACTTCGTCCACGGCAGAGCTTAAGTCACTCACTTGTTGCTCTAAACGTCCACGACTGATAGAAGTTTCACCTGCGAGGTTGACCAGCTCCTCAAGCAAATCTGCGGAGACTTTGATCATCTCTTGCGAACCGGGGCGCTTTTGCGCCTCTTGCAAGCTGGCATTGGCAGCGGCAATGGCTTTGCCGGAGTCGGCTTTGGACGCGGCCATGAGCGACTCTACCGTACTGGTCTCGCCCGCTACGCCAGGCTTGACCGGTTCGGCCTCTGCCGGTGCGCGTTCTTCTACCGGGGTGGGCGCGTCTGTATCGGCGGCGATTTCGGGTTTGGTAACCGGCACGGCAACTTCGCCATCAAGACGGCTGCGCACGCCTTTTAAGGCGTTTAGCAGGGTATCTTGATACTGCTGTATGGTTTCAAAAAACGCTTGTGATGGCTCTTTGCTGGCAATAAGGTAGCTTTCGTAGTCGTGGGTCAAATCCCCCAACCGCGACAGGCCTGAAAGCCTTGCACCTCCTTTTAAGGTGTGCAAGGCTCGCTTCATGGATTCGGCTTCTTCGGTGGAATCCCACTGAGACTCCCAACCGTGGATGGCCTCGTCCAACTCTTCAATCAGCTCGGAGGCCTCTTCTAGGAATATTTCGATAATGTCGGGGTCGAAATCTTCCGCATCAATGGCCGCAATATCGTTGGGGTCACCCTGGGTGGCACTGTCATAGGCCGCCTGCGAGGGTGCCTCTGGAGATACCTGAACGCCACTGGGTCCAGCGGAGAGCGTGGTCTCTAGTGATGAGAGTGGCTCTTGCGAGGGTTCAACGGGCAGAGGCTGCTCCTCAAAGGCGGGTTGTTCAGGCGCTTCTTTTTGAGCTGAGAGCTCCTCTCCTTGAGCGGAAGGCTCTTGGCTTGAATTCGCTGAAGGCTCTTGATCTACATCCGCTGAAGGCTCTTGACCTACATCCGCTGAAGGCTCTTGACCTTGGGCTAAAGGTTCGTCCCCAGGGAATTCAGGTTCGCCGTCGTTGGCTTGCTGCTCGGCGAGGGCGATTTCTTCTTCGCTGAAACCACCGGAGAATTCATCGTCCATCGGCACCACAAACAGGTCTTCATCGACGAGGTCTTCGACTTCTTCATCGTCAACGTTGATGTGTGTTTGTGTTTGGTCAGTACTTAACCATTCACCTTCGAGCTCACCGTCACCTTGTACTGCCGCGTCTTCTGCTTCTGCGGTGACATCCTGTTTCTCAGTAACAGGGGCCGTAAACAGGCTATCTAAGGCTTTGTTTAAGGCTTCCGTCACGGGTGTGATGTTTTGGCCTGCGGCAATCTGGTCGATCATATCCAGCAGTTTTTCATGCCCCTCTTTAAGCACGCCAAAGAGATGATCATTGGAGGCCACATCGCCCACCGAAAGGGCCTCATAGATTTTGTCGAGCTGCTGCCCCAAAGCTTGCATCTCTGGTAAATTGGCGCGCTCAGAGCCTTCAATCAAGGTGGCCAATTCTTTGCGCATGGGCGCGATATCACTGTTGAGCGTGGCAATATTGTCGTGCCATTTGTCGATGTACTCGTCGGCATCCAACAGCAGGCTCATCTCTTCTGACATGAAAAACGCCAGCAATTTTGGATCGGCCTGACGACGATCGTCATCAGGCGCGTCATCTTTCGCGTGAATCAACGGCGCGAGTATGCGCTCGTGTAACTCGGTTACCTGAGCAATAAAGGCATCTTGCTCGGCAATCTCCACGGGTTCACGGCGCTCGATGCAATCCAAGCCCTGGCGTGTGAAATGAGCGGCATCGTTCAACAGGGCCAGAGTGTCTTTATCCACCTTCACCTGGTAACTGCGTAACTCTTTAAAAAAGCCTTCCAGCGGTGTGATCATGGCGGCGATGGGTTTCACACCTGCCATATGGGCGCTGCCTTTTAGCGTATGCAAAGCACTTTGCAAGGCATCGGTGGGCGGGGTATAAAGTGGAGCGGCTTGCTCCATATCTACGATAAATTCATCCACCACCACCAAGTGTGTGGCCGCCTCTGAGGAGAAAATTTCCCACAGAAGCTGGTCTTCATCGTCTTCCTCCTCCACAGCCAAAGCACCTGACTGTTCAGGCCCTGGAACGCTTGAGGGCACATCTTCGAAGGTGCCCGCGCCCGTCAACTCGCGCGGGATCACTCCCTTGGCGAGATCCCCGGCGAAAGCCTCGAGGCGGAACCAAAGATCGCGATTAGGGTTGGGCGCTTGATGCTTAAACGCATCCACCAACTCGGGCAGAAACGCCATGACTTGTTCGATTAGACGCGCGTGCGCAGAGTTGACGGGTACCGTGGCGTCAATGACGCGATTGAGCATGGACTCCACGGCCCAGGCGAGCTCCCCCACATCCATGGCCTGTACCATACGACCACTGCCTTTCAAGGTGTGGAAGGCGCGGCGTACCACGGTGAGGCTTTCGGAATCCTCTAAGTTTTCTAACCATTTGGGGTAGTATTCGGCCAAGGTCTCCTGGACCTCACCGGCCTCTTCAATGAAGATCTCGATGATTTCATTATCCAACTCAGAATCGCCCAGGCGTTCGGTTTCGCTCGGCAGACTTTGCTCACCATCCACCGGGGGTGCGGCCATTTCAGGCGACTCGGCCTGCTGGCGCGGCTCGCCTTCGCTTGCCGCATCCAAGCTTTCGCTGGGTGCCATGTCGGTTAACGGCGCCTCGAGGCCACCTTCTGTTTTGGCAATGTCTTGTGTCTCGGCGCCTTGTCTTATCGAGTTAGGCGAATCGAGGCCACCTGCAGATGTGTTGGCGTCAACTTCGGCAGCATCAGCAGCTCCCGCTTCGGTCTCGGTAGAAGGCTCGTAGCCCAATTGACGCAAGCTTTCGTCGGCGAGGTCCAGGTAGCTTTCCAACTCTTCGCCATGGGCGCCTTCGAGACGCTCCAGATAATAGTCCACACTGGCAATAACGTCGGCAAGCACGGAGAGTTCTTCGCCGGGCGAGTCTTCGCTGGCAGACCAACGATGCTCAATGTAATGGCCTGCAGCATTTAAAATGCCCGAAGCCCGCGACAATGGCACCATATTCAGGCCACCGGCAATATCTTTAAGGGTACCCACGGCGTTGGGTAAATTTTCGGGGCTCCACTGGGAGGACATGGCCTCGACTATGGCCGCCTTTACCCGTTCAAGCCCTGTGCGACACTCTTTAAGGACCGCTTCTTTGGCGGCGTCTATTTCAATAGCACGCTCATCCAAATTGGACAGATCCATGCGTTTGGCTGCACCTTTGGCAATGGCCTCAAGGCGGTGCTCAATACTAGCCAGGCATCCGGCTACATCGATAAGTGTGGTGTCCGACAATTTGCCAGAGCTTGCCATTTTGCGCAGTATTTCGTACTGATCCATGGTGAGCTTGCGCATATCGCCAATGCCCAATACCGCCAATGTATCCGCAATGCGTTTGACGATGGGCACCATCTCTTCCACATCGCTCACACCGCCCTGCCCGGATAGGGACAGGTTCATGAGATGTTTGACGGTATTGAGCTCGTCTTGCAACGCCTCCACCACGGAGCGAATAGCGTCGGGCTCGGGTGTAGAAATCATACCCTTTGCTTTATTGGCCTCAGCGCCGCCCAATAGCGCGCTGTCTAATCCGAATAGCTCTTTAATTTGGGCCACGCGACGACCGCCATCCTCCGCGCGCGCCACATAGAACAATAGGTTGCGCAACAGGGGCTCCGACACCGGTGCATCGAGTACCTGCGGGCAGTGCTCCTCTAATACGCGAAGCTCTTTCGCCAGCTGGCGCAGTAGCCCGCGCACCGCCACGCTGAGCTCGATGTCGTCACGTGACAAAGCCTCACCCAGAGCCGCACTAACCGACCACAAGGTGTGCGCTCGCGTGCCGCGGGTAATCCCCTCCAAGCGTGAAAACACTTTGTCGATGTATTGTAAATTTTCATCAATTTTAAGCCCGCGCAAAACACTGGCCGCCGCGTATTGGTACATTTCACGCAGCTTCTTGACCACTTGCTTAAGTTTGGTCGCGTCTGAGAGTATCTCGTGACGCGAGCCTTGCACCTCGCTGAGTGAGCTCAAATCTGGGTTAAACAGATTGGTTTCTGACAGATAGGTTTGTTTGCGTACTGCTCGAATGTCATTCAACAGTGGCAGTACAATACCTGGGTGGTCTTCTTGATAGGTTTTAACTTGTTCCAAATAGTGCGGCAATTGCAACAGCGAGCGCATCAGTACTTCTTGCGCTTCTTTTTCGTTCACCACACGGCCGTGCATTAAGGCTTCGGCCAGGGCTTCCATTTCTTCTGCAAATAGCGAGGCCCCGTGAAACTCCACCATTTGCAAGGAACCATGCACCTGGTGAATGTGGGTTAGGCAAAAGCGAATACGAGCGGTATCCCGCGGATCTTCAACAAACGCTTCGAGGGCTTGGCGAGCGTCATTTAGAGTATCGCCAATCTCCCCGATAACCCACTCAAGGGCCGCGTAATTACGTTTATCTCCCATTCTGGAGTCCCGTTTTAATTAGTTTTTTTCCTGAAGCGGCGTACCTTCCGCTTCAAAAAGTCGAGATTGAAAAGTGTTGTTTCTCATCTCTCACAAAATTCATCAGTGTTTTTTGCTGTCCGTTAAATGTGCACATACGCTTGCACCGCTTCGGCAGGCACTTGACGCATGGAGGGGTGACTCCAACCGACGACTTCTCCTACACCGATCACCAGTAATCCACCAGGATGCAAGCGCTCCACAAACGCATTGAGTATGTGTTCGCGCAGCCAACGACGAAAGTACACCAGCAAGTTTTGACAGTAGATTACATCCACTCTCAAAGTGGGCATCTCGTTAATATTCAAAATGTTGCCGTGGTTAAAGCAGATACGATCGCGCAAATGCTCCGCTATTTGGTAGCGCCCCTCTGCCACTTTGTTGAAGTAGCGCTGACGAAAAGTTCTGTCTACCGTCTCCAACTTACGCTCGCTGTATATACCCGCGCGCGCCAGTGTTAGCGCGGCGCGACTGATATCCGTGGCGGTAATACTAAAACGAGCCTCGCGCCCCACCATGTGGTAAGCATCGTTGATCACCATGGCCAAACTGTATGGCTCCTCCCCAGAGGAACAACCCACACTCCAAATATCAAAAGCATCCTTAAACTTCGTGTTAAAAGCGGCAGCGGTGCTCGGTTCTGCCTCTAGGGCCACCTCAATATCTGTACTTAATTCTTTGACAAGCCCTTCATCAGTGATGGCTTCTTCGTGAACCGTAGACGCCTCACCTTCGGCATCACAAACCTTGTGAGGGGCGTCCTCTAAAGCTTCGTATAACCCTTCAAGCAAGCTCTCTTGTACAAAGCCGCTGTGCTCGGGCTCATGACATTGCGTCTCGAATGTAAGGCCCGCTGCTGCCGTATCACTGATCGTTTCAGGGGCAGCACTCATGCGTTCTACCAATTTTTGGCCGATAAAATCGATCGAGGCGCGATGGCGAAAAAATCGTGTTTCATTGACCACCAAGCGGTCCACGAGTTTTGTCCACTCCACCAGGCCCGATAAACCATCGACCACAACCTCGTAGTATTTGCCGTAATCATCAATACCCAGCTCACGCATGCGCTGGATAACCTGTGTTTGTAGAAACGTTTTTTGTTGTTCGGACAAATAAATGCCCGCACGCTCTTCTAACAGTCGGCTCCACAGTGTGAATTGTTCATCACTGAGCTGCGGCAATGCTTGTAGCGACCACACCATAACGGCTCAGATCCAGGAACTAAGCTTGTGCGTCCTCGGACTTCAACGCATCATCGTCGCCTTCTAAGGCCTCGTCCAAGGACAGGTCCAACATTTCTTCTTCATCATCTTGATTGGCACTGCCATCAAAGCCTCTGGGCTCATTAGCCAACGCGATGTCTTCTTGGGCCGTGCTAGATATTTGGGGCAGCTCGGGTAAATTGGAGGACATTTCTTCTGGCAGCTTGAAGCCCGCCACAGATTCGCGCAACTTAATGGCCATACCCGCCAAATTACCAATCGCCGAGGCCGTGGCACCCGTACCCGCTGACGTTTGCGAGGTGATTTCTTGAATTACGTTCATGGTGTTTGAAATGTGCCCCGCGGACGCCGCTTGCTGGCGCGCCGCATTGGAGATGTTTTGGATCAACTCTGCCAAGTTGGCCGATACGCTTTCGATCTCTTCCAGCGCCACACCCGCATCTTGCGCCAGGCGCGCACCACGCACCACTTCAGAGGTGGTTTGCTCCATGGAGATAACGGCTTCGTTGGTATCGTTCTGAATGGTTTTAACCAGCGCCTCAATTTGTTTGGTGGCCGTGGCGGAGCGCTCAGCCAAGCGCTGAACTTCGTCGGCCACCACCGCAAAGCCGCGTCCGGCTTCACCAGCCATGGAGGCCTGAATGGCGGCGTTTAGGGCCAAAATATTGGTTTGGTCGGCAATGTCGTTAATCAAACTTACAATGTCGCCAATTTCTTGCGAGGACTCACCCAAGCGTTTAATACGTTTGGAGGTTTCCTGAATCTGCTCACGAATGGTATCCATGCCGTTGATGGTGTTTTGTACCACCTTGGCGCCATTACTGGCGATGGATACTGAACGCTCGGCCACACCGGCGGATTCCGCGGCGTTGGCAGAGACTTGGTCAATGGTAACGGCCATTTCGTTCACCGCGGCAGAGGCGCCGGCAATTTCTTGCGCCTGATGCTCAGAAGCCTCGGCAAGGTGTAAAGCGGTTTGCTGGGTTTCTTCCGCGGCGGCAGCCACATTCACGGAGGTGTCGTTAATGCGCGAAACCAATACTCGCAACTGGTCGATGGTGTAGTTAATGGAGTCGGCAATGGCGCCGGTAAAATCCTCAGTCACTGTGGCGGTAGTGGTTAAATCACCGTCGGCGAGATCGGCCAGCTCATCCAACAAACGCAAAATGGCATTTTGGTTGCGCTCGTTGGCTTCTGCGGTAATGCGCAGGCGACGTTTGGTGGCGCGGTTGAGTTCCCAACCAATAAAAATCAAGCAGAATAAGGCCAGAGCACCCACAAAAATCAAAGAGCGGTTATTGATTTTGCGCTCGTTGGGCAACTGGTCGATTTTTTCGGTCAACTGCGCCAGACGCTCCAATAACAAGGGACTGGCCTCGGTGATTTGGTTGGTGGCCTTACGGGTTTCGTAAAGGGTGGGCGCCTCATCAAAAATGTTGCGCACTTGGTCACTCACCAAGGAGAAAAACTCTGAAATTTTACTTAAGGATTCCAACGCCTCAGCGTCAGTCACTTTGGAGATGCCAATCGACCGATCACCGCGCTGCATACCTTCCAACACGGCCTTAAAGCGGTTGGCATCGATGTTAAACTCGCTGGCAGCCTTCTCGGAGTTTTCTCCCCCTTCCAGCATGATCTCCACGTTGCGGCCAATGCGCTCGGCAAACCAGGATTGCCGCTGCGCCATAGACACCTGCTCGGCTGGCGCGCGGGTCTCTAACAAAATTTCGGTGATGTTGTCGTGCTCGGCCTGCATGGAAGGCAAAGCCTCGTTGACCGTGTTGGCCACTTCATGCATCAAGATAATGGTATTTTCGTTTTGAATAATTTTCTGCGAAGACTCTTTGATGCCGCGCCAGATACCACCGGTTGCGGTGATTTCAGCATTCATAGCAACCCCCGTAGGACCCGAGGTGCTGCTTAAACGGTTCCAGGTTTCGTCCATGCGGTTGACCACGTTGTCGAGCTTGCCAAAGGCTTTTTTATCGCCTTCAATGGCCGCGTCCGCCAGCACTGCCAATTGGTAGGACGAGGCCCTAAGCTCGGAGACCATATCCTTGAGTTTTTGATCCCCCTCTGAAAAAGCCAACAGCTTGGCTACCATAAAGCCGATCACAACCACGAAACAGACCAGCACAAAAACCAGTAACGCCATGATCTTGTTGGACTTCAGTCGCGAGAACAGGCCACTTGATTCTGTCTTCATAGGACACTCCAATGAGTCTTGCACCCAGGGCGAACAATACCCCAAGTCAAACTGAATGAGCTTGACGCTCTGTTAATTATTAAACGTTATACCAACGCTGCATTTGCAAATTTGGCATCTTCTAACAATGCCGGAATATTCACCACCATCCAAGTGTTGCCCACGGAATCCTTATAGGCGCCATTTACCAAGCTTTGCATCCCTTGTGGAATCTCGTCTGCGGTCTCAGAGTAGCCTTCGGAGGTGAAATGCTGCATGCCGTGTGCCTGGTCGACAATCAGACCGCAAAAATGCGGGCTTTTGTCCACCACCAACACTTTGTGTAGCTTGCGCTGGCTTTCGGCCTTCCCCCCAAAAAACTCTGGCATGTTAAATAACGGCAGTAGGCGGCCGCGCACATTGGCAAGCCCCATCACCCAGGGTTGCACCCCTGGCAGCCGAGTAATGGCAGGCAACTCCAGCATTTCGGCCACTTGACCGAGCGGAGCCACAAATCGAACCCCCATTAAAGAAAAGCCAACGCCGCTCCAACGGGGTAGAGCATCTACCTGCGCGGGAAGGGCTTTGGCATTTTTGGAGCTTTGCTGCGCTAATTCGACAAGAGCCTGATAGGCTGCTTCTTGCGACATAATTTTCCGCTTCGTTAGCCACTCACACTGGCGATGGTTTTGATTAACTCCGCTTCTTCAATGGGCTTGGTTAGGTAGGCCTTTGCCCCTTGACGCATGCCCCATACACGGTCGGTTTCTTGGTCTTTGGTGGTCACCATAATGACCGGAATGCTGGCCGTCTCGTGCGCTTTGCTCAGCAGCCGAGTCGCTTGAAAGCCATTTAAGCCCGGCATAACAACGTCCATCAAAACCACATCGGGCATTTCGACTTTCGCCTTCTCGACGCCCTCTGCGCCGTTTTCAGCGTAAACCACCGAAAACCCATGCTTTTCCAGCATTTTGGTCAGCTTGTGTGTTTCGGTTGGTGAATCATCAACGATTAATACTTTGGCCACAACTCCCCCAGAAGACGGTTATCTGCGGATACCTTGGTTGTTTAACTTAGCTGGCTTTTGCCACTTTGACATGCGCTTCAATCGCACCCAACAGCTCACCCTTGCTAAAGGGTTTGGTTAAGTACTGATCTGAGCCCACGATTCGACCTTTGGCCTTATCAAATAGGCCGTCTTTACTTGACAGCATTATCACCGGAGTCGATTTGAATTCGCTGTTATTTTTAATCAACGCGCAGGTTTGATAGCCGTCTAAACGAGGCATCATGATGTCAACAAATATGATGTCGGGACGCGTATCGGCAATTTTAGCCAAGGCGTCAAAGCCATCGGTAGCCGTTACAACAGTGCAACCGACCTTCTGAAGCAAAGTCTCTGCAGTCCGACGGATGGTTTTTGAATCATCAATGACCATCACTTTTAAGTGTTCTAAATTCACGTCCATAGGCGATCCTACTTCGGTTTGTTTGTTATAAAAAGTTATCACCCATAAGGCGCACCATCCATAGCGACCATCGGGGGTAAACTTTTAACATAGTTTCAAAGTTTAATCCATAAACCCCTGAAAGAAATGGCAACCCAAGACGCCACTTGCGCGATACGCCTCAAAACGCTCGACCCAGGAGGTAACCCCACGCTTAACAACGTAATCCTATTATAATTGCTCAAACTCCGGGGATTCGCCACCCTTAAGGTGGGCCGATTTGTTATAGGGAACCGCGAATCAAGTCCAAATAGTTTCTGGCCTACAGAGCTTGTTGAGATCAAAGCGGTGTTTTGACCTTTTTTGCTCCTGGGAAAAAGGCATTTTCGTCACCCATGGCGGCCCCAGCGCTGTCGTCTGTCAAAAAACACTAACGAAGAGGCCGGAAGCTCTGTAGGCCGCCCCAAAGGGCGCCGCCTCTCCTCCCTCAAGCCCCGCCTTAATTGCTGCGCGTGCGCCTTGGGCCCGCACGAGAACGACTTTGTGCGCCTCCGATGGCAAACAGAACACCCACGCCGCGCAAAAGTGCCGCAGGCAAGGGTACAATGGGGTTTAACGCTAACTGCCCAGGTTGAGAGCACCATGCCCCATACCCCCATAAAACTGACGGTCGTGATGGACCCCATCGCCTCAATCCACTACCGCAAGGACACCACCTTGGCATTATTATGGGCCGCCAAGGCCCAAGGCTGGGAGCTGACCTACGCTGAGATCGGCGACCTTTCCCTGCAAGACGGCAAAGCCTATGCCAAATTGGCGCCGCTAGAGGTGTTTGAAGACCCCGGCTGCTGGTTTACCCTGGGTGAGCCCGAAGAAACCCCTCTTGCCGAAATAGACGTAGTGCTGATGCGCAAGGATCCCCCCTTCGACAACCAATACATCTACGCCACCTACATCCTGGAGGCCGCTGAACGCGAAGGGTGCTTGGTGGTGAATAAGCCTCAAAGCCTGCGCGACTGCAACGAGAAGGTATTTGCCACCGAGTTCTCCCAGTGTTGTCCCCCGGTGTTGGTGGCGCGCGATATGGCGCGACTAAAGGCTTTTTATGCTACCCATAAAGATGTGATTTTCAAGCCACTAGACGGCATGGGCGGCAGCCGCATTTTTCGCGCACAGGCGGGTGACCCTAATGTGAGCGTAATATTAGAGACGCTCACGGACCACGGCCAGGAATTTATCATGGCACAGAAGTACCTTCCCGCCATTAAAGCTGGAGACAAGCGCATTCTCGTAGTCGATGGTGAAGCGGTCCCCTACTGTTTGGCACGCATTCCCGCCAACGGCGAGACCCGCGGCAACCTCGCTGCAGGTGGCAAGGGCGTGGCGCAACCGCTGTCCGAACGAGATGAGTGGATTGTGAGCCAGGTTGCGCCAAGCCTGAAGGAAAAAGGGCTACTATTCGTGGGCTTAGATGTGATTGGTGACTATCTCACAGAAATCAATGTTACCAGCCCCACCTGTGTACGAGAGATCGATAAAGCGTACAATACCGCCATTGGCGCACGCTTGATCAAAGCCATTGAAGCGCGTTTACAACAACGATAAAAGCATTCGCAGTTATGAGCATCGACAAAACCAGCAGTAACGACCGCTTAAGTTTTACCGTGTTTTTGGCCATTGCCGTGCACGCCATTGTGATATTAGGCGTGGCCTTTAGCCTGGGACACGAGCAAAAAGTGGCGCCAACGCTTAACATTACGCTGGCCACCCACAAAAGCCAAACGGCACCTGAAAAGGCCGACTACCTGGCACAGCACGACCAGGAAGCCAGCGGCACCATCGATGAGGTGAAGGAGCTGACCGCACGCGAATACGCCGACATCGCGGCACCCAGCATTCACGAGGTCAACCCGACACCCCAGCAAAAATCCACCCTGCAAAGCCAAAGCGAGCAGCAGTATCTGACCTCCACTGAAAGCACCTTCAAGATTCGGCAACAATTGTCCCCTGACGATCTTACCGAGGAAGATACCCTGGAAGCACAAGAGGAGGATAACCCACTCCTCAATCCCGAAATCGCAAGCTTGCGCGCCAAGCTTGACCGCCTCAAGCAGGAGTTTTCTAAGCGCCCCCGCATTCGGCGCATGACCTCGGTGGCCACCAAATCCTCTGCAGACGCCAAATACTTGAACAGCTGGACCCAGAAAGTGGAGGTAATGGGCAATAAGAACTTTCCGGAATCCGCACTGGAGCGTCGCATCTTTGGTAGCTTGCGCCTGTCGGTGATCATTAATTCGGACGGCTCGGTGGAGAACGTAGAAGTGTTAAAGCCCTCGGGTTACCCCATCTTGGATCAGGCCGCCCTGCAAACCATTCGCTTGGCCGCCCCGTTTGACCCCTTCCCTCCCGAAATAAGCCAAAATACCGACCAATTGGATATTATTAGAACCTGGCGGTTTGAGATTACCGGCCTGAAAACCGGTGGCGCGGGAGAATAGACCGGGCATCCAAATTCCATTGTGAAATAGCAAAAACCGCTTGTTTTCTCTTTTTCAGCCCTCATACTGATTATATGGCAAAGAAAGATACCGCTCAGACTTTATTCGAAGGCAGTTTACGCAACTCCTTTTTGATTGCGATGCCCGGCCTCAATGACCCACACTTCGGTCATTCCATCACCTATATTTGTGACCATAGTGCGGATGGCGCCATGGGTTTGGTGATCAATAAAGCCATGGAGGCACAGCTGTCTGAGGTGTTTGATCAGATGGACATTGAGCATTACGGCGCCGAGGGCAACACACCCATTTTGGCTGGCGGTCCGGTCAGTACCCAACGTGGTTTCGTGCTGCACTCCAGCGGCGGCGAATGGGAATCCAGTGTGGAAATTGGCCCTAATATTTGTTTGACCGCCAGTCGGGATATTATTCACGCCATCGCCGATGGTAGCGGGCCCAGCAACGCCCAATTTGTGCTCGGTCACGCAGGCTGGTCAGCTGGACAGCTGGAGCAGGAAATCAAAGACAACAGTTGGCTCACAGTGCCTGCCAGCACTGAAATCTTATTCCACACCCCCATCGAACAACGATGGCTGGCCGCGGCCCAATGCTTAGGTGTGGACATCAGCTTGATGACCAGTACTGCCGGTCACGCCTAACCTCGATCGTTTAACCACTCACTTTTATCACTTCAGGGTTCGCACTTGTCTGCATTGACGGTATTGGCTTTTGACTATGGCTTAAAGAGCATTGGCGTGGCCTTTGGCCAATCGGTGACGGGCACTGCCAACGAACTCACCCCCTTAAAAGCCCGCGACGGCATCCCCAATTGGGCGCAAATTGGCGATTTGATTGCCGAGTGGCGGCCCCAGTTACTCTTAGTGGGCCTGCCCCTGAATATGGATAGCACCGAAAGCGAGCTTAGCGCCCGTGCGCGCAAGTTCGGCAACCGCTTACACGGGCGCTTTGGTCTGCCGGTTGAGTGGCACGACGAACGTCTAAGCACCCGTGAAGCCAAAATGGAAGCCGCAGAACGCGGCCACAAGGGCAATTACGCTCAAGCGCCGGTGGATTCTATTGCGGCGAGGCTGATATTAGAAAGCTGGTTTAACAGGGGATAGTGGTTTCGGCCTCGCGGCCGGGAGACGGCAAATTTCGTTTTGCTATCCATACCTATTGTGAATTTTCCTGCTTTTTTTGCCTCGCTGGCGAGTCGGTTTAAATAAAGGGTTTCGGCCTTTCGGCCGAGAAACGAGACCTTGTTTTCCTTTCCAAAAATATTGGTTAGTTAACCTAATCCTTTCGCCTCGCTGGCGAGTCGGGGGAAATGCGTGCCCATTTCCCCCAACACCCCCTAGGGCACCCCAATGCCCCGGTCGCTGCGCGACTGCCTTCGCTCCGGCACCGATTTTACGGTCGGGCAAACGGGACATCCTTGTCCCGCCAGCCCTTAAACGCACCTCCTGTGCGTTTAACCCCAAAATCAGCACCTCCACTCTGCGGGGATTAAGGGGGATTAGCAAAGCAACATCGACGCTTCATATTCACTCCGGACAAAGTGTTGTTTTCTGTCTAACAAAATTGACTCAACAAGATTTGTGCTTTTCCGAAGAATGTCTAGATTTTGTATGGTTTTTCAACCCCTTGTGAGAGCTATGTCATGTCTGAAAATTGAGCAGCCCTCGCGGTACTGACGTTGACTGACAGAAAGTTAAAAAGTTAATTAAGAAAGTGTCATGATCAGGTCGCTATGCGAATTTCCCCCTAAAGCTGCCGAGTGGAGAGTTTATTTTTAGGGTCAAACGAACAGGACGTTCGTTTGAGGCGTGGGGCGACAGGACGTCGCCTCACGCCGACCCTGAAAATGGACTTGGAGCGAGGGAAGCCGCAGGCCAGCGATCGGGGGTGGCCTTTTTTGGTGACTTTTTTGGCCACTCAAAAAAGTCACGCGGCCGTGGGGCCGAAACCCTGTCATTTAAACCGACTCGCCAGCGAGCCGAAAAAGACGTTAAGAGAGACCGAAACCCTTTTATTGACGCGGCTTGCTGAAAAGCGAAAACAAAAAAGGCGCTGTTAGGCGCCTTTAAATTAACGATTCGACAGGGGAAAGCCCAAAAACCTAAAACCGTCTTGCGCGTCCACTTTCGTCTGGCTGCAAGCTTAACTCGTCCGCCGCGTTGGTGAGGTAATCCGCGTCGGTTTCGGATTTGAGTTTGATCATTAAGCGCAGGTCGTTGGCCGAGTCGGCGTGGGCCAGTGCGTCTTCATAGGTAATTTCACCAGAATCGTAAAGGTCGTACAGGGCCTGATCGAAGGTTTGCATGCCGAGCTCGGTGGACTTTTTCATGAGCTCTTTAAGTTCATGCACATTGCCCTTACGGATAATGTCTTGTGCCAGCGGGGTGTTTAAGAACACCTCCAAGCACGCGCGACGACCATTGCCATCGGGCGTGGGGATCAACTGTTGGGCCACCACGGCACGTAGGTTTAAAGACAAGTCCATCCACAATTGTGAATGCCGCTCGGCCGGGAAGAAGTGAATGATACGATCTAAAGCTTGGTTGGCGTTGTTGGCGTGCAAGGTACACAAACACAAGTGGCCGGTTTCGGCGAAGGCAATGGCGTGGTCCATGGTGTCGCGCGAACGCACCTCACCGATCAGAATTACGTCGGGTGCCTGACGCAGGGTGTTTTTCAAGGCCACTTCGAAAGAGTCGGTATCGATACCCACTTCGCGCTGAGTGACCACGCAACCTTGATGTTGGTGAATGAATTCGATGGGGTCTTCAATGGAAATGATATGCCCCTTGGAGTTGCGGTTGCGGTGACCGATCATGGCCGCCAAGGAGGTGGACTTACCCGTGCCGGTGGCCCCCACAAAAATAACCAAGCCGCGCTTGACCATAGCCAACTCTTTGATGATCTCGGGCAGCCCTAAATCGTCGATGCGGGGGATGTTCGTTTCGATACGACGCAGCACCATTCCCGCCAGGTTACGTTGAAAGAAGGCACTGGCACGAAAACGCCCAACACCACGTGCGCTGATGGCGTAGTTGAGCTCTTTCTTTTCCATAAACTCGGCGCGCTGCTTCTCATTCATGGTGCTCAACACGGTTTCACGCGCCTTTTCCGGCGATAAGGGTGTGGTTGTCACGGGCACGATACGACCGTGCAGTTTGATGGAGGGGGGAATGCCCGCGGTGATAAATAAATCCGACGCCGACTTTTCAACCATCAGGGACAACAGGCGATCGATATCCATAAAACTTACCTCTTAACGGGCAGCGGTTGAACGCTGCACTGTGTCGTGTTCATTATTATTCAAGTAAACTCAGCCACTGTACGAAAATTCGCCAACCAGACCAAGATCATCCATGCAAATTTGTGCGCTAAGCGTGCCTTTTTCTACCTTAAACTAGAAGTTTTCCGGCATTTTGGCTTTTTCACGGGCCACATCTCGGCTGATGATACGACGCTCCACCAAGTCTGCCAGACATTGATCCATGGTTTGCATACCCACATTGGCGCCTGTCTGAATGGCGGAATACATCTGCGCCACCTTGTCTTCACGGATCAGGTTACGAATTGCTGAAGTCCCGCGCATGATTTCATGCGCCGCCACACGGCCACCGCCCACACGTTTGAGTAGGGTTTGCGAAACCACCGCCTCGAGTGACTCAGATAGCATCGATCGCACCATGGATTTCTCGTTGGCGGGGAATACGTCCACAATCCGGTCAATGGTTTTGGCTGCGGAAGTGGTGTGCAAGGTGCCGAACACCAAGTGGCCGGTTTCTGCAGCGGTCAAGGCCAGGCGAATGGTTTCTAAATCCCGCATCTCGCCCACCAAGATGATGTCCGGGTCTTCCCGCAAAGCAGAGCGCAAGGCCTCGGCAAAGCCGTGGGTGTCTCGGTGAACCTCGCGTTGGTTCACCAAGCATTTTTTGCTCTCGTGAACGAATTCGATAGGGTCTTCGATGGTGAGGATATGCTCGTATTTGTTGTCGTTGATATAGTCGATCATCGCTGCAAGCGTAGTGGACTTACCTGAACCCGTGGGGCCTGTGACCAGCACCAAGCCGCGAGGTACAGAGGAAACATCGCGAAATACCTGGCCCATGCCCAGCTCTTCCATGGTCAATACCTTGGAAGGAATGGTTCGAAAAACAGCGCCTGAACCGCGGTTGTGGTTAAAGGCGTTGACCCGAAAACGCGCCACACCCGGCACTTCGAAGGAAAAATCCGTCTCGAGGAACTCTTCAAAGTCCTTACGCTGTTTGTCGTTCATGATCTCGTAGATCAGGCCGTGCACTTGCTTGTGCTCCATGGGCGGCAAATTGATGCGACGTACATCACCGTCCACCCGGATCATAGGAGGTAAACCCGCTGACAAATGCAAATCGGAAGCGCCTTGTTTGGCGGAAAAGGCGAGTAGTTCAGTGATATCCATAGTAGACCTTCTGTAATTCTGGGGGTTGGCCCTCTGATTATTGCTGTTTGAACTTATTCTAACCGGTTATGAAGCATCTGGCACATTCTGGGTGATGGCCCGCGATCTTATAATTATGCCTCGAGCACGAGCATCTTCACTGGCTGACCCCGAAAACGTGTTGTCATGGCCCTTTCACCTCACCGGTCACCCCTGCATCTTAGCTCGGGTTTGTACGCCAAGCTACAAAGTGAGGAAAGCGTCGATATAATGCCCGCTCACAGGCGGGAAGAAAAGACAAACTATGCCCTCAATTGCTGAAAATGTTCGCAAAGTCCAGCTAAACCTCCAAAACTGTGCCGAAAACAGCGGCAGGCCACTGGAAAACATCACGCTGATGGCCGTTAGCAAAACGCAGCCAGCTACCGCCATTCGCAGTGCCTTCGACTGTGGACTGCGTCATTTTGGGGAAAACTACCTGCAAGAGGCCTTGGAAAAAATCCACGCTCTGGATGACCTCGCCATCACCTGGCACTTCATTGGCCCCATTCAGAGCAATAAAACCCAGGCCATTGCCGAGCACTTTGATTGGGCTCACAGCGTGGACCGCTTAAAGGTGGCAAAACGCTTGAACGACCAGCGCCCGGAGAACCTCCCTCCTTTACAGGTGTGCGTGCAAGTGAACATTGACAATCAGCCCAGTAAATCCGGCTGCCACCCAAATGATGCTGCCGCCCTTTGCACCGCCATTGGCGAGCTACCCAGATTACAATTGCGCGGCTTAATGGCCATTCCTGCCCCTAATACGGGTATTGCACCCTTTGCGGCACTGGCGGCTTTGAAAACTCAAGTGAATACCACGCTTGCAGCCCCCATGGATACCTTGTCCATGGGCATGAGTGCGGATATGCCCCAGGCCATTGAAGCCGGCGCCACCATGGTGCGGATTGGAACCGCCCTTTTCGGCCCGCGCCAACGCTCCAATTAAACCAGGTATAATCGCCCTAATTTACAGCGCCATTCGGCTCTAAGTTAATTACCGCAGCTAAGGCGGGCACCCCACCAACAATTGGCCTGCGGCTAAGGCATCTACGTTTAAGGAGCACCTTTTGACCAATATTGTGTTTATTGGCGCCGGCAACATGGCCGGCAGCATCATTGGCGGCCTGGTTGAACAGGGGGTTGCACCGAGCACCATTTTCGCCACGGACCACAACTCAGAAACCTTAGCGGCACTTTGCGCGCGTACGGGCGTCCAATCACGCTCAAGTAACCCAGCGGCGACCGACGTAGCCGATGTATTGGTGTTGGCGGTGAAACCGCAGGTGATGAAAGCGGTCTGTATGGAGCTCGCGCCGCACTTGCGCGAAGGCACATTGGTGATTTCCATCGCGGCAGGCATACCCTGTGCAAGCCTCGCCCAGTGGCTGGGGGCCAAGACCGCTCTGGTGCGCTGCATGCCCAATACGCCCGCACTGGTGCAAATGGGTGCCAGCGGTCTGTATGCGAGCGACCATGTGAGTGACGCGCAAAAAGCACAGGCGGAAACGGTATTAAAGGCGGTAGGCACTGTGCACTGGGTGGACACCGAAGCCTTGATCGATGCAGTCACCGCCGTATCCGGTAGCGGACCGGCCTACTTTTTTTTGATGCTGGAGGCCATGGTGGATGCCGCCACCCAACAGGGCTTGGATGCCGATACGGCCAAGGCCCTGGCCGTTCAAACGGCTGCTGGAGCAGCCAAGCTCGCCGGTCAAAGCGAGCTGGATTTGACTCATTTGCGCCGCAACGTCACGTCCCCCGGGGGCACCACGGAACAAGCCATTTTGAGTTTTGAGGCCAACGGTTTTCGTCAAACGGTAGCCAAAGCCATGGCCGCATGTCACCATCGCGCTCAAACAATGGCGAAAGACATGGGCAGTTAAGCCCTTGGGCCCAAGAACAACCCAACAAAATAAGCAAAAGTAAAGGACCGAGCATGTCCACATTGATTGAAATATTGGTATTCCTAATCCGTGTGTTTGGCGGGCTGTATCTCAGCATCATTCTCTTGCGCTTTTTATTGCAAAGTGCACGCGCAGATTTTTACAACCCCGTTTCGCAAACCTTGGTCAAACTCACCAACCCACTGGTGGTGCCACTGCGTCGCATTATTCCGGGGCTTTGGGGCGTGGACTTGGCCTCGGTGCTGTTGGCCGTTGTGTTCCACTGGCTGGTGATGCAAGTCATTTTGTTTGTGATGGGGGCCGGCTTAATACCCCCGCACTTGATGTTGGCGTGGTCACTGATCGGGGTGTCGCTGAATATTATTACGCTCTATATTTTTGCGGGCTTTGTGTTGTTTATCACCAGCTTTTTAGCGCCCTACAGTCGCAACCCCGTGATTGTATTGGTGCAACAGTTATTGGAGCCGTTGCTCGCCCCCATACGCAAGTTTATCCCACCTATGGGCGGCCTCGATTTCTCGCTGTTCTTCGCCGGTATAGCCCTGTATGTGTTACGCATCGCGGTATACGGCATTGGTCAAAACTTACAAACGCCGTTTAATTTATTGGTGGGTTACGCCTAAGGTGACGCAATCCGTTGATGAACAATCGGTTGGAGTCGTCGCCCCCGAGTGCGTACGTTTTGACGAGCCTATTACCTTGGCCAACGGGCGGGTACTGCCCGGTTTTGAGTTAATGGTAGAAACCTACGGCACCCTCAATGCTGCCAAAAGCAACGCCATTTTGATTTGTCACGCCTTGTCGGGGCATCACCACGCGGCGGGATACCACTCAGGAGAGACCAAGCCCGGCTGGTGGGATGCCTATATTGGCCCAGGCAAAGCGATTGATACCAATCGTTTTTTTGTGGTCAGCTGCAACAATATCGGCGGCTGTCACGGCAGCACCGGCCCCACCAGCCTCAACCCCGAATCCGGCAAGCCCTGGGGTGCGGACTTTCCGAGTTTACGGGTACGCGATTGGGTCTCTACCCAGGCACTGCTGATGCAGCGACTTGGCATAGACCAGTGGGCGGCAGTGGTGGGCGGTAGCCTGGGCGGCATGCAGGCCATGCGTTGGGCCATTCAGTTTCCCGACAAGCTGCGTCATTGTGTGGTGATTGCCTCGGCCATGAAACTCACGGCGCAAAACATTGCCTTTAACGAAATTGCCAGGCAAGCCATCATCTCAGACCCGGGCTTTGCCGACGGGCATTATCTGGCCCAAAACCAGCAACCCGAGCAAGGCTTGTCCATCGCCCGCATGATCGGCCATATTACCTACCTTTCACACCAAGGCATGGGCGAAAAGTTTGGCCGTGAACTGCGCTCCGGGACCTTTGACACAGGTGTGGAAGAGCCGGTTGAATTTCAAATAGAAAGTTACCTGCGCTACCAAGGCAGCCGGTTCTCTAAAAACTTTGACGCTAACACTTATATTTTAATGACGCGCGCGTTGGATTATTTTGATTTGGCGCGAGATTTTAACCACGACCCGGTACGGGCTTTTCAGCAATCACAATGTCGTTTTTTGGTGATCTCTTTCACTTCCGATTGGCGTTTTGCACCGGAGCGATCCCACGAGATCGTTGACGCGCTGATGCATGCCAACCGTCCGACGACCTACGCCGAAATAGAATCCAGCTGGGGACACGATGCCTTCTTGATCCCCAATCAGCCGCGTTATAAACAGTTGCTTTGGACCTATCTGCAAGGGGTAGAAGTTTAATGCGTATTGATCACCGGGTAATAGACCAATGGATACCGCAAAATGCCCGTGTACTGGATTTAGGCTGTGGCGATGGCACCTTACTCAAGCACTTGATGGACACTAAAAACGTCCAGGCCTACGGTTTAGAAATTAGCGAAGAAGGCATTTTGGCATCCGTAGCCAAAGGCGTAAATGTGATAGAGCAAAACCTTAATGATGGCTTAGGTAATTTTACCGACGGCAGCTTTGATACGGTCATTATGTCGCAAACCCTACAGACCATGCGCCGCCCTGATAAGACCTTAGCTGACATGCTGCGCGTGGGGCACGAGTGTGTGGTGACCATCCCCAATTTTGGCCACTGGCGCGCGCGCTTTCACTTGATGTTTAAAGGGCGGATGCCAGTCTCTGACATATTGCCCTACGAGTGGTACGATACGCCCAACATCCACTTTTGCACCTTTGCGGATTTTGAAACGCTGTGCCGTCAAATGCAGCTCACCATCTTGGACAAAGCGGTGGCAAGCTCGCAGCAACCCGCACAATGGCTGCAACGTTTAAACCCCAACCTGCTCGGAGAGACAGGTATTTTTCGGGTGCGGAAATAATCCCACCGTTGGAGTGTAAAACCTTGACCACTTTCATGCGCGTCATTCTCATTTGGGCAGTGGCTTGGGCTGCACACGCAAACACCCAGCAAGCCACCTATGTGGCGGACAATAGCACCACCATTGGCCATTACACCATTCAATACACCACCTTTAACAGCCTGATGATCCAACCGGACATCGCCAGCATTCACCAATTGGTGCGCGCCAAAGATCAAGCCCTGGTCAACGTGTCCATCATCGATAACCGCAAGGGCGAAACGGTGGCCGCCGAGGTATCTGGCACGGCTAAAAATCTGATTCAACAAAGCAAAACCCTGCCATTTAAAACGATTGAAGAGCCGGGTGCTGTGTACTACATCGCCGCACTACGGCATACCAATGAAGAGTTATTTCATTTCACGGTAGACCTGGTCATCGACGGTGACCCCTACCAAGTTAAATTCACACGCAAACTGTACATAGAAAACTGATGCGGACACTCGTTTTAGCCAGTAACAACGCCGGGAAGGTCAGAGAGTTTCAGGTTCTGTTAAAAGAGGTGGGGTTTGACGTAAAGCCCCAATCCAACTTCGCTTTGGAAGCCGTGGAAGAAACCGGGCTCACTTTTGTAGAAAACGCTTTGTTAAAAGCGCGTCACGCGGCATCGCACACAGGCCTACCTGCGCTCGCCGACGACTCGGGCATAGAAGTGGATGCGCTTAAAGGCGCACCCAGTATTTACAGTGCACGTTACGCTGGGCCCAATGCCACCGATGCTGACAACAATGCCAAACTGTTGCGCGATTTGGCCAATGTACCGGATGAACAACGCACGGCCCGCTACCAGTGTTTATTGGTGTTTTTACGCCACGCCAAAGACCCAACCCCGATTATTTGTCAGGCCTCCTGGGAGGGGCGTATTCTTCACGCGCCACAAGGCGTTGGAGGGTTTGGCTACGACCCTTTGTTTTGGCTGCCCGAACAAAACTGTACGGCGGCACAATTGGACAAGGCCCACAAAAATACCATTAGCCACCGGGGCAAGGCCATGCAGCAGCTATTGCAAGCCTTACAACACCATTCTCAATGAGCGCACCCCTCCCACCTTTAAGCCTTTACGTTCATATTCCCTGGTGCATTCGCAAATGTCCCTATTGCGACTTCAATTCTCATGAGACCAAAACCCTGCCAGAGCAAGACTACGTCACGGCTTTAATCGAAGACCTTCAACAAGATGCCCATTGGCAACAGGGGCGAAGTATTCAAAGTGTGTTTTTTGGCGGAGGGACGCCCAGTTTATTTAAGCCAGAGAGCTTCCAACGTATTTTAGCGGCTGTTGATCAATACCTCGGGCTGGCAGATGCCGCCGAAATCACATTGGAAGCCAACCCCGGTGCTACGGAGCACACCAACCTTGAGGGGTTTTTTAAGGCGGGAATTAACCGTTTGTCCATTGGCGTGCAGAGTTTTCATCCACAGCACTTGGAATCCCTCGGACGAATTCATTCGACCGAGAACGCCTTACACACTTTTCGCGCTGCGCGAGACGCGGGATTTAACAACATTAACCTGGATTTAATGCACGGCCTACCCAACCAAACAACAGAGCAGGCCATGGACGACCTTCGTACGGCCATTGCCTTGGCACCTGAGCATATTTCTTGGTATCAATTAACGATCGAACCCAATACAGTTTTTTATTCTGCCCCCCCCACTCTGCCCGATGACGACACCTTAGATAGTATTTTTGAGCACGGACTTGCGTGCCTCGCACATGCGAATTATTCCCAATATGAGGTATCGGCTTTTGCCAAAGCGGGAAAACAAGCACGCCACAACCTAAACTATTGGACGTTTGGAGATTACTTGGCCATTGGCGCAGGGGCGCATGGTAAAATCACGCTGGCCGACCGCAGTGTCCATCGATACTGGAAAACTCGTCAACCCAGTGACTATCTCGCTCGCGACAAACCCTACAGCGCCGGGCAAAAGATTGTCCCAGAAAGCGAACAGCTGGTGGAGTTTATGATGAACGCCCTGCGCCTGGTGGAGGGTGTCAGCGTTGAGACATTTCTTGAGCGAACGCAATTAAATTGGGAGCTGTTACGCGAGGCACTGGAACCCCTACACAGCCAAGGCCTGTTGGTCTCCCCCATTCGACGTGTACAAACCACAGAATTTGGATTCCGGTTTTTGAACAGTGTGCTAACACAGTTGCAAGAGGCATCGAATTCCACCTAAGCCGTGTGCGCCAGCACAGTGACAATGAAAGCTGTTTCGGCAGTCAGATCATCCCGCAATTTGCTCTAAATGGGAAAGAAGCCGTTGTGCTCGCCACAAACCAAACCTTTGATGTCCTATTGATGGATTGCGAAATACCAGAGCTCGATGGCTGCCAAGCCACTAAGCGCATTCGCGCATGGGAAGATGAGCATCAACAGCCGAGAACACGTATCATAGCGCTAACAGCCCATGTGGAAAGCGAATATCAAAAACGCGTATTCAGCGCAGGCATGGACCAATATTTAAGCAAACCCGTCACGCTCGCACAGTTGCGTGCCGCCCTAGAGCCTGCGCAAACACCCATTCTCTCGTAAAGGCCGGTCCAAGATCATATCGCTGTCATAATTATTTCATACACTAATAGAGAGTGAAGACATAAAACGTGGCGCTTAAATACCCATCTACTATAGTGAGTAAAACGCGCTTTTGACCGATACGCGAGCCCAGAGGCCCCGCGCCAACGACTATTAAACTATGCAAGAAACCGACAATACCGAACACCATGACTTTGGACTGGAAAACCCCAGTTACTACATCAACCGTGAGATTTCGCATTTACTGTTTAACCAGAGAGTGCTCTCGCAAGCCTTAGACACCACTCACCCCCTGCTTGAGCGGCTGAAATTTCTGTTGATTTTCAGCTCCAATTTAGATGAATTCTTTGAAATTCGGGTAGCAGGCCTAATGCAAAGCATTCGCTTCGAACGCGAGGTCACGGGCTTAGACGGGCTGCATCCTCGCGCTTGCCTGAAAATGATCAGCGAATTAACCCACGAGACCGTACAAAAACAGTATGAAATTCTCAACGATGTACTGATTCCTGCCTTGGCAGAACAAGGCATTCATTTTTTGCGCCGCAGCCAGTGGAATGCCAAACAAGAAGCCTGGGTTAAGCAATACGTGATTGATGAGGTGTTTCCGGTAATCAGCCCTATCGGCTTAGACCCCGCTCACCCCTTTCCCAGGTTGGTCAACAAAAGCCTGAATTTTATTGTGGCCTTAGATGGCAAAGATGCCTTTGGCCGTGACATTGGTCTCGCCGTTATTCCCGCGCCCCGCTCCTTGCCACGCATTGTCGAACTGCCGGAAGACCTGGCAGATGGCGAAGTGAAGTTTGTGTTTTTATCGTCCATGATTCACGCCCACGCTGATGAACTGTTTCCCGGCATGACGGTAAAAGGTTGCTACCAATTTCGCATAACCCGCAACGCGGATTTGGACGTGGACGTAGAAGGTATCGCAGATTTGGCCCGCACGCTGCGAGGTGAATTGCATTCCAGGCGCTTTGGTAACGCTGTGCGCTTGGAGGTAGCGGAAAACTGCCCCAAACATTTAACCGATTTTTTACTCAACGAAATCGGCCTCACCGAAGACGATCTTTACCGTGTGAACGGACCCGTCAACCTCAAGCGGTTGATGCGTTTACCCTCCATGGTGGGACGCCCCGACCTCTTGTACCCACCCTTTACCCCAAGCCAACCCAAGGGGTTTAGCCGCAAAGATAATATTTTTGACGCCATCTCCAAACGCGATTATCTGCTGCTGCACCCTTGGGAATCCTTTACACCCGTGGTGCAATTGCTGCGCCAAGCGGCCAAAGACCCAGACGTGGTGGCCATTCGTCAAACCTTGTATCGCACTGGCCATGAGTCCTCCATTGTGGATGCCCTGCTTGATGCCGCCCGTAGCGGCACGGAGGTAACGGTGGTGGTGGAGCTGCGCGCACGCTTTGATGAGGAAGAAAACTTAGAGTTGGCCAGCCGCCTGCAAGAGGCCGGTGCGGTAGTGGTATACGGCGTAGTGGGTTATAAAACGCACGCCAAGATGATTTTGGTGGTACGCAGGGAAAACAATACCTTAAAACGCTACTGCCACTTAGGTACCGGCAATTACCACAGCGGCAATGCACACCTGTATTCGGATTACTCCCTGCTCTCGGCCGAGCCCGCCCTGTGCGAAGACGTGCACCGCATTTTTCAACAGCTCACCGGCATGGGCAAAACCGAGAAGATGAACAAACTCTATCACGCACCGTTCACCCTAAAGCGCCAACTGATTCGCCTAATCGACGGTGAAGTCAAAGCCTTGGCCGAGGGTAAAACTGCGCGCATCATCATGAAGTGCAATGGCTTAACCGAGCCCAAAGTGATTCAAGCCCTCTACAAGGCGTCGCAAGCAGGCGTGAGTATCGACTTGATTATTCGAGGCATGTGTTGCCTGCGCCCCGGCATTCCCGGCGTGAGCGATAACATTCGTGTGTATTCGATCATTGGGCGCTTTTTAGAGCACACCCGCGCCTACTATTTTGCCAATGCCGAGCACACGGTGTATTGCGCGAGTGCCGATTTGATGGAGCGCAACCTCAACCGTCGAGTAGAAGTGGCCTTTCCTGTAGATCAACCGGAGCTTGCCGCTCGCATACTCGCTGAGCTTGAACTCTACGTGCAAGATGGCAAACAACGTTGGGAGCTAAATTCCGAGGGCCTCTATGAGTTGGTAAACAGCGACGCGCCCGCAGCGCAAATGGAGCTGTTGCGCAATCTGTGCGGTCCCTCCTCAACGGCCTAAACAACAGGGGTTGAAAAGAAGTTAAGCAACCCCATTAAGACCTCTATTGCACAATACCCTAAAACCATGTGCCCTCAAGCTTTGGTAGGGGTTGTCGGCTTTGCCTGAAACCCGCCCTCACATTGAAGGCAGTTTCGTGGTTCTTCCCCCTGTGTGTCAGTCCAACCACTTGCGGGTCGCAGCAAGTGTCCTTATTATTGGATAGGTTTGCCCTATTATCGCCAGATTGGAGAAAAAAGAATGAGCGAAATTACGACTATTTCGGATGAGAGCTTCGAAAGCGATGTTCTGAATGCAGACATCCCCGTACTTGTTGACTTTTGGGCACCCTGGTGTGGCCCCTGCAAAATGATCGCCCCTGTACTGGAAGACCTAGCGGGTGCCTATGATGGCAAAATCAAAATTTGCAAAATGGATGTGGACGCGAACAAAGCGACGCCAGCCAAGTTCAATATTCGCGGCATCCCCACTTTGACCATTTTCAAAAACGGCAATGCCGAGTCCACAAAGGTGGGGGCACTGACCCGCGCTCAACTAACTGAATTTATTGAGTCCAATATTGGCTAGCACTGCCCATAGCCGTAAATTTTGAGATTGCGCTTTGCAATGGCAGACTTTGCGGCTATACTTGCCTCAGGACTCAAATTTCTAGTCCATTCGCCATCCCTCCTGCTGTCAATCACCCTCTGGTTCACCGCCGATCGATGCGCGAATACCTTTTAAAACGCCAATAAACATAAGTCCATTTGCTATTCCTCAAATAGTTTCCTATGACTAATTTAGTGCAGTAGGTAGACGGTACGAGTAATCGCTGACTTTCGCTGTTAACACAATAAAAATTCCGACCCCATTCATCGGCTTTAGCCGCAAACTCTCAACCTTTGAAATTTTTGTACACTCATGAATCTTACCGACCTTAAAACCAAATCCATTGAAGAACTGATTGAAATGGCCTCCGCCGTAGGCATGGAAAGCTTGGCGCGTTCGCGCAAGCAAGACGTCATTTTTAATCTCTTAAAACGTCACGCCAAAAGTGGTGAAGACATCTACGGCGATGGCGTGCTCGAAATCCTCCAAGATGGCTTTGGCTTTTTGCGCTCGGCAGGCTCCTCTTACCTTGCAGGTCCAGACGATATTTATGTATCGCCTTCACAAATTCGACGCTTCAACCTGCGCACGGGCGACACCATTGCCGGGAAAATCCGTCCCCCTAAAGAGGGCGAGCGCTATTTTGCGCTACTCAAAGTCAACGAAATTAACTTTGACAAGCCTGAAAATTCTCGCAACAAAATCCTCTTCGAAAACCTCACGCCCTTGTTCCCCCAAGAGCGTATTGTGCTGGAAGCCGGTAACGGCTCTACCGAGGATTTAACCGGCCGCATCATCGATTTGATTTCACCCATTGGCTGTGGCCAACGCGGGTTAATCGTCGCACCGCCGAAGGCGGGTAAAACCATTATGATGCAAAATATTGCGCAGGCCATCACCCGCAATAATCCCGATATCCATTTGATTGTTTTGCTGATTGATGAGCGCCCAGAGGAAGTGACGGAAATGCAGCGCTCGGTGCGCGGCGAAGTGGTTGCTTCCACCTTTGACGAACCGCCTTCGCGTCACGTGCAAGTGGCCGACATGGTGATCGAACGAGCCAAACGCTTGGTGGAACATAAAAAGAACGTGGTAATTTTGCTGGACTCCATTACCCGTTTGGCACGCGCTTACAACACGGTAATCCCTTCCTCGGGTAAAGTACTGACCGGCGGTGTAGACGCCCATGCGCTCGAACGTCCCAAACGCTTTTTTGGTGCTGCACGTAACATTGAAGAAGGCGGCAGCCTCTCGATTGTGGCTACTGCATTGATTGACACCGGCTCGAAAATGGACGAAGTGATATACGAAGAGTTCAAAGGTACCGGCAATATGGAACTGCACCTCGACCGTAAAATTGCCGAGAAACGCATTTACCCTGCCATTAATATTCGCCGTTCGGGCACCCGTCGCGAAGATTTGCTCATGAGCGAAGCTGAATTAGCACGCGTGTGGATTTTGCGCAAATTATTAAACGACATGGAAGATGTGGCCGCCACGGAATTTTTGGCGGACAAACTCAAAGCGTTCAATTCGAATGATGAATTCTTCCTATCGATGAAAAGCAAATAGTTCGCAGCTTTACAGACCCTGCTGTGAAAACATTGCGCGATTTTATTGCACTGCTTGAAACCAAAGGTGAGCTCAAACGGGTTCACCTACCTGTTTCCCCCTATTTAGAAATGACCGAGCTTTGCGACCGGACCCTAAAGGCCGGTGGCCCTGCCTTACTGTTTGAAAACCCCACGGGTTTTACCATGCCCGTGCTCGCCAATTTGTTTGGCACGCCCGAGCGCGTGGCCTTAGGCATGGGGCAAAATTCGGTGGCGGCGCTGCGTGAGGTAGGAGAAATGCTGGCCTATTTGCGCGCGCCCGAACCGCCCTCTGGCTTGAAAGAAGCCTGGGACAAGTGGCCGGTACTCAAACAAGTTTTAAATATGTCGCCCAAGGTGGTGCGCAGTGCTCCCTGCCAAGAATGCGTGCTGGATGAGGCCGACATTGACCTTCATAGCTGGCCCATTCAAACCTGCTGGCCAGAAGATGCCGGGCCACTGATTACCTGGCCACTGGTGATTACCCGCGGACCCAACCAAAAAAGACAGAACCTTGGCATATACCGCTTGCAGGTGATTGGCAAAAACCGAGTGATTATGCGCTGGTTGGCTCATCGCGGTGGTGCGCTTGATTTTAAAGATTGGCAAGCGGCCCATCCGGGTGAACCCTTCCCCATATCCATTGCCTTGGGGGCGGACCCCGCCACCATCTTGGGTGCCGTGACCCCGGTGCCGGATGCCCTAAGCGAATACGCCTTTGCCGGGTTACTACGCACCGAGAAAACCGAAGTGATCAAAAGCCTCAGCAACGATCTTCAGGTTCCTGCCGGTGCTGAAATTATTTTAGAAGGGGTGATTCACCCAAACGATACCGCCCCAGAAGGCCCCTTTGGCGATCACACCGGTTATTACAACGAAGTGGAAACCTTTCCGGTGATGACCATCACTCAGGTCACCCACCGCAAAAACCCTATTTACCACAGCACTTACACCGGTCGCCCGCCCGATGAACCCGCCATTTTGGGTGTGGCCTTGAATGAAGTGTTCGTGCCCTTGCTCAAAAAGCAATTCCCCGAAATTGTGGATTTTTACTTGCCCCCAGAGGGGTGTTCCTACCGCCTTGCAGTGGTCACCATGAAAAAGCAATACCCCGGTCACGCCAAGCGGGTGATGTTTGGGGTGTGGTCCTTTTTACGACAGTTTATGTACACCAAATTTGTGATCGTGACCGACGAGGATGTGAACGCACGCGATTGGAAGGATGTGATTTGGGCCATGACCACACGCATGGACCCTGCGCGCGACACTACCCTAATTGAGAACACCCCCATCGACTATTTGGATTTTGCTTCTCCGGTTTCTGGCCTCGGCTCCAAAATGGGGATGGACGCCACGCATAAATGGCCAGGGGAAACCCAACGAGAATGGGGCCGTGGCATTGAAATGACTGCAAACGTGAAGCGTACGGTGGATGAACTTTGGCAAACACTGGATATTATGGGAGAACGTCAATCGTGACTCTGTTACCACCTGCTGTACTTCAGACTCTAGCTGCGATTTGCGGCTTTTTGGGCGTTGCTCTTGGTGCCTTTGGCGCACACGGGTTAAAAGCCCATTTGAGTGCCCAACAGTTGCAAACTTGGCACACGGCCGTGCAGTATCACCTGATTCATAGCCTTGCGCTTTTAGGGGTGGCCATTTTAATGCACCAGTCCCCCAAACCTTTGATCAGTGGCGCAGGCTTTTGTTTTTTGCTCGGCATTGTTCTGTTTAGCGGCAGCCTTTACGGCCTGGCTTTAAGTGGCCCCCGCTGGCTGGGGCCCATCACGCCTCTCGGCGGCTTGATGTTTTTGCTCGGCTGGCTGTTACTGGCCCTTGGCGCCCGCGCCTAAACAGGTGCCTTGAATAGCCCCCAATCATGGACTTGCCCTAGGTCTACTAGGTCTCTCAATCATTAAGGCCCTCACAGCGGAGGGCTTCTCAGTATATTGATCGTCACCAGAGCCTTGGCCATATCTGCGGCGGAGTTATGCGCACATCATCCAACCGGTGTGCGTAAGCCACTATCATTGCCCGGCTGTTTAGGGCTTTTCTAAAACTGGGGAACCCCACCCTGTCACTTCGCTCTAAATCGGCTCTTCTACTGCATGAAAGCTCTGCCCCCTTCATGGATATACCCACTCAAAAGCCCACCCTAGAGTTCGTGTTCGACACTACCCGCGAGCCCGCATCCCAGTCGGGCGACACACAGCAGCGATTGCGCCGCGCCCTATGGGTTTCGGTTTGGGTTCACGGCATTTTGGGGCTCGGTATTGCCTTTTTTTGGCCTCTACCGCCGCCTGCTTTCAGGCCCCCACAATTTCAAATCATCTTGCAAGAGGGCACGCATAAAAAACCCGTTGAGACAAAAGCCGTGTTAGCAGACCCGAATAGCACCACAGAAACCCCAGCCGATGACGTTCTCCCTGAAATCACGCCCAAGCCCACCGCACCAACAGCCCAACCTCGACCATTTGAAGCAAGCGCCAAACCGTTGGACCTTTCACTTCCGCCGCTTGAAACACCCTCGAAGACGCTACCGCCCAACGAGCACAGTGCGATTTTTCATCCGCAATTGAATGCGCGTTTTCATCAAGCCGTCGCCCGAAACCGCGCGCAAAGCGGGGAGGCAAAGCCTGCTCAGACTTACTTCAACACCTTTGGCGAAGAGATTATCGAATTCAATGGAAAGTGCGCCAAAATTCAGAGGGCCCGAGACCATCACGATTTGGATACTGTGGCCTTACCGACGCCCTGCCCTGGGTACAAAGACGAAGGCACACGCATGATGGAACGCCTTAATGAAAATTTACGCAAACGCTATGGTTCTAAGCTTGTCAATTGAGAGGCACCTTTGAGCAGCACCTTGCACAACGGCGACTAGGGCGCGTCCACCTCGGATAGACACGCCACAAACGCCGAAGTCAGTTCGGCAAACCACTGGGTATAGGTGGAGAGTTTGACGGACGTGGCCAAGGGGTCAGCCACCACCCATGGCAAATTGAGCGTGGTGGCCAAGCGCTTGGTTTGTGGGGTTTCGGCCTCAGCCACCAAACAATAGGCTGCGGCGAGGTCACGCTGTATTTGGGTCAATTTGCGCGCGCTTAAGCGATCGGTGGGTAGCACCGACACTGCCGCCAACTGCGTTAAACCAAAAGTTTTGACAAAGTGGGTGTAGCCATCGTGGACCACACCAAACCCTCGGGCGCGCAAGGGTGCCAGGCGCCTGCGCGCCGCAATGGTCTCGGCATCCACTTCCGTAAGCCAGCGGTTAAGTTGCTGCTGAATATACTGGGCATCTTCAGGTAAACGCTCACTCAATCTTGCGGCCACGGCGCGGGCAATCACTTTGGCGTTTTCAGGGTTGAGCCAAATATGGGGGTCCAGTTCCGCGGTGTGATCATGATCATACTGGCCATGACCGTGATCTTGGTCCTCATGTGTGCCTTCGGCTTGATGCTTAATACCCTCTGACGCCCAGTCGATGCCCGATAACTCTGATACTGTAAGCACAGCCTGGGCGGGCTCGCGCACGATCACCCTCACCAAAAATCGCTCAAACGCTTCGCCCAACCAAACCACCAGGTCCGCATGGGCTACCCGTGCCATATCAGAGGGCTTTAATTGAAAACTGTGAGGGTCTGCATTGGCAGGCACTAAGGTATCTACGTGAACCCCAGGTGGGGCGATGTCTGCCACTATCAAAGCCAGTGGACGAATACTCGTGACCACATTGAGACGCACGGGTTCACCGTGGGCAGCCAAGATTCCCCCCAAACCAACCATGCTGACCACCAGCCACCGGCCAACTCTGTACAACACGTGCAAGCGGCTCTCCTTTATACTGTAGAACCTTGAAAAGTTAGGGTATATCATAACATTTTAGTTGGATGGGCCTTTTTAGCATGCTTGTGTCTTTGCAAAACGTCTGCTGGGGAGATGCCGGCCAATCCATTCTTAAAAATGTGTCTATGGGTATTGCACCCAAGGAAATCGTCACCATTATTGGGCCCAATGGCGCCGGCAAAAGTACGCTTTTGAAGCTTATCACCGGTTTGCTCTCACCCACGTCAGGCTCTGTGACTCGCCAAAAAGGATTGCGCGTGGGCTACATGCCCCAGCGTCTGAACACAGACCGTTCACTGCCGATTACCACTCAGCGCTTCTTAGAGCTCACTTCGGCGCCGCCTAAAGCTTACATTCACGCAGCCGAGCAACTCAACATTAGTCGCATTTTAGCCACCCCCCTACAAGCACTTTCCGGTGGAGAGTTACAACGGGTACTGCTTGCACGCGCGATATTAATGGCGCCGGATCTATTGGTGCTGGACGAACCCACCCAAGGTGTGGACGTGGGAGGTCAGGTAGCCCTATACCGTTTGATTGTAGAGCTGCGCGACTCCCTTGGCTGCGCCGTGGCCATGGTATCCCATGATTTACATTTGGTGATGGCACAAACCGATTCGGTGATCTGTTTAAACCAACACATATGCTGTCACGGCTCACCGGAAAGCGTAGAGCAACACCCGGAATACCTCCAGTTGTTTGGCAAACAAGCCGCGAAGGATATTGCGGTATACACCCATCACCACGATCATCAGCACGATTTACACGGTGATGTCATTTCTCACAGCTGCAACCACCACCATGATTGAGTCCATTCCCGTGTTTATGTGGCTTGCCTTAGCCGGCGGCCTATGTGTAACGCTGATGGCAGGGCCGCTGGGCGCTTTTGTGGTGTGGCGCAAGATGGCTTATTTTGGCGATACCCTCGCACACGGTGCACTGCTGGGCATTGCTCTCAGTTTTTTTATTAAACTCAACCCTTTTTATACGTTACTGGGCACCTGTGTCGTCATTGCCCTTGTGCTTGCTTTTTTGCAGCGCGCCCAAAGCTTGGCCAGCGACACGGTCCTCGGCATTTTATCTCACGGTGCATTGGCGGCAGGCCTGGTGTGCATCAGCTTTATTCAAGATGCTAGAGTCGATTTGATGGCGTTTTTATTTGGTGACCTGCTCACCATTACCACAACTGACATTGGGATTTTTTTGGTTGTGGACATTCTAGTATTGGGGGTAATGGCATGGCTATGGAAACCCTTACTACTGGCCACCATTGACGAAGCGCTGGCGCGTGCCGAAGGCGTGAATACCGAGCGTATAAAATTGATTTTGTTGGTTTTAATGGCCGTGGTGGTGGCCATTGCCATGCGCGTGGTGGGCGTACTGTTAATTACCGCGCTGTTTATTATCCCCGCCGCCGCCGCCCGCCCCTTAAGCCGCAACCCCGAACCCATGGTGCTGATCGCCATCGCCCTCGGTATGGTCAGCGTGGTTGTGGGGCTTACCGCCTCCTATTTCTGGGACATCCCCACCGGGCCAAGCATCGTTTTAGGGGCGTTAATTTTGTTTGTGATGACGCATGCAGTGGCAAGGTTGATTCAATTGTCTCGTGTTGCGCGGTAAAGTTTTTTGTTTTTTGGTATTCTTTCTTGGCGGCAAATTTCGTTTTTCTATCCATATTGATTGCGCATTTAACCTGCTTCTCTCGCTCCAAGTCCATTTTCAGGGTCGGCATGAGGCGACGTCCCTGTCGCCTCTGGCTTCAAACGCACGTCCTGTGCGTTTGACCCTAAAAATAAACTCCCCTCTCGGCAGCTTTAGGGGGAAATTCGCATAGCGACCCGATCATGACTCTTACTTCAGTTAACTTGTTGCTGACTGTCAGTCAACATTAGCACCACGAGGGCTGTTTAATTTTCAGATATAAGTTTGACTTGGAAGGGTTTTCACCCCCCCTTGTGAGAGCTGAGCGGAAGCGGGTTTTTGTGGGGCAATCGCGCTGGACGCGCGGTTGAGGAGTGCACGTGCACGGATGCACCTTCACTCCGACCCATAAAAACTTACTGGGAGCGAAGGCAGTCGCCGAGCATCGGCGACCTCGATGTAGGGTGTCATTGACGTAAATGGATTTACTAATGCCGATGGGCGCATGGATGCGTATGAATCGGCGCTTTGGGCTACGTTTCTTTAGACAAGTAAAGAAACGTAGCTCGACCGTGAGGCCGAAACCTCTCTTAACGTCTCTTTGATGCGCTAAGAATATGCAAAGTTACAATGACTCAACAACATTGATGGCTTGCTCTATTATCCGTGAACACCGTAAATCCTACCTGCCTCTTTCGCCTCGCTGGCGAGTCGGGGGAAATGCGTGCCCATTTCCCCCAACACCCCCTAGGGCACCCCAATGCCCCGGTCGCTGCGCGACTGCCTTCGCTCCGGCACCGATTTTACGGTCGGGCAAACGGGACATCCCTGTCCCGCCAGCCCTTAAACGCACATCCTGTGCGTTTAACCCCAAAATCAGCACCTCCACTCTGCGGGGATTAAGGGGGAGTTAGCAAAGCAACATCGGTACTTCAATTTCGATTCGGATGGCATGTTGTTTCTGTCAGTTAAAGTTCGCCTAACAAGGTCGGCTCGATCGCCACAAAGAGTTTTGCTTTGGATGGGTTTTTCCACCCCCCTTGTGAGAGCTGAGCGGAAGTGAGTTTTTGTGGGGCAATCGCGCTGGACGCGCGATTCACTCGACACGTCCTTGTGTCTCACCTTTCAGGCTGCCTTTGGCAGTGCAAACATTCAATCCTGAATGTTTGTGAAACCTGGACGTGCATGGATGCACCTTCACTCCGACCCATAAAAACTTGCTGGGAGCGAAGGCAGTCGCCGAGCATCGGCGACCTCGATGTAGGGTGCCCTTGACGTAAAGGGACTTACTAATGCCGATGGGCGCATGGATGCGTAGGAGTCGGCGGGATTGTTAAGGAATTTGGGCAAGCAAATTCCTTAACTCGCCTTCAAGGCGAAACCTGTCTTCAAGATCGACTCACCAGCGAAGCGAAAGAGATAGGTAGGATTTAAGGTATTCGAGGCTAAGAAAACAAATCTCTAAAGCTTTGAGCATTTTTGATTTTGCATATTCTTATGCATATCAAAAAGACTTTAAGAGAGACTTCGAACACTCGGCCGAAAGGCCAAAAATCTACCCCCATTTTAAATGGGCGTAACCAAACTCAAATACACGTCATCAAACTCGGTTTTTTCAAATTCTGCCAATTGCTGATGCTGCTGCTGGGTAACAACACTTTGCACTTCGGATAGATACTCGGTTTGATATTGAGAAATGGCACGATTGAGCAGTGATTTCGCGGTGTCTACATTACCGGCTTCTGAAAACTTTTGGGCGTCAGCGATGGCTTCTAGAAATAACCTTTTGTGACGTAGCTTTGCCATTAATAAACAGTGCAGCTGGGAATCGTTTAAACGATCAATACTCGACAAGCTATCCGCAAAACGCGTGAGCTGATACTGCTCAAGACCGGAATCTTTGAACAAATCGTAACGTTCGTATTCTTCTACGGTGAGTAGTTGCCCAATCTCGTCGTCAATATTGGACAATTGTGATTCTTGTTGCTCAATGGCCTCCATGAGATCTAAGTCATCGGACATAAAACTGGCGGTAGAGGTGAGTATTCTTTCTCGCTCTAATAACAGTTGGCACATACGCTGCGTTTGTTCATTCGCGAGCGATAACCCTGCCATCAACATGGCATATTTTTGTTCGACGATCTTATCCAGATTTTCGCTTTTGAACAGTGAAGCGGCATAGTCACTGGCAGTAACTTCAGATGACGGCTCCACTTGACTGTCTTCTACGATTGATTGCGCTTCATGGTTTTCTAGCTCTAAATTCACGCCACACCCTCACTTACTTTTTATCATTGCAGTGTGGTCACTGCTTATTTTTGGGAATAACGATTGTGAACCAAATACAGGCGCTATAGAGGTATTCGCAGCCGCGCACCGCGAATACAGGATCAAAATTTTAACCAGAAATACCTTGGGGCGAAGTGAAGCACCAGGCACCTTCGTTAAATTAAAAGCCGCACCTTTATTCAAAATCGTTATACAGGTGCTTCCGTGCGCTACCTCTAAACTCTGGGCAAAAATGCCCAATCAATTTGAATGGTCATGCCACGCAACAGCGAGCCTACCACGCAAGTAGCTTGACCCAATCCGCGCGAGATTAATGCCAACTCTTTCTAATATTTTTCATCTAACTTCACAAAAATACTTTTTACGTTGATATTTGTGAGCAACCTTCAAGCTTTATGAATCTCTGTAACAAGGTACCTACCATGATATCTCGCATAACCCTTATGACGTGAAACCTTAGGCAAACAGTGCAAGGCGACTTTAAAATGGATGAGCAAGAACCGCGCTCGACGATCAACAGGCGACAATCAACATCCCGTTTATTGAAATGTGAGAAAGGCGCTCCGGTTGTTATAGGCACGTACGCTCATTGCTCCTTTACACCCCGATGGCTAAGGTACCGAAGCGCCGTTGGACGCCTCCCAAATGCGATACCACTGCTCTCTGGTCAGCGCTAAATGCAAGCCCTCTATTGCAGTTTTAACACGCGCAATGCGTTGAGTCCCCACAATGGGCAAGGGCTTACATGGCAATGCCGACACCCAGGCAAAGACCACGGCATCAAGACTGGTGGCGCCCGTTTGTTCTGCCACTTGATTTAAGGCCCTTTGAATACGACAGCATCTATCGTTTTGTGGATCGAACAATTGCCCACCGGCCAAACAAGACCAAAGCATCGGACGAATGCCGAGCTCGCGGCACTGGTTGAACACCCCAGAATCCAAATGCCCCATATTCACGGGTGAAAACTCCACTTGCTGGGTCACCAACTCTGGCCACACCTGGCTCAGCTCAGACAGTTGTGCAGTGCTGAAATTGGATACGCCAAAATAACGCACTTTACCCGCGGCTTTGAGCTGCCCAAACGATTTTGCCACCTCATGCACGTCCATCAAATAGTCGGGGCGATGCAGTAACAACACATCCACGTAATCCGTGTGCAGTGCGCTTAAGGAATCCTCCACGGATGCCGTAATGTAGGCCGCACTGGCATCGTAGTGATTGGTAGATTGTGCGCCAAGCGGGCCAAAGCCCAACGGGCGAATACTGCACTTTGTGACAATCTGCATTTGATTGCGAAGCGCCGGGTTGGCCTTCAGCATTTGGCCAAAGGGTGCCTCACTGCGATAAACCCAAGCATGATCCATCGTGGTAACACCCAGCTCCAACAATTGCTGGACATAGGCATCTAATTCTGCGGTGGTCTTTTGCCAATGTTGCAGTCGCCAAAACCCAGCCACCAGCGGCGAAACCGCGGGCCCGTTTTCACAAATTGGATTGGTTTGCAACATAAAGCTCCCATACCAAAAAGCAGCCCGAAGGCTGCCTTTGACTGCTTATTCAATATGGCTCTATTCAGTGACGACCGAAAGATCATCCACATAGAAAATGGCACCCTCTGCCGGTCCGTCCAGCACCACAGAAACATCTGCCTCTCCCTGCGGAGAATGCTGGTAGGTTCCAGTAATGGCTGTCCAGCCATCATCACTCACAGTAGCCGCCGCCAAGTCAATAACACGCGGGGCATCGTCGATAATAATGGCCCGTAGAGTTACCGTATCATCACCGGAGTTTAAGCGTACCCAAACCGTGATTTGGTAGGTTTGACCAGCCACCAATCCACTCAGTGCCTGGCCTGCGCCATCGGTTGCAGCTCCTCGGTCATAGACCATAAGACTGTGCAGTCCCGCGTGCACCTGCGCAGTGGATTGCGCCACGGCTGGGTTGGTGTCACCGAAGGCATACCAAGGGGTCACACCCGATTCGATATCCCCATTGGCCACCACGGTAAAGGCCTCATGGCCTGCACTGGCGCCGCTGACGGGTTTGGCGCCTAAGGTGTCATCCCAGAAGGCGTCGAGCATATATTGGGCAATATGATCGGCACACTCACCAGCGCAGGCGCTCGGATTGGTAGTCGGCATGGTGTCTTCAATCATCGTCACCAACTCTGAATAGGTAAAGCGATTGGAAGGACTGATGGGCATATCCGTGCCAGCCAAACCGCCGAGCGGTGGGTTTCGAACCCCTGCAACGCCGCCAGCATCGTGACAGGTGGCACAACTAAATCCGCCGTTTTCATAATAATTTTGCCCGCTGGCAATGGCCGCTGGATCTGCCGGGCTGCCGCCATTTCCACCAGACGAAGAACTGCTCGAGGAAGAACTACTGGAACTGGAAGATGTAGAGCTACTGCTCGACGAAGTACTCGAACTTGAAGAGCTAGTACTACTGGAGGAAGACGAAGTGCTGGAGCTCGAACTGCTAGACGACGTGCTGCTCAGGCCCGAAGACGAGCTCGTTGAACTGGTACTACTGGAGCTGCTACTCGATGAATTGCTGCTCATGCCGGATGAACTACTGCTGCTTGAGCTGCTAGAAGAGCTGCTACTGCTACTACTAGAAGAAGCGCTCGATGAACTGCTAGTGGATGATGTACTGGAGCTGCTTGAGGAACTGGAAGGAGACCCAGCACCCCCTTCGTCGTAAAAAGCCTCCATCATATACTGGGCGATATGATCAGCGCAGTCGCCTGTACAGGCCGCTGGGTCACCGTCCGGCATAGTGGTATCAATAATCACCACCAGTTCGTCGTAGGACCAACGATTGGAAGGGTTAATGACCTCTGAAAACAACGTGGACCGACCGTCCACGCCATGACAGGTCATACAGTCATTCCCAACCTGGTTGTACAATACTTCACCACTGGCAATCGCAGCGGAGTCACGCGGGCCGCGATCTTGGGCCTCAGGGTTGATGACACTGACCTTCACATCGCTTTCACAACCCATCAGGTTGGCAGCCACGGCGCCCATGATTCCCCACACCAACCAGGCTTTTAAACTTCTGCCGTTATGCATACGTTATTCTCTCTAACTCTTTGATCTTCGCGGAATCCCGCGACACGTCTAAACATGAATTATAGGCGCTGCAGCCAAGCCTTCCCTAGCTTGGCGTTCAAAAGCTGTTGACGCCTTCACAGTAAATGGTGCGTTCTTAGGCGCAAACCATCTAATTCGACCTCAGCCACTGGTCTTTATTGGGTTGTACCGGCACACCCTGCTGCAAAAAAGTAAAGGGTACGGTGACCCAACCCTGCCGACTGTTAACTTGCACAGCGAAGTGTAGATGCGGCCCAGTGGAAAACCCCGTGCTGCCACAACGAGCAATTACCTGTCCCGCAGTCACCGTGTCTCCGAGTTTAACCTTGGCACTGCCCAGGTGGATGTGCGCATACAAGCCAAAGGACCCATCGCTGTGCAAAATACGAATACCATTGGCCTTGTCAAAAAAGTAATCATTCACGCCGCTCATATGATAGTCGTCTTTCACCCAAACCACCGTACCCTCGCGCGCGGCAGTGATGTCATCACCCACATTCATACCAATATCTACCGCATAGGCATTGGCTGGGTTATTGTGAGAAAACGCGCCGTTAAATCCCTGGGTAACCAAATATTTGCCCACGGGCGCCACCGGTGCACTGAGCGGCTTGTCATCGAATTGAGCGCTAGGGTCGCCCAGATGATAGCGATAGTGCAGCTTAGGGTGCCATAGCAAGGGTTTGCTCTTGGCCTCAATCACATCGTCGGATTGGGCCGCCACAACATCCTCTGCCACAATTTGCTCGCCATCCAACACCGTAAACAATACCGGCCCCCACCAAGGGTTACGGGCCACCACCACATTCTGGCCCTGCTCTTGGCGGTAGCCTAAGCTCGGCACCTCCTCTTGCTCGGCCGCTTTAAAAGACACCGTTTCATGCTGGGCATTCGGTTTTTTGTCCGTAAACCGCCAACGGCCGTTTTCATCTTGGTAGCGATAGACCTCCCCCGCAAGCGCCACCACAGTGACACTCAAGGCATAAAACAAAACCCCTGCGACCAACAGGCTTTTATGCATGGCCTACTCAAAAGTACTGACGATGGATTGATACGTTAACTTTAGACGGGCAAGCTCAAAGGGTGGGCGAAAGAAACCCGCGTAATGGCCATAGGGGTTAATCAAAATGATATTTCCAGAGTGATCCACAGAGTAATCATCGCCCATTACCACTTTGTTAAAGGCCACATTGAGGTTGTCTGCCAAGCGTTTAATAGCCAAAAACTCCCCTGTCACCCCGGTAAATTCGGGGTTAAAAAAGGTGACGTAGTCCTTTAGCACCTCGGGAGTGTCGCGCGCAGGGTCGACCGTCACCATTAATACCTGGGTATTATCGCGAATGTCGGCATCCAAGGTTTTGTACACCCGAGAGAGCTGCGCCAATGTGGTAGGGCAAATATCTGGACAGTTCGCAAACCCGAAAAACACTAAGGTCCAATGGTCTTTTAGGGTCTCAAGCGTAAAGGGCTGGCCGGTGTGGTCCACCAGTTCGAAGGGTTTAATGATGCGAGGCTTTTCAAAGGCTATCGCGCCATTGGCCGCGAGCTCTGCATGAGACAATATCCGCGGGGAGGTCAGTTTATTGACCACCAAACCCAAAAAGAGCGCCATGATGGTCACCATGACCGCAATGGTGAGAGTCACCCCGCGTTTTTGCTTTGCCGTTAAGGCCATTGTGTTGTTTCCCAGTGCTGAGATCGATAAAAACCGTGCTTAGAAGCCCGCTGGCTGGTGATACAACGGTAGGGTGTAATGGTCCACCAACATCACCACAAACAGCAACATCAGGTACACAATCGAATACTTAAAGGTTTGCATGCCAATGTTCGGCGCCTTAGACCACAACAGGGTTAGAGAATATCCCAAAAATACCAGGCCTAAAATCACTGCGCCGGCGAGGTAAATCACATTGAGCATACCCACGGCAAAGGGCAACACACTCACGGCCAATAAAATCACGGTGTACAGAACAATATGAATTTTGGTGTAGCGTTCGCCATGGGTAACCGGCAACATGGGGATGTCCGCCTTCGCGTATTCATCTTTACGGTGCACCGCCAGCGCCCAAAAATGTGGGGGCGTCCAGGCAAAAATGATTAACACCAGTAGTAACCCATAAGCATCCACCGCACCGGTGACTGCAGTCCAGCCCAACAAGGGTGGGGCAGCCCCCGCCAGGCCACCAATCACAATATTTTGCGGTGTGGCGCGCTTTAAAAATAACGTGTAGACAAAAGCATACCCCACCAGGGAGGCCAAGGTTAACCAGGCGGTAACCGCATTCACAAACACCATGAGGACCAGCATGCCCGCCAGACCCAACACCCCGGCAAATATCACGGCATTGGTAGGGCTCACTCGGCCTTTGGCCACAGGGCGGTTAAAAGTACGCGCCATTTTGGTATCCACATGACGATCCACCAGATGGTTCACCGCGGCGGCGGCGCCGGCACACAATGCAATTCCCAGGTTACCAAACACCAAAATATCCAAGGGCACCATACTGGGAGTGGCCAATAGCATGCCGATCACCGACGTTAAAATCATCAGTGCGACTACATTGGGTTTGCACAACTCGTAATAATCCCGCCACGAGGCTACCTGAATGGGGGATTGCGCCAAAGTTGAGTCGACCATAGTTACCTCTTTATTTTTTTTGCAGCCGTGATAATGCGGTGATTTAACGTCACCAGCACCAACAATAACATTGCACCCACGGCGTTGTGCGCAACTGCCACCGGCAACGGCAATGCCCACCACACATTACTGATCCCAAGCGCGACCTGCAAGGTCAACACACCAAACAACACCGCCGCCCAGCGTTGGGCCGGCGCATAACGGGTGCGCAAGAGCGCGAAAGCCAGACCCACCAGTACGACACTCACCACAAACGCACCCACGCGATGACTTAAATGAATGGCCGTTCTGGCGTGATTATCCAACAGCCCGCCTAAGTAATTGGGACCCACATGTTGGAAAATATTAAACCCCTGGGTAAAGTCCGCCGTTGGCCACCACTGGCCGTGACAGGTGGGGAGGTCTGGACAAGCCACTGCCGCATAGTTGCTGCTGGTCCAGCCACCCAAGGCAATTTGAGCCACCACCATGACCAAAGCGACAAGCGCCAATGGCCGCAAGCCACGGACCGACGAGCGGGCCCAACAGAATCCTCCAGTGCGCTGCACCAACAGATACAACAGGCTTAGGGTGGTGAACCCACCCAGCAAATGGGCAGTGACCACCTGCGGCCACAATTTTAAGGTGACTGTCCACATGCCAAAGGCCGCTTGCACCACCACCATAATCACCAAGGCAATGGGCAGTTTAAGCGGTGGCGGTGACGCGCGATTTTGTAGGCGAATACTGAGGATCGCAATGGCCAAAATCAATAGCCCCAGCGTACCCGCAAAATAGCGGTGCACCATTTCCGGCCAGGTTTTATCATGCTCCACTGGAGACTCGGGGAATCGGGCTTGTGCCTGGGTCACCTCTTCATGAGTGTCTGGCCAGGTGAGGTGTCCGTAACAGCCCGGCCAATCCGGGCAGCCCAGGCCCGCATCCGCTAACCGAGTAAAAGCGCCTAACACCACCACCACCACTGCCAAAATGGTGGCGGCCACGGCCAATCGAAACACCCAACGTTGTTGCACCCCTACTCTCCTACTCTATCTCTCAGTCTGCTTGCCTTGTATTATTTTGAACTTACGCTTCTGGCGTGTAACGCAAAATGCGCTTAATGTCTTTTAGCAGCGCATTGCCTTCATGAGCCTCGCTGTACAGCAACATGGCGAACCCCTGAGGGTCCACTAAAAAGTAATAGTGCTCGGCCTCCTGGGCCGCGGGCACATGCTTACCCGCCCACCAACTTTGCCAACTCGAGGACGGGATGGATAAAGTTCTTAAGCGCGGGTGCTCTGCACTCATGGCAGCCAATTGGGCCTCGGCCTCATCGCCCACTGCCAGAGCCACCCGCTCAATGCGCTCGGCCTTCTCCCCCAGGCGCACATGCACTTGGCGGGTTACATAAAGGTTTTGCAGACAGGCCTCATTGCACGAATCAGTGATCGGGATCAACAAACGCCATTTGATGTCAGATAGGTCCAGCGGCTCGCCCGAGGCATCAGCCAAGAGCGGTCTGGTATCCAGCGCAGGCGCCAGTAGCACCCCATTATTCACAGTGGTTTGTGGCACTCCCCAGCCGGTGTAATAGGCCACATAAGCGGCGATCAGTGGCACAAAGGTCACCAGCAACATAGCCCAGAGGTGCCAACGGCTCTTTTTGAGAGCGTTTGGGGTCACGGGTGCGTTTGAAGTGGGTGCATTCGAGTTGGTATTACTTTCAGTCATTGCGATGTTGTATCCACTGCACGATATTGGAGTTGGCCACTAAGGTGAGGACCAGCAAAATGAACGCCATACTAAACCATTGCACGGCATAACCACGATGTTTCTCGGCTGGCATTGTGATGGGTTGCCAATGGGTTGTGAAGGCCCCGGGACTCTCTGGCGCAATTTGCAATAGCTGCGGCCAAACAGACTGCCCAAGACCCTGTTCAAAAGCATCAAAATCGGGCTCGAGCATGAGTTTTGGCCAACCCGTTTTGGCCACCACAGCGCCGGCTAAAAGGCGGTTCTGACTGGGGTTGACCATCCACCCCCAAAGGGTTTGCTTGTCTAACGGGGTATCCACGCTCGGTAACAAATCGCGGTAGCCGGTGCCGGGTATCCAACCACGGTTGATCACCACCCACTGACCAGTCTGTGTCAGAAATGGCATGATCACCTCATAGCCAATACGACCTTGATGAGTTTTGTTTTCCAATAGCCAGTATTGGTCTGGTGCAAAGGCGCCGGTGAGCTCGACCGGGCGATAACTCGTCCCTTGTAACTCGGCGTCACGCTGATACAGGGTGAAAGGGATGGGGGGTTTGGCTTGCTCGGCCTCCAGGGTTTGCGCTAAGGTATGTTTTTGTTCCGCACGCGACAACTGCCAAAAACCCAAGGTACAAAGAACTGGCAGGAAAATCACCGAAAACAGACAGACTTTCCAGTTCAGCTCCCAGCGAAAGCGAAGTGAAGCTTGGGGCGCTTTTGGCAAAGTCATATGAGGATCAACGTGTTACTGAAAATAGCGATAGTGGTGTTGTTTATCGCCGTGCTGGCGAGTCTAAGCAGCGGCTTGGTGTTTATGCTGAAAGATATGAATGTACCGCAATCCAAAAGGACGGTTTATGCTTTGGGTACCCGCATAACACTCGCGGCAACGCTTTTGGCTTTAATTGCCTATGGCATTCACAGTGGCCAACTGGGCAACAAAGCGCCATGGGGCCACCACACAGCAGCCCCCGCAAGCCTTACGCCATAATGTAAACAAAGATAAACAGGCCTAACCAAACCACATCCACAAAATGCCAGTACCAACTGGCCGCTTCAAAGCCAAAGCAATCATGGTGATTGAAGTGCCCTTTAAACGTAGAGCGTAAAAACATAATCAACAACATGATGGTGCCCATGGTCACGTGCGCACCATGAAAACCCGTAAGCATAAAGAATGTGGTGCCATATATACCGGACTCTAACGTCAACCCCAGTTCGTGGTAGGCGTGAATATATTCTTCAGCCTGTAAAAACAAAAAGCTAATGCCGCACAGAACGGTAATGCCCAACCAAATATTAAAGGCTTTTTTGTTGTTATTTTTTAACGCCACATGCGCAATGTGCACTGTGACACTAGAGCTTAAAAGGACTACAGTATTCCAAAAAGGCAACCAGCCACCCCAACCGCTTATGCCGGGGTTGCTCATATTGCCTTCTGGTCCTTTCACGGCAGCTTTATCGCCATTGAGCACCATGTCTGGAGTCTCCATCAATGGCCAGCTGCTATCAAACCCTCCCCACAGCAACTCACTGGTGTGCCCCTCACTTAAACCGGGCAACGCCAAATTACGGATATAAAACAGCGCGCCAAAAAAAGCCGCGAAGAACATCACTTCGGAAAAAATAAACCAGCTCATGCCCCAAACATAAGAGCGTTTGAGTTGTGCGCTATTCATGCCCGCAAGGTTTTCTTTGATGACGGTCGAAAACCACGTAAACATGGTGCCGACAATCAGTAGTAAACCCAGGGCAAACACAAAGCTGCCATTGGGCACGGCGTTCATCCAACTCCCCATCCCGAATACGGTCAAGAACATGGCCAACGCCATAAACAATGGCAGCCGGCTTTGTTCGGGCACGTAATAGGCGTTTTGATGATTGTCCATTATTGTACTCCGCTCAGTAGTGCTAATTTATCAGTCTTGATCAAGTCAGACGCTTCGGTCACCGGGACCGCCGGGGTCCGATCGGTAATATCAAATAACGTGTAGGACAGAGTGATGGTGGTGACTTGTTTGGGTAGCTCTAGGTCTACCACAAACTCCAACCCCAACTCTGCACTGGCACCAGCCGCAAGCGGCTGTTGGTTAAAACAAAAACACTCAATTTTGTGAAAATAATTCACCGCGTTAAACGGTGAAATACTGGGTATCGCCTGTACCACCATATTGTTTGCAGAATGGTTAGTGGCCAAATACTGTACGCGAGTCTTCTCACCGGGGTGCACCTGAATTTTGTGCACTGCTGGCTTAAAATCCCAAGGCAACTTATGGTTTTGTGTCGCAACAAATTGTACGGTCACCAACCGATCGGTATCCACCCGGGTATCGATCGCCTCATAAGCGCCGCCCACTTTACGCAAACCCGTGACTTCGCAAAACAAGGTATAAAGCGGTGGCATTACCCAAAGTGCAAAAGCAAACATGGCAACGGCCAACACGCACAATTTAATAATCAGCACGTGTAGGGGTCGTGTTTGCTCTTCACTCATTCGCCGTTATTTCACCTCAGGCGGTGTTGAAAAGGTGTGATACGGCGCGGGAGATGCCACTGTCCACTCAAGCCCATGGGAGCCTTCCCAAACCTCTGCCGTGGCTTTTTTGCCACTGATGATAGCCCGCACCACAACGTACAAAAACAGCACTTGCGCGGCGCCAAACAAAAACGCCCCCACAGACGACAGCATATTCCAGTTGGCAAACAAGGGGTTGTAATCGGGGATTCGACGCGGCATCCCGGCAAGACCTGAGAAATGCATCGGGAAGAAGGTCAAGTTCAAACCAACAAAGGCCAACCAAAAATGGGTTTTACCCAGTACCTCGTCATACATGTTGCCGCACCACTTGGGCAACCAGTAATAGACCGCTGCCGTAATGGAGAAAATAGCACCGGGCACTAACACGTAGTGGAAATGCGCCACCACAAAGTAGGTGTCATGGTATTGGAAATCCGCAGGCGCAATGGCCAACATCAAACCCGAAAACCCACCAATGGTAAATAAAATAACGAAAGCGATAGAAAACAGCATAGGGGTTTCAAAGGTCATGGAACCCTTCCACATTGTAGTGACCCAGTTAAACACCTTCACCCCTGTGGGTACAGCAATCAACATGGTGGCATACATAAATACCAGCTCGCCAAAAAGCGGCATGCCCACGGTAAACATATGGTGCGCCCAAACGATAAAGCTTAAAAACGCGATGGAAGCAGTGGCATACACCATAGAGGAGTAACCAAACAAAGGCTTACGCGCAAAAGTGGGGATGATGGCACTGACCACGCCAAAGGCGGGCAGAATCATGATGTACACCTCGGGGTGACCAAAGAACCAGAACACATGCTGGAACAACACGGGGTCACCACCACCGGCAGCATCAAAGAAGGATGTGCCAAAGTGAATATCCATCAACATCATGGTGACCACGCCGGCGAGCACCGGCATCACCGCAATCAGAAGGTAAGCCGTGATCAACCATGTCCACACGAACAAAGGCATTTTCATTAAGGTCATGCCAGGCGCGCGCATGTTCAAAATGGTGGCCACAATATTAATCGCCCCCATAATGGAACTGGCACCCATGATGTGAACGGCGAAAATGAAGAAGGTCACGCTCGGTGGCGCATAAGTGGTGGACAGCGGGGCGTAAAACGTCCAACCAAAGTTAGGAGCACCGCCTTCCATAAACAAGGTGGAAGAAAGCATGGCAAAAGCAAAGGGCAATATCCAAAAGCTTAAGTTGTTCATCCGTGGCAATGCCATGTCGGGCGCACCGATCATCATCGGTATCATCCAGTTGGCAAGCCCCACAAACGCGGGCATCACCGCGCCAAACACCATCACCAAGCCGTGCATGGTGGTCATTTGGTTAAAGAATTCAGGCTTTACAATTTGCAAACCTGGTTCAAACAATTCGGCGCGAATCACCAATGCAAATATGCCGCCGAGGAAAAACATCGCAAAACTGAACCATAGGTACATTGTGCCGATGTCTTTGTGATTGGTGGTATATAACCACCGGCTCAAGCCTTTCGCAGGACCATGTGCCATAGTACGACCTCCTTATTGGCCTTGCTTAAATTTGACAATGTCGATTGGCTGGACTTTATCGCCCATGTTGTTACCAAACGCATTTCGCTGAAAGGTCACCACTGCTGCGATGTCCACCGGGGAGAGTTGTTCACCGAAAGGCGGCATACCCGCCCCCCCGTTTACAACCCGATTAATGTGAGCTTTGACGTCACCCGTGGCGATGGAGCTGCCGGCAATGGCTGGGAACAGCCCCGTCACACCTTCGCCTTTGGCTTGGTGGCAAGCGGCGCAATTGGTGTTGTACACGGTTTCGCCTTTGCTATAGAGGTCATCAAAGCTGAAGGTTTGTTTGGCCGCTTTTGCGATCGCCTCCGCTTTTTCGCGCTTTGCGCCCAGCCAGGCATCGAATTCGGCCTGCTCAACCGCATGAACGACCACAGGCATATAGCCGTGATCTTTACCACAGAGCTCCGTACATTGACCGCGGAACACACCAGGCTCATCCACTTTAGTCCAGGCCTCGTGAATATAACCGGGAATGGCATCGCGCTTGACCGCCAGAGCAGGCACCCACCAAGAGTGAATCACATCTGCGGAGGTGACCAAAAAGCGTACTTTTTTACCCACAGGGATATAAACCGGCTCATCTACTTCCAGCAGATAGTTTTCGCCTTGCTCTTGCTCGTCATCGATTTCTGAACGCGGGGTGGAGAGCACACTAAAAAAGCTCACGTTTTCGCCTTCATCCGCCAAATATTGATACTGCCACTTCCATTGGTAGCCTGTGATCAAGATGTCCAAATCGGCATCATCAGTATCGTAAATATTTTTTAAGGTCTTGGTGGCGGGAATAGCCATGACGATCAAAATGACAAACGGGACCGCGGTCCAGAGGATTTCCAGCCCCGTATGATCATGAAAGTGCGCCGCTTTGGCGCCTTTTGACTTGCGGTGCATGACCATGGTGTAGAACATAGCCCCAAACACCACGATACCGATGGCCACACATAACCAGAAGATTTGCATATGCAGGCCATGCACTTGCTGGCTGACAGTCGTCACCCCTTCGGTCATATTCAACGGCCATTCTGCCGCTGCAGCCATCAGAGGTATCCCCCCACTCAAGACTGCAGCACCAAACGGCACTGCAAATAACCGTTTAAATCTGCTCAACATCGCCCCGTCCCCGTGTCGCTGTGTAATTGCGGTTGTTTAATAAAGTATTGTTATTGTTCACAGCCGAAACACCCCGCAAGGGATGTGCCGAATGTGTCTGGCAGACACAAGTTGCGTACAGCAAAACCCAATAACGTTAACCGATTAGCGGCATCGGCTCGGTTATTATTGCTTTTTCACCATTGGGTTTTTGCAATTATAGTGCTTCGCCGGTCGCGGCGACGCTCTGCAAGAGGCGCATAGCAAGCCATAAAACCGCATAAAAATCAACGATTTCCGACCGTTTTTTTATTGGTCGCGCCGAGCAACTGGAATTTCGGTTAAAAAAGAGACACCGCCGTGGCATAATGCAATCTAATGACAGTGTGCGCCTGAACGCTGAACCCTTCGTGGTTTTTCTGCCAGCCTAAAGCAGCAGCGGGTTGGCAATCCAGGGTTGGTACCCATTCGCACAACACATGCCCGCACCATTCGTCGAATGATGCCCCAATTTATTGGGTACACAGGCAAAATTACTCTATCTTCCAATCAGTGGCGTTACAAAAATGCTTTTGCTCCGCCACAGCCTTAAATGCTCGACATTTGCCAGTGATGCCAGCGTAGCAACCCCATTGGGGCTGTGAGCCACTGCTTGTAAGCGTGCCAACCTTTGCGCCCGTAGAGCCATTTAAGTGTGACGTTAAGCAGCCCACAATGACTGAGTCGAAACTATTGCAGATCCGAGAAACCATTAAACTGGCAAAGGCACAGGAAGCCCAGACGCAGGAACTCCAAAAATATTTAGAGTCCTCCTTGCCGCGCCTGCATCACGCCATCGACCTCCCCAAACAGGCCCCCTCGCAAGCACTTTTGGATTTTGTGGTGCAGTACATCCAGCAAGTACCCGATATCCTGGAAACCCTAACTCAAGTGTTAAAGGAAACCGGCACCTATGAGAGCTGTGAGGTGTTTGTGACCATTGCTCAGGAATTTTTCCTAAAACCTCCAGAAATCATTCAAAATCATAAAGGGCTACAAGCTCTGATTGATGAGGCCTACTTAGCTCACAGGTTGATAGAAGAGGTGAATGATCGCCTACTGATGTTAAGTGGCACCCAACTGGTACCACTGGATATGACCCTTCCCAACATTGTGATTCACGACTTACTCGGCGAAGAATTTGCCAACCAGTTGGATCTGGCGGTGCACTATGCCATTGAGGCGTTGTTTCAAGACACGGTTTTGGATCAAACACAGCTGAACCGCCTCAAGCGCATTGCGCAATCCACGGCCTGGGTGCATCACCTGACCAACATACCGAGCCTTGCCACCCACCAGGACGTACACTTGAAACTCAACACCTCAACCGCGCCGCAGTCGGTTCATTAAGCCCTGGCACCGCGCAACCGCTCTCGATTGAAAGTGATCGAATCGCTGACCAATTGCTAATTTTTGGGGCCTGAAGTGTCCTCAATAATACGAATGGGTTGCGTTTGGCGGATTTTATCTGCCTCCGAAACATTCACCCGCGTGGGAATTTCTGACGGTTTGGGTTGAATGTACAGTTGCTCAGCAAAGCCGCAGGCCACGCACTCGCGAAACTCCCCACCGCCTTGCTTAAACATCACGATTTTGTCCATCTGCGCGCACTGGGGGCACACCGCTCCTGCAATAAACCGCTTTTTAGGCGCGGGCACGTTTGTCGTCCATAAGGCCACTGTGGCGCATCAATGCCTCGATACTGGGTTCGCGACCACGAAAGTTCTTAAATAAGGTCATGGCTGCCTGTGATCCCCCTTGTTGCAATATTTCGGTTAAAAATTTGTGACCAATGTCGGGGTTGAACAGTCCGCTTTCTTCAAAAGCGGCGTAGGCGTCTGCAGACAATACCTCGGCCCACTTGTAACTGTAATACCCCGCCGCATAGCCACCGGCAAAGATATGGGTAAACCCGTTTTGAAACCGGTTGAAGCTGGGCGGAGACAACACCGCCACCTTGCGACGCACATCGTCCAACAACGCTTGCGCCCCAGCAAAGCCGGGGCGACCGCACTCTCGATGCAGGCGCAGATCAAACAGCGCAAACTCCAATTGACGCAACATCATCAGTGCCGACTGAAAGTTTTTGGCCGCTAGCAGCTTTCCGATATCCGCGTCGGGCAAAGACTCGCCGGTTTGGTAATGCTCGGTCAACTGCGTGAGCACTTCCGGCTCCCAGCACCAATTTTCCATAAACTGGCTTGGCAACTCCACCGCATCCCAAGCCACGCCATTTATGCCACTGACGGCCGCCACATCAATGGCAGTGAGCATATGGTGCAGACCATGGCCAAACTCATGGAACAAAGTGGTAACTTCATTGTGAGTAAGCAAACTGGGCACACCCTCAAGCGGCGCGTTAAAATTACACACCAAATACGCCACCGGCAATTGTAATGTACCCTCGCTTCGCCGGCGAACACGGCACTCGCCCATCCACGCACCGCCGCGCTTACCTTCTCGGGCATAGGCATCCAAATAAAAGTACGCTTGCGGCTCGCCATCGCGGTCAATGCGGTAAAACGCCACGTCGGGATGCCAGCTGTCAAAATCCGAGACAGTGTGAATGGTGACGCCAAATAAGCGCTCTACCAATGCGAACAAACCCGCTTTAACTTTGGGCAAGGGAAAATATGGCCGCAGGGCTTCTTGTGAGGTTTGGTAGCGCGCCTCTTTGAGGCGCTCGCTGTAATAGGGCACATCCCAAACGGCCAGTTCCCGCACGCCATAGGTGTCTTTAGCCCAAGCCGTGAGTTCTGCCAATTCGCGCTGCGCAAAAGGTTGGGTTTTATCCGCCAGGGATTGCAAAAAGCCCAGGACCTGCTCAGCCGAATCCGCCATTTTTGGCGCGATGGAAAGCTCGGCATAATCGTCAAACCCCAGCAGTTCAGCAAGCTCTGTGCGCAACGCCAAAATGCGTTCAATCAACAGGTTGTTGTTCCATTGGTTGGCCGTGGGGCCCTGGTCGGAAGCGCGTGTCATGTAGGCGGTGTACAGTGCCTCGCGCAAGGTTCGATTGTGCGCCTGGGTCATCACCGTTAAATATACTGGTCCATCAAGGGTCAACACCCAACCGTCTAAACCTTTGTTTTTCGCAGCGTGCGCTGCGGAAGCTATGGCTTGCTCAGGTAAGCCCTCTAAGGCTTCTAACTCGGTAACATGTTGAAACCAACCGTGCGTGGCATCCAACACGTTGTTGGAAAACTGATTACTGAGGCTGGACAACTCGGCTTGGATATCTGCGTAGCGCTTTTTGTCGGCATCGTTTAACGCGACGCCGGCGAGTTTAAAGTCACGAATGGCATTGTTCACCGCTTGTTGCTGGGCAGCGCTGTAATGTGCAAATTCGGGTTGTTCGCTTAAAGCCACATAGGCTTGATAGAGCTCGGCATTTTGACCCATGGTGGTATTATAAGCACTCAGCAGGGCCAGGCATTGCTCGTAGGCTTCACGCAACGCTGGATTGTTGGCCACGCTATTAAGGTGACTCACTGGTGACCACGCTTGGCTTAAGCGGTCTTCGCGGGCCTCAACGGGCGCCACAAGGGTTTCCCAAGTGGGGGCCTCTAAGCGCTCCAGCTGAGCCGCCAATGCAGCTAAGTTTTCTTCCGTGAGCGCTTTGATGGCAGGCACCACGTGGTCGGGCTGAATGCGGTTAAACGCTGGTAACGGGTTGTTTTCAAGCAGGGGGTTGGCCGCGGATTGCGTCATAATGTGAGGTTGCCTTTTTTATGCGTCTGAATCGGTTTACAGTATCCCAAAATGCCTAGCCATTCAAAGGATTCCCCATGAGTAACCCCATCCGCCCCTTCCAAAACCACACTCCCCAATTGGGTGCCCGCGTGTATGTGGATCCCGCCGCGACCGTGATTGGTGACGTAGTGCTAGGGGAGGACAGCTCGGTTTGGCCTGCGGCGGTGATTCGTGGCGATATGCACCGCATTCGCATTGGTGCACGTACCAGTGTGCAAGACAACGCGGTATTGCATATTACGCACGCCAGCGACTTTAACCCTGGGGGTTTTCCTTTGACCGTTGGCGATGATGTCACCATTGGCCATGGCGCGTGCCTGCACGGCTGCACAGTGGGCAACCGTGTTCTGGTGGGCATTGGCGCCACTGTGCTCGACGGTGCAGTGGTAGAAGATGAGGTAGTGATTGCCGCAGGCGCCTTGGTGCCACCCGGTAAAACCTTGACCAGTGGCTTTTTGTATGTGGGCAGCCCCTGCAAACCTGCGCGCGCCCTCAAAGACAGCGAACACGCGTTTTTTAAGTATTCCGCACAAAACTACACCGCACTCAAAAACACCTACTTGGCGCAGCTGTAAGGGGCAACTCAGGGAGGTTAAGGGTTAAGCCGCATCCAACTGCGCACGCAACCATGTGAGCACGGGGACAATGTCAGGTCGTTTACCCCGCCAGAGATAAAAAGCCTCTGCCGCCTGCCCCACCAACATCCCCAAGCCATCCGAGGTGTCAGCCGCACGCGCCTCGAGCGCCCAACGCATAAAAACGGTAGGCTCGGCGGCGTACATTAAGTCGTAGACACGTGTGGTGTTTGTGACAACTTGTGTGCTAATGGGCGGCATTTCACCCGCCAGACTTGCGGAGCTGCCGTTGATCACCACGTCAAAAGCACCCTCGATCCCAGCAAAGCCCAAACCTTGTACCTCGCCGTAAGGCTCAAAAGTTTTTGCCAATGCCTGCGCCTTGGCCTCGGTGCGATTGGCAATCACCACGGCACTGGGGTTGGCGGCCAGCAGAGGCTGCAAAATACCACGCACGGCGCCCCCTGCCCCCAATACCAATACGCGCGCACCCGCAAGTGGCCATTGTAAGCGCGCAAGGTCCATCATCAGGCCCGCACCATCGGTATTGTCACCCAAAATTGTGCCGTCTGATTGATACACCAAAGTGTTTACCGCTTCGGCCAGTTGCGCGCGTTCTGTCAAATGATCGCTGAAGCGGAAGGCTGTCTCTTTGAACGGTACCGTCACGTTTAAGCCGCGCCCACCAAGCGCAAAAAAAGCGGTCGCCTCCTCTCGAAAGGCCTCCTTTGCCACCAGTATTTTGTGATACTCCAAAATCTCGCCGGTTTGCAACGCAAACTGATAGTGAATATCCGGGGACTTGGAATGGGCTATTGGGTTACCCACAACGGCGTATTGATCCATTGCCTTACACCCAATCACGCGCGGTTAAGTAGCGCTGTAGCAATTCCGCTTCGGGAGATTCCGGCTCGGGGTGGTAATCGTATTGCCAGCGTACCAGGGGCGGCAGTGACATTAGAATGGACTCCGTGCGCCCGCCGGTTTGCAAACCAAACAGCGTGCCCCGATCGTAGACCAAATTGAACTCCACATAGCGGCCACGACGATACAACTGAAATTGTCGCTCGCGCTCGCCATATTCAAGAGATTGCCGGCGCTTCACAATGGGTGCGTAGGCATCGATATAGCTGTCGCCCACCGAGCGCATAAAGGCAAAGCACTCGTCAAAACTCGGGGTATTGAGGTCGTCAAAAAACAATCCGCCCACACCCCTCGGCTCATTGCGATGCTTGAGATAAAAGTAATCGTCACACCACTTTTTGTAGCGATCAAAAACGTCTTTACCAAAGGGCTCGCAGGCGGCTTTGGCAGTTTGGTGCCAATGAATACAGTCTTCTTCAAAGCCGTAATAAGGCGTGAGGTCATACCCACCGCCAAACCACCAAACGGGGTCTGCGCCGGGTTTTTCCGCGATAAAAAATCGCACGTTGGCGTGACTGGTAGGCACATAGGGGTTACTGGGGTGCATAACCAGAGACACACCCATGGCCTCAAACCGGCGCCCTGCCAACTCTGGGCGATGGGCCGTAGCCGAGGCGGGCATTTGCTCCCCTAAAACATGAGAAAAGTTGACGCCGCCTTTTTCAAATACAGCTCCGTCAGTGATCACTCGCGAACGCCCGCCACCCCCTTCGTCCCTTACCCAGGTGTCTTCTACAAACTGGGCCTTGCCATCCACTGCGGCCAAGTCGTTGCAGATGCGATCTTGCAAGTCTTTTAGATATTCCAACACCAGTGATTTATGGGGTTGCGTCATAGTTTTTCCTTATTCGCGTAGGGTGGCGCCTGTGATCAAGTCGCGAATCACAGAGGGCTTGGCGCCGTGATTCACGGTGCCGGGCAGATACCCAATGGTAACACCAAAATAACGTCTGGCTTGAAACCCCCAACGTGCCGGTGGCAGGCCTTGGGGATTGGCACTGGTAGACACCAGTGGCCCACCATAGGCTGAGCACAGTGCGCGCACCAGCGGGTGTGCGCTGACTCTAACTCCTACCGTCGCATGCTGTCCGCACACCCAATCCGGCACTCGGTCGCGGTGCGGCACCAGCCAAGTATTGGGCCCGGGCCAAGAATCTTTAAGCATGCGCTGTTGCGCGCCACCAAGGTCAAACAATAAAAAATCCAGCTGTTCGAAGGTGGCGGCCACCAAAATCAGGCCTTTGGCCACTGGGCGCCGCTTAAGCGCCAACACACGCGCCACGGCGTCGCCGTTAAACGGGTCGCAACCCAAACCCCACACGGCCTCTGTGGGGTAGGCCATGACGCCGCCCGCAGCCAGCTGGGCGGCAGCGATTTGTACTTTTGGGTGCACCAGATAGTTCACATTTAATCTTTAAGCTTCTCTTGCAAAGCCGCGTCTTTAGCGATCACTTCCCGCGCATTGGCTTCACGCTCGCTCTTGAGTTTTTGGTGTAAGTCCGGATTGCAGGTACCGAGGATTTGTGCGGCCAAATAAGCAGCGTTTTTGGCGCCAGCCTTACCGATGGCCAAAGTACCCACAGGAATACCCCCTGGCATCTGGGCAGTGGACAACAGTGCGTCCAAGCCATCCAATGAACTGTTAATGGGGACGCCCAACACAGGCTTTACAGTGGTGGCGGCTACCGCTCCGGCCAAGTGTGCCGCCATACCCGCGGCGCAGATGAACACGGCACAGCCCCGTCCATCGGCATCTACCACGTAATCATGGGTGGCCTTAGGTGTGCGGTGCGCTGAAGTCACTTTGGCTTCAAAGGGAATATCCAGGGCTTTTAAAACGCTGAAGGCTGACTCCATTACGGGCAGGTCAGAATCTGACCCCATTAAAATAGCAACAAACGGTTCACGCATAAGGTTAACTCCCAAATTTCGTGCCGCGAATAAGACGCGTTCACAATAAGAAACGGCGAACGTTACCCTAAGTTAGGGCTGTGGACAAGCAACGTGGTAGGGGTTTTTGAACGGAACGGGGTCTCGAGCTAAGAGATTAAATCTTTGGCCATCATGGCTTTGTGAGGCCGGGCATAGCCACTCCCTAAATTACCCACCAGACCTTTCACTTCCATGGTCAGTAGGGACGCCATCAATTCGCCCACACCAAGCCCTGTGCGCTCAGCCAACTGATCGATACTCACTGGGTCAAAATCTAAGTGAGACAGTATCATTTCCTCGTTGTCCGAAGTAATTAACTCCTCTTCAAACTTGGGCATGGCGCTGGCCAGAAAGCCCGTTTCTTGCCACTTTAGGGATAAAAACCCTTGGATTTCGTCAACGATGTCTTTTGCCGCTTCCACGAGTTTGGCACCGTCTTTAATCAAGGCATGACAACCGCGGCTGAGAGGGTTGTGAATAGAACCCGGAATGGCGAACACTTCGCGATCTTGCTGAAGCGCATAGCGCGCCGTGATCAGCGAGCCGCTTTTGATGGCAGCTTCCACCACCAACACCCCGAAACTTAAACCACTGATAATACGATTGCGTTGAGGAAAGTTACTTGGCTGCGGCTCGGTACCTAATGGAAACTCACTGATCACAGCACCACCGGAACGCACTATTTGCCCTGCCAATTGACGATTGCGTTGGGGGTAAATCCGATCGATACCGGTGCCTAGCACCGCTATGGTCGTCCCGTTGACCGCTAAAGCCCCTTGATGAGCGGCGGCATCCACACCCAATGCCAGCCCACTGGTAATGGTGACACCATTGGCAGCGAGGTCGGCAGCAAACCGGCTTGCATTGTCGCGCCCAGAGGGGGAGGGGTTGCGTGAGCCAACCACCGCAATCTGCGGCAAAGCTAACACCTTAGGGTCTCCCATTACATAAAGAATGGGGGGCGCACGACGTACTTCAAGCAACAGCTTAGGGTAGTACTCGCTGTCGGTATCTAGCACCTGAATTTGGTTGGCAGACAACCAGTCCATATCGGCTTTGACGCGGCGCATAAGACTGCTGCTATCACCCTGTTCACGGTAGTCCATGAGGGCATCGCAGGCTGCGGGTGTTAGTAGATTTTTTAGGGCTTCAATGGGCGCATCAAGTGCCACCCGCAAGGATGGAAACTCATCCAACAAACGCCAATAGGTACCAGAGCCTGTTTCGGGTAGGCGCTGCAATAACAACAGTTGCTCTAAGGGTTTAAGCATCGTCCATGAGTCCATTGGCTTGGCATCAAGGGCCTTAGCCTATCAGTAATTGTGCCATGGCACCATATGCCCAGCGCCTATCTTTTGTCGAGCGGAAACAAAAAAGCCCCAAAATGGGGCTTTTCGATCAACTTGTTTAACAGGTGCTCAAAGACACGGGCCTCATACAGGCCATGCGCTAGGGGTTACGCACCAAGTCTTTGATGGCCAGCGGACGATCCGCTTCCAACACCAAGCCGAGGCTCAGTTTTTCAAAGGTACGGAATACCATCAACAGGCCAGCACGTTCGTCAGGCAAGTCAACCATATCACCTTTAATGCGGTCTTTAATGACGCCACCGTCTTTGTATACCGCAAGCACATTGCCGACTTCCATGCCTTCGCGTTCGCCTCGGTTGATGATCACCACATCGTATTTACCCACTTGGGTCACACCGCCCTCCACAGCGATGATAGTGGCATCCACCTCAAAGCTGGGTGCAGAAGGGAAGAAGGTGGAATCGATGGGACGTGTTTCTTCGACCAATAAGCGGTCGCCTACGCGTACTTCCTCGGTAGTACGGGTCATCAGCAGGGTGGCAATATCGTCCTCAAGGGCGCGCATTTTACCAGAGCCGATGTCGATGGCCTGCACACCCAAAAGTTCACCCGTATCTGGGTCAACATAGGTTTCGCCCTTGCGATAGATGCCGTAAACCGGTACACCAGCGTCAAACTCGCCGCGCGCGTAAAGGCGGTCGCCCTTGCCCAGCACCAGTCGTTTGGCCTCGCCAGACACCACATGGGGCGCTTTTTCAAGCTCTTCGGCGGTCATTACGCGGCTTCGAGAGAGGAAACTGTTAATTTCGTCGAGAGGAATAGAAGGAATTGCACCGCCATTATCCAGCACCCTAATCTCGGGGGATAATTTTACCACGCGGTTAGTGGAATCTAGCACCAAGCGGGGTTGGCCGTCCAAATAAACCAATTTGATCATGTCACCAGGGTAGATCAAATGTGGATTCTCGATTTGAGGGTTAACCTGCCAAATTTCTGGCCACATCCACGGGTTTCGTAAAAATCGATTGGAAATGTCCCAAAGCGTATCACCTTTCACTACCGTATATCGCTCTGGATAATCTGCTTGAAACTCTGGCTCTTCGGCTATGGCTTGGCCAAGCAGCAAGCATGCGCCCAGCAATCCCAAAATGCTTTTTTTCATCGTTGTGGTCCTATACCAGGGGGCCCTTTTAATTTATTACCGTTATAATAGTCTAATGCTGCGGCACCTTCAGCTTCATTGATAGCGAAACTTGCTCTATTTGTCTCGCTCAATCATTATGTTAGCAGTGGAATTTACCTTATTACTAGAAGTTTGTCACAAGGCTAATGGCTCTACTACCGATACTTAAGTTTCCAGACCCCCGTTTACGGACGATTGCTAAGCCCGTAGAGATGGTCGATGACCGCATTCGACAACTCATTGATGATATGTTCGAAACCATGTACGACGCACCGGGTGTGGGCCTTGCGGCAACTCAAGTGAACGTACACGAGCAAATTATTGTTATTGATACCTCTGAAAACCAGGACGAGCCCTTGGCTTTCGTTAACCCCTCCATCGAAATCTTGGACGGCACACTCAACGAGTACGATGAAGGCTGCCTGAGTGTGCCAGGGTTTTACGAAACTGTCACGCGCCCGATGCATGTTCGCGTCACAGCTTTGGACAGGAATGGCGACTCCTTCACGATGGAGCCGCAAGGACTGCTGGCCGTTTGCATTCAACATGAGTGCGACCACTTAAACGGCAAGCTGTTTGTGGACTACCTATCCAACCTCAAGCGGAACCGCATTCGCAGCAAGCTGGAAAAGCAACAACGCGCACAGGTGTAACCCGCCCATTACTCAACCTCATAAGGCCCCACATGTCCACAACGGCAGGATTGAACATACTGTTTGCCGGCACGCCTGAATTTGCGGCCATCCATTTAGAGCACTTAATTGCAAGCCAGCATACGGTAGTAGGCGCTTACACTCAGCCCGACCGCCCGGCGGGTCGAGGTAAAAAGCTCACACCCAGCCCAGTAAAACAAGTGGCCTTAAACGCCGCCGTTGAAGTGTGCCAGCCCCTCAATTTTAAGGCCCCTGAAGAGGTCGCAACCTTGGCCGCATTTGCGGCCGATATTATGGTGGTGGTGGCCTACGGTTTAATATTGCCCAAAGCCGTGTTAACGGCGCCTCGACTGGGTTGCATAAATGTGCACGCCTCGGCGTTACCGCGCTGGCGCGGTGCGGCCCCCATTCAGCGAGCGATAGAGGCGGGTGATAGCGAAACGGGCGTCACCATTATGCAAATGGACGAGGGCCTCGACACGGGGGATATGCTGTTGCTGAGCCCCTGTCCAATCTTGCCTACCGATAGTGCCGCCGACTTACACGACCGCCTGGCAGGTATTGGCCCGAAAGCGCTACTGCGTACCTTAGACGCCCTCGCCGAAGGTACACAGAAACCTACCCCTCAAGACGACACACTGGCCACCTACGCCAAAAAGCTCACCAAAGAGGAAGCCTTAATAAACTGGCAGCTCGATGCAAAGACACTGGCACGTCGTATTCGCGCGTTCAACCCCTTTCCCATGGCCTACACCACTTTGGCCGGCGAACGCATTCGCCTGCTGGAGGCCATCCCCATACAACAGGCCCATGAGCAGGCCCCCGGCACCCTCATCAGCGCCGACAAAACCCTAGCCGTAGCGTGCGGAGAAAACAGCATGCTTGAGATTCATAAACTGCAAATGCCAGGCAAGAAAGCCATGGCCGTGACCGATGTACTCAATGGCTTTGGGCATTGGTTTACCCCTGGCCTGCAACTCGGCGCAATGGAATCCCATGCCCCGTAGCCCCTCTGTTCGTGCCGCTGCCGCATCTGTCATTGCCGAAGTTCTATTCGAGGGTGCGTCGCTCACACGGGCGTTAAATCGGGCTACGCTCAATGTGAGCGAGAAAGACCAGCCTCTGTTGCAAGAGCTGTGTTTTGGTGTCTGTCGGTTTGGTCATAGGCTTTCGGCCATCGGTGAATGCTTCTTAAAAAAACCCATTAAAGCCAAGGAAAGTCAGGTTCAAGCCCTATTACTGTTGGGACTCTATCAAATTTTACATTCGCGCATTCCCGAGCACGCAGCCATCAGTGCCACAGTAGAGGTGACCAAAGAGTGGCGCAAACCCTGGGCCACGGGCTTGATCAATGGTGTGCTGCGCGCCTGTTTACGCGCAGCCAAAACCGATAACCCTCCCTGGCAAGCGCTAGAATTAGCCCAAACGTCACACCCCAAGTGGCTACTTGAGCGAGTGAAGGACAGCTGGCCTGACCACTGGCAACAAATTATTGAAGCCAACAACACACAGGGGCCGATGACCTTACGCATTAATCAACAAAAAGCTTCGCGCAAGGATTACCACAGCCGCCTAACCACTGCAGACATTGCCGCTACGGCCTGCCTTCACGCGTCGCACGGCCTGACATTGGCGCATCCGGTGGCCGTGGACAGACTGCCATTTTTTGCCGAGGGTTACGCCAGCGTTCAGGACGAAGCCGCACAATTATCGGCCGCCCTGCTGGCGCTAGAGCCGGGTTTAACAGTGTTAGACGCGTGCGCCGCACCGGGAGGCAAAACCTGCCACATTCTGGAAACATGCCCAGACACCACTTTGGTGGCAATAGAGCTTGAACCTACACGCGTCACTTCTATCCATCAAAATTTACAGCGTCTCGGTCTCAAGGCAGAAGTCAAACAGGCGGATGCCAGCGTGCTCACACAATGGTGGGACGGCACACTTTTTGATCGCATTTTGCTCGATGCACCCTGCTCCGCCACCGGCGTGATTCGCAGACACCCTGACATCAAGTGGCTGCGCCGCCACCGCGATATTGAAAACCTAGTGGCATTACAACACAATTTGTTAGCCAGCCTGTGGGCGGTGCTCAAACCTGGAGGGCGCTTGGTCTATGCCACTTGCTCCGTGCTCCCAGAGGAAAACGAACACACCATTGCACATTTTTTAAAAACGCAAACAGATGCGTCCCATATCCCCATTCCAGCCGATTGGGGGTTGGCACGCCCCTATGGCAGACAACTGTTTCCGCAAATGGGTGGGCACGATGGCTTTTACTATGCAATGATTGAAAAACACAGCACACCAAAAACCGATTCGGCGTAGACTTTGGCAAACTGCCAACAAGCTACCGAGCCAAGGGGTGAACCACAATAATGAAAATTGTCATCTTGGGCGCAGGGCAGGTGGGGGGCACCTTGGCCACCAACCTTTCGAGCGAAGCCAACGACATCACCGTGGTCGATGTGAACGAAACCTTTTTACGAGAACTGCGTGACCGCTTAGATATTGGCGTGGTTTGCGGACAAGCTTCGCACCCCGGCATCCTATTGCAAGCGGGCATTGAAGACGCCGATATGCTGATTGCGGTCACCAGTGATGACGAAATCAATATGGTGGCATGTCAAATCGCGCACTCTCTATTTCACACGCCCACCAAAATCGCGCGCGTGCGCTCGCAAGAGTATGTATCTTACCCCGGGTTGTTTCGCAACGAGGCCGTGCCCGTTGATGTCATCATCAGCCCCGAGCAAATTGTTTCCAATTATATTTATCGTTTGGTGCAGCAACCGGGTGCATTACAAGTTTTGGACTTTGCCGATGGCCGTGTACAGCTGGTGGCCGTGCGCGCGTATTATGGCGGCCCTCTAGTGGGTCAGGAGCTACGGTTTTTGCGCAAACACATGCCCAATGTGGACACACGCGTAGCCGCCATTTACCGCCGTAATCATGCCATTACCCCGCAAGGCTCCACCATTATCGAGGCCGATGACGAAGTCTTTTTTATCGCTGCCCGCGAAGACATTCGTGCAGTCATGAGCGAATTGCGCCGAGTAGACCGCCCCTACAAACGGATCGTAATTGCCGGCGGTGGCAATATCGGCATGAGCCTGGCGCAAAAACTAGAGAAGCGTTACGCGGTAAAAGTCATCGAGTACTCACATAAACGTGCCGTTTTTTTATCAGACAATTTAACCCGCACCATTGTTTTGCAAGGCAGCGCCTCTGACCAAGAATTGTTGCTTGAAGAAAATATTGAAGACTGTGATGTATTTTTGGCGGTAACCAATAGCGATGAGGCCAACATCATGTCATCCATGTTGGCCAAACGCCTCGGTGCGCGCAAAGTACTAACACTGATCAGCAACCCCGCGTATGCCGACCTGGTCCAAGGTGGTGAAATTGACATTGCCATATCACCCCAGCAGGCCACCATTGGCAGTTTGTTAACCCATGTACGTCGCGGTGATATTGTTAATGTACACAGCCTTCGCCGCGGTGCTGCCGAAGCCATTGAAGTGGTGGCTCATGGTGATGCCAAGAATTCGAAAGTGGTGGGCAAAACCTTAGAAGAAATTGACCTGCCCGAGGGCGCCACCATTGGTGCTATCGTGCGCGAAGTGGATAACAGTGGTGAACACGAGGTCATTATTGCTCACGACGATATCGAAATTGTCAGTGGTGATCACGTGATTGTCTTCTTGGTGGATAAAAAATACACCCGAGATATTGAGCGATTATTCCAAGTCGGTTTTACCTTTTTCTAATCTTTACCAAGCCATTGGCCTCAAGATGACCCGGAGTCACACTTAAAACCATGCGATTAGCTGTGATCAGTAAAGTGCTGGGTGCGTTGTTGATGCTGTTTAGCCTCACCTTGACACCACCTATATTGGTGTCTTTTTTGTATCACGATAACAATCATTTCAGCTTTATTTTGGCCTTCATTATTACCTTTGCCACAGGCCTCGCACTTTGGTATCCGGCCCAAAACAATCGCCGCGATTTACGCACGCGCGATGGCTTTTTGGTGACCGCGTTGTTTTGGGTGGTGCTTGGGTTATTCGGTGCCTTGCCGTTTATGTTCTGTAGCGCTACTGACCTCTCGGTGGTTGACGCGGTATTCGAATCCACCTCTGGCTTGACCACCACCGGGGCAACGGTTTTGATAGGGCTCGATTTATTGCCGCAATCCATTTTGTATTACCGCCAGCAGCTGCAATGGTTAGGTGGCATTGGTATTATTGTCATTGCTGTGGCGGTATTACCCATGCTGGGTGTTGGCGGCATGCAGCTGTATCGGGCCGAGACACCCGGCCCGGTAAAAGACACCAAGCTCACACCAAGAATTACCGAAACCGCCAAAGCATTATTTATCATTTATTTGTCACTCACACTACTGTGCTGCCTCTTCTATTGGTTAGCTGGGATGAGTGGTTTTGACGCCATTGGTCATGCTTTTGCGACCGTAGCCATTGGTGGGTTTTCCACTCACGATTTAAGCATTGGTTACTTCAATAATAACGCCATCATGATCGTCAGTATGATATTCATGGTGCTTTCAGCGATTAATTTTGCACTGCATTTTGTGGCCTGGCGTGCACGCAGTTTGCACAACTACTGGATCGACCCAGAATGCCGCTTTTATGGCTCTATGGTTTTGGCGGGTAGCTTAATTACGGTGGCGTATTTGTATTACACTCAAACCTATGATTTTGGCAGCAGTTTTATTTTGGGCAGCTTTGAATTGATATCCGTATTGACCACCACCGGCTTTGGTGCTGCGGATTTTAGCGTATGGCCTACCTTCTTGCCCTTTTTGATTTTTATGTTCGCCTTTATGGGGGGCTGTGCCGGGTCTACGGGCGGGGGCATCAAGATGATTCGCATCATGCTAATTTTTAAACAGGGCATCCGTGAAATTCACCGCTTAATTCACCCCAATGCCATCATTCCCATTAAAGTGGGCAAAAAAACAGTTTCCGACCGGGTAGTGGAGGCTGTGTGGGGCTTTTTTGCAGTTTATGTGATTTCATTTTTAAGCATGTGCATACTGCTTTTGGCAACAGGCTTGGACTTCACCACGGCATTTACCGCGGTGGGTGCTTGTATCAACAACCTTGGCCCCGGTCTTGGCGAAGTCGCCGCCCACTATGGCAACATTAACGTGGTGGCAAAATGGGTATTGTGCTTTGCCATGATATTAGGGCGACTTGAGGTATTCACTTTACTGGTGCTGTTTACGCCAATGTTCTGGCGACGTTAATTCCCACACTGAGTATACTTATGGCAACAAAATTAGCTATCGCCATCAGCGGTGCAGTGTCACTTGGCAGTTATGAAGCTGGCGTGGTGTACGAGATCGTCAACGCGATTGCACAGCACAATCGCCACAACCAACAAAATCCGGATGCGCAAATTCATATTGACGTGTTATCTGGCGCTTCGGCCGGTGGCATGACAGCTGCCATTCTTGCGCAAAAATTGTTGTTTAACGGGGAAAGTTTGGATCATCCCTACAACAATGTTTTACACGATGCTTGGGTGAAAAATGTGGATATCTCCCAATTGCTCAGTGATGCCTACGCGGATGATCCCACACGATCGCTGCTATCCTCCAATTTTATTGACCATATGGCCGAAGACATTTTACTGTCGCGCTATCACACCCCGTCACCCAGCAACCGACACCTGGCCGCCGGCGACTCTGTGCTGCTGGGTTTGGCCATGTCAAATTTAAATGGCATAGACTATGCGGTAGATGCTTTTCAAAATGCGTCGCTGTCTAATGAAACCGGTCAGTTTGTGCAAACCCGCTTTCAAGATTCTTTTACGCGGTTTTTAAACGATGAGTCCGACACCCGTGAACTCTGGCAAACCATTAAAGATGCTGCGCGAGCCTGTGGCGCCTTTCCCGCGGCATTTGCACCGGTAAAACTTCTGCGCCGCTACCAAGAGTGGGATTATTTCGGCAAAGCCAAGGCCTTTGCAGAGAGTGCTTTTACTTACGTGGATGGCGGCACATTTAACAATTATCCCTTGGGCACCGCCAAACGCTTGGTAGATACCATTGATACTCAGCCACTGGATTATGAAAAGCGCTTTTACTTGTATATTGCCCCCAACAGCAAAGTGAGCTGTAAACAAAACATTGACGGCGAAACGTCGAGTATCTTTAATACGTCTGCGGCCATTAGTTCCGCCATCTTTAATCAATCTCGATTTCAAGATTGGATCGTGACCAGCCACTACAATGATCTCATTAAACAATTGGATCATCGTGCGGAAACACTGGGTGAGCACATCTTAGGTTTGGAAGAGACCGAGCTTTCGGCAGTCAATAAAGCTTTCGACTTATTGCTAGATAAAATCTATGACGATGAAGACGAGCGTGACCAAAAACAAGAACGCGAAGTTTTAAGTGCGCGATATTCTACCACCACCACAGCTCAGGCACTTCACAGCGGCCAATATACTCAAGCCCACGAGGTGTGGACCAAAGCCGTACAAGTACTGGAGGCCAGCGGCCGGCTACATGATAAAGATCATATGGCTATTTATACGGTCACGGCCAATAGCGATGAGCTGGCAAGCGACGGATTATTTTCATTCGTCGGTTTTTTGGAGCAGTCCTTTCGTGAGCACGATTACAATATTGGCCGGTCCAAAGCCCGGGCGTTTTTACAGAACCTTAAAGACGTAAACTTAGGGGTTACCCAAAGTGACGACCGGCACTTGCCATTAAAAGATTTCGACTTCGCAGAACCCTTACCCAACATTCCAGACTTGGGGAACGCCAGCATTACAGACGTGAACCGCACCACACGCCAACAGCTGTTTAAGCACAGCCACAAACGCGTTAATTTATGGCTGAAGCAAGCCAAGGTTAATTGGATATTACGCAAGTTGGCGCTGACATTCGTCGACAGAAAAGTTAAAAAGTTTTTGGGGTTATAATGACTATCGGTGGGTGATTGCCTCACCCCATAAAAAAAGGCGGCGCCTGGCGGCGTCGCCTTTTTACAGTCCGGCTTTTTATAGTCCGGGATCGGCGTCAACCGCTTACTGATTTTCACTCAGGTAGTTCAACAGCCATTGCATCGCAGGCCGCGGCTGACCGTTGCGTAGCAGACCTGAGCCTGGCCGCCAGGTTTGGCCAACAATGTAACCCCAGAGCGTAATACCCACCACATTTGGATACTCATAAAATACCGGAAACTGCTCACTGAAGATTTCGAGCTGCTCCTGATCATCTTCTTTTTGCACATCATATTCCGAAATATAAATCGGCAATCCAAGCGTGGATATCAAATCCAGCTTCTCTTTCAATTCTTCGGCAGTCCACATTTCATCTGTGTACTGGTCTGGATACAAACTGTGTGCCTGTAACCCCACAGCATCGACTACACCTGCGTCAACCGCGGGTTGGATTAGAGTCATAATTTCGTCGGTATTCCATGTGAGGAAATTATAATCGTTATAGATCAAAATCGCATTGGGGCAATACTGTCTGGCCAGCTGGAAGGATTTGGTAATCCAGTCATTGCCAAACGCACTTCGCGCATACCCCGCCGGCGCATGACCTTCCACCGCCTCGTTTACCACGTCGATCATATCGATGTCCGGATAGCGATTACAGAAGTCGCGGATCCACTCTTCAATCTCCGCCGCTTGCTCGTTTGGACTCAAGCCATTGATCCAGTTCGGCGCTTGTGCACCCCATACCAAAGTATGGGCTTTTACTGGAATACCGTTCTGCTTGGCGAAATTGTAAATGTTGTCCATATTCGACCAGTTATATTGGTCGCGATTGCCCTCAACACTGCCCCATTTGCCTTCGTTTTCGGGTGTAATTTGGCTCCAATATTGAAGGAAGTCATTTGGGATTCGATACCCAGCGGTAATGTTGCCGACAAATTTAGGCTCGGGAGAACCTGAAGAACTCGACGATGAAGACGAAGAGGAGGATGAACTTGAGGAGCTAGAAGAACTCGAACTCGAGCTTGAACTTGAACTGCTCGAGCTGGAACTACTGGAGCTTGAGCTGCTGGAATTGGATTGGCTCTGACCACCGCAGGCCACCAAAGATGCCAGCAAAAATGCCGAAAGCACGCAGTGCTTAACGCAATTGCCGGTTGATTTAATAGATTGAGAGCCCATTTTATTTTTGCCTCTTAACGGTGAAGTAAGCCCATAGAGCTTTGCATTAATAATATTATTTTGGATGTTACTACATCTCTTGGTGAGGCTGTCGGGCTAAGGAAACCAACCATTTGAAATTTGCACTGGGTCACATTGCATGCCGCTTATAGTTACAACCCGGACACTTATTATCGGGTGAATGCTGACTATCGGGTTAAAGTTATCGGGAATCAGGTTAATGCGGATTAATAGGGGTTATCCCCATTGCTCGATTTGCAATGATTGAGATGTCGGGGTGCAGGACCACAATGACGACACTGGCGCCAAGCATGTAACCGGTAACACTCCCCTGCGGCCAAGCTTTTAAAAAGTTAATGACTGGTCCAGTCATGATTCAGTCAGCTAACTGTGGGGAGGCGCTATTTATTGAACATCTATAATTGGCAGCACCTCCTTGTGCCGGATTAACCCGACATAATCGATCACACGTTATTTTTCTGCTACTTGTTCAGGCAAATACATTCTCTAATTGCCAGTTAACTCGACTGTTCACCTGCTTCTTTATCTGAATTCGACCGAAAGGTTAAAAAGTTTTTGGGGTTACAGTGACTGTCCTGGCGGTTAACCACTCACGATTTATCGAGCTTGGTAATAGGCTTCCTCAGAAATACTGTGATACGCCCGTACTTTATCCAGATAGGTTTTATAGGAAGCGTACACTTTGGCGAAGGTTTCGTCTTTTTGTGCCGTTTCTTCATACACTTCAAAACTGATGCGTTTGAGCGTTGCCAAAACTTCTTTGGGAAAATGGCGCAAGGCGACTTGGTGTTTATGCACCAACTCATCCAAGGCATTTTGGTTACGTGCTGTATATTCATCTAACATGTCTTGGTTCACAGCCCGTGCAGCCACTTCCACCATGGTTTTTAAATCTTCCGGCAGAGTGTCAAAGGCCGCTTGATTGACAATAATCTCTAACCCTGGACCGGGTTCGTGCCAACCCGGTGAATAGTAATATTGGGCAATTTGATGAAACCCAAATGCCAAATCATTGTAAGGCCCCACCCATTCAGTGGCATCAATCACGCCCGTTTGTAAGGCGGTATATAATTCGCCGCCGGGAATATTCACTGCCGTTCCGCCCGCGCGGGTAAACACTTCACCACCATAACCCGGGATACGCATTTTCAACCCTTTGAGGTCGTTAATGCTGTTAATTTCTTTGTTAAACCAACCTCCCATTTGCACACCCGTATTACCCGCAGCAAAAGGGATTAAATGAAATGGCGCGTAAATCTCGCGCCACAACTCCAAGCCACCACCATAGTGTAGCCAGCCATTGAATTCTTGCGCGTTCATGCCAAAAGGGACTGAAGTAAAAAACGCAGATGCCGGAATTTTGCCTTTCCAATAATAGGCCGCGCCGTGCCCCATCTCGACACTGCCCGCGGAGACGGCATCAAACACGCCCATGGCAGGCACGAGTTCATTGGCCCCATAGACTGTGATATTTAAGCGTCCGTTACTCATCTTGTTGAGCAAACGGGCGAAGTTTTCCGGTGCCAGCCCTAAACCGGGGAAATTCTTAGGCCATGTGGTGACCATGCGCCAATGGTATTCATTTGCTTGCGATACATCGCCGCTGCCCTCTAAACTGGTGCGCACTCGATCTTTTTGCAGCACCACAACGGCCAATAGAACCACACACATGAAAAGGGAAGCCACCAGCACTGCAGGTAACCACCAAGGGGTATAGCGCGTTTTCATGATAGGACCTTTATGATTTGATGGGCTTGTCTTTTTACCGGGTAATAAAATAGATTTCCTATCTATTTTATTACCCGCCCTAAAAATACTGGCGATGATGTGTGAATCATCTTGTATTTTTAGGGCTCGCATTGGCTTTACAGCCAATGATGGCGAGTTAAGGTGAACCAGCCTTTGTCATCGTTAGGATAAGGCTTCCAGTTTGGCGTATTGCATAACCAACCATTTACTGCCTTCCCCCCCAAAATTCACTTGCACGCGCGCACTGGCACCACTGCCTTCAAACTGCAACACCGTGCCTTCTCCAAACATAGGGTGATGCACGCGCTGCCCCAGCTTCAAGGGAAAAGTCGTATCGTCCGTGACAGGCGCTTGCCAACCTTGATAATGGGTCTGGCGCGCGACAGAGGATTTTAGCCGAACTTCTTGTAAAAGGTCGCTGGGAATCTCTCGCACGAAACGCGAGAGCCGATTAAAGTTTTCCGACCCATGCAATCGGCGTGATTCCGCGTGTGTGATGACCAATTTTTGCATGGCGCGCGTAATGCCCACGTAACACAATCGACGCTCTTCCTCCAGGCCTTCGGGTGAATCACTGGACATGCGATGCGGAAAAATATTTTCTTCAACGCCTGCAAGAAACACGAGTGGAAATTCCAAACCTTTGGCGCTGTGCAAGGTCATCATTTGCACGGCATCTTCATACTCATCGGCTTGGGTTTCACCCGCGTCTAACGCTGCGGTATCCAAAAATTCTGCCAGTGGGACGCTATCCTCATCTTCCGGTTCAAAAGCGCGGCAAGCATTCACCAACTCTTCCAAGTTTTCCACCCGAGCCAAACCACGTTCGCCCTTTTCTGCACGATGAAACGCTTTTAGCCCGGAGCGCTCAATCACCAGTGCCACTTGCTCTTCCAAAGTGTGCTCGGGCAGTGACTGGCTAAGCCCCTCCAGCAGCTCAATAAACGCACTCACCGCGCTGGTCGCACGCGCACTCAACACCTTGTGCGATACCATATGACTCGCGGCTTCAAACATTGAACACCCCTGCTCACGCGCCAACTGGCGGATGCTCTCAACGGTTTTGGTCCCAATGCCACGCGTGGGGGTATTGATCACACGCTCAAAGGCGGGATCGTCTTGACGGTTCATCAACAGGCGCAAGTAAGCCAAAGCATTTTTAATTTCCAAGCGCTCATAGAAGCGTTGGCCACCATAAATACGGTAAGGCACCCCCTGCCGCAAAAAAGCCTCCTCCAAAACCCGAGATTGGGCGTTGGAGCGGTATAACACTGCCACACTGGCATTAGGGTTCCCTTGGCTTTGCCAAGACTCTACCCGCTCAACAATATAACGCGCCTCATCTTGCTCGTTAAACGCCGCATAGAGGTCAATGGGTTCGCCATCGGCACCGGACGTCCAAAGCTGTTTTCCCAAACGACCACTGTTGTTGGCAATCACCGCATTGGCGGCGTTTAAAATGGTCTGCGTAGAGCGGTAGTTTTGCTCAAGCCGTATGGTGGAAGCCCCGCCAAAATCTTCAGTAAAAGTCTGAATGTTTTCAATGCGCGCACCACGCCAGCCGTAAATAGATTGGTCGTCGTCCCCCACCGCCGTCACAAAGCTGTGCTTACCTGCCAATACTCTAAGCCATGCATACTGCACCACATTGGTGTCTTGAAATTCATCCACCAATAAAAAAGGAAAGCGCTTTTGGTAATGCTCCAGTAGCTCGGGCTGTTTCAGCCACAGCTCGTGAGAGCGCAGTAGAATCTCTGCAAAATCCACCACCCCAGCACGCTCGCAGGCCGCTTGGTAGGCGGTATAAAGCTGCTTCATGGCACGCTGAAAGGGATCGTGACTGTCGGGCATGTGCTCGGGGCGAACACCTTCATCCTTCTGGCCATTGATAAACCATTGGGTCTGCTTGTAAGGCCAGCGACTGTCATCCAACCCCAGCTCTTGGTAAACACGCTTGATCAAACGCAACTGGTCGTCGCCGTCCAGAATCTGAAAATTTTGAGGCAAACCTGCCTGTTGCCAATGGGCACGCAGCAGACGGTGGGCAATACCGTGAAAGGTGCCCACCCACATACTGTGGACATTGGGCATAGACGGATGGTCGCCCATCAGGACCTGTAAACGCTCGCGCATTTCACGAGCGGCCTTGTTGGTAAAGGTCACCGCCAGGATCTGATGCGCGGAAACGCCTTCGACCTGCATCAGCCAAGCAATACGGTGCACCAGCACGCGGGTTTTACCGCTGCCGGCACCGGCCAGAATCAACTGATGGCTTGCGGGCGCACACACGGCGTCGCGCTGCTCATCATTGAGTTGGTCTAAGAGGTGAGAGACGTCCATGGGGCGGCATTCTAGCAATAAATCCGGTTCAGTACCGCAAAAACTGTATGTTTATACAGATTTGTCGCCAAGCCAAGCTCCAAGGCACGCCACGAAGCGCCAAAAAAGAACATTAATGGTGCACATAAAACCCAAAAGAGTGCTTTTTTTATTGATTATTTCTCTGATAGCTTCAACAACTGAACACGGATGCGCAGTATTAGTGCAGGCTTAACTCAAGTTGCGGCACCTTCAAAGAACCTCAAATTTTAACGCTCAAATTGGAAAAACATTACTTTCAGCACGTTATCCGATTATATCTACATATAGCCTTATTATTATGAATTTTATAAGCACAGTTTTCTAAGCCTTTTTTACAGAGGCGCCAAAACAGTGCTTTATTCATTTAATTAATAGCACTGGCGTAACTATTGCTAACTCTTAGCGAATGACTATTTCGGGTTTTCCCCATTTCACGAATTAATTGCTCGAGGATTTGAACGTGGCATCTTCGCTCAACCGGCTTTTGCACCTGGTGATTGTTGGCAATGGTATGGCTGCTGGGCGCCTGGTGGATGAACTTTTACGCTTATCAGCCCCTTATCGCATCACAGTGATTGGAGATGAACCTCAGGGCAGCTACAACCGAATACTCCTGTCCTCCGTGCTGGCCGAGGAGACCTCTGTTTCGAACATCATTCAAAAGGATGCAAGCTTTTACGCGGCTCAAAAAATCACCTTTCTTGGAGGGCGGCGTGTGCTCGCCATCAATGCCAAAGAGCAGTCGCTCACGCTCAGTCACGGCAGCCCACTCCACTACGACGAATTGGTGATCGCCACCGGCTCCCGCCCGGCGACCATCCCCGCACAATTGAAAGCACCGGCGGGCGTTATGGCATTTCGAACCTTGGATGACGTAGCAACGATGACCCAAACCGTCACACCACAAACTCACGCGCTGGTAGTAGGCGGAGGCTTACTGGGCTTGGAAGCCGCCTATGGTTTGGCCAAGCGCGGGGCTACGGTAACCCTAGTACACCGCTCTCATCACCTACTCAGCCGCCAACTAGACCCTCAAGCGGGCACATATTTAAAAGCCGAAATGGCAGAAAAAAATATTCGCTTTCAATTGGGAACAGAGGTGGCGAGCTTTAACGGCAAGGCGCAGTTAACCGGAGCGACCTTAACCAATGGTCAAAACATTGAATGCACTTTGGCGGTGGTGGCCACCGGCATTACCCCCAATACTGAATTGGCTCACACGGCGAATTTGGCGACTACTCGCGCCATTATTGTGGATGAGGCACTGCGTACTAGCGCCGCGCACATCAGCGCGCTGGGCGAGTGCTCTGAATATCAAAACACCACATTTGGTTTAGTGGATCCCATTTGGCGCCAATGCAAATGTTTGGCACAAAGACTTGCAGGACTTGCTTACACGCCGTTTGATTTACAACCGGTGGCCACCAAATTGAAAGTGTCGGGCGTAAATGTATTTTCTGCAGGTGAGCATTTAACCCAACCCGAGCATCGCTGCCTGGTGATTAACGACCCCAAAAATCGGGCTTACCGAAAATTACTGTTACGGGGTAATCAACTGGTGGGCATTGTGCTATACGGCGATACCCGCGATGGGCTCTTTTACTTTGAATTAATGAACAGCGGGTGCGATGTCAGCGCCCACATTAGCACATTGTTATTTGGCCAGGCCTATTGTGAACCCCTTACAGGCCAAGTGGCCTGAATACAATACTATTGATGCCTCTATGAACTTACCAACCTCCCAAACCCATCACACAACCTGCTGCTATTGCGGTGTAGGCTGCGGCGTGACCGCCACCACTGAGGACAACCAGATTGTGGCCCTTAGCGGCGATAATACGCATCCGGCCAACTACGGCAAGCTATGCGTTAAAGGTGCTTCTTTACATGAAACCCAAATTCTCACTGATCGCTTAACCACACCCATTGTAAACGGCCTTCCTACTTCCTGGGATGCCGCCCTGTCGCACACGGCGGCGGAATTCAAACGTATTATTGATACCCACGGCCCCGATGCAGTGGCTTTTTATTTGTCCGGCCAGCTGTTAACTGAAGACTATTACGTGGCCAACAAATTAATGAAAGGGTTTTTGGGTACCGCTAATGTGGATACCAATTCGCGACTCTGCATGGCTTCGGCCGTAGTCGCTCACAAGCGCGCCTTTGGTGAAGACATTGTGCCGGGCTGCTATGAAGACTTAGAGCAGTGCAACTTACTGATATTGGTGGGTTCCAATATGGCATACACCCATCCTGTCGTGTACCAACGCATTGTTGCCGCAAAGAAAAATCACAATATGAAAGTCGTCGTGATTGATCCCCGCCGCACCCCCACCTGTGATATTGCAGATTTACATCTACCCATACGACCCGGTAGCGATGCATTTTTATTTAATGGATTACTCAGTTATTTGGCGAGTGAGCAATTAGTGGATAGCGACTATATAGCGCGCCACTGCAATGGATTTGATGAGGCACTTGCTGCTGCACAAACTGACTGTCAAACAGTGCAAGACACTGCCGAGCGTTGTGACATTGACCTGGATGCCGTTCAACAATTTTTTGCATGGTATGGCAGTACCTTTAAAACCGTTACCGTTTTTTCTCAAGGCATTAATCAGTCTTCTTCGGGTGTAGACAAAGGCAATGCCATCATCAACTGTCACCTTGCAACCGGACGTATCGGTCACCCTGGTGCCACCCCTTTTTCCATCACCGGCCAACCCAATGCCATGGGCGGGCGCGAGGTAGGCGGGCTTGCCAATCAATTGGCCGCGCACATGAATTTCGGCGACGAAGAGGCCCTTTCACGCGTACAGCGATTTTGGAACGCCCCGCGTATGGCGCAAAAAGAAGGCTTAAAGGCGGTGGATCTGTTTGAGGCTGCACGTTCAGGAAAAATTAAAGCCATTTGGATTATGGCCACCAACCCGGTTGTAAGCATGCCCAATGCCAATGCCGTACGTGAAGCACTGCGTCAATGTGAATGTGTGGTGGTAAGCGAATGCGTCGCCAATACCGATACCGCCAAAGAAGCCCATGTGTTATTGCCCACCACCACTTGGGGAGAAAAAGTCGGCACCGTCACCAATTCCGAACGCTGTATCTCTTTGCAAAGTGGATTTTTACACGCGCCTTCGGCCGCCAAACACGATTGGGAAATTATCACTGCATTCGCCCAGCATTTGGGTTTTGAAAAAGACTTTCCCTACACCTCGGCCCATGAACTTTTTTGTGAACACGCAGCCCTGTCGGGTTTTGAGAACAACGATTCGCGCGCGTTTGATATCTCTGCGTTTGAAAAAATATCACGCGAGGACTATCTACGTCTCAAGCCGTTTCAATGGCCAAAACGCAAAGACCAAAATACCTCCAGCACTCGACTGCTAAGCGATGGTCGATTTTATACCGCTGACAGACGAGCCAAACTCATCGCGATTCATGCGCAATATCCCCAACAAGCCGCAAACACGCATCAAGTTTTGCTGAACACGGGGCGTGTGCGCGATCAATGGCATACCATGAGCCGCACAGGCAATATTACCAAGCTCACACGTCACACTGAAGAACCTTTTGTAGAGATTCGCCCCGACACGGCGGCCCAACTTTTTATCGCCGAAGGTGACATTGTTGAACTGTCGAACGCACAAGGTCGCTACAAGGGGCGCGCGGTATTATCGGAGAAAATACGGCGTCGAGAAGTATTTGCACCCATTCATTGGAACGATCGAAACGCTTCCGAAGCGCGTATCAGTGCGTTGGTGTTACCCATCACGGACCCTTTATGTGGGCAACCAGAATTCAAACACTCACCGGTGACGTTGGCAAAGTGTGAATGGGCTTGGCAAGGGGTTTTACTCACAACCGAGACGCTTACGCCGGCCACAGATTACTGGTGCCAAATGCCTTTGGCCAACGGCTTTAAATACCGTTTGGCTGATGTAGCGATGCCGCAGGATTGGGAGGTTTGGCTGCGTGGCTTGTATCCCCAAATAGAGGATTGGATAACCCACACGGATTCAGGGAACCAATTTTTTAAAGCCGTTGGATTTCATCACGGCAAGCTTTCAGTCGCGTTTCATTTTACTGGCAACACCCATCCCAAAGCCCATGAACATGCCTGGCTTGAGCAACAGCTGGGTCACACCATTACACGTGAAGATCGCCTAACGGTTTTGGCAGGCTCCCCATTGGATGCCGGCGCTGACCCTGGCGCTATCATTTGCTCGTGTTTTCAAGTGGGTGAGGTGGCCATTCGCGAGGCCATTGAGAACGGCGTATGCAATGCAGAGCAATTGGGCCAAGCTTTAAAATGCGGCACCAATTGTGGCTCGTGCATTCCAGAACTGAATGCACTTATCGAAAGCTGCAAACCGCCCTCGGTCGTTGAAGCTTAAAGCATCGCTCTGAGTTTTTATTACCCGGTAATCCTTTATGTCGGGTTAATTCGGCACGCCCTTAAAATAAAAGGAAATTCACACATTTTCGCAGTATTTTAAAGGCGTGCGATTCAACAGATAGAAGATTTATTTAATTGCCGGATTAATAGCTAAAGTCGGCTAGTAGATTTCTTCTGCTGCCGGCAGTACCACTTCACTGGCATGTTGGACCTTTGCAGACTTGTACCGTTGTGTTTCCAAACTTCCTGTACCCACATCCACCTGCTGGGCCAAAGCGCGTGCCGTGACCTTGCCTTCGATATCGGTATGAGTGATAAAAATGTGAACATGGTGACGCCCCTCAGCTGCACCATACAAACGAATGGGTAAATTGATGGCTTGCGGCTGGTCGATGTTAATTTTCCAGTGGCTTTTTTCACTGATCAACATCAGGCCCTCGTCAGTTTCCAGGTCGATGGTTAAGGCTCCATTCGCATGCTCCGTACTTAAGGTTAAAGTAAGGTCACGCTCTTCAAACACATCCAAAAAATAACCCGTTGTGTTTTGATTGACCACATCTGCACCCGGTTTTCCGTGAGGCGCATGAGTATGTTCGCTAACTGTATGCACTAAGTGCGAATTCGCCGACTGCGCTAAGGACCCCTCATGGTTTAATAGATGCCTGACGACACCGCCACCTAATAATCCCAATGAGACAGCACCGGCGAAACCAATGGCCAGAGATTTTGAAATCAAAGTTGCGTTCAACATGGTTGGCCCCCTAAATTTGTGTAAAGCGAACATTAAAGCAAGCAACACCGCCGGCACTGGTATATTGATCAGCATTGGCTTGCTCATAGACTTCTAAAACATAGTTGCCAGGTGTCAGCGTGGCCGTAAAACTGTCGGAATCGGAATTACCAGACAAGGCCGACGCCACCTCATACCCCTTGTGCAACAACTTCATTTGAGGATTGGTTCGCGAAAGTACGCCGCCATTTCTTGATGCACGAAAGTCATATTGACCCGTATGATTTACTTCAATGCGAACCAAACGTCGGACTTCCATACCGTTGTACGCCAGATCACCATTGTTACTGCACACGTTCTTAGTGTTGCCCTCACTTAAGTTTTGATAAAGCGGTAAGGTAATGTCTGAACCCCCGTTATTGGTTTCGTTTTCGCCCCACATCCCTTCACCATAAATTCCGTAGCTCTCTGCCAAGGCCGTGATCGCCTCTGCTTGCGCTGGGTTTTGACGTTTCAATTCGGCGATAAATGGGTAGACAGAAGCAACGCCTTCAAAGTCCAGATAGTTATCGCTGGTGAGCACTCGGTAAATCGCGCCAAACCCTAAATCAAGTTCGTCGCCGAAATCGCTGTTGCTGTCGAACACATCGTACAAAAGGGCTTGCATGGTGGCTTCACTGAACCAACCGTTGGTGCGTGCCCGTGCCTCCACATCAAAGCTAAACGCCAGGGATTGATTCGAGCCCAGAGAATCACGATACAGAGGGTCGTTACCTGCCATACCGGAAAAAGCATTGCCCCAGCCTTCGCCAAAGGCCACTCGCATATCAAGTTTGGATGTTTGACCGTGGCTGCCACCGAGGCTTTCGGTTCGCGCCAACTGGTGCTCGATATAGTGACCAAACTCGTGTTGAATCACGGCACGATCATATTCGTCACTGTCATTGTTAGCTGCGCCTAACAAATAAATCGACGGTCCGGCAGAGGTATAGTAAGAGGTGCCAATGTTACCCTCGCTGACGCTGCCACTCATGGCAATATTGTCCACACTCCAATATAGATCCAATGGGGGTAACACGAGGTTTGGCTCAGCATCGACCACCAATTGCAAGGCATCAAAAATGGAATCCAAGATGGCAAATGGGGCCGCTGCACGTGTATCGCCGTAACGAATACCCGTCCAGCCGGAGTGTGCATTGAGGTTTCGGGTTTGCGTGTCTGCCCCAACGGAGACCAGTGAGCCTTCCATCACGTAAACTGCATTACCCCTCGTGTTGTCTTTGACCTCCACATCCCAAGAGGCTTGCCCTCGACCAACCAGCTCCGCCACTACGCGAACTTTAACGGATGATTCTGGCGCAACACTTAGCTGGTAAAAGCCCTCCATATCCGTTTGTGTACTGGCCACCACTTGGCCGCCGGCTGTCATGGCTTGAACCGTGACACCCCGCACAGGCAGGGTCACTATAGAATCGTAATCCAAGCCACTGTAATTGAATGCACCGAACAGCACTCGATCATAAGTAATCGTGCCCTTAAGCGTTACAAGGGGTGAGTTATCGCTGTCTTGGGGGAACACGCTCTCAACGACTGCCGTTTCGGTGACAACGCTGGTGTTTTCCTGGGCCACCACTGAGTTCACGCTTGTTCGCGCTTCTGAGCCTGTGTCGCTTGAGCTGCCACCGCCACAACCTATAAGGGTGCTGGCCACCACACTCATCCACAACACCTGTATTCCAATTTTTTTCCAATACTGCATAAACCAACTGCTCCAAACTTCGGAATGGTCCGGCTTTTCAGCCACATGCGCCCTAAGACGTGATCCACTTCATACTTTCAAAGCCTAGTGCAGCGAATTCCGGCTTTCACCGAGCGAAAATTGACGATCAAAATGGGCTAAAAGGAATATGGCGACAGGCGCAGTCAAGTTTTTGGCAGCCGCAAAAACTCTATCCGCGACTAATGACTGGATAATAAATAGACAAATCAAGAAGACAAATTTAGTTATAAAAAGCGGCCAGTTTTAGCGTTTTAATAACCAAAATTAAAATGGACAGTCAGATTAATCGCTTATATCGCTAAGCTGTTTTTATTACCGAAACGTACTAAAAGTGACACTTTTTGACGGGTGTTCAAAGCCGATGATAAGTGGTCGCGATAGCCGACGAACAACACTAACTGCGTCACAGTTTGTGTCGCCATTGAATTTATTTTGGCCTTTAAAACGTCTTTTTAGTGTTTTTGGTCCTATTTAACAGGGTTAAATGTGAACGAAATCGGCGTTGCGGACTTGGTTATTCCGAATGAGGCTTTTTAACGATGGCTAAGCACTGTCCCGATCTTTGAGCTGAGTTGTTGCGTCAGATAGCGCTATTACAGCCGAACACTTAAGGGCATGAGGCCTCCTGAATAATGAGCATGCTGAATGACGCTCACTTACCGCCGTAGTCATTACGCTGGTCGTGTTTCTCTTCATTATTGGCAAAGCACCCTTCATGCGGGGGTGCCCTTAGGATAGATCTGCCAGCCAAAGCGTTGAAGTATAAAAAGTGAAGCAGGGCTTATGTTTTCGTATAAAAACAGGCCAATCATCGATTTGTATGCCGGCGGAATCTCTTAGACGGTAGCCGTTGGTTGCGTTTATAGCGTCATTTTCTAGACTGAATAAAAGTGATTTTCGCAGCACACCAGTCTTGGCTGGTGTTGGGGTGCACATGGATCTAACGCGTAGCAGTGCTGGCCCGGTCTCGAGTGTCGAAGCCAACGGACAGCAACTGCTCTCTACACTAGAGCTTCTCAGTAAGCAAAATGCCTTAATGCGACTGGCCATAGAGGAGTTGCCCTTTGGCCTGTCGGTGTTTGATAGCCACGACGTATTAGTGCTGGCAAACAACCGCTATGCCCAAATTTGGGGTCTACCTGAGCATTTGATTGTGCCGGGTACAACCTTTCAGGACATTATGGCTCACACCACGGGTCAAGAGACTGCTGACAGCAGGTCACAGCCGACGCCGGCGACGGGTATTGAGGTTGTGCGACGCCGTGAATGGAAAACAGACGACAACCGTTATATTGAGATTGTGATTACCCGTAAAGCCGATGGCAGCTGCATTGCGCTCCATCGCGATATTTCCGAGCGAAAATCTGCCGAACAAAAAATTGCTTACATGGCAGAGCATGATCAGCTCACGGGGCTGCCCAACCGGCACATGTTAGAGGATCGTATCTCGACTTATCTGACCGAATGTAATAGCAACCGGCCTGTGGCTTTTTTATATCTTGATCTGGATGGTTTTAAGCCCATCAATGACACTCTCGGGCATGCCGCGGGTGACTTACTGTTACAAGCCGTCGCAACTCGACTGACAAAAAGCGTGCGATCGAGTGACCTGGTCGTTAGACTCGGCGGCGATGAATTCATCGTGGTACAAACGCACGCCGAACGAGAAGGTTGCACCCTCGCGCTAGTCAGACGCATTATCGAATCGATTACTCAGCCTTTTGATGTCGCCGGGCAGTCGATACAAATTGGCGTGTGCATTGGGGTTTCGATGGCGCCAAATGACGGTAACGTGTTTGATGAACTGCTCAATAGCGCCGACCTAGCACTTTATCGGGCCAAAGACGCGGGTAAAAATGCATTCCGCTTTTATCAAGCCGAAATGGATAGCCGCATTCGGATACGCCGGGCGCTCACCCAAGACCTTAAGCGCGCAGTGGCCCATCACGAATTATTTCTTGAATATCAACCAATTGTCGATGCGCATAGCGGCAAGATTAATCGCGTTGAGGCGCTAGTGCGATGGCGACACCCCGAACGGGGCCTTATTCCTCCCGGTGAGTTTATCGCTATTGCAGAATCAACAGGCCTTATTCAAGCAGTCGGGCAGTGGGTGTTGGGTGAAGCATGTCGTCAGGCAGTTTTATTACCAGAACACATCGATATTGCGGTTAACATTTCTACGCACCAAATTGCCAGCGGCTTGATTGTGGAGGATGTGGTCAGTGCATTGGCAGAATCGAAGCTCGCGCCCGCGCGCCTAGAAATTGAAGTAACCGAGTCGGCCATGATGAATGAACCAGGGCGCGCACTTAAAATACTAAATGAGTTAGCTCACCTTGGGGTACACCTGGCAATCGATGATTTTGGCTCTGGGTACTCATCGCTGGGGTATTTGTATCGCTACCCGTTTGATCGCATTAAAATTGACCGCACTTTTGTAGCCGCTCTTGACGCTGGTGATGACGCCAAAATTATTTTAAATGCGTTAACGGAGCTCGGCCGAAATTTAAATCGCGCCATCACGGTTGAGGGCATCGAAACCGAATCGCAAATGGATTATCTTCGTTCTATTGGCGTGACCGATTTGCAAGGTTATTATTTTAGCAAGCCCGTGGCATGGCCAGAGCTTTCGGCGTTGCTTGATAAAAAATTTTTTAACGATTAACCCGGCAATCTTTTATGTGGGGTGAATCGGGTACAAGGACGTGCCGCTATTGGCCGGAAGGTCGGGTTAATAGGGAATCTGATCAAACCCAATGGTGCGACGAAACCCGCTGTTCAAACTTAAAACAAAAAAGGGGCTAAGCCCCTTTTTCGATAATACCTATATCCTAAACGCCGCTAGCTTGCCTTTTTATAACGGTAAATAACCGCATCCTCTGTACCGGCATCAAATAAACACTGAAAGCTGTCCTCCTCAATGTTCATTAAGACGCAAGCGTAGGGTTCTGAGTTGCTGTCTTCCTCCCAGGCCGCGTCACAGGCATCACGTGTGCGTGAATTGCTGTTAGTGAAGATCACCTCATTACCAGCTTGCCGCCAGTCAAATTGCATTTCGTAGTTCACACAATCAGACCCCGGATAGGTCTCTGTTACACTGCCCTTACTTTCTGGCCCCCAAACTTCAATACCGGCACTTTCCCATACGCACATTTCGTTCATTGTCTCCACTTGGTAAGAACCACCGGCGCTAAAGCGCTGAAGTGAAGGCTGATCGAAGGACCCTGAAAAAGCGCTGTCCAAACCATTTTCTGATACATCAGTTAACATTGAAATGTCCATGTTTAGGCTGGCCATGGTGTGGCGCATTTCTTCCGCTTCGATGCAGCTTTGTCCTCCCATGGCAGCCCCCATGGACATCACATCAAAAACGTCGCCCATTTTGCGATAATTGAAACCCATGCCCATTAACCCGTTTAACGCAAGGTCCTCTGTAGCCAGAGCGTTCGCAAAGGGCTCTGCTGTCGCGCCGGTATAGACCACTAAGTGATTCCCCTTAATGGCCACCTTAAAGGATTGTCCCGGCATCATCGGAGGGGACACCTCCACCGCAGTGCCATCTGAAGGGATCACAATATTATTGAGCTCCGGCATGGGCAACATGGCCGTCATGGCAGCCAGTGTGGCGGGGGATTCGGCAGCCACACTCAATAACATTTCCATACGTTCTGGCTGTTGGGTTATCGCGTTCAAACTGAAATCAAATATCGAGAGCCCCACGCCTTTAACACCTTGGGCCATACCCAAAAACATTTGCAACATGGCAGGGTTTGTTCCCTTGGCTTTCTCTTGCAAAGCCACGAGCGATTCGCAGGTATAGGGCGCTTGCACGAAGCGCGTCCACAGGGCCGTGAGCGCGGGCACCAATTCGTTAGTGTTCAAACCCAAACCAAAACTGACAATCGCCGAAGCACTGTCAGAGGCGTGCGACGGAATGTGCCCTCGTAATTTCGTTAAGTCTGGTTTAATGGAAGCGTCCGTCATTTCCCAAACCATACGCCCTTCCATGCTCACGCCCTTGTCCGTGGTCGACAATTGGGTAGTCCCAGACACTAACCGAGGTGCGGTGGCCGCTATGGCTTTAAATTCAGTTTTGCAGGCATCGGACAATTCACTGCGCCATTGGCCTTTCATGTTCTCGGGCAGATATCGAGCCAAATCTTGACCCAAGCGGTTGGCGTCTGGCTCCAATATACCTGTGACCAATTCCAGAAAATTCATCAGGGTGAGTGCTCCGTCATCATACTGATAATGACTGCGGATTTTTGACAACTGCTGCGAGGCTTCCATGGAATCGCCAATAGGCGACTGCGCCACGCGCGCTTGGCGGACACCGTTGTCATCTTGGCTTGAAAACAACGTTAGCGTTGCCGATCCGGTCTCAAGCGCTAAAGCCAACTGTAGCCCTAATGGCGAATCCGGTTCGGTGAGCGGCCAGGTATGCACCGTGGCTTGCCCCAGGGTTTGCGTGGTGTATTGCCATCCACTGTCAGCCACCGCGGCATCCACCAATGCCATCAACTTTTGCGGGTCGGCAACACTGATACGAAACACCGGTACCGCACCGTGCGCATAAAAAGCACTAAAGCCATTTTTGGCTACACCGGCTTCAAACAGCGCATCCACGCCGCTGGCAGCGTGCGCCTTAGATAATTGCTGTGCCAACGCTTTAAAAAAATCAACGGCGGGTTGTGACTCACCCGATGTGCCCAATAAGGTTTTAAACTGAGCCATTTGTGTGGGGGATAGGGGATACTGATAAAACCCTGCAATAGCGCGTAATATAGCCTCGTCATAGCGCCCACCGGAGTAAAACACCGTGTCACTTGGCACATGCGTGAGAAACGGATCGCCTTTCATTGCAGCGGTAGATTCAGCGGGTGATGAGTCACCCATCAACATTGGGCCAAATTTCCATAACACCACACCGCCAAGGGCCAATGCTATCAACAGAATCCATTTGGTCATTTTTCAATCCTTCATAGTTTTGGGTTTGATCTCAAGCATAAGCGCTCTTTATGAAAATGCAAAGCGCGATGCGCAAAGCCGATGCAATGGGATGAACATTAATTGATAGGCACCCTACAATGAGAGGGCAAAATGATGGCTGGTAATCTGGAGGCCATGCTTTAAATAAAAGCGATGGGCATCGAAACGTGAATGGCCAGAGTCCAAATGCAGCGCATCGCAACCGAGCGAACGGGCTTCGCTCACCATCCATTGCATCAGGCGGTTTGCATGGCCTTGGCCACGCGCGTGCTCGACGGTAACCAAATCATCCACATACAAGAACTTGCCCCAGGCCAAATTATTCAATAGCCGATACCCAGCAACACTCACACAGGCTTCGTCCACAAAAACACCCGCTAAGGTATAACCTTGCTGCTGTTGTGTTTGTATTCGAGCGACCCAGTCGTTCGCCAACAAATGCGGCCGTAGTTGTAATAACACCGGGAAGCATCGCTCGATATCGGCAACACTTGTAGCGACTTTAACCGAGGGGTGTGGGCCTGACAAGTTTACTGATCCACATCGTCAGAATCGTATTGCCCACTCAAGCGCCTGCGAATGTGAGACCAGCTCATGCCTACAGCCAAGATAAGCGATTGAAACACCAGTACCAACCAAGCGATTGCAGTACTTCGCTCAAGCGTAAGCACACCTAAATCAAACAACAACCAAAAGAAACAAGCCAGAACGCCAACAATCAACCCAATGCCCAAGGGCCCAAGCGAGCGCAAAGTCGCGCGGACATAAATGGCCCAACCAATAGCCAAGCCCAAACCGGCTAACGCAATATAGGGTGTAATGGAGGGAAATATACTGATAACCCAATGCACGTAAGAATATCCACTGGGGTTATAGGTGACCAACACCAACGCCACGGCAAACAACCAACGCAGACCGAATCCTTGCCACGTCAATTCATTCGATCTCATATACCACCTCGCTTCGTTTCAAGTAACTGCATTTGGGACTCGATCCAAGTTTCGACTTCATTAATTAGCTCACGACTGGATTTGTTGTCGGTTGCGATGCTAGGCCCAATCTTCACCGTCACCAACCCCGGTTGTTTAACCCAGGTCCGCGGCGACCAACAGTAGCCCGCATTCACGGCCACGGGCACAATGTCAACGCCTGCGGCTTTCGCAATTTCCGGGCCAGAACGTGCATATTTGCCCTTTTCTCCAGGCTTCACACGCGTTCCTTCCGGGAATAACAATAAATTGAACCCTTGATGAAGACGTTTGATGCCACCTTCGCGCACCTTTTTAAGGGCTTCTCGAGGATTGGTGCGATCAATGGAAATCGGTGCCAGACTTGCAAGCCCCCAACCAAATATGGGGATGCGTAAAAGTTCTTTTTTTAAAATGGTTGAGGTGGGAAACAATAAACTTTGTAACATGAACGTTTCCCATGCACTCTCGTGTTTGGAAAGATAAACCTTGGCACCCCCTTCGGCTTTTACATTCTCAAACCCGAGGATTTGAAAGCGCACACCACACACGAGTCGCAACCAGCGAATAATGACCCAACACCAGCTAATTAAAATACGATGCCGTAAACGCACGGGTAAGAGCATTAGGGGCAACAATATTACTCCGTATAATAGAGTAATCACCACCATTCCTACCAAAAACAAGGCTGAACGTGCCGTTACTAACATCGTCTATTGTCTCGTCACGTGCTGCGCAAAAGCCAATAGACTTTCAAACACCAATGTATTTTCGCCATATTTTGGCCATAACAAAAGGGTCGTTTCGGTTTGCGTCCCTTTACCCGTGAGGACCAATACGGCTTGGCAACCCTTGGCTTTTGCGGCTTGAATATCACGCAGGCTATCACCCACACAATAGCTGCCAGTTAAGGCAATACCATGATCTGCTTCGACACGATCAAACAATCCGGTTTTGGGCTTGCGGCACCCACAACCATCCTGCTCTCCATGCGAGCAATAATAAATGCCTTCTATTCGGCCTCCTGCCGCTGCAATTTGCTGCGTGATAAACGCATGAAACTGTTCAACTTCTTCCTGAGTATGTTCCCCGCGCGACAAAGTCGATTGGTTAGTGATCAATGCAATCCGAAATCCTGCCTGGGTCAATAAGGCGATGGCCTCAAGACTGCCGTCTATGGGCGTCCAACGCTCAACTGAAAACCCTTTTTTTGTCGGTTCATGATTGATGACGCCATCCCTGCCCAGGATAAGCCATTCGTTCATTTTGCGGGCACCAAATAGGAGATGTCCGCCACCTCTAAAAATAGATTACGCAACTGATTTAACAGCGCCAAACGATTATCACGTAACGGCTTATCGTCCACCATCACCATAACATCGGTGAAAAAATCATCTACAGCCTCTCGCAAACTCGCGAGCGTGGTTAACACTTCTGAATAGGCATTTTGTGCCAACATGGGCGTCACCGCTTGTGTTAAAGCGGCCACCTTTTCAGCTAGAACCTTTTCGGCAGGCTCTTGTAAAAGCGCGGGATTAATAGCACTGCCCACCCCTCCGGATTGTTTTGCCAGAATATTGGACACGCGCTTATTTGCGCTGGCTAAAGATTCGGCCTCTGGCAATTTGGCAAATGCCGCCACCGCGTGCATCCGCTGATCAAACTCCAACGGTTTGGTTAATTGCTTGGCCGTGACCGCTTGATATATAGCAGTGTCCAACCCCGCGTCTTCATACCAGGCTCGTAACCGCTCAAGCATATAAGTCAGTGCAAGCTCCGTACCCTCCGTTTTTGGCAAAGCAGGGTATTGTGATGCCGCCTGCTGTAACAAGGTTTTTAAATCAAAATCCAATTGATTTTCAATCAACAAACGTAATACAGCAACCGAGGCCCTGCGCAGGGCAAACGGATCTTTCGACCCGGTGGGCACTTGGCCCAGCCCAAAAATACCCGCCAAGGTATCCAGCCTATCGGCCAAGGCGAGCGCAGTACCCGTGGCTGTAGAAGGCAATTCATCTTTGGCAAACTTCGGCAAATATTGCTCGGCTAAGGCTTTGGCTACTGCTTCGGATTCACCGTCATTTTGTGCGTAATAGAAACCCGCTATCCCCTGCATTTCGGCAAATTCGTACACCATACTGGTGACCAAATCCGCCTTGGACAGCAGGCCCGCTCGCATGGCATCCTCACAACTTTCACCCATACCTTTAGCCAATGTGGCAGCCAGTGCCGCCACGCGCTCGGTCTTATCAAACAGTGTGCCCAATTTGGATTGGAACACCATAGTTTTGAGTTTTTCCCGCGCCGACGTCAGTGGTACTTTTTTATCTTGCTCAAAAAAGAAAGCCGCGTCCGACAACCTTGGACGTATTACTTTTTCATTGCCGGCAATCACCTGCGCCATATCTTGGCTATCAATGTTGGCCACTGTAATAAAAAGGGGTAGTAATTTTTGCTCGGCATCCACCACGTGAAAATATTTTTGATGTTCTTTCATCGAAGAAATCAACGCCTCAGCGGGCACTTGTAAAAAGCGTTCATCAAAGCGGCCGGTGATGGCCACAGGCCACTCCACCAATGCAGTGACTTCATCGAGTAAATCGTCATCAATCACCGCTTCGCCACCATGTGATTGCCCCTCGGTTTGCACTTGTGTGGCAATGGTGTCACGACGTGCCATGAAATTCGCCATTACATGGGCATCGGCTAATGTGGTTTCATAGGCATTAGCATGCGCCAAGGTATATGCTTGGTTGGCATGAAAACGATGACCTCGAGTGGTGTTCCCGCTGGCCAGGCCCAACACCTCGCCTGGCACCACAGCATCATTCCAAAGCATCACCAACCAGTGTACAGGACGAACAAACTCCTCGCGGCTAGCCCCCCAGCGCATGCGCTTTTGAATGGGCAAATTCGCAAGCGCCATGGCAACCATTCCAGGCAGTAAGTCTTGCAAGGCTTCACCACCACTGGTGGTTTCAAACAATAATTTATCGACCTTACCGTCGTTGGCACTAACCAGTGCCTCGACATCAACCCCATTTTTTTTAGCGAAAGCCAAAGCTGCTTTGGTTGGTTGGCCATCTTGATCAAAGGCGATGGCCGCAGGTGGCCCCCAAACACTTAAGGCTTTCGCCGGTGTGGCTTCTGGCAAACCATTAATGCGTGCCGCCAGCCGCCGAGGCGTGGCAAAAGGCTCAATGCTCTCGGGAATCACATCAACTGCCGCCAGTGCATCCATTAAACCCGCACAAAACGCTTCGCTCAAAGTCAATAAGGCCGTGGGTGGTAATTCTTCCGTGCCTAACTCCACTAAAAATTGATGCTGAGTGGTCATTAGGCGTCTCCTTCGTTTACGTTTTTCGCTGCTTTTTGTCGTACTTCTTCGCGTAGCGCCGCGGGGGCCAATGGAAAGCCTAAGGCAAGGCGAGCGTCAAAGTATGCCTGCGCCACTTCACGCGCCAAGGTCCGCACGCGCAAAATGTATCGCTGGCGTTCAGTCACCGATATGGCTGAGCGTGCATCCAAAAGATTAAAAGCATGGGACGCTTTCATCACCATTTCATAGGCCGGCAATGGCAAAGAAGCTGAAATGAGGTTTTGGCAGGCCATCTCACATTCGTCAAACGTTTTAAACAACGCCGAAACATCCGCATGGCTGAAGTTAAAATGGCTCATTTCCACTTCGTTTTGATGAAACACATCACCATAGGTGACTTCACTACCGTCTGGGCCGCGCGTCCAGATGAGATCGTAGATGGATTCTTTGTCCTGCAAATACATGGCAATTCGTTCAAGCCCATAGGTGATTTCGCCCGAGACGGGGTAGCACTCCAACCCACCCACTTGTTGGAAATAGGTAAATTGGGTCACCTCCATACCGTTAAGCCATACCTCCCAGCCTAAACCCCATGCCCCCAAGGTAGGAGACTCCCAGTTGTCTTCTACAAAGCGGATATCATGGATGGTGGAATCGAGGCCTAGGCGCTTCAATGATGCCAGGTACAACTCTTGGATATTGGATGGTGAAGGCTTTAGCAATACTTGGAATTGGTAGTAGTGCTGCAGTCGGTTGGGGTTTTCGCCATAGCGGCCATCCGTGGGCCTTCTGCAGGGTTGCACGTAAGCCGTGTTCCAAGTTTCCGGGCCAATCGCGCGTAAAAACGTCGCGGGATGAAAAGTGCCTGCGCCCACTTCCATATCCAACGGTTGTAAAATGACACAGCCCTGTTCGGCCCAAAATTGCTGTAAAGCCAGTATCAGGCCCTGAAAGGTGGAGACATCCACGGGGTGTTGAGTTATTGCAGTCACAAAAAATCCTGAGGTCTTGTTGTTTATCGGCGCCGTGCGGCTGGCAGTGCGTTAGTTCCGCTCGAACAGACTATTTAAAAGAGTATTAGCGCTTCTTTAAGTCCAGCGTTGGGACTTAAAGTCGTCGGTCCCTGCCGAGGGTCATACCTATCCCGGGCAAATGAGCCGTGCCGTATCGCAAAAGGTCATTGGCCCCAATTTGCCGCCATGAGCAACAAAAAAGGTCGCAATTATAACGGGTTAGTGGGCATTCCACCACGCACCCGCGTCTCCTAAAGCGGCGTAAACTTTGGCACAATGGCTTTCTTTTGCGTGAAACACCAGTTTATGGATCACTTTCGCACTTTGCTTGCCATTTTTGCCATCCGCACCGTTGGGCACTTACCGTTCACCTGGACACGTCGTCTAGGCCGTTTAATGGGGTTTATCGCCCTGTGTTTTAACACCAGAATGGTGTCGACCACGCGCACCAACCTTAAAAAGTGCTTGCCACATTTATCAAAAGATGAACAACAACGCCTGATCAGGAGCAGCATTTATCACACAGGGATGTTGTCTGGAGAAGTGTGCTGGCTGTTTACCAACCCTAGAGCGTGGGATTACCACTGTAGCAACATAGAAGGTCTGGACGTTGTGCGCACCGCGCTTGACCGTGGCAAGGGACTCATGGTGTTGGCGCCCCATCTGGGCAATTGGGAGGTGCTTGGTTTGTTTCTCACGACCCTGGCGCCGGTGACCAATCTGTATCAACCCCCGAAACTAAAAGGGCTCGAACCACTGATTCGCAAAAGCCGAGAGCAAACCGGGGCAAGTTTGGTGCCTACCACGGCTAAAGGCGTGAGCGCACTGCTTAAAACCTTAAAAGCCGGCGGCATCAGCGGCATATTGCCGGATCAGAATCCGAACGATCGCAGTGGCGGCGAATTTTCGCCATTTTTTGGCCATGACGCTTTTACCATGACCTTGATTCACAAATTGCTGGTCAAAACCGGCGCCCAGGCGGTACTGGCCTATGCCAAGCGTTTAGAGACGGGGTTTGAACTTGTTTTTCGTGCTGTGCCCACGGATCTGTACAGCGAAGACCCGGCCACGTCACTCAGAGGCCTCAACAAGGGTATCGAAGATTTAATATTGGAGGCACCCGAACAATATCAATGGGAGTACAAACGCTTTAAAATTCAGCCTGAAACGTCCCCAGCATTTTACGACTAACCTTTTCACCAATACTTGCCACACTCGGCAAACCTCATTCATTGTGAATCGGCGTACGGGATGCGCGCTCGGCAAGCCGCATCAGGACGAGCGACAAACCCGCACACATTAATAACCCCACAAACAAACCATTTGGCTCAGTGCCCAGCCCTCGTTCAACCGCAACGCTTACGCCAAGCGCAATAAGAGAGGACAAGCCCGCGCTGACGGAGGCAGCCAACCCCGCCACAGCTTTACAGTTTTCCAACACCAAAGTGGAGAGGTTGCCAAACAAAATACCAATCAGGGCCATCATCACGCTACAAAACGCCACAAACAAAATCAACCGGTCAAACCGAACGCTCAGCCCACAAGTCACAGCCATCACCCCGAGCGCGCACAACCCCCATACCGCCCACTGGGAAATGCGAACGACGCCAACCCGACCCACCCAACGGCCATTGACGACCAAGGCCAACCCAAACACGCAAGCCATGCCACCAAAAATCCAGGGGAAATGGGCACCCACACCGTAGAAACGCTCTAAGTAGAATGGCATCAAACTTAAAAACGCCAAATGCATTCCAAACATTAGCCCTCCCACTAGAATGTACCCCAGCGTTTTAGTGTCGCGTAGAATTTGTCCCAACACCCGCGGCAAATCCCTAAACCGGGCGCCCTTCCGCCTTTCTTCTGACAACGTCTCGGTCAAAGTCACCCGCGTCCAAACCAAATTGAGCGCCGCATAAAAGGCCAACACAACAAATACCCACCGCCATCCCCACTGGCCTGAAATCCATTGTCCTAAAAACGGCGCCAAAAAAGGCAGTACCACAAAGGTGGCTAAAATGTATGAGGACACCCTCGCCATTTCAGCACCATCAAACTGATCGCGAATCATCGCTCTGATTGCTATTTTTTGACCGGCTGCCCCAAACCCTTGGAAAATTCGACCGACGACCACCCAAGCGAACTGACCGGCAAAAGCACTGATCAGCGCACCCACTAAAAAAACAACAATCGATATACGCAATATTGTGATCCTGCCGAATCGATCGGCCAACGGACCACTCACGCACTCACCAAAAAACATCCCCCCAACAAAACTCAACACCAACAGTTGAAGTGTGCCATCGGACAGCTCACCGAAACTTTTTTGAACATCGAAATAAAGCGGCAGAACAATATCAATACTGAGCCCTGCCGCGGCAGAGAGGACTGCAAGAGTGCAAAGATAGGTGGCGGAAAGATTAGGCAAGTGAGCGTTCATGATTCCATCATAATTGTCTTTTTTGGGGGAGGGTTGCGTTGCCGCCAAGATACGGCAAATTTTGTTGTACTATCCACACCTATCGTGAATTTTACCTGCTTTTTTCGCCTGGCTGGCGAGTCGGTTTAAAGAAAGGTTTCGCCTTGAAGGCGAGTGATTGTTTTTTTGCTTAAATAAGTGAAACCGAAAAACTCTGAATTTTGACTTCTAGCATTTTCGTGAATTCATTTTGTGTCAAACCAGCTTCTTTCGCCTCGCTGGCGAGTCGGGGCTTAAGCCCTGAGCCACAAGGATGTGGCGAACCCACCCGCAGGCCAGCGATCGGGGGTGGCCTTTTTTGGCCACTCAAAAAAGTCACTCGGCCGAAAGGTCGAAACCCTTTCCTTAAACCGACTCGCCAGCGCGGCGAAAGAGTTAGGTCAGATTCACAATAAGTTTGTATAGCAAAACAAAATTTGCCGTATCGTGGCTGGGAGGTCGAAACCTCTAATTGCAGATATGCCAACCGTCTAGAAAGAGAATACCCAAAACAAAACTCTGACAATCGTTCACCCACTAACAATTGTTCAGTTCATCCACCACTAGCTTGTGATCCTCAGTGAACACCCATGTGGTTTCATAATCGACTTCGAATAGATGACCGTCTGGGTCTTTGAAGTAGCCGGCGATACCCCAAGGGGTGCGCGTGGCGGGTTTGACCAATTGGCCGCCAGCAGTAACGGCGCGGCTTAAAATATTCGGAACGTCTTCCGGTGTTTTGGCAAGATAGACAAATCCGGTGCCTGAAAACGCTGGCTCTTCAGCACTGGGGCTTAAAGCATCTTTGGCAAAATCGCCAATGGGCAGCAAACACAAGGCATAACCGCCGAGGTCAATTTTTACAAAACCTTCGTGGCCAGTTGGGGACGCGCACCACCCTAACCTTTCATAAAACTGTTTGGACTTTGCAACATCCTTAACGCCTAACAGAATGAGATGTAAACGCTGGCTGGGTGGCGTGCCCTCGGTATCCGTGGCGGTAAATATGTGGCCTACGGGTTGATCTAACATAGACAATCCTCACTACAGGGGTGATTCAAGTTTTTCAATTTTATCGTGCGTATGAACCACACCCGATTGAATGACTTTGGCGTTGATGCCGCGCAAGTTCAACGCCTTGCCCTCGGGAGAATTCACAAACAATACTGCGTCTCGGCCAAAACGTTCTTTAAATTTTTTACAGCCCAAATGCGGCTCGGCGGTTACTTCAATCAGCGCACTCCCGATTTTTAACTGCGTACCCGGTGGCAAATGGTGCTCACTTAAATCAAAATCCACATACAATTGATCACCTGCGAGCGGCCACTGCTCGCGAGTGTATGTGATGGCGTCAATTACCCGTGCGTTCATAATATTCAATTGCATATCAGGGTGGGCCGAGCCATCTTGCGTTTTTTTATAACCGCGTTGTAACCAGTTGTCACCCACCAAGCCCTCTGCTTCATCCAGGTGGGCTTTATCGAGCACTTGTCGCTCACCTATGGTCGGGCGACATACAATGAGTTTGACTTCGCCCACCGTTTGGGGCGACTGTTGAATATGGAATATGGCCTTTTGCATTTGCGCCAATGAAACAGGTTCCATGATAAGGTCTCCTTTTATCCGTTCCCCTAAATGGCACAATAAGGTTTAGAACGTCTTTGAAAAGATTATGGACCTGGTGAGCTAAACGCACACGATTAAACGCATGAATCATCGACTATAACCGGAAAATACTCCTAAAACCTCTAGAATATAGTTCAGCTCGGCCTTCGGTGACCCCCTATGGCAAAGACACAACAGTTTCGAATACACGGTCGCGTGCAAGGCGTCAGCTTTCGCGATTATACCCAACAACAAGCCACATCACTTGGATTGACCGGGTGGGTTCGCAATCGGGCGGACGGCTCTGTGGAAGCTATAGCAACCGGTCCCGCAGAGACCTTGGAACAGTTTCAACAATGGCTACATTCGGGCTCTCCACTAGCGATTGTAGACCGTGTTGATACGGATTATTGCGAGCTAACGGCGTTCGACGGCTTTGAGATTCGTTACGCTGCGGATTAAAAAAAGCGCCCTAAGGCGCTAATGAGGATGCAAACGGTAGGCTTTTAAAAGCTCATGTTTGGTACAGGCACTATTTCCAGTGTGTATTGTGCATCAATGCGTTGGATGGCATCGATTACCGACACCAAGGTTTCAGTTTTAGCCTGTCCATCGGAGTGGACAGCTACCATTAACGCCTGAGTAAAGGCCTCTGCACGCAATAGCGCGGGCTAGGTATTGAGCGCCACCTTGCGACCCGACACCCTAATAGCATTGTCAGAATGAAGCGTAATCATCACAGTGGGATACGTTTTCTCTCCGGTTGTATTGTTCTGTTTTAAGTGCAACGGTACCGAATCGAAATGAAGGGTAGACGCACTCACAATAAAAAACATCAACACAATCAATACCACATCCAAAAGTGGGGTTAAATCCAACTGCCCGGCATCTGATGACATAAGATGTCCTCCGCGATTTGTGTCAGTGATACAGTTTTATTTTTCCATTTGAAACGTAATCCGTTGTTCAAGCCCGGCGTAGGGTATCGATTTACCATTGGCAACCATGGGTTGAAACTTCCATTTTTTCACGGCTTTAATGGCAGCTTTATCAAAAATTCGCGGCGGCTTAGCCAGCGTAACTTGAATATTGTCGGTGGAGCCACGCGCGGTAACATCAAAGCGCACATCCACGTAACCTTCTATTCCTTGGGTCAATGCCCGAGCAGGGTAATCAGGTTGTACTAAAACTGTTGCAATCGGCGCGTCAGAGGCGTAATAGCCTAATTCGCGGGTGGGCAGGCTTGCCTCCTGCGTAAAATCCAAATTGCCTTGCACCATGGCGGTATCCACACTGAGTGTAAATTCTGGAATCTCCGGTACAAGCTCTGGAGGCTCTATTTTTTCTGGCTTGGTATCTCGTTTTATTGGATCTGGCTCGCGGGGTTCCGCAATAGGATCGGGCACTACCCACTCCGGTTTAGGTGCCAAATTAACGGCCTTGGTGGCAATTAGGCGCTCCATTCCTAGCACCAATAATAAGGTCACGGCCAAACCAGCGGGCACCACTTGCGCAAACCGCTTTAACGACTCAAACCGCGACGTTGCTACAGGCGAATAAACGTTGACTGCATTCATGTTGTTCTCCAAATTAGACTGATGTCACGCTACCCCGTTGCGTTATCGCACTCTTTTGGGTAACCGAGGGTTAAAACACCTAAAGATGTTTTAATTTGCATCCTCTCGAATTTGGAATTGAAAATGTTCTTTTACACCGAGGGCTTTTGTCGGTTGACCATTGATTAACTGCGGTGTGTAAACGGCCGTTTTTACAGCATTGATTACGGCTTCATTTAAAATGGCTTTTGCATGCGCTAGGGACAAACGGATATTATCAACGCGTCCGTTCGGTAATATATCGAAGGTCACTTCCACCTCTCCTTCATAGCCTCGACGTAGGGCTACCGGAGGGTATTGAGGCCATTCAAATTGAAGTTTTACGGGGGCAACCGTTGGGTCCAAAGCCGGCTCTGGCTCTAAAAGCTCTATGCTTAAATCCATTGCCTTCAAATCCAACGTCCCCGCACCAAGGGCCGTTTCCCAATGGTGCGCACCAGTAGCAACTGAGGTGGCCACATTCGTTGGCTTCTTGGGTTTTTCTAGCATCACCGTTTTCAGTCCGGGCTCGAGTACACTGTCTTGTTTGGGAAACGGGTATTCGATGATCCACTGAGTAGTGCCTTCACCTAATGTTTTGGGTTGTAATGTCAAGGCCCCCACGCCTCCAAAAAAACACAACACCATCATTAATGGTAATCGCCACCCAGTGGTTTCGTTTTTATCGGGGCGTGTATCGTTCAAAATGGCGTTGATGCGGCAATAGAGCGCGCTCAACTCCATCAACGACATGGCGCTTTGCCAGCGCAAAGACGGCGGTTTTGCAAAACGCAAAAGGTCCTGGGCATATTCGGCTTTGTCGATGCCGCAAGACAGCACTGCATCATCACAGGCCAACTCTCGGTGCCAGTTCAGGCGCTTGAATAACTTGGCCCGTAGGGGCAAACACCACAGCCAAGCCGACATAAACCCAAGCACCCCATGAACCAGCACATCCAGGCGTTGAATGTGCGCAGCCTCATGCAATATCACACGACGCAACAAGGGTGTGGGCCATTTGCATGCCGCCGCCGGCAAGCCCACCACAGGTTTAAGCACTCCCCAAGTGATGGGTACTTGAATTTCAGGGTGAACCACCAACTGCACTTGCCTTTTAATGTGCAATTCATGCCGTGCTTGCTGAACGACATTACACAGGCGCGGATTGACCACCAGGGTTGCCAAATGCGACAGCCGCCAAAGCTGCCAATGACCAAAAGCCAACTTCAACAGCGCCGTGCCCACACCAGCCAAATACAACACTAAAAAGCCCCAAAGCAGCGCCTGACTTAAGTTTTGCGCTTGCCACGGCCAAACCACCTCTTGATTAAATGACGATTGCAACACCGGTAAAGGCACTTGCGGCCCCACAAAACTGATGAGCGGGATAAGTGCCAAACCGATAAAGGCCAATGCCAGCCAGCGATGAGCGCTGGCAGAAGACGTATCCAATCCCCTTTCCATAAACACCAACAAAGGGCCTGCCACACACGTAACCTTAATCATCAGAAACACAATATGATTCATCACGTCTATGGTCATGGCCTTCACTCCCGTACTTTGGCTCTGGATTTGAGCTCTGCGATGCGTCGCTCAAGGCGCTCTACTTCCCAGTCGTCCATGGCATCACCCTCCACATCCAATAGGGCGTTCATAGCCTTAAACCGCGACCCTTTAAAAAAGGTCTTCAGTAATCGGCTCACCGCAGATTGCTGAATTTTTTGCGCCTCCATATTGGGGAAGTAGATGTACCTTGCCCCCTCTTGACGAAATCCAATGGCATCTTTTTCAACCAATCGGGCCAATAGAGCCCGCACTGCAGAGTAGCTGGGCGGATTGGGCAGCGCAGCTTGAATAGCTCCAGCCGAGCACTCTTGGTGCTCGATTAAAATATCCATAATTTGGCGCTCACGGCGACTCAATTGCTGAAACGTGTTCTTGAGCATGGGGCTCCCGGTGCTAAATTTTTAACAGTATGCTACAAATTTAGCATTGCCACTTTTGAAGTCAAGCCCTAAATGCTAAATTTTTAGCATTGACGCACACTTTAGTATTCAGCGCTCTATATAGCCCAAAGCGTAACGCCGCCCAAAAGGCCCTGCTCCAAAGGCTTTAGGCCCGCCCGCTACGGCCTTGGTGGAATAGAAATTCGCTATACTGCCAACGGACGCCAACACTAAGGCCAAAAAAGCTCGCAATCCATTTGAGAAGCACATGACCGCACACCAGCCCACTATTTTGATTATTGAAGACGAGCCGTCGATCGCTGACAGTTTGGAGTTTGTGCTTCAGCAAGAGCATTTTCAAACCCATTGGTGCCAGGAGGGCCAACAAGGACTGCAATGGTTGAGCCACGCCATCGCAGACCTCGTGATTTTAGATGTGGGCTTACCCGATATTTCGGGTTTTGAGGTGTGTAAAGCCCTTCGAAAAACCCACGAGACACCAATTATTTTTCTCACCGCGCGCAATCAAGAAATAGACCGTATTGTGGGTTTTGAAATTGGTGCGGATGACTATGTAGTGAAACCCTTTAGCCCTCGGGAAGTACTGGCCCGTGTAAAGGCCATTTTAAAACGCACAGCGCCGATGCCATCAAATGGCACATTGGAGGGCGACAACCGCAACATCACTGACTTTCAATGGAATAAAGAAACCCACACAATTCACTACGTTAAAAAGCCCTTAACACTCACCAAATCGGAGTACTTGGTACTCAGTACTTTATTAGACAATGCAGGTTCAACGCTCAGTCGCGATGACTTATTACGCAGTCTCGGAGTGTCGCTAGACGCGCAATACGAGCGCACAGTAGACACCCATATCAAAAGCTTGCGTGCAAAGCTGCGTGCCATTGAGCCCAATCAAGAATGCATTCAGACCGTACGCGGCTTTGGGTACCGTTTAGCATGCTAAACCGCTTAAGGCTTAGCCAAAAACTGTTTGTTGTGTATGCCGCATTTATTGGGTTGTGTGCCTATTTTATTATCGACATTGTCATGGATGAAATTCGCCCTGGGGTGCGCCAAACGACTGAGGAAACCCTAGTCGATACCGCTAACCTCTTAGCGGAATTTCTAAAAACCCCCTTGCAAAATGGCACGCTGACGAGTGAAGCTTTTTTAGAGCATTTTAAGCACTATGGTGAGCGTGAGCTTAATGCGGAAATTTGGGGCTTTAAAAAACACCAAACCAACCACCGAATTTATGTAACCGACCACAACGGCATTGTGCTGCTGGACTCTCACCAGTTGGCGGTAGGACAGGATTACTCTCGTTGGAACGATGTTTATAAAACCTTACAAGGGGAATACGGCGCACGCTCTAGCCCAGAATTTATCGGCGATGCATCCTCATCGGTGATGTATGTGGCCGCCCCCATCAAAGATGGCGATGACATTATTGGTGTGGTCTCAGTAGCCAAACCTAACCGTACAGTACAGCCTTTTATTCAACGTACCCAACAGCGACTGGCGCTATTGGCAGCCGTCGTGATTGTGGTTGGCCTCGCGCTGGGGGCGCTTTTGTCTTGGTGGTTGGGGCGTGAGTTGTTTCAATTACGCCGATATGCCAACGCCGTAAGTGCAGGTGAGCGTGCGCAATTACCCCTTAACCGGCTACACAGTCACGAACTGAAACAGCTTGCCAGTGCCTTAGAAACCATGCGTAAGCAACTGGATGGCAAAGCCTATGTTGAGCACTATGTACAAACGTTTGCACATGAACTAAAAAGCCCTTTGGCAGGCATTATGGCAGCAGCCGAGCTTCTACAAACCCCCATGGACGCGGCCCGACAACAGCGTTTTATTGACAATATTCACCATGAAAGCGAACGTTTGGAGCAGTTAATCCACCGCCTTTTGCAACTGGCGCACATCGAGCAACTGCAAACACCCGGCGAACAAAAACCCTGGCAAAGTGACCAACGTATTGCCCAATTGGTGACGCACTGCAAAGCCAAATGTGAGTCCAAACATCTTTCGGTTGACCTTCATATTCCAAACACGCCTGTGGTGATAGGCGACCCATTTTTATTGGATCAAGCGGTAATGAATTTGCTGGATAACGCCATCGATTTTAGCACCCCCAAGACCTCTATCTGTATTACCGCGACAGCATCTGACCGAATGCTCACCCTGACAGTGTCCAACCAGGGGGCCACGATTCCGGAGTTTGCCTTTGCGCGGATTACTGAACGATTTTATTCCTTACCTCGGCCTGGGACCGGCAAGAAAAGTACCGGTTTAGGCTTAAGCTTTGTGCAAGAAGTGGCTCTGCTTCACGGCGGTCGATTTACCATTGCCAATACGGATAACGGCGTGAACGCAAGCCTCTTATTGCCCATACGCTAAACCTGAGCTGAAGTTACGCCGTCGCCACCTGAACGACTCTATCTACCTTCTTCAAATCTCCACACAATCTCCACACAAACTTCACACGGGCCACACTCAGTGAGTACGGTTGTGCACCAAGCTTGGAACTATGGATTTTGAACCTCTCTGACTTGGAGCATGGCCCTATGAAAAAGCCTCTTTTTATAAAATTTATTATCATGGCAGGTATTACCCTGTTTTTGATGATCCCCATTAGCATGATAGACGGTTTGATTCGCGAACGCGGCCACACGCGTGACCAAGCTTTAATCTCTATTGCGAACAGCACCAGCCACGCACAAACCCTCACCGGCCCCATATTAGTGGTGCCTTACACCAAAACCGTCAAAGTTTTGCGAAAATCAGGCGAATACGGTGCTGGCACCTATGAGGAGACTCAGCAAAAAGGTGAATTGGTTTTTTTGCCAAAGACTTTAAATGCCACTTTGGATTTACAATCGGAGGTGCGGCGCCGAGGTATTTTTGACGCGCTTTTGTACCACGCCAATAGTACTTTAAAAGGCGAGTTTGTTGTCCCTAAACACTATGGTCTGAATGCCGATAGCCTCAGTGCCTACACTTTTCATGTGCCCTTTGTTGCCGTTGGCGTCGCCGACCCGAGAGGGTTTGAAAGTGCCGTAAAACTGGTCACCGATACTGTCGAACGCACCGTAAAACCCGGCACCCAACTGGCAATGTTAGGCCAAGGCGTTCATGCAGAACTCCCTACTTTTGACCCTAAAGACACCAAGCACTTGAACTATGAAGTGCGGCTGAGGTTAATGGGGACCTCTCGTTTGGAGGTCACCCCTCTGGCAGAAGAATCCCATGTGCACATGCAGTCGGATTGGCCGCACCCAAGTTTTCAAGGGCAATACCTTCCAGTTGAACATTACATTTCTGATCAGGGCTTCGAAGCCCATTGGCGTACCACGTATTTTTCCACCAATATGCAAAGTGCTTTTTCACTTTGCTATGAAAAGGGCCAGTGCAACACCTTTAAACAAAAAACATTGGGTGTCGATTTTATCGATCCAACAAACCAGTACGTGAAAAGTGACCGCGCCATTAAGTATGCGCTGATGTTTATCGTACTGACCTTTGCTGGGTTCTTTCTATTCGAGGTGCTAAAGGCGCTACGCGTGCACCCGGTGCAATATGGCTTGGTGGGCCTGGCCTTAGCGTTGTTTTACTTGCTTTTGGTTTCGCTATCGGAGCATATGATGTTTGGCTGGGCGTATCTAATCGCAGCTTGTGCTTGCATTTTGTTAATTGGTGTTTACGTGGCGCACACATTGGGTAGCACCCTGCGCGCCGCAAGCTTTACCAGTGCTTTGGCTTTGCTCTACGCCATGCTGTATGGTCTTTTACAGTCGGAAGACTATGCCTTGCTAATGGGCTCATGCCTGCTGTTTGCCGTACTGACTCTAATTATGTTGAGTACACGTAAATTAGACTGGTATACGGTGATGAAGCAGCCCGCAGAGCGTCAAGAGGCCACATGGTGACATTTTGAAACACTTACTCTACTGATTAACCCGACATAAAATATTGCCGCTCTATTAACCTGTCAATTCAATAGATCTCCTATCTAGTGAATTGTGCGCCCTTAAAATACTGGCGAAAATGTGTAAATCTCCTTGTATTTTAAGGGCTTGCATTGGCCATTTCGGCCATTGGCGGCACCGCCCCACTGCAAGCCCTTTACAAACTCGGCCACATCCGCTGCACATTGGCCCATGCAGTTTTCCACCTGACCGGAGGGCATATTGTCTTCAATATACTGGGCAAGTCCCTCATCGCTGGCGTGTACCCAGTTATTGGGGTCGATATTCATAGTGGCCGCCAAGCCATCGTCAATATAGTTGCCGTGACAAGCCCCGCAGGTGTCGGCCCAATGGTGAGCCCGGCGTTCAAATCCCCTTGCAGTGTGCGGTAGGGATCGCTGCGGTAGGCATCGCTTGCGCGGGCATCATCGGCTGGTATAAAAGAGGGATGTAGCCGGCCACATTGGTGGCGAAACCGAAAATTGCAATGGCGCTGTCTCCCATAGCCTGCGACACCAACCAAGACAACCATGCCGCCGCTCTGAGCGCTTTGGCATGAATACCATCGTCCAGTAATATGGCGCAGTCTGCATGCTCATTCCCATGGATGTAGTCCATCAAAGCATTGGGCTCTAAAATTATCACGATGCGCAAACTGGGGTACTGCTCAAAGTGGTGCGCTATCACCTCAATAAACTCAATTTTATAATGCGCAAAATTCTCTCGGGTAGGTAACAAAGTGGCATTAGACGTTGTTGCCGTACAATCGCGCCCTGGCAAATTGTTTAATACCGTCACCACCGTGGTAGGCAGCAATTCGTCTTCCTCAGCAAGGGAGGCTTGGTAAGCCAAAGCATTTTGAAGTTGCGCCTCTAAGCCCAAGCGCCCGTTATTGCCTTCACCCCCGGCAATGGCTTCAATACGATCCAACCAAATCGCCGTAGGTTGAGTCATGGTTTGGCGCATTTGTGCCGCCTCTTGTTCAGAGCCTACCAATACCAACGTTTGTTCTATTTGGCTCACAACGTCAGGGGTCACGTATAATGCGGCATCGACAAAAAGGTTACCGCCAGTTTGCAGCCAGGGTTTAGAGGTTATCACGCCCGAGCTTGAAGTACCGGAGCTGGATGAACTGGAACTGCTTGAAGTAGTGGTGGTGCTACTGCACTGCTACTCGCAGATGGGGTGCGCGGGAATCGCTGGTGGCCCAAATGGATTTATTGTGCTGTCATTACCTTTAATTTAAACCAAAATCTCAAATCAAAAGTGTGAAGTAAACAGTGTAGCCATTATTTTTTATATAATCAGTTAGCAATTCACACTAAGTTAAAGCATTAGAGAGTCATTTAAAAAATCGCAAAGCCTTCACAAAACTTTTGCCAATCAACAATAGAGTTCAACTAATGTTCGTTAAACATCGCACACACAAAGCCTGCACACCGTCACAATTATTTAAATACTCGCGCACGCCTTTTTTATTAACCTGTTTATTACTGATGGGAGTGAGTTGTGTAACACCACCACCGCCTTTGGTGGGCAGCTGGGTCAATACAGAATATGGCAGTCGCGTGCAGTTGGATTTTTTAAATCAAACTGACTGCACACTGACCTTGGCGCGCACTTTTTCATCAAGCAAAGTGTTCGAATGTCAATATGAACGCTTTGACCACGCTGTGGAAATTTATTTTAAAGGCGCCGATGGGCAATGCGGTAGTACGGCCGATTTAAGTGCGAATATTAATAAAAACTACAGCAGCCTAACTTTAGACCTTCAACCCTTGCCTATCGAATTATTTCCAGTGAATCCTTAAAGGCGCTTCTAAAAATGCACGTTTTCTGCGATAGCGGTGCAATCTTCGTTCTCGAACCTTCACAAATTGGCAGGATAGTCAATTTGCACCGCTCAGCTGCCCGCAGGGTGAATTACAAGGAAGTAATTCATGGTTTACCCCGTGTAAACCGCGGTTCTCGGCACCTGCTCCATGCGTTGCTCTACCTTCTGCGTCCATGCAGTCATCCAGGCCGTGCGCCCTGGCTCTCACGAAGAATTTCTATTTTTAGAGGCGCCCTTAAGCTGAATTTAGGGCATTTAAAATGGAAATAAAAAGCGCGCGCCAACCAAACCTTAGTTATCGCAGCGTTCTGGCTTCCGCTTGGCCAGTCATTATTGCCAATGCTGCCACCCCGTTATTGGGGCTTGCCGATACAGCAGTTATTGGACACGGCGCCTCACCAAAAGGATTGGGCGCGCTTGCACTTTCCGTACTATGTTTTAACTTTTTATTTTGGGCTTGTGGTTTTTTACGCATGAGCACTACAGGCTTTGTGGCACAAGCTGTAGGGGCACGGGCCTGGCAAAGCATGCTGCAAACCATTTTCAGTGGCCTGTTTATAGCGGCGGCATTGTCACTCATCTTAGTGACTTTACAAGCGCCCTTACAATTTGCGGCATTTTCACTTTTGCAAGCCCATACAGATGTGGAACAGCTTTCCCAAACGTATTTTGCCATACGCATTTGGGGGGCACCCGCTACCCTATGCCTATACGTTTATTCCGGCTTGTTAATTGGTTTGGGTAAAACGCGGCATTTACTGGTTATGCAAGTGGCTTTAAATGCCCTAAATATTGTGTTGGATGTTGGCTTGGGCTATGGGCTACAAATGGGGGTGCGCGGCGTTGCCCTGGGTACCGTTATCGCCGAATGGTGTGTTTTTTGGGTTACCTCGGGGGTACTGTTTTTAGCAACGCGTAAACATTTTACGGCGTTTAATCTAACTGCCACCTTGCGTAACAGCTTGCAATGGCATGCGCTCAAACCCATGTTAAGCCACAATCGCGATATGTTTATTCGCACCCTATTTTTGTTGCTAAGCTTTGCTTGGTTTACCAACGCCAGTGCCGCCTTTGGCACGACCGTATTGGCAGCCAATCATATCCTTTTACAGTGTATTTCGTTTAGCGCGTTTTTTTTGGATGGTTTCGCTTTTGTGGCAGAGTCGTTGGTAGGCAACAGTATTGGCGCAAAAAACAAACACCGCTTACAAAACAGCATTCGTCTCACCACCCATTTGGCGGCAAGCATCGCTGTAGTTTTATCTCTCGTTTTTGGGCTGCTAGGAAGTGATATCGTCGCGACACTAACAGTAGATCGCGCCACGCAAGTGCAAGCACAGCAGTTATTACCGTGGATGGCCCTTTACATTGCGTTGTCGTTTGCGGCGTTTCAACTGGATGGTATTTTTATTGGAGCCACCCAGGCTGCAGCCATGCGCAATGCCTCCGTGCTGTCGTTTTTGGGGTTTATGCTGTGCTATTGGTTATTAAAACCGTTTGGCGTGCAAGGTTTGTGGTGGAGTTTTATCAGTTACGTGGTGTTACGAGCGATTTGCCTTTGGTTGCAGCGACGCGTGATTTATACGGGCTTACCCACTTAACCCACACAGCGCGTCATTGTATTATTGAACACGCCTGGCAGTGACGTATCGCCCCTTCCAATAGTGGTCCGTAAAACGCGAAATCATCACGCCGCGCTTAGAGGACACATGCATAAATTCTCCCTTACCCATGTAAAGGCCCACGTGACGATTGATCAATTGTGTTCTAAAAAATACCAAATCTCCGGGGCGCAGCTCAGCCTTGGCCACCTCAACCCCTACCGTTTTTTGTAATGCGGAAGATCGTGGAAGCTCGATGCCAAACTTCTCTTTATAGGTGATATACACCAAACCCGAGCAATCCACCCCCTTGGGGCTCATACCGCCAGATTTGCGCGGTACACCCGCCCACTGACGATAATGTTCGCGCAAGGTGGCGGCCACTTGGGCCTCGGCGGCGAGGTTTGCTTTGGCACCGGTTTTGATCACATAAACAGGGGCAGGTTTTACCCCAGGTAAAAACGCGCCGCACCCAGGTAGCAACAATAACCCAAACACCACCCCCAAACTTAAACCCCATACCTTCACTTTAAAACCACCTGCCTATGACCGAAAGCCGCATAGTGTAGCTTTGTAGCCGCAGTCTTCAAAGGGCATAGCGCCGCGATGACGTGAGATGATGCGCCCCTACAAACTCACCTTGCAAACCACCTCAAAAGCCACTATATTAGTTGATACTAATTTAGAGTTATCTAATTTTAATCAGTACACCGGCGCCAACGCACTTATGAACACTGCCAATATTGAAGCCCTACAACCCCATGCTCTGGCCGCAAGCCAGCTTTTAAAAGCCCTGGCCAACCCCTACCGCTTGCAAGTGCTATGCGCTTTGGCGGAGGGCGAATTGACCGTCAGTGAAATCAACCAGCGGGTGCCTCTGTCACAATCAGCGCTTTCTCAACATTTGGCCAAGCTCCGCGGTGATGACTTGGTCAATACCCGACGTGAGGCGCAAACCATTTTTTACCGCTTAACCGATGGTCCCTCGTTGGACATTATCCGTGTACTACAAAGCCATTTTTGCGCCTAACAGGCGTGCATTTAAACCTCAGGAGGTTCTATGACACACATACATTCAAACCTTGATCAATGGGTATTGCGCTTAGCTGGCACCTTTATTTTGGTCTCCCTGGCCCTGGCCTATTGGGTTCATCCTTACTTTTTGGGTTTTACCGCCTTTGTGGGGCTAAACTTATTGCAAACCTCTTTTACGGGGTTTTGTCCTCTGGCCGTTGCTTTAAAAAAACTGGGTGTTAAGCCTGGCCAGGCTTTTAACGCGTAGCGACATGTCCACGACGGTTAATCAAAAAGGGAACACCATGAAACACCTCACCCCTAAAGCCCTCGCGCTAGTGCTGACATTGGCCATCACCGCCTGCGAAAAAGAGCAGCCGGTGGCTGAACGCCCATTACCACCAGCGCTTGCTACTACCTCGATACAACGTGTACCAGTGGAAGAGGCCCTGACCTTTGATGGTGTATTGGAGGCCGTCAACCGCGCCACGGTATCGGCCCAAACGGCTGGGCGCATCACTCAACTGCCCTTTGACGTGGGCGATTTGGTGGCCAAGGGTGCTTTGGTGGTAGAGATCACAAGCGTTGAGCAACAAGCGGCGGTGGCATCCGCCAGCGCGCAACGGCAAGAGGCCACGACACATCAGGCCGATGCCGAGCGCGCGTTTGCCCGTGCGCAGACCGTGTTTAACAAAAAGCTGATTTCCAAGGCCGACTTCGACAAAGCACAAACCGCGTTGGCCGCGGCCAACGCACGTTTGGAGGCCGCCAACGCAGCGCTTGAAAGCGCAAAGCAAAACCTGTCGTACACGCAAATTACAGCACCCTACGCCGGCGTGGTATTGGAGCGCCACGTGCAAGTGGGCGAAACCGTGGCCCCCGGTACTCCGTTATTAACAGGACTGTCTTTGCAACAGCTAAGAGTGGCGGTCAACCTGCCTTCATCTGTGGCGGCGAAGGTTCGGCATAACCCCAGTGCATTGGTCACCTTGGCGGACGGCACCGAGCTCGCCTCGCAAAAATTGCGCTTCCCGCCCAGTGCCGATGTGGCAAGCCAAAGCTTTCGAATATTGGTGGACTTACCCAAAGGACAAACGGGTAAAGATTTAAATGCCGCCACGCCCGGCACGCTGGTTAAGGTGCGCTTCCCGCTCGGGTCTTCCGAGCAATTGGTGGTGCCTACCCGCGCTTTGGTCAAACGCGGTGAAATCACCGGGGTGTACGTATTGTCGGACGCATCGCTTAACTTTCGCGTGCTGCGCCTGGGGCCGGCGATGTCGAGCAATGCTCAGATACAACCCGTATTATCGGGTTTGAGTTTGGGTGAGCAAGTGGTCACCGAGCCTGCCAAGGCGGTACGGTGGATAGGAGGCCTTAACCGTGAGTGATGACGGCAAGCCGAACGCAATGGGTGGCCTAGGCCTGGCGGGCCGTATTGCCAAACAGTATTTAACCACCGAAATCACGCCGCTATTGGCCCTAGTGGGCTTACTTTTGGGCTTGTTTGCCATTGTGGTCACACCACGCGAGGAAGAGCCGCAAATTGATGTGACCTTCGCCAATGTGTTTATTCCGTTCCCTGGCGCAACGGTTAAAGAAGTGGAAAACCTCGTGACCACACCGGCGGAGCGTATGGTGAGTGAAGTTGCCGGGGTGAAGCATATTTATTCGGCAACCCAACCTGGAATGGCCGTACTCACCGTGCGCTTTAAAGTGGGCGAACCGCGCAATGACGCCATCGTACGCTTGTACAACGCTTTTTATTCCAACCAAGATTGGCAACCCGCCCACTTGGGCGTGGGTCAAGCCTTGATCAAACCCAAGGGCATTGACGATGTACCAGTAGTGGCCGCCACCCTTTGGAGCACAAGCCCAGATGTCACCCCCACAACCTTGACCCATATTGCCAAAACCTTACAAACCGATTTACAGCGGGTACCGGGCACACGCGTGATCGACACCCTAGGCGCACGCGAGCGGGTCGTACACATCACCTTAGACCCTGCACGCCTGGCAAGCTATCAGTTAACACTCGGCGAACTGCGCGGGGCTCTATCAGCAGCGAACGCCTCCCGTAACGCCGGTGAAGTGGTCAGCCAAAATACCGTAATCGACTTACAAGCGGGGACTTTTTTAACCAGCGCCCGCGACGTAGCCGATGTGGTGGTGGGCGTGTTCAAGCAAGCACCTGTGTATTTGCGCGATGTGGCCAGGGTGGAGGATACCGTCAGCACGCCCACACAACAGGTGACCTTCGGTGCGGGGCTTGCGGGCATTGAAACAGGCCTTCCCGCAGGCCGCTACCCCGCTGTGACCCTTGCCGTGGGCAAAAAGCCGGGGGAAAACGCAGTGGAGGTAGCAAGCCAAGTGATCGAGCGCTTAACACAACTGCGCAATATCAGTATTCCAGAGAATGTGGCGCTGACCATTACCCGTGACTATGGCGCCACAGCTAAAGACAAAGCCCAAACACTGATTAAAAAACTGATTTTCGCCACCCTTTCGGTGGTGGTTTTGGTGTTGTTCGCACTCGGACGACGCGAAGCTTTAGTAGTGGGCGCTGCCGTTGTGGTCACGCTGGGTATTACCTTATTTGCTTCGTGGGCTTGGGGGTTTACGTTAAACCGCGTGTCACTGTTTGCGCTGATATTTTCCATTGGTATTTTGGTTGATGACGCCATAGTGGTGGTGGAAAACATTCACCGCCACTTGCAAATGGGCGCGCAATCGCTCACCGAGGCCATCCCCAAGGCAGTGGACGAAGTGGGCGGCCCCACTATTTTGGCCACCTTTACCGTCATTGCCGCACTGCTACCCATGGCTTTTGTCACCGGCTTGATGGGGCCTTATATGTTACCCATACCCATTAACGCCAGTACTGGCATGCTTATATCGCTGGCGGTGGCGTTTATGTTTACGCCTTGGCTTTACCGTCGCTTGTTTCAAAACATAAAAAGTGAGCATAAGGCCGCAGAGCACGCCCAAAACCCAGCACTGTTTAACAAGATGATGATGCCCTTTTTAAACGACCGGAATGGCCGCCGTAACCGATGGCTATTGTTGGCAGTCCTTATGGTGTTAATTGCAGGCGCCATTGCACTAACCATAACGCAAAGTGTTATTTTAAAAATGTTGCCCTTCGACAACAAAAGTGAATTCCAAATTGTCGTGGATATGCCCGAAGGCACAGCCCTTGAGGCCACACAAGCTACCCTTGAAGATTTGGCCAATTACTTGGATACCGTTCCAGAAGTCACCCATTATCAATTGTATTCGGGTAACAGCGCCCCCATTAATTTTAATGGCTTAGTGCGCCAATATTATTTGCGAACTGAAAGTCATCAAGGTGATATCCAAGTTAACCTTTTAGACAAACACGCACGTGCGCGACAATCTCACGAAATTGCCCTAAGCCTTCGTAAGCAATTGGTGGCCATAGGCAAAACCCACAACGCCAATGTCAAAATGGTAGAGGTGCCACCAGGGCCACCGGTATTGGCCCCTTTGGTGGCAGAGGTTTATGGCTATAACGACGCCCAACGCGAAGCCACGGCCAAGCAATTGATAAACACCTTTGCCCATAGTGACGGTGTCGTCGAGGTTGACAGCACACTAGAGGCAGAACAAACCCGTTGGATTTTAGCGGTGGATCAAGCACGCGCCGCCGCCCTCGGGGTGACGCAAATGGCCATTACCCAAGCCATTGCCGCCGCCTTTGAGGGGGAAGACATGGCCTACTTGCACACCCAAAACAGCCACACGGCCGTACCCATTCGAGTGGAACTACCGTCGTCGGATAAGGGCAATTTAAATGCACTTCAGTCATTGCACGTGCGCGCAAGCAGTGGCGACTTGGTGCCCTTGTCCGCCGTCACTCGACAAATGGCCACCACGCGTGAAGCCACGGTTTACCACAAAGATTTACAGCCGGTTATGTATGTAACAGCGGATGTGACTGGCACTACCGACAGCCCCTTGTACGGCCTCGCTGCCATTCAAACGGCCATCGACCCCAGTGAGATAAACACCCATTTTATTTCCACGCCCGAAGTGGCCACCCAAGCGGCCATTAAATGGGACGGCGAATGGCAAGTCACTTTTGAAACCTTCCGCGATATGGGTGCGGCCTACGCCGTTGGGCTAATTCTCATTTATTTATTGGTAGTGGCGCAGTTTCGCTCCTACGGTTTACCCCTCATTATTATGGCGCCGATCCCCTTAACCATTATTGGCATATTGCCCGGACACGCCTTACTCGGCCAACAATTTACGGCACCTAGTATGATTGGCATGATTGCCCTGGCTGGTATTATTGTGCGCAACTCTATTTTATTAGTGGATTTTATTCAACAAGAGGTGGCCGCAGGTAAACACTTGCGCGATGCCACCATTTCGGCCGCCGCCGTGCGCGCCAAACCCATCACCTTAACCGCACTGGCGGCTATGATGGGCGGCTTTTTTATTCTGGATGATCCCATATTTGGAGGCCTGGCCGTAAGTTTGATTTTTGGGCTATTGGTTTCCACCGTTTTAACATTATTGGTGATACCGGTGGTGTATTATCATTATTTTAGTCGGGGAGTTCAGCGGTAAACCGAAAAACCCATCTAGGAGCGCCATAAATACCTTGTTTTTATGGGGGCTATTTACCCGGCGATCAGGCAGATCGCCCTTACCTTTTTTAACCATCGCCATTGAAACACTGGCGCCAGTATGCAAATTGGCTGGTGTTTCAAGGGCACCGCTTTCTTAAGTATACGGGGTTCAAATCTGAAGTGCATCACACCCTAAGCTACTTGTGCGGCTATATATTCGTTCATCAAGTAATAAGCCGACGCGATGCCCTAGGGAAATCAATGCCAACTTCTGCAAGATATCCGTATTAAACTGCCACCTCAACCCATTTCGGTCATAAGACTGGATAAGTCCCTTTTTCATAATGTCGCAAAGTAGAGGCTGGCAATCCCGTTGCCTTGATCACCTTTGAAATGTCCATGGTCTCGCCTCTCGAATTGCTTGACTTTAAGTTGTATCCTACGAGAGAACGGCACCGGAAACAACATTAGACCTTCGCTTGAGGGTGACTACCCAATGAATATATTAAGAGGATATGACTGTGGATATAGATTTTTGGCATCAAAAATGGGAACGGGGTGAAATCGGCTTTCATGAACGAGATGCCAATCCAGCATTGATTGAGCATATTGGAAAGCTTGGCTTGGGCAAAGGTGCGCGCCTCTTCCTTCCCTTGTGCGGTAAGACGCGCGATATTGCCTGGTTGCTTGAGCGTGGATTTAAGATTACAGGCGTAGAATTGAGCCCACTTGCCATAAACGAATTATTTCAAGAGTTGGATTTAGTACCAGAAATCACTTCGACTGAAAAACTGGTTCATTACAGTGCCTCCAATATCGATATTTGGGTAGGCGACATATTCGACTTATCAAGCAGCGTGCTCGGATCGGTTGATGCCGTCTATGACAGGGCTGCATTGGTGGCACTGCCTGATAGAACTCGCGAACGCTATGCGCGTCATTTAATAACGCTTATTCATGGAGTTTCACAGTTGCTGATCACCTATGAATACAACCAGTGTTTATATGATGGTCCACCATTTTCAGTCCGTGAAAATGAATTAAAGCGGTACTATAGCGAAAATTACCAGTTGAAACATGTTGCGCAGGAAAAAATTGCCGGTGGGTTCCAAGGTAAGGTGGAAGCGGAAATCACCACCTGGATTTTACAGAAGATGGCACCATAATTACGGTTCTATATTAAGAATATCATCCCTGAAATAGCCCTAGTCTCACGATTGTAACCGAGTGAGCAGACAGGTTTATTTTTACGCTTTCAGATTTGAACTTTAGTGGTTTCTCCTCGGAAGGACTAATGTTGAAAGGATTAGTAAATGAATTAACATCGCTCAGGCTACTGCTTGTTAAGGTAATAACTGCGCCTTGGCCCGACAATTCTCCGTCTTTAAAGGTCAGCTTCACTGGTAATTCAGCTTTTCCAATATTGACTAACTTGACGATCAATTGACCAGCGTTCGAATCTTTTACTGCTGAAGAATATAGGTTGTTTTGCCCCGTCACCGCATGATCTTTATAAAGTACTGTCATTAAATCTGTACCTTTATTATTCGAGAATAATTTTTGTACATAATAGTTGGGCGTTCCATAAGCACGTAAATTATCAAACCAGATCATATCTGGCGCCCACTGCCAGGCCTCAGCATGAGCGAGCAAAGGTGCATAAGATGTAAGCGTTACAATATCCGCATTGCGCTCTAAGCCGGTCATAAATGCGGCCTCAGCCAATGCTGTTTCCCAATTATTTTTATTATCAGGGCTTAACACGCCAACGCTTTGCGCAGCGTATTCCCCTACAAACACTTTTGGCCCATTGCGGTCGTAGTCATCATAACGAGTAACATTATCTAAGTACCACTGGGCCTTTTTATAATAATGTTCGTCAATTAACTTGGCGTCCAGCTTTCTTAACGCTTTCATTGCATAATCAAAATGCCGCCCATCTGGGAAAGGACCGGAACCTGATACAATCGTGATTTCTGGGTGTTGTGGCTCAATGACTTGCTTAAAGGCTTTTAAACGGTCGATATAATCCGGCCCCCATTGTTCATTGCCAACCCCGATCATCTTTAAATTAAAAGGTTTTGGATGGCCCATATCCGCGCGCAATCTACCCCAGGGAGTATTAACAGGACCATTAGCGAACTCGATCAGATCTAGCGCATCCTGCACATACGGGTCCAGCTCGCCTAATGGCACTACTTCACCGGTATTAAATTGACAGGCAATACCACAATTTAGAATCGGCAAAGGTTCCGCACCCAAGTCTTCAGCTAATAGAAAATATTCAAAAAAGCCCAGGCCAAATGACTGATAATAGTCAGGTGCAGGCTTGTGTGGCAGTTCGTTATTCCAACGGCTTATTAGTATTTGGCGATTGTCGATATCCCCCACCGTCTTTTTCCACTGATACCGTTGGGCCAGCGTTCTTCCTTCAACAATGCAACCGCCTGGAAACCGTAAAAATCCTGGGTTTAAATCATCCAAAAGCTCTACAAGGTCTTTTCGCAATCCTCCGGGGCGACCTTTCCAAGTATCCACGGGAAACAGGGAAACCATATCGATATCAATATCACCTGTTCCTCGAAAGGATAGAGATAACTCGGCTTTAGCATCAGTGGCCGACGCAATCAATTTGGTTTTGTAGGATTGCCATTGTTTGGATATTGGAGCAATAGTTGTTTCGGCTATAATTTTTTTATTTGACCCAATCAAGCGAACGATAATTTTATTGAGCTTACCTTGGGTTCGCGCTGCATTTAATGAAAAGGTATATGTCTTGCCTTTGTGTACACCAATACCGCGGAACCCCTCATTGACAATATTGTAGTTTTTATCATTGTTCACCCGGATGCGCAGGTGCGTACTATAACGGCCTTCAGCATAACTACTGATTGGTGTCGCATGGCCGGATTGCAAATTCAAAGTATTAGAATCTGTATGAGGTTGTGACCACCCCATTAATGGGTCGTCAAATTCAAATGATCGATTTTTTACGAGCTCGGCATAAAGCCCACCATCGGCGGCGAAGTTTATATCTTCAAAAAACAAGCCGTACATTGTAGGTTGTATTTTTGCAAATGTTTTAGGCGCTTTGATAGTTAGGTCCATGCCAGAGGTGGCGCTAGCACCTAGCAGAAAGAAAACAGCCATTAAATGTTTTATATGATTAGTCACTAAATATTCCATGGGGAATTAGAAAGTTAATGAAGAATAAGGCCTTAATCCTAAAGGCGAGGGCGCAAGCGATCCAGATGGCACAAAACTGCGTGCTTAGCCGCTGGTACAGCTGAGGCCAGATCTCGTCTGGACTTCTACAGGTTAGCCAACGCTAGATTCCATTAGGCCTGCCTTTTTCGGATTATCATCCTGCATATGAGTACTTTTATCTTGGTGGTGCTTTTCTGCCCTGGCTAATACGAGCGTTGATAAAAACCCTGCGGTTGACTGTATATGAGCCGGAGAAAATATATCGTGATGTGCTGTCATCGATTGATGAATATTAAGACCCCCTAGGGCAATTGACCGCGTTCCGTCTAGATTTTTAGCGCGAAATTCTCGGCTTAAAAATAAATCGACTTGTCCATCAAACACATGCGGACAACCACTCCGAATACTCTGTAGGTAATCGTTGTAAAATTTTTTATCTAGCTGCACGATATCCTCTACTACTTGAGATTTTTCTGTTGATATAGCGCTGAATAATTTCTTTATCCTTTTGTTGACCCTGAGCCACAAAAACGTGGCTTTGTCGATCAAATATTTCCCACCAAGATCGAGCGCTATGTCAATCCGTTGCGTTAAGGGTATACCCGATTCATCAAAAAATATGACGTCATATAACCCAATAAAATCGACGACTCGTTTTTTTTGCATAAGTGCATTTGCGATTTCGACCGTAAGCAAACCATCCTGGCAGTAACCAATAAGTCGAATATTTCCTTCAGGCTGGTGATGCGAAACATCATCCGCCATTATCTGTGCCAAATCGCGAATTAAATCAATGCTTTTTCCCTCGCCGAGGCGCAAGCATTGAGTGAATATGTTTAAACTGTGCATACCCCAATTTGGGGCTAGGTACTCAGCTATTTTTTTGGCCTCCTGGGTGGAGTTCACAAAATAAAGGGTGGGGGCCTTATTTGCCTCCTTAATGGGTATGATAGAACTTTTTACTATGCTTTCTTGAGTATTGTTTAGCAAGTGTGCCAATAGTTTTCGGATAGTTGAATGGCCAAACAGGCTGGAAGCCGACAGGATTTTGGAGTATCCGATCTCCGGGCAGATGTGGCGGTTGATATAGTCCACCATTCGAATAGATAACAGCGAATCCCCACCTAAATCAAAAAAGTCATCGTCTAAATAGACACGTTCTACGCCGAGCATATCTTGCCATAATGCCGCGAGATTTTTCTCGATATTACTTTGAGGGCTATCCTTCGCTGCGCGTTGTTTATCCATCTCAGGTAAAGGAAGAGCGCGTAGATCAAGCTTCCCGTTATGGGTATAAGGAAAGGCACTTAATAAAATGATATGTGCCGGAACCATATAACTTGGCAGGCGTGCTTTTAGGTGGGCACTTAATTCCGCCTCGCTAACGCCCGGCGAATGCAAGGTGGCATATGCCACTAGGATTTTCCCGCGTCGCCCATGGTCGATAGCCTTACAGATAGCCTGTTTAACACAATCGTGGTTGGCTAAGAGCGCCTCTATCTCCGCCACTTCGATACGCATACCACGTATTTTCACTTGAAAATCGTTACGCTCGATATAAACGAGCTGCCCATCGCGGGTCCACTTTACCACATCACCAGTGCCATAAAGACGTTCATTACCTTCAGCCTTAAAGGGGTTGGCAATAAAACATTTGTCAGTTAATGCCTCTTGGTGGTGGTAACCCAACGCGACTCCATCCCCTCCAACAAAGAGTTCGCCAGGTATGCCAATCGGAACCGGCTGTAAGTTCCGGTCGAGTACATACAGACGTACGTTGGGCAGCGGCTTGCCGATGGGAATTTCACGTTGCTTAAATCGGCTCTCGTTATTGTGGGAGTACATGGTACAGGTGATAGTGGTTTCGGTTGGACCATAGCCTTGATAAAAATCGACTTGCTGTCGACATTGTTGAACGAAGTCGTCTAATCGATCGCTTAGCACCTTCTCCGTGCCTACCGCAATCAATCTTAATGTTGCAGGAATAAACCGTTTTTCAGTAGTAAGATCCAAAACCCATTCATGCCAAAATGCCGTTGGTAAAATAGCAACAGTAATTTCATTGTTCTGAATGAACGTCTCAAATCGGCTAAACGACTCCAATAAGTCATCTGGTCGAATAACCACTGCGCTACCACTAAACAATGCAGGAAATATTTGCTCGGCTGCCACGTCAAACCCAATTGAAGCAGATTGCAGCACTCGGTCACTTGTTCCGAGTCGATACTTATTGGACATGAACCAACTGTGATTGATCAGCGAGCGATGCGAAATCTTAACGCCCTTAGGCTTTCCTGTTGACCCGGAGGTATAGATTATATATAGCAACGAATCACCATGCCTTCGGCTTTCGATATGAGGTGCCTCTTGAGGTCGTAACGGCTCTTTCAATGTATCTAATGCAATCACACAATCTATATCGAAGTGAAATTTATCTTGTAATTCCAAGAGCGTGATAACACAAGTCGCTCCGCTATCATCCGCAATCGCCTTAACTCGTTCCGAGGGATTTTTCGGATCAACAGGCAGGTAAGCCGCGCCCGCTTTTATAATAGCAACTAAAGTGGCGACCAAATCGACACAGCGCGGCAAACAAAGAATGATCGGCTTCCCTGTGAAATCCCCACGACGTCGAATTTCATTTGCAATCTGATTCGCTCGGACTTCTAGCTGCTGATAACTGATTGATTTTTCACCGCACTTGACTGCAACCGCATTGGGCGTCGCCAGGGCTTGTCGGGAAATTAATGAATCGACACTTTCCTGATCTGGATATGAGGCCTGCGTATTATTCCATTGCTCAAGAATCTGCGTGCGCTCATGTGGAAACAATAAAGATATTTGATTCAGGGGTTGCAGTCCATTTTTTTTGCATTCTTTGGCAAATGCTTCTAGCTGATTGGTCATCGATTCCAATTGCCACTGATCAATATGGCCTCTATAAAATAATTCAGGAGGGCTAGCATCTCTAAAGCAGAAGAAGCCCAACTGTCCTTTAATGCGTGATTCATTTATTGCATTGGGTGTATCCCACAGGCTGAGCGTTATAGGTAAGTCTGGCCAATCTGTAAATGATTGTAGGTGTGGGTGCCTCGCAAGTACGTCGAGCGCGATTCGAGCATTACAGCAACGATCCAATTCTATTTCAAATTGCTTTTTAAAATCATCAAAGCTCAATTTACTGGTATTTGCCGAAGCAATTTCTAATGGGATAACCGAAGCAAAGAATTGGCGGACTAAATCAGATTGATTGTCGATTACATACCCTACATTAAAGCTATCCTCATTACAAAGACGTGCCAAGTAGCCTGCGATTATGGCAAAATAATCAATGAATGAATTTGCATAATCTTGTAATTTTGACAGTGAACGCCACCCACTTTTTACCTTCTTATGAGAGCAAACATATGGGTGTGCGTAAGGCTTAAGGTTTGATAAGCGCGCAATCCAAAACGATTCTTCAGCGCGCGCCTCACTATCGTACGCGGACAATTCCTGCCTACTTGCCTCTGAAATTTTCGGAAGACATTGACCTTCGCGACATCCAAACTTACGGAGCCCCTTAACTCCAAGTGCTTCTCCGGATAGACGGCATAGACCGGTCAATAAAACATCGGCATCGACAAATGAAAGCGTTAGCCCTTCATCAGTAACTTCAAGAATTTGCCCAGGGGTTTTAGACGGGCTAGTGCAAACCCGGCGCATGCTTGAAACAATAATGGGCCCGTTTGCTAACATTAATTTGGGGCGACCTAAGGGGTTATAAACTGGGCCAAAGTCTAAACCACGTACGAGATTGTGATTTTGTTTGTACGATTGCATAAAAGAAAGACTGCAGGCAGCGTTTGGACGATCTTTACCCGAATAATAACTGCCGCCCCCGGAAGGTTGGTCTACAGGTACTTCTGTGCCCATAGATAGCTCTTTTAGCAATTCTGAGAACGCTTGAATTGTAAGCTCCAAAACACGCCGATTTACGGAAATTGCAGTATCATCATCGGTAATCGAAAAACGGACTTGCTTCAGGATTTGTCCGGTATCGATACTCGCGTCAATGATATGCCAAGTGGTCGCGTGGTGAGTTTCTCCGTTAATCAGCGCCCATGATGTGGCATTTAACCCTGCATATTTAGGCAAAGGCGAATCATGAAAGTTTATGGCTCGCCGTAATGGAAGTGAGAGTATCTCCGGCGGTATAATCCAGGGATTGTTTATGCTAAATAAGAACTCAAAGGGTTGGTTCTGCATGCATTCTTTAAATGCTTTACGGCTACTGCTATGTACCACTCGTTCGTCATCGGCCCAAGCTTTTAAAGCTCCATCAAATGAATACACAGCAACAATCGTATATCCGGCTGCACCTAGAGTTTTTACACAACTCAGCGCGATAGGGCCATTGCCAATAACAAAACAGCGAAGGTTTTGTTTTTGGCTACTTAATATAGCTGCCATGGCAATAATTAATGTATCGAAGTAGAGCTGCTATCAATCCCAAATTCTTGTCGATAGCGGTCGAAGCACCGTGCTCCTGCGTTCAATCGCATGAGGGCACCTTCTGCGATCGCTTGGGCAGCACTTGGGTTGAGTTCAACCAAACTTGCGATAACCTCTTGATTCCATTCTTTGGAATGCCTCACGTCCACGGTTGAATGAATATTAAAATACAGACACCCGGACTTAGAAATGTTTAATTTTTCAAGTGCTCTAGCGACCCAAACTGTGCGTGTTGGCGCTGTGAGTTCTACCGCGCCAAGCGCGCCCACCGAGTGATAAGCGTAGCGACGATTATAGGCAAGCCCCAGCATCAAGTTACCGAGAGAGAGCGCCTCCCATACAGCATTATCAGCACTGTTGCTGGAAATATTTAATTCACGTACGGTTGCACTCAACATTGGCCCATGCATTGCCCGCTCATTGCCGCGCCCCATTTCATCCCAGTAATTACTGGCCATTTCAAGCTTTGCTTGTACGGGCATTCTCAGCTGAGTAAGAGCAACCAGATCATCGAACCCAGCTTCTCCTGCCACTTCCTGCTGAATAAACCAACGCATTTGATCTTCCGAGGCTGAATCCACTAACCAAGGAAAAAGTGGATCATTTTGCCCAGGACCAGTTTCGCGAAGCGCTTCAAACCAAGTGACAAAATCTGCCGGGGTTGTGGGGGCCTCCGCGGCCATATTAGAAATTTTTTGACGCTCAATTTCTAAAAATTGGATTTCCAATCGCGATAACGCTTGACTACTTTCTAGTGTTGCCTCCCAATCTTCGTCTTCTTGCGGCGTTTTAGGTACAATTCTTTCATGACCATAGCGCATCAATACTTGATGGAAATCATGACTGTCGTAACACCTTGAATGATGGCAATCCTCTTGAACATTCACAGTTTCAGATTGAGCATTTTGAAGTTTTCGATGGTTCATGGTTACATTCCCTTGTTGGGCTAAAACTCTCATCTAGCGCTAGTGTAATTTTTTAATGAATACTTCGTTTTTACAGCATTAACTGTATAGTCACAGCATTATTGATACCTGGTTATCGTTTCACTTTATACAGTAACTTAACAACCCTACCACGCTTCAATATAATTTAAATTAAGTTAATATATAAATTATATAGGGTTTATTGGTTTTTGAATTCCAATTTTGTTGGCGAATCTTATCTAAGTCCAAGATTACACCCACTAATTTTTAATAAATGTGGTGACACTAACGTTAAAACACTCAAGATCATAGGTAGATTAGATGTACTTTTTCAACAAACGTAAATAGTTATTTAATATCTACGATGAGCCCTACTACAGCGAGTCGATCAACGGTATGGTATGCATTCCGCTCGAGCTCTTCTCCAAAAACGTCAGGATCAATTTCCTCATACTGAACAGCTAGGTTGCGGTTCGCTAGGCAAGGCTGAATGGCCTGCCAAAAAGTATCTACACCGTTTACGATAGCACTAGCGGTATATAGAACAAGCTTACCGCCTTTGTTTAAGTGGCTTAGTGCTTGCCTGACAATTTCAACCGACAAACCAGCACCAAGAAGTTCACCGCCATGACGGTAAGCACGCTTACTATCGTCAACTAGATATGGAGGATTCGATATAACAAGATCAGCCTCACCTTTAAGTTGCGCCAATATATTGCTAAAAGTCGTTTCGGTTCTTTCTGAAACACCCGCAACTTCGGCGTTTATACTTGCGTATTTAAGCGCTAAAGGGTTGATATCCGCTAAACAAATATTCTCCACTCGGTCACTAAGGCTAAGCCCACCGGCGCCGCTACCACACCCCACATCAACAACCCTATTGGCTGAAGTGACGTTCTGCTGCAAAAAACGAGCATAGCGGTAGGTATCTGGCCCAAAAAATACGGCATCCCGATCTGTGGTGGGAAACCCGGAATGCAAGTAGATATTATTACGTAATGTGGCAAAGCGAATTGTCGAAACATAGTGATCATTCACGACTTTCACAGCATCTATTTTTTGCAACTCTGCCAATACGATTTCAGGTAATGCGCTAGATATAAAAGGCTTATTCCATCCAAAGATATCGCGCACATCTTGACCTAGACCGCCTCGATCAAGCACACGTCGATGTGATTCAGGGGTTATAGCAACAAATTCATATTGGGATTCTTGCAGCAGTCTTGCAATATTTAAGTACGATTGATTTTCCAAAACAATTTTGCGTCCTTGATTATAATTGCGATATCTAAAATTAGATTGCTTAAATTTCTCGATGCGTTTCAATTTATCGGTCGCTTGCGTGCGCCCTGTTATATTACTCGCTAACAACAACCAAACAATGATCGCGCTTCAAAAGCATTGCGTTGATAGCTTCCTATATTACGCTTTGAAATATCCCGTATACTTAATCTATCGATTTAAGATATCAAAACCTACTTCTAAGCCGTAGTTCTATAATTCAATTGATATGAAGTCATTGACGCTCACGCTAACTTGCATCCATGAGTATATCGCGAGTACATTGAAGCTAATTACATTTGAGGCATTATTATCGGATGAAAAACAATAATCTGTGAATAAATACCTAATTTTTGGTGAAATATTTGGATCTGCGGAACCTTCAGGGTGATTAACGCTTACGTTTTCATTTTTCTACTTCCACTTCACTATCGCATGCAAACCTTCCTGCCTAACTTCGATCCTACATGCCACACGCGTAAATTAGGCCAACGTGGCGCCGATTGCAGTGTGACGATACCTAGACCACCGGTATTCGTTCAGATATACCGCCATCACCGCCCAAGTGGGTTGAGCTCATATACGAGGGCCGCTCAAAAACATTCATCGGACGTAACACACACGGCCCACAACGATACTCCCACAAACGGTCAATTTTGCTATAAGTGTTGTTATAATGCTTTATCGAACATCCATTTAAGGGATTACATCATCCTTGGCGCACCTCAGAATACTGGTCAGCAAATAGGCTTGACGAAAGTAATGCTGCCACAATATTGCTTAGATTAACTAATAGGTACCTCTTTAAATGAAAATATTGAAAAATGTAACGACAGTCATTCTATTCGGCATTCTATTTCTTAGCTCTTTCACAAGCGCGGCAGTTGAAGTCGGTGATGAAGTCTCAGGATTTTTGGGTAAGACGTCTTCCGGTAATAAGATTTTGGCTTCCAATTACTTGGGAAAGGTATCTATTATTTCATTTTGGGCGACTTGGTGTTCACATTGCATGCAGGAACTTCCCGTCTTAAGCGGAATTCAAGAAAAAGCAGGTGTAGAAGATATTCAAGTAATTGCAATTAACTTAAAGGAGAGTAGAAAAATATTTAAGGGGATATCAGAGGTACTTGCTGACTATGATCTTATTTTAACACACGATAAAAATGGCAAAATATCCAAGCGCTTTGGTGTTGAATCTATTCCGTTTATGCTTATTGTTGGTGCTGATGGTAAAGTGATCGCAAAGCATGTTGGTTACGATAAAAAAGAGCTTCCTGGACTGGTTCAGGAAATCAATCAAGCTATTAGAGATGCTCAGGTAAATGAATCATTGCCTAAAGATTAACAGGGCATTCGCGGGGAAAATTTAACACTCGAGCAACGACATTTGTATATTCATGATCATTTGAGGGATTAAACTCTACTATCTACTCTATTTCGGAGGTAGCTGGTTGTTTCAAACTACAACCGCAAGAAAATGAACTGTGGCAGTTTGTGATTCAAGATACCCAACACTCATTAAGGGTATCTCTAAAAATTAACGTCCGCAGTAGCGGCGTCAGCGCCGTGCTCGAATCCTCACAAATTGGCAGGATAGCCGATTTGCATAGCTCAGCTGCCCGCAGGACAAATCACAAGGAAGTGATTCATGATTACCCGTGTACATTGGGGCTTTCTGCACAGCGCCGCCTTGCTCTCACGAAAAAACCCTAATTTTTAGAGGCGCCCTTTAAGGCCTACCCTACCACTCTTTTCCCCATTACCCTCCACCGGCATTCGCCATTCCGCCAACAGCGGCACGCCCTTGTACCGCATTAACCGGACATAAAAGATTACCGAGTTAATAGTTGACCTCGCAACTAGCTTTCAACTATACTTGCGTAATCAAACACTTATCAAGTAGGTGAGCTCATGAAAGAAATTGAAGTCAAACTGGCGATGGCCGTCATCAATACGCACAGCAAACTCCAAAAGCGCTTAGGCTCCGCGCTTTCAGTGCATGGTATTGGGTTATCCGAGTTTTTGGTGCTTTACCAATTGTACGCCGATAGCAGTCGAAAGTTACGGCGCAGCGAACTGGCCGAAAAGGTCGGTTTAAGTCCCTCCGGCGTGACACGCCTTCTCAATCCAATGGAGAAAATCGGCTTGATTAAAAAGGAAAGTAACCCTCGTGATGCCAGGGTCAGTTTTGTTGCTTTATCAGACGCTGGCGAAAGCGTCTTTCATGACGCAAGCAGCGCGTTTGCTTATGCAGCCGTTGCATTGTTTAAGCCTCTAGATAAAAGCGAGTTAAACCTTTTATTAGACCTGCTAGAAAAAACTTCAAGGTGACTGGCTGCTACTACCAAAAGGCTTTGAGCCATAAAACGGATGCCCCCCATCACCCAAAGCTCAGTCGTGGCGGTGGCTAGCCTTCTTTCACTACTTTTTTAGGATACTGTGGCTGAAACTCGTCCATCATCGCGAGCGATCGACGTTACTCACAATATTGGCTACTTAATAAGGGCCTCATGTGTCGCCCAAATCATGCGCATTACCCTATTGAGGTACGTGGTGCTTAACAAGCAGTAAAAAAGACGTTTACACGAGGCAAAAGGGGCCGTCGAGCCGCAATTTCTAGATCAGCTCCTGCAACACATCGCCCAATAAACCTTAATTTTGGGGAGAGAAGAAGGTCAACTTTTCAATCAAATATCACAAAGGCGATTACCTAGGGAACCTCTGATCAAGTCCCAATGGCTTCTCGGCTTGGGCTTCCTGCGTCGTTCTACCTTCTGCATCCGTGCAGTCGTGACGGGCCCTCATGGCCCACAGAGCTTCCCGATTTATTCGTTAATGTTTTTTGACAGACCGCCAGTATGCTGCGACCGTCATGAATGGCGGAAATGCCGTTTTTGCAGGAGTAAAAAAGGTCAAAACACTGCCTTGAACTCGAAAAGCTCTGTAGGCCAGATGTCGTCTGAACTTGACCAGAAGCCCCCTTGTACTCAATGAATCAACCGAGCGCTTTAACAACGCAACGCTCAATTTCTGAAATAGCAAGATCAGAAACAATCTGAAACTTACCCAAAATGTACACCACCTATAGCGATGTGTTTCTGACCAACCGATCAATTTGCCAACACTGTCACCTAAGGCCCCCGGCATTTGGCTTATTATCTGACAGAATGAGTCCAGTAGGGCCGACCTAGCCGTTGGCCAAAACCGATAAGGTTTGGGTACTGAGATAATCCATTCGATGTAGGCTTTAAATCGCCTGAAGGATAGTACCTCGCGCCCGCGAGTGAGCGGTCGCGCGCAGTGGACCCCAAAAAAGTCAGTCCAACATAAAAAAACACAATAAGAGGTACTGTGCGAATGATCACGCGAGCCCATAAAACAATAATTCCTGCCCTTTGGGTAGCTCTGGCCCTGGGGTTGAGCAATTGTGGCGGCAATAACAACTCGTCGACCAGCAGTTCCTCTTCAACGAGCAGCTCTAGCAGTTCAACAAGCAGCTCTGGCGGCTCATCCAGTAGTTCTTCGTCCAGCTCATCTACTTCAAGCAGCTCTTCTTCGAGTTCAAGTTCTGGCATGATTCCAGACAATGCGACGCTGGTCTATGCCCTCAACGCAGGTGGGCAGGCCGTAACTTTGGATGGCATTGAATACAACCCCGATCGTTTTGCCTCTGGCGGCACCCGTAATTCAACAAGCGACCCGATTAGCGGCACCTCTGAGCCTGCGCTTTACCAGAGCGAACGTTATGGTACTACCACCTACAATATCCCGGTCACCAATGCGAGCTACAGCCTAAAACTCCATTTTGTAGAGATGTACCAAACCATGGCGGGAGCACGACAGTTCAGTGTTACCGTTGAGGGGCAACCCGTGGTTCAGAACTTCGACTTGTTTGCTGAAGTGGGCCACGACGTGGCGTATGATTTGGTGATCCCAGACGTTTTGGTAGCCGATGAGTCGCTAACCATTGAAGCAACTTCTCAAATTGATAATGCCACCCTCTCTGGCCTTGCCATCTACAGTAATGATGGTGGTGAATTCACTGGTGTTATTGTCGAAGCCGGAACTTCTGCGGGCTGCGGCACTACACCAACGCTTAACAGCGGCACCATCAATTTACAGGGGCGAACATACGCACTTCGAATTCCAGATGACTACGACTCAAACCACCCATACCGACTGATTTTTGGCTTCCATGGTGCCACGGGCAGCAGTCGAGACGTAGCACCCTCCTATTTTGGTCTGTGGTCACTGGCACAAGGGAGCACCATTTTTATCGCACCCGATGCGGTCGGTGGCATATGGAACAGCGAAAGAGACGTGGCATTGATGGATGACATACTTGAACAGGTGAAAGCGGACCTTTGCATTGATACCAACCGAATTGAACTAGAGGGCTTTAGCCAAGGCGGCGCCATGGCTTGGACTTTGGCCTGCGCACGTCCAGGTGTTTATCGCGCCGCGGTGGTTCATTCCGGCGGCGGGCTCGCGCGCCCGGCCAGCTGTGAACCCGTCGCGTTCATGTCATCGCTGGGGCAATCAGAAAGCGGTGGCGCAGGACAAACCTCCAACAGTGACTTCTTTGCATCGCAAAACAGCTGCTCGGTGGCAGCGCTCCCGAAAGCACCGCGCGGTGGCCATGCCTGCACGGATTACGCGGGTTGCTCCGACGATCACCCAACCCGATGGTGTGACTATGACGGGGGGCATACGCCTTCTCCAGCAGATGCAGGTCAAGGCGGGTCTTGGATGCCACAAGAAGTCTGGGACTTTCTGACGCGGTTCTAACCCGCGTCACCTCCGCTGAAAACACCTCTGGAGAATTCCTCTTTTAGCGTAAAGTGCATCTCTTCCAAAAACGACAGTATCCAATTTCGAACGGGGTACTGTCGTATGACTGGCTAACCCTGAGGGCGCGCAAGTTAAAAAACAAACATCACGTCGATTGGCAACCCATTAATTTCGTCATTTTACGCTCGATCATGTCGCCTTCATATCCGATGAGCTGGGCCACTGCAGCTCCAGCAGCTAACCTATGTTCGCATCGCAAACTCTTCAGCTGTTGAGCATAGCGCTATGTGACGGGCAGTATCACTTGGGCTAGAGAGTAGAGCCAAATGGTTCAGGAGGAAAATCGAATTTTTTACGATTCAACAGCGTGTTGCTCATGGCAGTGGCATTGGCGGCCTGCCAAGAGGAGAACACTCACCTCACACACGCAGTGAATATTTGCTCCGTTCCTATTACCCCTGATCAATGCCCTTATCAAACCAGCATTCATCTTCAGCTGGGTCATACACATACTTCAATTCTGCGTAATGTTGTTATTGACCGCCTCAAGTAGATAGAAGCTGTCTCGAAAATGATCTACTTCGCACCAGCTGTGTTCTCGCCCCTCTCAAATGTTCATTGACGCCCGGAAACTGCGCTTTCGAGGCGCTCGGGCCTTGCTCGTACAAAAAACCTCTATTTTTGAGATAGCGCCTAATACATTTGGCTCAATACCTGTAGCCTGCTTTTAACTTTATCCGTCTTTAAACGCCGGCCGTTCCAGCCTTCGCAACCGGTGGTCACGACCCCAGTTGCGATAGATCGTTAAATTTGACGCCGTTATTCGGCGGGTTAAAGAAAGCGTCCAGCGCCAGCGACAATGACAACCAATAAACCTAAAGATAGATTCACTGCAATCAGCCTTCTTATTTTTCCCAGCTGTCTGCCACCCTCTTGCCAGTCTTCCATATCTACAGCCCGGCATAATTTTTTGTAATGAGCAAAAAAAACATGCCCATACAACGCCATCATAATCACCCCAAGTAAGAGCATGGTATGTACATAGGGGCGCACATTACCCATGCCACCGTAAACCGCAAATATCATCCAAAAGCCGCTGCATAACAATATGACAACTGACGCACTTACCCATACAAAAAATTTAGCAAATACTTGTCTCCACAACTGCAATCTTTTAGGTGGCTCCAATAAGCTTGCAGCCACCGGCCGCAAGGCCATATAGGCGAAAAACATACCGCCTACCCAAATAACGGCACTTAATAAATGAAGTGTTAATGCAATGGCCATAGCGCCTCCTCGGCAGGTTGTGATTCAGTAGAATAAGCCTTCAGACCATAAGAAGAGTCTCGGCAGATTGTCTATCGGCTCTACAGCTCAGCGAGCCAAGGGTACGTGAATATTTAACAGAATGAGACCTATTAACCTGGCAATCAATTAGATTTCCTATCTGGTTTATTGTATGCCGTAAAAATACTGACACTGATATGTGAATCATCTTGTATTTTAAGGGCTTTCATTGGCTTTTCAGACAATGATGGAGCATCCGCGCTCTAGCTATTAATCCGACAATTATTCCTGCTGGGTTAATAGCGTCTACTTTAATATTCACGGTACCTTTCATTTGGTATCCTATTCAGGAGGGAAATTATGACACACTGAATGGTTACATTAGTAGCGTTTATATTTTGTGTGTCTTCATGTAGCAATCGTGCCAAGTATCGAGTCTGTGCGGCAACTTCCCTGTGGCTTGCGCATCTAACTACTGCGAACGTCTTCTGGAATTTTTATTATGCCAATCACATCAGAACTGTATCACGCAGCAGCAACTTTGGTAGAACAGCGTTACCCTATCGGCTGGGGTGGTGCGGCTGCAATCGCCATTGAAGGTGACCAGATACTCACTAGTGTTGCACCCGAAGTGAAGAATGACGCTCTGGCTTTGTGTATGGAGGTAGGTGCACTGCTGGAAGCGAACAAGCTCAATAAACCGGTGACCCACAGTTTGTGCTTGTATCGCGAAGATGAAACCAGCGAATTTGTTATTTTGTCACCCTGCGGTATTTGCCAAGAGCGCTTGGTAGCCTGGGGTGGAGGTGTGCAAGTGGCTATTACAAACCCTGATAACGTATTGCAGTTCGTACCTCTAAAAACGCTTATGCCTCACCACTGGTCGCAGGTGAACCGGTGAGCGGACACCATCAGTAACAACTCTTTTAGACTACGAAAATACAATTAAAGGCCAATGGCGTTTCACCATCGTAGTTTTACATTTTGCAGCATGTACAATGAAGCCATTATTTATAGTTTGATGCTTACATTTCGTATCAAATAGTTTCGGCCTAAAGGCTGATTTTTTTATTCAGGCTTTATCCCCAAGTGAATAGATCGCACACATTAGTATTATGAAATTTCGAACGAGAATCATTCTAGCTGGATTGGCATTCATTTTTTTGGGCTTTATCGTACCCGAAAGGCGAGCCATTCCCGTAGCTGGCGCTACAGCATCCGACTGGCACGCGGATACTTTCTGGTATGAACCTTGGGGCAGTTCTGGTGTACACAAGGGTATCGATATTTTTGCCAAACAGGGTACTGCCGTGCTCGCCTCAACCGATCTCATAATACTTTACCGCGGACAAATCAAAAAAGGCGGTCATATTGTAGTGGGGCTCGGACCTAAATGGCGATTACACTATTTTGCACACCTTCAAACGATTGATGAGAATGCAGGTATATTCGTAGGCAAAGGCCAGCCTCTAGGCTCTGTTGGCAACAGCGGCAATGCTCAAGGCAAACCACCCCATCTTCACTTCTCAATTTTAAGTCTCGTGCCCTATCCGTGGCGAATGGACAGTCGTACACAAGGTTACAAGAAGGCTATATATCTCAACCCTATCCAATATTTTCCATAAGCACCACGCAAAATTTTGACTAACGCAATCATTCCACTTGAGGCATTTATGCAGCGAAAAATGATTTTTAGGGCAGTGGTATCTTAAATTCACGCCTATTGTGCAGCCCCAAAAAATTTCACGGCCGTGTTTGAATGCCAAAATTTCGCGCTTGAGCAGCTGAAAATCTAACGCCTTACAAGCATTACGGTAATTTTATATTTGTGGTCTTACGCCACACCCATTCAAGCGGGCCGTATCGGAAATGTTGTACCCAAAGGTGCGCCAGGGCCATTTGGGTAACCCAGGCCATACAACCAATGGCCAAAGTAAGCTCCTGACCTACCCCCTCATACCAGCCTGCGCCGAATCCATAAAACAAGGGCACAAAGATCACGCTCTGCAAAATATAGAAGGTTAAGGTTAAACGCCCTGGAGCCGCCCAAAACTGCAGGGCTTTGGCAATTACAGCGCTTTGATAAGACAGCGCAAAAAGTGCCATTCCGGCAATTATCACACAGTAGTTTTGATAGAAGCCGATGACCTGATTAAACCGCCAACGGGCCATGGTGTCTGTAAACGTACTATCCAATTGACTTACCCCCCACTTAAAGCCCACGAACCCGACAGCACCCAGTACACCTGCCGCAATCCAGTAGCGTATCGCCTGGGGTTTGGTGAACGCACCACAGCGTCCAAGCACCACGCCTAAAAACATTAAGCCAAAAATCGTCCATAAACGTCCGGTTTCGACAAAAAATACCCATTTACCTTTTTGGCCTTCCACAAAATTGTATTGCACTAATTCGCTGAGCGACCCATGGGCGTACATCTCAAAATTATTGCCCATATACGCGATAAATTGTGGTTGCGTTAGGGGTGCTGTCCATTGCTGCTCGCTGGCAATGATCCACACCCAGTGGGGTACTTGAATAAGGAAGAACAGCGCAATCACCAATAATCCACGAATGGAAAGTGAATAAAACAAAACCAAGGGCAAACCGCAAACCGCAAGAATTTGTAAAATATCACCGGCATAAAGCAAACTGTGCACATAACCCATGGCTACCAGCAGAAACAGTCGCCAAACAAAACGCCCTCTGTAATCCACCCCACGCGCTTGTTGATTATTTAAAATTACATAAAAGCTAAATCCAAACAGCAACGCAAACAGTGCGTACGCTTTGCCACCAAATAAAAAGAATATGGTGTTATGCACCCAGCCGGGTTCGGGCACGTACCAGTAAAGTTCGAAGTACTCCACCATATGGACGATAAACAGGCCCATAAGCGCGAAGCCCCGTAAGGCATCCACCAACGTAACTCTTTCTTGAACCACGGCCTGGGTTGATGCGGTATTGAAGTGCATGACATTCACCGAGTTGCGCCCTTACAGCGCTTTACATTGTTGTTATTGTGGTTTTAATGGTCATTGCTTGATAGCGCCTTTAATGGGGGTTTTTGACGCAAAGCGCCGCACCGTCATAGCCACTGACCGGCCATAACGATTGGTGTTAAGCCAAAAAAGCTGTAGGTCACTTGCACCCCAATCACACCACAATCGATCGTGAAGGTTTGCCAATCGTGTAGTTTGCCGAGCATGCCAAACCCAAATCCAAAAAACAAGGCGGCGCCAAAGGCGCTTTGTAAAAGGTAATTACTTAAAGCCATGCGCCCATAGGCTGCCAAGCATGACAACCATCCCCCCTTTACGCCATAAGGCAAACAATACAAAGCCACTGACCAATACCCGCGTCATGGCGATGGTAAAATAATTATAAAAAGAGAATGCGAAGACAGGGCGCCATTGGCTAAACGTCATTAAACCGGGCAGGCCAGTATTTTTCGGGTATGAGTTAGATTAAACCGATAGAGGATCTATTCTATTGCCAGTCTAATGACCTCCTATAAGCCGTATGTTCTCTCACAAAGCTCAATCAAAAGTGTGAATGCATAGTGAATTTTTTGACGCGGAAGGTGCTTTTAGAACACAGTCGCTTTTTTCGGCAGTCCCAGCAGGTTAAAATGCTCAAAATCTAGACAATGATTTCAAAATTGATACAAGAGACCCCCAACCTCATGACAACCAAAACCCCTGCGTCCTTCGCGGCGCGCACACTTGCCATCGCCATTCCCCTGTTCGCACTTATGGGCTGTGGTGCCGATACCAGTAGCTCTTCGAGCTCATCATCCACCTCCAGCAGCTCGAGTTCAAGCACATCGTCTAGTTCAAGTTCTAGCAGCTCATCGTCTTCTAGTAGTTCAAGCTCCAGTAGCAGCTCTTCCAGCACTAGTGCTTCTTCGAGTTCAAGTACATCCAGCTCGAGCAGTTCTTCAAGCTCAAGTTCATCGTCCAGCAGCACCTCGGGTATGACCGGTGGCTGTGGCGCCAATACCGTATTGTGCGCGGATTTTGAGGGCCTTTCCGGCACAGATCTACCTCAGGGGCTTTCTTATACGGGTTGTGAGTGGGGCAATGCCAGCCTCACTCTCGGCAACGGGGTCGCCACCCTAAGTAGCCCCGGGAACTATTGTGAAGCCTGGTTGAATATCGACGCTTTGAACGATATGACCAGTGCCTACCTACGGTTTGAAGTCACCACCAATGGTGCCCCCACCGGTGGCAACCGCTGGTTTATGCTGTTAGAAAGCGGCGCGGGTGCCAATATGAACGGCGAATCCACTCGCATTCGTTTGTTCGACAATAACGCTATGGCCTGGAACGTGGAAGGCAAAGGCGATACGGTTTCACCTGATGTATTCTCACCAGGACAAGCGGCCTTTACCAAAACGCTGCCCGTTACCGGCACCATGTGTATGGAAGTGTTTTTTGATGAGACCAACGACCTGGTGCAGATTTGGGTTAACGACGAGGAAGTTGTGGGCCTTGAAATCGACAACGACCCCAACTCTGGGCACGACAGTCGCCTGCTGGGCTCCTATGGTGGGTTCTATGATGTGGATGTGCAAACCATCCGCTTAGGCTGGGGCGGGGGCCCCGCTGCCACGTTGGACTACGACAACATCGTGGTGTCTACCAGCCCCATTGGCTGCCCTTAGTACTACTTTCACCCCCTTAGAGCAGCGCCTGCAGTCCAAGGCGCTGCGTCTACCGCTCTTGTCCCCTATTATAGATAGCCTGATACCATAGGTGCTCGCCATTTCAGAGACACCATAATAAAGGCTATTCCACATGACACTTACTACCGTCCCGTGCAGGATGACCACTTCTCTTCTTACGATTGTTTCTGCGATCAGTCTATTGGCGGGATGTACCCGTGCCACGGATAAACACTTTCAATCGTCACTAAACGATCAAGCACAGTGCCCTAAGACGTACAGCAACCCTATCCTTTGGGAAGACTTACCCGATGTGGAAGTCATCCGCGTGGGCGACACTTATTACTACACGGCCTCCACCTTCCATCACTCCCCCGGTGCGCCACTGCTACGTTCTTATGATTTGGTGCACTGGGAGTACTTATCTCAATCTGTGCCGGTGTTGGATTCCCACCCCCGCTACGATTTAAAAGACGAAAACGCCTATGTCAAAGGCATTTGGGCCTCTACGTTGCAGTACCGCGAATCGAACGAGACGTTTTACTGGATGGGGTGTATGCACGACATAGGCGGTGGCTGGGCGTTTACTGCTAAAAACCCTAAGGGCCCTTGGCAAAAACATCCAACCGAAGGCTGCTATTACGACATGGGGTTATTGATTGAAGAAGACACCGACAAAATGTACGTGGCCTATGGTCACGGGACTTTGTCGGTTGCAGAATTATCTGCCGATGGATTGAGCGAAGTTCGAAATGAAGTGGTGTATGAAACGCCTAAAGATTTAACCGGCCCGCTGGAAGGCACTCGATTTTACAAAATTAATGGCGATTACTATATGTTCGTCACACAGTATGCCAACGGCGAATACGTTTTACGCTCCACCAATGGGCCCTTCGGCCCCTATGAACTAAAACCCTTTGCGGTGGCGCTGCCCTTTAAAGGCAAAGGCGCAGGTGGCCAACCTCATCAAGGTGGCATTGTACAAACACAAAAGGGCGACTGGTATTACATGGCCTTTAACGATGCCTTCCCAGGGGGACGCATACCGGTTATGGCGCCGGTCACTTGGCACGACGGCTGGCCCGAAGTACAACTTGAAGACGGCGCCTGGGCGGCGAGCTACCCCTTTCCAGATTTACCCTGTGGTGCAGACAAAGTCACACCACCAGGTGGTATGGATACGTTTAGTACCCCTACACTTGGACCCCAATGGGAATGGAACCACAATCCCGACAACACCAAATGGCACTTGGATAACGGGCTAACCTTAGAGGCCGCCACAGTCACCGACGATTTGTACAACGCGCGCAACACGCTCACCCAGCGCATTGCAGGGCCCGCCTCTACCGGTACCACATTAATGCTCATCGACCAGATGCAAGAGGGCGATGTGGCAGGTCTCGCCGCCTTTCGTGACCGTAGTGCCTGGATAGGCGTTAAACGGGAAAACGGAAAAAACCGCATTGTGGTGGCGCAAAACATGGCGCTGAACAATCAGTGGCTAACCGAAAGTCTGGGCGAAGAAGTGGCAAGCCGGACCTTTGAGGGCGATAAGGTTTGGTTGCGAATAGACGCCAACATTCGCACCGAGCCCGAAAATGGCTATGCCAATTTTTACTATTCCCTAGATGGCAAAACCTTTCAGCCGCTAGGCGCCACTTTTAAAATGAAACGCGATTGGCCTTACTTTTTAGGGTATCGATTTGCGCTGTTTAATTACGCCACACAATCTCTGGGCGGCAAAGTGGTGTTCCCGTGGTTTGAACGTGCGGTCAATCACAGCCAGTAACAACGTTCACACCGGGCTTGCCCAAAGAAAAGGCTCAAGCAACTAAAACAAAACTCGAGCCTAGTGTGCTGTATCAAATAGATTGTGGAAATAGAAAACTCTCCAGACGTTCACAGCAGGCAATGGTGGCGCCCTTGGCAAGAGGCGTAACGAAGCTGTGAGCGTCTGGAGAGCTTCCCGAAGGGTGCGCGACCAGAAGGAGGTTCTATCCCTCGTGCGCCAAAGTCTAAATGGTCGCTCATCTATATGTGCAATCCATTTGAAACAGTACACCAGCATTTGCCACAAAAACGGGCCTAAAAGGGCCGTGAAAAGCACAGCGAAGTTAACAAAAGAATTCGGTACTGCCGCATCTGGGGCTTAGCCCTTCAACAGCCCATCATCATGCCGTCCACCGACAGACATCCGCATCCACGGCCTTCGCTCGAACCGTTGCAGCCCGTTGCGTTTAGGATTGTTCGACAACTTTAGATGTATAATACGGTAATGGTAGCGCTACAAATGCGGGGTTTGTCACATCTAACCAACAGAGTTGTTCAAACAGTGACAACTGAGAAGCCGTCCAGATGGATGAATGTGCCAGGTCGAGTGCAGAAGAGGGTGAGCTGACAGATAAAGCCTGTTGTGATTATTAATCGATCATATAGATCATTATCAATCAATGTTTGGTGGCGCACAGTTTGGCAATGCCAACAAAAAGCGCAACTGATGCACATTCAACCGCTGCCTGGCATTGCTGTCAGAAGTTTCAACAGCGCCTTTGCCGGTGCGAAATCCGCCCCGCTCTCGCACGATTGCTTGGACGCAGGAGGTAGAACGACGCAGAAAGCCCAAGCCGAGAAACCATTTAAACTTGATCAGAGGTTCCTAAACTTAATGCTGTATATGAATACATCTTTTCTTTGTTGAAACCAAGCGTTAGAGTGGGTATCCAGTTAGGCTCCGCGTTACGTGGGTGTGCATTAAGCTCTGCTTTTTTGTCTCAAGTAGCGCTGTTAAATTGCGTACCTGCAAAAATTTGCTCGCGTCGCTTGATTCAAAATCCATATAAACCACAAAAAAATAAACATTTCAGATGCCACATATGGATACTTTCGACCCCCCCAAAGAGTCCTGTTCACAGGTTTTCTCATCCCTTCGTCTATCCTTAGAAAGGCTCGTGTCCACCATAGTGCCGCCTAAAGAAATTGAAGACATTGTCCAAGAAACCTACGTTCGCGTGTGCCAAGAGGAGAGCAAATCCCACATCCGCTGCCAGCGATCTTTCATGCTGAAAGTCGCGCGCAACCTAGCTTTTGACTATGTTAAAAAGGCAGAAACACGACTAGCAACTAGCCTCGAGGGCTCCGAGTTTAATGCCTTGCAGGATTTCGTGCACATCAGCGATGAAGACGAAACCTATAGCAAAGTTCTTGCAGACCAAGAATTCGCGCACTTTTGCGAGGCCGTCGGGCATCTCCCGGCCCAGTGCCGCAAAGTATTCGTACTAAAGAAGGTCTACGGCTACACTCAAAAGGAGATCGCAGAATATATGAGCCTGAGTGAAAGCACGGTCGAAAAGCACGTTGCGAATGGCATAAAACACTGCACAAAATATATGCTGGCACTTGAAAAATGAAGCGCCACAACTTCTTTTGATAAATCTATTTGCAAGACTTATTTGTACGAGAGATTAGCCCATGGGCAACATTGTTGAGTTCCCACCCAAAAAGTCCGAGGATGACGAACAAGTGTTTGATCAAGCCAGCTTGTGGATAGCGCGAATAAACCGCGGCTTAAACGTCAACGAAGAGCAACGATTAAAAAACTGGTTGGCGGTGCCCGCGCACAGAAGTACGCTTTTCAAAATGGCTGAAATATGGGACAAGATGGACAGCCTTCAACGTTTGGCGGAACTATTCCCAACCCCAAAACCGTACGACAGCCAATCCGCGAATGCTGAACCACAAAACGAGCCACGACAAGCTCAGTCAACAAGGGCCAGAAAAGGTGGCGCCTCAATATTTACTGCTGTAGCCGCGGCCGCCATGGTCATGCTGGCCATTTTTTATGGTCTCAACTTACAGAGAGCGTCGCTCCAACAACCATCATCACATCAAGTATTCTCAACCGCCGTAGGCGAATCCTCCGCCCACCGCCTAAGCGATGGCTCGCACCTGCTGCTCAACACCAATGCACTTGTTCGGGTCGAATACAGCAGCGAGCAGCGACTGTTGATTCTAGAGCGAGGGGAAGTTGCCATTGAAGTGGCACACGACACCAGTAGACCTTTGAATGTTATTGTGGGCAATCGCGTCGTCCAAGCTGTCGGCACCGCATTTAATATTCGAATACATAAGTCGGGGCAGGCTGAATTGACCGTTACCGAAGGTAAAGTGCGCGTGCGAGAATTTCGCGAATTTGAACGTAATCGCGCCTTTGCACGCCTACCCGCCACCGCCTTAACCGTCGTTAAGGGCGACAGGGTCACACTGGGGCGCGAAGCGGTAGCGAAGGTTAAACTCGCACCAGGTGACATTGCTGCAGATTTCAGTTGGCGCCAAGGCAACCTGGTTTTTAAAGGTGAAACGCTTGAACAAGCACTGGCCGAAGTCAGCCGATACACTGACATACAATTTGAAATAGCCGATGATGAAATTCGCGACAGACAGATCGCAGGGCTGTTCAGGTCGGGCGACATACCAGGGCTATTAATGGCGCTCGATAAAAACTTTCATATTAAATCCAGAACCATCAACGGCAATAAGATTATCTTATCAAAAGACTAATTAGCTTTACATTTGATCAAATTTTATGCACTGTCAACTCAAGCCTCTCGAAAGAGGCTTGCCTAACACCTCTCACGAGAGGGTTCCCATCAAAATTCATGAGTCGCAACTCTCATATCCAAATTTTCATATTGCACGCCTGATGCACACAACTGTATACCGAAGGCCAGTTTGAATAACTCGGAATTTCCGAGCAGCGCTAATGGCGTTACTTGGCGAGGCGCGTTGCGAAGTTCAAAGCTGGGATTCTCTGGTTGAGGAGCAGAACGAAGTCAAGCTGCTCCACAGGCTTGCCTTACGGGGCTTAGTGTCAAGTTCGCTGCTTGCATTGGTTCCGCTAAAGAGGTGATCAGCTTTCCTTCACGAAATCGCCTAAATATCGAACTTGGCGCTAAGCCCAATAGATCAGCGAGTTATACAGAGGTGCCTAAAACACGTTCATTCGATCTCTCGCGTTGAGCCACCACCCGAAATAAAGCCTTAAAAATCACAGCCAATAGGCTTATCATACTTTTCAAACGACAAGAGGCGAGACAAACGGGTGCAGTGCGAAAAATTCAGATAAAAATCAGAGACTCGCAGAAGCATGGCGCACAAATCCACAGCGATAGAATTTTTGACGCCAATAAGAACAAAACATCGTCATATAGTGCATTTTTTTCATCATACGTTAAGGACTGCCCCTAATTGAGCCATGTTTGCGCAAAAAGCTTATCTCTTACAGCCGTTTCAATTAATGCGTTTGAGACCTTGGCGGCGCTTTTTGCTCAATCTCTCAGGATAAAATGGACGCCAAAAATCCGCATGAAAATTTTTAATTAATAAATGTCTAATTCGGTATGGAGGAAAAGCAATCGCCATTCGTCTTTATCATCGGCAAACAGAAAGTTTGTTACTGAGGTAACGAGAGAAGCGATTGTTCGGTCTTTCGCCTGCGCGGCCGTGTTGAGCATTTGCCTTGACGCGACGGCAGGTGATGCGCGCCCCGAAAAAATCATAGCTTTCGATATCCCTCAGCAGCGAGCTGACATTTCACTCATCGAATTCGCCGAAACGGCCAATATCACGCTGATCTTCCCGTTTGATGATGCAAGGGAAGTCACTGCGAATAAGTTGGTCGGAAAATATACCGCCGAGCAAGCTCTGCAAATCTTGCTTGCCGATACGTTGTTGGCGATTCACATAAGTGATGATGGTCAGCTATCGATTAGTAGTGAAAACCTGACAGGGGAATTTGAATCCGTGGATAAGAAAAATAAACTTAGCGCTGCCATCATTGGCGTGCTGTCGACCATGGCGGCTACTCATGCCAGTAGCCAAGAGGCGCCAATCGAAGAAGTTCTGGTAACCGGTATCGTCGGCAGTTTGCAACGTGCAATGGACGTTAAAAGGGACAGCATCGGTGTGGTTGATGCGATTTCGGCAGAAGATATCGGTAAGTTTCCTGATACCAACCTCGCCGAGTCACTGCAACGAATCTCCGGTGTGTCCATCGACCGTAGCGGCGGTGAAGGCCAACTGGTGACGGTGCGTGGCTTTGGTCCGCAGTTTAACTCCGTTTTGTTAAATGGACGCCAAGTCGCCACCGAAAACCGCACCCGCGCATTCAGTTTTGATACGGTCGCATCTGAATTAGTCAGCGGCCTACAAGTCCATAAAACTTCCACCGCAACCATGCAGTCCGGTGGCATCGGCTCAACCATCAACGTGCAAACAGCCCGGCCATTTGACAGCTACGGCTTAAATGTGGCCGGCAGTATCAAAGCTATTTACGACGAAAACAGCGAAAAGACTGGCCCCCAGGCTTCAGTTCTGGTGAGTAACACATTTGCGGATGAAAAATTTGGCGCTTTGGTGTCTTTTTCTTATCAACAACGTGACACACGTTTGGATCGAGCTGAATTAGACGGCTGGCTTGAAGATGTCGGCATTCCAATTGAAGAATTAAACGGCGGTGACGGCGTCCCAGAAGGGACAACCGTTTTTATTCCGCGCAACTACAACTTTATCGTCAACTACGAAGACCGCGAGCGTACCAACGCATCTGTGGTGCTGCAGTTCGCACCGAGCGATACCCTGACCCTTACCGGAGATTTCGTTTACTCCGATTTTGATATCGAGTCGCTTGCCCCGGCCTATGGCAACTGGTTTACCGGCCCGAACACAACCGATGTGGTCACAGACGAGAACGGCACGGTCATCGATATCAGCCAAGAAGTCGGTTTGGCTACAGACATGCAGATCAAAACTTTCGATCGGCTGACCGAAACCACATTGATAGGCTTAAACGCAGACTGGGACGTTTCAGACGATTTCAACTTGAAATTTGATCTGAGCCACTCTACTGCTGAGCGCGAAGCCAATAACGGCGGCGAAAACTTTTTATCGATTCTCGGTTATGCCAACAAAGTGCGCTTCCAGCACGATGCCGGCGACTTGCCCTATTTCACCGAATTTACCGAAGCGGACCCCACGGTTTACTCAGGCCAGCAACAAATTGATGGCGTGGATTATCTCGACCCATCGGACCCCAACTACGAACCCCCAGCAGGTGTCAGCGATTTTCTTGATCCAGAAAACGCTCGTGCGCACGTGGAGCTTCGCCGCGGTTGGGCGGTTGACGACGAAGTGACCCAATTTAAGGTCGACGGCCGTTGGAACGAAGGCAATTCGACCGGTTTGGTGGAAGCCAAATTCGGTATGCAATTTACCAGCGAGACCAAAGATTTGCAGCGCTGGGACAATGAATACGGTCCCTATGCCACTTATGCGGGTTATCCAGATGCACCCGATATCCCCAATGACATGATGTGGGTTTACGACGCTGGCAGCGACTTTTTAGGCGATGCCAGCGGTGCGGGGCGCATGCCGCATCAGTGGTTGACCTTTGATGCAGAAGAACTGATCGCATTTTTAGAAGACTATCACCAAACTACCACAGGGGAAGCACTGAGTTACGATGCCGTCCGCCGCGACAATTCCTTTGAAGTCACCGAAGATACTTTGGCCTTCTATACGGAAGTCGATTTCGGTGGTGAATTGGCCGATCGGCCCGTAACCGCGACAGCGGGTGTACGCTTGGAAGACACCGACACCGAGGTGCAGGGTACCGAAGCGCCTATCACCGGCTTGGTCATTCTCGATGCAACAGAAATGCTGGCCAATTTTGGCGAAGCAAGAGGCATCAGTGAGAAGGACAGCTACAGTGTAATCCTGCCAAGTATGAGCGCCAGCATCGAACTTACCGATGACATGTTGGTGCGCGTAGCGGCCTCGAAGACATTAACTCGCCCCACCCTGGTCAACCTAGCCCCGGTCACTGTGTTGACTACAACACGTCAAGGTGGCGACCTGACCTCCAGCAGCGGTAACGCAGCACTGCAACCGTTTTCATCCGAGAACTTTGATTTATCTTGGGAATGGTATTACGACGAAGCCAGTTACCTCTCGGTGGGTTACTTCGCTAAGGAAGTATCTAACTTCATCGTCAATACGCAAGCTGAAACAACGTTCGAGCTACCCAATGGCAGCTTACTGACCGACCCATCTACGGGTAACGACCCCAACAACCCGGACGCTGAAGATGGTGTAGCGGTATTTACCAATACGTTGCCCACCAACGGGGAGACAGCCAGTGTTGACGGTGTGGAATTCACGGTTCAACACAATTTTGCTGAAACGGGCTTCGGGGTGATTTTCAACGCAACGGTGGTTGACAGTAACGCTGAGCTCGACCCAGCGGACACCAGCCAAGTATTTGCTTTAACGGGCTTGAGCGATTCAATGAACCTGGTCGGCTTCTATGAGAAAAACGGGATTCAGTTCCGGCTTGCTTATAACTGGCGAGACCAATTCGTACAAGATCTCACGCAGGTTCAGGGCAACGGCCCCACGCTTGTGGAAGATTACAGCCAACTTGATCTGAGCGCATCTTACGACGTCACCGATGAAGTCACTGTTTTTGTTGAAGGCATCAATTTGACCGGAGAATATCTGCACAAACGAGGCCGTTATGACAACCATCTATTGCTGATGGAGGACAGTGGCACACGTTGGGCATTAGGCGTGAGAGCGAGTTTTTAGTTCATTCGCGCAAGCGAATAATCGATTATCTACCCAGAGATAGTCGTTCCTCAACTTAGTCGCTGCTATGCAGCGACTTTTTTTATCCGTAATATAATCAAGCAAAGATAAATCATAAGACTCCAACGGGATGGCAAGATGACGAAATATGTCGCGCTGGACCCCAGTGCCCATAAGGAACTCAAAATCAATACTGACGCCTTGCAAGCACAAGGTGCCAACGAGCGAATTGTGCCTGTGGTGATATCCGAATTCCCAAAGCTTGTTATCGAATACCCAATCGTGTTCACCAAGCACGAGGAAACAGGCAGGTTTGTGTGCGTGGCCGTACTCGGCTTTGATCGTGATGAAAATTTATTCTGGCAAAATGGGGCATGGACTGGAATTTACACACCATTGAACGTGCTCCGCCAACCTTTTTTTATCGGTTACGATGAGGGTCGAAGCGTTATCTGCATAGACGAACACGCCACTTGTGTGACCCGAGAGCAAGGCTCTGCCATGTTTGACCAGCAAGGCGGTGAGACTGAGTACCTCAAAGAGGTCAAGCGCATGCTGAGCGACCTTCTGGCCGCGGAACGTGCGACCAAAACGTTTACCGAAACTTTGGTGGAACTCGAGTTATTAATACCGATGCCAATGGAGGTCACATTCGGCAATGGCGACAAGCGCTCGGTGAAGGGTTTTTATACCATCGATGAGAAAAAGCTGAACAGTCTAGAGAGCGATAAACTGGTGGGCTTGCAGCACAGTGGCTACTTAACACCGCTGCATATGATCGTTGCATCCACGGGCCAATTTTATCGTTTGATTGAGAAGAAGAACAAACTTATAAGCAATCACATTTAACAGAATACGCGTCGAGCGAATCTCAACAAACTCTATCTTGCACTGAACGCCTTGAACGCTCGAATAAATCTTCTACTGTTTGTCATTAAATGCATTTAGCTGTAATCCGAGAGAAAAATCGTGCTCGATAAAGTAAAGACCGCAGAACCCACCAAACATATTGTCATTCTCGGCGGCGGCTCCGCAGGCTGGCTGACCGCGGGGGTGATTGCCGCCGAGCATCAGGCAAGCATAAAACCCGAGGGGGGAGCGCCCCCTCAATTAAGCATTACGCTGATCGAATCACCCGGCATCCCCCCCATAGGGGTAGGTGAAGGCACGTGGCCGACCATGCGTGGCACGCTGAAAAAGATCGGCATAACAGAAACCGAATTGTTCGTAGAGTGCGAAGCATCTTTTAAACAGGGGGCAAAATTTGCAAAATGGGTAACGGGGGAACCACAAGACGCTTATTACCATCCTTTGGTATTACCGGTAGGATATTTTGAAACGGATCTGATTGGCCCTTGGCTAAATGACGACCAAGGGTTGGCTTTCGATGATGCCGTTTGTTTTCAGGGCGCTCTGTGCGATCAAGGTCTTGCCCCTAAGCAAATCAAAACACCTGAATATGAAAGCGTCGCCAATTACGCCTACCATCTGAATTCGCACAAACTCGGTGAGCTACTGAAAAAACACTGTATAGAGAAGCTGAATGTGCGGCACATCATCGACCATGTCGATACCGTTCTGGCAGCCGACAATGGCGATATCGCTGCTCTCGTAACGCGCGCGAATAGTGCCGTGAAAGGTAATTTGTTTATTGATTGTTCCGGTTTTGCGAGTCTTTTACTCGGGCAACATTACGGTGTGCCTTTTTTAACCAGGCGAGATGTGTTATTCAACGACCGCGCCATCGCTGTGCAAGTACCTTACCGGGAGCCCGACAGCCCCATTACATCACATACCATCTCCACTGCCCATTCAGCCGGGTGGATATGGGATATTGGTCTGCCAAGCCGCCGCGGCGTCGGCAGCGTGTATTCCAGCAGCCATTGCTCCGACGACCAGGCCCACGCCAACCTGGTCGCTTACATTGGCGAGTCATTGGACCCGCCGCACTTGGCAGAGCTTTCGTTTCGCACAATCAATATTAACCCGGGCCACCGCGCAAAATTCTGGCATCGCAACTGCGTCGCGGTTGGCATGGCCGCCGGGTTCCTCGAGCCACTGGAGGCTTCCGCACTGGTGCTGGTGGAGTTATCTGCGGCTATGATCAGCGCCGAGTTACCAGCTAACCGTGAAGTCATGGATATTGTCAGCAAACGTTTCAATCAACGCTTTACACACCATTGGGATATCATCATTGAATTTTTGAAGTTGCATTATATTTTAAGTCGGAGAACTGATTCCGATTACTGGTTGGACCATCGCGATAACACCTCGGTGCCGGAATCTTTGCAGGAACGTTTACGACTATGGCGCTACCACAAGCCAAACAAATACGATTTTCCATTAGCAGAGGAAATGTTTCCAACAGCCAGCTGGCAATACGTTCTATACGGCATGGGGTTTCGCACCGAAACCCGCAACACTGCTACTGGGCAATTGACGGCCAAGCCGTACTTCGAAAAGGTCGGGAAAATAAAAAGCCAATTGACAACTCAACTGCCAAGCAATAGAGAATTAATTAATAAGATTCACCAATTTGGTCTACAGCGCATTTAGTGCGATGTACTTGGCAAACATGAGCAACTAGGAGGCACTGAAAGTTTAATCGCTTAACGGAATGGTTGAGCAAATGCTTTTACGAGGGACAGGCATGCCACCATTGCGATTTACACAATCCGATTTTGTAAATGCATGCCTTTATTTTCCATTCCTTGCTTTCATTCACGCACGCACGACTGCTTGGTAGCAGGAGGTAGAACGACACAAAAAGTCCAAACCGAAAAACCATTTGGACTTGATCTAAGCTTCATGAACTTTCAGCGTGCCGTACCTTTAGGGAGAGGGTTGGGAAATGTGGCGGCCAAAAAAAGGCAATACCTTTTGTTTAAATCGTTCGCCCACGCGGTTGCCGTGATCCCCTTCATAAATTTCAAACGTGTTGCGCACCCCCGATGCGGTCAAAATGTCGCTAAGGCGTTTAGTATCGTGTTTAAAATTATCTTGGTCTCCCACATCCATGGCAATGGCACTGTAACGTTTGAGGTTAGGAATATATTGAGAGGCCATTGAAAGCGGTGCATTGGCTGCCCAGTTGGCCAAAACCGTTTGCACGTGTTGCTGATCACCCAGAGGTAAATCCGCATAAAATGGTGGTTTATTGGGGTTGGGCGACCAAGCTGCCGCCACCGCCAAAGTGGCACGCTCCAAAAATCCCAGTTTAGTTGCTGCTTCCGCCTCTTGAATGGCCTGCAGCGACTTCAACAGTGGCGTTGGTGGCGCTTCTCGGGCAGACAGGCAACAAGGGCTCATGATATAAAGCGCTGAAAATACATCGGGCCGTTTCATTCCAATGCGCGACGCACCGTAGCCCCCCATGGAATGCCCCATCAAACCTCGATTAGCGCGAACAGGAAGCGTTCGGTAATGCGCATCAATATAACTGACTAAATCTTCCGCGATAAAGGTTTCCCAATCCCCAATGGTAACCGAACTCGAATACATGGAACCGTTGTGTAGCGTTAGCGCGCTAGGTATCACCACAATCATTTCGGCAACACCCGCTTTAAATGCTTCGCCCAAACTCAGCCGAGCACCTAACATTGCCTTAAAAATAGTATTATCAATGGTGTAGCCATGTAGTGCATACACCACCGGGTACCGCGATTTGGGTTGGTTGTAATAGCTGGGCGGTAGTAACACTGTGACATCGCGGTCTGCGCTGTCGCCCTCTAGGTTGCCTTCAAGCGACTTACCATGAACGACAATGGTTTCCTCCAAACCCGATTGAGGTACATTCGTTTTAGGTTTTTGTTCTGCCAAAACCGCCGATACGGGCAAAAGCCCAAACCCCATCAATACGATAAAGCTGAATGCGGCTCGCAACGTCACTGGGCACATGATTTATTCCTATTGGTTATGTAAAAGATAAAAATGCCGCTAGGCAATAAACTTGTCGTATAACCCGTAAATCAATAATCCCCACAATAAAATCATAATGGCGATCTCAATTTTGGATTTTGTTTTGGTTTCGGGTTGGATATTGATATTCGATTTTATCGGTTTTATGGCTGCCGCACCGCAGGCCTCGCACCCGCCATGGGGCGCAGCGCGGCGCATGGCATGTCCACAAGCTTGACATCGGTATGGCACGGGCACCCCCAAAATTGCTGTGCATTTTAACAGGGAACCTTCGATTAAGTCCTTGTGACCTTTGCGCAAGGACTTAATCGAAGGCTTCCTATTAACCCCGCAATTCGATAGATCTCCTATCTATTGAATTGCGCGCCCATAAAATACTGGCAAAAATATGTAAATTTCCTTGTATTGTAAGGGCTTGCATTGGCCATTTCGGCCAATGGCGGCACGTCCTTGTACCGCATAACCCGACATAAAAGATGGCGGGGTTAATAGCTTAACGCTAATTGTTGCTTCCGCCAAACTCTGAATAACACAGCCTTTAGATAACACCAGGAATAAACCGATACTTCACCTGTTTACAATAGGCCTCGTAATCCGGGTCAAAACTCAAGTGTCGCTCCTCGGTAATGGCACGTAGATAGTATATTCCTGATGCCACAATCAAACCCGCAATATACATAAGACCTTGGCTAAAACTTGAGGTGAACATTACGTAAATAGATGCAGGAAGGCCCACACACCACCACGCAAAATTTTTGGAGGCATAGGCGGGGTGGCGAACAATCGCAAAAGGCCCTTTACGGATAATGCCCCGATGAGTTAGGTTGGAAAATCGCACGCCAAACCAAACGGTGGGCAACATATAGACAAAATAACTGATAATCATCATGGTCCCGAATACGCCCACGATAAATTGATCCGGAATGTGGGCGTAAAGGTTTTCACCGGGGCCTGTAACAAACCAGCCAGTAATCACTCGAAATGGCGGGTAGCTGACCAAACAAACGGACCAACCCAACAAAGTAGGCTCCGCCGAAACGGTTTGGTTATCCAGCCAACGTGAAGACACCACATAACCCACCCAAGCAAGCCCCACATCAATGCTGAATATCATGGAGGTGGCCACATTGCCAAAATCATTGCCAAACAATTCCATCGTATAGGTGCCATTGCGCAAATGGTCAACAAAACCATGGGTTAAGTAATCAAAATTATTTGCCAGAGTACTAAAATTATCAAAATAGAAAACGGTGATCACCGGACAGAAAAAGAATTTTACCAAATAACCTAAAGCTGCTCGCTTATCGTAAAGGTTAAAGTCATAGGTTCTAACGCCTAAAAGCGGGATTTTGGCCATGCCAAAGCGTAAACATTTTTCAGTTAAAGTGGCCAAATCTTTTTTATCAATTTCAGCATCGTGCTTCAAGGCTGTGGTTAACAGAATATATGGAAAGCCTAAATACAGATAAATCGTCCAAAGTACCTCAAGTGCTAAAAACCAAGGTTGATAATACGCGTTGTGATGCTTAAAGCCATATTCTACAATCGAGTGATAACCCACCTTGGTCAACCATAATAGCAATAGCAGCAAACAATAACGTTTAAAAGACTCTTTAAATAAGGCACCGTATTGTTTTTTTGCAAGCCAAGGCGAGGGCTTAAAATAGTTTTTACCGTAAAACAGCCGCAACCGAACAATTTCGAGGCTTGCCATCACCAACGTGACGATGCCAATGGATAGTAAAATGCCTTCGTGACGTGTATCCGTTAAGGTCAACCCAAAAAGGTGCGCACCACCACCCAATATGTTGGCGACTTGGAAGTAATACGCGCTAAAAATAATGGTAAGTGTCCCTGCAATGCCTGTTATCCAGGCGGTATCTGTCACCCACGGCTCGTTACCCGTGGGCTGCACCAAAGATGGCGACTCCACCGTTACAGACTCTGGCACTTTGGACTTCTTTTTAGACATTCTCAATCCTTAAATTTTGGGTAATGCTTAAGCGTTATGTGTGCAGGTGACTGTAAACCGGCGTGCATAAACCCGACACATTGTTTTTGTTAAAAAATGTAAAAAAGTTAATCGGTCGATATCACCGCGCTCAAAACTAAAAACTAGGTACTAATACGGCGCGCACGCGTTAACCATTTATCCAATTGATTGGCAAACGCTTGACGGTCTTGTTGACTATAGGCTGCAGGGCCACCCGTGTCCACGCCACTGCCGCGCAGGGTGTCCATGAAGTTGCGCAAGGTCAAGCGCGCTTGAATGTTATTGTGCGTTAAGGCTTCGCCCCGCGTATTGATCACATCACCGCCTTTTTCGATCACCTCTGCGGCGAGCGGAATATCACCGGTTACCACCAAGTCGCCTGCGTTCAAGCGTTTGACGATTTCATTATCTGCAACATCAAAACCCTGCATCACTTGAATAGTGGTGATAAAAGATGACGGCGGCACACGCATAGGCTGATTGGCCACTAACGTCACTGGAGTTTGAGTGCGCTCGGCCGCGCGGAATAACATTTCTTTCACCGGCACCGGGCAGGCATCGGCATCGACCCAAATATGCATAGTGTGTTCCTTTCAGTACGAGCCATCAGTACACCCCAAATGAACCATCCCACCAACGGTTTATTCGCCTCTCAGCTAGGTACGAAAACCTGGTCAGCCGTTTGATAAAACCGCTTGCACTATCGCAATGAGGGCAACAGGTTGAGCGATTGCCGGAGCGCTCCAAAACGCCTTCGATACTGTGCGGGGCTTAAACCCACCTTACGTTTAAACAGGCGGCCGAAAAAACCCGCATCTTCATACCCAATGGTATTGGCTACGGCCTCAACAGGATCCACCGTGGTCTCCAGTAGATGCTTGGCTTCCTCCAATCTTAAGGCGTGTACATACTCCAAGGGCGTCAGTCCAGTGGCTTTGACAAAACGGCGATTAAAGGTGCGATCCGTTAACCCACTGATGGCCGCCATTTTGGCTACGGGGGATTCCTGCTCATAGTGTTGCGCCGCCCAAACTTGGCATTCGGCCATTAAGGCGTCCTCTGTCTGACTTCTACCGGTTAACACCGTGTAGGGTTGTTGACCTAAGTGGTGCCAATCAATCAAGTACAGCCGTGCTAAGCGCATGGCCTCTTCAACGTTGATAAAACGCGCAACAATTAATAGTGCCAAATCCATCCACGACGTACCGCCCCCAGCCATCAATAAACGCTGGCCCTCGCCGCCCACCACCATGGCACGTTCACCATGAACTTGAACATTGCGGTACTGCGCACGCATGGCATCACAATAGGCCCAATGGGTGGTAGTGGCCTCACCGGCCAATAGGCCTGCCTCGGCCAGTAACAAAGCACCGGTACACGCTGTGGCAATGTAGGCGCCCCGCGTAAACTGCGTTTGCAGCCAGTCACATTCGCCCGCATAACGCCCCATCATGGTCTCACTGGGGGCCACCAATAAATCGGGAATGCAGATAACATCTGGATCCGCACACTTGGCAAACGCGGCCTGCGGCTGAATCCACACCCCATTGGTAGAATAAAAGCCTCTGCCGGTGTCAGACACTAAAGTTGGGGTCACCAAACTCTCACCCGCTACCCCTTCAGTCAGCAGCGGCCAATCCCTGCCCACCGAGCAAAACAGGTCATACATACCAAAGAGGGTAGAAGCAGAGGACTCTGCAGTGACCAATAGCGCAATATTCAGGGGGTTTTTTGCCGCCATGTCCGATTCGACTCATTTTGAACGGAAATGACTTTAACCCAAAAGCCCTTTTGGCTCTACCTTATACCTGTGTTTAATGCTCAAAAAGGAGAGAGACCATGAGCCAATACCGCAGCACTTTACCCCAACTGGGGAAGCAGCCCTTTATTACCGATGGTGGCATGGAAACCACACTGGTGTTCCATCGTAAAATGGATTTACCGAGTTTTGCCGCATTTACATTATTGGCAACCGAGCAAGGAAGGCAGGCGCTAATGGATTACTGGCAGCCCTATATCGACATTGCCAAACGTCATGGTGCCGGCATGATTCTAGAGACCCCCACCTGGCGGGCGAACCCAGACTGGGGCCAAAAGCTTGGGTATGACGCCGAAGCCCTGCATCGTGTAAACCTTCAGGCCGTAGCAGAGATTGAAAAGCTGCGTGCACAACATGCCAATGCAACCTTTCCCATGGTCATCAGCGGCAATATCGGCCCACGCGGTGATGGATACGTGCCTAACCACCAAATGACCGCCCGTGAAGCCTGTGATTACCATTTGCCACAAATTCAAAGTTTTGCGACAACAGCTGCCGATATGGTGTGCGCCATGACGCTCAATACCATTGAAGAAGGCATTGGCATTGCACGTGCCGCGAAGCGCGCCAATATGCCCGTGTGTTTGTCTTTTACTGTGGAAACCGACGGGCGCTTGCCCACGGGAGAGACCTTACAAAGCGCCATCGAAGCGGTGGACGAGGACACGCAAGCCTACCCGGCGTACTACATGGTCAACTGCGCGCACCCCACGCATTTTCAAGCCCTACTCGATGGCAATGCACCTTGGACGCAACGAATTTTTGCCATTCGTGCGAACGCCTCGCAGTGCAGTCATCAAGAGCTGGATGAAGCCGAGGTGTTAGACGAGGGCAACCCCAAGGCTCTAGGCTTGGATTACTTGAAGCTAAAAAGTCTATTAAAAAATCTGCGAATTTACGGTGGTTGTTGCGGCACGGACCACCGTCATATCGAAGCGGTTTGCGTCACCTGCATTTGAGCTAATAAAGATGTTGATCGTCATCGGCGCACCGATCATGGTGCGCCGCTTTAATAGTGAAACAGTTCGCCAAGAAAACCGAATAGGGGTAGATGATTTAATATGCTGGTATTGAATCCGTGACTTTAACCCTGCATGCTGCCTGGTACCGTTAGATCAAAAGGTACTCCCCATGCAAAATTCCAAATACGACGAAGCGTCTTTAAACCCCTTTCAATTAATGTTGCGAAGTTTCGCTTCGCGCACTTTTCGCTGGGTCGCGCCTGTTGTGGTAATAGCGGCCCTCGTTTTTGGCAGTCTTGCGCTTTTTTGTGCCTGGCAAATGTTCAATACCCCGGTTATGGCCGATAAACTCCATTGGGCAGTTGGTGCGCTTGCCACGTTGTTGGTAATGTTGGTGTTGCGAATCTGGCTATTGCTTGAAATGCATCGCTTGTCTTTATTGCGCGAACTGAAAAATCTCGAAACCCAATTATCCAATATTCAACACGCCATTCAGTCTACACCCATTGCGCCAGAGAACGCTTAGCCGCCTGTAGCCTTAAAGTAAAATGGCTTAGAGAAACGCAACCCCGTGTGATACTGCCTGAATGAATTGACAGGGGAGCCTTATGGCCCATGCCCGCACCGACGCCGCAACACCTTGCGCACCGACAATGCTCGAAGCCTTTTGGTTTTGGGCCAAATTGGGGTGCATCAGTTTTGGGGGTCCCGCCGGTCAAATAGCCATTATGCACCAGGAGTTGGTGGACAATAAAAAGTGGGTCAGTGATGCGCAATTTATTCGCGCTCTCAATTATTGCATGTTATTGCCCGGCCCCGAAGCACAACAACTGGCCATTTATTTAGGTTGGATATTACACAAAACCCTAGGGGGCGTGATCGCTGGGGTTTTGTTTGTGTTACCGGCGCTGCTTTTGTTTATCGGCTTTTGCGGTGTGTACGTCACCTACGTCGAGTGGGACACGTTGGCTTTTGTGCTCGCCGGGATTAAACCTACCGTTGTCGCCATTGTGGCTTTTGCGGCCTGGCGTTTAGGGCGTCGCGTACTGAATACACCCGCCGCTTATGGCATTGCCATCGCCGCAGGCGGGGCCTTGGCCGTTTTGCATCTGCCCTATCCCTTAGTGATTGCGATTGCGGCACTCACCGGTTGGCTCTTACATCGTTGGCAGCCGCGCTGGTGGCCACTGCCGCCGCCCACTGCACAGGCACAGGGTGAAACCACCCCCGAGCCAAGCCGCACTTTGCTGTGGTTTAGCATTAAAGTCCTGCTGTTGTGCCTTGGGCTTTGGCTGTTGCCCCTGGCGGCACTTTGGGCCACGTTTGATTCCAGCACACCGTTTATGACCATGGCAATTTTTTTTACCAAAGCCGCCATGGTGACCTTTGGTGGTGCCTACGCGGTGTTACCCTATATAGCGGATCACGCCGCCACACAATACCAATGGTTAAGTGCCGCGCAAATGATGGACGGCCTGGCTTTAGGCGAAACCACACCCGGCCCGCTGATTATGGTGACGGTATTTGTAGGTTATTTGGGTGCTTACCACCAAGCACCACTTGCCGAAACCGCACCCTTATGGGCTGGCACCTTAGGCGCCATTTGGGTGGCTTGGTATACCTTCTTGCCCTGCTTTTTGTGGATTTTGGCCGGTGCACCTTGGATTCAACGCACCCAAAACCTCAGTCAATGGCAGGCGCCGCTCGCCGCGGTTACCTGTGCGGTGGTGGGTGTGATCGTACACTTGTGCGTGTATTTTGCCTCGGCCGTTTTGTGGTTCGACACCGGCAACCATTGGTTGGAGGGGTTCCTGGCGCTGGCGGCCTTTATTGCACTGGTTCGGTTTAAAATCTCCATCCCTTGGGTTATTTTAGCGGGGGGATTTATCGGTTGGCTGGCAAATGTGTTGGCATAAGTTAAACACCGGATCGCCTCTTTAAATTTTTGAAGGCACTTAATTTGAAGACGCTTAAATTAGTAACTTATTAATCTGAGGTTTTCTAGCAATAAAATAGATTTCCTATTGGTTTTATTACACGCCCTAAAAATACTGGCGCTGATTTATCAGGAGCGCCACAACAGCCCCACTCGATTTTTGATTTCGGAAACCTTATGAGCCCCAGCAACCTCAACACATTCAACGAATACGGTCAGGGCGACGCCACCTATCGCGCGGCGGGCGAATTGGACGGTATTACATGTTTGGTCGATGCATTTTATCAACGTATGGATCAACTACCAGAAGCCAAGACTATACGTGATATGCACCCCAAAGATTTAACACTGTCGCGAAAAAAATTGGCTTTTTTCCTGTCGGGTTGGATGGGTGGTCCCAAGTTATACCGTGAGCATTTCGGGCCTATCAGTATTCCGAGAGCCCACTGTCACTTGCCCATAGACACGGCAGGCAGAGACGCCTGGTTACTGTGTATGGAAAAAGCCCTTACCGATTTGGAATACCCCGAGACTTTTAAAAACTATTTAATCAAACAGTTATCCGTGCCCGCAGAAAGCATTCGGCTTATGTGTGATCACTACAAAAAACCTTAGGGCATCCCAGCTTTAGTAGGGGGGTGAAGTGAGGAAACTCAACCTTTAAAGCCAACCCTTTTCTCTGGCGATTTTTGCAGCTTCAACGCGCGAGGTTGCGTAGAGTTTACTCATGGCTTCAGTGACGGCACGGTTTGATCCGCCCACCTCGGCACTGGCTTGATGGGCCGAAACCATCAAACTTGCGAAGACCAGAATAAGTAAACAACTTTTACTGAAGGTTTCGATTAAATTCGACATGGCTTTCATGGCTATTGCTCCTTTGGGTTTATTTAACAACACCGCCATTGTTGTTTTTCACGTGTGAACCCACCATTGTCAAAAGTCACCCCTTTCACATGACATTTGTCATCAATAAGCGTCACCCCCCTGCGTGTCATCGACCTGCCGAAAACCTGTAACACGGATCTAGAGAAAGGTTTAACCGTCGCTTTAAACCCACCGAAAGACGTCTGTCTGCATTGGCCCTGGCGGGTGTTGGCCACCCATCACGATAGTAATTGTTTATTAAATTTATGTTTTTAATTAATTTTAATATGATAATGATTCTCATTACACTGAAAGCATGACATTACGAAAAGGCTGTTAAAAACCATGAAAAAGACCGTTTCCTTTGCTTGTATGCATTTTTCCATTGCCTTCAGTGTGGCCTGGTTACTCACGGGCGATCTTTTGGTGGGAGGCCTGGTGGCCATCGTCGAGCCCACCGTAAACACCGTGGCCTATTGGTTTCACGAGAAATTCTGGACAGGCAATGTCCAGTCCAATACGCCCTCAGCCCAAACCTTGGAGGCTTAATATGAAAACACACAATGTGGTATTGATTCGACACGCTCAAAGTACCTGGAATGCCGAGGGCCGCTTTACTGGCTGGGCAAATCCGCCGCTTACGTCACAAGGCATGGCAGAGGCTGAGCGCGCCGGAAGACTGCTGCGCGAACGGGGCTTCTATTTTGACCAAACCTTTAGTTCTCGCCTGCAAAGGGCCATGCTCACGGCGCGGATTATTTTGGGGTCCCTAGGGCAAAACACCGCTACAATGATTTCAGATTGGCGCCTTAACGAACGTCATTACGGGGCATTGCAGGGAGAAAGCAAACAGGCGTTGATCGAAAAGGTGGGTGAGAAACAAGTATGGCGGTGGCGCAGAGGGTACCGAGATACCGCGCCGGCCCTAAGCTTAACAGACCCTCGACATCCCAGGTTTTCTGAGCAGTTTAAAGACCTACCCGAACACCTATTACCTGCTGTAGAGAGCTTGGCCGATACACGCAACCGTGTTGTGGATTTTTGGCAAACATCCGTTATACCGCAGCTGCAAAACGAACAAAGGCTACTGATTGCCGCGCACGGCAATACCTTACGAGCCCTGATTATGGCGTTGGGTGGTATGAGCGAGCGTCAGGTGGAAGCTTTTGAAATTCCAACGGGCACTCCCATTGTGATGCAAGTTGATGAAGGCGGCAGGTCATTGGGCTGGGGCTACCTGGAGGCCACCGCGGCCTAGAGTCATCAGACGCCTTGCCAAAACACTTTAGAGGGCGTGAAGATGGTAATCAGTTCTACACGCCAAAGGGCGATTTTAACCTAGCTGAAGGCGTAAAAGCCCCTAGACAATTCCTTGGGAAATAAAGCCTCCTCCCAAGTTCGAGCGCACTTTAAAAGCCGTTGAGGCAAATGTAGCAATATACGAATGGGTTCAATGCGCTACCAAACGTTACTGACCCAACCCCCAACAATGGCACCGGACGCTTACTTTTACATCCATGTTTCACGGAGTGGGCTGGTGATAAAAATTCGGGGGTGCGCTTTTGACCACACAGGGCTCACATTGTGTGCCATTTTAAAGTCAAATGCCCCGTAAGTCGGCGCAGACTATGAGGGAATATTACTTGACCTTAGGAGTCAAACGTATGAGGCTATGGTCTTGTACAGATCAGTGCCGCTTGAGCCGACCATAAGGCGCAACCGGTCTGGGAAAGACACGAAGCGCTTGGCCCGCTGCCAAACGACGCGGTTTTTGGTAACGGTGGCGCGCACATTGCAGCCAACCAAGCGCCGCCGGGGCCTTGCCCGATGCGTAAACCATAAGGAGCGTTCTTATGATGGCAGAACCCAAACCCGATGTGTTTCCCCGCCGCCCTCACTGGCTCGATGAAGAACCCATCCTGCAAAATTTACTCTCACGATTTTTAGATAAGGTCGAACAAATCGAGCGCTTAAGTATACGAATCTCCAGCAAAAACTTACCGGAGCTTTACAACACCCTCGACTACGACCCCGCATACCTCTGGGCCTTAATCAAAGCGCTAGACAAGGAATATCATATTCTTTCAATTAAGCTCGTGCCCACCAAGCCCTACCAACCACCGTATGAAGGCGCGCACGTTAATTTTGTTCCAGAAAAAGAAGCCTTGGTTCGCGAGTGGTTAAACCGCCCTCGCCTCGATCCCTATGCTTTATTATGGGAAAAGTCCTTACAAAAGATGTCGCACCAGTTTGAAGATTTTGGTGAGGCTTTGGCAGAGACTATTCGTGTTTCACATAAATCCCCAGAACATATTTTGAAAGGCTTTGCAAAAATTGGCAGCGAACTACGCAAACCCATGAGTTTACGCGCCTTGTCTGCTCGATGCTTTTGGGGGGATTCGAAATTTTTAGATCGTCGTGAAGGTTTGATTCAGACCCTCTATCCCAGCATTAGTCACCTGGTCACCCCACGTCCAATCCTTCTGAATATAACATTGCCCGAGCACATTGAAAGCGTCCTATTTGTGGAAAATCAAGACACTTTTCACCTACTCAACAATTTGAACCCCTCTCATACTGCACTGGTATACAGCGCAGGTTTTTCTGGTAGCGCGCCACGCGTGCGCGATCAGGGCAATGCAGCGTTTGCGATTTTAAGTGGCGGCCAGCATCTGGCGTCGGTGAAACAATTTCAAAACTGGTGGTTTGAACGCAGTCACGAAGATTGGCCCACCCATTTTTGGGGAGATTTGGATTTTGCCGGATGTGCCATTTTAAAAAATCTGCGCCAAAGTTTTACAGCCTTAGTGGCTTGGCAGGCAGGCTATCGTCCATTACTTACCATGGTAGAGCGCGGCGAAGGTCATGGTCACACAACCTGCGGGAAGGAATTCCAAGTGGACCCCGAGACCACCGGTTGTGTCTATACCGATGAAGTTATACTGCCAACCCTTCGGCAAAGCGGCATTTTTGTGGACCAAGAAGCCGTGCTTGGTTCCGACCTCACCGGGTTTAGGTAACTCAGGGGGATATTAACCCGGTGATCAAATAGCTCCTCCTTACCTTTTTGATCACCGCCCTTAAAACACTGGCGCCACTGTGCGAATTGGCTAGTGTTTCAATGGTTCAAAACTTTTTAATTATCTTTAGGGCAAGAACAAGCGCTTTTTAAGCGTGCGCTTGCCAATGCGCCTGCAACTGTGCCTTGACGTCGTTCACATGTGTTATGGGGCAAAGGTGGCCCGCCTTGGGAATCTCTGAAACTTGGCTGACCGGTAAGTATCGGTACAATAATTCGATCATTCGCTTTGCCGGGCGAGGGGTATTCGCACCGTATAATAATAGCGTTGGTGTTTGAATCACACCATGTTGCTCAGGCTTTAAGTCATCGGCCCAAGCCATACGAAACTCTAGCGCGACTTTTCGTGCAGTACTGGCTATTTTTTGTTGATTGTGACGACCCATTAGCCACCAGCCTACACGACCAATCCAAAATTGCATGTACATTCGGCTGGCTCTTTGTGTTTTACCAAGCCCACAGTCGTGAATAAAACGTTCGCCTAAACTGGATGTGACTTGCCACTCATTTTGTGAGTGGGCATCTTCCCGAAGCAGGTGAAACGCCACCGGCTCGATTAAGCACGCACTTTTGATTTTTTGAGGCGCCTGCTCGGCAAACCGACGCATAACCTCCAGAACCACAGCACCGCCGTAGGAGTGCCCAACAATATGCACTGGCGATTCCAATTTATTCACCAATGCCTTCACAAACTCAATGTCCACATCACCATCGACAGCATGCGCCGCATCAAAAATCTCCGATTGCCCATAACCATAGAAATCCGGTGCCACTAAGCGATGTTGATTTTGCACCTGGTAGGGCAACCACATGCGGTGATTGCCACTGGAGCAATGCACCATGACCACGGGCGTACCCGTACCTTCATCGCAGTAAGCGAGTTCTAATCCGCGTAACGTTATAAACTTCAAAGCGTTGCCGGGTGGCTCCTCTTGTGTCTGTGTATAACCGGTGATGGATGCGACAACTCAAGCACTATCTTGGCGGGTCCACTCGGTACGGAAGGGAGGTATTGACGCGAAACCACCCTGCCACACTATAACGCGTGCGGTTCGCCGCCAACACCTCATGGGGAAATTCTTCACTGAGAAACACCACAACTGTACCAAATGCCGGAGTGACTTTAGTGAGCACATCGTCTGTCGAAGGGTGGTACAACACCAATTCACCACCTTGGTTGGGCTCCCAATCGCGATTGAGGTAGGTAACAATAGACAGCACACGGTTACTCGCCCCTTTAAAGGCATCCACGTGTTTTTGATAAAAGTCGCCAGGTTCATAAATGGCGAAATGACTCTCGAACGAAAATAACCCCAACAACAGGCTCCGATTGAGCGCCACTTGCAAGCGCGCAGTCCACGCCAACCAATCTTGGGCATTGGCAGATACAGGGTCGATCCAATGGATCTTATCGCGGCGAATAAAAGGGTTTAACAGCTGCTGTTCGCCGCGCCCAACACCGGCTTGATTAAACGAAGCCTCGTGTGTACGCGCGAGCGTTTCCATTAAATTATCGGTCACCTGTGCGGGCAGTACGCCCGGTAACACCGCATAGCCTTTTGTACGGATGCTCGCAGCAATCGCGTTGAAGAGCGTGTCTTCGTCATCACCACCACTGCCCTGGTGACCCTTTATCAACGTCAAGCCTACAGCGCACATAGTCGTTGCTCACCTCTGTTAAAAAACGTCGGTATACGCCGAAACCCGTGATGAGGCAATCGCTATATTGCCCTGCACGCCTCATGGGAGCTTCTATACTCACACTACGGAGAATCAAAAGTTGTACCGCTATGTCTGACCCAAAACGTGTTGTTGTGTTGAACTCCAAAGGTGGCTCCGGCAAAACCACCCTGGCCACCAATTTAGCCGCCTATTATGCTCAGCAAGGCCGAAAAACGGCATTGATCGATTATGATGGCCAAGGTTCGGCCACCTTTTGGTTGAGCAAACGCGCCAGCCATTTGCCGCCGATTCAATCTATTCCCGCCTATAAACATACCCACAGTGTCACCCGCAGTTGGTTTTTAAGGGCCGAGCCCGACACCCAAAATGTGGTGGTGGACTCTCCCGCAGGCCTGGATTTAACGGGGTTTTCGCATATGCTGGACAAAGCCGATGCCATTCTGATCCCGGTATTGCCTTCGGACATCGACATTCACGCCGCCTCACACTGTATTGCCGACCTGCTACTCGTGGCCAAGCAACACAAACGGCGAGAGCGTATTGCCGTAGTAGCCAACCGTGTACGCAAAAACGCTTTGGTCTATCACCGCCTGTGTCGCTTTTTGGATTCTTTGGGCATCCCCTTTATCACAACCCTCAGAGACACCACTCAATATGTAAAAGCCTCTGATTTAGGGCTCGGCATCCACGAGTTAAAAAGCAACCGCACAAAAGATGATATAGACGCCTGGGAGCCGCTGATTGACTGGCTGGACCACAAATCTATGCCAACTTCTCTGCCCCTATCTATCTGATTTAGAACGTTTAAATCTAAATTTTATGCGTTGATTCGAATATTGCTTAACGCCTTTTCTTTCATTGTCTTTTACTTTTACACCCTCTACGCTTTAAGTACATTTTTGACAAAAATTGTCAGGCGACCCCGGTAGTAAAGCAAAGTGAGCGCGGAACCATGAGCATGGAACTGGTAGAAAAGGCGGTCTCAGTGAGCGCCCTGGAAGTGGGTATGTACATCTCGCGCTTGGATCGCCCCTGGTCGGACACCCCATTTCCCCTGCAAGGGCTTGCCATCGAAAGCCAAAAGGATATCGATACCCTCACACGATTTTGCCAGACCGTGTATGTGGATCAGCGTCGTTCACGCAGAGCCCCCCTGTCCACAGCCAAACGACATAAGCCACCTGTAGCCCGTATTGTCAGCCCCAAGACATCGCCACTGTTTATCGAACCCTCTAAATGGAAACGACGTCACTGCGTTGAGCACTACTCGGTCAGCTCAAAGATGACCGACGAACTCAAACAGGTTACCCCGTTGATCGCCCTAGTTGAGCACCAGGTCACCTTGTTGCATCAACGTGTTGCTGGACACCAATCCCTGCACCTTGAGCCATTGGTGGAGTGCACTTCAGATCTGATGGAAAGCATCATTCGTAACCCCGACGCCCTGGCTTGGGTGTGTCAAATCATGCAAACCCGCAAGCCCGTACTCTTGCATATGGTGCGCTCTGCGGTGTGGGCGGGGATAGTGGGCAGGCAGTTGGGCTTAAACCGGTTTTCTCTGTTGCATGTGAGCTTGGCACAAATGCTCACTGGCATTGGCAAAAGCACCTTGAGCGACAAGACGCTCAAATCGCACAACGTATTGCAGCATTCTGAAGCCTATCGTGAGCACCTAAGTGAAATCACGTACCAACTGGAGCAGGAGCATTTTTCCTGTAAGGATGTCATCAACACCCTAAAGCATTACTGTGAACGACACGACGGCAGCGGTTACCCCAATCGCTTGGCAAGCAATAACATTCCATTTCACGCGCGCATCGTGGGGCTGGTAGATACCTTTGAATACCTGGTGCACCCTTTTAACCAGCACGCCCTATCCCCGGCGCAAGCGATATCTCGCCTCAACAAACTGAAGGGCCAATTGTTTGATGCGCCTCTGGTGGAAGCTTTTGTGCAAGCCATTGGCATTTATCCCACAGGCAGTGTGGTACAAATTAGCAATGGCACCGTGGCCATGGTGGTGGAAAACAGCTATGAAAAGCGGATTCAAGCCTCAGTAATTCCACTGATTAGACGCTCAGGGAAGCCCTATACCGAATTCAGAATTGTAGACTTAGACTTGGCCCGTCGAGGCGATGAATCCTCCTCTAAACTGATGATTAAACGCGGCTTGCCGGTGCAGGCTGTACCCCAAACCTTGGTGCAGGATGCGCATCGATTTTTGTTCGAGCCCAAGCGCGGCTTTTTGTCTAAATTTCTAAAACACTAGAGCTATTAACCCCGTATTAATCCAACCTAAAAGATTGCCGGGTTAATAGATTAGGGAAGCACTTCAAACCCTGTTCGCGCCAACAACTGGTTATTTTCATCCACCACCTTCACCTGCCAGTCACCGGTCATATGGCGGTCAATGTATTTGCTGGAATAGGCGCTGAAGTTTTGCTTGTGAGGGCGTGATTTTACCCGTGCCATTCTCTTCCCGTTCAGATACCAATCGTGGTATACCCATTGGCCCTGTAAATTGCGATAGTCGGTAAAGAAATAGACCGTTAATAAATCAGACGCGCCCATGCGTAACGTTTTTGGCAACGCCCTACCGGGCTCACGCTGAACACGTTCATCACTCACGACTGCAGAATTAATTTTGGGCGACAAGATGGCCACTTCGGCAACACCATTGGAAGCTTGCATCACGCGAACGCTTTTTACCGCTTGAGGCAACTCACTCACTTGCGCCAGGGTTGGTGCCAGTTGTGCAGCGCGGTTGAGGTTTTTGTTGGGCTCTTCGGGCTGAGAACTGACTGCAGCTGCTTCGGTTGCAACCTTTGGTGACTTTGGCCCATTGCTTTCACCGGTGGGTGTTGATGCCACTGCCGTTGACGGTGTGCCATCAATCAACGCAGCGTTCTTTATCGGTTGCGCCTTTTGCACCTGGGCCAACGGCTGATCTACTTGCGACGCCTGGATTTGCGCTTTTACCTCAGCCTCTACAGTTGCAAAGGCGCCAGATACTTGCTCGTCAGTCGCCTGAATAGGGTTCATGCCGGTTTCTGCCACACGGTTGTCTAACGGGACAGCGATCTCCACGGGTGTTACGGTATGCAGAGCCTCAGCACCTTGAGGAACAGGCTCCGCGCCAAACCGATGCATGCCCCAAGCGACCGCAACCACTAAACCCACCAATAGGGCGCCCGCTCCAAAAATTCGACCCCACAAAATTTCCCACTCCTGAGCAGAAGCCTGTGGCGCTGGCGAACTATGAGCTTTAGGTTGCAGCTGGATCCGAATCGTGGTTTTTTTGGACATAAACTTGTTAAGCCGAATTTGAAAAGCCGTCTATGTTAACCGAAAGCGCCGGCCCGTGCGCCATTAAACCTCATCCTCACGCTTGGCTGTTACGACCCATTCACCCAAGGCCACTTCGAATGTCGTTAGCTCCATTGGACGGCAGCACACACTACAATCTTCAATCCAATCGTCATCAACAGCGGTATAATCCACCACCACTTCAATGGGTTCACCACAATAAGGGCACTGCAATTTCTGGCTATCTAACAAATTCATCGTTAATCTCCTTCGCACATTGGCGTACCATGTCATTAACGAAACTTCCCCATGATTGCATCACCTAGCCCAATAAGAAACAATCCCTGGTTCACAGGGAAACCCTAAGACATCGAAAGCGAGGCTCGTATGCTCTGGCGCCTATTGATCTCCTTATTGCTGGCCGCCCTTTGCGGCTGTAAAGATACCTCCCTTCATCAGGCGCTGGGTACCCTCGAGCGCGATCGTGTGGTACTGAAAGCCACTGCCAATGAAGTGATAACCGCGTTGCCCATAAAAGAAGGTCAAACGGTCACTGCAGGAACCCTGCTGGTACAACTGGACGATCGTCGCCAAATGGCCAAGGTCTCCAAAGCCAAAGCCGAAATGGAAAGCGCCAAGGCTCAGTGGGATCAGTTGAAAAACGGCGCCCGCGAAGAAGATATCGATGCCGCTAAAGCGAGTGTGGAAGGCGCCCAGGCCGAGGTGAAAGTGGCCGAGAAAAACTACACCCGCGCCAAAGAGCTGCAAGACAAACACTTGAGCGCGGCCAGCGCATTAGACCAAGCTCTGGCCGCGCGCGATTCGGCCAACGCAGCATTAAAGTCCGCCGAAAAGCACTTACTGGCGCTTACCAATGGCACCCGCAAAGAAACATTAGACCAAGCTGAAGCGCAATTTAAGGCCGCCAAGGCCCAATGGGAATTGGAAAAACTGGCCTTGAATGACCTGAGTATTACGGCCACTCGCACAGGGTATTTGGATGCTTTACCCTGGAACGAGGGCGAGCGCGTCGCCAGCGGTACCGCTGTGGCCGTATTACTGACCGACACCAATGCTTACGCCCGCGTTTACATACCCGAGGCATGGCGCGCGAAAGTCACAGTTGGCACAGAAATGATCGTGACCATGGATGGTATGGCGGAGCCCCTTCATGGAAAAGTGCGATGGATTTCGCTCGAACCGGCCTTTACCCCCTATTACGCACTCAACGAACGGGATCGGGCGCGCCTAATGTACCTTGCAGAAATCAACCTACCCGGTGATCAATCACTGCCTGTCGGGGTACCCGTACAAGCCACTTTAAGTGAATCCCCATGAGTACAATCGCCATCAAGGCTCGAGGGCTCACACGTGTATTTGGCACACTAAAAGCGGTCAATGGCCTCGACCTATCAGTGGACAAAGGTACGATTTACGGGTTTTTGGGTCCCAATGGCTGTGGTAAGTCCACCACCATTCGTATGTTGTGCGGCTTGCTCATTCCCACCGCTGGCGAGGTGGAGGTACTGGGCCATACCCTGCCCAAGGAAGCAGAAGCCTTGCGCCTGCGCATGGGGTATATGACACAAAAGTTTTCCCTGTATGAAGATTTAACCGTTTTTGAAAACTTGCGTTTTTTGGGTGCCATCTATGGCCTCGACAACACTTACCTCAGCACCCGCATTCCCGAACTTCTCGATACCTACCAACTCAATTCACGGCAAAGGCAACAGTCCGGCAGTTTGAGTGGAGGTCAAAAACAGCGGCTCGCCCTTGCCGCAGCCACTTTACACAAACCCAACATCTTATTTTTGGATGAACCAACCTCGGCAGTAGACCCCGAAAACCGTCGCCAGTTTTGGGAAAAGCTGTTTGATCTTTGTGATCAGGGCACCACCATTTTGGTGTCAACCCACTATATGGACGAGGCCGAACGCTGCCATCGCCTGGCCATTTTGGCCGAAGGCGAACTCTGCGCGGAAGGCGAGCCACGAACCCTTATGCAATCGCTTGGCGCACAAGTGGTTGAGGTGGACGCGCCCGATATGCGACCGGTTAAACAGTCCCTCAGTGGCGCACCGGAGGTTCGTTCACTGGCCCAGCAAGGGTTGCGGTTACGCGTGTTGGTGAGTGATCAACTCTCTCATCCTGTGGCCTGGGTGAACGATAAACTCAAAGGTTTAAACACCGAATGCCGCCCCGCCAACCCCAGTTTGGAAGACGTATTTGTGAAAGTGACCGAGCGCCACAAACCTCGGGGTCACCGATGAAAGCGTTGGGTCGAGTATTTGCCATTGTGATCAAAGAGTTTCGGCAGTTGCGCCGCGACCGCATGACCTTTGGCATGGTGGTGATGATTCCCATCATTCAACTGCTGTTGTTTGGTTACGCCATTAATACTGAAGTGCGTGGTATACCTGTGGCCGTGGTGGATATGAGTCAGCACACCGCCGCGCGGTTAATTGTAGAAGCCCTGGAGGCCACTCAGGTGGTGGAGGTGACTCAACACTACCCCACGCCACGAGCGGCAGAAGCGGCTATCGTGCGCGGTGAAGTGCGCGCGGCTCTGGTATTACCGGAGGACTTGGCACAACGCATTGTGCAGCAAAGGCCGCTGGGGCAGTGGATAGTGGATGGCTCGGACACCATGATCAGTGCTGCTCTGTTGCCGCTTCGTACCATGCCGCTGTCCCAGGTATTGATTGACCCGACGCTCGCGCGCCATGCCCCTCCACCGACCTTTGAAGTGGCGTTGTTTTTTAACCCCACACGCCGTGCCGCGGTGAACATTGTGCCGGGTTTAATTGGCACCATCTTGACTATGACCATGATTTTATTCACATCAACGGCCATTGTGCGTGAACGTGAACGCGGCAATTTAGAACTGTTGATCACCACGCCCATTCGTCCAATTGAACTCATGCTGGGCAAGATACTGCCCTACATTGCCATAGGCTTATTGCAAATGACGTTGATATTGGTGCTGGGATACAGCGTATTTGACGTGCCCATTAATGGCGCCATCCACCAAATTTACTTGGCCACACTATTGTTTATCGCAGCAAGTTTGGCCATTGGGCTGGTGATCTCGACGCTTGCTAAAACCCAACTGCAAGCCATGCAAATGACCGTATTCGTATTACTGCCTTCAATTTTGTTGAGCGGCTTTATGTTCCCTTTTGATGCCATGCCCTTTGCTGCACAAGTTATTGCCGAAGCACTGCCAGCTACCCATTTTATGCGTATGATTCGAGCGGTAGTGTTGCGCGGTGCCGAGCTATCCATCTTGGTAAACGACGCCCTTTGGCTGATCGGCTTTACCGTTCTAGGCCTAGCCCTTGCCTCCTTGCGCTTTAAGAAAACCTTGGATTAAAGTGGCACGACGAACGATGATGCTTATAATGAAATTTTTGGCGTCATTGGTAGCCTTACCAATCTACAAATAAGCCCTAAAGTTATACTTCTTTGCATCACATCACTTGGCATTGCAAAAAGGATGTCATATTGATTTTCGGGGAATTGCATATGCTCAAGCGCATGGTTTTACCACTGGCCATTTTATTAGTGGGTTCTTTCACAATCGTGGTTTTGGTGGTGGCCAAACCCAAACCCGAAGCCAACCCGACTGAAGCCGTACCCACCCACGTGGCGGTGAAAGTCATTGAGGCAAGTCCTCAGACTGCACGCTTGAATGTCACCGCTCAAGGCAGCGTGACGCCCAAACGCCATATCGATTTGGTCGCCCAGGTCACCGGCGAAATTGTGGCTGTCTCCGAGCAATTTAATGAAGGTGGCTTTTTTAAAGCCGGTGAAACCCTGTTACAAATTGACGACAGTGATTACCAAGCCGCACTTCTCCGTGCCCAAGCCCAATTGGCAGAGGCTGAGAGGCGTTTAGCCGAAGAACAGGGTTTAAACCGTCAAGCCAAACGCGAGTGGCGTGATTTGGGTAACAGCGCCGCCAACGACTTGTTTATGCGTAAACCTCAATTGGCGGCCGCCAAAGCCGAGGTGGCTGCGGCCCAAGCAGAATTGCAAACGGCCGAACTCAACCTCGAACGCACGCGCATCAAGTTGCCCTTTGACGGGCGCGTGCACACTGCCCGCGCCGACCTCGGCCAGTTTGTGTCGCGCGGCGCATCGCTCGGGCAGGTATTTGACTCCCAGGTGGTAGAGGTACGCCTACCCTTAACCGAGCGCCAAGCGGCCTTAGTGGAACTTCCGCTGCTTGCCCAAAACAGAAGCTCTATGCCTCAGGTGACTCTGCGCGGTACCGTGGCAGGCCAAGCGCACCAATGGGTAGGAGCCTTGGTACGCGCGGACGCTTTTGTGGACCAACAAAGCCGTATGTATTACGCAGTGGTGGAGGTGAAAGACCCCTTTGCCGGAGATGTTCCGTTAATACCCGGTCTTTTTGTGGAGGCTGAAATTGAAGGTAAGCCCCTGGCAGATGTTTGGGTACTTCCCAAAAGCGCCTTATACCAACGTAATATTCTGTTAACCCTAGATGACAGCAGCAGTATCAAGCCGGTTAAAGTGGATGTGTTGTCTAAAACCGATGAGACCCTTTGGGCGAAGGCTGACCTTCCCGACAATACTCGATTCACGCTTGAAAAACATGCCTTTACGCCTGCCGGCACTTTGATCGAGCCAATAATAGAAACCCGCAGCACCGCCGACACACAACAATAAGAGGGTCACACATGAAGCGTATTGTTGAGTGGTTTGTCGACAACCCCATCGCTGCCAATTTGTTAATGATTGCCATGTTGGCATTCGGCATCATGGGAGCCCAAAATGTTAAAAAGGAAGCCTTCCCTACCCATATTAACAATGTTGTAACCATTTCCATGGCGTACCCAGGTGCCGCATCCACGGAGGTGGAGCAGCAAATTGTGGTGCGCATTGAAGAAACCATTGCCGATTTGCCCGGTATTTTTCAAATCACTTCCGAGTCTCGCCAGGGCTTCGGTACCGTCAACCTACAAGTGGTTGAAGGCTACGACGTCAATAAGCTAATTAGCGATGTGAAAACCCGGGTGGACGCCATTATCACTTTCCCCACTTCCGCCGAGCGCCCCATTATTCGCCAACAAATTATTAGGCGCTTTTTACTTTGGATGGCGCTGTATGGAGATGCCGACCCCAAACAAATTAAAGCCTGGGCCTACCAAATACGGGATGAAATGTCTTTGCTCGAAGGCGTTTCCACCGTGCGCTTAACGGGTATTAAAAATGACGAGATGAGTATTGAAGTCTCAGAGATGGATTTGCAACGTTACCATTTGAGTTTTCAAGAGGTGGCGAACGCCATCGCACAATCCTCCGTGAATGTACCCGCCGGTGCGATAAAATCTAAAGACGGTGACATCCAAATTCAGACCCGGGAGCAAGCCTTTACGGAAGACGATTTTGCCAACATCGTGGTGCGTAGCAATCCCGATGGCAGCCAATTGACCTTGGGGGATATCGCCAGCATTCACGATGGTTTTGCCGAGCAATACATTGACTTTACTATGAACGGAAAACCCGGCGTCAACATCGAAGTGAAAATGAGCGATGACCCACAATTGTTTGAAGGCACTGCCGCAGCGCGACAGTATGTGGAGGAGTTTCAAAAACTTTTGCCCGAAGGCATGACCTTCAAAATTAATTTTGAAGCCAAAAGTATTTTTGACAGCCGTTTTAATTTATTAAAAGACAACGCCCTGAGTGGCCTGGTACTGGTCTTTATTATTTTAATGCTATTTTTAAGGCCCCTACTGGCATTTTGGGTAGTGGCTGGCATTGCCACTGCTTTTGCCGGCGCCTTATGGTTGTTGCCGTTTTTGAATGTGTCCATCAATATGTTGTCGATGTTTGCATTTTTAATGGTACTCGGCATTGTAGTAGATGATGCGATTATTGTGGGTGAAAGCATTTATCGGCATCAGCAACGCGGTGAAACCGGTAGGCTTGCCGCCATCAACGGCACTCAATCGGTACTCAAGCCTGTGTTTTTGGCTGTCATTAGTACCATTATTTTCTTTTTACCCATGATCGATGTCCCCGCAGAGATGCGGGTATATACCTTGTCGATTTTTTATGTGGTGATGTTGTGCCTGTGCTTCTCTCTAGTGGAATCCATACTCATACTGCCATCTCATTTGTCACATCTAAAACCAGAAAAAAAAGCCCAAAACCCCTTGTCGCGTGCACTGGAGCGCACCCGCAACTGGTTCTCTGGTCATATGGTGCATTTTGCCAAATATCGCTATCAGCCGTTTTTAGATAAGTGTTTGAAGCGCAAAGGTAGTACTTTAATCGGTTTTGCCTTTGTGTTTTTGATTGCTGTGGTCTATGTGAAAAACGGATGGATCGCCATGTCATTTTTCCCCAATGTGCCACAAGAGCAAATTATGATCCGGCTAGGGTTTTCCGAAGGCACCGCGTATAACCAGGTTCAAAAAATTTCGGACCACGTGCTTGAAAAAATTGACATTATTACTAAAGATCCAGATCTATTAGCCAAAAATCAAAATCAACCCTTTATTCGCGAAATCAACAGCGATTTGAACGGCCAAAATGCCACTATTTTTGTGGGCTTGACTCCCAGTGAGGAACGCAATGTTAGCGCCGCTGAAGTGGGTGACAAGTTGCGCGATTTGATCGGCCCGTTGCCAGAGGCTCAAAGTTATTCCTTAAGCGCGCAAATGAGTGACCCCGGGCCCGAGATTACCTTAAACCTGAATATTTTGGACAATCGCCGAGCCGCACAACAGGCGGCCATGGATGACGTCATGCAAACCTTGGCCGCTTATCCAGGGGTGTCCAATGTACGGACTAATCTGGATTCTGAACGCACGGAAGTGGAGGTAAAACTCAAACCTTATGGCCAAACGCTAGGGCTTACACTCGGGGAAGTGGCCCGCCAAATTCGGCAGGGTTTTTACGGTGAAGAGGTTCAACGTATACCCCGTGGCAGCGAAGATGTGCGCGTCATGGTGCGATACGACGACGCCGAACGCGGCTCGTTGGATACGCTTGATACCATTCGTATTCGTACACAAGACGGTCGTGAAGTACCCTTAAGTGCCGTGGCAGATTTCGAACTGGTTCCGGGTGCCGCAGTGATTCGTCGAGTGGATAGAAAGCGTAATATTACCATTACCGCGGAAGTGGAAGACGACTTCGACGCAAAAGCCATTGTGGATGAGATGTTTGCCTCCTATGAAACCGAATGGAAACGCAAGCACACGGGGTTTCAATTATCCACCGATGCGGGCTTAAAAACTCAAGCTGAGTTCGGTGACAATTTTGCGGTGGATTTTTTCAAGGTATTTGTACTGGTAATAGCCATATTCGCCATTGCCTTTAAATCATTTTTTCAACCTTTATTGGTCATGCTGGCGGTGCCCTTTGGTTTTGTTGGCGCCTTAATTGGGCATTCTGTATTTGGCACCAGCATGAGTATGTTTTCGCTATTTGGCTTTTTGGCGTGCTCGGGCGTAGTGGTCAACGATAACTTGGTATTACTGGAACGCATCAACGAATTAAAACGACGTGGGGTCACCACCCTAGACGCCGTACTGCAATCCGGCGTAGACCGTTTTCGCCCCATTATTTTAACGTCCATTACCACCTTTGTAGGGCTATTGCCAATTATGTTCGAACGTAGTTTGCAGGCACAGTTTTTAAAACCCATGGTTTTGTCACTGGCCTTTGGGGTTATGTTCAGCTCACTGGTTACGTTAATTTTGGTGCCTTGTTGTTACTATGGCGGCGCGCGTCTTAAAATTCAGATGCGTAAGTTACTCCGCCGAATTTTTAAGTCTCACCAACGAGAAAAACCGTTTGCGGCGCAATCGCACTATTAGCCCGGAAATTCCGGCCAATGGCGGCACGTCCTTGTGCCGCATCAAGCGAAACGTTTTGATCTGACACGGCGGTCCATCGAGCTCAGAAGTAAAGTCAATTGAACGCGCTTATTGCAAAACGTCAAAGTGATGTCCATACCGCTCGAGGAACCGAGCGATGATCAATTGATTTTTAGTTGCAGATAACCTTGGGTTTTGGGCAATAAAAAGCTTGCTGTTGGTCTTGCTTTCAAAAGCAAAGTCTGGAAAATGCTGGTCGAATAAAGCTTGCAGCATTTTGGGTGTTAGACGCTTAACCCCCAACCGAAACCGCTCGGCGCGTCGGGGCTCACTCACATTCACATGGAGCCCAAACACCATAGGGTAAAAGATGTAGGCCCCGGAGGCTATTGAGATTTGGGGGTAGTCCACGTTGCTAGCCTTTAGGGTTTCTTGTGACTCTAAGACACTCAAAGGTAAGTAATCAAAACGACGATTGGCCAGCATGGAAAACAGTACTTCAAACCTTGGCGCCTCTACCACACGAATATGGCTATTTTGAAATATGGCCACGTCGTCCCAACTATTGCCTAAGCCTGCTGCGGGTTGAATAAAATCCTGTCGCGACTCCGGCGGAGAGTCAAATAGCGGCTTCACCACCAATAGATCACGTAGGCCTAATAGGTCATTAAATAACGGTAACTCAAAACTTTCGATGTTTGAATTTTGATGTCCCTCATTGAGCGTACCGGCAGTAAACAATACATTCAACAATTGCCCTTTTTCTGTTTCCACCTCCGCTCTACGACGCGTTAAATGCGTTTTTATCACTTCGAGACGATAGGGCCCATATTCTTCTTCCGTGGTGTCTAAGATTTGAGTCAATACATCCACCAGGTAACGCCCAAGTGCAGGTGAATAAGATGCGCCGAGATGACGTATGATCATAGTGTCTTCGGTTGCCTGAACGGGCACCGAAAACATAGCGATTAAAAGACATGACCAGCCGAAAAGCCATTGATTGGCCATAGTGAATTTCCTGTAGAGGTGTTTTGTCCCAGGATTGCGGTCGACTAAGCACCCTCTGCTTCTCAGTCGCCATCTGCTAAAAGGATTAACCTATTTTATCCTGCAATACTGCAAGTACCCTGGTTTTAAATATAGACAACAATACGCCTTTGGGTGGTTTACGCCGTGGGGATTATCGGCTCGTAACCCACTTCTTTGCCGTCTTCACGCTCGATGACCACCACAGCAGACCGCGCTTGCACCGAACTACCCACTTCCGGGGCCTCGGTGGCATCTCGACTGGCAGGCCAATGACTGGGGTGCTGTATGTTACAAAACACCGTTTTATAATCCGGCGTAAAAGCTAGGCCTGTCACTTCACAACCACTGGGGCCCACCATTACACGCTGTAAGAAATGCTGATTGTGAGACGATATAATGGCCGGTGTACCATCCAATTCTGGAATTTTACTCGGGATCACGGCCAGTAGTTGATTGTTCACAGCTCGAGAAACAACGTTGCCTGCATTATCTGTTTGAATCCACAAAACACCACGGTCATCAAACATCAAACCATCCGGGCTGCCAAATTGGTTCTTCACCGTCAAGCCCGACCGATTAATGTCGTCGTCCAAATCAGGTGAGCCACCAAACACAAAAATGTCCCAATCAAACGCCGTAACGCTGTCGCGCTCTTGCCAGCGAATAATGTGCCCAAAAGTATTATAGCTTCGGGGGTTGGCCGCGTTGGGGGTACTGCGAGAGACATTGTTGGTAAGGGACAGATAGACCGCGCCGGTAATCGGATCCACCGCATTCCACTCTGGCCGATCCATGGGGGTTGCGCCTACACGATCTGCCGCACCCGGAGCATTTAATAAGATGGCGGCAACCGAATCAAAGGCGTCGGCTAAGGTTCCACCCTCAAGAGTGGGTGACGTCAAGGTTAATGGCAACCACTCGCCAGTACCGTCGTCATTAAAACGTGCTACATACAAAGTACCTTGGTCCAAATATTTGGCGCCCACGGCAAGTCTATCTATAGGGCTGGCATCTGCGGGGTCCCACACGGCATCGGAGACAAACTTATAGGCATACTCATTCTGCGCATCATGGCCGGAATACACTGAAATGGGCTTTCCCACTTCCACTTTACTCACTGCCGCACCTTCATGATGAAACCGTCCCAACGCCGTGCGTTTAACTGGAGTGCTATCCACTGTATAGGGGTCTATTTCTACCACATAGCCAAAGGTGTTGGCCTCATTGCGATAATCCTCTTCTGGTAGCCCATCGCCAGGTGTGATATTAAAGCGCCCGAATTCATCCTCAATTTCATCATTGTTCCCAGCCAGTTGCTCCCACTGGTATTGAGAAGCTGAAGTGGGCAGCACGCCCTGTCGTTGCAGTTGTTCCGGCGAGTTGGTGTGTTGGTAGCTAAAATAATTGTGCCAATTTTCTTCACAGGTTAAATAAGTGCCCCAAGGGGTTTTCCCACTACCACAATTATTAAGTGTCCCACGTGCCTGAGTGCCCGTGGGCGAATAGCGTGTGATTAGGTGGGCCGTGCCGCTTAAAGGGCCGCTGACGTCCATAGGTGTCGCGCCCGTTAAGCGTCTATTGTGAGGATCATTAAGCGCGACTTGCCACTCGCCGTTTTGCTTATGAACACGCACCACCGATACCCCGTGGGCATTTATTTCTTTGCGAACTTCATCAACACTGTTACGCAAACCTGTTTCAGGGTCGAAGCTTATACTCCCACCGTGTAACAAATACACATCTAGGTACTCGTGGTTGATGCACAGCAAACCCTCATGGGCGCCCGTACCCAACGGGTAAAATGCCATGCCGTCGTGATGCATGCCCACTGCATTCGCTTGATCGGATGCGGACTGTGACCCATCGTTTTGCCAGTCCTTGGCTGTGTCATTTAACGGTTGCCCCCAGGGGGCCAAAACCCGCGCGCGATATCCGTCTGGAACCAAAACACCATTCGATACCAAGGCGTTTACCGGCTGAAACCCCACCTGAAAGTGGCCTCGCGAATTACGCTCCGCACAGCCTTTTAGTGTCAACGCACTGGTAATCTGCACGCCCAACACCCCCGCGGCTTGCATCAGAGTGCGACGCTTGACCCGACGATTGAGAATATTGGCAAAGGGCTCACCGTGTGAGTGTTTGTTGTCTGTCTTATCAACCAAAATGCATAGTCTCTTTTTGTGATGCGCTATCCAGCCCCCCTCTGTATTCGCCGTGATGCACGTACAAATATTTGGCAAGGCACGTGTACTGGGTGATAAGTGCATTACCCAGAGGGGCGCTTCCAGGAATGGCGTAAACCTAACACAGCAGGGTCGATAAAAATGGGAAGGTAATCATACAATGGCAAAAGCCCTAGGCAAGTAGGGCCACACGGCAATTGTGCAGTGCGGCTTATGCGCTTGCAACCGACCGATGGGAAAGCTCAAATGCTGCTGCAGCCTGATAACACGCGTTTGGCCGAATGGTCACCGACATTCCATTCAACGACATACCCAGTTTTTTCAACGCCAATTTGAGTGTTGGCTCAAATTGGTTTTGTAAAGCTACATTGAGCTCCAAAAACTGTGTTTTGGTCATATCGGCCAAGTGTTGGCTCAGCAAAATCGGCACCCAATTGGCAACCCATTGATCCGGGTTTTGCACTTTGATTCGTGCCTTTCGGGCATCCACAGCACAAAAAACAATAGACCACTCGACATCGACTTGTTCTCCTTCCTTGGTAAGCAACGTCGGCAATACCCCGTGGGAAGTTTGCAGTCTCATATCCTGCATTACCACCTCAATGGTTTGCCAGCCACGCCAAAAGCCATGGACGCCTGGAGGCAGGCAATCGATAATTTTGCCGTCGATTTTTAGAAGCCCCACATGCCCCTCATCCACCTGAACACATTGAACCAGCGCTTCATACCCTTGTATGGAAGTGTTCAAAGACTGTAGTGTGGACAATATGTTGGGCTCAATCACGAGGCCCTGATTGAGATCAACCTTAACCACCCTGGAGAGATTGCCCTCTTTCCAAATCATAAACGTTTTACCGGGTGGCACCAGAGCTATCAAGGCATCACCCTGATAGACCAACCCGATCTCAGTGGCTCGAAGTCTGTGAAATTCACAATACTCACTGAACAAAAATCGAAATCGATTTTCAAACAAAGGAACACACGCATCTAACACAACAGATTGGGTCATGGAATATTTTTGTAACCTGAGTGGAAAACGCCAAAACCCGAAGCGATAACGTCCAGGCGAGAGCACTGTCAACAAACGATGTTTACTGTACACCACTGCACGTTCAGTATCGGCTATATCCACAGTTTTCCAAAACATTTTACGCCACCTCACAATCCTTAGTCCTTGTTACAAGTACAACATCACAAACACATCGCTAACAGACATTAGCCATACACATAAACTCTACCGCGTTAACCACTCTTCACCTGGTATCAACGCCAAATACTGAAATCATTTCAGTGCGCCTTTACGGAAAAATACTTTAGAAGATGCCAAACCTGAAAACAACGCCCGTAAAATACACAAAAACTTGCACCATAACCGTTTGCTATAAGGTTGGATAAACTTATGGCCGACACAAACCCTTGCACGTGTTCAGCGCAATTTTGGGCCAATGTCATCGCCACTCATACAAAACGCAATGTATAAATGCTTATGTTGAAATTCGATTCATTTTTAATGCATAAATAATCTAAAAACATCGGTCATGTAGTACGCTCCTCGATCGCCCATAAAAAAACCCGGAAGGTTTTGCCTTCCGGGTTTTTTAAAAACTGCTGCTGGAAGGCTTAGTGCCTGCCAGCTATTGGGTTAACTGGCCTGCTTAAAAATTTGAATACCATAAAATTTGCGGGAAATGTCCATTTGAAAACCGGCCATTGTTGCGCTCTTACACACGGCGTGCCAACGCAATGCGTGAGCCGCAGATCGCTTGGCACCAGCGGTTGTCAAAGGTTGATGTAACATTGAAAATTTCCCGTAAAATAGTTGATTGTCGTAATTATAGACATTTTTTATAAATAAAAACCATATCTTAATAAAAATTAATTTCACAAAAATAGAACCACGCCAGAATAACAAGCCCATTTCAAAAATGGGAAACTTTTGATCAAGTTCCAATGGCTTTTCAACGGCGCGTTCGTCAAAGGGGTTTTTGAAGACGTTTATTGAAATTTTGCCCACTGCAATCGCGCCCACAAACCTAATTGAGTGGACAGCCCCACAGTGGAAGACACCACCTTACCGTGGTAAAAAATCAGTACTGTCGGCGTCACCGATACGCCAAAACGCTGGCTAAGGGCGGCATCTTGATCATTGATCACTTTAAAGGTATGGCCTTTTGTTAAAGCATAACGCCTAAGAATTTGATCATCGCCCGAATCCAGTGCCACCGTCACCACTTGATGAGATTCACTCAGCCGGTTTACTGCTGGACTTACCAGTTTACAGGGACCGCACCAACTGGCCCAAAAATACAGTAGCACCGGCGCCTGCTCACTTAAGGCCTGTAGGTTAATGGGCTCACCAGCCACGGTGGATAAGATTTGCGGCACTTGAGGTTCAGTAACAAACTGACGCGCCCGCCATAGATCCACCCCAGTGATCATCACCAACACCAAACAAACGGATGCTGCAGGACGCACTAGGGGCTTAAGTTTTATCATACCGTTGAATACACACTATACTGGCAAGCAAAACCAGGAAAATAAAAGGCAACGCAGTGATTATTTGCCAGCGCCAACCCAACTGAAACAGGACCCACCCAGCACTCAAGGACGCCATACCTTGAAATGTAAAAATGAGAAAGTCATTCACCGCTTGTGCTTTAAAGCGCTCGGCGTGGGTATAGGCCTGCGGTAACAAAGTGGTACCACTCAGAAACAAAAAATTCCAGCCTATACCGAGCAAAACCAATGCCCACCAATAATGCAAAACATGCTCACCGCTTAGGGCCACCACCACCACACCCAGATACAGACCGGCCCCCATCAACATCATTTTGCCAACGCCCAATTTTCGCAAGAGCAATCCTGAGAACAAGCTGGGTAAAAACATGGCCACCAAATGGCTTTGAATCACCCACTTCGCATCTTCAAGCGCGTAACCATGGTGTTCATGCATGCTGATAGGGGTCGATGTCATAAGGTAACTCATCACCCCGTAACCAATCGCTGCAGACATCAGTGCCACCACAAATACCGGCTGAAATACGATGGTCAGCAGGGGCCGAGGCAAAGATTGTAGGGTGGCTTCTGGCTTGGGCGGGTTTTGAAAGCGCGTAAAAACCAAACCCGCCGCCAAGATGCAGCATCCAAACAGTAGAAACGACCCCGTAAATTCTGCCGCACCGGGAATCCATTGACGGCCTAGAACACCAAATTCAGGGCCCGCCAAGGCACCCACAATATTAAACAGCATTAATACGGACAGCGCAGGCCCCATACTCTCGGGACCCTGCAAACTTTCAATTAAGGCAAACCGAAACTGCTGGTAAAACGGCGTGGCCAACCCAATACAAAACCCCGTGGCCAAAAGTAGCGTAAAACTCTCTATATTGACCGCAAGTATGCCTAAACAGGCCGCCAGTAGTGAAACGGCTAACCCAACCCACGTACCCTGTTTACGACCCCAACGGTTCAAGCACCATGCAGCAGGTATGACCATGGTAGCACTGCCCACCACAAAGCAAGCTAAGGGTAAGGTGGCGAACGTTGCTTTTGGTGCCAATTGAGTACCCACAATACCGCCGATAAACAGCAGCAATGAAATACCCGTCATCGCAAAAGAAAAGGTAATAGCCAATACCCAAACATTTTGGGGAAACTGTTTAATGGTAGCGAACAATGAGGACATCAAATTCAACCTTTTATAAGAGTGTTCAACAGCGAAATGAATTTATCTCCCGCGCTACCCAACCAAAACGGCACAACACCACGCTCTTCGTTTTTAACTCTTTTTGTGATTGCGATATTCTGGCGGTTGTACATCATACTGTGTCTGACCGCAATTAAACCAAAACAACGATCAAACGGTGCACACCATGCTGACCTCAAAAACGCCTACCGTTATTACGACCCTTTTACTCGTAGCAGTCACCGCCTGCAATCATAAAAGCGCGAGCACCGAAAGCCCAATACCACCGGCCGACAATACGATAGTGAAAACAACGGGTGTGGCGCTCCCCACGGGAGATCCAGTGCAAACGGCCCCAGCGGAAGCCAAAAATTTACGTCCGTACTTTGCAGAGCAAACGCGCGCGCCCGAAGTGCTTTCTAACATTAGCCTCACTCAAAACGTCATTGCCAGTGGCCTCAATCACCCCTGGGGCATCCAATTTTTACCCGATGGCCGTATGTTGGTCACAGAGCGGTCCGGTCAACTTCGCCTCGTTACCCAGCACGGCGAGGTTTCACCACCCATTACAGGCGTGCCGAAGGTTTGGGCTCGGGGACAAGGGGGGTTACTGGATGTGAACATCTCGCCCACCTTTAAAACCGATCGCATGGTGTTTTTGAGCTACGCGGAAGACCGCGGTGATAACACCAATGGCACAACCGTGGCGCGCGGACGCCTGAATGAGAACAACACGGCCCTGGAACAGGTGGAAGTGATCTTCCGGCAGATGCCGGGCTGGAACTCCAACCTACATTACGGCTCACGACTGGTGTGGAGCCCAGAGGGCCATTTGTATGTAACCTTGGGCGAACGCTCAAATGTGGATGCACGGGTGCTGGCGCAAGACCTCGATACCCATCTTGGTAAGGTGGTACGCATCCATGCCGATGGTAGCAGCCCCTTATCTAACCCCTATGCGGACGGTGACGGCTTGCCCGAAATCTGGTCTTATGGCCATCGAAACATACAAGGTGCTGCCATCCATCCTGAGACCGGCGCTTTGTGGACCATTGAGCACGGCCCGCGTGGGGGCGATGAGTTGAATACGCCCCAACCCGGCAAAAACTATGGCTGGCCAGTGATTACTTACGGCATAGAATACGGAGGTGACTCTATCGGCAAAGGTATTACTCAGAAACATGGCATGGAACAGCCTGTGTACTACTGGGACCCTGTCATCGCTCCAGGTGGCATGACTTTTTATTCAGGAGCCTTGTTTAAAGCCTGGAAAGGAAACTTGTTTATCGGAGCCTTAAGAGCCCGCGGCCTCGTACGCCTTATGCTGGAGGGCGACCGCGTTGTTGGTGAAGAGCGTTTGCTCACGGATGTGGGCAGAGTGAGAGATGTAACCGAGGGCCCAGAGGGCGCCCTGTGGATTTTGACCGACAGTGACGACGGTAAAGTCCTAAAATTAGGACGCTATTAACCCGGCAGCCTTTTATGTCGGGTTAATGCGGTACAAGGACGTGCCGCCATTGGCTGAAATATCCAATGCTGGGTTAATAGAAAACGTCTGATGAGTACTTTCGCCACACGTGCTTAAAACCTGGGAAAGAACAAAGGGATTGGGCTGCGAAGCTCAATTTGACAAGGTATTTCACCTCGTCGAAGGGGATCAACAGTTGTACAGACGTACCTGAGGTCCAAACACAACTGCAACGCGTCTCCCATGAATCATCGATACCCTCACAACAGGGGTACACTCACCACGGGACCGCCCAACGTACAGTGGAGCCCATGCTTCCATGGTTGGACCAATCAAATGGAAGCCCTTCGTGGTCAGTGCTTCTCTTTTCGGCGATCCCCTTTGCGGCGATCTTCATTAACCCCTTCGGGCAAACTGGCTTTCTTCTGGCGTCTATCCGGTCTTTGACGTTCTTCAAGTGCTTCTTCAAGTTGCGCTAATATCATTTTTTCAGGAATACTCGATTTGCTCATAATGGGGTACCACATACTACACATTCAAAGTGACATCGTTCAGTATAGACAATCGATTATGGCTTTCAGGCAGGTTCTGAAGCTTTCCTAGACGAAATCAAAATAACGGTCCGTGCTACTAATAACACAATTTCGCCCTTATCCAGGGCCTTTGGTAAGTTGGAAACCCTTTTTTTGGTAATGGCGAGCACTAATGTCGTGTTGATACCGCTTTAAGCGTTCACTTCGGCCACCCAGGAACACAAATAACTTACGCCAAGTGCTTTTGTACTTTGTGACAAGTGGGCTCAACGCATTTGTGCAATGATCAAGTACTCTTGGTTGCCATCCCCGCCAAGAATAGGACTCTCGAGCGTGGTTTTGATATCGAATCCGCTCATTGTTGCGCAGACCTCAACGTTTTGAATGGCTTGGGTAATGGCGGTGGTATTTTTAACGATCCCGTTTTTACCTACAGCCTTACGCCCCACTTCAAATTGGGGTTTGACTAAGGACACTAACCAACTGCCCGTTTTGGCAAGCGCAGGTAAGTTTGGCAAAATTTTGGTTTGAGAAATAAAAGATACGTCCATCACAATACAATCAAATCCGCCGGGCGCGAATGCCAATAGTTTTTCTACCGGTAATTCTTTTGCATTAATGCCTTCAAGGGCTATCACGGCGGGGTGATGCTGCAAGGCTTTATCCAATTGTGCATGGCCGACATCAATGCCCACCACTTTGTTCACGCCGTGCTGCAAAAGACAATCCGTAAAACCACCGGTGGATTGGCCCACATCTAAAGTTACCCAATGCTTCAATTTTCGATTGTCAATATGCGCGTGTTGTACCAGCCAATTGAGCCCCGCTTCCAATTTAAGCCCCGCACGCGACACATATTGAAGTACGTGAATGGGGTCAATTTGAAACTGACTGTCTGCAGGCACCTTTTGTGAGGCCTTGGTAATGGTTAGCCACGCGCCCGCACTAGCATACCGAACGGCGCCGGCTTCAATTAATGTTTGCGCTTTCGCCCGTGATGCGGCCAGGCCCTGGTCACACAACAGTTTATCCACACGGGCGTCTGCCATGGCTTATTCCACCGTAACAGACTTGGCAAGATTGCGTGGTTGATCCACATCAGTTCCTTTAATAATGGCCACGTAGTAGCTCAACAACTGTAAAGGCAAAGTATACAAAATGGGGGCAAGCCAAGGATCGATATGCGGTACATTGATCACACGCATGGTGTCGTCACTTTTAAAATGTGCGTTTTCATCGGCAAACACATACAAGACGCCACCGCGCGCGCGCACTTCTTCCACATTGGATTTTAATTTTTCTAACAACTCATTATTAGGCGCCACCACGATGATGGGCATTTCCGCATCAATCAGGGCCAAAGGGCCATGCTTAAGCTCACCCGCGGCATAGGCCTCTGCATGAATATAGGAAATTTCTTTGAGTTTTAATGCGCCTTCCATGGCAATGGGATACTGATCGCCACGACCTAAGAACAACGCGTGATGTTTGTCGGCAAATTCTTCTGCCAGGGCCTCAATACTTTGATCTAGGGCCAGTGTGCCTTCGAGTTTACCAGGGAGTTGTTTGAGCGCGTCTGTCATACTCTGTTGCTGGGCGTCACTTAAGCTTTTGTGTTTACCTAGCGCCATAACCAGCATGGCAAGCCCTACCAATTGCGTGGTAAACGCTTTGGTAGAAGCAACGCCCACTTCAGTGCCGGCACGCGTCATAAAAGCCAAGTCGGACTCACGCACCAAAGAAGACCCCGCCACATTACAAATGGTGAGGCTACCCAAATAACCCAAAGTTTTGGCTAAGCGCAACGCAGCCAAAGTATCGGCAGTTTCACCGGACTGAGAAATGCTCACCAGTAGGCTATTGGGTTGAATAAAGGATTTTCGGTAGCGAAACTCAGAGGCGATCTCCACACTGCAACTGACACCGGCATATTCCTCCAACCAATAGCGCGCCACTGTACCTGCATGAAAACTGGTACCGCAGGCGACGATTTGGATATGTTGTACTTTTTGAAAAAGCTCGGTGGCGCCATTGCCAAAGGTTTCGTCCAATACGGTTTTGTCGTTTAGCCGACCTTCTAGAGCATTGCTTACACACAGGGGCTGTTCGTGAATCTCTTTGATCATGTGGTGGCGATGCTGGCCCTTATCACCCGCGTCGTAACACTCATTGGATTCATGAATTTCGCGTTCAACAGGTTGCTGTTGCGCATCAAAAATTTGAATACTGTGGCGGGTAATCTCAGCGGTGTCGCCTTCTTCTAGAAAAATAAACCGACGCGTCACTGGCAACAACGCCAATTGATCAGAGGCCACAAAATTTTCACCAATGCCAAGGCCAATTACCAATGGGCTGCCCGAACGCGCCACTACCATTTTGGCGGGGTCTTCACCATCGACAACCACAGCACCAAAAGCGCCCTGCAATTCCGTTACGGTTTTATGTAAAGCACTGAGCAAACTGTCCGTTTGCTTTAAGTAAAGATCCATCAAGTGTGCAATCACTTCCGTATCGGTCTGCGAAGTAAAGGGGTAACCTGCTTCTTCTAAGCGGCGTTTAAGCGCCTCGTGGTTTTCGATAATGCCATTGTGCACCACCGCCACACGATCATTGGATACGTGTGGATGCGCGTTGATTTCGCTTGGTGCACCATGGGTGGCCCAGCGCGTATGGGCAATGCCCGTGCCGCCGGTAAGCCGTTGCTCGGTGTAAGCGTCGGTCAGTACTTGGACTTTACCCAGGGTACGCAAACGGCGTAATCCCGTTCCCTCACAGAGAATGGCAAGCCCCGCAGAATCATACCCACGGTACTCCAACCGACGTAAACCTTCTAACAGTATCTCGCCCACATCTCGTTGGGCAACCGCTCCGACTATGCCACACATGGGCGTCTCCTATTTTTCATTTCTCTATCTTGCTAATCGTTGATCGGTGGCATGGCCCGCGTCACACGAACGCCGGCAGCCATTAATTGCTGTTCGTCTTGATCATCCAAACCGCGATCGGTAATCAAGTGGTCAATTTGGTCCCATGCGAGCTCCAAGTTAGGCATCCTACGGCCCACTTTGACCGACTCGGCCAATACCACTACGGATTTGGCCGCTTTTGCCATGGCACGACTCAACCCTGTGAACTCATTAAAAGTGGTGGTTCCCCGTGCGAGGTCCAGTCCATCCGCACCGATAAAAGCCCAGTCGAAGTCATAAAATGCCAACATTTTTTCGGCCAAGTGGCCTTGAAAGGCTTCGGAACGCCTATCCCAAGTCCCGCCGGGCATTAACACGGTAATGTCATTGGGCATGTGGATCAGGGTTTCGGCGGTCTCTAAGGAATTGGTCATCACTACCAGCTGTGGGATTTCACGCAAATAGGGCACCAAAGCGCTGGCGGTACTGCCACTATCGATCACCAGCCGACTACCTGGTACCACCAGGGCAGCCGCGTGCTGGGCAATGGCCTGCTTTAAGCGTGTAATCTTAGGTGTTACTGGCGAGGACAAGGCTGAATGGCTGGGTAAAACAGCCCCTCCAAAACGACGAATCAAGGCACCTTGGGCTTCAAGATCGGCTAAGTCCTTTCGAATCGTAACCTCCGAAGTGGAAAGCTCTTTCGAAAGATAATCCACTCGAACTTCGCCGTACTTCAGCAAAAATTCGCTTATTTTGGCCTTTCTTTCAGAAATATTCATGATATCCTGAGGCTTTTCAGCCTAAGCACTAGTATTAATGTAAGATGATAGCCCAATTAACTTTCGTTTTAAAATATTAATTTATTTTTTGGAAGGTCGTTGCCAACCGTCTAGATTTTTTTGGCGCATGCGCGCCACGGCCAATTGGTGGTCTTTTACATCCCCCGTAACAGTGGAGCCCGCTGCAATAGTAGCGGATGTTCCAATACTCACTGGCGCGACCAATGCTGAATTCGACCCCACAAACACATGGTTGGCAATATGGGTTTGATGCTTATTCACGCCGTCGTAGTTACAGGTTATGGTTCCGGCTCCGATGTTCACGTTATCACCCAGTACCGCATCACCAATGTAACTGAGATGATTCACCTTGCTGCCCTGACCGATGGTGGACTTTTTCACTTCCACAAAATTGCCCACTTTGGCATTACTGTGCATGACGCTACCTGGGCGCAACCGCGCGTAGGGCCCCACCTGGCAATTCGGCCCTACGGTGGCATTTTCGACAATGCTATTGGGTGAGAGAATTGCACCACTTTCAATAACGCTGTTTTTGATGATGCAGTTGGCGCCCACCACAACGCCATCCCCAAGCGTGACCTGACCTTCAAAAATGCAGTTCACGTCCACCACACAATCTCTACCCACGCTCAGTTGTCCCCGACAATCAAAACGGGCGGGATCCATTAGCGTGAGGCCTTCGGCCATTAAAGTCTTCGCAATTTGAGATTGAGCGATTCGCTCTAATAGCGCCTGTTGCTGGTGATCATTCACACCCATCACTTCAAACACCGCGCCTGGGTGACAGCTATTGATGGTCACACCCTCTGCATGGGCCATGGCAATAATGTCTGTTAAGTAGTACTCGCCCTGGGCATTGTTGTTGTTCAAGCACGGCAACCACTTTAATAGGTGAGCACCCTTAACGGCCATAATCCCGGTGTTCACCTCTTGAATGGCCAGGGTTGTTGCATCGGCATCTTTGTGCTCAACAATTTGAGTGACGGCACCTTGCTCATCTCGCACAATACGACCGTAGCCGGTAGGATCATCAAGTACTACCGTGAGCAGCCCCATGCTATTGGCATCGACCAAATTCAACATTTCAGACAAGGTCTCGGTGGCAATCAATGGCACATCACCGTATAAAATCAGCACGGTCTGCTCGGGAGAAAAACCGGACAAACCCATTTGTACCGCGTGCCCCGTACCTTTTTGTGTTTCTTGTTCAACGTACTCAAGCGTTTGATCACCCAGTCTTGCACGAACGTGTTCCGCGCCATGACCAACAACCAGAGTTATTTGGCTGGGTGACAGTACCTTACAGGCGTCTATCACGTGCATTACCATGGGCTTACCCGCAATAGGATGCAAAACCTTGGGTAGGTTCGATTTCATTCGCGTGCCTTTTCCGGCCGCCAAAATATAAGCTTGAAACATTTTGATGTCCTGTATTACCAAGCGATGTTCATTGGGTTGGTTTAGCGCAAACGCACACAAAAAAGGTGGCCTAAGCCACCTTTTGATTTACCCGAACACGAACATTAACTCGGCAACCTTTTATCTCAGGTTAATGCGGCACAAGGACATGCCGCAATTAAATAGATAGGAGATGTATTTAATTGCCGGGTTAATAGTTAAATTGTATTGAAGCGACTTTATTTGCCCAAGTTTTTACGAACGGCTTGTAATGTACGAAGTTGTGCAGCGGCTTCGGCCAGCTGAATCGCAGCGCGCGAATAATCCAATTCACTGCTTTGATTACTCAATGCGGCCTCGGCCTGCTTTTTCGCCTCAAGTGCGGCAGCCTCATCCATATCGCCCGCGCGTAGAGCTGTATCCGCCAAGACTGTGACCGAGTTAGGTTGAACTTCCAAAAAACCACTGGAAATATAATAAACCTCTTCGTCGCCACCTTGACGTTTCACTCGAATCGGCCCTGGGCGCAAACTTGTTAATAAAGGTGCGTGGCCATAGGTAATACCCACGTCACCCTCAGTGCCTGCTGCCACAAGCAACTCCACAAGGCCGGAGAAGATTTCATCTTCTGCACTTACAATGTCGCAATGAAAGGTCATTGCCATAAGAACCCCTTGTTAAGCTTAAGCTAACGGCTATTGATACTTCTTAGCTTTTTCAATGGCTTCATCAATGGAACCCACCATATAGAAAGCCTGCTCTGGAAGATCATCGTAGTCACCTGCCAACAAACCTTTAAAGCCCGCGATGGTGTCTTTCAATGAAACATACTTACCAGGTGAGCCGGTAAAGACTTCGGCCACGTGGAAAGGTTGAGATAAGAAGCGCTCGATTTTACGTGCACGGTATACCGTTGACTTGTCGTCTTCTGACAATTCATCCATACCCAAAATCGCAATAATGTCTTTCAACTCTTTATAGCGTTGCAATACAGACTGCACGCCACGCGCCACTTCGTAATGCTCTTGACCAATAATCAAGGGGTCCAACTGACGTGAGCTTGAATCCAATGGATCAATGGCGGGGTAGATACCTTTCGCGGCAATGTCACGTGACAATACAACGGTGGAGTCCAAATGCGCAAAGGTGGTCGCTGGAGAGGGGTCCGTTAAGTCATCCGCCGGTACGTAAACCGCCTGGATAGAAGTAATTGAACCTTGCTTGGTAGAAGTAATACGTTCTTGCAATACGCCCATCTCTTCGGCCAAGGTTGGCTGATAACCCACAGCAGAGGGCATACGGCCCAACAATGCCGAGACCTCAGTCCCCGCTAGGGTGTAGCGATAGATATTATCCACGAACAACAGAACATCTTTGCCCTCGTCACGGAATTTTTCCGCCATGGTCAAACCCGTGAGGGCCACACGTAAACGGTTTCCTGGTGGCTCGTTCATCTGACCGTAAACCATGGCCACTTTAGACTCATCAAATTTGTCCACATTAACAACGCCGGCTTCTTGCATCTCAAAATAGAAGTCGTTGCCTTCACGTGTACGCTCACCCACACCCGCGAACACAGATAAACCTGAGTGTTCGGTGGCAATATTGTTAATGAGCTCCATCATATTTACAGTTTTACCTACACCGGCACCACCGAACAAACCGACTTTACCGCCCTTCGCAAAGGGGCAAACCAAATCGATCACTTTAATGCCGGTTTCCAATAACTCTTCAGAGGCGGCCAACTCATCATAAGCAGGTGCCGCGCGGTGAATGGCAGCACGCTCTTTTTCTCCAATGGGGCCTTTTTCATCGATGGGGTTGCCCAAGACATCCATAATGCGACCCAGTGTTTCTGTCCCCACAGGAACCGATACTGGTGCATTGGTGTTAGACACCTCTAACCCACGACTTAGACCTTCAGAAGATCCCATGGCAATGGCTCGTACGACGCCGTCGCCAAGCTGTTGTTGCACTTCTAAGGTCAAACCTTGTTGGGTGACCATTAATGCGTCGTAAACTTTTGGTACGGAATCTCGTGGAAATTCCACATCGATTACCGCACCAATAATTTGCACGATACGTCCGCTACTCATTGGATGATCCTCTGACTAAACTGAATAATTAATAAAAAACCGGTATGGGTGCTCGCCTCTACGCTAGACTGCTGCCGCACCGCTTACAATTTCAGACAACTCTTGTGTAATCGCCGCTTGCCGCGCCTTGTTATAAACCAATTGCAAATCATCAATCAGGTTGCCGGCATTGTCTGTGGCATTTTTCATAGCGATCATTCGCGCGGATTGTTCGCAAGCGCCGTTTTCCACCAACCCTTGGTACACTTGCGACTCGATATAACGCACCAATAAGCCATCCAATAATTCGCGCGCATCAGGCTCATAGATATAATCCCACGAGTGCTTAACCTGCAAATCTTCATCCGGCTTAATGGGTAACAGCTGGTGGGCAAAAGGCTTTTGCGTCATCGTGTTGACGAATTCATTAGCCACCAAATAAAGCTTATCGATCTTGCCTTCGGTAAAGGCATCTAGCATCACTTTAATACTGCCGATCAGTTGCGTTAACGAAGGCTCTTCACCCAAATCTCGTGCTGAGGCCACAACATTGCCACCAATGCTCTTAAAAAACGCAGCCGCTTTGGCCCCCAACAAGCATAAATCCGTCTGAACATTTTGCTCTGACCACTCTCGAGAAACGCCAATGGCCTTTTTAAATACATTGACGTTCAAACCACCACATAAACCGCGATCGGTAGACACCACAATAATGCCGATTCGTTTAACTTCTCGATCTTCCAAATAGGCATGCTTGTATTCGGGATTTGCGTGGGCCAAATGCCCCACAACCGTACGGATACGGTCAGCGTAGGGCTTACCCTTTTCCATGCGATTTTGAGCACGGCGCATTTTACTGGCCGCGACCATTTCCATCGCGCTGGTAATTTTCTGCGTATTTTTAATACTCCCAATTTGGGAACGTATCTCTTTTCCGCTTGCCATTTTAAATGCTCTTAATTAACGACGTTAAGCCGTAACAAAAAAGGGGTTACCAAGTTTGCGTGGATTTAAATTTGTCCAACGCCGTTTTAATGCCTTGTGCAATGTCGTCGTTGAAGTTGCCTGTGCTTACAATGGTATTCATCAGCTCACCATTCTCACTGTGCATGTAAGCGAGCAACGACTCTTCGAAATCACCAATTTTCTCAACCGGAACATCTTTTAAGTAGCCTTCGTTCGCCGCGTAAAGTACAACCGCCATTTCAGCAATGGACAATGGTGCGAATTGCTTTTGCTTCATCAATTCTGTTACGCGTTGACCGTGTTCCAATTGCGCTTTGGTTGCTTCATCCAAATCAGAGGCAAATTGCGAGAACGCTGCCAGCTCGCGGTATTGAGCCAGTGCTGTACGAATACCACCCGACAATTTCTTAATCACTTTGGTTTGCGCAGCCCCACCCACACGCGATACTGAAATACCAGCGTTCATGGCCGGGCGAATACCGGAGTTAAACAAACTACTTTCTAAGAAGATCTGACCATCAGTAATCGAAATCACGTTGGTAGGTACAAAAGCCGATACATCGCCCGCTTGTGTCTCAATAATCGGCAATGCGGTTAACGAACCGGTTTTGCCCTTAACCGCACCTTTGGTCAATTGCTCAACATAAGTTGCGTTAACACGAGCAGCACGCTCCAACAAACGAGAATGTAAATAGAAAACATCACCCGGATAAGCTTCACGGCCGGGTGGGCGACGCAGCAACAAGGAGATTTGACGGTAAGCCCATGCTTGTTTGGTTAAATCATCATAAATAATAAGCGCGTCTTCGCCACGGTCCCGGAAGTACTCACCCATGGTACAACCCCCGAAGGGTGCCAAAAATTGCATAGCAGCAGGGTCGGACGCAGAGGCGGCTACAACAATGGTGTGATCCATGGCGCCGTGCTCTTCCAATTTACGCACAACCGACGCAATCGAAGAGGCTTTTTGGCCCACGGCCACATAAACACATTTAACACCCGTGCCTTTTTGGTTGATGATCGCATCCACCGCCACCGCGGTTTTACCTGTTTGACGGTCACCAATAATCAACTCACGCTGGCCACGCCCAATGGGTACCATGGCATCAATCGCTTTAAGGCCAATTTGCACAGGTTGATCCACCGATTGGCGAGCAATAACACCTGGTGCAATTTTTTCAACTGCATCGGTAGCCTTAGCATTAATAGGGCCCTTGCCATCAATGGCATTCCCCAATGCATCCACTACTCGGCCCAACAGTTCTTCACCCACGGGCACTTCTAAGATACGACCGGTACATTTGCATGTCTGACCTTCGGCCACACCCTTGTAGTCACCAAGGATCACAGCACCCACTGAGTCGCGCTCAAGGTTGAGGGCGATGCCGTAAACACCCCCTTCAAATTCAATCATCTCGCCGTACATAACATCGGCAAGCCCGTGGATGCGAATAATACCGTCTGTTACGGAAACAACGGTGCCTTCATTTTTCGCTTCAACCGCAACGTCTAGTTTTTCTATTCGCTGCTTGATAATTTCACTGATTTCAGAAGGGTTCAGCTGCTGCATGCTTAAATCCTCAATCCTATCGATTAGGAGTTCATGGCTTCGGCAAGTTTGGCTAATCGCCCCTTGACCGAACCATCTATGACTGTATCACCGGCGCGAATTAACGCCCCACCTATCAAACTAATATCCACAGAAGCCTTCATGCTCACTTCTCTGTCTAGCTTCGCCTTCAACGCCTTAGTAAGCGTATCAGTGGTCTCGGCTGACAATTCATAAGCAGAAACAATGTCGACTTCAATGGTTTTTTCTTGTTGTGCTTTTAACGCGAGAAACATTTGTTTTATCGTCGGAATCAATGCCAAGCGCTTGTTCAAGGCCAGTGTCGATAAAAAGTTCGAAAAAGGTTTATCAACGGTGTCTCCAAGAACACCCATTAACGCGTCGCTTTTTTGTGTTGCGGTCAAAGCTGGAGAATCTAAAAGCTGTTGAATCTTCTCATCGAGAATGACCGCTTCAACAATCGCTAAATGTTTTGCCCACGCATCCAGCGCGCCTCCTTCCTTGGCAACTTCAAATGCCGCTTTCGCATAGGGCCGTGCCGGGGTCGTTAATTCGGCCATGGGTTCCTCCGCTTACAACTGCGCCGATAGCTTGTTCAGCATCGCCGCATGTTTGTTCGCATCAATAGATTCGGCCAAAACTTTTTCAGCTCCCGCCAGCGCCAGTGTCGCCACTTCTGCACGTAAGGACTCTCTTGCCGCGGTGATCTCGCGAGAAATCTCTGCCTCTGCCTGAGACTTAATGCGCAAGGCTTCTTCTTTGGCTTGCTCGCTGGCTTGCTCAACCACCTGATTTGCGCGGCGTTTGGCTTGCTCGAGTATCTCGTTCGCTTGCTCTTTTGCTTCGCGCAATTTATCAGAGGCTTTTTGCTGGGCCAGTTCGAGATCTTTATCTGCGCGTTCTGCCGCTTGAAGGCCATCTGCGATTCGTTTTTCACGCTCTTGCATCACACCGAGCAGAGCAGGCCAAACGAACTTCATGCAGAACAAAACAAACACGATAAAAGTAATGGACTGACCGATTAACGTTGCGGTTATGTTCACACCACCACCTATTTAGTTAAACCATTGATAACGGGACGAATTAAGCAGGGATACCAGGCGCCACAACGAAAATCATGTACATTGCGATACCCACACCAATCATGGGTACGGCATCCAACAGACCCGCCATCAAGAACATCTTAACTTGCAACGCTGGGCCTTGTTCTGGTTGACGTGCAGAGCCTTCCAAAAGCTTACCGCCGAGGGCCCCAAAGCCTAGGGCTGTACCTAAAGCGCCTAAACCAATTAACAAAGCCGCAGCTAAATAAACCATTGCTTGTGCCATTTTATTTCTCCAAATTTAAGTTGAATTAAGAATGAAAAGTTAAAAAATTAGTGTTGTTCATCGGCTACATCGTGTGCCATGGCCATATAGACAATGGTCAACACCATGAATACGAATGCTTGTAGGGTAATCACCAATATATGCAGAACCGCCCATGCCCACTGCAGCACACCAGCAAATGCACCCAAAAAGAGGCCCGCTCCAAACATGATGGCAATCAGGATAAAGATCATTTCGCCCGCATACATATTGCCAAACAACCGCATACCCAAAGAAATGGGCTTCGCCAATAGCGCAATAACTTCCAAAGTAAAGTTGGCAGGAATGAGAAGAATATTCACAAACACATTGTTGGTATGAAAGGGGTGCAAAGTGTATTCCTTTACAAATCCCATAAAGCCTTTTTCACGAATGCTGAAGCCAATCATCAACAGAAATACGGTGATAGACATACCCAAAGTAATGTTCGGGTCCGTGGTGGGTACCACTTTGAAATAGAGATGTGGATTACCAGAGGCGATGGCCGCTGCGTGGGGAAGCCAATCAACCGGGATAAGGTCCATTAAATTCATTAAAAACACCCAGCAGAATATAGTGAGTGCCATGGGTGCGATCATACGATTTTTGTGGTGGAAAATATCTTTTACGGTGCCATTAACAAAGTCCACCACCAACTCAATAAAACTCTGCAGCCCTGTGGGCTTATCTGTAGTGGCTTTTTTGGCCACCCGGTAAAAGAAGAAGCTGAACAGTGCCCCTAAAACAATACTCCAGCCAAGGGTATCCACATGAAAGGTCCAAAACCCCATGTCGGCAGCCTCTTGCGATGAATGCGCAATGGTCCACGTGGCCACGTCCAGCACGTCGCCGCTAGCACGCTCGTATCCCGCAGGAAGCTTTCCAAAGGCAAGGTTTTGTAAATGGTGCTGAATATATTCAACTGAGGTTTGAGCTTCACTCGCCATGAATCAAATACTTATATAAGTCAAAATTTACGTTCAGTGTTGTTAGGGCTGTCATTCATTACCTGGCTTTGGTTATTGCTGACCCAACTGGCCACAGCAACGTGAACAACCATTAACACACCGTACGATCCAAATAGGGCTATTGCATTCAGTGTTGGATAAAAACGAAACACCAATGCAAAAGCCACCGCGCTTAACGCCAATTTACCCATCTGCCCCTGCAAAAAAGACTGCGCGATCAGATGGGACCACTGCGCACCTTGGTAGCGAAAGGCATATAACGTGAAGTAAGTATTGGGTATGACAAAGATAACACCACCCACAAATAACGATACCGAGGTAAGCCATTGCACAAATGGCAAGCTCAGCACGAATATCAGCAATGCGACACCACTTTCAAATACCAAAACAGAAAGTACCGGCCGCATACCTTTGCGTTTGTTGTTCTCGATGGGTGTCAAACCATTACCATAGATTGAGCAAGGCTGATTCTCGCGTCATCATAAAAACATCCGCGAAGTCGTCATCAAACCCTAAATCAAAGTGGCTCGGTATCAGCCTGACATTCCAGGTAGGAGGTAACCCCAATAGACCTGTCAAAATTCCAACACTCAATGCGCCCTTAATAGATGATCTTATTCCCAGTGGGAGGGCGAGGCCGATTATAGGTTTAAAGTGCTCAGGGTTCAACCACTGACGATGGATTGCATATTGGTTAATATTTAACCAAATGCCATTTGGTGGAATTGTGGTGTAACTCGCTTAGATAGGATTCTTCTCGATATAAGGCTTTTGTATGATGGGTCTTTCGTATAACTCACAATTTATACCTAAGTCACAATTTCACGAGTTGGCCCCTTTTGGGTTGATTTTCGTGCCACACAATCCGACGAACAGTGACCTTTACACGGTTTTCTTTTCAATGGCTTTCTATACTGAAGTTATCCAGTTTCATTTGACAAACCACCGCAGGGCAGGTTGGGCTTTTTTGACCCATCCTCGCTTTAACAGTCTTAGTCAAGTTGGACGGAAAGCCGATACCCAATACACAAAATATTACACATTGGCGTCCTTTCACCAGCCTATAACAATGCATCTTAAATAGCAGTCTGAGCCCGGCTTTGGGCCAAAGGATAAAAGTCTTTTGTACTCCCATTGCTCTTCAGGCGCAAGCCTGCCAGCAAATAGGGCGGGTTGAGTGTGCCTGATCAATCAATATTACGGCAAACAATCGATCATTAACTTCGTTGCAAAAGTTAAACACTTCAGGGCAAAAAGCTGTATTCGAATATAGCGACAACACTATTATAAAAATGATAAATAGCGCCTTAACAAACCACCAGGTTGTTAGGAATCGGAGAAAGGTTATGAGTATTACGCAGCTAATCCATTATGGGTTTATCGTCACATACATCGTATTGCTTGGCGCTTGTGAGCAGAGCGCGCCCAAAAAGGTGGCCTCAACCTCCACACCTATTACACAAGTTTACAACAAAACCAACAGTAAAAATTTATCGCCCATTTCACTTAACAGCGAAAACTTCAATGCTGTTGCTAGCAGCACATTAAAGGCTGTTTTGTTAAGCGACTTTAGCACTACCGCAGTGGATACCAACGTAGCGATTATACGCGAGCAAAACCAACAAATTGTAGATATGGCCACCGGCGTGGTGATCACCATGCTACCCGTTAAATGTTTATATGATGGTGACGTAGGTGTAGCGGCCTCCTTAACCAGTACTGGCCAAAACATTCAAATCAATTTTGACGAAACCTTGGCTATGACGTTTAACACCTCATTCAGTCATTGCAATCAAGGGTATATGGCGCTCAACGGCGTTTTAGATATTGAGTTTAATGCCGCGTTAAACCAGTTGCTTACCATGCAAAACTACAATATAACCAGCCAAGTTAAGGTCAATCAACTCGCCATCACATTTAGTGGTTTTTTGCCTTTTGTTATTAACGGCCAATTGAATTATCAAGTGGAAAGTCAAGATGGCATTACCATTTATACCGATATTTATGCACAGGATCTTTATTACGCAGCTGATACTTCCTATCAAACACTCGAGTTCCAATCCCATAAGTGGGTCAATTCACAAACCGGGGAATACCAAATCAACATGGTTTCAAAGTTTGTGGACTTCACTCTTAATGATACCTTAATCGAGTATGAAACACTCAAACCTCTACAGGGCGTGGGTTATTCCGTACCCGTTTCTGGCGTAATCAAAGTCAATGGTGGTTCAGATAATTTGATTATTGATATTTTGGATGGCACTAGCGTCAAACTACTTTTGGATTATGGCGCAGATAATATTATTGATGAAGTTCAGTACACTACGTGGTACGACTTGGCACTACGTCAATTGTCAGTAGATGCTTTGTAAGTGCCGCACAGGTTCTTGAAATAGGTTTGGTGTGTTGATGACTTTAGCCTATATACTGCTTATATTTTTTTTAGCTTGGTCCACATACGCGCAAGCGTACGACGGATTATTTTTGGAATTAAACAATCAATTAAACTATGTGAACTTTGTGGAGTGGAATGAAGGCTTCGCAATTAACGAAGAATCCGGCATCATCCCCACTATGGGGTTTAGTATTGGGTATCAAAAACAAAATCAGTACTATTTTGAATACGGGCATTATACCGGTAACGATCAAGTCGACTACCTAGGTTATTCTCAATTAGGCCAACCCATAAAAACCCAAACTTTCTATAAGCTGGAAAGTGACCATTACATCTTTGGAAAATCCTTTGTCACCACGGTGGTGTATTTAGGGTATCAAGCGAATACTCGAGACCGCTATATTGGCGCAAATAACCTGAGTGGTACTCTGAATGAATACTTAGACCAACGACAAGGGTTTGTAGGGTTCAAACAAGTCATCATTCACACCGACCAATTTCGCGTGGATTTTGAATTCAACGCCAAGATGGCATTTCGATCTCATATGACCGTAGACTTTGAAGAGGTCTATGATGATTCAGATGTTCACCTAGGTATGGACTACACACTAATGAGTCATCTCTATATCGGGAAAAGACTTCCCTACGACTGGATGATGGGTTTGAATTTGATTTATGAATTTACTGAAATTGAACAAAGCCGCCCAGTATGGCTAGCACGCAATGGTCAAACACTGGATGCCGTGTTTTTTCATCCGCACACAGAATTAGAAACCTATTCCATTGGTTTACAAATTAGCAAAGACTTTTAGAAGATTTTATTTAAGGACACTTATAAAAATGGAAGTTTCTTCGTGAAAGCAGTAACACCGCACGGAGCAGTTTCCGAGAACCGAAGTTTACAAGGGGCAAATCATGAATCACTTCCTTGTGATTCGCCCCGCGGGCAACTGAGCTTAGCTAATTGGCTATCCTGCCAATTTGTAAGGATTCGATGACCGGGCTTGTGCCGCTATTACAATAAAATGTATTTTTAGAAGAGACCTTAAGCCTCATAACCCATGTGGTTTAAAATACCATCCAACTCGTCGAGGTTACTGTATTTCAAAACCAACTTGCCCGACCCCTTTGCAGAATGCTGCACCATCACGGGTACGCCAATTTTATCTGAGAGGGCATCCTGTAATTTGGTGATATCGGCGTTTTCTTTTACCGGCGCTTGCTTGGGTTTATTTTCTTCTGCTTGATATTTTCGTACCAAGGCCTCGGTCTGACGGACTGATAGGGATTTGGCCACAACGGTGTTCGCCAAATATTTTTGGGCTTGCGTCTCTAAAGTTAACAGTGACCGTGCATGCCCCATTTCAATATCGCCATGCTCAAGTAAGGTGCGAACTTCTGCGCACAAATTTAACAAGCGTAAAGTGTTTGACACGGCAGTACGCGATTTACCCACAGCGGTGGCCACTTCCTGATGCGTGAGTTCAAATTCTTCCTGTAAGCGTTTTAAAGCCACTGCCTCTTCAACCGGATTCAGGTCTTCACGCTGAATATTTTCAATCAACGCCATTGCAATGGCAGCCTCATCGGGCACATCGCGAATCACCGCAGGAATTTTATCAAGTCCCGCCAACTGGCTCGCTCGCCAACGGCGTTCACCGGCAATGATTTCGTATTTTTGATCACCGATCGGCCTCACGACAATCGGCTGCATCACCCCTTGGGCTTTAATGGAATCCGCCAACTCTTGTAGGGATTCCTGTTGCATATCGGTTCTCGGCTGGTACTTTCCTCGTTGCAAAAACTCTATGGGCAAATCGGCCAAAATCCCATCTTTAGGTTTGGTGTCAAGTGAGGAGGCATCAGCGTGATTAGCACCTTGAGGTGCATTAAGACTAGAATTTGTACTTAACAGGGCATCCAATCCGCGCCCCAGGCCTTTTCGTTTAGGTTTGGTCATGAGAGTTCATCGTTATTATTGAGTCGGGGCCATCATGGCTGCGGGAGGCGCATTACTGGCTTCATTGCGTCGAATAATTTCGCCGGCAAGTGCCAAATAAGCTAAGGCGCCTTTAGAGTGTTTATCATAGATGATGACGGGCTGGCCAAAACTTGGGGCTTCCGCCAAACGCACATTGCGAGGAATACACGTGCGATAAACCTTATCCCCAAAATGTTGAATTAACTGCGCGGAGACCTCTCCAGTCAAACTCATTCTGGGGTCGTACATGGTTCTAAGTAACCCTTCCACATGCAGTTTTGGGTTGACCGCTTGTTGAATGGTACTAATAGTGTCCATCAGTGCAGACAGCCCCTCCAGCGCGTAGTATTCACACTGCATAGGAATGATCACACCGTCACAAGCCACCAAGGCATTAACGGTAAGCATATTCAGTGATGGTGGGCAATCAATTAATATATAGTCATATTGCGCGGCGATGGACGACAATGCATTCGCCAAACGATGCTCTTTGCCTTCCTCTTCCAGTAGCTGCACTTCCGCTGCAGTGAGATCTGCATTCGCCCCCAGTACTTGATAGCCGGCATCGACCGAATTCACCAATGCGGAATTCACATCCATAACGCCCATCAACACGTCATAAACGCTGTAGTCCAAATCCATCTTATTGATACCACTGCCCATGGTGGCGTTTCCCTGTGGGTCCACATCAACCAACAACACGCGCTTTTTCGTGGCGGCTAGGCACGCCGCAAGGTTCACGGTAGTGGTGGTTTTACCCACACCACCTTTTTGGTTGGTTATTGCGTATATTTGCGCCACGGCTAGGTCTCTTGTTGATCGGGCTTAAGCACCACTAAACAGCGCTCGGCTTTCACGCCCGGCACACTCAGGGGTTGAACTTTGCTGACAATAAAGCCTTTTTGAATCTGGCTCAACTCGGTTTCCGGCATTTGCCCCTTCATGGCCCAAAAATGCCCGTTGGGGCCAAGCCAGTGATGCGTGCAGGTGATCATGTCGTTCAAGGAGGCAAAAGCTCGACTGATGATACCATCCACAGGCTCTTGCGGGTGAATGGCTTCGGCGCGACCATTCACCACGGTGACATTGGTTAAACCTAAATTTTGTACGACCTGGTGTAAGAAACGCGTTTTTTTGCCCGTACTGTCGAGTAAAGTGAAATGCTTATCGGGAAAGGTAATGGCCAAGGGTATACCCGGCAAACCACCACCGGTACCCACATCGAGCCAGGTTTTACCTTCGATCCAAGGGGCTACGCTCAAGCTGTCGAGCACATGCAAAGCGACCATTTGATCCAAAGTCCGGATGGCCGATAAATTAAAGGTCTTATTCCACTTGTGAAACAGCACCAGGTACGCTTCTAGGCTCTGAGTTTGGGCAATGGTTAGGTTCAGCCCCAGCAACTTTATCCCTTTGTCCAACTGCTGCTGGAGGCGTTCGTCCAACACCACGCTCAATGAACCGCAGCTTTTTTGACCAAACCACGCTTTTTCAAGGTGATCAGCAACAGTGACACAGCGGCTGGGGTAACACCCGGTACGCGTGATGCGCGCGCCAATGTGGCAGGTTTTGCCTCTGCCAATTTTTGTTTGACCTCATTGGAGAGCCCATCCACCACTGAGAAATCAAACTCCGGTGGAATAGCCATGTTTTCACTGGCCCGCAGACGGTCTATTTCATCTTGTTGGCGAGTAATATAGCCCGAATATTTCGCACCAATTTCTACTTGCTCAGCCGCTTGAGGTTCCAGCAGGGCCACACCTTTAATGTTGCCAATGTCTTGATAGTTGAGTTCTGGTCGCTTGAGTAGATCCAGCAGACAATATTCACGGGTCAAGGGCGATTTTAATTTGGCCGCCAACGTATTCGCCTCCGGGCTACCCGCTTGAATCCAGGTGGTTCGCAGACGCTCTGTTTCGCGTTCAATGCTCTCACGTTTTTCACTGAAGGCCTGCCAGCGGGCGTCATCCACCAAACCCAGGTTTCTACCCTGCTCAGTGAGGCGCAAATCAGCGTTGTCTTCGCGCAACAATAGTCGATATTCGGCACGGCTGGTAAACATACGATAGGGTTCGCGGGTGCCCATGGTAATCAAATCGTCAGCCAACACACCAATGTAAGCTTGGTCTCTGGTGGGGCACCAAGGGGGTTTGCCTTGTGATTTTAACCCAGCATTTAAGCCCGCCAATAAGCCTTGTGCGCCGGCTTCTTCATAGCCAGTGGTGCCATTAATTTGTCCGGCAAAATACAGGCCTTGAATGTGCTTGGTTTCAAAGCTGTATTGCAAATCTTGCGGGTTGAAATAGTCATACTCAATGGCGTAGCCGGGGCGCACGATGTGCGCATTTTCGAACCCATTGATGGAATGCACCAGTTGTAATTGCACATCAAAAGGCAGACTGGTAGATATGCCATTGGGGTAGAGCTCGTGGGTATTCAGTCCTTCAGGCTCAATAAAAATTTGGTGGCTGTCTTTGTCGGCAAAGCGGTGCACTTTGTCCTCAATTGAAGGGCAATAGCGAGGCCCCACGCCCTCGATCACCCCGGTATACATTGGCGAGCGGTCCAACCCCTGCATGATAATGTCGTGAGTTTGGGTGTTAGTGTGGGTAATCCAACAGCACACTTGTTTGGGGTGGTCTTCCACTTGCCCCATGTAACTCATCACCGGCAACGGGGCGTCGCCCCATTGTTCTTGCACCTTGGTGAAATCTACCGAACGCGCATCGATTCTGGGCGGCGTACCTGTTTTTAAACGCCCCACGCGCAAGGGTAACTCCCGCAAACGATCCGCCAACGCTATGGAAGGCGGGTCACCCGCACGACCACCTGAGTAATTCTCTAAGCCAATATGAATACGGCCGCCCAAAAAAGTACCGGTGGTAAGCACCACACAGGGCGCAAAAAATTTCAGCCCCATTTGGGTTACAACCCCTCGTACAGTGTCACCCTCCACAATAAGGTCATCCACCGCTTGCTGGAATATCTGCAGATTTTCTTGATTTTCTAATATCTCACGCACGGCAGCTTTGTACAGCACGCGGTCTGCCTGAGCGCGTGTGGCCCTAACGGCAGGTCCCTTACGACTATTGAGTACCCTAAATTGAATGCCGCCGCGATCGGTGGCTTTGGCCATGGCACCACCCAAAGCGTCAATTTCTTTGACCAAATGACTTTTGCCAATGCCGCCAATGGCAGGATTACAGCTCATTTGGCCCAAGGTTTCAATGTTGTGAGTCAGCAAAAGGGTTTTACAGCCCATGCGTGCGGAAGCCAAACAAGCTTCTGTGCCGGCGTGTCCACCACCAATCACAATTACATCAAAGGTTTTTGGGTAAATCATAGTGACGCTCGTGTTCGAGAGAGAAAAGCCGGGCGATTATAGAAGGTTTTGCATAGGCGATCAAAAAGTAATCGCCATTTTTGGAGGTTGGGTCGCTCAGTGACTGGCCGCCACATTTAGGCCCAGTTTTTGAACCCATAGTTTTTTAAAGCGATCAAGTGGGGTGCTACCTGCTACTGCCCCGTGCTCAGAATTTTGGTTCAAATGATAAGCGAGATTCACCTCGCTTAAAGTCTCTGCTGAATAACTGCCCAAATCTTCAATCACAATTTGTAACTGGCAAGCCACATCGAATAAATCAGCGCTGATGGCGTAATCCAAGCCCACGTTGACCTGAGAAGTTTGGCACATTTCATCCATCAATACACTGATTCGTTTACCAATTTTGTCATTAACGCCAGTGAGCTCAATAACGGATTGAGTAAGAAATGACTGAATCATTCGGCCAATTTGGGTTTGCTCAAATTGGTCGGGTACGTTGTCTTCATGAACGACAAGGCAATATCGAGTGCTGTGCTCCATAAACACAAAAAACTGACCGCTACTGGTGGGAACCACATGGCCATACCAAGTCAGCACTTCGGTAGCGAGAGAAGGTGCAGGTTGTACTGCTTGAGGGATGCACTCTGCAAGTCCCTGTGAAATAAAAAATTGCTGCACGGTTTTTCCTTTATCCGAGAATGGGCTTAGTTTAGTTGATTTTTTAATCAGTTTAAATCAATTTTCTCAGTTAAAAATAAAGCATTTGGTATGTAAGAAAATAGTGTTTATTTGTAAAGGTTTTAAAGATATTGAATCTATAGTCTCAATCGCTATCTGTGCGTAATCCCAAAAAATGTATATAAATCAAAGTGTTATTGGCCTAAAAACTTATGTACTGGGGCTTTGTTTGCGCTGTGTAATTGCGTATGAGGTGTGTATGAATACGGGGGTTATTAAGCAGTACAAAAAACAATCAATATTATTGTGGATAGCTTCTATGGCTACACAGAGTTTGTCCAGTTGTTAAGTTAGGGGTTTTGCACAGACAGGTAAAAGCTTGTGTGCAGTTTGTTGTTAGCTTGTTGAAAAGTGTGGATAACTTGGCGTTTTGTGATGGGTGTTGGTAAGGGTGTGGGGTGAGTGTGGGTAAGTTGCCTGCAATGTGTGAGTAAGTGTGTAATAGAGGTGTTTTGGTGGAGGGGGTTGGTCTAGGCTTGACTTGTTGGTAACGCAGTAGGAAATGAGAAGAATGTGGTGTTATTTGCCAATACAAAAGCTGGAGAAGATTTCACCCAGTAAATCGTCGGGTGTGAACGCACCGGTGACTTCGCTCAGAGCATTTTGAGCAGCTCGTAGATCTTCTGCCAATAATTCACCTGCTTGGTGATCCGCCAGTTGCGTGTGCCCATCCTCTAAGCATCGCAAGGCCGTTTGTATGGCACTCAGGTGGCGTCTTCTGGCACTGAATCCACCTTCTGTGGTGGTGGCAAAGCCCATAACGTCTTTTAGGTGGTGTTTTAGGGTGTCCAGGCCTTGGCCCGTTTTTGCGCTGATGGCGATTGCCGCGTCAGAGGGGCTTTGTTCGACAGGGTGGATGTCGACCTTGTTATAGAGCAGCGTCAGTTTTTGAACGAGTTCTGGGTGGTTAAAGAACTCAGGCCAGTGTGATTGTGCGTTCAGTTGTGTTGGATCCGTGCTGTCGAGTATAAGTAATATGCGGTCTGCCTTGTGGATTTCTTCCCATGCGCGCTCAATGCCAATGCTTTCCACCCGATCAGAGCTGTCACGTAAACCTGCGGTATCCACAATGTGTAACGGCATACCATCGATATGAATGTGTTCGCGTAGAACATCACGTGTGGTGCCTGCAATGTCCGTGACAATGGCAACATTTTTGTCAGATAAAGCATTTAATAAACTGGATTTTCCAGCGTTGGGGCGTCCTGCAATCACCACCTTCATGCCGTCCCTAATCAGGCTACCTTGCTTGGCCTGTGACAAAACCGATTGTGCTGCCTCAATCACTTGTTGCAAGGTTTGGTGAATGTTTTGGTCCGATAAAAAATCAATTTCTTCTTCGGGGAAATCAATGGCAGATTCAACATACATCCGTAACTGAATTAACTGTTGTAGTAAGGCATCAATTTTTTGGGAGAAAGCGCCTTGTAACGAAGCCATGGCCTGTTTGGCTGCTTGCTCAGATGAGGCATTAATTAAATCTGCAATGGCCTCGGCTTGTGCCAAGTCCATCTTGTCGTTTAAGAACGCACGCTCAGAAAACTCTCCCGGCTTAGCCAACCGGGCGCCGTGTTGTAATACCGTGGTGAGTAGCATATCTAACACTACGGGGCCACCATGGCCTTGTAGCTCTAACACATCCTCTCCAGTGAAGGATTTTGGCCCTTTAAAATAGAGTGCCAAACCTTTATCGATGGAAAGCCCTTCGGAATTATAAAAATCGGTGTAGTGTGCCTGGCGAGGTGTGGGAGAAAACCCCAAAAGCAATTGTGCGATGGCTGCAGTATGAGGGCCGGATATTCGAACAATACCCACGCTGCCACGCCCTGGTGCTGTGGCAATGGCAGCAATGGTCTCATTCGTTGCGTACATTATTGGCTTTTTTCAATCTGCTTGGTAATGATGTATTGCTGGGTGATTGACAAGGTATTATTAACAACCCAATAAAGTACCAAACCTGCTGGAAACACTAAAAATAGGAAAGTAAAAAAGACAGGCATCATCTGCATGACTTTTGCCTGCATCGGGTCGGGTGGCGTGGGATTTAATTTTTGTTGAATCCACATGGTGGTGCCCATTATTAGAGGTAATACAAAATGAGGGTCCTTCACCGACAGATCATGAATCCAGAAAAAGAAAGGTGCGTGACGAAGATCGACACTTTCACCCAACACCCAATAAAGCGAAATAAATACCGGCATTTGTATCAATATCGGTAAACAACCACCTAAGGGGTTGACCTTTTCTGTTCGGTATAATTTCATCATCTCAGCCGAAAGTTTTTGGCGGTCGTCACCACAGCGCTCTTTGAGTTCAGCCATTTTGGGTTGCACTTTACGCATCTTGGCCATGGAGCGATAACTTGCGGCAGATGGATAAAAGAATAAGACCTTAATACAGACGGTTAGCAAAATAATCGCAATGCCCCAGTTACCCACAATCCCATGAATTAAATCCAATGCGTAAAACAGTGGTTTAGCAATCCACCATAGTATGCCGTAGTCCACGGTAAGATCTAAATAAGGTGACACGGTCTCAAGTGTTTTGATGTCTTTGGGGCCTGCGTAGAAACTAAAGTGCTTTTCGCCAACACTACCGGCAGCGACTTCAAACTTTGGGCTAAAAAAACGTAAGTAAAACAAGCCTGATTTTTTGGATTGAAACAATTCGAATTCGTTCGTGTCTTCAGCGTTAGGGATCCATGCGCTGATAAAATAATGCTGAACCATGGCGACCCAGCCGCCGGCCTTTTCAAAGTTCACCTTCTCATCTTCAAGGTCATCGAAAGAAAACTTTTTATAATTGTCTTCGTCTGTAGTGGTGGCGGCGCCCAAAAAGGGTTTCATACCTACCCCAGTCGAGGCAACCGGGTTAAAGTCGTTGCGTTTGATTTGTCCGTATAATTGGCCTTCCCAAGGGGTAGTACTCTGATTGTGGATAATGTAAGACACATCAACAAGATGGTCACCTCGGGTAAAGTTAAAACGCTTAATAATCCGAACGGCATCTGTTTGTTGGTAAAACAAGTCCACCGTGAGGGTTTCCTCGCCGGGTTGTAATTCATAGTGATTTTTTTCGGCTTTGAATTGGGGACGTTTACCTGGTGCATCGGTACCGTTTTTACCGATGAGGCCACTTTCAGCTGCGTAGGTTTTGTTAGCGTCATTCACCAACAATTCAAAAGGCGTGTCAGGCGTATTCAACTTCGCATAATAAGTGGGTAAACCTACATAGTGAAAGTCTCCCCCAACCAGGTTGATTTCGGTGGACAAAACATCGGTTTTAACTGTGATGGTTTTACCTGTGGTGGTGAGGGTTGGCATTGCTTCACCACCCTCTGCCACCGGTATATCTGAATCGGTTGAATCCATTGGGTTATCGGATTCAACGGCCATCGAAGGGCTTGAAGGGGTACTCGTTGAACCTTCAGAAACCTTCGGCCCACTGTTTACCAGCTCTACCCGCTGCTCTTGGAAGTTTGTCCAGCGGATCATTAATAGGAAGCAGACTAAAGCAATTGCTGCTATCAAAGAAGTTCGTAGCCAATCCATCTTCATTTATAGAGTTACCAATTATTTAATGTTTGCAGTGTTTTGTGTCGGGTACGGGGTCATAACCGCCAGTGTGCCAAGGGTGGCATTTACACAGTCGACACACAGTTAACCAAGAACCCTTAGCTGAGCCATGTTGGTCTAGCGCTTCTAGCGCGTAATGTGAGCACGAGGGGGTAAAACGACAGTGGTTGCCTAGCCAAGGACTGAGTAAGTACTGGTAGGTTTTAATGACTGCTTTGAGGATAGGTGTCATTGTTCAACTGACTCTTGATTGAGGACAGATTGAGCGCGCTTGCGAACCCGTCTCCATAACCCGTTGAAAATTGACCCCAGTTCCTCTGTTGACAGTGTGTGTGCCCCGCGACGGGCCAGCACTATAGCATCTATTGGTGGCAGTTTGTGCTGTTGGAGCCTAAAGGTTTCTCGTGCCACTCGCTTGATTCGGTTGCGATCAACCGCTCGCTTAACGTGCTTTTTCGCAATCACGAGCCCAAGGCGTGCAGTGTTACTAGAGCTGGGGCAAGCAAGGATGAGAATCTGAGGGTTGGAGGCACGAAAAGGCGCGTCGTTAAAGACGTTTTGAAATTCACTCGGTTTAAGGAGGCGTTGGTGCTTTGTAAAGAAAACCCTCTCGCAAGAGAGGGTTGTGGTGTCACTTTGACAATGTAAATTGGGTTGAACAGTCAAAGCCGAACACCTCGGCGGTTATGTCATTGGTTTTAGGCGCAAAGAACTTTGCGGCCCTTAGCACGACGACGAGCCAAAATTTTACGACCATTTTTTGTGGCCATGCGTGCACGGAAGCCATGAGTGCGCTTACGTGATGTGTTACTGGGTTGGAATGTTCTTTTCATAGCGACCCTAGGATGTGAGAACGGTTGACGATACCCTGGCTACCCAGGCCCTAAATTTGGACGCGCGATCTTATAGAAGTCGGTCCTTAAAATCAAGTCCGTTGGAAAACAAAGGCTGTTGATTGTGATGCGAATACCTTAGCACTGGCCCTCGCGAAGTGGAATCTCACTTTTGAACATATTGTAACCAGTTTATTAACAGGCTTATCCACAGTTTGTGTATTGCACCTGCTATGTGCGCTTACAGATGATAATGTGTGGAAAGTCAATTAAACTACAATAAAAATTATTCAAGCCTTTGATTATAAAGGAATCTCAAAAGCTCTAATTATTTAGAACTACCTTAGAGCTGTGGATAAGGCGTATCGTAGAGGTTTTACCCACAGATATTGTTAAAAATAATGGCGCATAAAACAACATATTAGTCTGTATAGGTTGTAAACTTCATTGCGCTGTTAGCCGTGGTTCTTCTGCGTGCAGTTTTCAAATAACCCCCGGGTTTTTAGCAGGCGCCAATCGCCAAAATTCTTCCTTCCTTTATATAGGTATTCTGTATTAAGGAGTTGGGTATGTTGATGGACTGATTGATTGAGTGCAGGTTAACAACACTGGCGCTCTTTGGGGGGCTGTGGTTTTTGCCTCAGCAATGTTCAAATACACACAATAAGATGCGCGTACGTCTGAGCGAAGGCTGATTGGGCTTTAGTAAGGGTTAGACGGCGCGAATAGAGGTTGCCTTTTTTGTCTCATTCGGTTTGGGAAAGTTGCTTGGATACCCTACAAGGGGAGTTGTCGACGCAGCAATTTAATACGTGGATTCGTCCGCTAAAAGTTGACGAAGACCAAAGTGTCTTGCGTTTGCTCGCGCCCAACCGCTTTGTGTTGGACTGGGTAAACGAAAAGTTTTTGCAAAGAATTCAAGAGATTGCACAACGTGTGGGAAACCAGCCTGTAGAGGTGGCCGTGGTCGGCCGCCAGGAACTCAGTTTTCGTGTGAATACAAGCGGTCAGCCACATCAGCCTCGAGGGGATACCTCATCGGCCAGCCAAAGTAATACGGCCGGCGATGTTGTTGACGGCAGCCACAGTCGTCACCATCGGGACTCAAAGTTTCGCTCTGAGCCGACAACACCAATCGGATATAACAACAGCGATCGTAATACCCCAATGGCGGCTCAAGAAGCCGAGACCTATAGCTTACCGGACTATGAAGACAGACGTATAGTGAGCGAAGGTTTTAATGACGTGGCGAGGGGCCCAGCCAATTCAGAAAATAACGGTCAATACAAGCATCAGCGTTTTGACGATATGGGTGATGTTTATCGTACGCCCCGTATTGCGCGCGAAGATATTGAGGGTGGATTAAACCACCGAAATTACCTCAATTCAGATTTTACGTTTTCAAACTTTGTAGAGGGCAAGTCCAACCAATTGGGTTTGGCAGCAGCCACTCAGGTGGCTGAAAACCCTGGAGGCTCCTACAACCCACTTTTTATTTATGGTGGGGTGGGACTGGGCAAAACGCACTTGATGCATGCGGTGGGAAACGCTCTATTACAGAGGAAGCCTAATGCAAAAGTCGTTTATCTTCACTCTGAGCGTTTTGTGGCGGATATGGTGAAGGCTTTACAATTAAACGCTATTAACGACTTTAAACGTTATTACCGTTCGGTAGATGCGCTGTTGATTGACGATATACAGTTTTTTGCGGGAAAAGAACGCTCTCAAGAGGAGTTCTTCCACACTTTTAACGCTCTTTTGGAAGGTGGGCAACAAATCATTTTAACTTGTGATCGGTATCCTAAAGAGATTAACGGATTGGAGGAACGTCTTAAATCTCGTTTCGGGTGGGGTTTGACCGTAGCGATTGAACCCCCGGAGCTAGAAACGCGAGTGGCCATTTTGATGAAAAAGGCATTCCAAGCCAAAATGGAATTACCACATGATGCCGCTTTTTTTATTGCACAGCGTATTCGTTCAAATGTACGTGAGCTTGAAGGCGCCTTAAAAAGGGTGATTGCTAACGCCCACTTTACTGGTCGCCCGATCAATATCGACTTGGTGCGTGAAGCGCTGAAGGATTTATTGGCTTTGCAGGACCGACTGGTCAGTATCGACAATATTCAAAGGGTGGTGGCTGAATATTATAAAATTAAAGTGGCTGACTTAAACTCCAAGCGTCGTAGTCGCTCTGTCGCGCGTCCAAGGCAGGTTGCCATGTATTTAGCTAAGGATTTAACCAACCACAGCTTACCCGAAATAGGCGATGCTTTTGGCGGTCGCGACCATACAACGGTGTTGCATGCTTGTAGAAAGATAAAAGAGTTGTTGGATTCGGATGCTGATATTCGCGAAGACGTGAAAAATTTGCTAAGAACGCTGACCACCTAAACTGATACGCCCGTTAACTGATAATAAAATTTGAATATCGACCATTACGAGATTTGACTATGAAATTTTCTGTGTCCCGAGAAGTGTTGCTTAAACCACTCCAGCTGGTCGCTGGTGTTGTAGAAAAGCGCCAGACCTTACCGGCGTTGGCCAATGTGTTGGTGGTATTAAGCGGTGACGAGCTGACCCTTACGGGTACGGATCTTGAGGTGGAAATTATCGGTCGTATCACGCTAGAAGGCCCTGGTCAGGAAGGTGAGATCACCGTACCTGCTAAGAAGTTCTTAGATATTTGTAGGAGTTTACCTGAGCAGTCCATTATCGAGTTTGTGCAATCCGAGCAAAAGGTGACAGTGAAGAGTGGCCGCAGTCGATTCACTTTGTCGACTTTACCGGCCAGTGAATTTCCCAATATCGAGCAGAGTGACAACGATCTCAGCTTCAGTTGCGAGCAATCGGAGATTCGGCGCTTAATAGACCGCACCAGTTTTGCTATGGCTCAACAAGATGTTCGGTATTATTTAAACGGAATGTTGTTTGAGGTACGAACCGATTCGCTTCGGGTGGTGGCTACCGACGGCCATCGTTTGGCCATGTGCACTCGCCCGGTGAACGTTGCCGACTTAGACGAGGGCTTAAAGCAAGCCATTTTGCCGCGTAAGGGCGTAATAGAGTTGGCTCGGCTGTTGAATGAAGCTGAAAAATCGGTTGAGATTATTCTGGGCAGCAACCACATTCGTGCAAAAACTGATGCCTTTATATTTACGTCTAAGCTGGTTGACGGAAAATTTCCAGAATATCAGCGGGTTTTACCCACCGGTGGCGATAAAGTGGTTTACGGTGAACGAGAACAGTTAAAGCAGGCATTTGGCCGGGCCTCTATTCTCTCGAACGAAAAATACCGAGGCGTTCGCTTTACGCTAAGCGATGGTCTTCTAACGATTACTGCCAACAACCCCGAGCAAGAAGAGGCCGAGGAGCAGGTTGCGGTAGACTATAGCGGTGATTCGATCGAGGTCGGTTTTAACGTGAGCTACTTGCAGGATGTTACTAACGTCTTAAGCTCAGAGAGCATCAAAATTACCTTGGCGGATAATAATAGTAGCGCCCTGATTGAAGAACCTGAGAACAGTGACTCTGTTTATGTCGTTATGCCCATGCGTCTTTAAGTTGGGTGTAGATGCCTATTCAATCTCTTAGGTTGTCCGATTTTCGGAATTTCACCTTTGAAGAAGTGCCCTTTTCTGAGGGCCTTAACATATTTTATGGCGACAATGGTTCTGGTAAAACGTCATTGCTTGAGGCCATCGGTTTTTTGAGCGCTGGCCGGTCCTTTAAGACCCGTCGTCCTGATAATGTTATTCGATTCAATGCCTTAGAGGCCGTGGTTTACGGTCGTTTTCTTCGTAAAGGGATAACTACTGAAGTAGGCGTTTTGCGCTCTAAGCAACAAGGTAATCGCGTTCAGATGGATGGTAATCTCGTTAAAAGCGCGTCCGAGTTGGCCCACCACTTCCCTTCACAGGTTTTAGATCATTCTACTTTGCAGCTTATTGAGGGCGGTCCCGGACTTAGGAGAGGGTTTCTGGATTGGATATTGTTTCACGTGAAACACCAATATGGAGACCTTTGTAAGAGCTATCAAGACTGTCTGAAACAGCGCAATGCTCTGCTCCGACGTGATAAAATAGACGGCTTTGAGCTCTCCCTATGGACAGACCATCTGGTTTCCAAGGGTAGCCAGATAAATGCGTTGCGCGCCTCTACCGCCAAAAGGCTTAGTGAATGGCTTTCGGTCTCTCTGGCTGTATTTGACTTAGAGAATTCGGCGGGCCTTTCAATTGATTACCATGAGGGCTTCCAAGCGCTTGAGGGCTTGGAGCAGGCAATGCTGAGCAGCTTAGAGAAAGATAGGCTTCGGGGTTTTACGCAGGTTGGGCCGCACAGAGCAGATTTGGTATTTAGATTGGGCCGGAAACCCGTAGGGGAAATATACTCTCGAGGGCAAATTAAACGGCTGGTCTATGCACTTTATCTTGCGAGAGCCAAGTGGGTGAGCGAGGAAAGTGGATTGCCTATGTGCCTTTTACTTGATGATTTACCCGCAGAGCTGGATAAGAATTCACAAACGATAATAACCAATTGGCTTAATGAAAACCCTATGCAAACTTTTGTTACTGGGGTTGATAAAAACCAACTCATTCGCGGATGGTCGCAAAACAGCCTTCTGTCCGCAAAGATGTTTCACGTGAAACAGGGCACCCTCACTGAAGAGCCCATCAACGGAGAGCTTCATGACTGACGAGCAAATCAAAGATTACGATTCCTCCAGCATTAAAGTACTGAAGGGGCTGGATGCGGTTCGAAAAAGACCGGGCATGTACATTGGTGATACCGATGATGGCACTGGGCTGCATCATATGGTGTTTGAGGTTGTGGATAACTCGATTGATGAGGCCCTTGCCGGCCACTGTTCAGAAATTAGAGTTGTCATTCACCCGGATGAATCCATTACGGTGTCCGATAATGGCCGCGGCATTCCTACAGAGATGCACGAGGAAGGCGTTTCTGCCGCTGAGGTGATCATGACCGTTCTGCATGCGGGTGGTAAATTCGATGACAACACCTATAAGGTGTCTGGTGGTCTTCACGGTGTAGGCGTCTCGGTTGTGAATGCCCTTTCAGAACTTCTACGTCTCACCATTCGTCGAAAAGGTGAAGTCTACGAGCAGGAATACCACCACGGTGAGCCGCAAACGCCACTTAAAATCATCGGTAAGACCGATGCGCAAGGCACAGAAGTCCACTTCAAGCCTTCGTCTGAAACCTTCACTAATATTGAATTTCACTACGATATTTTGGCCAAACGACTGCGGGAGTTGTCATTTCTCAACTCTGGTGTACGCATTGTATTAATGGATGAACGCAGCGGCAAAGAAGAGGCCTTTGAATACGAAGGTGGACTGAAGGCGTTTGTGGAATATTTGAACCAGAACAAAAATACCCTAAACAAAGTGGTTCACTTTAATGCCATTCGCGAAGATGGCATCGGAGTTGAAGTTGCCTTGCAGTGGAACGACTCCTTTCAGGAGAATATTTATTGTTATACCAATAACATCCCACAGCGCGATGGAGGCACCCACTTAGCTGGCTTTAGAAGCGCCCTCACCCGCTGTTTAAACAGCTACATCGAAAGCGAAGGCCTGGGCAAAAAAGAGAAGGTGAATACCACAGGAGATGACGCCAGAGAAGGGCTAACGGCCATTATCTCAGTGAAAGTTCCAGATCCTAAGTTTTCTTCCCAAACCAAAGACAAGCTGGTGTCCTCTGAAGTGAAGCCCGCGGTGGAACAAGAGATGAACCGCGCATTTTCCGATCATTTGTTGGAAAACCCGCAAGATGCCAAAGGTATTGTCACCAAAATGATTGAAGCGGCCAGAGCCCGGGAAGCCGCGCGTAAGGCGCGAGAAATGACGCGTCGTAAAGGTGCCCTGGACGTGGCAGGACTGCCTGGAAAACTCGCAGATTGCCAAGAAAAAGACCCTGCCCTATCTGAACTGTACTTGGTGGAGGGTGATTCTGCAGGCGGCTCTGCCAAACAAGGTCGCGATCGACGCACGCAGGCGATTTTGCCCCTCAAAGGAAAAATCTTGAACGTGGAAAAGGCTCGCTTCGATAAAATGTTGTCTAGTGCTGAAGTGGGTACCTTAATCACTGCATTAGGCTGTGGCATTGGGAATGAAGAATATAATCCGGACAAATTGCGTTATCACAGCATTATCATCATGACGGATGCGGACGTGGATGGATCTCACATCCGTACACTACTGCTCACCTTTTTCTTCCGCCAAATGAGGGAGCTAGTAGAGCGTGGCCATGTGTTTATTGCACAACCTCCCTTGTATAAAATCAGCAAAGGTAAGCAAGAGCAATATCTGAAAGACGACGATGCTTTAGTACAATTTTTAACCAATGCGGCGCTGGATTCCACCGGTTTGCACGTTAACGAGAACGCTCCCGCGATTCAAAGTGATCAATTCGAAGCGTTGGTATCTGAGTTTCGGGCGGGCATGGCCATTGTTGATAAACTTTCAAGACTCTATCCGAAAGAGATACTAGAGGAATTTATTTACTTACCCACCTTGACCAAAGATGCACTGGCGAACAGTGATACGGTATCCGAATGGTGTGAAGTGTTTAAAGCGCAACTCAATGTATTAAGCGAAACGTCTAAAACACACCGCTACGAAGTGAGTGTTCACTTCAATGAAGAGCGCAATATTCACACGCCTCAGGTGATCATTACCGCCCACGGGGTACCCACCAACATTCGGTTTGGGTCCGACTTCTTTGAGTCGAAAGATTACAGGGCACTGAGAGAGTTGGGCGAAAAACTGGATAACCTCCTGGAGCCTGGTGCTTACGTGGCCAAGGGCGAGCGCAAGCAACCGGTCAACACCTTTAAGGAGGCCCTGGAGTGGATTATGACGGAATCCAAAAAGGGTTATAACATTCAGCGCTACAAAGGGCTGGGTGAAATGAACCCCGAACAACTTTGGGAGACCACCATGGACCCAGGTTCACGCCGAATGCTGCGCGTGACCATCGAAGATGCCATCGCAGCGGATCAGATGTTTACCTGCTTAATGGGTGACCATGTAGAGCCGCGACGAGAGTTTATCGAAACGAATGCGTTGTCTGTGGCCAACTTGGACGTATAACTCGCTCTGCCAATTTCAAATTTCACTATAAGTGAAATGTCCACGTCTAGGAATGAAAAAGCCAGCTCGTATTTATTTACAGCGGGCTTTTTTTGTATTGAAGGTCGTCAATGAAAATAGCTTTTTTAACGCCTTGATAGAGTTACAATGGTTAGACATTTAATGGGTTTCTTACAGCTGAGCCATCAATTTAAAAAGCGAGGTAAATTCGGATCAATATAATAAGTTTTATATCTTGATCTACTAAAAACAGGGCGGTATTACTAACCAAGACAGCCAAAAAGGTAGAAAAATGAGCTTAGATACTCTCCTCTTGGACTTACAGTCGCACCTTAGCAATGGCCGACTTAGTATTAATCCGTCAATTGTTGCGTCTGCGAATCTCACTCCATTTTTGCTAAGCCATGATTTTTCAGCTGCGGTTGGCGGCGCCGAATTTGTGGTGACTCAAGTTCAGTCGATAGATCGTAGTAGCGATCACATCCACATAAGTGGTAATACCACTCTATTTGGCCTGCAACAAGTCGAATCGAGCATCATGTTTCTTCAGGTTAACGGCCGGATTGTATTAGTTATCGGCGCTGACTTAACCGCCCATTGGCTATCGCGGCCTAACGCTAGTTCAAGAATCCACAATCACCCGGTTCAACTGTGGAGCGATGTTGCGCGCACACTTTTCCAAGACGATATAAAAAACCAGCACTGCAATTTACTACTTGCCTCTGCAGATTGTCATGTTGCGCCATTAAACCTCTATGTGAAGGAAGGAATTCAAGTTAGCTGGACAGACGATCTAGGGAATAGCGCACTGTCAGAAGCAGCGAGTTACCTCGATGGGCAACTGACCTACAACCTGCAGTTGCCGAAAACGTATTCCTTTGGCCACATTTCTATGGAAGGTGTCACCGTCGCCGCCGTTGTGCAAATGGCTCTCGGGGCAAATGTAAAAATGCCGGGCATTAAACTCGCCGGACGACTTACATCGGCGGGGGTATCCATAGATGTTGAAGGCCGCTTTAATCTTCACGATGGGTCAATCGTTTTCAATAGTCACTCATCACCGCTAAGAATCAACCGCAATCACCTGCAAAAGTTACTAAACATCAATGATCTTCGTAGCTTGGCTCCAGATGTTTTGCAGAGCTCGCCGACATTGACTGTCAATGAATTGCGAATTGCGCTAAATCCTTTCAATCATTCGATTGACTCACTCGTGCTTGAACTCGCAATCGATACTACATGGAGCTTCATCCCAAATTTTCCAGCACTTGAACAGATCAAATTGCACGTGAACATGAGGGATCTGCTATCGACAACACAGAGGAAGATAGCAGTTTATATAGAGGGCAAAGCCACTATAGCGAATACAGCCTTTGAATTTACCGCCCGTGCACCGAGCTATGAATTCAGCGGTAAACTCAGCAAAGGCGAAACCATTAAATGTAAACCGTTATTGAGTCAATTATTACCCGATATTAGCGTAAGCGATTTACCAGATCTGGATATATCCCGGTTAGAGCTGAATCTCTCACCCCATCGACAGTCCTATCGAGTAGGCGCAACTGTGAATACAACTTGGGGTATTACTGTTGGTGCTGCGCAGTGTCGATTGCAAAATATCGGTATCGACCTCGCTGTCGAAGATGCCGACGTGGTTAATGGTAATTTGAGTGAAAATTACAACGCTGCCATCCAAGGCACCTTGTCACTTGCTGGCCATGATTTTGTTTTGCAGGGCCGACTACCCGAATTAGCGTTTAACGGCTACATGCTTAACAACACTGATTTGCCGGTACTGCTATTGCTGCAAGAGTTGCTCGATACGCCCATAACACTACCGAACGAAATCTCTCAGCTTCAGATCAACCGCCCATGTTTTTCAGTGAGTCCTAGAGAAAATACTTTTTTTATTTCTGGTTTGTGTAAAAATCTCGCGATTTTAACACTGGGATTTGTGAGATTTAATTTAATAAGCGTCAACTGTTCATTGGCTCGAGAAAAAATATCCGCCAACCAATATCAGCATAAGATGAATATTGGTGCGGAAGCACAACTACAAGCCGGTAATCAATTACTCAACAGCCAGTTCACGATTGATTATACTGACCGAGATAATAATTGGATCCTTTCAGGAAATTTATCTTTATCAACGAATAGCAACCTAGATCTCTTCTCGCTAGTGAATGCATTACTACCTAGTACCGCAAAATTGCCAGCGAGTTTACTAACCATCACCTTGAATCAAGCGGCGTTAAACTACAACTTTTCCCATCAAACGCTAACCTTGTCCGCCGATACGAACAGTGCCATTATTCTAGACGGAATCGGCGCGTTACGAGTAACGCAGCTGTCGATCAATGTTTACAAAAATGACAACGACCCGAGTGAAATGTTCTGGAATGTCCAAGTTTCTGGAACACTTAGTTTATCCAACCAGATTGAACTTGAAGGAGTGGTTAATTGTTATAGCGACCAACGTGGTACTGGAATTGAATTTAACCCCAGCTCACAGGCCTCTTTAATTATTTCTCTCCCGATTCCAAATCGACAACCATTGGTGTCCGTACAAATTGAAATGGGAACCCTCGCATTTGTAGAGACTGCGAATGGTATTCATATCGATGGCGAAACTTCCCTGCGCTTTCTCAACCTACCAGAATTTTTTGACGACAAAATCGCGGATAGTATCACCGGGCGCTTCAGTCTTGACGGCCAATCTGCCCGAATCGGCATCGATCAGTTATTTAATGACTTCGTCTTTACGCTACCCTCAATCCCCATTTCTGATGCTCTGAACTCATCAGGTAGTACAGAATTAGGTGACATGCTGATCAACCTAACTCAAATTGAATTGATTTTGGACGATACGGTGGCCGCGACGGCGATACTAACGGTGGGTTTACCCAGTAAATTAAATAATGTATTCGGTTTCGATCAACAAGGCAGAGCTCGAGCCGATATTTTTAATTGCTATGAAGCCAACCACACCGATAGTGTTATTCGCCTACCACTTAAAATAAGCGATCAAGGTGTTTCCATCGGATTACTGGATTCGCCTTTTAACTTTATTGAATTCGAAGCAATCAATGATGAAACTTGGTGCAAGCTAGATTTCTCTGACTTTTCTCTAGGGGATATCGGCGCGATGAGATGCCGCGTTCCCGAATTTAGTTTTGACGCATCTTCGTCTTCATTTAAAGCGAGCGGAGCCTTCGAAATCATTAGGCCGCTCAAATTACCATTACGTTTTTTAAAAACATTTCTATTGAACAGTGATCAACAACAGCTAGCCGACATTCTCCCTGAAGCGATCGAACTGAAAACAGTCGACCTACTGAATAATGGACAATTGGATACCGACGCACTGATCAACCACCTAGAAACCGTCACAGGAGAACGAATTTCTCTGAATAGGGAAAGTAGAAATGCATTGAAAAATTTTGAAGGTATTGTTGACCGTTTGCCACAGCGCCTAAAAAATTATTTCTCGATCTCCGTTCCTGATCGTATCGATTTTTCAATCTCGGTAACACTAGATGGCGGTGTACTGATTGATCTATCAACAGCGGGTGACCCTATCAAAGTACTGTTTTGTAATCCAATCAATCTATTAGTGCTAGGAATCGAGCTAAGAGGTTTTTCTTTTGGAGAAATACTCGGGGGTCAATTATTTTTAGTGAAAGCAGATGTTGACTTGGATTACTTCGACCCCCTCAGTTTAGCTGCTGCCACATTAACATCGGCATCTTCCATAATCGGCCTACCTGATACCCGCGATTTATGTAATAGGGTCATTATTAGAAAGCTGACCACACTGATTTCTTATCAATCCTCTTTCCCGATTCCCGTTCCGATTTTCTTTGATGAATTGGGTATAGAGACCAAAGGTATTCATGGTTTTGAACTGCAAAGCCATGCCCGCTTTCCCCAACCAGAACTGAACCTAAAGGAATTTTTGCTACTGGCTTCGGAGCTGTCTAGATTTTGTTCTGACAAGGACTACCTTCTTAGCCCTTCACAATCATTAACCAGTATTGATCCGCGCTTTACCCTAGGGGCGAATTTTGTTCAGCTTCCCGAATATTTAGGTTCTGGGCTACTGGGTACCAAACAAGATGCAGCCTCTATTTCGGCGTATGAAATGATTGCGATTCTGCTGAATGGATTGAAAACATTAAACGCCGCCACGCTGATTAACACCATTCCCATGAGTGATCGCTCTGGCGCTCGATCGATTCAATTTTTTCAATTATCAAGTGAAGTGTTCTGGTTGATTAGCTCCGACAGTGAGTTTTCTCGCACTGGTAGAGACACGCTCAGAATATCGGTAGCCGAAAGAAAACGCATACAACAATTGTTAGAAAGCGATAACGCCGACAGTATTAGGCTGTATATGGCAGGTGAAGGCCGAATCGCCAATCTTTTTTCGCTGAAAACACAGTTCGTTTGTTCTTTGGACGAAGCGGCAGGTGTTCAAACTGGCTTTGACCTAAAGGGAAGCTTTGCAAACAATTTGGTGCGATTGACAATCACCGGGAAACTTTCTTCCTCTAATGAAGCTCCTCTGGTCGTTAGCGGAAAGACACAACTAACGTTTTTGGGTGAGCAGGTTCTTAATGGCACAGTCGCTTTAAACAACAATGGTTTAAAGCTGTCAGGAGACATTAATCTATTGCCTCGCCATTCACTGCTCAACATCAATGGCAAGGTAACAGGTGAGATCAATGACAGCGAATTGCGATTAGTAGGAGGTGTGAGATTCAGGCTTGGCTCACAATTTTCCTTGCAACAGGCCTCACTTACTGTGACCCATAATGATGTCAGTATTACGGGAAAATTTCTCAATCAAGTAATAATATTAAACGCATCACAACAAGGCCGCCGCCTAGCTTTTTCCGCAGCGATGTCGCCGGTTGCGGTAGCATCGATATTTCGCTTGACCGGCCCCAGTAATTTGGGTGGCCCTCTATTGCAACTTAGTAGCGGCGCCACCGGACAGGAAAAGCTGACGCTAACCGGATCGGTCACTCTGCTGTCAATCACTGCCCCGGCAGAACTGGAGTTGACACCGTTGGGCTATCAGTTTTCTGTAGAAGGAAAGCTTTTTGACCGAGCAGCGGCATGTCTACGGGTAGTCACATCAACGAATTTATTGCAAGCACGGAATTTCGTAGTCAACGCTACGCTAAAACCTGAGTTTTTGTCGTTGCTGGCAGGCGACGTAGCACGTCAATTGCAAGTGTCCATTTTGCAGACTCAATCTGACCTTGACGATCTACTCAATACGACAGCCAATAAAAAGTCTTCCCTCGACACCATTAATCAACAACTGCGTAATAAATTAAAGCAGCTTCGCCAAACCTTGAGTTCGGCAAAGCGCAATGCAGAAACGGAAGTGCAGCGTATCGAAGGTATCCTATCTCATTTAGAGCAGGAGTTAGAAATTGTAAAAAACCGAATAAGTTCCGATAATACCGCCGCTTCCGCCAAAGTAAGGCAGGAAAAAAATAAGCTAAAAAATTTAAATCGCAAAATCAACTCATTAACGAAACGTATTAATTACCTGAAGAGCAAATTGTCGTCTATTCCGACCACTTCTATTCCTTCATATCTAGCGGAAATAGCTATGAAAGAATCGGAAATTGCAACTCAATTAACATTAAAGACGACTGCTGCAGCGGCACTTACTATTGCTGAAGCCGCCGCCAACAGTTCGGCATTATTAGGTAGAGCGACCATCGATGCCGCACAACAAAAAATCAATGTGACTAAGTCAGATTTGCGTGTAGCTAATAGTACGTTGAGCAAAGCTATCAATGATTTAAACCAAGTGACCAATCATGCAGAAATTGAAGCTCTAAATAGCCAAAAGAAAGTTTTGCAGCTAGCATACAATGCCGCCAAAGACATAGCCAATCAGTTTAAGCAGGCCAATCGCTCTCTACTAAATGCAACCAATGTTATTTCGCGCCATGGGGTTGATGCATTAGTTAGTATTAAGTCGGCAAGTTTCAGTGCCAAGTTAACCGCAGTTAACTCAGGAAAAGTTGATTTGGTGTTGCGCTATAAATTAACAGGTAAACCAGTTTCGACTATTCAATTGCGCTTTGATTTTTATCACACAGATATAAGCATCAAAGATATTAGCCACCAGCTATTAAACATTATGACAGGAGTCGCGTAAATTATGCTAAATAACGCACTGCTACTCGATATGCAATTGAGTACGCCTCTTTCAGCGAATAATGACTACGTTTCCGAGCAAGTAAACGAAGTCATTAAGTTGCTCGACGACTATACGTTGGATGCGGCTGAAACCCAGATTCTCACTATCGTCGGTGACCTGACACCCTCTGAGTTTTACCTATTTCTTGAGCTATTATCTCGCCGTACTTATCAAACCCGAACCTTACTAAATCGCTACGACGTTAATGATGACCAAGAAATGTTCTATTTGGGAGTTAAAGACTCTTCTCGAAGCTATATAAAAAAGCTCTACGACGACTTGAACGGCACAGAGTTTACCGCTTTCAATCACATTATGAAGAGTAAATTATTAGCCTATAAGGCGGGCGATATCTCCCGTATGGAACAGATACTGACAGATATATCTGACGGCCGGTGCATTCCAGACATTGAACACTATGAGGCCTACACTCCCTTTGAGTTGACCAGCATCGATAGCTGGGCCAATGGCAACCAACCGGGATTTTGCCGCTTCCAACCTAATGGCGATTTAGTTATCGCCTGGGAGCGCCGCCTCCACTGGTATACTGTTAGCGGACATAATATACATGCACTGAAAATGCGCCCGACAGATTTAATCGCTGTTGAACACACCGAGATTCCAGGCAAGTACGAGTTTTGCACCGTTCTTGAAGTTAAAGACATGGTAGATAAGGGGGATAGAGGAACAATTTTTAACGCGCTCAATATTGTTGGTGTCGTTTGTGGTGGTTTTGCCGTGGGTGCTGCAAAAGGTTTACTAAAAAAAGCCTTTATTGCTTTAATTCAAGTAGCACTGCCGTCGGCTGGACAGTATGTGCAAGACCACGACGAACAAATTTTACAAATGAAGCACGGCTCCAAAGTGGTTAATGGCTTTGCGTTGTTCTCCATGGTGACGGCAGCCTATGGTATTAGTCGTGTGGTGCTAACCCCAATTGGCGCAGCTATGGTGAACAAGCTGCGACAATCAGTAGATGATTTTGTAAACGCTAATAGGGTCGATGATATTGTCACTGGAGTCGCCTCCGAGTTTGTAAAAATAGAACGGGCGATGGACGATATTCTTTCGCACATTAATCAGTTGGGAATTCGTTCAGGAGAAAAAGGTTGGTTTCAGCGCACGTGGGAAAAACTTCGACCTGGCAGTGGTGGCAGAGCACCTAACGTAAGTCCGCGCAGCAAACCGCCGAAATTAACAGAAATACAACTGAAATTGGCGGATGACCCAAATACGGCGGCACAAGTTTTTGATGAACTGATCCGGCCCACCAAAATGTTTCGAAAGTTTATGGGGGGCACCGCACACGATGGTGTGTTTTACAGAGGCATTAAAATGGAAGAAATTCGGCGTATAGAACAAAATGGCGGAATGTTACCCAAGTGCTTTACCCCAGAGGGAAAAATCCCCTTTAGCCAAGCACTTGAGATGTACGGTGTAGATTGGGTAGTGATGAATTATGTCGGTGGTCACACACAATATTTAACAGCGCTCACCGAATCTTTGGATATTGCCAGAATCAATAGTGTGGGTGGCGTGATTACTCGGGTAACCCTAAATTCGAAAATAGGGTATAAAACAGTAAAGTTCAGTGAGTTCGGTGAAGAAATTGAGTTCTTGGTCCCTGGAATAATCGACATTTCTAAAATCGAACGGTACATACCAGAGACTGATCGATGGGAGCCGTTAGTTAATTTTCTCGCCCGTCAATAGTCACCTTTTTCTTACCGACCATTAGGCCTTGAGCTTTCGTTTTACCGCTTTATTTCTCTCAATCCACGCACAGGTACGTTAGAAGCTGGGCATCGGAGAGAATAATCGTTGAACCAGCAACGTTTGGGTGCTGGCGAGACTATGCCAATATGGTCTGTGGAATGGGCGTCTCCTTCAACATTCAAATTCTTGATCGACGCTTGGACATAGGCCTTCCCTCCTTTATATGGCCTCTTACCAGAAATCTTAGTAGATCTCCCCCGATTACGGACTAGAGCATACACCGTAGTGCCGAACAGAAGGCTTATAGGGTGCTTATCAATATGGCAGCGTATCCAAACACTACGAATGCGGTGCTTTTCGTGGTTGGTTTGTAACCTATTTAATCAGCTGCTTAGTGAATTCATCTAAAGTGGGGTCGGACAAGCGGTCAGGCGCGGTGCACACCGTACGGTGTTAACTTTTTGTTTTATTTTCTAACTTAGGCCGCTCATGGGCTAACTGAATCTAAACACTCGGCATGAGGTGGCCACATACACACAGCAACGCGCGACGGAAGATTCATTCCTGATGGCTTTTCCATGAAGTAAGCAAACACTAATGTGTGTAACGCGAAATGGCCATAGCAAGGTAATCACCACCCCTGGGGCGGGTGATCGAGGTCAAAATTTCGACATTTAGGACGGGGGAGAAAGCTGAATTTGCTACCTGCTTCTCATTTGGTAAGCCTTAGGGCTTACGATTAAATGGTAACTTTACCGTTTGTTTACGTTACCAGTGATCTGGAATATTATTATGACAACAAAACACACAATACTTACCCTTTCTAACAGACAAAATTCTCGCCTTAAAACGTTTTACCAACTTAGTACCACCGCATTTATAACGATGGGGCTTTTGGCCGGCTGTGGCGGTGGGGGGCTGTCTTCTAGCTCCAGCTCTAGTTCTTCGACGAGTAGCAGCTCCTCTTCAAGCTCAACTAGCAGCTCGTCTACCAGTTCTAGTTCTAGCTCCAGCTCTAGTTCCAGCTCTAGCTCTGGTAGTATTCCATCGGGCTCGACTTTGGTGTATGCAGGCAACGCAGGTGGTTCAGCGACCACTTTAGGTGGTGTCGAATACAAAGCCGATAGATTTGCCAAAGGTGGGTCCTCATCCACCACCACGGACTCAATCAATGGCGTCACTGATGATACCTTGTACCAGTCGGAACGCTATGGCAGCTATAAATACGAGATTCCGGTAACCAACAGCACTTACAGCATCAAACTGCATTTCGCCGAGATATATCATGAAACCAGTGGTAGTCGCCAATTTAGTGTATCGGTGGAAGGGCAACCCGTGTTGCAAAGCATCGATTTGTTTGATGAAGTGGGTCATGACACGGCCTATGAGCTGATTGTGCCGGCGGTGATGGTGGCCGATGAATCCCTTACCATCGAGTTGAGTTCAGACATCGACAATGCCACGATCAGCGGTTTTGCCATTTACTCTGATGCTGGTGGTGCATTCGTTGAACCGCCTGAACCCGACTGCCCATTGCCGACCCGTTTTGAGTGGGAGTCTTCCGGCCCGCTTGTTTCACCCAACCCTGGTATCTACGGCATCAAAGACCCATCCGTTGTTGAGTATGACAACAAATTCCACGTGTTTGCTACGATTAACGATGGCAATTGGAAGTCCGTGTATTTCAATTTCACGGATTGGTCACAAGCGAGTAGTGCTACCCAAGTCAAGATGGATGGCACCCGCAATGGCAACACTGTGGCGCCGCAGGTGTTCTTTTATAAGCCACATAACAAATGGTACAACTTCACCCAGTGGCCAAGAGGTTACTCAACTACCGATAACATTGAAGATGTTAACAGCTGGGCAAAACGCTCTTTCCCTTCCGACCCTGGCGCGGGGGATTTCCTTAGCAATGGCCCGAACGTTCAGCCGGGTGAAAATGAATTGGATTATTGGGTGATTTGTGATGATGCCAATTGTCACTTGTTTTTCTCGCTGGATAACGGCAAGTTTTACCACTCTAAAACCACTCGCGCGAATTTCCCCAATTTCAATGGTTACGAAATTATCATGGAGGATCGCAAGAGTTTATTGTTTGAAGCGTCCAACGTTTATAAAGTGGAAGGCACAGACAAATACCTGTTGCTGGTTGAAGCCTATGATTCTGGCCCCCGGTTTTTCAGGTCTTGGACATCTACCAGCCTGGATGGCCCCTGGGAGCCTCTGGCAGACACCGAGCAAAACCCTTTTGCTGGCAATAACAACGTGACATGGCCAAACGGAAAGTGGGCTGACGGCATCAGCCATGGCGAAATGATTCGCTCGGGTAATGATGAATATATGACCATCGACCCCTGTAACTTACAATATCTGTATCAAGGGGCGTCTGGGCCAGCACAGGGCGCAGATGGTTACGGCAGTATCCCCTATAAGTTGGGTTTACTAACCCTCAAGAAATAATATGGATGGCACTGCTAGGTGTGTGACCTGGCAGTGGGGCCTTCAAGAGATCTGGGCCTCAGAGGAAGCCTGTAAGTGAACGACACAACCGCTCTTTAAGGGCGGTTTTTTTGTCTGTATTAAGCCAAAGTTTTAAAAAAGCGCCTCTTACGCAGTATTGTTGGTCGCACGGTGGTTACGAAGGCGTTAATGATACTTTGCGCCTAAGCCAACAAAGGTTTTATATTTGATCCACAGCTCTGCATCGGCTGTTTAAGGTCAAGATTGCGAAGTGCCGACTGTTTAGTGAGGTATATAGGGCTGAATGTTTTAAGCGTTTGCACAAGCTTGATTCATACAACCCCCCCCCCCCCCGATTGTTAAAAATACCTGGGGTTGAAGCCATACTCACCTATTAGGGCCGCAACCTTAATTGATTTTTAAATAGTAAATATCCTGTTTTAGTAAGATGTTGGCACGAATAGTGAATATGTACTATTGGCGGTTTTGGCTGTTTGGGGGCTTTATCTGTGACGGCAATTTTTACACTAAGATATTGATTACATTGAAGTTTTTTTTGTTGAAAAAAAGCGTTTTATTTGGTTTTTTGTGTTGCAAAATTTAGGGGCATCGCTTATTGTTTCCCTCGCTGGTCAAGACTCATTCACGAAGTCTTACACATCAGGCTCAAACGCACCCTACCCAAAGTTGGTCTATTGAGTCACTACTAACGTTTTACAGTTTTTTTAAGGAGAAATTTAGATGGCAGTCTATATCGAATACGATGGAATCGCAGGAAACGTTACCGCGCAAGGTTTTGAAGAGCATATCAAGGTATTGTCTTTGCACTTTGGTGTAGGTCGAGGTATCTCCATGGAAGCCGGTAATATGGCCAACCGTGAAGCCACTCGCCCAACTTTGAGTGAAATCACCTTCACTAAATTAGCGGATAACGCCACCACACCATTGTTCCAAGAGTCTGTGACAGGTTCTGCAGGTAAAATTGTTAAGATCAAATTCGTTCAAACCGGTGCTGAAAAAGTGGTTCAGTTTATGGACTATGAACTGACTGATTGTTTGGTCAGCGGCTATTCCATCTCAGCGGATTCTGATGGCGACCCGGTTGAGACGATCACGTTGAGCTTTTCGAAAATCATGGTCAACTACCACGACTATGACAAAGCGAATGCTGGTAAGAGCCCTCAACGCGTTGGCTACGACCTTACCACTGCTAAGAAGCTTTAATTTAGCAGAACGTTCAGCCTCTCGGCTAAACATCAATTCGGCAAGTGGCCTGAGAGCGTATGCTTCCAGGCCATTTGTTGTTTAAGCACAGGGTTTTTGATCGAGGTTGATTTGCTCCCGGCCCTGCTCCCGGGAACATAGAAACGCCTCATGGATGAGTAGAGTGCAAACTGATACTCTATGGCGCTCAACAAGGTAGAGTTGTATGGGTCAATTAACGCAAGAACATCGGTTAATTTCAATCTCCGGTTTTTCACTGGGTACCGATACCTTTGTGATTACTTCTTTAGAAGGTAGTGAGTACCTTTCGGATTTGTTTGAGTTTGAACTAGAGGTTCTGTCAGAGAATTTAAACATCTCAGCCGATAGCATTATTGGTAAGCCTGCCACCGTTACGGTTCAAAATGACGTCAATCGCAAATTTAATGGCTATGTTCGTTCAATGACCTACGGAGAGGTGGGTGCGCATAATTTGCGCAGTTATCGCTTAACCTTAGTGCCTTGGCTTTGGTTTTTAACCAAAACAAACAATTGTCGTATCTTTCAAGAAATGTCCGCTAAGGACATCGTGACACAAGTGTTCAATGAACTGGGTTTTAATGATTTTGAATTCAAAGCCAGTGGCGGTTCGACCCGAGAATACTGTGTGCAATACAATGAAAGCGATTTCAACTTTGTATCTCGGTTGTTGGAAGAAGAAGGCATTGCTTACTATTTTGAGCATACCGATACCAAGCACCAAATGGTGCTGGTAGATCAGGCCAACGCCTATCAAGACTGTGCCGAAACAGACTTAGAGTACTCCAATGGGAGTTCACCCAATATCCAGGTCAGCCGTTGGGAGCACCTATATGACTTTAAAAAAGGCATGTGGACACTCAACGACTACAACTTTAAAGAGCCGCAAAAAAACTTAACGGCCACCACTAGAACCAATAGCACCTTTTCTAATAATGCCACTTATGAACATTACGAATATCCTACGCAGTATGATTTTGGCAAAGGAAAGGACCTGGTTAAAATCCGTTTGGAAGCAGAAGAGTCATTACGGGATTGTGTGCAAGGCACTAGCGATTGCAGCAGTTTTTATGCGGGTGGACGTTTCACTTTAGCCAAACATGATACTGCCAGTGAACAAGGTAGTTTTATTCTGGTAGGGGTCAATCACCATATTACCGACACCACTTTTTTTAGTGGGGAAGAAGGCCATACGGATTACAGCAACGATTTTATCTGCGTGCCCTCTGATGTGCATTTTAGGCCCTCCCCCATTCACGAAAAACCTTTAATGAAAGGCCCACAGTCAGCCGTGGTGGTGGGGCCGGCCGGTGAAGAAATTTATATCGATGAATACGGGCGTATAAAAGTTCAATTCATTTGGGACCGGCAAGGCGAGCTCAACGAAAATAGTTCGTGCTTCATTCGTGTGGTGCAAAGTTGGGCGGGCAACCAGTGGGGCTCGTCATTTATTCCTCGCATCGGCCATGAAGTGATTGTGAACTTTTTGGATGGCGACCCGGATCGACCGTTGGTCACTGGCTCTGTTTACAATGGCAAAAACAAACCTGTTTACAGCTCTAAAACCCAAAGCGGTATAAAATCTCGATCCACCAAAGGCGGGACGGCTCAAAATTTTAATGAGCTGCGCTTTGACGATAAAAAAGGCAATGAACAAATCTACATTCACGCGGAGAAAAATCTCGATACCCACGTGGAAAACAACGAAACGCTTACCGTTGAAAACGACCGCACCAAAAAAGTAGAAAAAAACGAGACCTATGACGTAGGCGAAAATCGTACCAAAACCATTGGTAGCAATCAGAGTGAAACCATTGGTGACAACAAAACCACCAAGGTGGGTGGCAATCACTCTGAAGTGATCAGCAAGAATATGGAAATTCAAATTTCTAAAAATTTGACGGAGAAAGTTGGCGGTAGTTACACCGAGACGGTCACTAAAGACTCTAAACATTCCGCCAGTACCATTACCTTTAGCGCAGAAAAAGAAATCGTACTAAAAACGGGCTCGGCTAAAATCGTGATGAAGAAAAATGGTGACATCACCATATCCGGTAAAAATATCACCGTGAAAGGTTCGGGCAATGTGGTCTTGAAAGGCTCTAAGGTAACGGCAAATTGACACAACCAATCAAATCCCATGGCCGTGAACTGGATGAGCCCTTGGAGCAGGCCAAAATACCACAGGGTGAATTGGTACTTGCCCAAGTTAGAGGCATGGTTGGCCCAAATATTGAGGTGGAATTTTACCTGGCAGGCCAAGCGTATAAACTCGTTGCGGCAACGACAGTTCCTTTGGCGAGTGACGCGGTTGGTCGGCAAGTGGTGTTGTCGTTTATTAACCAAGATATTCAACAGCCTGTGATTTTGGGCCTTATTCACAGTGCGCTTTACCATATGATCGAACATTTTGAAGCCTCACCGGTGACCGAGCCCGAGCCTCAAGAAGAATCGCAGCTATTGGTGGATGGTAATCACGTCACGGTAGAGGCAAGCGAGCAGCTGCAACTCAAATGTGGCGATGCCAGTATCACCCTCACAAAGGAAGGCAAAATACTGATACGTGGCAAATACCTTTTGAACAGAGCGAGTGGCATTAACCGAATTGTAGGTGGGTCGGTTCAGGTGAATTAATGCCTTTCAATTGGAGTAGGTGCAAACAATTCTTATGTTGGAGTTAACCAACACAACCCCTTTTGCTGTGGATTACACCCTTAATCCCAACATCAATGGCGTCGATACACTGTATACGATGGTGAAGGCCACGTTATTGTTGGGGGATCGCACGACCTTGCACGATGAACAGTCGCCTTTGTCCAAAACAGATGCCTATTGGGGGGAGCCCGAAAACAGCAGTTTAAAATCAAGTAGTGACTATCACCTGGGTAAGCCCGGTACGGATATTATTGTTTTGGGGGACGCGATGGCAGTGGACCGAACGCCCTCAACACAACTGGATGTTTTGATTCAGGTGGCCGATGTGCAAAAGTCTTTGTGCGTATGGGGTGATAGAAATTGGGATGGACAGGCCATTACGTCACCTGTGGCGTTCGAAACCATGCCTATTATTTACGAACGCGCCTATGGTGGAGATGGCGCAAAACCTTGGGAGGGTGAACACGCCCCCATATTAAAAAACCCTGCTGGGGTGGGATATGATCCTGAGGCGGAGTCGGCGGGTTTGGCCATACCGCTTCCGAATATAGAATGCCCTACCCAGTTAATAGAATCGATTCATCACAGGCCAGAGCCCGCCGGCATCGGATTTATAGCGCCCCATTGGTTGGCGCGCCACCAATATGTTGGCACTTACGACACCCATTGGCGGCGACACCGCGCACCCTATTTACCGCAAGATTTTGACCCAAAGTTTTTTAATGTCGCAAGCCCTGGTATGACTAGCACCCAAACCTTATTGGGGGGAGAACCTTTTTTTATTGACGGCATGCATGTGGATGGCCCATGGCATGGCACCATCCCTAGGCTTGCACTCAAGTGCTCCGTGCAAGTGGCGTTGCAGACTTGCCAAGAACCGTTTCAGCTGGAAACTGTAGTGTTTCACCCAAATCGAAAGTGTGTGGAAATGGTTTGGCGCAGTGCATTGGTGGTAGATAAGCAAGCGCAAAAAGTCAGCCACATACAGGTAGAGTTGCAGCGCCAGCAACAGGCGGTGGCGGTGTGAACCCTGCCGTTTCCCTTACCGGTCTCAGTCTTCATGGCTTTTCGGTATTGTGTCCTTTGGGTGATCACTGCGAGCAAGTGTATAGAGCTGTCACGTCTGGTTTAAGTGCTTATGAGGCCAGTGGTTGCACGGGTAGTAGAGGGCGCGCATTGACTGTGGCGCCTGTGCCAACACCAGCCTTGGCGACACTTAAAGCGAAATCGTTTAGTGAACGTCGGGCCCGTATGCTGGGTTTGGCTTTGCCGGCTTTGGCCTCTTTACACCAGGCCCTCGCCTGGAAGAAGCCGTTGCCTTTGATATTGGCAGTGCCGGAAAAACGCCCTGAGGCAAGAACGCCTTTTGATGACAAGATGCTGCAGGCATTAATGACCCAAACCGAATTAGATTGGGACGCGGCCAACAGCTATACCCTGCCGTTGGGCAGGTGTGGAGGTCTGAGCGCTTTGGTGACGGCCAAGACGTTATTGGACGAGGGATTGGCCAACGCCGTGGTGATTGGTGCTGTGGATAGCCAATTAGATGCCGAGAGTTTATCGCACCTGGATTACCACGGGCGATTGGTGGCAGAGGGTGTGCGAGATGGCTTTTGCCCCGGTGAAGCCGCATGTTTTACCGTGGTTTCAAAACACCCGACGCAACAAAGTTTACAGTTACAAGCCCTTGCTGAGACCGAAGAACCCGGGCATTTTTATAGTGACGCGCCCTTTACCGCCGAAGGTTTGGCGCGTGCTGCGGTTGCCGTGCTTGAGCCATTTTCAGGTGCGAGTGAGGTCTCCAAATTGTTTGGTACCTTAAATGGTGAGAATTTTTATGCGAAGGAATGGGGCATTTTAGAGGTACGGGCCAGTGAATTCCTGACGCCTGGTTACGGCAGCGTTCAACCCGCAGAAAGCTTGGGGGATGTTGGGGCTGCCGCGGGCCTTGTTAATTTGATGTTGTGCCATGAGGCCAGCCGTCTAGGAGAACTCAAAGGCCGAGCGTTAATTTGCGCTGCGTCTGAATTGTCACCAAGGTCGGCGTTGTTGGTGGGGGCACAGACTAATGTCCAATCATAAATCTCAGTGGTTAGGCTAACGCGGGCAGATGGAAATGAAAGCACATTGGCTCAATCCCAAAACGACATCGTGCATACTGCAATGGGCCTTGCGGGTTGGCTTTTTGCATTGGAACAATAAGGGTTTACCTTAAACCATGCACAGCGCTTTTCATTCCAATTACGAGCAGCATGCCTCTGAAACCGCATTTTTATGGCAGTTGTGGAATAATGCCACTGCTCAGCCACAATACAATGCTGGTACGTTGGCGGCCATGGAAGCGCGGATATTTCAACACATTGCAGGGATGATGGTGCAGCCAGATGTGTCCTTTGCCATTTGTAAGGAGGGGGTATCGCTCGGTGACGCCAGTGAAACCTTTGCCGCGGCGCAAGTCGCCTTTCGCAGTTACAAAGTGGATTGGGTTCAAGTGGTGGTGGAGCATGCCTGCGAAGAAAGCGTTTGCTTGCCTGGGCTGATTTCCGCCATGGATTGGCTGCCAAATGATATTTGCCACCCTTGGATTAAACGGTTTTTTGAAAGCAAAGTGTTGGATCACAAGGTCATTGCACTGCGCGTGTGTTTGACGCGTGGAGAAGATCCTGGCCACTATTTACCTAAGTTGTTGGAGCGTGAAGATTGCCAAGCTTTCGAGCCGTTTCAGTTAGCCGCCCTAGAGACGATAGGCAATTTTAAAAGGCGCGATCTTCTGCCCTATGTGAATCGTGTATGGGAGGAAGAAAAAACCTATTTAGCGTTGCGCGCGAAAGTTCTAATGGATGACTTGGAAGACATTACAGCCTTACAAGAACATGTAATGCAACCCGGTGAATACCAGTGGGATGCTATGCAGTGGGCCTTTAGAAAACTCCCTGTAGCGAGCGCTCGCCAATGGATTGCGCAGCTGGCAAAATCCGGTGCTAGCAAGCGCACCGTTCTTGAAGCCACCCGAGTGCTAGGTGACCCGCACGCCATTCAATGGTTGCTAAATCTATTGGATGATGTTTCGCAAAGAAGAATGGCCGCGGCGGCCATTTGTCATATTACCGGGCTGCAAATCGTGGATACTGATCTTGAAGCTGAAACACCCTATCTATTGGATGAGGCCATTGAGCAGGACACGGTATTGTTACCCGAAGAAGAGTTTTACCCGTGGCCCGAGGTGGATAAACTGAAGCATCTTTGTCAAACGAGCTTTTCGAGGAAGTTTAAAAGCGGCCTGCGGTATTTAGCCGGTGAATTGATCAGCGAGGCGCACCTAAAGCGTGTGCTCAAAGATGGTGTGCAACCTCAGCGCATTGCCGCAGCACAAGAGTTAGGGTGTCTTGCGCAGTATCGGTTAACGAATGTACGAGCGCGGCAGTCCCAAAAATCGTAATCCGTCAACAGTGTTGGCTTAACAAAAAGTTTTTATTATGACTCAAAAAGTAGTACTGAAAAGCCCTTTAAGGAAGCTGTGCGCGGTACTGATGACACTCGCAATAACGGCCTTGGTAATGCCCGCTTTTGGGAAAACCACGGAGGAGGACATTCAGGCGATCTATGAAAAGATGCCCAAGTTAGATGAGCAATTTCAACAGGTGTCTAATGATTTCTACAAGAGCTACGTCAAAACCGGTGCGGTTTCTGCTTTTGCGGATATTAAGCAGTTGCCGGAAAACATTGCGGCCGTGCCACCAGAAAGGCGAATCGACTTAATTGCCGGCGTCAAGAAAAATACCCAAGGCATTTGTAAGCAATATGCAGACAACAAATTTTTAACATTGATTGACTTACTGTATAGCGTAAACGAAACCGCAACTTTACGGACCATTTCTGATTGTATCAATCAAAAAGCTGATGCAGTTGCCCGAGCAGAAAACTATTTTCAATTGGCGCAGTATTATTATCATCGAAAGCAGTGGGTTGGTGCATTGGCGGCGCTCAAAAAGGTCAATTTAAAAGACTTATCCGTGCGTGATGCTCACTACGCTGATTTGCTCCATGGCTTTGTTTTACAGTCGCAAAAGCAACATCGAGAAGCGGCCAAAATTTACAAATTAGTTCCACCCTCTTCTCCTTACTATGCACACGCGAAACTTAACGAAGGTATAGGCTATTTGCGACAAGGTTGGTGGACCGAAGCACACTTAGAGTTTAAAAAAGCCATTGAAAGTATTCAAACCCAACAAAATCAGGAATTTAAAAATAGAATCTTGGTGGTGTTGGCCTATTCACAATTGAATTATGAATTTTATCGAGATGCACGAGAAACGCTTAGAAATGTTAGTCTCGATAGTCAATATACCAATAAAGCACTTATGGGGTTGGGGTTGGCGGCCGCTTATCAAGAAGACTACGCTGGGGCGATCAACGCATTTACGCGGTTGGCGAATAACACCAGCCCGGATTTAAGCGTTGATGAATCCTACTTATTGGTGCCCACCACCTTGCAAGAGTTGGGCGACGATACGGCTGCCGCAGAGGCCTATTTAAAAGCCATTGAATACTATAAAAATAGAATTCAAACTTTGACCAATGCACGCGCGAAACTTAATTCGAGTGCCTCGGCCAAAGCGCCAGAAATACTAGAACAAATGGATGCGCAGGCGGATGCACTTTATGGCGCAAAAAATTTGATCCCTGAGTACATTGTGAGTAACTATCAATATTTGCAAGTTTTTTCCCGAAAAACATCGGATAAAGCCCTACTTAAAAAAATACAATCCTTAGAAGCCGAATATGACGAGGTGCTAAAGGCTTTGGTGACCAACAATATCGCGTTACGAGAGACCATTCTTAATAACTACTTGAGCCAAGCAAAATATGGGGTAGCGAAGCTTTATGACCGACCTTAAATTACTCTGGGCGCGATCAGCGTCTTTTGCTCTGGCCAGTTCTTTATTGGCAGGCTGTGGTAGTCAACCGGTTAAAACGGACACTCTGGCTGACATCGATGTGAGCGCTAAACGCAAGCCCGTTAAAAAAACCGAATCGGTTCAGCGTAGCAAAACCGATATTAAAAATGCCTATTACGAATTTTTAAAAGACGCCGCCGAAGATGATGAGTTCCGGGTTTTGGCGGCTACGCGTATTGCAGAGATAGAACTGGAAAACAATGGTGCAGATGCGATTGAAGAAGATAACCTCAGTGAAGCCGAATACGATAAATCTGTGCGCAATACCATTGCGATTTTAGAAAAAGCCCTTAAAGATTTTCCCAATGCGCAGGGGAATGATCATTCGCTATATCAATTGGCCAAAGCCTATGGCCAAGTGGGTGAAACCGAAAAAGCCAACATCACATTACGTAAAATGGTGGCGTTGTACCCCCAAACCCCTTATTACACGGAAGCGACCTTTCGTATCGCAGAGAGCGCCTTTATCCACCAGGATTATGAGGCGGCCGAGCGGGCCTATGGAGAGGTGTTAAAAGCGCCCAGCAACGACGCTTTTGTGGAAAAGAGCCTGTTTAAGCGTGGGTGGTCTCGGTTTAAGCAAGAGCTGTACGATGACGCGCTTGCGGACTACTATCGGGCCATTGATGCTCACCAATTTGGGAATTATGAGAGCCTTAGTAAAACCGAAAAAGAACTCAACGACGAATACTTTCGAGCCATCGGCTTGGCCTTTGCCTATTTGGGCGGCGCCACTGCCATCGATCAATACTTGGCCTCGAACCCAAACCAAAAAAATGCTTATCGCACGTATAAAGTTGTGAGTGATTTATTGCTGCAACAAGAGCGCTATAGCGATGCGGTTGATACGTTACAAGCTTACATTCATAAATACCCAAGTGGTTCGAAAGTGGCCACGGCGCATTTGGCCAAACTTGCTATTTGGAAAGAGGCGGATTTTTTCAACCAGTTTGTGGCAGAGTTTGAAGTTCTCTTTGAAAAGTATCACAGTCAGTCACCTGTATGGCGTCGGACAAATGCCATTAGCCCAGAGGAAAAGCAAAAGCTCAATGTCGCTATTCGTGAAAATGCCGTTTTGCTCGCGGGTTTTTACCACAACCGATTTAATAAAAAGAATAAACCTGAAGATTGGGAAAGCGCCATTCGTTGGTATGAACGGTATTTGGCAGGCTACGCCACCACTGCGCGTCAAGACAAAATTTACCCGCGGTATGCCGAGCTTCTTAATCGAGGTAAGCGTTATGAACAGGCCTTTAAATACTTTGAGCTAGCGGCTTTTGATGGTGATATTGTCTTGGATAAGGAATCTGCCTATGCCACGGTATATTTGTCTGACCAGCTGTATGCCAGGGCCGCGCCTGCGCAAAAAGCCAAGTGGCTGGAAAAGCATCTTCGATATGCCATGTTGTACGGTCAGCTGTACCCGAAAGAGAGTCATACACCTGAAGTGATTGAGCACGCGGTGCAATTGGCATTCAAAAATGGACAGTTGGAGCGCACCATTGAAATGGCCAACGTGCTGCCCGATTCCGCAAGCTCAGCCACTCGTCGTGACGTGGGGCTTTTAAGAGCTCAAGCGTATTTTGATCTCAAGCAATATGAAGATGCTGAGGTGATGTATCAAGATCTGTTGGTCGACAAAAGTTTACCATCTGCGCAACGTAAAGACCTTTCTAACAAGTTGGCGCTCAGTATTTATCAACAAGCTGAAGCCCTGCAAAATATCAATGAACCTGTGGGCGCATCGCAACAATACTTACGCGTATTTCAGATGGCGCCAGATTCTGAGCTCGCTCCCACTGCGGTGTATGACGCGATTGCGGTGTTTATGAGCAATAATATGTGGGAAGACGCCATTACCTATTTAAAAATCTTTGAGCAAACCTTTCCTGGCCACTCCTACCAAAAAGAAGTGGGCAAAAAGTTGTCGGTGGCTTATCTCAATGCCGACCGCGGCCTAGAGGCAGCACAAGAGTTTGAAAAATTGGCGTCTTATGTCAGCAACGAAGAAGAAAAAATGGCAGCCCTATGGCAAGCCGGTGAGTTGTACTTGAAGAAAAGCGAATTGCCATCTGCCCTGCGTGCGTTCAAGGAATACGCCAACAACTATCCGCGCCCCTATGCCACCTATATGGAGGCTATGCAGAATGTGGTGGATATCTACCAAAAGCAAGGGGAAAAGTCCAAGCGCCAATTTTGGTTAAACAAAATCATCAGTGCCGATAAAAAAGCGGTGAAATCCAACAAAACGGAAAGAACTCAATATATTGCTGCCAATGCATCATTTTCCATGGCGGGTATGCGTCACGATGATTTTGAGAAGGTGCGTTTGGTGCATCCACTTGCGGCGTCGCTTAAGCGTAAAAAAGTCGCCATGCAGGAATCCGTGAAGTGGTATGGCCAGGCCACTGTGTATGGGCATCAAGATTTGGTGACGCAATCTACCTTTGAAATAGGTCGCATTTATCGTCACTTTGCATCTGCGTTGCTCGAATCCGAAAGACCTAGAAACCTAAATGCAGATGAGTTGGAGCAATACAATATTTTATTGGAAGACCAGGCCTTCCCTTTCGAAGACAAAGCTATTGAATTTTATGAGACCAACGTAAGCCGTATTGCGGGCGGCACCTATGACGAATGGATTCAGAACAGTTTAAACGAACTGTCCAAATTATTTCCCGCACGTTATGGTCGACAAGGCAAAATCGAAACCTACGTGGAGCAACTGTAGTATGAACGGTTTAATGACAGCGACTTATCGGCCCCTAAAGTTTTGGGTGATGGTTGTCGTGTTCGGTGCAATCGTCAGTTGTGGCACCACACCGACGCAACAGTCCGATCCAGTATCGCGCGGCGGTATTGCTTTAATGACAGAGAATCATCAAGCGCAATTCAAAAAGGCTACTGCTTCTATGGAAGCCGGTCAATTCGCTAAAGCAGAATTGGTTTTTGAGCAGTTGCAAGTGGCTTATCCGTCTATTTTGGAATTGCCGGTAAACCTGGCGATCAGTCAATACCAACAGGGGCAATACCCAGCGGCAAAAACGACTATCGCCGCCATACTGCAAAAGGACAGTTCTGTTGCGCAAGCCTATAACCTTCAAGGGTTAATTTTGCAGAAAGAGGGTCAATTCGAGCAGGCCAAGCAAGCCTTTGAAAAAGCTATTGACCGAAAAGGCCAGTATGCTGAGGCGCTTTACAATTTGGCGTTGCTGTATGACGTGTATTTACAAGATATTGCGAAAGCTGTGACTTACTACAATCAATATTTGGCTATCGTTGGTGAGGACGAGGCCACTCAAGGTTGGGTAGACCAACTGTCGAGTTCATTGCAATAGGTGATGTATGAAAATTCAAATGGCAACTGGGATTGTGGTTTTGGCGCTCACACACGTGGCAGCCGCACAAGATACCATTGAGCTGGACACCACCACCATTAAAGGTAATACCGAATTACCCAAGTATTTGTATGTGGTGCCTTGGCAAGACAAAGAAGGCCAACGGGATAAAGAACGCAAATTGCGCCTCCATAATATTAATGGCGATTTGTTCGACCCGGTGATGCCCAAAAATGAGTTGGTGGAAGAGTTACCTGAGCGTTTGCTCGAGGCAAACAACTAAAGCAAACGACCAAAAGCGCTGAGGTTTAACTATATGGATTCAATTTAAACTTCAACACAATTCTCAAAAAGGGCCCACTAACGGGCCCTTTTTGATGGTGATTGCTGAAAGTGGGTTTACGGTCCTATAGGACATATAACACTTAGGCCTCCACCCGGTAAGTAAACTCACCCTCTTCGGTGCAACCGATATGAATGTGTGAGATCTCTAAACCCTCTGCCATTTTGGCCAAACACTCTTCGGCCAAAGCGGGTAGCACAGTACGGGTGAGAATGTTTTCAATATTGCGTGCACCGGTATCTACTTCCTGGCTTCGGGCCACAATGTGTAGCATCACTTCTTCATCATAACTAAAGCTTGCGTTGTAGTGGCTCTTCACGCGTTTTTCAATACGGCGCATGTTGATGACGCAGATTTTCATTAAATCTTCATCACCCAAAGGATAATAAGGAATCACTGTGGTGCGGCCCAAAAAGGCTGGCTTAAAGTAGCGTAACAATTGCGGGCGGAAGTTATCCAATAGGGTTTCTACATCGGGCTTTTCTTCTGCGGCGGCACACATGGCACGAATGTGTTCTTCTCCGGCGTTGGATGTCATGATGATCACGGTGTTGCGAAAATCAATGTCACGCCCCTCGCCGTCTTTGATGGTGCCCTTATCAAACAGGTTGTAAAAAATATCTTGCACACCGGGGTGGGCCTTTTCCATCTCGTCTAGCAATACCACACTGTAGGGCTTACGGCGAACAGCTTCGGTTAAAACACCGCCCTCACCGTAACCCACATAGCCTGGTGGTGAGCCCAATAACATAGAAACTTTATGCTCCTCTTTAAATTCCGACATATTAATCACGGTGATGTTTTGTTCGCCGCCATAGAGCATGTCTGCAAGCGCCAGTGCGGTTTCGGTTTTACCTACGCCGCTGGAGCCCACCATAAAAAATACACCGATGGGTTTGCGTGGGTCGGTTAAGCCGGCGCGGGAGGTGCGAATGCTTTGCGCGATGGCTTCAAGCCCCTGCGGTTGACCAATCACGCGTTTTTCAAGCGCTTCTTTTAAGTGCAAAATTTGCTGAATTTCGTTGGACACCATTTTGCCCACGGGAATACCGGTCCAGTTGGCCACCACTTCAGCGATGGCCTGGCTGTCCACGTTGACTTGGATCATAGGTTCGTCAGCTTGGGTGGACTCCAATTCGGCCATCAAACCGTGCAGCTTATCTTTGACACCAGCGAGTGCCGCGGGTGCTAAGGTGCTGTCTGAGGTTTCTTCTTTGCGCGAGGCATGAAAATCGTCTTCGATTTGTTGTTGCAGTTCATGAATTTGAGCAACTAAGCCGCGTTCGGTTTCCCATTGAGCTTCCTGCTTTTTGAGCTTTTCTTCGAGCGTACCCTGCTCACTCACCAGTTCGGCAATGGCGGTTTCGCAGTTACCAAGGGCGGCATTTTCGCGCTCCAGCGATGCGATATTGGTTTCCACTTGAGTGATTCGTCTGCGAGTGTCTTCTATGGCGGCAGGTGTTGCACTTTGGCTCAAAGCCACGCGCGCGCAAGCGGTGTCTAACAAGCTCACGGATTTGTCGGGCAGCTGGCGCGCGGTGATGTAGCGGCTGGATAAGCGCACGGAATCTACGATGGCCTCGTCCAAGATACGTACTTTGTGGTGACTTTGCAGCATTACAGAAATGGCGCGCATCATATCGATGGCTTTTTCTTCAGAGGGCTCCTCCACTTTGACGACTTGAAAGCGACGCGTCAAAGCGGGGTCGCGCTCGAAATACTTTTTATACTCAGCCCAGGTGGTGGCGGCAATGGTACGCAGCTCGCCGCGTGCCAGCGCTGGTTTTAAAAGATTGGCAGCGTCACCTTGACCTTCTTTGCCGCCAGCGCCAATAAGTGTGTGCGCTTCATCGATAAACATGATGATGGGCTCAGGTGAGGCTTTAACCTCTGCGATTACAGATTTTAAACGGTTTTCGAACTCGCCTTTCACACTGGCTCCTGCCTGTAGCAGGCCCAAATCCAGTGAGCGTACTACGACGCCCTTAAGCGGGTCGGGCACATCACCAGAGGCGATGCGCATGGCAAAGCCCTCCACCACAGCGGTTTTACCAACGCCCGCCTCACCTGTGAGAATGGGGTTGTTTTGGCGGCGACGAATCAAAATGTCTACAATTTGACGAATTTCCTCATCTCGCCCAAGCACCGCGTCGATACGCCCTTCTTTGGCGGCGAGCGTTAAGTTTACGGTGAATTTATCGAGAGACGGAGATTTACTGGGTGCCTGGGGACCGCTAGCCTCTAACGATTGCGAAGTGTCACCAACGCCAGCACTTTGTTGTGACTCGCTGGTGGTACCTACAATACTGCGGACCACATCGCGCAGAGATTCACCGGGAATATCCAATAATTGTTTGGAAGACACGGCGCGGCGCAACGTGTCGTCCATTAACACGGCTGCTAAAACATGGGCCGAGGTGGCTTGTGGGTGGCCATATTCCACTGAAGCCAATATCCAAGCGTTTTTGGCGAGGTCCACAATGGTCGGCGACAAGGCCGGGGCGCGGCTGTTGCCAGTTTTGAAGGTGTCTAATTCCTTATTCAGCTCTTGAGATAAGGCCCCGAGATTGATGTCGAACTTTTCAAGAACGGCCTGAAGATCGCTGTCGCCGATTTCCAATAATTTGGTCAGCCAATGCTCCACTTCCACATTGTAATGTGACCGTGACATACACAGGCCAGCGGCGCCTTCCAACGCCAAACGGCTGGGTTCATTTAACTTACCCACTAAAGATTTTAAGTTGATGTTAATCATAGCGATTCCCTTTACACCAGGTTAAACACATTTCTCAATTCAAACGGTTTGAAGAAACAGTAATTTCTAAGGTCTCCCCTTTGCGGTCTTCCGCTAGGGGTTTGGTTGCAAGCCAGGTATCCCAACCGATAATGGCGGGCTCTGTATTGTTGAGTTGAATACGGTGAGGAATATGTTCACGTGCCACATGCATGACATATTCGGACTCCACCTCGGCACCGGTAAATAGCTTAACCATGTGGTTGAGCTCCAACAAAGCGCTAGTACCGGGGCGGAAGCGATTAAATTGGATATCGTCTAAGGGCCCGAGCTTAACGCGAATTTTACCCTGACCAAACCACCCTTTGCCGCCTAAAATGGCCGAACGCCCCAATTGTGCATTCTGCCCATTGGGGAAGCCTGGAGAAGGGAGTTTTGAGCGTACATCGTCGATAAGGTCGTGCCACTCCCCCACAAATTCTTGTATGGCCACAGGGATATCAAAATAGTGTGACAAGGTTTGCTCCAGTGCACTGGTGGTTCGGATACTTTGCGAAAGAAACCCGCTGTAATACACCAAGGTATCTGCCGGAATACGAAGGCCTTCTGTCAGTGCATTATTGCCCAGCCCAATTAAAGATCGAAGAGCAAACGTGTGCGCATCAATGTCATGCTGTCGACGATTGTGTAATTGATGTCGTTCGTACACGAGGGGTAATCGATACTTGATCCCTGCCCTAAAAAACAAGCTCACTGTACGATGATGAAACAACGATAAAAAATGCCTAAATGCCGAGTCTTTGAGTTTTAGCCGTTTGAATAGCAGCTCGGTATAGTGAAACGGCAATACGCCAATGGCACCGGTTAGTCCGATAAAATCAGTTGCCAGTTGCCAGCGCCCTTGGGGTTTATTGGCTTCTGCTGGGGTGACGCTTGTGATCTCCGAGGCTGGAAAGCCGAGGGATAAGTGATCCTTAAACTGAATTCCTTCGGTATAGGGCGGTGTAAAATGGCCTACGGGATTGTCGCTTTGACGAGGCTTCTGCTTTTGGCGGTTGCCGAATATCGAAGCACGCTCGAGCAAACGCACCGCTTGAAAAAACGGAAACCGCGCAGGCTGCTTTTCTAACTGCTCAATTACAGTAGAATTCTTTCGCCGGATCGGGGCGGGCATTTTTTCAAGTATCCTTCACGGCTTTTGATTTTGACCAAAGTTCGTGTAAATGAGTTAATGGGGCAGTACAGGGCAAAAAAATGCTCTAGTACGGTGGCAAACAAATAACTACTGCTACCTGTCAAAAAGTTTTCGTCGAGAGTCACCTCCACCTCTAACCCACGACAAATGGTCGCGTGGCCGTCGATGTTGAGTGGCGCACTGATGGGGCGCGCCTGAAGTGAATATACGGCTTCAATCAAACCGCGATTGACCGAAGACTCTTTAAAATTATACAGGCGTAAAATTTCTTTAAAAGCCTCGGTGGTATTGCCGGAGCCCGTTAACGAAAGTGAATTCAATGTGAGGTGAGAAATTAATCGCCAGCGTGCGCGGTTACGCAATGGTGGGCGAATACTGGGCGTGGGCTGAGTCATACAGCGAATGCGCGAGCAGGGTGGCGCGCCATCCACACATTGTAACCTGGGTTGATCCAAATTAAAGGGCAGTTTGCTGGGGAGGTCTCGATTGCTACAGGTGGTGTCCACTATCAAGGTGCGATCGGCCGGTAAGTTAGGGTTAAAGTGTATATCGACCAAACTCAAAAACACGTCGGTACCCTCGTCTCTTTCGTGGTAACCGAGTTTTGCCTGGCGACGCTGGGCCAACCAATAAGCCATGTCATCGTTGCCCTGGTATTGGTGGGTAATACCATAAAACGGCAAATAGGTTTGTGCATCCCCAGAAGGTGTTGTTGCGCGTACCTGATCCACTGAATACACCTCATAACCCACCGGCCGACGTGCATCCGGCACCACCAGATAGTCCAGTTGATGGTGGTCGAGTTTTATGGGGTCTGCGCGGTGTTTGAACAGGTTCACCACGGGCGTGCAACCGAGGGCAAAGCTTTCGGCATCGACATTGTGTTCTAGTTCAATGTCGGTGGATTTAAAATAAAAGTATAAATCCAGCTGGTTCTCAGCAGTGGCCGGCAATCTGTCGCCAATGGCGATATCCACGAATAAGAATTTTTCCGGGAAGACAAAAAATTCAGTCAATAAACGGTAACCAATAAACGCGTTTTCTGGATAGGGTAACAAGCCTTCGCTAGGAGCAAACCCAACCGCGGTGATGCTGTTGGCGCCTAAGCGTGTGGCTTGTGCGTCACTCTCACTGTTGGCCGCATAGACTTGCAAGCATTCGTTCAGCAATAACTGATACAGCGGGTGCGTGTACTGACTTTGCCCTCGTAAAAACAACCGGATTTTACCCGGCTTGACCTCTTGTAATGAAATGCCTTCGTTGAAGGTTTTGAAGGATATTTTTAATACACTCTCTGCCCCGCGTACACTGCCGGAGCCTGGTGTGGTAAAGGGCCTCCCAATGAGGCTTGCAGCATCAATTTTAACCGGGAGTAATTCAACATCATACGTGGTATTAAATACGCAGTTTTCGCCTTGGAACTGTTCGGTTTCTACACTGGTGTGCGCACCGATGGCATAGCGACTGTCGACCTGATCGGGGTCTGCCACAAATTGCACGATGGACATGGAGGGAATAGGACGTTGGTAGTGGGGAAACATCACACTAAACAGTGCGTCGGTGAGCTCTGGAAACTCATCGTCTAACTTGTGCTGAATACGGGCGTTCAGGTAGGCAAACGCTTCGATCAGCCGAGACGCATGAGGGTCTTCGATGGTATCGGTATTGATACCCAAACGACCGGCAATTTTGGGGTGCTCTTTAGCAAATTCATTGCCCATTTGACGAATAAACGCCAGTTCTTTTTCGTAGTAGGGCAGTAATTCATCAGCCATGGGAGTCTTCTACTGTTACGGTTCGTAAAATGGGTTCGAGCACGGAGTCAAACACTACCACTTCGGGCGCAGGATCTGCATACATAATGGCGTCTATTCTAAAGCGCACGGTCCGGTCGTGTTTATCTTTGTTATCCATGTGTTGTACTCGCACTGATTTAAAGCGAGGCTCGTAACTGCGAATAATAGATTCTAAATTGCGCGTAAATTCCTGCTTTTTTGCAATGTCTAGCATGTTGACCGTGGCCAAATCCGGTAGGCCGTAGTTTAACAAACTGCTATGTAATTCCTTACACTCCAAAGGGGGGGAAACCACTCGAAACCGGGTATTTAACAATGCCTCCAAATCGCGGCGCACGCTTGCACGTAAATCTTTCAGTTTGCCAAACTTGGATTTGTCCGCCTCAATTGAAACATGGGGATCGTCGTCCAACAGGCGGTCTAATATGGATGGGCGTAACTCTTTGTTTTGGTCACCTGTGGCCATCTCAACCCCCTCCCGATTGAACCAGTTCGGTGACCAGCTCTAATTCCGAAACCATTTGGTCGGTTTGGTAGTGAGGCACTAAATGAATCACACAAAGGTAGTGACCGGGCTTTTCTGGATGTTCTTTAACTTTCACCGAGGCCTCGCGCAAAGGGTAGCGTGCTTGTGCCTCCCATTCTAAATCGTCACGGCCTGTGGTGTATTTAAATAACCAATGGCGCAATAGACCCTCACATTCTTGCGCGGTCATAAACGAGCCTATTTTGTCTCGAATCATTACTTTAATGTAATGCGCCACGCGTGAACCACACAGAACGTGCTGCATCATGGCGGCCAGTTTTGCGTTAATTTCCGTTTCTTTGTCGCCTGTGCGTTTAATGGTTTGGATAGATGCATTGCTGTAAAAGGCAGAAAAGGGCGTTCCATAACATTGACACAGGGGAATAAAACCCAGGTTACTGATATCGCGTTCGATACTGTCGGTGATAACGGCATCCGTGGCAGGCTTGTAGGCTACATCGTTCGGGTCTGTGGTAAAAGTGTCACAGGGTAAATTTGTCACCAGGCCGCCACCCACATGGTCGCGGGGCACACCGCGAATATGGCCAAACCATCCTACACTGGCAAATTCGCGTATTAGTATGCCGCCAAAAGCGTACGCCGCATTACCCCAAAGGTAGGGCTCGCTTGTGTAGGCATCGGGCTTTTCGTAAAAAAACAAGCCTTTGTAGCTGCCGGGCGTGGTGCGATAAGGTTTGCGCATAAGAATGCGTGGCAAAGTAATCCCTAAAAAGCGAGAATCCGGGTGGTTGCGTAACGCGCGCCAACGTACATATTCACTCTGTGCAAAAATAGCCTGTAAATTGAGCGGCGTGCGCAAACTATTAAAGTCATCCAAACCAAACAGTTCACTGGCCGCCCCCAAAATCATGGGCGAAAAAGAAGCGGCGCCAATTTGAGCGAGGCCTTCCAGTGTGGCGATATCATCGGTGGGAAATTCGCGCGAGGTTTTATGGTGAATGGCATGGTCACAAATCATGACCCCATAAGGCTCTCCGCCCGGTGTGCCGTACTCTTCATTATAAATTTTCTGAAACAGTTGGCTTTGGTGATACTCCAGTGCGCGACTGATGTCTTTGCTTACTTCTGCCCAACTAATATCCAGCACTTTTAATTTGGCATTTTTAACACCTTCAAATTGCACGGCTAAATACCACAGACCGCGCCAACTCGCCTCTAATGCTTGAAACTTTGGGTGGTGGAGTATGGCATTGAGCTGGTCGTTGATGCGATGATCAATATCGGCGACGGCGCTTAATAGCCGGCCTTGAATATCGTCGGTGGTGTGCAAAGTGGTGGCGTCGGTAAAGGTCTCTAGCCAATATTGTAATGCGCGAAGTGCGTCAGGCTCTTGAAGAAACCCTTCAAGGCTGGTGACGTAGTGCGGTTGGGTGAGTACCGCATCAAAATCGACGGAGGAGGAAGAAGTCAAAGGTGAATCCGTTCCAAGTTACCGAGAGGTGGGAAAAGGCTTAGAGCCTAAAGCCAAAAATGGGGGCCAGAGCCCCCATTGATTTAGTGTGGTTAGCCAGCTTTAGGAATGTTCGCCACCAAACGTAAAGAGGCGGTGAGTTCTTCCATTTGCAACCAAGGGCGCATCCAGGCAACTGCGTTGTATACGCCGGGTTGGCCGGGTACTTCCTTTACTTCAACTTTGGCTTCGGCCAATGGGAAGCGCGCTTTCATTTCGGCAGTAGCACCAGGGCTCGCATTCACATATTGGTTGATCCAGTCGTTGAGCCAAACTTCTGCTTCATCGGCTTCCATAAATGAGCCAATTTTGTCGCGCGCCATTACTTTCAAAAAGTGGGCAATGCGAGAGGTTGCCATAATGTAAGGTAAGCGAGCGGAAATTGCCGCATTGGCGGTGGCGTCGGGGTCGCCATATTTCTTGGGCCGCTGTGTGGTTTGTGCACCGAAAAACACCGCATAGTCGGTGTTTTTATAGTGGCACAAGGGTAAAAAGCCCAATTTACTCAGCTCGGCCTCACGACGGTCTGTAATGCCAATTTCGGTGGGGCATTTTTGGTCCAGGTCGCCATCGTCGCTCACAAAATTGTGTGTGGGCAAGCCTTCTACTTTACCGCCACCTTCAGCACCGCGAATACTGGTGCACCAGCCGTATTCTGCAAACGAATGCGTAATGGTGGTGCCCATGGTGTAGGCCGCGTTCATCCAGCAGTAATCTTCGTGGTCGGCAGGTTTTGCCGTGCCATCGGGGAAGAGCTCCATTTCTTCAAAATTAAACTCTTCGATGGGTTTGGTGGCGGCACCGTAAGGCGAGCGCGCCAAAACGCGAGGCATGGTTAAGGACACAAAGCGCGAGTCGTCGGAATCTCGGAATGAACGCCACTGGGTGTACTCAGCCGAGTCGAAGATTTTTTCCAAATCTCGAGGCTTGGAAAGCTCTGTATAGCTGTCAAAACCGAACATTTTGGGCGCAGCAGCAGCGATAAAGGGGCAAAAGCCTGCAGCGGCCACATTGGACATTTTGCTAAGCAAGGAAATGTCATCCGGATGTGAAGAGAACTCATAATCGCCAATTAAAGTGGCGTAAGGTTCTCCGCCGGCGGAACCAAATTCACTTTCGTAAATCTTTTTAAAGATTTGGCTTTGGTCAAACTCAACGGCCTTTTCAAGGTCGCGGGTTAACTCCTTCTTGGAGATGTTCATCATTCGGATTTTTAAGCCTGCACCACACTCAGAGTTGCCAACCAAGTGATGCAATCCACGCCAAGAGCCTTCCAGTTTTTTAAATTTTTCGTGATGCAAAATGGCAGACAATTGCTTCGACATGGCTTGGTCAATCTGAGCGATGGCCGAATTGATCGTAATGTTCAGGTTTTTGTCCCACTTGACCGTGCCTTTTACGGCTTCTGCCACTAGGTTCTGAATCAAATCCTTGGCTTCCTCGGGAGGCGTTTGGCGGGTGTAGGATATTGCTTGATCCAAAATGCTGGCTTCAGTGGTCTCGACCGCAGCTTCCTGGCCTTCGACTTGAGTTTGATCATTCGCCATCTTACTTACTCTCCTCTTCAGTGACACCCAATTCGCCAGAGGCGGTATTGAGGCTTTCGGTGTTGCTCAGCACATCTTCTAAAAGCTTCTCCAACTCTTCTGAGCGGTCGGCCTTCGTTAATAGGTCACGCAGTTTATTGCGGGTTTCTAACAGTTTTTTCAGGGGTTCAACTTGCTCCACCAAGCGATGGGGCTCAAAGTCTTCCATGCTGTTGAAGTTTAAGCTAACACCCATCTCAGAATCGTCACCTTCTAAAGTGTTTTCAACTTTCATGCGCAACTGAGGGTTAACCTTGCTCATGAGGTCGTTAAAGTTTTCGCCGTCGATATTGGCGAATTTACGCTCCTTTAAAGGCTTTTTCGCATCGGTGTTGTCACCAGAATAATCGCCCATAACGCCCATGACGAAAGGAATCTCTTTTTCCTCAGTGACGCCGTTTGTCTCCAGGTCGTACGTAATGTGTACGCGTGGTTTTCTAACTCTTTTTAGTTTGTCATGTATGCTATCGGCCATTGTCCTAACCTCATGTTATCAATTGAATTTACTCTTGCGTTGGAATCCCTGTGAGCAGACCAAAACGCTCGAGTGAGGAGCGGTCTTCTATAAGCTCTTTCACCAAATCCGCCAGTGGTAAATTACCCCATTTTACCGCCCTTTCCAAAAGGTAGGGAACGGGTGAATGCGGCTCGGTTTTACGGAAAAACTCCGCAATGTGAGAGATTTGTTTAAACGCATGCTCTCGGGCAAGGTCGCTGATGCCGGCACTGTCGGCATTGGCGGCTTGTTCTAATACAAACGGCAGTGCTGAGTTGGGCTCATTTTTACGAATAAATTCCGCCACCTGCTTAATTTGTCTTACGGCTTGCTCTCGGTTCGAAACGGGAGTCGAGGTAACGCCGGTTGCTGGGGCATCGTCCGATTCTGTCGCCGCCTCAGTCACGTTCTCAACCACTTCAACGGGGAATTTGTCGGCGCCCAAGTGGTTCACGGCTCCTAAGCACTCTTCCATAATCTCGATGATCGCCCGCGTGGGAGGGGCGTCAAAGGTGCCGCACAACTCGTCTAACTTGGCCGACACATCCTTATAGGCCTGAATAGCCGTCATCAAGTCGTCGCGCAAGTTCACAAAAAATTCACTACTGGATTCTGAAACAGCTTTTTCGACGGTCTCGAGCGAGAAACCCAATTTATTGAGCTTCTCTTGGCGTGCGTCATCGTCTGCGGTGCGCCCTGCTTCCACCGCCTGTTGGTATTCCCAATAGGTGAAAGGACCAACGGAGCTGCCTTCGGTAATGTAGGTATTGCGAATGGGTGCGAGTAACACGCCTTCGGCGCCCTCGCCATTCAAGCCCGCCAAGGGGGATACGCGTGTCTCAATGCCGTCTTCATCGGGCATGGGGTACAGTTGGTCCCAAAAGCGTTCTACCAAACCTTGGACTAAGCAAAAACAATCTTTGAGCCCCGCAAAACCGTGACGACGTACCATGGCCTCGCAATACCAGCTAGCCACTTCCAGGTCTTTGCTTTGCTCCCCAATGATCTTGGGCGACAGGCCAATCACTGTGCGCCAGTGTTCATCGGCCTCGTCGTTAGAGTCAGTATAAAGGTTGTTGCGCTCGGCGGATCGTGCGGCGTTGCGTGCTCCTTTGACCTGCTGGTAATAACTTGTGGGTGAGGGGTCGTGGCGACAGTCTAGGCCCGTTGGCTGCTCTTCAGTAATGGGCGCGAGCAAAGCTTCGATGTCAATTAAAGCGGGTGAGGGCATTCAAATGATCCTTTACATACCTTATAACTGAGGTCTGGCACTGTAATGGAGCCGTGTTAAAACGGCGCTGGCAGTGCGTTCCCTGCGATCCAGTCGACTTGAGGCGTTGATTTACACGCAATATTCAAAAGAGCTCAAGTTTACGGGATCAATGCGGCGATTGAAAGCACATAAACCCCTATTTAGCAAGTTTTCTCAAGGCGTTTCGCGTCAAAACTCTCGACTTTGGGGGGCGAATTGCGTTCAAGAGGACAAAAGTTGCGGTGTGTGGCGTGCAAATTTACACAAAAAGGCATACCCTTTGCCACAAAAAGCCGTGTAACGCTTTAAACGCAGCCGGTATGAATAATATACTTGGCACGTTGCCAGCAAAGCCATTGGTTCAGGAAGATGAACGCATGACCCTCACTCTAACCCTTATCAAGTCGCCCACAGGATTGAGCGCGGAACTTCAACAAAAGGTGTTTGTGGAAGACGGTGGATTGATCGGTCGCGGGGCCAGTAACGATTGGGTCTTGGAGGACCCAGAGCGCTTTCTATCCTCCAAGCACTGCCAGGTAGTGTACCAGGGTGGGCAATATCAATTGGTGGATTTGAGCACCAATGGCACCTTTGTCAATGGTGCCAACGAACCACTGGGGCGCGGCAATCAAGTACCTTTGAATACGGGCGACCAAATTGACGTGGGCGATTATCGTTTCAAGGTCACGATCGAAGATGGTGGGTTTGGCGCCTCCCCATTTGATGGCGATTCCCTCACCAGTACACCCACGGACATTGATTTGAATGCCGGTGACTCCGTGGCCCCCGAAGGCATGTTCATGAGCAGTGACTACGGCGGTGCCGTGGGCGATATCGCGCCGGATGAATTGAAGGTGGTGGATCCGTTGCTTGCGTTGGATAAGGCTACTGACCCCTTTGCGGCGCCGCAGCCCAAGTCAGAGCCTCTGGATGCGTCACCGTTTGGTTCACAGGAGGACTCGGCAGACCTTATGAGCGAAGCGGCCATTTGGCCCGACGCCAAACCGGAGCCTTCGCTGTTACCCGATGACTGGGATCAAGACATCAGTATTCTAGCAAAGCGGTCGCCGCAAACGCCTCCGGCGTCGCATGGGCTTTCCGACAACGACTCTTTAATTGCGAAGGGCTCCATTACCGAGATTGAAGCGGAATTCGTCTCGCCCAAGCTCGAGACAGCAAGGCCAGAAACACCAAGACCAGAGACTCCAAAACCCCGGCCAACCCCAGCGGGTCGACCCCCTGCCGCCGCTCGGCACCCAGCGCCAAGTCCGGGACGCACTCCTCCCCTTTCAGAGCCCAAAGCCGCGCTCAAGCGCACGCCACCGGCGCCCCCTGCGCCAGAGCAGCCAAAAGCGTCAGATCCACAGCGTACCTTGGATACGGGCTCTGCCTTGTTGGATGCTTTAGGGCTGCATTTGGAGGGGTTGGATGACAGCCAAATGGAGGCGTTACACACCACCATTGGGTTGATGATGCGTGAAACGCTTGAGGGGTTGATGCAAATATTGCGCTCGCGTACCAGCATCAAAAACGAATTTCGTATGAACGTCACCTCCATTCAGGCCGTGGAAAACAACCCGTTAAAATTTTCTGTGAATTTAGACGAATTGTTAGAAACCATGTTTGTGCGCCAGTCAAAAGCGTACCAATCGCCAGTGGAGGCGGTGCAGGAAAGCTTTGATGCGATTGCCGATCACCAGGTGGCCGTGATTGCTGGTATTCGTCAAGCGTTTCGCTCGGCCATGGGGCAGTTTGACCCCAGTATTTTAGAAGAGCAGTTCAAACAATCGGGGAAAGGCAGTTTTGTGCCGGGTTTGAGTGGCGCCAAATATTGGGCGGCTTATGAAGAACATTACAACCGTATGATGAACAATATGGAGCGTTCATTCCAAGAGTTATTTGGCGATGAATTTGTGCAGGCTTACGAAGATCAACTGAATAAGCTGGCCAGTATCCGCAGGCGCAGCAAAAAGCTCAGTCAATAACAATAACTCAATCTAAAGGGAGCCAGGAGCGTGACAATTTTATACAAATGTTTGGCCATCGGCTTGGCGCTCGGCTTGTGCGCGTGCACCAAAGTCAACAGTGGCGTGGGTGGCGTATTTAATTTTGATACAGACCTTAAGATCATTTTTGAAGTGGCCAATAATATCAATCCCGATGAAAAACACACGCCGTCTCCATTGTATGTGCGTTTGTATGAATTAAAATCCGATAAAATATTTGCACGAGCAGGTTTTTTAGAGTTATTTGAAGAAGATGAAGCTCTACTTGGGAATGAGCTTATCGCCAAGCAAGAACTCAAACGCATTGCCCCGGGCGAAGCTCGGCAAGAAAGTTTTGTGGTGTCCAAAGATACCCGCTATGTGGCGCTTTTTGCAGAGTTTTTCCAGTTTAAAAATGCGAAGTACAAAGTAGTGTTTCCGGTGACTTCCAACAACGTTATTGAAAACACCGTTCGCATTGAAATCAACGATACCAACTTGCTCTTGCGTAGCACCAAGTAGCGATCGATTTGTGGCAAGTGGCTTGGGGTAAATGCTAAATGATCGATCGTAAATGGATAGACACAATATGGAATCCGTATGTCACTAGAAAGTAAAGTCGTTTGGTCTGAGGGCATGTTTCTCAACCCTCAGCACTTTCAACAACAAGATCGCTACTTCGAGCGCTTTGTCAATGGTCGGTGTTCCGCCATATCAACCGTGAGCTGGGGTCTACAAGCGTTCGAGTTGGACCAGCAGCTAATGAACCTGGGCAAAATATCCATTATTCGCGCACGTGGTGTATTGCCCGATGGCACGCCTTTTAGCTTCCCCGATATGGACGACGCACCACCGGTGCTAGAAGTACCGCAAAGTACTAAGGCCAAGATCGTCTACTTAGCTGTGCCTGTGCGCCGTCCGGGTGCGGTGGATATTTTACCGGAAGATGTGGGCCAAGGCTTGGTGCGTTATTACACCCGTGAGCAGTCGGTCAGAGATGTCACCGTTGAAGGTGGCGATACGCAAAAAGTTCAAGTGGGCAAATTGCGCTTTCGTTTATTGCTGGAATCCGATGACCTCAGTGGTTATGCGGTTGTTGGCTTGCTGCGTGTGGCAGAGGTTCGCCAAGAAAACGACATCGCGTTGGATTCGAGTTATATCCCAACGGTCGTGGATACCAAAGTGGACGCCACCCTCTCGGGTTTTTTAGCAGAGCTACACGGTTTGTTGCGCCATCGGGCCGAAGCCATTGCTGGGCGCTTGGCGGATTCACGCCGTGGCGGTACTGCAGAGATTGCCGACTATTTATTACTCCAGGTGATCAATCGGTTTGAGCCTTTAATTGAACATATGACCGAGCTCGATGGCATACACCCCCTATTTACTTTTCAACAAATGATCCAACTGGTGGGCGAACTGTCCACCTTTGTGGCCAGCGAGCGTCGTCCTCCCAAAGATTTGCCTAGTTATTTACACAAGGATCTAGAGCAAACCTTTACACCGTTGATGCAAACTCTACGCACCTATTTGTCCATGGTTTACGAACAAACCGCCATTACTTTAAATTTGGTGGCCAAAAAATACGGCGTGTTTGTGGCGGAGTTGGGTGACCGCAGTTTACTCACGGGCGCGATGTTTGTATTGGCGGTTCGTGCAGAAGTGACTGACGATGTTGTACGCAAACGTTTTCCTGCGCAAATCAAAATTGGGCCGGTGGAACGCATTCGTCAATTGGTGAATGCCGCGTTACCCGGAATTGAGCTCAAAGCACTGCCCGTTGCACCCAGGCAAATTCCTTTCCGTTCTGGCTATACCTATTTTGAGCTGGATCAAAACGGACAGTATTGGAAAGAAATGGCCCAATCCGGTGGGTTTGCCATGCATGTGGGTGGCGACTTCCCTGGGCTGGAAATGGAATTTTGGGCCATTCGGCGGTAATGCACGATCCGCACAGTGAGGATTCACCATGGTAGATGATCGAGACAAAACGGTCTTTCAACAACCGATGCCCGGTGGCGACAGAACCTCCTTGCGCCCCACCCCTGGGCGCCGCACTGGGCAAACGGAAATTGGGCGTCCGCGCGCGCAAGGTCCGGTGCCCTCCCGTGCACAAACACCACCGGCCGGAGGTCGCAGTGGTGGCGGACGCAGCGGTTATGAAATGGCAAAATTTTCGGCGCAATTTGGGTTAAACCCACTGATGAACGCCGCCTCTACCTTAATCGCCGTATTCGAAAAAACTCGCGGTGCTGTGCGCCACCCCGATATCGGTGGCTTGCACAAGCGTTTAATTAACGAGCTGCGCACCTTTGAACAAAACGCCAAAGATGAAGGCATCAAGCCCGAGATCATTTTGGCCGCACGTTATTTAATGTGCTCGGTAATTGATGAAGCGGTGTTACACACCCCATGGGGTAGCGAAAGCGCCTGGACGCAGCGAACACTATTAAGCATTTTTCACAACGAGACGTCCGGCGGCGAAAAGTGTTTCGCCATCTTAGATCGAATGTTACAAGCCCCTGCCGAAAACCGCGACATGCTAGAGCTGTTTTATGTCTGTATCAGTTTGGGATTTGAGGGCAAATACCGTTTGATCAGTAATGGTCGCGACCAACTGGAAACTTTGCGCGACGATTTATTTCGCACCATTCGTACCTACCGCGGTGATCATGAACGCAGCTTGTCGCCCAGTTGGCAAGGGTTGGGACAGGGTCGCAAAACACTTACCCAAATGTTGCCCATGTGGGTGGCTGCCAGTGTGTTCGGGTTATTGGTGTTCGTGGGTTACGGCGGTTTTTCTTATTGGATGCGTTCGGTTTCTAACCCAGTGGTGAAAGAACTCACCACCATCGCTGGCGGCCAACCAACGCAGGCAACCGAAGATACCCGGTTACCTGAAGCCATTTATACCGAGCCCAATCCTTAAACGTTTATTTGGGGTAACCGACGGGAATAGCCACTGCGAACATCAAGTGTCGCAGACCACCCGGTAGTTAAAACACAATCGATTAAAATCAACAGTAAAACATAAAGTGTGTTTGGCGTGTGACCACAGCCTAACACTGGACTTAAACGGACATTATGAAGAAATTTTTTGCATTTTTGCTAAGCCCTGTGGTGATTTCCATTATCGGATTGGTGGCCGTCTCCTTGCTGATTTGGTTTGTAGGGCCGCACATTAAATTTGGTGCGGACAATGTGGCGCCCTTAGCCAGCGTGACGGCGCGCCTCATTGGTATCATGATTGCCCTGGTATTGTGGGGTTTAAACAACCTATGGATTCAAGCCAAAAAAAGTAAAAGCAACCAATCGCTGGTGAAAGACTTAAAGCAAAGTCAGGAAGCTGAGGGCGAATCCGGGTTACATGACCAAACCGCGGAGGAAATGCATCAAATCAGTGAGCGTTTTCAGCAAGCGTTGGACACGCTTAAGCGTTATAAATTTAAAGGTGCTGCCGGCTCTAAGGCGCTGTACGAATTGCCTTGGTACATTATTGTGGGGCCTCCGGGCTCGGGTAAAACCACTGCTCTCATCAATTCGGGCTTAGAGTTTCCATTGGCGGATCACTTCGGCAAAGGCTCACTGCAAGGGGTTGGCGGCACACGCAATTGCGATTGGTGGTTTACCAACGAAGCGGTCTTGATCGATACCGCCGGGCGTTACACCACACAAGACAGCCACAAGGTCGTAGACAGTAAAGCCTGGGAAGGGTTTTTAGAATTATTGCGTCGTAACCGTCGTCGCCGACCGATCAACGGGGCCATTGTTTCCATCAGTTTGCAGGATCTATTAATGCAAACCGAAGACGAGCGATTGCTACACGCCAAAACCATTCGCACGCGTATAGACGAACTGATGGAAAAATTGCAAATACGCTTTCCCGTGTATTTGATGTTTACCAAGTCGGATTTGATTTCAGGTTTTAGTGAATTTTTTGAGGACTTCAGTCGCGATGAACGTGAGCAAGTGTGGGGGGTATCATTGCCCAATGCCGCAAGCGTGGACTCTGTGCCAGATTTTGACTACTTAAAAGACGAGCTTACCCTACTTACTCAGCAGCTTTATGCGCGTTTAATGTGGCGCATGCACCAAGAGCGCGACATCAAACGTCGAGGCTTGATTCAGGGATTTCCGCTGCAATTTGAAAACATGCGCACCATTGCCGAAAGTTTTGTGAAGCAAACCTTTGCGCCCAACCGTTTTAAATATCAGCCCTATTTACGCGGGGTGTACTTTACCTCCGGTACGCAAGACGGTACACCCATCGACCGCTTAATGGCCTCGGTGGCGGCGAACTTTGGGTTTACTCGCGATGTGGCCGCGGCGAATCCCGGCCAAGGTAAGAGCTTTTTTCTATCGCGTTTGTTTCGTGAAGTGATTTTTCCAGAATCTGAATTGGTGGGCGCCAATGCGGGCTACGAGCGCACCGTGCGATGGTTGCGCCGCGGTACTTTTGCGGCAATGGTATTGGCTTTGGTGGGCCTGGGACTTGTTTGGTCGGGCGCCGTGTTTAAACACAAAAGCTTTATGAAAAGCGTCGATGCGCATGTGGAGGACTACCAGGGTGAGACGGCCAAAATAGGCCGTTGGAATGAAGATATTCGTTTGGTATTACCGCCGCTCAATGCTTTGGTACAAGCCTCTGCCGTATACGACCAACAAGAGCACCCTTGGTTGTCGAGCTTAGGGCTTTATGATCAGCGCGTAGACGAACAAGCAGACCGCGCCTATGTGAACCAACTGAAAGCTTTAATGTTGCCGCGCTTATTAAACATTCTTGAGCAAGAGATTGCGCGCGGACACGAGGGTGGTGATCTGTATGACACCTTCCGTGTGTATATGATGTTTAAAAAAGTGGACAAGCTGGATCGCGAGCGCGTGAAAGATTGGTTCGTCAGCCACTGGGATGTGACGCTGAGAGGTGAAGGTACCCGCCGCCAAGAGTTGGACTATCACCTGGGCCGCTTACTGGCGTTGCCCCTAGAGCCCTCCAAACTTAATGAGACCGTGGTGGCCAAGACGCGCGCATTATTGTTGCGTGAGCCAGTGGCCCACCGTGTGTATTCACGCGTACGCACCAACCCCGCCTACACGCGCAAAATTGATTTAATGGCGCAGTTTGGCGACACGGTGCGCAATGTGTTTCGCTTAGATACCGCCACAATGCGCGCCTGGCAAGTGCCGTTTATGTTTACCAAAGAAGGCTACGACAGTTTGGATTTATCACCCAAATCGGAATTGGTGGCGGATATTGTGAACGAGCGTTGGGTACTTACTGACGATGAGGATGCCAAACTCGATTTTATTACCGAAGATTTGGATGAGGTGAGCGAGCAAGTTGAAGACCTTTACCTTGCCGAATACATTCGAGTTTGGGACCGCCTATACAAAACCTTTGAGGTACAAGACTTTAGAAACCTCAATCACGCAGAGGAAGTATTGGCCACGGTGATGGATCCGGTGTATTCACCGTTAATGGCGGTACTTGAAGTGGGCATGATTAACACCCAATTAAAACCCCCTAAAGACGACATTGAGGCCCTAGCCAATAAAAACCCCAAAAAAGGCGGGATGAAAACCCGCATGGCCACCAGCTTTTTATTAAGCCAATACGAAGGCACTAAAGTGGACAAACACTTTAGAGACATTAACGCCTTAGTGATGACGGGGCCGCGCGGACAGCCACCCATTATGGGCATTATGGGTAAGGTGGAGCAACTGCATGTGTTTTTGGCCGATGTGGCCATCGCCCCTGACCCGGCCGAGCAAGCTTTTAACATGGCCAAAGGCCGTTTTGGTGGGGGCTCTGGCAATGCCATCACTGGCCTAAAAACCTATTCACAAAGTTTGCCCAACCCAGTCCGCCCATGGCTTGAAAAGCTCACCGAGCAAAGCTGGAAGGTGTTGTTGGGCTCTGCGCATCACTACGCGGATTCCGAATGGCGTGCCATGGTGTATCGGCCCTTCTTGGAAACTTTACAAGGGCGTTACCCGCTAAATCGTTCTGCGTTGGATGAAATGGCCCTGTATGACTTTGCCGAGTTTTTTAAACCCGGTGGCATTACCGACAAATATTATGAGGAAATCATGGCGCCCTTTGTGAGTACACGCAATGGCTGGCGTAACCGCGTGGTGGATGGCTATAGCTTAGGGTTTAGCGACCAGGTGTTACGGCAAATGCAGCGCGCGCAAACCATTAAAGATATTTTTTATCGCGAAAGCCCCGACACCATTAGCGTGACCATGGAGTTAAAACCCCAGGCCATGGATGAGCGCGATGCGCGCTTTACTTTGGATGTGGGTGATGAACGGCTTGAGTACAAACACGGCCCCAAATTTTGGAAGCGTGTGAACTGGACAGCCAACCAAGAGAATATGCGCGTACGCATGACCTTTGAAGATTTGAACGGCACTCAATACGACCGGAGTTTTCATGGTCCTTGGGCCTGGTTTCGCCTGCTGGATTCTTCTTTTGTGCAAAAAACCAGTCAAAGTACCACCTACCTGGTGACCTTCTCGGCTGGCGATGAGCGTGGTACACAGCGGGATGCCCACAAAATCACCTACGAGGTGAAAACCAAAAGCGTGGACAGCCCCTTTCGGCGCGATTTACTCACCTCCTTTAAAGTGCCGGAGTCCATCTAATGAGTGCTGTATCCGCTACGGGCATATTTGGCAAACTACCCGCGCACGGGGATTTTGTGCACCGTCACCTGTCCTCCCAGTTTATGGGCAATTGGGACACATGGTTACAAACCTTTATTGGCAGTACCCAAGAGCGCTTGGGTGAGTCCTGGTTAGAGATTTACCTCACCAGCCCCATCTGGCGGTTTTGCCTGTCTAGCGGCGTGGTGGATGATCATTGCTGGGCGGGTGTTCTGTTACCCAGTGTGGATCGCGTGGGCCGTTACTTTCCCTTAACGCTGATTCGCAAGCTAAGCGCCACCTCAGTGCCCACGGAGTTTATCTGCACGCAAGATGATTGGTTTGCCAGCATTGAGGCTGCCGCCTTAGAGGCATTGGAAGGCCACTTGCAAGCAGACCAATTGATTGACATCAGCAATCAAACGCAACCTCACGACAACAGCGCCTACCTCAAACAGCGCGCGTTGCCAGTGGAAGCGGGCGTAGTGGTGGATTTAAATTTTGAAGATACGCATCCATTAGGTACCATGCCCCACTTTTTAGACGCTTTTGTGAATTCGGCCTTTGCCAGTTACAGCATATGGACCACGGCAGGCTCGGCACGGGTAGAGCCCTGCACTTTTTTGGCGTCCGGCTTGCCGCCTGTGGCGGGCAGTGCTGCGATGATGGATGGCCTTTGGGATCACTGGGAATGGTCTGTGCCGGTGCACCTAAAAGCGGCACCCATGCCCCAAGGCGAGGAGCCCACCGGTAGCAAGCCCCGCGAGGAGTTTGGCGCATCTGCCTTTGACGAACCTCTGGGTGAGCCAGAAGCAGCGTTTCAACCGGCGCGGGTACCGCCGTTTACAGAGGTAGAAGAAGATGACGACGACACGCAAATCCCCTTATAAGGTATAAAGCCTGCATGGCTTCACAACAAACAACAAAGATGGCAACTGAGGCACACGACCCCACCATGAATGGATTCATCGATGACAAAACCTTTCGCCGCCCCATTGAATGGGTTAGCAGTGCGCGTACGGATGTGGGTGCTGTTCGCAAGGCCAATGAAGATGCCATATTGATGCGCCCTGAGGTGGGTTTGTGGGCAGTGGCCGATGGTATGGGTGGACACGAAGTGGGTGATGTGGCTAGCCGTTTGATTGTGGAGGCACTAGAGGGTGTGGGCCCACAGAAGCGCCTCAGCGACCTGGTGGATGCGGTGGAGCAATCTGTCGTCGATGCCAATCAAAACATTATTGAATACGCCAAACTAATGTTTGAAAACGCTACCATGGGCAGCACCTTAGTGAGCTTGGTGATTCATGGCCGTGTGGGCGTGGCTTTGTGGGCAGGGGATTCCAGGCTTTACCGTTTGCGCAACCACCAACTCAGCCAGCTCACGCGCGACCATAGTCATGTGCAGGAACTTTTAGACTCTGGTGCCATTTCTGAAAAAGAGGCAAAAAATCACCCTCATGGTAATGTGATCACGCGCGCCATTGGTGTGGAGGTGGATGGTTTTGTGGATGTTGTGGTGTTTAACACACAAATTGGTGACACGTTTATGCTTTGCAGTGATGGCCTGTACAATACTGTAAACGACCAAGACATTGCCCGTTGGCTGGCCAACCCCTCTGCCGAGAATGCGGTACATCAGTTAGTGGATGCATCACTCAATGCTGGTGCGCCAGACAACGTTTCGGTAATTGTTGTCAAAGGCGAAGCGGGTAAGTTTGAGGGTTACGAGAACACGCATGAGTGACGGTGACGACCAAGATAAAACGCGTATTCAGCCACGCATGCGGTCAACGCCTGCGCCGACGAAGTTGCGTCCCACCACAGACAGTCAGTCCTATATTAGTGCCCCGCGTCCGGATGCGGGCGGCTACGCCAAAACCGAATCCGTCACCAAGCACATTACCGAGTCGCGCAAAGCACAAAAGGCCCCACCCGCAGATTTGCTCAAAGGCCGATTTGTACTGGAGCGCATATTGGGTGCTGGCGGTATGGGGGTGGTGTACAAAGCGAAGGATTTGTTAAAAGTCGAAGCTCAAGACCGCGATCCTTATGTGGCCATTAAAGTTTTAGGCGAAGAATTTAAATCGCATCCAGAGGCATTTATCGCGTTGCAGCGCGAATCGCGCAAAACCCAGCGTATTGCACACCCCAATATTGTAAACGTGCACGACTTTGACAAGGATGGGGACACGGTTTTTATGACCATGGAGTACCTAGAAGGTACGCCCTTGGACAAGGTCATCAAAAAATATCGCGGTACGGGGTTACCCAAGGAAGAGGCTTGGCAAATACTGGAGGGCATTTGCGCTGCCTTGGCCTACGCCCATGATCAAAGGCTCATTCACTCCGACTTAAAACCAGGTAATATTTTTGTTACCAACGCGGGTTTGGCCAAAGTGTTTGATTTTGGTATTGCGCGCGCGGTGGCCAAAGCGGAGCAAGGCGATGAACCGGCAGGTGAAGACCGCACGGTGTTTGATGCCGGCAATTTGGGTGCACTCACGCCCACTTATGCCAGCCTAGAAATGCTAGAGGGCGATCCGCCGGATGTTCGTGATGATATTTATGCATTGGGTGTTATTGCCTACGAGTTGTTTGCGGGCACTCACCCGTTTAAACGCAAGAATGCGAAAGAGGCGTTTCGTAAAGGCCTTAAGCCTGCACGTATTAAAGGCCTTAGTAAACGTCAATGGAAAGCCATTGAGGGCGCCCTCGCACTTGAGCGAGAACAGCGTGTGGGCACGGTGCAAGAGTTCTGGGATCAAATCACCAAAAAAACCACAGGTGGTGTCTTTTTGTGGTTGGGTGGCCTTATCATTATTGGCTTGGTGGCCTTTGGCAATTATGCACCCTGGAACCAACAAGATGCGCAACCCGCGGCACCTCAAATTTCTGAAGATGAGTATCGCAGTGAAATTGAAACCAAAATTCGCTTACAGCTGGTACAAGAAAACTTAGCGGATTTATTTAAATCGCCTGGGTTTGATGCACGCTGGGAGGCGGAGCTCAAAGATAACGTAGATTCCCTGGCTCAGCTATTGGGCAATGATCATGCGCAAACCATTGGGGCCACAGCCAAAGCGTACCGCGAATACGTCAAAGCCATTGAGCAAGCTATAGCACAAGAAAAATTCAATAACGCTAAGCGTTGGATTCTTTCTGCCAAACAATACACGCCGGATGACACCGAATTAGTGGCTTTGTCCAGCCTGGTGGAAGACAAACTCGCCGAGCAGGAACGCATGCGGGCCGAACGCCTAGCCGCAGAAAAAGCCGCCAAAGCCAAAGCGGCGAAGGCGGCCGCCGTCAGAGCTGCCAAGCCCGCTTCTGCCAGTACCACATCCACGTCAAGCAACCGCTATGACAAGGCCTACGCTTCGGTGCGGGAGCAATTGAAATGCAATCAGCTTTTGGATTTGTCGGGTTTTGAGCGGGCGATTAAAACCATGCGCAGTACGAATTCGCGTCAATATGCGCGGGCTGAGCCCAGTATTGTGCAAAACCTTGCCGACTGCATAACACGCATTGCCCGAAACTTTCCGGAAGATGGCATTAAAACCCAGCGCATGGCGCAGAACCTATTTGGTGAGCAGGTCGAGTTTGCCCACGTGGGTGGCAGTGGTTCACAAAAGGATAACTGTAAAGAAAGTTTGGCGGGGCTTGGGTCTCGCGGGCGGCGCTCACGGTGTCAAGATATCTTGGCAAACGGTATCAAAAGCCCGTTAACTGTGGTGATCCCCGCCAGTGGTAATATTAAAGCGTTTGCCATCGGCCGCTATGAAGTGAGTGTGGCCGAGTTTAACCAGTATTGCCTGGCTTCCGGCAGTTGCAAAAGTTTACCCGAGCGCAACACAGGCTTACCTGCTACCAATATCCCCTATTCACAAGTACAGGGTTACTTCCGTTGGCTGAGTGAGCAAAGCGGGAAGGTTTACCGCTTGCCCACCAAAGACGAGTGGACCCATGCGGCCAGTGCGCGCGGTAGCAGTTTGGATTCTAATCGAAACTGTACCTTGAATGTACGTGGCATCCAAAAAGGCGGCACTTTAGTGCAGTCGAACATTGGCCAACAAAATGGTTGGGGCGTAGTAAATTATGTGGGCAATGCCCGCGAATGGGTTACCGATGGCGGTGACCTTTTGGCGATGGGGGGATCTTTTGATACGGACATGGAAGATTGCACTCCTGAGAACGCTTCAGCGAGTGGTGGCGAAGCCGACGAGGAGACCGGCTTTCGTGTGCTGCGTGAGTTACAATAGCCCCAAAGTGGCAGATTATGACAGACATTAATTATTCCATCATGTTGCGACATTTGGTTGATGACTATTTTGATCATCACTTAAGCCGTGTAGAATACCTGGCTCAACGTCGTAGCTTATTTGACCGAATCGACCACGAGTTTAATGGAGATGTCGAGTGCAACGGATGGCCTGAGCCCGAATCCTCTCAGCCACAAGATCACGAAAACGATGACACTTCACGCACCGTTGCGCGGGAAACACCGCGAAGGGGGCGCTCGGAGTAGATGCGAGGTACTTTCGTGCATCACATTTCCTGCTTGTAGCCAACACGGTAAGCCTTGAGTAAGTTTTAGAAAAGGCTGTGGCCATGCATTTTTATGGGTGTTTATACACCTAATTTTTACGAATACGATGCTTTTAATAAGGGTAGAGTTATGGACTTAGTGCAATTTTTTCAATCCGGTGGCCCATTTATGTATGCCATCTTGGTTGTGTTGGCCTTGGGCCTTGCTATCGCCATTGAGCGCCTCTGGGTAATCAGCGCCACGTCAGCAAAAACCAACCGCGTATGGCGACGGCTGACACCCATGCTGCGTGCCAATGACTATGCCAAGGCACTGCGCATGTTGGAAGAAGAGTCCACGCCATTGTCTACGGTTTTGCAATATGGCATGGCCAAATTGCGTAGCAATGCCAAACGCGAAGCGGTGGAGTCCGCCATGGAAGAAGGCATTATGGAAGTGATGCCTCAATTAGAGCAACGCACGCACTACCTGGCAACGCTTGCCAACATCGCCACACTCATGGGGCTTTTGGGAACCATTATTGGTTTGATTCAAGCGTTTACCGCCGTGGCCTCGGCGGATCCAGCCGAAAAAGCCGATTTACTCTCGGCCAGTATTTCGGTGGCCATGAACACCACAGCTTTTGGCTTGTGTGCCGCCATTCCGATGATTTTAATTCACTCCATTTTAGCCACTAAAACAACCAAGCTGGTGGACACCATTGAGATGGCCACCGTGAAGTGCTTAAACCTACTGATTGAAAAATAGCCCATGAAGTTTAAGCGCAGTAAAACACTCCACGAGACCGTTGAGCTCAATATCACCGCCTTTTTAAATTTGATGGTGATCTTGGTGCCGTTCTTGTTAATCACCGCCGTGTTCTCTCGTATGACGGTGTTGGAGTTAACCTTACCGCAGTTAAATTCAGAGTCTAACCCCGAGCAAAAAATTGATTTGCAGTTACAAATGATTGTTCACCCAGAGTTTTTGGATGTGCGCGATGCCACCATTGGGCGTTTGAAAAAATTTAACTTGACCGACAACACAGTGGATTGGAACGCGGTGTCAGAATTATTGGTGGCCATTAAAAGCCGCTACCCAGAGGAAACCAGCATCACGTTACTGTTGGATAAGCGTGTGCCCTATAAACGATTGATCGAAGTGATGGACCATGTGCGCAGCACGCAAGTGGTGAATGTTGCAACCTTGGAAGAAGTGGAGTTGTTCCCAGCGGTGTCTATTGGTGATGCGCCGGAAGTCATCTCCGATCAGGAGGCAAGCCTGGATGCCCTACCCCAAGGAGATGCACCGTGAAAAACACCTCTCGCCGCGCGCGGCGCATGCAGCGTCACCACAACAGTCATAAGGGTGCACCCTTAAACTTGGTGTCGTTGATGGATATTTTTACCATTTTGGTGTTTTTCCTGTTGGTGAATTCATCCAGCACGCCACAATTGCCAAGCCAAAAAGATTTAAAGCTGCCCACGTCCATTGCGCAAAAAGCCCCAAAGGAAACCTTGGTGCTGTCTATCACGCCGGAGAGTGTGCTGATTCAAGGGCGTGAGGTGGCCAAAATACAGGATATTGCCAACGCCCAAGACGAGGTGATTGCGCCATTGAAAACCGAATTGGAATTTCAAATTCGCAACAAGTCGACTCGTGCAACGCCCGCTGAAAACGGTAAAGGCCATGCCATTACCATCATGGGGGACGAAAACATTGCCTACGACATATTGCGCAAAATTCTGGCCACGTGTCAGAAATCGCAATATACCGAAATTGCATTTGCCGCCACCCAAAAAGCGAAGCCAAAACCTTAAGCCATGAATCAACCTAACGCAAAATCAATGGCCTTAGCACCCTATAAAGTCTTGGCGTTAAGCTGGCAACCGAAGCGCTCGGGCGACCGCTTATTCAGTATTATTGCGGTTGTGTGTATCGTTGCGTTGTTGGCTTTTGGCCTTGTGCTGTCAAGCCTTGAGGTGCCGGAGCAACCCCGCAAAAAAACCGTGGTGCCTGAGCGCGTCGCCAAATTTATTACCGAGCGCAAAAAGCCCAAGCCACCGCCACCCGTGGTGAAACCTAAGCCAAAACCTAAACCACCACCACCCAAACCCGAAGAGCCGGAAAAACCCAAGGTGGAGCGTAAACGCCCCACAGAGGTGAAAAAACCGGTGACCGAGGCGCAGAAAAAGGCGCGTGAAAAGGCCAAAGCGTCAGGGCTGTTGGCGCACATGAGTGAGCTCAATGATTTGATGGACACTCCTGAGGTGAGCGAACAGGTGAAGCGCTCGGTGACCAATAAGCAAGCGGCCAAAGAGACCGCAGGCTTAAGCGCCAAAGTCCTTACGGCTAACGCCAGCAAAGGTAGCGGCGGTGTGGATGCCAAACAGTATGCCACCACGGCCGGCAACACCCAGCTGACAGAGGCAGACCTCGCCGCCACACGCGCCGCGCTTGCGGCTACCGAAGGCGAATTTGGCGATGGTAACGACGTGGGTGAAGTGTCACTCAATACGCGTTCGCAAGAGGAGATCACCCTCGTGATGGACCGCTACAAGGGGCAGCTGCAATCCCAATATAACCGTGCCCGACGATCCAACCCTGCTCTGCGTGGCAAGTTGGTATTGGCCATCACCATTTTGCCCGATGGTCGCGTTGATGCCGTAGAGGTAGTCAGTAGTGAGCTGAACGACAGCAGTCTAGAGTCACGCATTGTCTCACGGGTAAAAACGTTTAAATTCGGCGCTAAGGATGTAGATGTGGTCACGGTAAACTACCCCATTGAGTTTTTGCCTTAGGCTGAGAGCACGGTTCAGGTGCTTGGGCTGCGAATGGTGCATAGTCCACTGGCTCTTTCACTTTACGGTGCTTCAATTCCAGTGGCCAAGGCTTTGCAGGTAGAGGCTATTTACGTGCGACTTTATCACCGTATGATGTAAGACAAAAACGCCATACACTGTGCGCTTTTAAGGGTTTAAAACGAGTGACCCGCTGTGAGTGCTGATGACGCCTGAGTATGGCGATTTGCGGGGCTGTGCTTTGGCGCACCATTCGTCTAAACGGCAAAGTATTGCAGCGCACAACCGTTTTAAACGGCAAACAAGTGTGCGATAATTAGCCCAAACTGACCGATTGGGGATTTGACGAAGTCTACAGGCCAGGTGCCTGTACCAGGCGTCTGAAAAGCTTCTTCAAATACGATAGGTTTGAGCCCTAGAGGTACGGGGGCGGGCAAGTTGGCAAGCGCCTTAGCACCAGACAGGGAGTGACGCGGATATGGCAATCCATGTGTATCAATTCGAATGTACCAGTGCATTCACAAATCAGTTGGCTGTTTCGGCCGCGCCATTTTCCAAAGCTCCACACTCCCTCCAAAGGCTTGGTTTCGTCTGCCTTTTGTGCCCTGCTGTACCGCTCAAAATTCTGCCAAATTGATCACTAATAAGCCATAAACCCCTGCGGGTATGTGAGCAATTACTGTAAGATTGCGCGCCATAGCGCATTTTAAACTTGATGCCGATATTTTAATTCCTGATTGGAATATAAGCGACCGTAGAGTGCTGACTGGTAGGGCATTAACCGGTGGAGCATTAACCAAGAGACATCAAACTAAACGCGACATCACCACGTTTGTTAGGACATTAGAGCATGAGCAACGCCAACCGCACACTCACTTTAAAAGGCTTTTCCCCCCTGCGCCGTAAACTCTCTGTAGCCATTGCCGCACAGTTGTTATGGGCCGCAGGCGCGCAGGCGGGGCCAGAGGGCGGCACGGTGGTTGGCGGTGCTGGTAGCATTAGTCAAAACGGTTTAAATACCACCATCAAGCAAGACACCGACAAGCTCGCCATCGACTGGCAAAGCTTTAACGTGAACGTGAATGAAAAGGTGGAATTCATTCAGCCAAGCAGCTCTTCCTTGGCCTTAAACCGCATACTCAGCAACGAAGGCTCCAAGATATTAGGCAACATCGAAGCCAACGGCCATGTGATATTGATGAACCCCAACGGCGTGTTTTTTGGCAAAGATGCACAAATTAATGTGGGGGGGCTCGTGGCCTCGGGCCTTGCCATTAACCCCGACGATTTTATGAACGGCGACTTTGCCTTTAGTGCCGTGGAAGGCGCCGACGGCGCAGTGATCAACCTAGGCCTCATCAACGCCGCCACCGGTGGTAATGTGGTGTTGCAGGGTCAATCCGTGGATAACCAGGGTTTAATCAGCGCCAAGCTGGGCTCAGTCACCCTCGCCGCGGGCAAAGAATCCGTCCTCACCTTTGACGACACTGGCATGATTGGTGTGCGCGTGAGTCAAGAGGTATTACAAAGCGAATTGGGCATGGACGCTGCTGTGTCCAACAGCGGTGACATCAACGCCGAAGGCGGCAAAGTCCTGCTCACCGGCTCAGTGAGTGAGGACATTTTCACCAGTGCGGTAAACGCAGGTGAAATGCAGCCCAAAACCAGTGTGCTTATGCACGAAGATGGCTCCTTTACCCTAGGCGGCGGCGCCGACGTGGTCAACACGGGCAACATTGATGTGAGTAGCAACCTCGATGCAGGCGACGTGGTGGTCATTGGCGAGAACGTCACCCACACCGGTAGCATCAAAGCCGATGCCCTGAACGCTGACGGTTCACAGGCAGCCGCAGGCCATATCGAACTTCACGCTCAAAATACCACCCTCGTAAAAGCCACGGGCGAACTCAGCGCCGAGGCCCAAGGCGCAGGTACAGGTGGTGATATTAAAGTGCTGGGTGATCGCGTGGGGCTTTTTGAGCAGGCAAGCGTAAACGCCTCCGGCGAAACCGGCGGCGGCACGGTCAATATTGGCGGTGGGTTTCAAGGCAAAAACCCTCAAATCCGCAACGCCGACAAAACCATCGTACACCCCGAAGCCTTAATTCAAGCCGATGCCATAACACAGGGTGATGGTGGTGAAGTGATTGTTTGGGCCGATGGTGCCACCGCTTACGCAGGCACCATAACCGCCACCGGTGGTGATACCGCGGGTGACGGTGGGTTTGTGGAGGTGTCGGGGAAGAAGGGCCTTTCGTTTACGGGTGAGGTGGATTTACTTTCAAAATGGGGGCAGAACGGCGCTTTATTACTAGACCCCGAGACCATCACCATTGTGTTTGATCCCAGCCTAACCAATGTCAATGTTGGTGCGAATGGTGAATTGGATTTCGATAACGCACCAGTAGACGCAGAAATATCCGGCAATGCAGTTGGCACTCTGCTTGATGGCGCCGATTTGTGGTTGAAAGCAACAGATTTAATTGACCTACAAGGATCTGGAATTTATTCGGCTTCTACTAACAATTTGATACTGGAGTCCGGTGGAGATATTTCGGGTGCCGCTGCAGTCATCGAGATTGGAGGTGACATTAATCTAATGGCTGGGGTGGCTGATTGTGGGGCATCGACTTGTGGCCACATTGGCAACTATGGGAATATTGATTTTCAATATGTTGGACTAACAACGCCTCAAGATATCAATATTATAGGGGAATCTTTAGCGTGGGCAACCAATGGGCTACGGGCTGATAACATCAACATTATTGCAGCTTACTCAATTAACTCAACTCCGAGTGATGGGGGCTTTCTATTAGCTTCCGGCGATGTATTTTTAAGCACTGAGCAGGGCGATATCAATAATGGTTTTGAATTCCAGTTCAATGGCCAAACTTATCAAAGCAGCCCAACAGCTCTGACTAGTAAAGGTGCTGGTGCCAGAGTTCTATTTCTTGGAGAAAAAGCAGAAGTAGATGTTGGTGGTGACTTTACAGTTAGGACTGGAGGTCTATTTCGCACAGCCGGGGCGGCTTCGGTTGGGGGCATTACAGATATAAGCGCAGGTGGAGACGTTGAGCTCAATCAAATGATCACGCCCGGAGGAAATATTTTTATCAGCGCTGGGAATGATCTTAGTGTTGGAAGTGCAACAAATAGTTTAGATTTTGATTCTGGTGGTGCTTCACTTGTTATGGATGCAGGTAATAGGCTTTCTTTGTACGGAAATTATAATCTCGGTAATGGAGATTTTATTGTAAGTGGAGGAACAAAAGCACAAACGTATCAACCCCAAGGCTTTTTGGATTTGCCTGGTGTAAGCATGCCAGCCTCAATAAACACCACAGGGGATATTATTATTAGGGGGGCGGGTTCACTTGATGGGTTTGGAGATCCGAAGAATGCCAGTTCGGCCACCTACCACGCTGGATGGAGTGCGCCGCTTCCACTGGCTAATAACATTCAGGGCGATTATGAAGTTAAAGCATTTGAAGGTGCAGAATCTGAACTAAGCGGCGCGGCTTTTACGCTGGCAGATGGTACCGCCATAACGTTGCCGAACCTAGTATATCCTGCAAGCCAAGTAGGAGGGTTAGGGAGACAGGGTGCTTTAAGCGATTATTTAGGCTTTCAAGCGAATACCAACGGAGGCAATTTCTACATTGAAGGGCTTAGCGTTTCAATGCAAAGCAAAATCAATACTACGGCTTCAAATGGCGTGGGTGGAGACGTTACGTTAATTGCGCGATCAGGCGATTTAAGTGCTCCAACTATTAACACAGGCGGAGGTGATGTATTTTTATCGGGTGATGCCATTGCTTCGTCCACGACGCCTACAATTGATGCTGGTGACGGCTCCGTAACTATAAATTCCGCTACAGACTTTTTTCTACCCAATATTTACGCATCTATTTTAAATCTCAATACTGATGCCAGTACGCCGTTTGTTGATGTGAATAATTTGATTGATGGTCCATCGACCAACATCGTTTTAACTAATCAGTTGAATTTTGGCAATATCGAGACGGCAAGTATTGGATATGATCGAAGCATTCAAAATTCAGAGGTAATTATTCCAAGTACCAATCTTCCTCGGGATTGGGCGATTTTTGATATAAAGGGTGATATTAGCGTTCAGAGTAATCGAGGAAAGGTGGGCGTAAGATCATGGACAGGCGGTGATATATCAATAAAGGCACCTACTTTAATGGGACCCGTGTCTTCTGGGCCTAGCACGGATTACTATACTGCCAACCCTACTGGTTGGGGTGATATAGATATTGTCGTCGATGACTTGCTTCCTACGGGTACCGCCGGAATTTATGGCAATAATGTTTCGCTTAAGGTAAACGGGAATGATAGGCTGGATACCCGTGGCTTTATAAGTTTTGTTGCTTTGGGTGATCTAAGCATTGATGTTGGCGGCCATTTCGAAAACCCCGTAAATTATGAATTACAATTTGGTGGGGATGACTTGCACGTTGGTGGCCTATTTAATTTGAAGGCGAATTCTGCAATCGTTTCTATGAACTCACGAGTTGTAGGTGCCGATCTTACCTTTGGGAAGGTTGATATTGCAACGGATTTTATGGTCAACGGCGGAGCACCAGAAACCACACCTGGGGATATTGCAACCGCTGGTAGTATAACCGTTGGCGGCGACACCATCATCAATGTTGATGATGCGACGCAAATCAGTCTTATGGGTGACTTTAAAGGCGTTAGTATTAACTCCTCAAACTCAATCGATATTCCTAAAGTGACTATCTCAGATGTCAATGATTTAAGTATTAATAACTCCAAAATTAATCAAATTGCACTTGGTGTATCCGCTAATCAAAAAATAGCACTTGATGGAAACTTGGTGATTACAGGTGAAGAAGGTGGTAGCGATGTTGCTTTAGATGCACCGACAATAGAACTGATGGGAGATGTAGATACGGCCTCTGCGGCATTAGATCTTACTTTTTCGGATCAATTAATTGTCGGTTCTAAACTAACGACGTCCTTTAATCAGGGGTTGGTTATCTCGGCTCTAGGTTCAGCCCAAGCCAATACCGTCACAATTTTAAGCTCAGCCAGTATCGGCGATAATGTCACCGGTACCATTGATCTCTTAGGTGGCAACGACACCGTTATTATTAAAGACGCTATTCCCGGCCTTGGCAATATTACCTTTAACGGTGGCGCGGGGCAGGATACGTTTGATGCCAGTGGTGCCGGACGATCCAGTTGGACGGTGACCGGTACTAATGCAGGGCAGTTTTATGATGTCGCGTTTACTGGGTTTGAAACGGCCATTGCTCAAGGTGGTGATGTGCAGTTAGCCAATGCGACGAACTCTGTTGAGTACTTTGGCAACAGCGAATTCGTCGTAAACAAGGGGCTTCGGTTTAAGAATATCTCGGACCTTAAGGGCGGCAGCCAAGCGGATACCTTTATTGTTGGACCGGGCATTAGCCCAGGGTCTATCGATGGGGGTGCAGACCGCGATACCCTCAGACTGACGGCCAACATCATTGAACAAGATATTGTAGAACTAGGCTTAGTTGTGGATGGTTTTCCACTCAATACCAAGAATATTGAAAATTTAGAGCCGAATGTTGGTGTGACATTAACCAACACTACTAACGCGAATGCCACGTGGACATTGACGGGGGCTAGCACTGTGATTGCGGACGTTGGCGGGAGCGTTATTAACTTCTCTAAAGTAGCATCAATTGTTGGCGGAACAGGCGCAGATAACTTCATTTTCTATCCAGATGGGCTTATCGGAGGTGGCATTGATGGTGGTGGCGGAGCCGATCATATATCCAGTTTTGAAGCTGGTGCGACGTATCGTTTTAACAATGATCTAACGGGAACCCTTGAAAATAATAATGGACGCGTTATATCTTTTAAAAATATTGCTACATTTTCAGGCCAGGGGAAGGTCTACTCCCCGAACGTAAATACAAACTGGACCATTAATTACAATGGTGGCGGTGCCTTGCAAACAGATACGGGTGATAGGGTAACTTTCAGCCCTCAATTTTTATCTGTCATTTATGCAGGAACAGGCTCAGACATTTTTAATGTGGATTGGGCATCAGGGCTGGAAATTCACGGAGGAGACGGTCTTGATAAGGTGACCTTGGTTGAGAACGGTATGATCAACGGGTTTTCATTTTATGGAGATGGTGGCGACGACACCTTTATATTCGAATCACAAAATTCGGCTGCCGGCGCAGTTGATTGGCAAATTGACCAAAATGGCGTTGCCACACTTCGAGATAATTTTAGAATTGAAGGCGTAGAAAATCTAGTTGGCGGCGATCAAGCCGATAATTTCACTTTAAGCCCAAATAACACGGTTACTTCAATCTCAGGTGCTGGCGGCGTCAATTCATTGGATGTTGGTGCGCAAGATGTGACGCAGCTTTATAGCGGCTCAGTAAAAGCTGTTGGTGCGAATGCCAATATCAGTGTTGACCAAGTTCAAAATGTTATTACCACAGGCCTACTTACCATTGAAGGCGATCAACAGGGTGGTACTTGGAATATAACGGGTGATGGTAGCGGTGAATATTTGCTTGTTGGAAACACGTTTCCTTTTACGGGCGCTGACCGCCTTGTAGGTGGAGGCGGTCCTGACACTTTCGTTTTTGCACAAGGAGGCGTAATTTCATCTGGTGTCGATGGCGGCGGCGACGCGACTATCGGAGGTGAAGTTGACATCTGGCGGTTTAACGATGATCTGATCTCAGGGACTGTAGAAAATACTGCGGGTGCGACAGAATTTGAAAATATGGGCAGTGGTGGATTTTACGCGAGCAATTCAGGTTCAGAATTATTTGGCCCTAATGTCGATACCAATTGGGATGTGACTTTTCGCGGTTTTTTAACGCTTAGTGCTGGAGGTAACAGCGCATTTTTCACCATCTCCCCTGGAACACTTCATGGCGGGACAGGAACTGATCAGTTCACTGTTGAAACGGGTAATAACGTAAGGATCAACGCCGGTGGCGGAGACGATCAAATTCGAGTGACAGTTGGTGCGATACCAACAGAGAGCTTTGGTGATATTAATGGTGGTATGGGTACCGACACACTCATCGTTCAAAGCCCCAATGAAGTACCTTGGACAATTACGGGTAAAAATACTGGTACCGTTTGGGCGGATAGCCCGTTTCAAAATATCGAAAATCTTACTGGCTCCGCTACACAAAACGACAGCTTTACCTTTGAGCGAAATGGCGTAATAAGCGGGACCGTAGACGGTGTTGGTACAGGAACGATTCAAGCCAATGCGGGTGGTGAAATATGGCGCCTAAATCAAGACTTCAGCGGCAGCCTTGAGAGTACTGCCGGTGTAACCGATTTTACAGGCATGAGTTTAATCTCGGGTGGTGATGAAGTGTTCTCACCCAATGCTTATAACGTTTGGTCTGTGGAATTTAATGGCGCTGGCCGCATTGAAACACAGGCGGGCGACAGCGGTATAGCCTTTAACCCAGGCACGCTAAAAGTGATTCATGGCGGCAACCAAAGCGATGTCTTTAATTTGTCCGATCCAACGGGTTTGGATGTATACGGCGACGGTGGCAATGACACCTTTAATATCACTAACCCCACCAACGCTGGTAACCGTTTGTTTGGCGGCGCTGGCATTGATGATGTGAATGTGACCGTGACCACTGCCCCAGGTGCTGGTATTGAATGGCAAATATCGGGGAATGGCGATGCCCAAATCGGCGCGGGTTATACGGCTACAGAGATGGAAAACTTTGGCGGTGGCGACCAAACCGATAGGTTTGTTTTTGCCGCTGACGCACTCGTGGGCACTGTATCCGGTGGTGCGGGTAACGATACTTTTGATATTGCCCAGGGCGTTTCCATTGTCAGCCTTTTAGGGGGTGCTGGCGATGACAGTGTGATCTATACCGGGACTGCTGCAGTTAACGATATGGATTTGGGCGCTGACATTGATACTTTGGATATCTCCGCTTTAAATGCCACCGCTCTGGTCACGGCCACTAATGTGGGCGCTTTCTTGAATACGACTTTCGCCTCGGCGCCTGAAATTTTTATTGGCCCTAATTACGGCAATGTGCAACCCGGTAGTGACGAGCAAAATATCTGGCGCATTACCGGTGAAGGTGAAGGGTCCCTAACCTATCAAGAAAATAACCAAGACGTCACACTGTACTTCACCGGCAAAACCCAATTAACGGGTGGTGCGGGTGACGATATATTCTATTTTGAATCCGCCGATGCGTGGATTAACGGTAATGCCGGCATCATCGGTGGCGCGGGCGATAACAGTATTGAAGTGACCGCTAATGGCATCGTGGCCAACTGGCTAATCAATGGCAACGATGCCGGCGAATTGACCTTAAATAACACCAATCAAACTACCCTATTTGATGGCATTGCCCAATTGATTGGCGGTACGGGTCAAGACAACTTTACGTTGGCCCAAGGCGGTTCAATAACGTCAGTTGATGGCGGTGTAGGCCCAGGCATCAACACCCTAACCATTAGCCACACGGGTGACGCCAACTGGAATCTCGGTGGTCTCAACAGCGTTACCGGTATAAGCGACTTTCTTAATATTCAGAACGTAGTCGGCGGTACAGGCACTGACACTTTTAATTGGGATGAATTAAGTTCCGTGATAAATGTGGATGGTGGTGCTAGCGTAACCGATCGGATCATCGCCGCTGGTTCAAACGTTTCCGTTAACTTAAACAGCGGCACGATTCTCACTGACACAGAAGTAGACGGTAGCTTCCAGAATATTAATCAGATTGATGCAAGTGGTGCGGCCACCGCAACGGTTAATGCTTCTGGGTCATTTACTATTGGCAGTACTTCAGATGTAGATGGTACACAGCTGACGGGATTCAACGGGTTTACTGGCGCGAGCTCTACTTACACCATTGTTGAAATGGGTAATTATGACATTACTGATACGGGCGGAGATGGGTCTCTTACTGTGAATGCTGATGTAGGTGGCAACATTGTTTCTTGGCGTTTATCTACCGCGGATGGCTCAAATGTATCGGTGTTATCGCAGGATGGCGCGATAGCAAATGAGACCACTTTCTCTGGCATGGCCCAACTAGCGGGTAGTCCAGGTGTTGATGTTTTAAATCTTGCCGATTTTGATATTTTAGGTAATTACACGAGTATCGATGCTGGAGGTGGAAACAACCAACTGCATTCACCCGATGTACAAAGCACTAGATGGGATGTCGATGATCAAGGTGTTTCGCTTAACAATAGCTTTAAATTAGCAGGGTTTACGGAGCTATACGGTAGCAATCAAGTTGACGTAATCGAAATCTGCGATTGCTCCAATATTAGTTTCGTGAATAGCTTAGGTGGGGACGATAAGTTTATCCTTGGTAATAATGTCAGCATCAGCTATATCGATGCAGGCGATGGCAACGATACATTTAGTATTGAAGGCAATATCACGGCGGATTTAATTGAAGGCGGTGCGGGTGATAATAAAATTGTGTTGGATCACGGCAGTAATACCGCTTGGACTTTGGGAGAGACCAACATGTTTAGCAATATTGCTAAGTTCAGCAATATTGCACAAATTGAGGGTTCTAGGGGGAATGATACGGTCACTTGGTCCAGTGCTTCGGATGTAAAAAGTTTTAATGCCGGTGGTGGTGATGATTCGCTTGCCAATGTTGGTGGCGTAGGAAGCTGGAAGGTCAACACCACCGATTCGACCTTGTCAGAAAGCGGCGCGGTTTTGACCTTTAATGGGTTTGAAACACTGGTGGGGTCCGATCAAGGCGATGCGTATCTGCTAAACAGCATTCAAGATATAACCCTCGATTCTTCCGCCGCCAAAGGCACGCTTGCCACCACGGTAAATGGTGAGCTGACTTGGGATATTACCGATTCCTATATCGGTGCCGTGACCGATGTGGCAAACAATACGACGACTAACTTTACCGGTATCGAATTTATCAATAGTGATGGGACTGCAAACGATGCGGTGACCTTTGCGCCAAATACGATGATGGGCGGTATTTCCGTTGGTGCAGGTGATGACAGCATTACCTTGGCCGACGCTGTGGACGCCGGCGTGCTCTCCCCTGGTGCGGGCAATGACGTTATCAACCTTTCCGGTTTGAGTTTGGTGGTGGATATCTTAAATGTCCCCGTGCCGGGTAGCGGTGTGCTGTATACGCTTGCGGATCTCACGGATGATTTTGAGCAAACCATTCGCACGGGCAGCAGCACGGCGGTGGTCTCTATTGACGGGTACGATGTGGATTGGCAAGTGGCGGCTGATGGCACACTCACCGTGGATTACCAAGGTGCACTGACCGATAGCAAAACCTTTGACAATGTAGTTGCCATCACCGGTGCCGATGGAACAGACAATTTTAACCTGGCCGATGGTGCGGTATTAACCGGCGGCGTCGATGGGGGTGCTGGGCTCAACACTTTAACGGATGCGTCTAACGCAGGCACCTGGGCGTTAAACGAAGACTTATCGGGCAGCTTGCAAACCACTGCGGGCGATACGCCTTTTGACAACATTAACGTGTTAAGTGGTGGCGGTAGCCTGATCGCCCCCGATGCCAATGCCGAATGGGATATCAACGCGGGCGGTGCGGGTACTCTTACCGTGGCAGATGTTAGCATCGATTTTTACAGTGGCTTGAATTTTACCGCGGGCAGTATGGATGACACCGTTCGCGTCAGCGCGGATTACAACCAGGCAGGTGATTACAGCGATATTGTCACCTTTGATGCGGGTGCGGGAAATAACGTGGTGCAAGGCCCCGATGCCGATATGGTTTGGGATATTACTGGTGCTGCCACATATAAAACGACGCCCGGTTTGGTGTTTAACAATCTCACCCGAATTGAAGGCGGTACCGGCAGCGACCAATTTGTGGTTTACAACAACGCAGCTCTTATGGAATTGGTGGGCAATGTAGGCGCATTGGCCGCAGGCGAAAACAATCAAATCAGCTTTGCTGATGCCAGTGCCGGTACGGACGTGCAATGGACCTTAACCGATGTGGGCACAGGTACTGTGACGGCAGATGCCGGTGCGGTGGACATCACGTTTAGTGGGGTTCAAACCATTGCATCACCAGAGACGGTCACCGGGACCAACCAATTGGCGATTACCACTGCTGAAGATTTGGAGTGGACCTTAACGGCCGCCGATGCCGGTGTGGTGCAAAGTGCAGATGCGACGCAAACTTGGGTGACCTACAGCAACATTACAAGTCTTGCCGGTGGTACGGGTGACGATGTGCTGGTGGGCTTGGACCAAGTAAACACCTGGAATATTAACGCCGGTGGTCAAGGAGACCTAAACCAAACCACCACCTTTGCCAATATGGACAGCTTTATTGGTGGGGACGATGCGGATACCTTTAATGTTGCCGGTGGCAGTAACCTCGGCTTTATTTGGGGGCAAGCCGGCGATGATGTGGTGATTTTGAACGACGGTGTGGTGACTCGCGAAACCTTGCTGGGGGGCGATGGCGACGACACTTTGGATATGTCTTCTTTGACCACCGCACAAGAATTTAATTTTGACCTCAATGCCTTCAGTGACGGATTGCAGCAGGAAGAATTTGAAGAGGTGATTGCCTCCGAAGAGGGCTTTGCGTTTTACGCCGGCGCTGGTGACGTGGATTGGCAAATTGCAGCCGACGGCAGCTTTAGCATTACCAAAAACGGCCAAACCTATGACATCGCCACAGGCTATGCCACCTTACGTGGCGGCGATGGCGACAATACCTTTAACCTTGCTGGCGCAAACAGCGCTATTGAAACCATAGAAGGTTCAGCAAACGGCAACAACACACTTACCGCAACCGAGTTGGTTAACACATGGTTAATTGATGGTGTTAATAGCGGTACCTTAAACAGCGACGGTGCACAGGAGATTACCTTTTCTGCCATTGCCAATTTAATTGGTGGTTTAGAAGTGGACAACTTCACCATCGCTACTGGTGGTACCGTTGCTAGTATTGTGGGCGGTGAAGGTGGCGATGCATTGGTTATTGCAGACGACAATATCACCAACGATTGGATAATTGGTGCCAGCAGCTCCGTTGCTTCGGTGACCAGGTTCACCGGTATAGAAGCTATCACTGGCAATATCAATAACGATACCTTCACCTTTGTTGAAGCAACTGATGTAACGTCAATAAACGCAGGTGATGGCATAGATACCCTCAACCTCGAGGCCTATGGCTCTGCCGATGTTAATATTAATTCGGGCATTGCTGGAAATATCGATTTCGCCAGCACAGAAAACTTTGTTGTAGATATAAAGGCATTGGCGACCTTTACAGGCCTTAATGAGAACGGCGTATGGACTGTAGGTGATGCCGGCACGGTGAATTACGCTAGCACAGGCGTTGAATACAGTTTTGCAGGTTTTGCGGGGGTCATTGGTGGTACCGGTGATGATGCATACACCTTAAACTCAATGATTCATTCAATAACAGATGCTGGAGGTAACGACAGCCTAATCCTAGCGGCAACGCCCACCAACGGCGCGCTTTGGGTTGTAAATGGCGTGGGCAACACTTACCTCAGCGATGTGGCTGATGTTGAGACCATAACGGACGCCACTCCCTACGTTGGTACAACAGATGGTCAAGCCATTTACGGTATGGAAACCATCACCGGCTCCGGTGCTAATGATGCCTTTATCATTGCCGACCCCGCAGACATGCCAGTACTTGATGGCGGCCTAGGTGACAACAACTTAGTGGTGGCAACAGGCGATAACACCTGGGTGATTAACGATACCACCACTACCTTAAACGGCACGGACCATCAAAATTTTGCTTACTTTGCTGGTGGTGACCAAGCGGATAATTTCACCGTTGCCAATACCACCTTGGGTAACCTGTATACCAATGCCGGTGACGATAGTGTGATTTTAGGGGAAGGCGTTATCCCCATCGCAAATACTGCTCTGGATGGCGGCGTAGGTGACGACACCTTAGATATGTCGGGCCTGACTACTGCGCAAATATACGACTATGACACCAAAGCACTAAAAGACGGCTTAGCCTACGACAACTTCGAGGTGATAGCACCCTCCGATGCAGGCTTTGCATTTGATGCCGGTGCGGGCGATGTAAACTGGGATATCAATGGTGACGGCAGCTTTACCATTACCAAAGACGGTGTAACCTCGGGCGAGCAAAGTGGTTACGATATTTTAATCGGCGGTGATGGCGAAAACGTGTTTGTACTCACGGGTACTAACACCTACATAACCGCTATTCAGGGCTCTGACACGGGCAATGACACCTTAACGGCCTCGAACTTAATCAACGATTGGTTATTGACCGGTGCCAACAGCGGCACACTTACCGGCGACGGTGCTAACGCCATAACTTTTAGCGCCATTGCCAACTTGGTGGGCGGTGCCGATGTGGATACCTTTACGGCTCAAGAAGGCAGCAGCTTCGCCAGCATCAGCGGGGGAGCGGGTGTTGACCACTTGCAGCTGGATGCCTTTACTACCCAAGCCAATAACCAATGGGATTTAGGTGCCAATAGTAGCTTGGCTTTTGATGGTACGAGCATTGTTGCGAGCTTTGACGGCATCGAACAAATCACGGGCAACGACAATAATAATGCGCTGAGTTTAAGTGCGGGCAGCACCGTTACGCGCATTCGCATGGGTGCGGGTGATGACGAGCTGGCCATAAACGGTTTGGATGCCGAAATTGACCTAATAAACAACACCTTAAATGGTACGGTTCAACTGGAAGGGTTAGAGCAATACCAGGCAGACCCTGCCCAGGCTAACACCTTGATTGGCTTGAACGAAGATGCCGATTGGCAATTGGCCAACACCACCGATGGCACGGTGACCTTTGCCACCAGCAATCAAACTGTGACCTTTGGCGGGTTTAACAATCTTGAAGCCGGCACTGGCATTGACACACTCACCAAAACCGACGCCATCGCCACCGATTGGCAAATTACCGAGGCCAACGCTGGTGCCATGACGGCAGCCAGTACCACCACCTTTAGCGGTGTGGAGCAGGTCACCAGCGGTGCGGGTGATGATACCTTTACCCTCGCCTCCCTTACGGCAAGTCTTGAAAGCCTGGATGGCGGTGACGGAAACGATACGCTGCAAGGTGCGGATCAAACCAACACCTGGGCCATAACGGGCACTGGAGTAGGCAGCGTTGAAGGTTTGCCAAACTTTACCAATGTTGAAAATTTGGTGGGGGGCTCCGCGGTCGATACCTTTGACCTCGCCGCAGGCGTACAAATGGGTGACATCAGTGGCGGTGCCGGAGACGACCAATTTAACCTGGCGCAATCCGCACAGGCGGGCGTGCTCGCCGGTGATGCGGGCGATGACACCTTTGTATTAAATTCAGGCGTGATTGTCACTCGTGTGGACGGTGGTGATCACAACATCGGTGACACGTTGGATCTATTCGCCTTTGGCGCCGCCGTGGAGATCGACTTCCTCGGCAACGAAAACTCTGCGGTGGTCAACACCAACATCGAAAATAAAGTTTTAGATCCCGACCAAACGGCATTCTTCGGTGGTGATGGCGACAACCTTTGGGAGATCAACGCAGAAGGTACCGGCACACTGACCAAGCTAGAGGGTGAGTATGCCAATCAAACCTTTGTGATTAACCCCAGCGCCAAACTGCGTGGGGGCGACGGTGACGACACCTTCGTGTTCGTGGAGGCCGGCAATGTGACGGGCAGCGTGGATGGTGGCGCGGGTGATAACACCTTACAGTCTAAAGACCTTGCGAGTGACTGGCTTATCACGGGTGTGAACAGTGGTGAACTGAGCTCTGACGATGGTACCGGCACCCTGTTTGCCAATATTGCCAACCTGATCGGTGCGGATTCGGCGGTAGATACCTTCACCGTGGAGGTCGCAGGCGCCATTGCCAGCCTCAATGCGGGCGCAAGCGCGGGCGATAACCTAGTGGTGCAATCGGTATTGGCTGCCAATTGGAGTCTGGGCAGTGCCTCCCAAATGGCGTCCGGTACGGTACAAACCCAATTGCTGGGGCTGGAGACGATTACGGCAGGTGATGGCGACGATACGGTAGTGGTTGTGGATGCAGCTTCACCCACAACAACCTTTGATGGTGGTGCGGGTGTGAATACCTGGGATACCACAGCGCTGGCGGCTCCAGTGACCCTGGACTTAACGGCCAATACGGTGGATACGGTCAATACCGCAGGCTTCAGTGGCTTTAGCGCCAACGGTACCGTAGACAACACCTTGGTGGGTGTGGATGCCGACAGCACTTGGGCGGTTACAGGTACCGGTGCAGGCACCGTAAGTACCGCAGGCAATACCGTGAGCTTTGATGGCTTTAATACCCTGAATGCAGGTAGCGGCAAGGACGAGATCACCTTCGCTGGCGGTTCTGTGGCGACGTTGGATGCAGGTGCGGGTGATGACACCCTCACCGCCAACAATGCTGCCAATACCTGGGCACTGGGCGCCAACAGTGGCACCTTAGCCAGTGGCACTGATGCCACCGCCTTTAGCAATGTGGAGGCCCTGGTGGGTGGTACGGAGTCAGACGACTTTACCCTGGCGGCCGATGCTACAGGTGTGACGAGCTTAGATGGCGCCGGTGGCGTTAACAGTTTGAGCGGCCCCGATGTGGCGACCGACTGGTTGTTGACCAGTGATTTTGCAGGTTCGGTCATGAGTGTTGCCTTTAGCAATATTCAAACCTTGTTTGGTGGGGTGGATGCGGATACGTTCACCATTGCCGATGACATTACCGTGGGTGAAATATACGGCGGTGCCGGGAACGACTACTTTGACATTGGCTTTGGTGTGACCGGCGACTCCTTCTATGGGGATACAGGCGACGATGAGTTTCATGTGGGTCGTGATCTTGTATTAAGCGGGTATATCGACGCCGGTGCCGATGGCAAAGTGATGGGTGACCTTTTGAACCTGGGCTTGTTTTTGCCAGATCCATTGGCAGAAACCCTACAAGAAGAAGTGGGCTTTAACTTTATTAACTTCATTGACCCGGACGAGATACTGCCACCCAACCCCAAAGGTGAATTTGACCTTAGCCGTCGGGACACCACCAACGTTTGGTACATCACCGGTGATCAAGCTGGCCGAGTGGAAATCGAAACCGCTACCGGTGTTCGCACTTACGAGTTTACCGAGGTGCATACCCTGCGTGGTGGTGGCGGTGACGATACCTTTATCTTTGAAACGGCAAGCCCCATCGAAGGTATGACCTTTGATGGTGGTGCGAGTATTGGTACGGGCGACGATGTACTGACTGGGCAAGATCTCATTAACCAATGGCTGATTAATGGGGTTAATAGCGGCACCTTTACCACAGAGGGTGCGGCCGAGGCCAATACCTTTATGGGTATTGCTTCCATTATTGGCGGCAACCAGGCCGATACCTTCACCATTGAAGGTGCCGGTAGCATTGCCAATGTTAGTGGCGCCGCGGGTGCCGATACCTTAGTGGCCAATACGGGCGTCGCCAACACGTGGTCTTTAAGCCCCACCGCCACCACTTTGAACACCACAACCGGCTTTGCCGAAATCGAACAGTTGGTGGGCGGTGACCTCGCGGATACCTTTGATTTATCCGGGCCATTGACGGATGTGGTTCAAATTGACGGCGCCGCGGGCTCAGATGTGCTGAATTTACTGAATACAGCACCCGCTGTGGTGGACTTACAAACTCAAACAGTGGACGGTCTGGCCTTTATCGGCATTGACACACTCGCAGGCACCGCTGCTGGCAGTGTTTTGCAAGGTGCAGATGTGGACACCGTTTGGTCGGTTACTGGTGACCAAACCGGTGCGGTGGCCTTTGTAAGCCCTGTGGAAGGCAATACGGTGAACATTGGATTTGAGGGCTTTGCAGACCTCGAAGGCGGCAGTGCTGAGGACACCTTGGATGTGAGCACACTTACCACCGATACCGACATAACGCTTGCAGGTAACGACGCCACAGTAGACCAGTTGGGTGTAACGCTCGCCAGTACGGATGCCGTAACAGGCTCTCAGTTGGCCACGACCACCTTACATGGCGCCAGTGACCAAGCGTATGCCTGGACCATTGATGGCGTGCGTGCGGGCCGAGTTGCCCCTCAAGGTCAAACTTCGGGTTTGAGCTTTAATGAGGTGGGCGCGATTGTTGGTGGCGACCACGACGATGCCTTTACTGTCACCGAGGCCAATAGCCGAGTGGCCCTTGATGGCGGCGGTCAAGCGTCGGCAGACACTGTGGATTACAGTGGGGCCAATGGCAATGTGACCGTGCGCTTGGTGTCTACTTTAGACGGCTCTACTGACGCCGTTACCGGCATTGAAAGGGTGCAGGGTAATAATAGAGGCAGCGAGTCTTTAACCACGGCGGAACTGGTGGCAGGCGATACCAACAACACCTGGACCATTGGTGACTTGGATGGTGCTGGAGAAGCCGACGGCGTGAACGATGGCGAACTCAACAACGGGTTAACCACGGTGGCCTTCACCGATTTTAATATCCTAACCGGTGGCAATGGCGAAGACAGCTTTGTGCAAACCAACGGTATAGTGGTTGGCGCATTAAATGGCGGCGCAGGCAATGACAGCTTGGTGGCGACAGTACAAGGCGCAAACCCCGGAACGCAATTTAACGGTGGCGCAGGTAGCGACACGCTCACCATAGAAGGCGCGACCTCGGAGCACACTGCGACCTATACACCCGGTGTGAACGGTGCTGAGTTTGTTTTTGCCGCTAACGACGAGACTTACCGCGTTAGCCATACCGATGTTGAAACGCTTGCCGAAAACAGTGCGGCTTCCAACCTTGTGGTAAAAGGCAGTGCGGCGGCGGATATTCTGCAAATGATCAATGGCGGCTTTATTGTCAATGGCACCAACACGGTGAACCACAGCGATAAACAAAGCGTGTTTTTCGACGTGGGCTCGAATGATGTGATTGAGCTTGTGGAGAACATTCAATTGCCGGGGACTTTGCGGGTACGCAACGGGTCTGTGATGACCAATAACCCCACCAACGCCTCGATTAGTGCCGATGCCCTGGTGCTCGACACCGTCGGAAGTGTGGGTGAGTTGAACGCACGCATTCGTACGGACGTGAATACCCTGCAGGTGACCAACGGCATAGGTGACATTGCTTTAGAGATTCAAAACGGTGTGGACATTGGCGAGTCTAGCTTTACGGGTGCGCTGGATCTTGTGGCCTTAACGGGTGATATTACAAGTAACGCTGCCATCAGTGGCTCGGGTGACCTGACGTTGAATGTCGCCGCCGGTAATATCACCTTGGCCGGTGCTAACGCCATTGTGGGTGACGCCAGCTTGCTGGCTGCCAATGGCGATGTGTTATTGAACAACACTGCCAATGCCGGTGTGGTTACGCGTATAGCGCAGTTGCAAGCAACCAATGCCAGCATTACTTCAGGCAGTCACCTGTTTGGTTTGGGTGAAGCCAATGTGAGTGGTGATACACAGCTTGCGGCAGGCGGTGACATTGCTTTTGAAAGTGTGGTGAACGACTTTAATCACCTAGCCATTAGTGATGCCAACAATGTGAGTTTGGTGGACCAAAACCAATTGATTGTTGACGGCATTACGGCCAGCGGCACTGTCAAAATTCGCAGCATCGGCCTAGAAGTGGCGCAACCGGTGGTGGGCGCTGACTTAAACTTGGATGCCGGCAGTGGCAGTGCGCAATTGGATGCCGACTTAACCGCAACGCAAGGCAATGTGGCGGTCAGTGCAAACCGGATCAACCAAAATGGCGCTATTAACGCCCCCAAAGGTGCGGTCACGCTGAATGCCAACACCACGGTGGATCAAAAAGGGTCAGTGGTGGCCAGTAACGATGTCAACATTAATGCTGCCACGGGTGATGTGGTGATGGATTCTGACAGCAGTATTAATAGCGATGCAGGCAATGTATATATTATTGCGGGCAATGACGCCATCGTGAGTAATGTTTCCACACAGTCAGAAGTTACTGTGAATGCTACCCAAGGCAGTGTGGTGGATGGCAATGGTACCGAATCCAATGTTACCGGCAGCAAACTCACCGCCACGGCCAACAGTGGTGTGGGTAGCACCGACGCGCTGGAGACCACCGTGGACAGTGTGGATGTGAACACCAATACCGGCAATGTGGGTGTGAGCAACACTGGTAGCCTGGTGGTGGATGCGGCTAAAACGGGCGATGGCAGTGTTTCGCTTAAAACCTCTGACGACCTAGAGTTAAAAGGTAACTCCGTGAATGCTGGCGGCAATGAAAGTGTGGTGGAACTGGTATCAGTCAATGCCAACGTCAAGCAAACCGGCCCTGCGGGCGAGCCTGCCGTGACAGCGTCGACGGCCATCGTCAGGGCCCCTAATGGTGGTGTTGGTCAAGGGGGCATCAGCTTTAATGTGGATAAAAACTTAATTATTATCGCCAAGGCCAAAGCGGGTGCCATTACCAACAGCGACCCTACGGTTATCCCCGTTGAGCGCTTCAGTAGCAGTTATAAGTTTGAGGATCAATTGGTGAACGTTGAGCCTGCAGACGAACTCAACCCCTCTATATTTATTAAGGTGAAAAGTTACTTCCACAATGATATTTCATTGCGCTTACCCATCGACCAACTCTACGATGTGGATGAAGACGAAGAGGATTACTAATCACCACTTCCCTGCCCAGGGCTGCAAGCCCTGGGTTGTTTCGATTTAAACCAGCCCTTTAATAAGGATGAAAACGCAACAATGATTTTGCGAAGCACCCTACCCTTGCGCTTGGCTTTTACGCTTGTAAGTTTTTTAGCAGCCCCTCAGGTACTGGCGGGCTTTTTGGAAATGCCTGATACCACAGAAGTACCCGAATTAGAGCGGGACTCCATGCTCAAGGATTTAGATATCCCTAATGTGCGCGAGCGCGACCCCGACCCCAATGCAGGGCCTCGATTGAACGTGACCGAGTTTCGTGTGCAAGGTGTGGTGGAATACCCAGAGCTTGGTATCACCCGAGAATCCCTCAATAAACTCGTAGAAAGCATTCGCTTCGATATGATGGACGAAGGTGAAATGCTGGATTCCGGCTATACCCTGGAAGAAGTAAGTGAAATCTCTGACCTAATGGCAGAGATTGAGCAAGATACGGGCAACGACCATGTGGGTCCGCTTGAGGTTCAACGGTTGGTGTACCTCATTCGCGATCAGCGTCAGCGCCGCGGGGTTACCGTTGGCATGATTGAAACGGTGGCCGATACCATTACCCGTTACTACCGTGAGCGCGGCTTTATCTTGGCCAAAGCCTATATCCCTGAGCAGCGCGTGCGCGATGGCGTGGTGACCTTGACACTTTTATTGGGCAATTTGGGCGAAGTGAATGTTATTAATAATAAGCGCTTCAAAAGTTCCGCCATCGAAAAAATATTTACCAAGGATTACGGCGAGCCGGTTACTGCCGATAAAATTGAAGAAAAACTGTATTTTGTGAATGATCTACCCGGATTAACCGCGCAGGCGTTTTTTGAGCCGGGTTCGCAAGTGGGCGACACCAAACTCAATGTGAATGTGGTGGAAGAACGTCGATTTAATTCCAATGTTCGGTTAGACAACCACGGATCCGAAAGTACCGGCGAAAACCGCTTTTATGCCGATGGTTATTGGCATAACCCTACAGGCTTTGGTGATCAGTTACATATCGGGATGTTGGCCACCTTTAATCCGGCGGATTCTACTTATGGCTCTATTCACTACGGCGTGCCGATTTTTGGTCCACGTGCCAAATTTACTTTTGGCGGCTCCACCAACGCGTTTGTTTCAACACTGGATGTATTAACATTAACCGGCGAATCAACGGTACTTGACGCGACGATGAATTATATTCTAATGCGCAGTCGAGCTTCTAACTATTCGGCGGAATTCCGTGTGGCCAATATTGTTACGGATATTTCTGGGGTCGAAACAAAAGCGCTTCCAAACGACGGAGGTGGTGATAACGCCAATGGTGACGATCTACTGTTAGACGAATACGATACCAATGTTACCAATTTAGACATGGTTTTTAATTTTGATTTAGTAGACGAAGGCTTGCGAGCTCTCCACCAAGGGGGGGTAAGGCTTTCGACGCTATCGATCGCCGAAGGTCAACGTTACAACCAAGAAGACAACCCTTTAATTCTGGCTTTGAATTATGCGCTACTAAAATTTGTTAAAGTTCCCTTTAGCGATTCACAAAGTCGTTTAGCGGTGAATACCGCTTTGCAATATTCCCCAAAAGCGCTGCCTGCCACCGCACAGTTTTCCCTGGCGGGGCCTGGACGGATGCGCGGCTATGAGGTGAACACTTACAATGCAGATCGCGGCATTTACCTGGGTGTGGATTGGATCTTAAATTCGCCGTCATTGCTGGATTTTGAGATAGGCGGTGAAAAGCTCAATGCCATGCTACAACCCTATGTATTTTTTAATACAAGTTTTGGAGAAACAACCGTTGTTGGAAACGTCATTAAAGATAAAGGGGGGGACTCAAACGAGGAAACCGGATTAATTGAAGGTGGGCCGGAAAGCACGAAAGTATCGATGGCCGATATTGGCGTAGGTTTAAAGTTCGCTTTTAAAGATAGCCTACGTGCGCAGCTTAGTATTGCGGCACCTATTCATTATGAATTGGACTTAGGCATTGATGATGAACCAGAAGGCTTGGACTCACTCGACTACGATCAAAAAATCTACTTTGAAATGCAATACGGCTTTTAGCGGTTTCACAAAGCGGTATTCGGAGCAATAAGGTGGCGCATATTTGAACTTATGGAACGTGTTCAATCAGTCTGGTCGAGAGACTAACAAGTGTATTTTGACATTGAATAAGCCTTCTTATGCCGAAGTGATTTTTGCCCAAACGATTAGCAAGTTGGATTTTTGTTGGAAAGCTCAATGAGAACATGAGATGAGGCCTGTTGGCCTCTTTAGCGATGGCTACTAATAATCCATTTTCCAGAGAATTTCGCCCTGCGCGCCACCAGTATCACTGGTGGCACTTTGCACACTGATATTAGGGGTTAACTCGATTTCCATACGCCCCTGCCAGGGTTGATTCGGGTTAGCGGTGTGCTTAACCTCCACGTACACTTGTTCACTAACGTATTTGCCCACCCCCAGACTGACACCCTTGCCGTTTTCTGAGGTGTCGTTGTCAATGGTTAAGGTATCCACGCCTAGAAGATGGCGGGTGCTTTCGATAGGGTCAAAAGTGCTGCCATTGGCCAGCGTATTGATGGCGGAGGCCAGTTGCAAGGCTTGGAAGGGCGAAATGTCATGAACGGATTTGCCAAAAATCAGCCTTGAGAGAATTTCATCCTCTGGCATGCTGGGCACAGACCGTAAGCTGATGGTAGGCGTTTTTTGTGTGCCAGAAATGTCCACATAGTAGTCATAGGATTTACCGGCATATTTGGCCGTGATGTTTAAACTCACCACTTGGTTGCTGATTTGAACGGTGCCGTCTTCAACAATAAAGCGCTTGCCGAAGGCATCAAACCGACCTCTGCGAGTATCAAAACGGCCGCGATAAGAGAAGGTGTCTTGCGTACCCTCCAAAGTCATCTCACCCCCGATTTCCGTTTCCAGTCCGCGACCGCGCACAAAAGCCTGCTGGGTGGATTGTAAATCCAGTTTAAAGTGCACCGTCGGGAGCATTGAGTCGCCGCTTTGCTGAGAGCCCACCTCAGTGTAATTGAGGGTGGGGATACTGGACTGAAAGGCCTGCTCTAGGCTTACATTCAATGGGCTGACATTGGCATTGCCCGTTACCCATAAGTCTTGCAAGTTGCCATGTACATCCATCTTGCCGTGAATGCGCCCGTTGAGCGTTTGTGTGCTGGCGATTGCCAGGTGGTCGGCGTTGACGACAAGCTCAATCATACGTTCACTGAGACGTTTGGCTTGGGTCAGCTGGATGCTACCTTCGGCACTGAGTGTGCCACCGTCGCCATCTTTTGCGAGCAGCTTTTCAATGGTGATGGCATTGCTGTTTGACGTGATTTCAATCTGTATGGGGTCGAGCCGTGTGTTGGTGATAAAATTTTGATAATGAATATTCTGACTTTTTAAATAACCGTTAATTTGAGGTTTTGACAGTGTGCCACTTAAAGCGAACTGAGTTTGCACGCTACCTCTGATTTGATGAATATCGGTATTTAATAAACTTTGTATAAAGGCGAGTTCAATGTTGCCCTGGCCCTCTCCGGCCAAGGGAATTGAGTTCGAAAAATTGATGTCATTCAAGTAACGGTGAAAGGGCAGCGATAATTGAAAGTTACCCACAGGGATGTTGTCTTTTTTAAATTTAAACCGTTGTAAAAGATCCCCCTCTTTTGTCTCCAGTGCAATGCCAACCTCTAACGCCTTCTCGGCCAGTTGATAATTCAACTGGCCGGAAACCAGCGGTGAGTTGGGTGTGCCTTTGAGTGTTAATGTGCCGTTGGCGTCGCCCAAATCATAGTGCCAGCCAAGTGCCTTAAAAAGGCGCGTAGGTAGCCGATGAATCTGTAAGGTCACGTCGGCAAAATCTTCGCGAGCAAAACCATGAAGCTGCATCACCTGAGCGTTGTTGATAGCCAGCTGCGCCGTTTGTACCGCGAGTTGGTAGTTAGACGGCGACTGAAATTGCGCCTCGCCATTGAGCGTTAGTTGATAGGGTAAATTATCGTCTTCAATGGCATAGGTGCCCGTCAGCTGTAAGGCGGATGTGACTGCGGGAGTTTTCCAATTCCCTGCCGCGGAGCCCTGACCGGTGAGTTGAAACGTTACCGCTTTAGGCGGCACTATGTCGAACGCGGTTAATAAAGGGAATACCAGTTGATTGTCTAAATGGGGAATATCCCATTTTAAATCCACATTGTGCTGTTGCCAATCAACGGCCCCTTGCACCAACAACTGGTGTGGTGGGCTACTCACCAGAAGCTCTTCAAACTCAGCTTTGTCACGGGTAAAGGTGCCTGCTAAGGTATGCGTAAATTGCAAGCCTTCAAAGTTAGACTGGCCGTTAAGGTTGGCTAGGACTTTCGGCTCTGTCAATGTACCGCTTACCTTTAAGGTCAGGGTGTCAAGGTGGCTGGTGAGGTTTTCGGGCCACTGCGGCAACCAGGTACGAAGGAGTTCTAAACGCAAAGACTCTGCATGGAGTGTAAAGTGATTGTTATTGCCAAAAGGGTCAATGGCGCCCGTTGCATTGATGATACCTTGGTCCAATTTTAGCGACCCTTGGGTCAAGGTGACCAAATTGTTTTTGAGTTCGCCCGCGATGTTAGGGTTTAGCACATGTTCTTCAAAGGCAATTTGGCCATTTAATGCAAATGTGGCATTGGGTAGCCGCTGGGTGGCGTACACCCAGTGGCCTTCGCTTTGACCGCTCACAAAGCCTGCCAGCGGTTTATCTAACCAAGGGTTGGCCATATCCAAAGGTAACGCGGAAAGGCCTACCTCCCACCAAATGTCTTGGGGCGACACACTGCCCTTTATTTTTTGAATATTATCGTCAACGCGTAAAATGCATTCGGGTATGGTCAATTGTTGTTGGGCCCAGTGCCAGGTGGCACTGCCTTGGGCACTGAACTGATGCTCAAGAAAAGGCAGCGTTAGGGATTCCAGTTGTATGTCCCAAGTGTCGCCAGACAACTGCAACAAACTGTTAAAGGCAGCATCCAGGGCCTGGGTTTTGGGGAGGTGTAAAAGGGTAGCCACAAATCCGTTGGCGGGCTCTGTCAGCGTGCCAATGAGTTGAATCGAGGCTCTTTGCTGAACACGTGTTTCAAGGTTGAGTTTTGTGGCTAAGCCCGTGAGTGTTGCCGCCTTTAAATTCAAGGACAGTGGCGTTTCGGGTGTCAATAACTGTGCCTGGCCTTGTAACGTGAATGCGGGAACCACTTGCGCCGTTTCCAACCCATACACTTGCGCGCGAGCCAAATGTAGGTCACCGATATGGATGGGCCAAAATTGGGGGGGTGCTAAAGGCAGGCTACTGGGCTTGTCGGCTTGTGACGCGCGTGCGCGTTTTAAAATGTGATAGTCCAATTGCTCGACAGTAATATTTTGGACGTCGATGGTTTGTTGCCAAAGGGCTTTGGGGCGCCATGACAATTCCAGCCCTTTGATCACCAACCAAGGGGTTTGGTTTTGGTATACCGTTAAAGACGCCAAAGAGAGGCGCCCAAGCTCAGGCCACTTAAGGCCTTGTATCTTTAGTTGGTTGGGGGCGGCCCACTGGCTTTGCACCCAACGAACCGTTGCCAGGCGCGCTGTTTCACTGCCCAGTATCGTGAGACCGCAGCCCACTAGCAGCCCTGCAATCAACACCGTAAAACCTAAGCTGTACACTAGCCACTTTTTAGCGCGCATTAAAAAGCCTGCCCGATGCTGATGTATAACTGAAAGGGTGAGTCAATGCGCTTACCGGTGGTTGGGTTATAGCGAATGTCCAAGGGGCGCGCCACGTCCAAACGGATGGGGGCGAAAGACGTGTAATAGCGAAGCCCCAGCCCGGCTGAATACAAATATTCATCAAACCATTTAGGGGTGTGATCTGCAAAGGCAAAACCGCCATCACCAAACAGCACTAAGCCCCAGGATTGCCCCAGCCTTAAGCGCAGCTCTAGTGACATTTCTGAAAAACTCAGACCGCCAATGGGCGCATCCTCTCCCCAGGGGGAAACGCTCTGATAATCGTAGCCGCGAATGGAACCGCCACCGCCAGAATAAAACCGATGGTCGGCCGGAATTTCATCCAAGCTCGCATCAGACAGGGTCCCCGCGGCTAAGCGCAGCGCAATGGTAGGGCGCATGCGCCATGTCTTTGCGGTGAAGTAAGTACTAAACAGTGCCGAGTGTTCGATAAAGCGAATACCGGTTTGATAAAGGTTTACATATGGGCGTGTTTTTAACGCCAAGGAGAGCCCGCTCGCGGGGTTTAAAAGGTTGTCTGTGTTGTTGTAATTGAGGCCCAGTGGAAAAGACAACAAACCGTAATCTTCTGTGTCATCCAGGCGAGCCGAAGTGTCGAGTTCCACCACATGGCTAAATTCCAGCCCGGTGCCCACACCGGCACTCCAGTGTCTTTTTAAGGGGCGAGAAATAATGGCTGAAAGTTCCCCTTGGGTGGTTTCATAGGCGGGTGCTTGCTCCCGCAGTAAATCCACTTCTATCTCCAAAATGTGACCTTCGCGCCAAAAGTGCGGGAGCGTCAGCGTGCTGCCTAAATTTTGCTGGGTCTTTGACAGGTTGAGCAGTGACTCTAATTTTTGCCCGCTTCCGAACAAATTGCGGTGCTCCCACCCCAGTATCAAATTGGCTTCGGTATCGGTGTTGTAGCCGACCCCCGCCTTGATGGTACGCTGGCTGCGCTCTTGTAAGTTAAAACGAACGCTCACGGCTTGCTCGTCTGGTAGACCGATTTCGGTTTCTACGCGGGCAAGCAATTGCGTATTCAGCAGCGCCAGGCGTGATTTTTCTACCTCGGTTCGGCGAAAGCAATCGCCCCTTTTAAAGGTTAACTGTTTAGTTAGGTACTCTGGTTTTATGGATGTTGCCCCGAATATCTGTGGTCGCGCAAAGGTGACCGAGGGGCTGTCCGCCAAATGATAGGTCACAAATCCCTGCTGTGTTTGGTGGTTCACCTGCGCTTGATAGCGCAATTTGACTTCGTACAAGCAGTGTTGCGTTAACACCTGCTCACGCAGAATGTCTAAGGTTTCGAGAATGGTTTCGGCACGAAGGGGGCCGCCAATCTGCGCGGGAAGCACATAGGGCGAGGGTGTTTGAATGTGGTCTGGGAAGTCGAGATGGATCTCGGCAATTGTATACAAGGGCCCTGGCAAAACCGTGTGACGGATGCGCCCCTCACGAGTTTGAGACGACGCAACTTTGGCGGCATAGTAGCCAAGCGACTCCAGTTTTTTCTGCAGCACGCCATGGTCAAAGTGTTGCGCGTGTAAGGGGTCTTTGTATAGCGCGAACTCTCGGCTCTGCTTACGTTGCGTGTTTAAAGTCTCGGTCAGTGCTCCGTTGAGGGCGTCGGACCCGGACTTAACCTCGAAGGGAAAGCTCACGCCAATGATGGGCGTATTGCCAAACCAGGCACAGCTGGCGCAAAACCCCACAAGTACCAGAATCAACAAGTAGCGAAAGGCAGCTTTCATAAAGGCCCGAGGTTTTAAAGTGGAAGCCCATTCTAACGCACATAAAAAAACCCCGTGCACGGCTGGGAGAGATTGCACGGGGTAAAAAGAATGGTCAAAAATGGAGACAGGCTACAACTTAAACAAGTGCGCATCCTCGCTCAATAAAAACTCAATCCCATCGAGTTTAAGTAAGGGGCATGCCCTTAATAAATTTGGTACTGCAGCTCTAATTGACTCAGGATACGTTCGCGCGTAACGGCGGACAGTTTATCCAAGGTCATTTCTGCATAGTCGTTTAGCATTGCATGCTGCGTGCTTACGGTGTCCTCAGTAGACGGCTCGAGAGCCCAGCTCATTGTGCTGGTGCCTGTTTCCGCAATTGCTACAGCCAGTACGGCCGTTGTGTTTGCCAATTGAGGGAAAGGGGCACCAACCTCAGATGCTGCTACGCCTTTAGACGCCATTAAAATCAGCAGCAGAAAACCCAGCTTTTTCATAAGGTCCTCCTTATCAGTGTGGTTGATACCGAATGTCGATTTGGGTGTTTCGACATGTCGTGTCAGTTGATGTTACCGACGTTACATATGGTAACACAGGGTTTCAGATAAGCAAGAAATATCACAAAAAATGATCAATTATCAACTACAAAGTATAAGTGGTGACTTATTAATTCTTTTTGGCTATTAAAAAAAGGAATTTTGCGCCATATTGGTATTTTTTGACTTCCGGTAACAGCTGGGGTGCTCGCGCGCTAAGCGGGTAACAAATTCGGCGTGAATACGGTATTCTCAGCGCCTTTTCCCTTAGGCCAATACAATGACCGACACTCTTCCCATCGTTTTGGTAGATGGCTCCTCATATCTATACCGCGCCTACCATGCCCTGCCCGCCCTAACCAACAGCAAGGGTGTGCCAACGGGTGCCGTGAAGGGTGTGGTTAATATGGTGCGACGTTTATTAAAGGATTATCCGCAGAGCCCTGTGGCCGTTATTTTTGACGCCAAGGGTAAAACCTTTCGCGATGATTTGTATGAAGATTACAAGGCCAACCGCCCGCCCATGCCGGATGACTTGCGCGAGCAAGTTGCCCCCATTCATCAGATTATTGAGGCCATGGGGTTACCCCTGGTGGTGATCGAGGGTGTAGAGGCGGATGACGTGATCGGCACCCTCGCCGCTGAGGCCACCCGAAAAAAGCGCCCCTTGGTGGTCTCCACTGGGGATAAGGATATGGCACAGCTGGTGAACGAATACGTAACACTGGTGAATACCATGACCGACACTGTGTTGGATGTGGCTGGCGTCAAAGAAAAATTTGAATTGCCGCCCGAGCGCATTATCGACTTCCTGGCTTTGATGGGCGACAAGGTGGATAACATTCCCGGGGTGCCGGGTGTGGGTGAAAAAACCGCCAAGGGTTTGATCCAAGCACTGGGTGGCATTGACGACATCTACCAACAGCTAGATGCCGTGGCCACCGTACCGGTGAGAGGTGCCAAGTCACTGGGGCAAAAATTAGAGGTGCACGAGGCTGAGGCGCGCCTGTCCTATCAGCTGGCTACCATCAAAACGGACGTTGCGTTGGAATTTGGCCTCGACGAAATTGCCCTAGGCGAAGCGCAAGAGGCCACTTTGCTAGAATTGTTTAAAGACTTGGAATTTAAAACCTGGGTTAAAACGCTTGAAACCCACACGGGCCCCATCAGTGAAGGCGGGAATGTGGACCATGCACCGGCAGAAGTGGATGCCAACGCCCAAGCCCAAGCCCAAGAGGTCCCGCCGACAGCGGCCTTAGCGGTGAACTATCAAACCGTGTTGACCGAAGCCGAGCTTGAAGCCTGGCTTGCCAAGCTTGCCGTCGCGCCCTTGTTTGCCTTTGATACCGAGACCACCGCCCTCAATTACATGGAGGCCCGTGTGGTGGGCGTCTCTTTTGCCGTAATGCCAGGTGAAGCGGCCTATGTGCCCTTCGGCCATGACTATTTGGGCGCGCCTACACAATTGAGCGAGCAACAGGTATTGGGCGCATTAAAGCCTTTGCTAGAAGATGCTTCCGTGAAAAAAGTGGGGCAAAATTTAAAGTACGATGCCCATGTGCTTCGTAATCATCAGATTGTTTTGCGCGGCATTGCGCACGACACCATGCTGGCCTCCTACGTGTTAAATTCCATTGCACGCCACGACATGGATAGCCTAGCGCTTGAACACTTGGACCATGAAACCATCCACTTTGCCGATATTGCTGGTAAGGGTGCAAAACAACTGACTTTTAACCAAATTGCCCTGGAGAAGGCCGCTCCCTACGCCGCAGAGGATGCCGATGTGACGTTGCGTCTTCACCATGCCTTAAGCGAGTCGATGGCCGCGGTGCCAGAGATCGTGCCAGTTTATGAAGAAATTGAACTGCCCTTGATTCCGATACTGGTCACCATCGAACAAAACGGGGCGCTATTGGATGCCAATGCTTTGGCGGAGCAGAGCCAGCAGTTGGGTGAGCAGTTGACGGCGTTAGAGCGCCAGGCATACGACATTGCTGGACGAGAATTTAACCTGTCTTCGCCCAAGCAGCTGGCGCAAATACTGTTTGAAGAACAGAACATCCCGGTCAAGAAAAAAACCGCCAAGGGCGCGCCTTCCACCGCAGAAGAAGTGTTGCAAGACCTTGCCCACGAACACGAACTGCCGCGTGTGCTTATTGAACACCGTGGTTTAGCGAAGCTAAAAAGTACCTATACCGATAAACTGCCGAGGATGATTCACCCTGCCACTGGGCGGGTGCATACCTCCTATCATCAAGCGGTGGCGGCCACAGGAAGGTTATCGTCCACCGAGCCCAATTTACAAAATATCCCCATTCGTACTGAAGCAGGCCGACGTATTCGCAAGGCTTTTGTGGCACCCCAAGGGTACAAGCTACTGGCGGCGGATTACTCCCAAATTGAGCTGCGCATTATGGCGCACTTGTCGGAAGATCCGGGTCTCTTGGCCGCCTTTGGCCAGGGGCAAGATGTGCACAAAGCCACCGCTGCCGAGGTGTACGGCGTAGCCGTGGATGAAGTTACCAATGAGCAACGCCGCAATGCCAAGGCCATTAACTTTGGCTTGATTTACGGTATGTCGGCTTTTGGCCTTGCTCGTCAATTGCACATTAGCCGAAGTGACGCCGCCGCGGCCATAGATAAATACTTTGAGCAATACCCTGGCGTGAAGCTCTATATGGACACCACCCGTGCGCAAGCTGCCAAGCAGGGCTATGTGGAAACCTTGTGTGGCCGGCGTTTGTATTTGCCCAATATCAATGATCGCAACCCCATGCGCCGCCAAGCTGCGGAGCGCACCGCCATTAATGCACCCATGCAGGGCAGTGCAGCGGACATTATTAAGAAAGCCATGATTGCGGTGGATGCCTGGCTGCAAGCAAGTGAAGTAGATGCCAAAATGATCATGCAGGTGCACGATGAGCTAGTACTAGAAGTGAAAGAGGCCGACATTCCTGCTGTAATCGACAAAGTCAAAACCCTAATGGGGCAAGCGTTAGCCCTAAAAGTGCCTTTAGAAGTGGATGTGGGCGTAGGCAACAACTGGGATGAAGCCCATTAATCCTGTGCGAACCTATTGCCAAAACCGCCGCCCGAGGGGGTTTTGGACGACTTTGATCAATAATGGAAATTATTTTGAAATTCTTCGAACTTTTCCTCCCGTGCCCAGTCTTAGTATCGCAAGGGCCAGAAGTCTCCACCCCTTGCTCTCTCCTAGATGGTTGTTTGTGAAAGTAGTTCCAAAGGTGTGAGTACTGCCCGGCCCCCCAGCCGGGCTTTTTTATGTCCAGGGATGGACGGTATGCCGCGGATGCAGGAAGCATGGAGCGGCGTGGTACGATTCACGACTCTCCTGTTCATGCAAAAGATCTGCAGCTAGAACTTTCTAAGGTACACCGCGGATGCAGGAAGTATGGAGCGGTGCGACCCTATCCGATTCACAACGCCCCTCGTTTATGCAACTGACTTTCAGCTAGATCCTTCCAAGGTACACCGCGTAACGCGCAAGAAGGAGCGATGAAGTTCGATAGGCGGCTTGCCTGATTCATGTAATTGGCTTGTAACCGAAGCCCCCACGGACCACTAATACTTTTTTATTATGTGTACTAAATCACAGGGACAAAAAACCAGTGCGCAAACGTCGAAAGTTCATGCTATTAACCTAATTGTTTTAAGGGTGGATTTATCGTACTGATCAATAATCTCACATTTGCATTAACATTATGAGACTTCATTTGTACGATAAGTTTATTAATTGAGCTTATTGGTTGAAATTCGATCGCAAAAGCGCCTGTTTAGTACCACTTCTTGGTTAACAATCTTTTCAGATCATCAATAGCACAGTATGATTGGCTTGACCTTTGATCAAAGAGTGTTCCTGCAACTGTCTGTTAGGTGTTTGTTGCGATAAAGATAAAGCAGAAGCAGCCATTCGACGATCTGAACGCAGTATTTGTAAGAGCTTTGTTGAGTGAACCTAGACTGAGCAGAGTGATAAAAATAATAAGTATGATTTCACCAAGTAATGCCATGCATATAAAACCAATAATTTTGGGAGTCTTGACGTGTCTAAAACCATAAAGCAGTCTCGCGCCACTATAGCACCTGAGTCCATCTGGGCCAGAAAGAAAAGTTATGCCTTAGCGTTGGCAATTGCCAGTGTGACGGTCTCACAAGTGTATGCACAGGACGAGGCTTCGCAAGATGAACCCTCGAGTGATTCCGTAATGGAAGAGATTGTTGTGACCGGTATGCGTCAATCTCTGCAAACGGCACAGGACCTAAAGCGTGACTCGGCAACAGTCATCGATTCCATTACCGCAGAAGACTTAGGTTCATTTCCAGATAAATCTATCGCGGAAGCGCTCCAGCGCGTAGCGGGTATTACCGTTAACCGATTTGCGGCTTCTTCCGATACGGCGCACTTTTCAGCAGAACCTTCGGGCGTTATCGTTCGCGGCCTTACCCAGGTTCGCACAGAATTTAATGGCCGGGATTCGTTCAGTGCGAACTCTTCTCGCGGCTTAAGTTGGGGGGATGTGTCTCCAGAGCTTATGGCCGGGGTAGATACCTACAAAAACCAGATGGCAGAGCTTATCGAAGGTGGCATCGCGGGTACAGTGAATATGCGCACACGCCTGCCCTTTGATCAAGATGGGCAAATGTTTGCTGCCACGCTGTCAACGAACTACGGTAATTTATCGGATGAGTACACCCCAGAGGGCTCTGCTTTATACAGTAACCGATGGGATGTTGCATCAGGCGAGTTTGGAATTTTGGCGAACATCGCCTATTCCAACGTGCAAACCAAATCTGAAGGTAATCAACTTTATCGAATGAACCGTTTTCGCAACGTATTCGGTGATAGTGACCAAGACGGAGTTGTTGACCAGGATGTTAACGGCGATGGTGTGGTTGATGAACGAGATACTCTTACTTATATTCCCGCAGCAATTTACATGCGCGACAACACCTATGAGCGCACACGGTTAGGTGGCTCCATAGCTGTCCAATGGCAAAATGCAGATGAAACCTTTGTGGTGACGGGACAATATAATCGATCTCAATATGAAAACACATGGGAAGAATATGTCGTTGGTGTTTCTCCAGCGGATTTGTCTTTCGGGCAAAGTGTTTTTTATGAGTTGCAGCCGTATTCTGGCGACCCACAAAGCAATACTTTACCGCAACCCGCGCCGGGCACAGACGAATTCACTTTCGACCAAAATGGATTGTTTCAGACGGGCACAACTAATACGGGCGTTGGTTGGTGGGGCGGCGACGATGCAGAAGCTGCCGCCAGGGGACAAGCTGGCGTAGGGGAGCCTTTTGTTATCCCATGCTACAACAATGGTAACAACAGCTGGGATGGTGTGAATGCTTGTTCACCTTCAATTCGCGGCATGGATACCACAAGCACTACTCGCGCGGCTTCCAACGAAAACGTCACCCAAGATTTCAGTGTAAATATTCAATGGAGTATATCGGATTCGGTTCGCTCGAACTTTGATGTACAGTTTGTGGATTCTGAAGTTGATAACTACGACGCGGAGATGAGTTTTCAAACTTACACCAACCCTTTTATCGATCTCACTGGTGAAAGGCCTCGATTAGAGCTCAGCGCTCCAACCAATGTAAACTGGTCGGCCGAAGGTTTGACCGACCCCCACAATTATTTTCTCAAACACATTTCGGATCACTTGGAGGACAGTGAAGGCGAGCAATTTGCAGCGCGCGCGGACTTTGAGTTTGATATCGATAAGGGGCCTCTTGCGTCGATCAAAGTGGGTACACGTTACGCCAAGCGTGATCAGGTGGTTCGTTGGGGCAGTTATAACTGGCAATCAGTGGCGACCCCTTGGGGAGACAACCAGGCACACTATTTCAATATTGATCAGCACGACCCAACGCCTGGTGGCACCAATGGCGTACAACCCAATTTTACCGGTTACCCAGAGGGTTACTACGCGCTAAGAACATTTGGGACTAGCTACCACGATATCAACATGCGTGAATTTTATTTTGCAGACGCTGATTTGATTGCTGATCGAATTGCCTTTGCCGATGCCTTTAGCGCGGGTAACCTAGGGTTTGAAGATTCCGCTGGGAATCCTTCTGGTGACGTGGTGGGTTGGGATGCCATTTGTTCTAACACTGGTGATCGAAGTGAAGAAGTACCCGGGACATGTTTTACACCGCCTGAAATCGCCGACGTATCAGAGGAGACCATGGCTGCCTACGTACAATTGAACTTTGGTGGCAGTGATGCAGAAATATTCGGTATACCTTTTTCCGGTAATTTAGGTGTTCGTTGGGTGAAAACGACCAACACGGGTAATGGTGGTATTTCTGTTCCTGATTTAGATGCGAATTTGTTCTTTGATCCCGAGTATAAACAAATTGAGGATGACCCTGAAACCCCCGATTTTGTTGAAAGTGGGGAAACCTTGGATCGAACCACATTATTGCCAAAGACACCCGAGAATCTTACGTGTACATATATTCCAGATTCACCACCGACCCCAGCTAACCCTGCGGGTACTCCACCTCCTGTACCGAATACGCTCGGCTGCTACCTCTCTGAGGATGATGTGGCGTTCTTGAACGGGGAAGACCAGCTTAATGTAGTGGAAACAAGCAATACGAAAGTATTGCCGAGCTTTAACCTAAAGCTAGAGTTTACGGAGGAGTTGCAGGCTCGGTTGGCCATATCCAGAGCTATGTCGCGGCCGGATATTGGTAATCTCAGAAACTACGTAGGAATCAGTGGCGACATGCCAGATGAATCATCGCCGAATGACCCGGGTTGGGTGCGAGATTCCTCGGGAGAAATCGTCGGCTTAAATGTGTTTTACAACGCCGGAGGTCAAAACCCTTATCTCAAACCCATTATCGCGGATCAGATCGACCTTACCTTAGAGTACTATTTCTCAGATGTAGGATCGTTTACAGCGGCGGTATTTCAGAAGAAGTTTGACGACTATATTCAAGCCGGCCGCTACAACCGCTATATTACGAGCGGAGGCGTGACTCGGGCCGTTGAGATTGTTGGGCCTGTGAATGCCGATGGCGCCAAAATGAATGGTTTCGAATTGGCGTATCAAACGTTCTTTGATTCATTACCGGAACCATTTAACGGACTTGGCATACAAGCGAACTACACCTACGTGAACAATGACGGTATTTCAAACTCGAATGTCCAAAGTGTTGTAGGTGACCAAGGCGAGGCGTCAGATACTGGCCAAGCGACGGATTCTGTTGAAGTGAATAGGCTGGAGAGTTTGTCTGACCAATCTTACACCTTCATTGGGATGTATGAAAAAGGTGATTGGAGTGCTCGATTGGCTTACAGTTGGCGTGATGACTACTTGGTAACCGCGGTGGACTGCTGTGTTGCGTTGCCGGTATGGCAAAAAGCCTACGGTCAGCTCGATGGGTCTATCAAATATACGATTTCTGACAGTTTAACGGTAAGCCTTTCAGGTAGTAATCTTCTTGGTGAAGAAACGGTTACCGAGCAGCAAGTGGAAAATTGGCAGGACGGAGGGTTAAGGTTGCCGACGGGTCGCTTTAGAAATGACACACGTTACACTTTGACCTTAACTTACCAGCTTTAATCTCTTTATCGTTAAGCGATTAATACAATGCGCCGCTAGTTTCTAGTGGCGCATTTTTGTTTTAAGGGGGGGGAGTGAGACCACCAATTAAGTTGGTTGTTGTTGGCGGCGGTACCGCCGGTTGGATGTTTGCCGCTGCCGCAGCGCGACAGTGCCCTCATCATCAATATAAAATCGAATTGATAGAAAGTAATGATATTGGCACCATTGGCGTAGGAGAGGCGTCACAACCGCAGCTTAAACGCTTCAATGATCGGCTGGGTATTTCTGAAACAGAAATGTTGCAAAGTACACAGGCCAGTTTCAAGCTTGGTATTCAATTTCAGGGTTGGGGAGAGCTATCCAGCGATTACATCCATCCTTTCGGTACTTTCGGCGATAGACCAAATTCAGCCTTATTTACGCAACACTGGCTACGCGTCAGTCAGAATCCAGATACAGAGTCCCTATTCAATTATTCATTTGCAGTGGAAGCCTGCCGAGCAGGATGCTTTGAGTTGCCCAGTAAGGATCAAAATAACATTAGGTCTACCTATACCTATGGCTATCACTTCGATGCAGGGCAATATGTCGAGCTTCTAAAGTCGAAATTTAATGGCAAGGGCGTAAAACGGGTTGAAGGAAAAATAGTCGCGTCGCAACTATCTGCTGAGACTGGCAATATCGAAAAACTTCGGTTGGAATCGGGGGAAGAAGTCTATGGCGATTACTTTATAGATTGTTCTGGATTGAATGCATTGCTCATTTATGGAGAGATGAGGAGCTCTTTTGAGAATTGGTCTCATTGGCTGCCTTGTAACAAAGCCATTGCCGTGCCCTGTGAAGCCAGTAATAGTCAGCTAACGCCCTATACGCGATCTAGTGCACGTGAGGTGGGTTGGCAGTGGCGAATTCCTTTGCAGCATCGTTTAGGGAATGGTTACGTCTATTGTGACGATTTTATCAGCGATGAACATGCGGAAGCATTGTTGATGAGTTCGCTTGAAGGTGAGCCCCTGGCGTCACCAAAAAGATTTCAGTTCACAACGGGTTATCGGCCTGAACCATGGGTTAAAAACTGCATAGCCATTGGGCTTTCTGGTGGTTTTATTGAGCCGCTTGAATCAACCAGTATCTATCTTATTCAAATAGCCATAGAACGTTTTCTAGCTAATGTGCCCAGTTATGAAGTCAGTCAAGCTGCAATCGATGAGTTCAATCGAATATTGTCGATTGAGTATTCGCGGGTACGTGATTTTCTCATTTTGCACTATCATCTGAATAATCGACCAGAGGCTTTTTGGCGGCACTGCCGGGAGATGTCGATACCCAATGAATTGGCGTTGTTGATTAATAGTTTTAGAAAACGAGGGTTTGTCGAAACCCATAAATTCGGAGCCTTTCCGCCCACCAGCTGGATCAGCGTGCTCATGGGGCAAGGTGCTTACCCCAAAGCTTACAACCGCATTCTAGATTCATCGGATGATATGCAGGTTATAAGAAAGTTGCGGGGTATCAGGCATGATATTGTGCGTGAAGTTTCTAACATGCAAAGCCATAGCGATTTTATAACAGACTTTTGCAAGGGAAATGCCGGTGATTAGATCAATTGCGATTATCGGGCGTGATCAAGATGCGTGGGTGGCAGCTTTGATGTTGCAGCGAGCTTTTAGGCGTATGGATTCACCTGTATTAATTGACCTAGTTGAGTTGCCGTCTCGACTATCAGAATATGATGCCATTACCGCACTACCCAGTTTGGGTGTTTTACTCGAAACGTTGGGGCTTGACGAAGGTGCTGTTATGCAGCGTGCATCAGGTGCCTATTCTATGGCGCAGCGCTTCTCGAACTGGTCGAAAAATAAAACAGATTTTTTTTTGGCGTATGATAGCTTTGGCGTTCCTATCGAAGGCATAGATTTTACCCACTTTTGGCAAAAGGCGCACTCCAAAGGTCTTCGGGTACCATTAGAAGATTTTAATTTAGGTATTGTGGCGGCCAAATCCGGAAAGTTGGTGGATGGATCAACGCGTCGAGCGTTTTCAGAGGCCAAATCCGGATACCATTTACATGCTAAAACATTTGTTCGGGCAATAGGAGAAGCGGTTGTTAAAGCCGGTGTGACTTGCCGTACTGGCGAGATACGTGAGGTGGTTATCAATGACAATAATATTCAGGCCATTTACTTGGCTAATGACGAAAAAATTTGCGCAGATTTGTACATTGACGCATCGGGCGAGCTGGCAGAGTTAATGTCTAAGATGGATGGTTCCGCCTTTGAATCTTGGAGCGATCGTTTGCCCTTCGATGGTATGATTTGTGGGGTGGCACCTCCCATACACCCAACGCCAAGTTTCGCTCAAATCACAGCTTTTGAGGAAGGTTGGATAGGTTTGTATCCTTTAGCCAAAAAGTTGGCCGTAAAGATTGCTTACGACAGCAATAGCCTAACTCAACAAGAAGCCATTAAAAATGGATTTGCCCATTCAGGAATACAATTGGAAAATGCAATAGACAAGGTTAGTCACAAAGGTATTCGCAGTACAGCTTGGGTTGGTAATTGCGTCGCTGTTGGCAATGCCTATTGCAAGTTAGACGACATTGATGCGTTGGATATGTCATTACTGCATCTTGGCATTTCACATTTATTAGAGTTGCTTCCGGTTAACGAAACCTACGAAGAGGAGTTGGCAATATATAATCAGCAAATGCATGCCTATGCCCAAAGACAGTTGGATTTTCAAAGTGCGCATTATGCTTTAAATCAACGTGAAGGGAATAAAGTCTGGGATCGAGTAAAAGCCCAGAAGCCCTCTCAAGAGCTCGCACATAAAATAGCGCTGTTTAAAGACCACGGTACTATTGCGATGTATGAGCATGAGATTTTTTATGAGGAAAATTGGTTGGCATTATTTTGGGGCTTCGGCTTGGTTCCCCGTCAATACGACCCGAGGGTTGACCGTATTGCAGAGCAGGATCTAATGGTTTTGTTTCAAAAAATTCTCAAATCTATTAGATCAGAGGTAGATACATTGCCTAGCTTGCAATCCCATCTCGAAATATATAATGCCTAAATATTATTAAATGCAAAGTTAGCAACTATCTAAGTAGATGTTTCGAATGAAAAAACCAGTAAACAAAGTAGTTATTCTCGGTGGAGGTACTGCTGGATGGATGACCGCAGCGGCGCTTGCCAACTCATTTAATCAAGAAAATACTGATGTCACCTTGGTGGAGTCTGACCAGATTGGAACAATCGGGGTTGGTGAGGCGACAGTGCCAACACTTCTATTGTTCAATTCTGCTTTAAGGCTATCTGAAGAGGAATTTATTCGAGAAACGAAAGCAACCTTTAAATTAGGAATTGAGTTTGTGGACTGGAAGGAAAAAGGTTCTCGGTACTTCCATCCCTTTGGTGTTTATGGCTTAGATATGGATGGTGTGTCATTCACCAACTTTTGGTTGCGCTGGAAAAAATCTGGCGGACATTTGGACTACTACGAATTCAATGCCGAAAGCTTGGCCGCGCGCTCCGGCAAGTTTATGCGCGTAATGAACGAGTCGGGCCCAAAAGTGATGCCTGGGGTTCATTACGCTTATCAGTTTGATGCGGGGCTCTATGCAAGGTTTCTACGGCGCTATTCAGAACAGCGTGGTGTTAAGCGTGTTGAAGGAAAATTACAATCCGTTCAACAAAATGCCACATCCGGATATATAGAAACATTAGTGTTGGAATCAGGACAATCTGTAGAAGGTGATCTATTTATTGATTGTTCAGGATTCAACGCACTCTTAATTGAGAAGGTTATGAACGCGGGCTATATCGATTGGAGCCACTGGTTGCCAGTGGACAGCGCGATAGCGGTGCCTTGTGCAAAATCCTCTCAACCATTATTGCCTTACACACGAGCCACTGCTCGAGGTGCTGGCTGGCAGTGGCGGATTCCGTTACAGCATAGAACGGGCAACGGGCATGTGTTTTGTAGTCAATACATGAATGATGAGGAAGCGAAATCAATTTTGATGCAGAGCCTGGAAGGAGAAGCGTTGGCGGACCCAAGAGTGATTCGCTTTAAAACTGGCGCGAGGAAGCACTGCTGGGTGAAAAATTGTATTGCCATTGGATTGTCCAGCGGGTTTTTGGAGCCATTGGAGTCTACCAGTATTCATCTTATTCAAAGAGCCATTTTTAAGCTTTTATCCATGTTTCCGAGCGACGGAATCATCGACCCACTGATTAACCAGTTCAATAAAGAAATGTCGGAAGAGTACGATGAGGTTAAAGATTTTCTGATTGCGCATTATGTGACAACGGAGCGCGATGACACTGAATTCTGGCGGTATGTCAAAAACATGTCCATCCCAGATACGCTTCGGCATCGGTTGGAGTTGTTCAAGTCGCGTGGTGAGGCCATGAGTGGTGCTAATGGGTTGTTTCGCGATGTGAATTGGTTTGCTGTCTTGAAAGGGCAAGGTTTGGAGCCCGAATCGTATCACCCTATAGCGGATTCCATTTCGGATGATGAATTAAAGCGACGTTTGATCAAAGTAAGGTCTGGCGTTGAAAATCGCGTCAATATGATGCCTTCTCATACAGAGTACTTGTTAAAGAACCACTTAATATCCGAGTCGTGAAAGTGGCATCTTAATGGGTGTTGGTACATTTTGTTTAAGAGGGAGCCTATTACTCGATTCTCGGTTCTAACCCAATGGCACGCTCTTACAGGAGATGTTGTCATCCAGTTTCCCCCCAAGGTCGTTATGTCTTGGAGGTTATGCACAGGAAGTAAGGCACACCTAGGGCACAGGGTGTGCCGTTTGCAAAGCGACGCTTTGCACGTAGATCGAATGCCCTATGTTTGTAAGCTAGACCAGACTCGGAGAGTGCAGTAGCGTACGGCCCAATTCACGACTTCCCTGTTAACACAATGGAACCCCAGCTAAAACTTACTTTCTAAAGTACGCTGCGGCCTCGGAAAAGGCGTGGCCCCATTCCAACCTCATTTCCTAGCCATAAAAAAGCCCCAATAAGGGGCTTTTAGAGGTAGCTAATATGAAATGTTTCGTTTAGTCCGCGAAATGAATTCTAACGTTGGTAATTTTGATAGTTCCGGCAGGTGAGCCGTTTGCTATCACGCCAATTTGCATCTCTTCACCATCCTGCAGGTTAAATTCAGCTGCCTGTAATGTACAGTTGTAGGACCCGCCAGCCGCAGAAAGGTCGGCATTATTGATCCAGCAGCCCCATTCACCAGGCCAGTCCGCGCCAACTTTCGCTTGGGCAAAGGGTTGCAGGTTAGTTCCGCTGGCGATGAACTCTTCACTGGCCTCAATGGTGAACTCGAAAGTGGCACCTTCAAAATTATTCGGGCCGATCACGTCTGTGACCAATTGTTCATTGGCGGCAGGTGAATACATGACGCCCCCATCATAAGTCGGTTCTGCACCGCTACTGGTTCTCCAGCCGGAGTCCACGGGAAGCGAGGGGTACTCGATTTGTACATCAGTGATGGTAACGGTGCCAGCAGGTGTACTGCCATCGGGTACTTGTATGGCGATTTTCAGGGATTGGTCCGCTCCCAAATTAAAGGGCGCGCCACTTTCATCAAGGGTGCAGGTGTGCTGCGAGCCACTGGTAGAGAGGTCGGCGTTGTTGATCCAACAACTCCATTTGCCGGTATAATCACCAAATTGCTGTTGGGCGAAGGGCTGCAAATTTGAGCCAGAGTCAATAAATGCCTGGTCCACGGTGATACTAAAGACAATGTTAGCGCCTTCGAGATCATCGGGGCCGGCAAGGATATAGCTCAGTTGGTCACTGGCGGCCATGGGTGAATAGCTCACGCCTGCGCTGTCATAAACCGGGTCGCCATTGGAGGCGGTCCAGCCTGTGTCAAGAGGTACATCAGACCCAGCCTCTTCTTCTGCACCCTTGTAATAGATGCGCTGAATGGAAATGGCACTGGTGGGGTCGATACTGCGGCCCTCTCCCTTCACTTGTATGCCTATACGTTGAATCATTTGTGGAGGATTCGCAGGTGTATAGGGAATAATGTTCACGCCTTCGGTCAAATTACTCACATCTACATAGCCGGACCAATCGCCTGCATACATGCCGCCCACTTCTTGGACATAGGGTTGAATGCTAATGCCGGCATCGATGTACTCCTGCGGAATGTTAACCACATAGTTGATCGTTAGGCCCGTTACATCCATGGGTGTTGCTAACTCGTAAATGGCCACTTGGTCATTGGCGGACCAGTCCGGTGTTAACAGTAAACCGAGGTTTCCATCATACTCCAGAGTGGTAGGGCTTTGATCTGGGCTCCAGCCCGCAAGGCCCTCTTCGATAGGAATTTCGACCACGCTGCCGGCAGGCTTCACACCCTTTAAGGAAAAGTGGTCTAAATAAATATCCGCCCCGAGATTCAATTCATTCGACAGTAGCGCTTGGAGGTCTACGGCCGTAACGCCCAGGGGGCCATCGAATTGAAAGGTGACTCTCTGCCAGGTGCTAGTGACATCGATTTGTTGTGACGCCAAAATGGTAGAAGGGTCACCAGAGGGGTGAGCCACAACATTGGCGGTGGCGCCATTGGTGCCAAGTATCCAAGCTGAAAAATAGTAGGTAAAATCTTCCTCTACAGGAACGTTCACTGGGCCTGCCCCAATATCGCCTTCATCGGCGCCTACCTCGGTGACACTGACTTTAAAAGCATGGGCTCCGGTATAGTACTGAGCAGAACTAAGTGCGAAGGTTGCCGAACCTGCATTGGCATAACTTGCCCAGCCAGTGGCTTCAGTTTCGCTGTCTTCAAGGTTGCCATTGGCTACCAGGCCACTGTCTGGCAAGGTTTCATTTTCGTTAACGATAGGAGTCGAAGCGGTAAGGGCTTGGCGTTGTTCGTAGTCATCCCAAAAGCACGCTGACAAACTGAGAGTGATGGCGTTTATCAGTAGAAGTCTGTAAAACATTTCGTTACCTTCTAGTTATTATTCAATAAAAATGTAGCTTAGGTAATACAAATTACGATCGCCCAAAATTAATATAAGGCAATCTCGGGTGGTTGTGGTGGCTGAATCGTTTGCGTTATCGCTCAGCTCCGGCTCATCGGACTTTAGCATACCCCCCGATTGAAAGGGAGTCCATACTATTGGTTGTTCTTAGAACAAAGCCACAGCTTTTTACCGCTGTCTTATGGCTAAAAGGTGAAATATGGGTGCCTCATGAGATTGGGTTGCGCTAACAAAGCGCCGTCTGCAATTCAGTGCTACAAGGGCCAAAGGTTTTTTTATCTCGCGCAGCACGCGCGCGTGGTTTGACTAAAGGAATTGATTGTTGCAGTATTAGTGGCTGTTAATTTTGCGAACCTCGTAACGCGGTTTTGTTTTTCATTGGGGCAGACCATTCACAGTGCAATAGCTTTAGCTTTGCAGCCAGCCCGAATGTGCGAAACCGGCCATTTTTTGAATAGGTACAATAATAAGAGAATCATAGTATGTCTACCATCCCAAATATTGGGGCGAAAGCTGGGGTCAGTTTAGCGTCGTCTCTGGTCGTTTTGATGGGTGCTCTCTCCGGGCAGCATGTTTTTGCGCAGGAAACTACCGACGAAAGCTCAGCCTCAGTTCCGATCATTGAAGAAGTTGTGGTTCAAGGGACCCGGCAAAGCCTCAATAATGCGCAGGATATTAAGCGCGAGGCGGATACCTTTGTTGATGCTATCTCGGCTTCTGATATTGGCTCGTTGCCAGATCGAAGTGTGCTTGAGGCGTTGCAGCGGGTACCGGGTATATCGATTGAGCGCTTTGCCTCCAATGAAGACCCTGACCATTTTGGTGTGGAAGGCTCTGGTGCTGTGGTGCGTGGTATGACGCAGACGCGATCAGAGTTCAATGGCCGTGATTCTTTTACTGCAAATTCAGGGCGAGGACTTTCGTTCCAAGATGTGCCGCCCGAATTGATGCAGACCGTGGCGGTCTATAAAAACCAAACGGCCGATATGGTTGAGGGGGGTATTGCCGGCACCATCGATTTGGTCACGCGTAAGCCCTTTGACTCTGGCGGTAGGCAAATTGGGTTGTCCGGAGATCTAACTTACGGAGACATGGTGGAAGAAACCACGCCAACCATTTCTGGTTTATTCAGCGATCGTTGGGACACCGACGCAGGTGAATTTGGGTTTTTGATTAATGCAACCCGCTCTGAGTTAGAAGCCACTTCGCACGGTATCCAAACTGATAGATTTGAATTGCGTGGGTTAGCTGATGTCACCGCAGACAACGTGATCATTCCCGGTTTTAGTGTGGCCAGCCCCTACATTTATGACGGCACCTTTGGTCGCGGCGTTGCTGATCGCCAGCCACGCACGTACCCCGGTGGAGCGCCGCTATTTTGTAAAGATCCAGACCCTGCAGATACTTCAGCTAATAGTTGCACTAACCAGGGCGTTTTAATCCCCACTGGTGCCAATATGACCATGAAAGACGATGCGCGTGAGCGCAATGGTTTGGCCATGGCTTTCCAATGGGAAAACCCCGATGACACATTTTTGCTGACCTCACAATTTATCCGCTCGGATGCCTCTTTGGCCTGGACGGAAAACTCCATCAAAAACCAAGGTGACTACAATTCGGCAACCCAGTATTACCAACCGTTCGCGGGTGTTGGGTATGGGTTTGACAACGACGGTATATTTACCCACGGTTTATTAACCAATATCGCATCTGGCTGGCGGGGGAGTGACGAAAAAACACCGTCAAACGCCCCTTTGAATATGGGCGAGGTCGCCGGCGTACAACACTTTGGTTCTCGATACATCACCGATACCCGTCGTCAAGTGCAAGAAACGCTGGTGCAGGATTTTTCGGTTAATTTAAAATGGGTGCCGAGTGATAAGTTCGAGTTAGAGGGTGATTTCCAATACATTGATGCGGAGACGTCGAACAACGACTACACCTTGATGTTCGCCACCTTTATGAACCAATACTATGATGTGAGAGGTGATACGCCTGTATTATCTATCTTCAGTCCTTGGGCGTTGGCGAGTGATGCGGAGCTGGAAACCCTGCTGGACGAAGGCGAAACCTTAGCCGATAACGCCAAACCTTACTGGGCCGCTGATTATCCTTACTTTTCTGACCCAGGTTCCTATGCGGCCAATTATGCTGCATCGGATCACATTGAGCGTAGTGACGGCGATTCCACTGCTTACCGGTTGGATGCCACTTACTTTTTTGATGAAGGGTTTATCACCAGCGTTAAAGGGGGTTATCGACACGCAGAGCGCCACCAGATTGTGCGAGACTCTACCTACAACTGGGGAGCTATCGAGCCTTTATGGCAAAGTGGCCTCGCTTGGTTAGATGAGCTTCCCGAGACCGTTGGCGATGGTATTCCCATGGCTCAAACGGTGGATTGGAGTGATTTCCATCGCGGCAGTGTTGTCGCTTTTGGGGGGGCACCCATGACCACCTTGCACCCCTCGAACGAGTTGATGGGCGCCTATGACCGCTGGGGTGAAATTTTTGCGGAATACACCAACAACGACTGTGCCGATTGGCGACCACTGGATCAGCGCGTGGATCAAGACATTTTTGATGCCGATGGCAATTGTGCCAATGTGCTGCGCTCTGATCTAAATGGTACATTTTTGGATGAAGAGATTACCGACTCACGGGAAGTTAACGATGCTTTCTATGTGCGGGCTGATTTTGAAATTGATACCGAGCTGCGCATTGCCGGTAACTTTGGCGTGCGGGTGGTTACCATCGAGTCCGAATCCACGGGTAATACCACTTATCCCGATTTACGCCCAGGTAGACGCGCACCGTCGGGTTTTAACCCCTACACCTTTAACCCGACGGATACTGGCTTATACCCAGACCCCATCAACGATCTGCCCTATGATTTGTTCGACGAAAGCTCTGAATTCTTAGGGGATGTGAATAACTTTATTCCGGAAGAGTGGAAGGCCTTTGCCAATGGCGCTGCGTCAAAAGATTACGCGGCACAGCGTTATACCAAAACCTTGCCGAGCTTTAACGTAAAAATGGAAATCAGCCCCGAGCTGATTGGACGGTTTGCGGTCTCTAAGGCCATTGCATTGCCGGACATTGGTGAAATGCGCAATTACACCAAAATCCGAAACTCGGATATACAGTACACCTATTACGATACATTGTTCGATTTCACGCCAGGTAATCCGCATCCCGATGCCCCTCCTGGAGAGGCCTACCCTCTGGATGAAGACGGCAACCGGATTAACGAACAGCAAGTGATAGATCCCAACTCTATTAGATTGGCTGCCTGGAATGCAGAAGCCAAAAACCCTTTCCTGAAGCCGATGGAGTCTAACCAACTTGACCTCTCACTGGAGTGGTATTTTGATAATGCTGGTAGCTTGACGGCCTCGGTCTTTTATAAAGATTTGAAAAACTTCTTTATTCAAGGCGCCGTTAACCGAGAGTTCGTGAACCCCACAACCGGTGCGTCTGAAGTGGTTACCGTTACCGGCCCTATGAACGGCGGTAAAGGCAAAATGAAGGGTTTCGAGATCAACTATCAACAGTTTTTTGATATGTTGCCAGAGCCCTTAGATGGATTGGGTACGCAAATCAACTACTCCAATATTCAGGCGTCAGGTATTCCCAACCCCGGTGCGGACGTTGTCGACAATGACAATGCCAGCTTTGTGAATGGAGATACGACAGACTCGCAAGAAATCGGTTTGGAAGGCCAGTCTGAACACACCGCGAACTTTATTTTGATGTATCAAAAGTATGATATTGATGCGCGACTGGCCTATAACTGGCGTTCAGAGTATTTATTGACGTCCTTCGATGTGATTTCGCGTATGCCGGTCTATACCGATGATGCCGGCTACTTGGATGCATCGATCTTTTACAACATTACCGACGAAATCAAAATTGGGCTTCAAGGTGTGAACCTACTTAACACGACAACACAGACCTTTCAGTTAGTGGATGATGAACACAAACTTGGGCGGTCTTGGTTTGTGAATGATCGACGCTATAGCTTAGTGTTCCGCGCGAGTTTTTAGTGAAGGTTTAGAACGCCAAGTTGTCGGCGTAGATGGTAAAACTGAAAAGCGCACTCAAGGGTGCGCTTTTTTTTGGCCTTTAATAGCAGGTATCCGAAGTTCTGAGAAGGGTTTACTTTTGAGCCAATTAAACAATGGCAAAATGGTGATCGTTGGCGGCGGCACTGCAGGCTGGATGACTGCTGCAGTAATGGCACGCTTGATGGGATCCAGTAGGCCCATTTATCTCATTGAATCTGAACAAATAGAAACTGTGGGCGTTGGCGAAGCCACTTTACCTCCGCTGCGGGATTTGCATTATCTTTTGGGCATCGACGAGCCTACCTTTTTAAAAGCGACAGGCGCCACGTTTAAACTGGGTATTAGTTTCGAGCATTGGAGTGGCCCGAAATCGTCGTACCTACATAGTTTCGGTGTGCATGGGCGTGAGATTGCTCAAATTGGGTTTCACCACTTTTGGTTAAAGGCAAAGTCTTTGGGGCTCAACCCGGCGCCTTTTGAATCCTTCGCGTTATCCGGTCGATTGGCGCGTGCTCATCAGTTTTGTCATCCTCACCTGGCTGCCAACCCACGTCATACTTTTTCCTACGCGTATCATTTAGACGCAGTGGCCTATGCGCATTTTTTAAGGCAGTGGAGTGAAAGCCACGGCGTCATTCACAAACAGGGAACCGTTCAGGAAGTCAAACTCGATCAAAATAGTGGCGCGATAGAATCGTTAAAATTGGCAGACGGTAGCGAGTACCAAGGCGACCTCTATATTGATTGTACGGGTTTTAGGGCTCGCTTATTGGGGCAAGCTTTGGGGGTTTCGTTTCAAGATTGGAGCCACTGGCTGCCATGTGACCGCGCTTTGGCGGCACCCACCGCACTGCTAGACGATTACCCTCCGTACACCGTATCAGCTGCTCGATCAGCCGGTTGGCAGTGGCGTATTCCACTCCAAAATAGAATGGGCAATGGGTTGGTTTACGCATCTAATTTTATCAGTGATGAGAAGGCCAATACTGAATTTGTCAGTGGGTTGAACAATCAACGGTTGGCAGACCCTAAACCATTCCGTTTTGGTGCTGGTTGTAGGCAAGTGGGGTGGAAAAAAAACTGTGTGGCCATTGGTCTTTCCAGCGGCTTTCTCGAACCTTTGGAGTCCACGAGTATTCACTTGATTCAATCCGCTATTTACAAGTTGGTAGAATTGTTTCCGGTGAGCCAAGATTACGAAAAAGAGCGACAACAGTTCAATACCGCGTTGAACAAAGAATATGAAACCATACGGGATTTTATTATTCTGCATTACAAACTGAATAAGCGAAAAGATGAAGCTTTTTGGCAGTATTGTGCCAATATGCCGATTCCCGATTCTTTGCAAGCCAAAATGGCCGCTTATGAAGAAGCTGGCGTTGTCATAGAAGAAGAAAATGGCGCATTCGCAGAGCCGAGCTGGTTGGCGGTTATGTGTGGCCAAGCACATTATCCAAGGCAATTGCACCCTTGTGTTCAGAGCTACTCAGAGAAAGAGCTATCGGAGGTGTTGGCGTTGCTTGCTTCGGAGGTTAACCAAGGGCTGGGGGCCATCCCCAATCACCAACAAGCCCTCAAGCAGTGTTTGCATGAAAACACCCAAAATGGCCACCGTCCTGGCCGGAGTCTCTATGCCTAGATGTGCGCACCGACATTCTCGTTTGAGCTTTTGCCGGAACCCCCATGGATTCCATTGACGGCCGTGCACCGAAACGCATACTTGTTGCTGGTGGCGGAACCGCCGCTTGGATGACCTGTGCCTACTTGTTAAAGCGGTATGAGCGAACCCATACCAAGATTATTCTGGTCACTCAGGGTGAGCCACCAGGTTCACCGCGCCTGGCCAGCGTGTTGCCCTCGTTTCGGTCTTTTTTACAATGGATTGGTGCTACTGAGGCAGAGTTTATGCGGGCCTCTTCGGCAGCGTTTAAATTGGCGACGGTTTACCAAGGCTGGCGAGGTATCAAGCATACGCATGTTCAAACCTGGGGAGAGCTAGGCGCGCCTATTCAACATTTGGCTTTTTACAAGCTGTATTGGAAACTACTAAAATCCATTAGAGAGTCTTTACCCCCCTATCATGAATTTTCACTGGCGGCGCACTTGGCAAGGCTGGATAAATTTTGCCACCCAGTGGATGATCCCACCTCAATTTTCTCTTCACTGCGTTATGGTTGGCATTTTGATGAGCAACAATTTTGTCGATGGCTGGCCAAGCGCGTGCACACAAAAATCGATTTTTATGACGCACAGATTGAACGCGTCCAATTAAAGGATGCCGGAGATATTCAATCGGTGTGGGTGGATGGCCATGCGTTGCAAGCAGAGCTGTTTTTCGATTGCACCCCGTCACGAACATTGGTTCGTACGCAGAAGCCTTTGCAAAACGCTGTGCAAGATCTGGCAAAAAAATCAATTGATACAAGCGCTACCCTGGGTCTTCGTTTGAGGGCGTTGCTTGACAATAAATCTGCCAATCTTTCCTGTGATATTGCAACGTTACTTCCAATAGGCATGGAATATATGCAGCACAGTCTCTGTTATTCGCAATTGAGTGTTTTGACCAATGCTGAAGATTGTCCTCCAGAAATGATAGAGGCTTTTCAGCAGCGCTTTAAAAACGCAAAGGTAGAGATTACACAGGATGATGACTATTATGCCAAGGCGCATTGGGTCAACAATTGTATTGCCATAGGCCCTGCGAGCGTCAACATCAATACACCGATGGTTTCAATATTGGATTTAACCTGGGCGGCGTTAGAGCCTTTATCAAAACTAACTCCTACGGGTTCCACAAATTCCGCCATTGGGCGGCATTACAATAACGTGATGCGTCAAAAAATCTCCAGAGTGATAGACGCGATGTGGTTACTGCGCCTGCTGGCAGCTGACCAGAAAAGCGCTTATGGCATTGCTAGGAACCATGTGCCATTGTCCAGCGAAATGCAGCAAAAATTAGAGTTGTATAATTGGCGAGGGACCTGGCCAGCTTTTGAGGGAGGTGTTGTCAGTGCGAATGATCAATTGTCACTGTTAATCGGAATGAATCGCTTTCCCCAACACCTTGACCCGATTACCGAAGGTGTGGAACTTTCGGTTGCCACCCATCATATGGCAAAACTCCAAATGGCGATCACGCGCGCGCTTGAGGGCGTGAAGGATCATCGACAATATTTAACAGCACTATTACGAATGCCTATAATAGGCCCAACGAGTTAATCGGAAAGTACTATGACGAATAACAATATTCGCACAATCACCATAGTTGGTGGTGGTACCGCAGGTTGGATGGCGGCCGTCTCCCTGTCTAAATTTTTGGATGGAGAACAGTGTTCTATCCACTTGGTGGAATCCAGTCAGCAGCCCACCGTTGGTGTCGGCGAGGCAACCATTCCGCAGATTGTGGTCTTTAATAAAACTTTGGGTTTGAATGAAGATGAATTTTTAAAATGTACCCAAGGGACTTTTAAATTAGGAATTGAATTTGTCGATTGGCTAAAACCGGGCAGCCGTTACATCCACGCCTTTGGTGATGTTGGGCGCGACATGCACTATCTTCAGTTCTACCACTACTGGTGGAAAATGCGACAAAAGCAGCAGGCCGATGATATTGCCGCGTACACCCTGAATTGTGTTGCCAGCCAGCAGAATAAATTCATGCGTTCGGTGAATGCCGGAGACTCTCCCCTATCTAATATTGTGTATGCCTTTCAATTTGACGCGGGCCTTTATGCGAATTTTTTAAAAGGCTATGCGTTGCGGCAAGGCGTTAAGCACACCGTTGGCCATATCGAAAAAGTGAACCTAAATGAGCATTCAGGTTTTATAGAATCTGTGACGCTTAATGACGGTTCCAGTTTGTCTGCGGATTTATTTATCGATTGCTCTGGGTTTCAAGGCCTATTGATTGAAGACGCCCTAAAAGCCGGGTATGAAGATTGGACCCATTGGCTCCCGTGTGATAGCGCATGGGCAGTCCCTTGTGAAAAAACCGAACCGCTTTTGCCCTACACGCGTGCCACAGCGCACAGTGCCGGCTGGCAATGGCGTATTCCTTTACAGCACCGCACGGGCAATGGGCATGTGTTCAGTTCACCTTTTATGGACGAACAACAGGCCCAAGCAATCTTGCTCGACAACCTAGATGCGCAACCATTAAGTGAGCCACGATTGTTTCGCTTTAAAGCGGGTAAGCGCAAAGAGGTTTGGAAAAAAAACTGCATTGCGCTGGGGTTGGCCAGTGGCTTTATGGAGCCTTTGGAGTCCACCAGTATCCATTTGGTGCAGTCGGCCATTTCACGTTTAATGTCCATGTTCCCCACGCGAGATTTTAACCAAGCCATCACGGACGAATTTAATCGCCAGGTGGATTTGGAATACACCTCCATACGTGATTTTTTAATACTGCACTACAAGGCAACAGAACGAGAAGATTCTGAGTTTTGGCGGTATTGTAAAAATATGTCCATACCCGATTCATTGCAGCACAAAATAGATGTATTTCGTGCCAATGGCACTCTGCATCGCTTTAACAACGAGTTGTTTAATGAAACCAGTTGGTTAGAAGTGTTTCATGGTCAGGGTGTTGCGCCAAAGCGATACCACCCCTTGGCGGACACGCTCCCTGATGATGAAATCTTACGAAGATTGGAACAGGTTAAGCGTGTGGTGGCCAAATCTGCAGACTATATGCCCAGCCATTCAGACTTCATTGAAAAAAATTGTAAAGCGCCGCTTAACGAATGATTTTAGTGTCCAATTCAAATAAAAGTTTTTTGAGGTTGTCGGGAACTTAGCGCGCACCGTGGTTTCCAAAGCAGTAGGAGGCGCACGAACACTCCCACAGGTGTTGCTATTGGCGCCTCCCTAACCCAGTGGTTCCCCCCAAGGCCGCTGGGTTTTTTTATGTACAGGACGTACGGTATGCCGCGGGCGCAGGAAGCGCAGGAGCGGCGTGGTCCGACTAACAATTCACTCTATTCTAAGTCAGCATGGAGCGGTGTGCCCCGACTCACGACGTTCTCGATCCCAAAGCCGCAAGCGCGGCAACGCCCGTTTCTTACCCCAGACAGAACATCAGTCTGCAGATAGCCTCACCGCTGGCATTGCGTGCAATAAACCGTAGCCCTCTGTGCCAAAACTTTTTCAGTGAGTGCTTTGCCACACTGCTTGCAGGGCTTGCTACCTCTGCCGTATACGAATAACTCCTGCGCGAAATAACCGGGTTTGCCGTCGCCGCCGACGAAATCTCGCAAAGTGGTGCCGCCGCGGGTAATGGCAAATTGCAGTACTTGGGTGATGGTGTCAGCGAGGCGTTGGTATTGTGGTTTACTGAGTTTGCCGCAGGCTTTAAAGGGGTGAATGCCGCTTAAAAACAAGGCTTCGTTTGCGTAGATATTGCCCACTCCCACCACCACTTTGGCGTCCATTATAAAAGTCTTCACCGCTTGTGAGCGCTTGCGCGATTTTTGATAGAGGTAGTCGCCGTTAAAATCTGCACCGAGCGGCTCTGGGCCTAAGTGCTGAATTAACGGATGGCAGGCCACAGGGTCTTCTGTCCAGAGTAAAGCGCCAAAACGCCGTGGGTCGTGATAGCGCAACACTATTTTGGGGCCAAATACCCAATCCACATGGTCGTGGGTGGCCGGGGGCTTCGATGCGGGTACAATACGTAGGCTCCCAGACATTCCTAAATGCCATAGGGCATGACCTTGGGCAAAAGAAAGAATTAAATATTTACCTCGCCGAGAAAGCTGGTTTAGCCTTTGACCTTCCACGGCCTGGGTTAAGGTCGGCGATATGGGCCAGCGCAAGTTAGGGTTGCGGATAATACAGCGTTGCACCCGCTTACCCTGAATGTGGGGGCCAATGCCGCGTAAGGTGGTTTCAACTTCAGGTAATTCGGGCACAGCCCTTTCCTCACAAATCTAGATGGGTATGACACAACTAACACATTATCTCGGCGTTGATACCGGTGGCACTTTTACCGATTTGTACCTTTGGGGTCCAGAAGGCGCACGTATTCATAAAGTACTGTCTACGCCAGAGTCACCAGAGCGCGCCATTGTACAAGGCATCGAAGACCTTGAGTTAACCGAGGCGGTACAAAAGGGAGCTGTGAGCATCGTGCATGGCAGTACCGTCGCCACTAATGCAGCACTTGAGGGCAAGGGGGTTCGCACCGCTTTTATCACCAACGCAGGTTTTGGCGATATGCTCACCCTTGGCCGCCAAAATCGCGATGACATTTATGCCCTGCAACCGAGTGACCCTATTCCACCTGTTCCTGCGTCTCTATGCGTAGAGGTTGCCTGCCGTCGAGGGGCCGATGGTACTGTGGTGGAGGCCTTAACCAACGAAGAGATTGCGCGAGTGGTCGCGGCCGTTGAGGCGCTAGCGCCTGAAGCCATCGCGATCAATTTGTTGTTTGCGTATCAAAACCCCGAGGAAGAGCAACGCCTGGCGGCGGCATTGGCTGATGTTGCCTTTGTCAGTTGCTCGCATGAAGTACTGGCAGAGTACAAAGAATACGAGCGCGGCATGGCTACCTGGTTAAACGCCTGGTTGGGCCCCAAAGTGGCAGATTACCTAACCCGCTTACATCAAGCCGTAACACCCTGCCCGTTGGGCGTGATGCAGTCGAGTGGCGGTACCATGAGTGCGGCAGTGGCGAGTCGGCGCGCGGTGAATATGCTGTTGTCTGGTCCTGCCGGTGGCCTCGCGGGGGCCTTGTTCATTGGCAAACAGGCTGAGTGTGATCGCTTACTTACTTTTGATATGGGTGGAACCTCTACAGACGTGGCATTGCTGGATGGCGCCATTGCGCTTTCCAGTGAAGCACGCCTTGGCCCCTACCCTGTTGCAGTACCGATGGTGGATATGCACACGATTGGCGCAGGCGGCGGTTCATTGGCTTTTCTAGACAAGGGCGGCTTGTTACACGTGGGACCAGCTTCTGCTGGTGCGCATCCAGGGCCGGCCTGTTACGGTCTGGGCGGGCAACAAGCGACCGTCACCGACGCCAATGCGGTGTTGGGTCGGTTGCGACCCGAGTTCTTTTTGGGTGGGCGAATGCCGCTGGCGTTGGCTGAAGCGGAGTCAGCGGTTGGCACCATCGCAAAAGCCTTGGGTGTGAGCACCATTGAGGCGGCCCAAGGCATCGTGACATTGGCCAACGAGCATATGGCCGCGGCCTTGCGGGTGATGAGCGTGCACAAGGGCCACAATCCGGCAGATTTTGACCTGTGCTGTTTTGGCGGTGCCGGTGGCTTACACATGTGTGCTTTGGCAGAGGCGCTGAACGTTAAGCGGATACTGGTGCCGGCCAATGGCGGCGTGCTATCCGCTTTTGGTATGTTGGTAGCGCCCAAAACGCGACAGTTATCCAAAACTATCCTGCGACCTTTGACCGCCGTTAGTAATCAAGTGCTCGGCGAAGAGATGACATGCTTGGCAGTTGAGGGCAAATGCGCCTTGGCCGCTGAAGGTTCGGTCGAGCAGTTGAGTGAGGTTTTTAGCGTGGATTGCCGCTACCTTGGGCAGTCGTTTTACATCAACCTGCCCTGGTCGGGCGATGTGGCAAGTGTGATTCGACAGTTTCATCAGGCGCACAAAAGCCAATTGGGCCACGCGCTGGATTTGGACGTTGAACTGGTGAATATTCGAGTGCAGATATCGGTGCCTGCACAGGTGTCGCCAGAGCAGACATTAGCGACCAGGCCGCCAGGGTTGGCCCGATATGAACAGCGGTTACCTGGCCTTGGGGTTACCGAGGTTTGGTGGCGGTCTGATTTGGCCCCCGGCCAGTCAATTCTTGGTCCGGCCATTATTTGTGAAGAGGTGGCCACGACTTTGGTGGGCGAGGGGTGGCGCGCGGAGCTCGATGTTTATGGCCACTTGCGATTGACGCGGGAGTGAGTCAAGCGGAGCGCGTCGCTTCATGCGTCCTGCATCCGCGGCATACCGCGGTTATTCTAAGCTGAAGGCTTTCGGCAGGAATTGGGTAATTCGTCAATCGGACTAAGCCGCTCCTGCGCTTCCTCAGAATAGAGTGCGTTGTGAGTCTACGCCGGTCCTGCATCCTCAGAACAGGGTTAGTCGTCAATCGGACCGCGCCGCTCTTGCGTCTTAGAACAGGTTTAGTCGTCAATCGGGCCACGCCGCTTCATGCTTCCTGCATCCGCGGCATACCGTACGTCCTGTACATAAAAAAACCCGGCGATGGCCGGGTTTGGTGTCCATGGGTGTCGAGCCACTTGAGCCCGCAACGCTATGGCGTGTTACTTAATTTTGCCTTCTTTGTAGACCACGTGCTTACGAGCCACAGGATCGTACTTTTTGATTTCCATTTTTTCTGGCATGGTGCGCTTGTTTTTGGTCGTGGTGTAGAAGTGACCGGTACCGGCGCTGCTGTTTAAACGAATTTTATCACGCATAAGAATTCCCCTCGTTCGCCCTTGGCGTTACACTTTTTCGCCGCGTGCGCGAATGTCTGCCAAAACGGACTCGATGCCGTTTTTATCGATGATGCGCATGCCTTTTGAAGAAACACGCAATTTAACAAAACGTTTTTCAGACTCTAACCAAAAACGATGCGTGTGTAAGTTTGGCAAAAAACGACGCTTGGTGTGGTTTTTTGCGTGTGAAACGTTGTTACCGGTTATAGGACGTTTCCCTGTAACCTGACATACCTTAGCCATTTTGTGCCCCGTAATCTTTATTCATTGCCACAAGCCCAGAGCCTGTGTGCCTTACAATCCAATGGAATTTATGCCCGCTTGCGCATGGGCGAGACGGCTTTGAAAGCAGCATTGTCCACCACAGGGTGGCTTAAATTTGCCCAGGCCGGCTGAAAGAGGCGCGATTTATACCAGAAGCAGAAAGCCAAATCAACAAAAATCTGGGTGGGGTAAGCGGCCTTTGCGCGGAGTCACGCCCAGGTGCAGTAGTGTACTGCGCCTTTTCAGCGGCCCTAGGGCAGCCAGCCTCGCTCGGCAAAGGAAGTCACTTCACGGTCGCCGACCACCAGGTGATCCAAAACCCGCACCTCTATCAGCGCGAGCGCTTTGCAAAGCCGCTCGGTAATGTCTCTGTCGGCAATCGAGGGCTCGGCAACGCCTGAGGGATGGTTGTGTGCCAGTATGACTGCAGCAGCGTTGTGCGCCAAAACAGCCTTGAGCACCTCGCGTGGATAAACGGTGGCGCCGTCTAAGGTGCCGGTAGCGAGCGTATGGGTGTGCATCAGTCGATGCTGAGTATCCAAAAACAGCGCAATGAGCTTTTCGTGGGGCAAATCTCGGAGGGTGCAATGCAAGTAGCGTTTGACCGCTGCTACATCGGTGAAACAGTGGTCGCGCTGCAAGGGTTCTGCCAGGTGGCGTTTGGCCATTTCCATCACGGCCTGCAACTGCACGTACTTGGCGCTACCCAAGCCCTTTTGGGCACAAAACTGCGTTCTAGAGGCCCCCACTAAGGCACGTAGACTTCCAAATTGGGATAACAGCAACCGAGCAATATCAACGGCTGAATGGCCTTGGCAGCCCGTTCTTAAGAAAATGGCGAGCAGTTCAGCATCGGATAAAGCTTCGGCGCCAAACTCTAGAAGTTTTTCGCGGGGCCTGTCACTGGCGGGCCAATGTTTAATGGTCATGAGCAATTCCTTTTGCGCAGGTGTGGGGCCAGTTTAACCAAAGCCTACGGGTATGGGAATGGGGCACGGCTTTTAGTGAGATAAGGTTTATAATGCGGACGAAAGAGTTGGGGCGTATGTATGCATTCATTAATGAATAAACGCATAGTACTGGGTGTGACTGGAGGCATTGCAGCGTACAAAGCCGCTGAACTCACTCGCTTGTTGGTTAAGTTGGGGGCTGAGGTCCGCGTGGTCATGACTCAGGGTGCCACTGCGTTTGTCGCACCGTTGACGTTTCAAGCGTTGTCGGGGTCACCTGTGCACACTGAGTTGTTGGACCCCGATGCAGAAGCGGGCATGGGTCATATTGCCTTGGCCAAATGGGCCGACGCCATTGTCGTTGCGCCCGCAAGTGCCAATTGTCTTGCGCGCTTGGCGCAAGGTTTCGGAAACGATTTGCTGACCACCGTGTGTTTAGCCAGCGCAGCACCACTGGCGGTGGCGCCCGCCATGAACCAGGCCATGTGGTCCCATGCGGCCACTGTCGCCAATGTTCAAACCTTGAAATCGCGTGGCGTTATCGTTTGGGGCCCCGATTCGGGCGAGCAGGCGTGTGGCGATGTAGGGCCGGGGCGCATGCTGGAGGCCGAGGTGCTGGCAGAGTGCGTAAGTGCTTTGTTTGAGTCGGGTATTTTAGTGGGTAAAACCGTGGTGATTACGGCAGGTCCCACCCGCGAGGCTATTGACCCGGTGAGGTATCTTAGCAATCGAAGCTCCGGTAAGATGGGCTACGCCCTGGCGGCGGCGGCGGTTGAGGCCGGGGCGCGTGTGGTGCTGATTTCTGGACCTACAGCATTGCCACCGGTAGACCGGGCAACAATGATAATGGTGGAGTCGGCGTCTGAGATGCTAGAGGCCAGTCTTCAGTACGTGGGCCAAATGGACCTATTTATCGCGGCAGCGGCGGTGGCCGATTTCCGACCAGAATCGGTGGCGCAACAAAAGATAAAAAAACAAGATTCGCACACTATGCAAACCCTCACGCTCGTGAAAAACCCCGATATCGTGGCAACCGTTGCCGAGCAATCTGCGCGACCTTATGTGGTGGGGTTTGCCGCAGAAACGCAAAACCTCATCGCCTACGCCGAGGACAAGCGGCGCCGTAAAAACTTGGATATGGTGGTGGCAAACGACGTGAGTCAGTCCAATATTGGATTTAACAGCGATGACAATGCGGTGGAGGTGATCCTCAAAGATCGTCGTCTTGCGTATCAGCAAAAAAGTAAACGCCAGTTGGCGCGCGAATTAATCGCGTTGATGGCCAAGCAAATAAACCATTCAGCATAAAAAAGACAAGGGGCCGTTTGAGTGAACCGACGTTCTATTGAGGAAATAAAAAAAGCCCAGAAAAAAGCAAAACAAAAAGAAATGATGGGTCGTTTATTCAGCGGGTTCAGCGCTGCAATGGAAAAAAATCCCGTGTCTTTTGTGATGACATTGAGTGTCGTATTGGGTGTATTGGTCGCCGCCTTAGTGGGATTGGGGGCCTGGCAAACTTTTGTGGTGCAAGAGCGTAACCATCAGTTGGAAAAGTTTGCCGAGCAAAATGCCCGCGTGGCTTCTTCTCACCTTTCTCGCTTTATGCGTGACGCTCATGTAAAGCTTGAGTTTTTCACCAAAAGCAGCTCTCTTGCAACAAGTTTCGTCTACAAGGACCCCGTTGGCCTGTTAGAAATCAAAAACGCCATTCGCAACTCTTTTCCGTACGCAGAAGCCATTCGCCTATTCGCGGTAGGAGACGCAAAGTTGGATTTGGAGGCAACCCCTCCCATGCGCTTTGCCGAGCTTGAGCAAATTCGTCGTGCAGAGGCACGTGAGATGGTGAAGCCTGAGGCTTTGGACTCGGGAGACAGCGGTTGGCGGGTCAATGTCGTGGTGCCCGTACCTGACGATGAACGCAAACCCGTTGTAGGTACCATCATGGTGGTGTTACCTATTGAGACTTTGTACGAGCAGTTGCGTACGGGCTTTGATGGCATGGGCCGAGTCGCGCTTTATCAAGAGTTTGATGGCAAGCAAAGGCTGTTAGGCTCCTTTGGTCAGGGAGAGTTGTATAAAGCCCAACGTATTGAAGTGCCTAACACGCCGTGGCAGGTAGAGTTCACGGCATCAAATGCTTTGCGCTCTAAAACGGAGGTGGATTATGTGGTGCTCGGCATGGTGGGCTTCGTGGGCGGTTTCGGCATTATCATCTTGTTTTTATTGGGCGGTCTGGTGATCGGCCGCCTAATACAAAAAAAATATCAAGCAGTGGAAGAAACACATCGCCGTATGGGGCGATCGCCGCGTGAAGACAGCGACGCGCCGCAGGTGGAAATCGAGCTCAATGAAGACAACGAAGCTCTATTGGGGTCCATTGATGAAACTAACGAGACCGGTGAGGACCCGCTGGATATCAGCGAGGCTTTTGAAGAAGAGTCAGAAGTGGATGTGCCTGCCCATATCTTTCGCCGCTATGACGTGCGCGGCCTATACGAAAGCGAAATTACCCATGAGCTTGCGCAAAAAATTGGACAGGCCCTGGGCAGCGAAGCTATGGAGTCGGGTGAGCGCTCTTTAATCGTTGGCCGGGATGCGCGAACACATAGCCCTATTCTGACGGAAAACTTGATTCGCGGTATTTTGAGTACGGGCTGTGATGTGATAAACGTCGGCACGGTACCCACGCCTGTTTTGTACTACGCCGTGGAAACTCTCGAACAAACATCCAGTGCAGTGATGGTAACCGCGAGCCACAACCCCGGTGAGTACAACGGGTTTAAGGTGGTGATGAAGGGCAAGACACGCAGTGAAGACGATATCCAAGCCATTCGCGAGCGAATTTTACGTAAGCAATTTAAGCAAGGCATCGGCTCAGAGTCTTCTGAAGACGTTGTTGACCGTTACATTGATACGATATTTTCTGACGTGGCGTTGGCGGCAGAAATGAGTATCGTGATTGATGCCGGGAACGGCGTGACGGGCAAAGTGGCACCCAAATTGTTTAGTGAATTGGGTTGTACGGTGATTCCTTTATTTTGCGATTTGGATGGTAGCTTCCCCAACCATGGGCCCGACCCTTCGGTGGCGGAAAACCTCCAAGCGTTGATCAAAAAAGTACAGGAGGCAAATGCTGATTTGGGCGTGGCATTTGATGGCGATGGCGATCGACTGGCTGTGGTAACGCCTAAGGGGCATATTATTTGGCCTGACCAGCTGTTGATGCTATTTGCAAAAGATATTCTTGCACGCAACCCCGGTGCCGATGTGGTGTTTGATGTTAAAAGTAGCCGATTGTTGAATGCCACGGTGAGCAGTAACGGGGGGCGCCCCATTATGTGGAAGACGGGGCATGCCTTGATGCGGGCCAAGGTAGAAGAAACCGGCGCGCTGCTAGGCGGGGAGTACTCAGGGCATATTTTTATCAAAGACCGATGGTTTGGGTTTGACGATGGAATGTATGCCGCTGCTCGTTTGATTGAAATTGTCAGCCTAGTGGACGAATCTCTGGACGACGTTTTTGATGCGTTACCCAAAATGCACGCAACGCCCGAAATTCGCATCGACGTGCCGGAAGCGAAAAAGTTTGAAGTGATTGAACGATTGAAATCCGAAGGAGATTTTGGCGACGCCAAATTGATTACCATTGACGGCGTGCGTGCGGAATTTGCCTATGGTTGGGGCCTGGTGAGGGCATCCAATACTGCGGCACACTTAACCTTGCGATTTGAAGCAGAATCGGAAGAGCAGATCCATTCATTGAAGGCGATGTTTACGCGAGAGATTCGCAAAATTGATAACAGCATTCAATTTAATTGGTCGTAATGGGTTAGATATCCAGGAATTTCCCTGCTGGATGTAAAATAAAGACACGATAAAGGTTTATTCATGAATGACTCAGTGATTGATGCCGCACATATTTCAAAGGTATTGACCGAGGCGCTGCCTTATATTCAGCGTTTTACCAACAAAACCTTTGTGGTGAAGTTTGGCGGCAATGCCATGGTGGATGAAAGCTTGCAAAACAGTTTTGCGCGCGATGTGGTTCTGATGAAGTTGGTGGGCATGAACCCCATTGTTGTTCACGGAGGGGGGCCGCAAATTGGTGAGTTGCTTAACAAGCTCAATATTCAATCGCAGTTTGTCGATGGTATGCGTGTCACCGATGGTGAAACCATGGATGTGGTGGAAATGGTACTGGGCGGCACGGTGAATAAGCAAATAGTCAACTTAATCAATCGAAACGGCGGTCAAGCGATAGGCATCACAGGCAAAGATGGTCATTTGATTCAAGCGCGTAAAATGGAAGCCACAAGAAAAACTCCTGATCTGCAAGCCACAGAAATTATCGACATCGGTCATGTGGGAGAGGTGCGCTCAATCAATCGCAAAGTGATTGACCTATTGGTGCAGAGTGACTTCATTCCTGTGATTGCCCCCATTGGGGTGGGCAGCGATGGTGCGTCTTACAATATCAATGCCGACTTGGTGGCTGGCAAAGTTGCAGAAGTGATGCAAGCAGAAAAACTGATGTTGTTAACCAATGTAACGGGCTTACAGGATAAAAACGGCGATATTCTTACCGGGTTAAGTACTCAGAGAGTAGACGAGTTAATTGAGGATGGCACGATTTACGGAGGGATGCTGCCCAAGATTCGCTGTGCACTCGATGCCGTGAAATCGGGTGTAGCGAGCGCTCACATAGTGGATGGGCGCGTGCCCCATGCGGTATTGCTGGAAATTTTCACGGATGCTGGCGTGGGAACACTTATAACAAATAAAAATTAAATTACGAACTTTTATCATTTATCTTGAAGGGGGAGGCAATTAGGGCTAGGATTACACAATGATTTAGGTGACATTGTTACATCATAAGATGACGCCGCTTGTTGGCGCGCATTTGGTCACTCGGCTTCGGTGCCTTAGGCTAATGCTGAAGTTTGCCCGTGATGCACTCAGATGTAATCGGTTACCTGGTCAGATCTGGAAATGGGCCTGTATGACGCAGGTTGTAATGGAGAGGCGCTGCCTCGACAAGGTTTTCGTGGCATAAAAACCCGCTTACAACAAAGCCACACAAGAGAAATACCTTATCTGTTACTCCACTACGCAGCACGGCAGGGGTAGTCGCTGGGTTGTGTTATGGAGTTGTATTAACATTTTCCGAACCGTTCGCCCGCCGGAGATGGGTATGTTTGGGCCATAAAAATTGACCATACATCATGAACTCCAATCAAAATAAAAAGCCGAGAAAACAACAAATACTGGAAGCTTTCGTGCATATGCTAGAAGCGAGCCCTGGCGCACGGATTACAACAGCGGCTTTGGCCAAACAAGTAGGCGTATCGGAAGCCGCGCTTTATCGGCATTTTCCCAGCAAAACGAAAATGTTTGAGGGCTTGATCGAATTTATTGAAGACACCCTCTTTGCTCGCGCCAACCGCATTGCAGTGGATGCGGAACTCTCCGCCGAGCAAAAGTGCGAGCAAATGATTCATATGATTTTGGTGTTTGCCGAACGTAACCCCGGCATCACACGCATCCTGACGGGTGATGCATTGGCAGGAGAAACCGAGCGTTTACACGTGCGCGTGGTGCAGTTTTTTGATCGAATTGAAACACAGCTGAAGCAGGTATTGCGCGAGGCCGAACTGCGCGAAGGATTGCAGTTGATGATGTCGATCAGCGCCACAGTTAACCTGTGGATGAGTTACTTGGAAGGTAAAATTGCACAATTTGTGCGCAGCCAATTTCGCCAACCACCTACGTCAGATTGGGCCGTGCAGTGGTCTTATTTGGCGGGAACTTGCCGATTGACCCAATTAGCGTAGATTCGGGCAAGCAGTGCCATAGGTATTTATTGGCCTGCTTGTACGGTTTGTCGGTTCAGCAATAACGCTTTGCCCTTCTCAAATAAAGCGATGTCCTCGTCGAACTTGTTATTAATCTCCTTGTGTTCTGCCAAGCGCAGTGCCAGCGTGGCCTCCGTGTTTTTAATTTCTGAGCGCAATTCGTCAATAGAGGTGAAAATATGATTGGGCACTTTCGTCCCTGCGCGCTCGAAGCCTGCCGCATCTGACATCAGATCTTCGATTTGCGAAGTCAGATTGTTGATGTTGGCTCTTAAAACGGCGATGTTGGCTTCTATCCGCCCCATACGACGTACGCGCGCAGATTCGATATCCGCCGCCGAGCTATAGCGTTTGGCCAGCATCTCGTATTTTGCCAGTAAGGCTTTTTCCTTCTCCACTCGGGCTTTGTCTTCGGGGTCTGGCTCGGGCGGAATCACTTGCAACACGCGTCCTTTGGGGCTTAATACCTCATAGCCGCGCTTCACATACTTCGGTGGAATGGAGTTAGACAGCACCTGGGTGCCCTCTTCATTCACATACCGATACAGCCTGCCTTGGGCGTGGCTGCTGCTTGCAGTCATAGCCAAGCCGACACTCAAAAGTAGGGGGGCTGCCTTCACTAAAATTGGTTTAAAAGGTCTAAACACCATATTCAAGCCTGTATTGCTCAATCCTTTCGACCACATCCGACGAAGAATGTTCTTGTTGTAAAAATGCCAAAATATCTGCCAGTCCAATAATGCTGATCACCGGCACACCGGTGGCCTCGGTCAACTCGTCAATTGCGGAGCGTGTACCCTGCCCCCGTTCTTGTCTGTTTAGCCCAATGACGATGGCCGCGGGGGTGGCGCCTTGTTTTGCGAGTAAGCCCAATACTTCGCGTACCGCAGTTCCCGCAGTGATCACATCATCCACGATCACCACTCGTCCGGCGAGTGGTGCGCCGACCAGAGTGCCGCCTTCGCCGTGATCTTTGGCTTCCTTGCGGTTAAAACAGTAGGGTACATCTCGTTGGTGCCGGTCAGCCAGCGCCACCGCCAAGGTTGTGGCTAAGGGAATGCCCTTGTAGGCGGGCCCAAACACCATGTCAAAATCCACCTTGGCGTCTAATAATGCCTCGGCATAAAAACGGCCCAGCTGGCATAGAGCGCCTCCACTTTGAAACTGGCCCGCATTAAAAAAATAAGGGCTCACGCGGCCAGATTTCAATGTAAACTCGCCAAACTTTAGCGCACCGCTATTTAACGCAAGCTGAATAAAGGCTTTTTGATAGGGCTTCATGATACCTCGACTGAATCGCTGTCATTTGTACACGTGGACACAGGTTGTGCGTGTGAGAGGTCACATCTACTCACTTCTGTGACTGCACTGCACAATTTTACGCTATTACTTAAACTATACTGCTCAAAAACACACTGGTCAGGCGCTCACTGCGCAGTGCTTTGGCGGTGGCTGCTCAGTGTGGTGGTACCTATTTTGGTTTTTGTTTGTAAAATCAATAAGATAGAAAACTGATTGTGCTGATCCGCGCAGCGGACTTGCCAAGCGACCGCGCCATGCTCGAATTGGGCCGGGCGGTGCAAGGCTTTGGCGCGGCGGCAAAAATACCCCTGTTGTCTCTGTGTGGCAAACGGGGGGATTGTTGGGTTGTGAGGGGTTTTCCTCACCACCATCGTTCCGAGCGTTGAACAGTACGCTCAGATCTTAATAATTTCTACTAAAAATCAATGACTTAATTAACAATCTCGGTCAAACACGGGTATCATACACAGTCCGTAGACAAGGGGCCAATATGCGAATCATTACTCTGAGTGTTGATGGAATCCATCAGGCTGCACAACGTGGGTTATTTGAATGGATTGCCAATCAAGACGCCGATGTTATTTGCCTGCAGGATCTGCGTGCACTGGAGTACGAGCTCGACGATGATATTTTTCACCCTGAAGGGTATTTCGCCTACTTCTTTGATTCGGGCATTAAGCACTATAACGGCGTGGCCATTTACACCCGCTTTCAGCCCAAGGCACTTATTTATGGGCTGGGGTTTTCCAGTGGTGTGGATATGGAAGGCCGATACCTGCAAGTAGACTACGACCGCTTTAGTATCGGCTCACTGTTGGCGCCTTCTGCCATGGCGGAGACCGAGTCACTCGAAGTCAAAATTAAATTTTTTGAAGACTTGCAAGCGCTCTTACACAAGGTGACCCGTAAGCGTCGCGAATTTATTTTTTGCGGCAATTGGGCCATGGCACATACACGCAAGGATGTTCAAAACTGGGAGCACAATGCCAGTACCCCCGGCTTTTTGCCCCATGAGCAGCAGTGGATGAACCAACTGTTTAGCCAAATTGGTTATGTAGATGCCTTTCGACAAGTCAACCGTGACCCCGACGAATACACCTGGTGGCCCTCGGGCGAAATGGGCGTGGGTGATGGGTGGCGTTCAGACTACCAGGTGATTTCCGAAAACTTACGCAAGAAAGTGGAATACGCAGTCACCTACAAAAGCCAGGCCTTCTCCAGCCACTTACCGGTGATTGTGGATTACGACATCGAAGAGTTCTAGGTGCTTGCTGGGCGGATAAAGGCAGGTATTGCCTGCCTTCTGTAGTGGTTTAGTCAGGGCTCAGGTGGCGCTCTTTAGGCCTCGGCCAGCGCCGCTTTTTGTATGGCAATCAGCTCTCCGATCCCTTTTTTACCCAGGTTCAGCATTTGCTGGAATTCTGTCTCGGTAAACGGGGCTTGCTCAGCGGTCCCTTGAATTTCAATCAGCCCCCCACTTTCGGTCATGACCAAGTTCATATCGGTGTCGGCATTGGAGTCCTCAGGATAATCCAAATCCAGCACGGCGACCCCGCCCACGATGCCCACCGAGACGGAAGCCACCATGGCGAGCAATGGATCTTGCTTCAATGCTTGCTCGCGCTGCAAGCCACGCAAGGCATCTACTACGGCGACACAGGCGCCGGTAATTGAGGCAGTACGTGTGCCGCCATCGGCCTGGATCACATCGCAATCTACCGTGATGGTGTACTCGCCCAGTTTTTTCAAATCCAACATGGCGCGTAAAGACCGTCCAATCAGGCGTTGTATCTCTACCGTACGACCGCCCTGCTTGCCGCGAGCGGCCTCGCGGTCCATGCGCGAGCCTGTGGAGCGCGGTAGCATGCCGTACTCCGCAGTCAGCCAGCCCTGGTCTGAGCCTCTTAAAAAGCGCGGCACCCCTTCTACAACCGAGGCGGTGCAAATGACTTTGGTATCGCCAAAGCTCACCAATACGCTGCCTTCGGCGTGTTTGGTGAAATGGCGGGTTAGGGTAATCTCGCGCAATTGGTCGGGCTTGCGTCCGCTGGGTCTCGTCATGAATATCCTTCTGATGGGGTTAAGAATGAGTCTTTAGGATGTGAATTATACCGGTCAAGCGGTGAAAACCAATGTGTTACCATCGGCCCTCTAATATGAAGCATTTGGGAGACATAGATGCCACGCAGTATGACCGGCTTTGCCCGACAAGAGATTCAGGCCCCCTGGGGGCAGTTGATCTGTGAGCTACGTACGGTGAACCACCGTTACTTAGAGCCCACTTTACGCTTATCGGAAGCCTTGCGCGGCATGGAGCCTGTGCTGCGCGACAAACTGCGAAAAGGTTTGGGGCGTGGCAAGGTGGAGTTGGTCTTGGCTTTTAAACCCGACGACAGCGAAGGGCTGACCACCGAGTTTAACCAAGAGCGTGCCACTGCCATTGTGGCTATGGCAGAAAAAGTGAGCGCGCTGATGGCCACACCGTCTCCCCTCAGCAGTTTAGAGGTTTTAAAGTGGCCCGGCGTGATGCAAGCCAAGGAGCTGGACCATGCAGTACTTGAGGCTGAAGCACTCACATTGTTTGGCAAAACCCTCACCCAACTGCTCGAAAATCGTCAGCGCGAAGGCCTTGAACTTGCGGACTTAATTGAGCAACGCCTGGTAGGTATTGGTAAGCGGGTGGTGACACTGCGCGAGCACTTGCCCGAACTGCAATCCCAGCAAGAGGAGAAGATACGCACCAAGTTGGAAGCGTTAGCGGTGGAGGTGGACGAAGAGCGCCTGGCGCAAGAGCTCGTATACCTGGCTCAAAAATCCGATGTGGCCGAAGAGCTTGATCGTTTAGAGGCCCATCTTCAAGAGGTACGGCTAACACTCAAACAAAACGAACCCATTGGTCGGCGCTTGGATTTTCTCATGCAAGAGCTCAACCGCGAGGCCAATACCCTGGGCTCCAAATCCACTGCCAGTAGCACCACTCAATCGGCGGTGGATATCAAAGTCTTAATCGAACAAATGCGCGAGCAAGTGCAGAATATTGAGTAATGGTTCAGCCCTGCGCAACATATCATGTTGGATGAGGCGTTAGATAATGGGCTATGGGAGCAAAGCCGAGCTTAAATAGCGGGGAACCGCCTTTTGGGGTGGGGCCTGTATAAATCTCTGGGTGTTTTTATACCTGTCTTCGCTAGTCTTAACCCAGAAGAGCGAAAGGCTCCCAAGGAAACTCAATTGCCCTATCTGACATAGCCACCGAAACCTGCGCGGTATTTGAGCGATGCGCCGAGGCTCCACGCCAGTTTGAGAGTATTCACCCCTTTACTGCGAGGGCAACGGCCGTACTCGGTGCATTCTCAACATTCTGTATCTGGCGGCTCTAAATTTAATGGGGCTGCCGGTGTTGCAAAACGCGAGAGACACTGGCCAATGGGCTTCGTGGTTGCTGTATATAAAAGGAAGAAGTCTCTCTGCTGCTCAGCACGCCACTAAGTGAGTGTCCGGCATAAAAGCTCTGATGGAAAGCGACACGCATAAGATTCTCACGGAACAACCCAAAATATACCGTCAAGAATTATTCAATAACCTGTCTAGCCACCTCACTACCAAAATTGAATTCTTAGTGGGGGGGCTACAGGTTATCCGGCTCACCGTCACCAAATACTTGGATAACTTGGCGACCATGGGGCTGCTCCGAAAAGAAAAGCTCTGCCGCGCTAACTATTACATCAACTAAGCATTGCTTAACCTATTAACCCGGCAATCTTTATGTTGGGTTAATGCGGTACAAGGACGTGCCAGGTTATGTATGCCAATTAAAGCCAAATCAATGACCAATAAACACATGGCTTTAAAATGCTAGAGCGCCTGCACGCAAGGTGCTGCTAATGGCGTTTGGTGATAGAAAAGTACTGAGCAGGGCGCAACGGCATAACCGGTTGCGCCCCGAATTACGGGCCCAGGGGAATAAGCTGGGGTTAGAGTATCTAGCGGTGTCTATGGCCGACGATAGGTCATCTTACCGTTGGCTGTACCGCCATTTCCATCGGACACTACAAAAGAGACTGTTACGCTCTGTCCGGCCGAGACGGAAATATTGAGCGAGCTGTGAGAGGTGACTGTCAATGTGTCAAGGTCGTCATCATGGCAAGTGGAAACCAATTGAGACTCAGATACCGACACGGATACCGGGCCAGCATAAGAGGGAACGTTCATGTAGATCGTTGGGTTGACGCACACTGGTGGCGCGTTGTCAGAAGGTATGTGATCTGTGGTTTCTGTGGCGGTGCGATTGCCGGCCGCATCGTAATAATAAACCTTGGTCTTTCCGTTATGGGTGACCGTTTTAAGGCGTCCGAGATCATCGTAGGTATAGGTTTCGGCGATGGCTAAAGGGGCGATACTGAGTAGCATGGCAAGGCCACACATGATTGGCCTAAAACGTGTTCGCTCATCCCGATTTGAAAGTGACATATATCCTAACTCCTTGGCTTTAATATTAAACATTGCTTGTTTTGCGAAAATCTTTTGCGATATTCTACTGCGTATTCGTTTACAATAAAATACCCACGTTAACACGTTAATGCTTAAACAAAACACTTAAATAAAAGGGAGTCATGGAGTTATGCAGGGAAACTGTGGTAAGTCTTCTTTTCGTCAATGGGCGCGTTGCGCGCTGTTTTCACTGGGTCTGTTCGCGGGGCACGCTCTGGCACAGGAGCTGGCATCACCGCCGGAATTCTCCGCCATCGATCAGAACGGCGTTAACCTGGCTACAGGTCAACTCAAGCTGCCAGGCTTGGATGTGGGTATTGGGAGCGATGGCAGTGGTCTGGCGCGTTTGACGAACGAAACCTCAGACAACCACACCGGCAAGCTTGAGTACGTTCCCACGGTAACCGGTCCAGGGGCTGGCGAGGGATTCCTCAGCTTGCATGCCAGCTTAGATGGTCATCGCTACAAGTTTTATCTCGCCAGCGGCAGTTTGTCGTCGTTGCCCAGAAATGAACACCTGGGGCCCACCTTACATTCCCAAGGCGGCGGCCAAAACGCCAGCCTGACCTGCACCGGCGACCCCGTCAAGTTTTTCTCTGATGGCACCTGCACTTTGCGAACCAGTGACGGTACAGCGGTGTTTTATGATAGATGGGGGAGTGTCAGCGACCGTTGGTATATGAAGACTGTCACCCGGTCGAGTGGTGAAGTGCTGACTTACACCTATTACTCCAATGCTGGCGAGATCAAATCGGTCAAATCGGTTAGCTCCTCGCTCGGCTGGATGCTGAAATACGAGGTGGATGGCGATTATAAGGTAACCAAGGTTACGGCAATTAATAGCGCATCCACCTACTGCGATCCGAATGCGGCCAGTTGTTCGCTCAGCAGTAATTACCCAAGTGTTAGCGCCACCACCAACGGCGACACCACCACCCTGAAACGCAATGGCGTTACCATAGTCAGCTACACGAAAAGTGGCAGTGTGACCACCATCACCCGCCCCTCGGGGCTGACGAAAACCGTGCAATATGATCGTGGCAGAGTGGCATCTGTCACCATTGGTAATTCCACGTGGAGCTACGACTACGACGTCTATGGCAGCACGTACAAGGCCACAGTAACCAACCCGGACCAAACGTCTTACAGCTACAGCAAAAACCACTGGGGGGTTACCGAGCGAGTCAGCGAGACCGGCCGGACCATCACCTATGATTACACCCCCTCTGGTCGTTTGGACACCATCAATGATGAGGGCCGGATTACCAAGTACGATTACGATAGCCGTGGCAACATCACGGAGGTTAGGGTGTATGCGGCGGGCATCACGCCGCTGGTGACCTCCTATGTGTACCCGACAAGCTGTACTAACTACAAAACTTGTAACAAACCCACCTCGGTTACTTACCCCAATGGGCAGGTGGTGAGTTACACCTATTACACACACGGTGGTGTTAATACCAAAACCACCTACGCCGAGGCCGGGTACCCCATCCAAACCCGCTACAGCTACTGGCAATACACTCCCCGTGTTAAAAACAGCAGTGGCAACATGGTGGCGCAGCCCAAGGTCTGGCGTTTAACCCGTACCTCCCAGTGTATGAGTGGAGTAGGCAGTAGCTGCGTGGGCACCACCGATGAGCGTGTTAGCGAAGTTGCTTATACCGGTTATAACGTACTACCAATTTTTAGCCTAGTTAGGCTTGGCGATGGCTCGCTGAACCAGCTTAGCGTCACGGAACATTCCAGTTTGGGTCAGGTCACCAGTGTTGATGGCCCCAAAGTCGGTAGCGCGGATAAGGTGTACACCTTTTACGACAACCTAGGCCGGGCCTACGGCAGCATTGGTGTCGACCCGGACGGCTCGGGGTCGCGCCCGCGCATAGCTCAGCGCCACCTTTATGATAGTGATGGTCGGGTAGTTCTGACGATGGTGGGTACCACGACCGGCACCACTGAAACGGCGCTTAGCAACATGACCACTCTTGGCTATACCTACACCAGTTTTAGTTCCAGCACCGGGTTGCCAGTGATGACTCGCCGCTACGAGAAGGGCTTGTTGGTGGCCCAGTCGCAAATCGCATACGACAGTCGGCTGCGAGTTCTGTGCCAGGCGCAGCGCTTGAACCCGGACGAGTTTTATTCCGTCGCTTCGAAATCAGCCTGTGATCGGGGCGCCAAGGGGCCGGACGGCAACGACCGGATCACTCACTACGATTACACGGACGACAGCCGCGTTAGAGCTGTGACCGAGGCCTACAGAACCAAGTTAGCCCGCACCACCACCACCCACTACAATCGGGATGGCACCGTGAATGCCGTGTGGGATGCGATGAACAACAAGACCGAATATGACTACGACAGTCTGCGCCGCCTTAAAAGCACCTGTTATGCCGACCCTAACAATGGCGCCGCCACCAATTACAGCGATTGTGACGAGGTGGAGTACCGTACCGATGGGCAGGTAGATTATGTCACGTTGCGCGATGGCCGGACGACTCACTATCAATACGACCTGCTAGGCCGGGTGACAGGGAGCACGGGGGCGGTGTACGAAGACATTGAGTACGACAACTTCGGCCAGATCACCGAACACCGTCAAAACGGCGTGACCGAATTCTACACCTACAACGCCTTGGGTTGGCTGCAAACACATCAGCAACCTATGGGTACCGTTAGCTACGGCTACGATAACTATGGCGCTCGCAAAAGCCTGACTTACCCAG
>JBNKWZ010000007.1:0-16779 GCA_050300015.1 Cellvibrionaceae bacterium | reverse complement strand
TTTTGCGCCGTTGGCCAAGGCTGCATAGCCGCCGTAGCTAGCGCCTGCAATGCACACCCGGTTTTTGTCGACGAAACCTTTGCTGATGGTGAAGTCCAGAACATCGTTGATATCGGTTAGCATTTTGCCACCCCACTCGCCAAAGCCAGCCTCAATAAAATTCCAGCCGAACCCGGAAGACCCACGGTACTGGGGCTGAATAACCATATAACCACGACTGGCAAGCGCCTGTGCGATCCAGTCGAACTCAATCTTGTCGTTAGCGCGCGGTCCCCCATGCGGTAGCACTACGGCGGGTAAGTCTTTCATCGCCGAGACTTTGTCCTTGGGTATGGTTAACAGTGTCGGGATTTTCAGTCCATCTTGTGCCGTGACGGTGACCATTGCGATGGGGTTGACCATTTCATTTTTAATGGCGGGGCGAGAGTCACTCAGAAATTGACCTTTCAATTTCTCGTCAAACAAATAATACTCACCCGAAAAATTTGACCCCGCCACATAAATCAATAGCTTTTTCCAGTCGTCACTCCAGGACTCGATAGAGACGGCATTACCAGAAAATTTGTCTAATAACTGTTTAACGCGTTGATCCAGTTTTTTATCAAAAAATTGATAACTGGGTGTAAAGCCCTCATATCGAACGCCTTGCACCACTCGATTAATATCGGTAATGACGTGTTCTATGTCGCGATCGCTGATGTTAATGCCGGGGTCACCAAGGGTACCGTCTTTCAAAGACATGGTGTAATACTGGCGCCGATTCTTACCGCCATAGGCTAAAACCACCAAGGATTTATAGTCGGGTGTCAGGCCAACAATGCTTAACGTTCTAGGCTCCACCTTCTCGTTATAAATGGTCTTCCATTTGGAACCGTGTTTAACGAACACCTCATGACGATTGGAGTACTGGCTATAGCGTTCCTCTACTAATACATTGCCTTTTTTATCCAAAAAATAGTCTATGGCATCGGCGTGATCGTTGCTCACTTTTACTGGGCGCTTGGGTGAGGCAAGTTCGACTTTCATCACGGCATAGCCCGTGTTTTCACTCGGGCCTTGCCCTGGATCGGTGGGTTGTCGCCAGTCTTTTTTGGCCACGATAGCGGGCATATAAGCAAACTTTCTATCCTTTGAAACGCCAATGATATGACTGACATCCAGTTGACCGATGTAGATCTTGTCACCGTGGCGTAATAGTTGTTCAAGTTGTCCGGTTTTGGCGTCCAGCACATAGGCTGTGCGAATGTCGTGTGACCCTTCAAAGCCTGGGAGCTTTTTATGATCGGAGGCACGAATAACCAGTTGACTATTGCTGATAAAAAATAGCCCTTCAGGTAACACTTGGGAGACATCCACGGCGCGAACCAACTTTTGCTTATCCAGTGCGTAAATCATCAAGGTATCTTTGCCATTGTCGACGCGGCGGAAAGCGATAGTTTTGCCATCGGGAGACAGGGCCATTTGCGATGTTTTGGGTAACTCGCCGTAGGCCTCAATTGGCGGTGCTGCTAGGCAGGTGTTGGCCAGAGTGAAAAGATAAAATACGACCCAAATTCGTGACAAATGTAACATAGACATTCCCTTGATTGTTTTATATACAAGTTTTATTGGTTGCATACAGTGAAAATGGCGGACTACAGGCGCTTTAAAATCTAAGGCAGCCGAATATTTTAACACAGTGTTTTCGTAATAACGAAACGGTAAAGGTCAGCTAAGGCTTGCAAAGGGTCAGGGAGCTGGCAATAAGGTTGACATCACTGCCCGCTATTTTGGGTGCGAGCGTCAAATGAATCTTCAGCGCGAAACCCTAGTTGTCATCGTGCAGGGTGGTAAGCGTTTATGGGGTCTCATCTATTATCGCTTGCAATTTGAAGTGAACTGTCGATGGTGGGCGGCCTTCCAGTGATGCCTCATCAAACACTTTATTATTAACTCGACAATGAATATTGTCGAATGGACAAAAAGGTACAGGATTGTGCCGCTGCTGACGTTAGCCGTACGAGCTACTGAAACACCAGGGCGCCTCTAAAAATAGAAATTTTCGCGATAGCGGCTCAAGTGCCGTCCTCGAACCCTCGCAAATTGGGAGGATAGCCAATTTGCACAGCCGAGCTTCCGGAGGGTGAATCACGAGGAAGTGATTCATGATTTACCCGCGTAAACTGCGGTTCTCGGTAACGGTTCCATGCGTTGCTCTACCTCCTGCGGTCATGCAGTCGTCTGGGCGGTGCATCCTTGCTCTCACGGAAAATCCTAATTTTAGAGGGCCCCCGAAGAATTTTCTGCAGGCCGCGAAGGTTCTTCATTATTTTGGCGTGAGCCCATTAACGACGATTGCCCTTTAAGCGCGAGCCAAAATCATGCACGTGCCAAACGGGAAGTTTACTAGCGGCAGGCACGTTTGGATCGCTGGTTTACAGTCACTTATAACCAAAATGTTATGGGTATTCCATCTGGGTGTGCTGCAAGATATAAATCGCTGAGATGGAGTTAAAATACCCGACCAAAGTACTAATAATGGGGCGGAGGAGCGGTGAAAATAGTTTCATGCTCTCGCCTAAAACTTGAACTATACTTTTTAGATCGTTCTTTTCTAGACAGAGGGAAAAGTAAGGTTGAAATTGATCGAGATTATCGGGATCAAAAATATCTGGGGAGCCTTTTTACTCTTATTGGTAATAAGCCTCACATTTATTATTCCGACACTGTCCTTGTCATCGAGTAAGCCCGTCGATGTCCCGTTTCTTGCGGATACCGATGCTAAAAACGCACTCGTCTTTTTTGGCTTTCCGAGCTGTAGCGATATTTGTCCGGCATCATTAGCTGCGCTGCGAAATGCGTCATTTGCCACGGGTGACAATCACAATGTACTCGCAGTGGTGTTTGTTGACATTGATCGAAATAGTAGTCCGGGACAAGCGGCCGACTATGCAAAGCAATTTCATCCCAAATTTATGGGAGTCAAGCCATCCTCTACCGAAATGCAGAAACTCAGTGCAGATTTTGGACTTAACTTTCAACAGGTTGGTGACAAAATTGAACACAGAGGGCGGACTTACTTGTTAAAGAAATTAGAACAACAATGGTATTTGGTTAAATCATACAACCCCGGCCAATTTGATTCTAAGATGATTGAAAGAGAGTTACTCTAGGAGCACGAGTTTAATGTTTACTGCACTATTTACGTGTTACGACCAGAACCATAGTACTTATGTAAAAAACTGTTTTTCTGATGATTTTAAGGCAGCCGATAAAGTTGTTCTCTTGGTCATTGCCAGTTATTTTCTTATGCTAAGTGTGGGTACCTCCTGGCAGCATGGATATTTTAAGCTCGGACTGATAGGCGGTGGGCTTGCCTTCGCTATTTGCTTTTTGGCGTATAAAACTATTGCCGGTACCTTAATGTCGCGGTCAATCATGGCTGTCGGGTTAACCGCAATGATGGTGATTAGTGTTCAGCAGACTAATGGGTTGGGCGAGGGACACTTTATTTTCTTTCTCAACATCACCATTCTAATACGTTACCGCGATATTCTTCCTCTGGCGGTCCTTATTGTAACGACTCTGGTGCACCATCTTTTATTTACTTATTGCCAGGCTATCGGCTACGAACTTTGGGGCCAGCCACTAAAAATATTTTCTTGGGGCGATCAAACTTCTCTAGGGTTGTGGGCGCCTCTTATCTATCACCTTGTGTATGCGGTTCTTGGTGCGGTTGTTGCCACTTATTATATTCACGAAGGTAATACTCAGTTCTTGGATTCAACTCGAGTAATAGGCTTGGTTGAAGAAGGTGCAAAAGGCGACCTTACGCAACGCATTGAAACGCAACAGTCTACGCCCTTAACAACTACGGTTAATGGGTTATTTGAAAGACTAAACCAGACACTCAGTGTGGTTAACGATATTGCCTTAGAGTTAAGTATTCAGGCTGAAAAAAGCCACAATCAAGCCAAGGTAGGAACAGAACAAGCCGAGGAACAGCAGCTAGCATTGACCAGTTTATCAACTGGTGCCTCACAGATGGCAACAACAACAAGAGAGATCGCCCACAACGCCGACACCGCGTCTAAAGAATTAGAGAATACCGTTACTCTAAGTAAAGAAGGTGGAGAGTATGTTGCTAATTTTGAAAAAACAACGGCAGAGCTTTCACATCGTGTTAAGAGTGCTACGAATGTGCTATCTGAGTTGGAACGAGGCAGTCAACAAATTAGTTCGATTGTCGCCACTATTCGAGGGATATCGGAGCAGACGAACTTGCTAGCGCTTAATGCTGCCATTGAGGCTGCAAGAGCTGGTGAGCAGGGGAGAGGGTTCGCTGTTGTGGCAGACGAAGTGAGAAGTTTGTCTCAGCTGACACATCAATCTACCGAAGAAATTTCTTCAATGATAGGTAAATTGCAGGTAACTGCGGAATCTGCAGTCGCTACAATGAAAGATTGTTTTGAAATGAGTGAGGGTAGTGTTCAAGAAGCAGGTAACGCTTCAATGAGTTTTAATCGCATAGCTGATGCAATACAAAATATCAGTGATATGGGAATGCGAATTGCGACTGCCGCTGAGGAGCAATCTATGGCTACAGAAGAGATCAGTCGTAATGCTTCTAGTATCGATATGGCGGCCAATAATTTTTTAACGGAGGCTCAGTCCACATCGCAAAATGCAGCCGTTTTGCAACAATTATCTTCGGATTTGAAAAGTAAAATTCAACAATTTAAATTAATCTAGGGTTGCCTGATTTTTGGGCTTTGTCAGAGGTTCCTTATTAACCCGGCAATCTTGTATGTCGGGCTAATGCGGTAAAAGGACGTGCCGCTATTGGCCGGAATGGCCAATGCAATCCCTTAAAATATAAGGGAATTTACACATTTTCCGGGTTAATCGGTAAGCCGCAAACGTTTTGTGGTGACCAGGCCTTGATAGGCCCCCTCCAATTTATGCTTATCAGCTTTGCTTGGTTCCCTGGGGGTTAATGGTGGGCGATTGCGATGCAGGTGTGCCCTAGGTGGATGATCCTGCAGCATCGCTCGTATCCGTGGACCCGCCTTGTAGCGAACAGCAGAGTTTCGCTTGAGAGATACGTTTTCTAAGAACTTTAGGGTAGGCAGTTGATTCTGCCAAATCGTCGTACTTGTATTACCCAAAATGTTGAATTACAGGCCATTACAGATTGTTATCTGCATGAGTTTCGTGCCCATTCTGCATTCAAAAGGAATGTCAGTCTTTTATATGCTTAACTAACTATATGTAAGTTCCCAGGTTGAAGGTTTTGGCAAACAAATGGGAGCGACGTCTAAGGGTTGTTGAAAGGTGTTATCTATATATGGCTCACTCAATTGCTTTTAAATTCAACGCGTTAGTCGTTATCAGCCTGGTATTGTTACTTACGGCCTTTGGCTTTTATGACCACATGACAGTCCGTTTTGCAATGAACCAGCAACTTACGAAGCAGGCTCAGTTACTGGAAGCGCGCCTGCAGCTCAACCTACCCGCGGCACTTTGGAATTTTGACGATAATCAGGTGAGTAAGATTCTGGAAGCCGAGATCCAAGCCGATTCAGTGGCGGGCATCTACCTATATGACGACAATAAAATGCTGGTTAGCAGAAGCAAGGATGCAAGTGGACGTGCCGTGGATAGCAATGAGGCTCCCCCCAATGATGAGTTGTTGATATTTCCATTGATCTATATGGAGGGAGAAAAAGAAAATAAGGTGGCCATGGCAAAGGTCCATATGGACGATGCGTATATACAAGAGTTGCTGACCCAGTCTCTAGTGCGTTTACTGATTAAAATTCTGGCGTTGGCAACAGTATTGACATTGGTTCTCAGCTTATTGATGAAAACCGTGGTGATTCGACCGATTCGAGAGGTGATTAGTGCCATGCGCGACATTGCTCAAGGGGAGGGTGATCTGACGCAGCGTTTGTTAGTACAGCCGGGTGAAATTGGGGAATTGGCCAGTAACTTCAATGACTTTGTAAGCAAGATACAGAACCTGATTAACAAAGTGGTAGATACCACCACACACATGGTGAACTCCACCAGTCATATGTCGAATGTTACCGACCGTACCAGTAATGGCGTTAGCCGGCAGCGCGTGGAAACGGATCAGGTGGCTGTAGCCATGAATGAGATGAATGCCTCTTCTCAGGAAGTGTCACAGAACGCTCAAGAGGCGGCTGAGTCTGCAAAGATGGCTCAAGAGCATGTGCTCTCTACCTCGGGCCTACTCGAAGAAACGGTGAAATCTATTTCTCAACTGGTAAACGATATTGATCATAGTGCTAGGGTAATCAATACCTTACAGAATGATGTTGATAATATTGGTTCGGTACTAGATGTTATTCGTGGTATCGCTGAACAGACAAACCTATTGGCACTGAACGCTGCTATTGAAGCGGCCCGAGCAGGGGAGCAGGGGCGTGGCTTCGCTGTAGTGGCCGATGAAGTTCGTACGCTAGCCAGCCGAACCCAGGAAAGTACCCAGGAAATTCGCACCATGATTGAGCGCTTACAAAATGGATCATCAGAAGCAGTGCGCGTCATCCAAATGGGTAAACAAAACGGCGATGATACGGTTGCCAAATCCAGTCAGGCTGAAAGCTCGCTTAACACCATTAATCAGTCCATTTCCCGAATCAATGATATGAACAGCCAAATTGCTTACGCGGTGGAACAGCAAAGTGTTGTAAGTGAAGAGATCAACCGCAGCATTGTGCAAATTGTAGATATTGCTGTGAACACTGCAACAGATACCAATGAAGCCAGCAATACCTGTAGTTCAGTGATGCGATTATGCGATGAGTTACAGCAACAGATGGCTATGTTTCGAATTTAGTTAAAATTAATTTGCAATCGTGTCAATGTTAGCTATACCGAAGATATCTGAAATTTCGTTAAGAGGTCACTAAGCGTCATGAAAATAAACGGATTTTCCATCCCATCAGCCACATCACTTACAGTACTTTTGTTTTCCCTATTTTTCTCTCCCCATGCATTGACTGAAACAATAACGCTGGTAACGGGAGATTGGACGCCTTATACCTCATCAAAAGAAGGTGAGTGGAAAATGGCCGAGACGGTTGTTGTCGAGGCGTTCAAATTGGAGGGAATAGACGCCAAGTTAGAGCACTATCCGTGGAAGCGAAGTTACACCATGGTGCTAGACGGAGAAGCTGAAGGAACGTTTCCTTGGTATTCGAATGAAGAGCATAGAGCGGAGACAATCGAAAGCAAAGAAGTACTAATTCAAGCAGAAGAAGTATTTTTTTACAAAAAAAATAATCCGTTTGATTGGTCTACATTCGAAGACCTGAAAGCTTACTCTATTGGCGGTACTATTGGTTACAGCCATGTGGCTCTGCTTCAGAGTCATGGAATTACCGTAAATGCTGCTGCGTCTGACGAGGTCAACTTTAAAAAGCTACAGGCTGGCCGTATTGATTTGTTTCCAGCGAGCAAGTTGGTTGGGCTTACTTTAGTGAAGAGTCTGTTTGGGGAAAAATCATCTGATATAACCTATCACCCTAAATCTTTGAGCGAAGGTGAAGCATTTGTTTTATTTTCCAAAAAAACAGGTAATGGACAGCGTTTGTCGGATACCTTTGATAAAGGCTTAAAGAAGCTCAAGGAATCTGGGCGTTATAAACAGATTTTTGATGCGTTTTTGGATGAAATGTAATTTTAATATATTTGTAAGGAGTGATTTAACATGCGAAGCTTGAAAAAAACAGCGATACCCCACATTACATTATTGTCTTTTTTGGCGCTACCGCTTCCTTTGATGGCAGATGCAGAAAATAGCTTGTCAGCAGGTGTATGGGCAAACTATCAATACCTGCCTGACGACGAAGCCAATAAGAACAGCGGTGGTGAATTTAACAGTGAAGCTCTGATTCTATATGCTGATGGGGATGCAAAAGACGAGGGCAAGTGGCTGTACTCTGCAGAAATGCGTTTTGGCCCAGGCAGCTTCACGGATCCCGAAAATAACTCGAGCGGCGACCAATTTAGCATGCACAAGGCCTGGGTTGGATGGCGCTTGAACGATCACAGTATTGTTCGCGTTGGCAAATCACAAGTGCCCTTCGGCTGGAAGACCAGTAACTTCTGGCCTGGTGATATGCTATTGGCAGGTTATGGTGACCAAATGGATGTGGGCTTCAAGCTCAGTGGGGACCAGAAGCAGTTTCATTACGATGTTGCCTTTTACCTGGCGGACGACTGGGGTAGCACCAGTACGGACACCACCGATGACAACCGCCATTGGGGTAGTGCCACGACTTATCGAAAGGTGCAAACCTTGGTGGGAAACTGGCTTTGGCAGGCTACAAAGCAGCATAGCGTAGGGCTGTCATTGCAAAGCGGTCAGCTTCAAGATCTAACAGGAACCCCAGACAGGCCCACCAGCGGCTCCCATGATTCTGCGGTGCTCTATTATTTGGGTGAGATAGATAATATTTTTATAAAAGCCTCCTACATCACACAATCGCGAGATTTACCCACGGCTTATGCAGAAAGTGCTGAACTCTCTAACACGATTGAAAACGACCGCTATGCCTTTGAGCTTGGCTATCGATCAGGCCCTTGGACGTTTTATCTTGATGCGACTGCTGCCAAGCCGAAAACAAGCGGTGGTGGTACTAATACGGTCTCTGCCTTTGGCCCTGGTTTAAACTACAAATACGGCCCTGGCTGGATCTATGTTGAGTACTTAACACAGGATGGATACGTTGACCGGAATGGTCAGGTAGGTGAAGGGGACTTCGACGCGCTTTATCTTTCTATGGATTTTTACTTATAGCCGCGACCTCAGCGGTGTAGTCATCGTGACTGGGCGACAATGAGCTCCTGAAAACAGGTAAAGCTTCGTCCAGATCGCGATGACTTATGATGAGTTATATCGAACCTGTCTCAAAAATGATCTTTTCGCGCTAGCTGCGTTCTCGCATCCCTCAAATGCTCATTTACACCTGAAAGCTGCGTCTGTCGAGACGTCGTACAAAAGCTCTCGATCTTTGATATGGCTTCTGGTATTTGATTAGGGAATGACAAAAGGGTTAGTTGACGTTTAAACAACCGTCTTTACTGAGACTGGTAGATTATTGATGCTGGTTGTTGCGGCACTTGATGTGACAGCTTGAGGTTCGTCCATATTGTTTGCTGTTGCACCAATCCAATGAGCGCTAAATCATCCCTTGAAGCGCTCAATGAATTGAAACTGAGCATCAGAAAGTTCTTCTAATTGTGTGCTCAATTGTGCGGAGTTTTTTGCTTCCAGTTCTGTGCTGTGAGCAATATCAATAATGTTCTTGGTATTGACATGTACTTCCTTGGCTACCTGAGATTGTTCCTCCGCAGCGGCAGCGATCTGTTGAGCCAGGTTTTCGATGCTAGAGGTGGACTGCTTGACCATGCCGAGTACATGACTTACTTTCGTAACATTGTCTACGCTGCGCTGGCTGGCATCGCTGCAGGAATGCATTTGATTGACTGCCATATCTATGGATTTGCTGATCTCGTCAACTAATGACAGTATCGACGCGGTGGAGTCTTGAGTTCTTAGAGCCAGAGTGCGCACTTCATCTGCTACGACAGAAAACCCGCGTCCTTGCTCGCCTGCGCGTGCGGCTTCAATCGCTGCATTAAGGGCGAGCAAATTGGTTTGATCCGCAACACCACGAATGACATCCATGACCCCGGAAATCTGAGCGCTGCCGTTCGCCAGGCCATTGAGCACCTCGGCGAGCCTTTCTATTGTGCTCGACAGTTCGGCGATTTCTAGGTTGGCCTGCTGGATGACGTGCTCACCAGAATTCACCTCACTTAGCGTATGCGCTGCAAGATCACTTGTTTGACTGACGCCGATAGCGACTTCCTCGGCGGCCTTGGCCATTTGTTCCATGGCACAGGCGACCAGCGCCGACTCACTGTGCTGATGGTTCATCCTGTTCAAGGTGCTATTCGCCTGCGCACTGACTTCCTGCGACTTGATCTTTAAGGCTCGAGCAGACTCGGCGAAACGCCCGAGGCTGGTTCGATTTTTTGCCTGCATGGCGTATTGGGCTACTTGGATGAGCCCCTGGGCATCACTGCGCCCAGTATAAATATAAGCTGCGATGGTGTCGTCGATAACTTTGCGTGATTCTGACAGGGTCGTCGCCAGTTGTTGGCGCTGAAGAAATGCCACTGCTATGCCAATCACCGCACTACCGATTACCGCCGAAACGCTTTGCCCCGTGGTTACCGACTGCGACAGGTATAGGCTTATAAAAAACACTGGTAAGCTGGCGGTAAAAGCCAAAACAGGCATCTGCAGGTGATCCCATATTCGTCTCACTCCAGAAATTGGAGCATGCCCCGCTTTGATACGCTTGTAAACTTCTGTTGCTCGCTCCACTTGAGCTCGAGTTGGGGCTGTGCGCACCGATTCATAACCGCTGATAATGCCATTGTCCAGAACGGGGGTGATATAGGCATCTACCCAATAGTGGTCGCCATTCGCGCAGCGGTTTTTAACTATGCCCATCCAGTGCCTACCGGCCTTGAGCGAGCTCCACATAGACCTGAACACCTCCTGTGGCATATCCGGGTGGCGAACAATATTGTGAGCTTGCCCTATTAATTGCTCACGAGGGTAGCCAGCGACTTCACAAAAGGTATCATTACTGAAAGTGATCACCCCTTTAGCGTTGGTTGAGGTTACCAGTTCTTGGTGTTTGTCGAAGACTACTTCGCGTTGGGTGACAGGCCCGGTGTTACGCATCAGTTAAACCTTCCAATTCAATTGGGGTATTTTAGTGTGGTGCATTAAACAAGTAGCACATATATGAAGCGGCCTTGCCTACTGGGCGTAAGCAGGGCGCGAAAGCAGGATGCGTTAAGCTTTGCATCGTTCGCAAAACCCACCATATTTTGCCTGCGGATCGCGCCTTGCTACAAACGCTTGCGGGCGCTTCCTAATTTGCACCCTCCATTAATACTCTGCATTAGGGAGCATAGCTGACTATCAACGGGAGACTGAATCCGGTTCAATAAGGTTGCATCAGTTCAGTAATATTAGGTCATCCGGTGAGATTTGCTACCCGGGTCTCAGGTAAATAAAATTTATGGCGCGTAATCCAACAATGTGTCGCGAAAATTATCTTGGTCCACGCCAGTTTTCGGTTTGCATGTCAAGGCACCCAGTGTGCTGGATGTTATGTAGTAAAGGAGTTCGGTTGTGAATGATTGGAACCTTTCCGGCTCGTATGATTTCAAAGGGCGGATTGTGCGATATGGAACCCTGGGTGATGGGCCTCCAATGGTGCTTGTACATGGCACACCTTGGTCATCATTTAGCCTGCGCCACTTGATCCACAATTTATCCAGAGCGCACAAGGTCTACTTTTTTGACCTGCTGGGCTACGGTCAGTCGAGTCAAGTGAACGGTGATGTTTCATTGGGCGTTCAAAATGAACTTTTGAACGATTTGCTTGATCATTGGAACCTGGATAGCCCGATTATTGTTGGGCATGATTTTGGTGGTGCAACCACGTTAAGAGTTCACCTACTCAATAACCGAGCATTTAAAAAAATCATTTTGATTGATCCGGTGGCAGTTTCTCCTTGGGGTTCACCTTTTTTCCGTCATGTAAATATTCATGAAGCCGCATTTTCAGGATTACCAGAATATATTCATGAAGCCATAGTCCGAGCCTATGTACAAACAGCCGCCTATAAACCGCTTGATGAAGTGACATTGAATGGTATTGTTTCACCGTGGCTCGGTGAGCAAGGTAAGGCTGCATTCTATCGCCAAATTGCTCAGGCAGATTCTAAATATACTGACGAAGCTCAAGCGCTTTATCATAAAATCACGACGGCCACCCTGATTTTGTGGGGACGGGAGGATCATTGGATACCTTTGGCGCGAGGGGAAGAGCTTCACAAAATGATACCGAATTCTGTCCTTCGTGTTATTGATGATTCCGGTCACTTGGTCATTGAGGAAAAACCAGATGATTTAGCAAGGGAGATATTGGCTTTTACTAAAGTCTAGAAGTGACATAAGGGCGCCTCTAAAAATTAGGATTTTTTCGTGAGAGCAAGGAAGCACCGCCCGGACGACTGCATGGACGCAGACGGTTGTGCAACGCATAGAGCCGTTGCCGAGAACCGCGGTTTACACGGGTAAATCATGAATCAGTTTCCTGTGGTTCACCCGGCGGGCAGCTCGGCTGTGCAAATTGACTATCCTGCCAATTTGTGAGGATTTGAGCACGGAGCTAACATCGTTATCGCGGAAAAGCCAATTTTTAGAGGCGCCCATAACCTGGTTGCGCATCGAATGCAAAACGCCTCTCTCCATAGCAGGTTTGTCACCGTTGGTGGCGAGTGTTGTCGCGTCATTTCTTACCTGGCGTTACAAACTATCCGGTTTACGGAGTATTACGTGTTTTGTTTACGTTATTAACCCGGCAATCTTTTATGTCGAGTTAATGCGCCACAAGGACGTGCCGCCATTGGCCGGAATGGCCAATGCAAGTGCTTAAAATAAAAGGAAATTCATACATTTTCGCCATTATTTTAAGGGCGCGCAATTAACGCAATTAAATAAATAGGAGATTTATTGCCGGGTTAATGGCGCTATCCAAATCGCAATTATCAATTTTTGGCTTTATCTTCTGGGTTAGAGAAACTAAGCCAGTCTACTATTCTTGGGCGTCAAGCGGGGATTCTATGCAGTATTATGCTGTGTGTGAGGGCTTGATCCGAGGTTTCTAACATTCAGGCCACTGTTTTATATAAGAGAGAGGCTGAATGGTTGGCAGGCGCTAGCAGTAGTGAATTTGCCGCCGAAACAATTAGTGCAACAGTAGCGTTTGTATACGCATCTATGCTCCGTTATAGACCTAAAAGGGGCTCTTTCGAGCCCCTCTACTTGGTTAACTTGGCCATCTACGATAGCAATCGTAGCCTTATGGCGCCAGTTCCACATTGACCACATCCAGCCTTAGCAGCTGCCCCAAGGTAGGGTTTTGATCATAAGGTGGCATGTCAGCAAATTTTTCTTTATTGAAATTGGCGATCATATGGTCATTGCCATCGTTCATATTTACGGTAATGTCGGACCCACCGGCAACAGTTATAACGATGTTGTAATCATCCTTATAGATGTCGTGCGTCGTTTTACTGTAGTTATTTAACCAGTATTTTTGCGAAGGTGAGGCAACATCGATCCAAAATTGTTGGTAATTGCTTGGCGGATCACTAAATGCCGGTCCGGATGCCACTTCACCACCAACCATATAGGGCTTGCCTGCAAGCGGTGCTTGCCCACCCATGATGTAAGTCGGCTCCCAAATGCCGCGAACACGCAAAGTCACTCTATAATTTTTACCCAATTCACCACCGAGTTTAGCGGTTTTGGTAACGCGCTGTGAGGTCGGCGTGGGGTAGTGAAAACAAGTCGCACCCACGGCTAAGTTTGGTGATGTATTCGAGGCGCAGGGAACATCCAGGAATAGTTTATCCAAGGCGCTGGCGACTGGGGTTAAATCTGGTGGCTCGACGAACTTTCCGCCGTCACTGGAATAAATCGCAAAACCACTGATGGTGGCGTTATCGACGATTGAATCGATCGATATCGACAGGAATCCATCATTGACCTGGACATCGTTTACTGTGTAAGTGTAAGCCCCATCGTGGCCTACTTCGCTGTACAAGTCCAAATTGTCCAATGCGACTTGCCCTTCGACAGAGACGTTGAATGAGCGATTACCGGCTTGCGTGTGGAACATCTCCACCATATGCAACACAACCGAATAAGTTGAATTAGTCACGGGGATGTCGTAAGACGTGTCGCCGTAGCGTTCGGTTTGGTAAAGTTGGTCTTCCGTAACGCCGCTAATGGGATCAGTGGTGGCGCCAGTGGAGCCACCACTGAAGAAGCGATCGGCTGAATAGTCAACGCCCATAAAAGTGGCAGCTGCTGCAGCGCCAGCATTCACCGCATAAACCACTTCGGCATCACTTAACGAACCACTCGAGCTGGAGCTGCTAGAGCTACTAGAACTACTCGAAGAGCTAGAGCTGCTGCTTGAGCTAGAACTACTTGAAGAGCTGGAGCTTGTATTAGGTTTGTTGTCGCTGGCGCCGCATCCTTGCAAAATACTGCAAGTCATTATAGCTGCCAACGTTGTTTTCTGTAATCGAAGAGAGACAGTCATATCGTTTCACGCGTTGGATATATTATTATTTTTAGTCACAGGCGAGCCTGTTAACCGTTGACCTGCCATTACGGCAGAGCTGCTCGTCTACCCATTACTCAACTTTAGCGCCAGCCCGTATTGGGTAGTGGCGATAGTGAAGTACTCTTGAGTCCTTGTGGTCGACGATCATTTGCAGGTTTTGGTCATGAGGGCATCACCCAGAAGCTAGGCGGTCTCCGATTAAATCCCAATAGCGCCGGGTCTTCAGAGGCTTTCTAGGTAAGGTCATCGCTCGACTACTTTGGTGGAAAATCTGAGTAGAAGACATTGCACTGCGCAACCCGCATCCCAATATGACCCGCAAGGCCGGCAGGCGTCAATAAAAAAACTCTATGTTTGTGACGCATCAGTCAACAAAAGGCTAATAACCGCCGTCATTCGATACCAATTAATGAAAGCGTGGGGTGAAGCGTTATCCTCTTGCCGTAAGCGGCGCCAATGATATTGCTAGGGAGGCTCGGATTAGTGCGTCATAGTGTGACGACGTTTGCTAAATGATTTTGATTTTCATTGGAGCCCTTGAGTTGAGGTGCCCATGCTTTTTTTATCTAAGTTGTGGGGTTATGAGCGACACCCATAGTCTATGGCGAACGCACCCTAGGTGAGCCTATCATTTCGACATAATAATACATTTGTGAATGCGGCGACTTTCGCTTGACCTTGACCTTGACCTTTGTATTTTTAAACCTTTGTCACAGCGCCTGTCATGGTTTTACGCTGGCTAAGCCGAAACCCATTAATATTGTTGTTATTAAGCTTGTCTCTTTTCGTACCCCAATAGCGTACATCCGTTATAAAAATATCGTCCATAGAGCGAATTTATTGTTTACATCTATATGCAACACCAGCCAAGAAATATCGCTTGTTGCATTTCCTGCTTTGGCGAATTCCGATGCGTGCAAGCAATCCCATTTTATTCATCATGAGTTTTTCTCGGTGAAATTCGTGGGGTCACACAGTTCTCAAGAATGGATGATATGAATGATTCAACTACCGATAGTGTTCATATTTTTTAGAAAAGCCAATGGCGCTAAATTGTGATAACGAACTTAGATGGAAGCGAATTAATATTCAGCATCAGTAATACGGCGAAAAACGTAAGCATCAAAAGCTGGCGTACATGCAAAGTCAACATCATTTTGTGGGGCGTTCCAAGATGCGAAAATAGAATTAGGAATGGCAGAATATACAATGAGGTTCTGGGAGTCTTGGCATAAGCATATGTCGTTGCACCGCTAAAAGGTTTTGTCTAAATATATCGCCAAGTATTCAAGCATCAAAAGGGACTTAATCCGAGTATGTTACGCCATTTTATAATTCCCCGGAGGTAAAAAATAGCACGACGTAAGTACTATTAACCCGACATAAAATATTGCTGGGTTAATGCAACTATTATACCGGTCAATTTAAAGCCACGGCTGTGGTGTTTTTCCAAGGTGTTTAATCCAAGGGGCAGTGTTGTGCTCTTGCCAATATTACGAGGATTCGAGTACTGGTAAAACCTTATGAATCTTCATTTCAATGCAGCGGTGGTTGATAATCAAAGTGTATCCGTTACCGCCTGTTTCTAGTGATCTGTATGACGAGGATGTGGCTGGCTTGTATTTCAGTTAGGGGTAATGTTTGTTACCAGTGAGTTAGGTATGCTTTAGGTCTCGTTCAACAATCTATTAGCACTAAGAAGTTTCTGGTTAAGCAGAGTAGCAGAAACCATTGGGATTTAATCAGGTATTCCTAATACGAGGTTTCGTTTTGGCTACCTAACCATACCAATCTACAAACGCATGGCTAGCGCGGAGAATATGCAATGGCCATTGATTAGGCCGATGGGCATTACTGCCACCACGCCGCCGCCTTGGCTACCAGGGCTGGCGTAGGTGTTTAAGTCAGATTTGCTGAGAGTTGAGTGGTGGAGGCGGCGTGCCCTCTGTTGAGTGAACACGCCGCGTATTTTTCGGATACTGATTCAGTTATCAATAGGTCACTGAAGGTGTTGGTCGATGAAATCAACAGCCGCGGTTAAGGTTTTCAATCGAGTCGCGTTTTTTTGTAGGTAATGGTTGTCTTCTTTTAGCTTAATAAAGGTTACCGCCTTATCGGCCTTTTTGAGGCGAGAGAGCATATCTTTAGATTGCTCTATATCCACACGTGCGTCATTTTCACCGTGAATCAACAGCACGGGCGCTTGGTATTGATCTACCATATAATAAGGTGAAATGGCCTTAAACGCCTCTCTGTCAGCTTCGTCTGTATCCACATATTGCTTTAATGTTTTAATCCAAGAGTGGTACTTGCCGTAGTTGTGTTTATCCTTATTCATCAAGTCCAGCATGTTGCCAATCCCGTTTATGGACACAATACACCGGTACTTCTCGGGTGTTTTTGCGCCGTTGGCCAAGGCTGCATAGCCGCCGTAGCTAGCGCCTGCAATGCACACCCGGTTTTTGTCGACGAAACCTTTGCTGATGGTGAAGTCCAGAACATCGTTGATATCGGTTAGCATTTTGCCACCCCACTCGCC
>JBNKWZ010000006.1:0-67757 GCA_050300015.1 Cellvibrionaceae bacterium | reverse complement strand
TGGGTGGAAGACCGCATTCTTCTTCTGGGGCGCGTCTTTGCAATCGACGTATGCGCCTACGCTGTGATGAGTAACCACCACCACGTGGTTCTTCATATCAACAAACCCGAAGCCTTATCGCTTAGCCACGAAGAGGTGTGCGATAGGTGGCATCAATTGTTCAAAGGCACACCTCTTACCCAGAAGTTCGCTCGTAAAGAGCCCTTGTCTAAGGCCGAGCGCTTGGCGGTTCAAGTCAAGCTTAATCAGTGGCGTATCAATCTGTGCTCAATCAGTTGGTTCATGAGGGCATTGAACGAACCCATCGCGCGTATGGCCAACGCGGAGGACAAATGTACAGGTAAATTTTTTGAAGCTAGATTTAAATCTCAGGCACTGCTAGACGAGAAGGCGTTAGTTGGATGCATGGCCTATGTAGACCTTAACCCTGTCAGGGCCAAGATGGCGCCAACAGTGGAAGCTTCTGATCATACATCCATAAAGAAACGAATCAACGCTGCAAAAAAATACTTAGATCAACCCAAACCACTTGCCCAATTTGTTGGCAACCCAAGAGAACCAATGCCGCAAGGTCTACCCTTTCACCTAAAGGACTATATAGAGTTAGTGGATTGGACCGGCCGCATTGTTCGACAAGATAAACGCGGCTCTATTGACGACAATTTGCCTTCGATTTTAGACCGGCTCGATATCGAACCAGAATACTGGCTCATAATGGCCACGAGATTTGAGTCCAAATTCAAGAGCTTAGTAGGTGGCATTTATGAGCTCAGGCGCGCGGCACGCGCCTTAGGGTATACGAGAACGCCTGGCCTATCGAATTGCCGGGCAGTTTTTAGATAAACCACCCTACTTTCATATCCATTCACTAAAATCTTCGAAAGAGCTTCAACTTCCTTCGTCTTAATTCAATGATAATGGCGATTAATGCGTCATTCTTGATTTAATGTAGGCTTCTTCCTGCTTTTTTCTATTGCTCATGAATGGCTAACAAAATTAGCTTGATCTAGGCCAAATGGGCCTCTTTAATCATGGGTGTCTCATTTGTTTTTTGCCAGCCATGAATCATCGCATTAAAACTAGAGAAATCTCCATGCCTAACCATTGCTACTGTACCTAAAACAACGTGCGCGGGAAGATAGAAAATACCTAAAGCTTCACCTTGATATGTATGCTGCATTTCTTCATACCCTAACGTATGGTTCCCCCTTCGACTTCCCGATTGGAATTGCGGAGCTGAATTATAAAGCATCGTATTTCCTAGAGTCATAGCCGTACTGGTAAATGGATTGTTATGAAATTGAATTGCGTTGTTTCCGATACTCCACGTAGGTCTAGCATCCTTTAACCCAAGAGCATAACCTATATTTCCCAAAGCATACCCTGTTCCGCCGACAGCCAAACCAACAATAGTGTTAGGCAAATTCCAGATTTTTCCAGCTACATTTTTCACTCCTGACCAAAAGCCTGAACCACTACCACCAGCTGCTCCGCCCTTTTGTGCAAATTAATTTCTTAACGAATCTCCCCGCTCTTTAAGTAATATACTATCGCCTCCTCTGCTTTATTCTCTTCGTCTTTCTCGAACAAATTCACTGAATAAAATTCTATTTCTTTTTGTGAATGATAAATATAGACAATGGGATCTCCATAGCCATCAAGGATTGAAACTCCATCATCGCTCAATTTAAGCTCTGTCGAAGACTTTGATGCTAGGAGAGCCCAATCCGAGAGTTCAGGATAAACATCATTATTCTTGTAATAGTTATTCAAAAATTTCTCAACCAGAGACATTAATTCGAATGTCTTATAGCTCTCTATCCGTCCTTCATGCTTACCACTGATTTCTTCCGGGAGCACATTCCGTTCATTCATAATTGCAACCTCACACGAAAAGACAATACGAGATGACACCAAAAAAACCGATAGAAAAACGCATAGGAGAACAGTATTTTTCACAAAAAACCTCCTAGTATTTTAACCAATTTGGCTTAGATATATCTGGCAACTTTCGCTTCCCGCCGGAATACAGGTAACGTTGATATCTTTTATCCATCTTTGTTATCCATTTACTATGTCCTTTATAGTGCGAATCTGTCATCGCTGAATACTCTGCAGTTGTTGAAGCTCCCAGGTAACGCGCTTCCATAACATGCAGAGTTTCATGAAAAATCGTTGCCTTGATCTGTATATCAGATACTGCCTTGCCATCAAGCTCCAAAGCAATAGCAATCGATTTAGAGTCAATCATATAACCGTAATCATCTTTACCTGTAGAGGGGTCGGTAATACTAATAAACACTTGGACTTTGACATCAGCTGGCAATTCCGAAAAATCCGCTGCAACCTCTCGCTTCAACCTTAAGATTCGTTGCCCTACCGTCTCCTTTTGTGCAGCCCGCTCCCTCGTATCTCGAGCATCCGTCTCCCCATTATACAATTGCCCATAAGCTGCTGTTATCGCACCACTCGCAAACTTACCACCGGTACGCTCAGATATAGTGCCTCCAATGATTGCGGCAGCGGCAACTCTAACCGGAGCCATATTTTCAGATACGCCAAATATCTTATTTACATCCATGAATTTGGTTAAACCCGCGCTAATAAAGCCATGCCCAAATTTACCCCCCTGTAGAACAGAACTGACTCCACCTACCAAGCCATGCGCAACAGATCGACTAAAATGCCCTAAATCTGATGCACCGATTGCGCTAAACGCTTGCATCGACAGTTGACTAATCGCAAACCCTTTGAATGCCGCATTAAGGCTACCTGTAACAGCAAACGTCGTAGCGGCCTGGAATACAGATGAACACCATGCTTGGCACCCCGGCACGAAATTCAATGCAATCGATATGAAGGCAGACAGTATTTCGTTTCCTGCAATCACCTTTAAAAGTCGATCCACCCCTGTAATCTTAAAGGCAAATTTAAGAAGCTTCTTAAAGAAAAACCCCGTAGGATCGGTCGCATTCAACGGGTTGTTCATCACATAGGAATAGCGGTTCAAGCTACCTATTGCGGTTGGCTGCTGAATATGGGGATCTGCCTGGAGGAAACGACCCATCTTAGCGTCATAGATACGACCATTCATATGAATGATGCCAAGGCCGTCAACCATCTCGTGGCCCGTATAGCCTCGAGAAGTTGTTTTACCTAGGGACTTGGCATATTGCGCCAATATGGTGGTTTCGCTCAGCAAGGTGTTGCTATTGAGTTCGCGCCTTGCGCCCCATGGGTCAAACGCCATGGCCTCCACAAACATACCGCTTTCGTCCACAATGGCGTTGATGGAACCCAAGTGGTCTTTTAAGAAGTACCGCTCTTCTTCAGCTTGCTGAACTCCATTGGCATTGAATTTGAGAGTGATCTGTCCAATGCCCGCTATATTGCGCTTCCATTCGTATCGGCCATCTTCGTAATAAACTTTTTCTACACTGCCTGCATACAAGGTTGTGGTGGTATCACCGTTTGTTAAATTTGTATCCACACGTTTGAATCGAGAACGGCTGGTACCGTAGTAGAACTGCGCCTGTATTTCTCCAGTACGAACCGCCTTTTCAACCTTGTGGAAAGCCGTGTAATCGAAGGTACGCTCTATTGCGTTGCCAAGCTTATCCAACCGCATATTGCCCGCAGCATCGTACTCATAATTATGCGAGCCGATTTGACTAACGGCGTGCGGCCCGTAGCCACTATAGTTGTAGCTGCCCATGCCTGTTTTACTTTGGATATTACCAAAGGCATCGTAGGTAACCTCATGAACAGTTTCTGAAGACCCATTAACGAAATAGGTTTTGCGTAGCTGATTAAATTCGTCATATTCGTAACGCTCTTGGCCATTGCCAAAGCTGCCTTCACTTCGATAAAGCAGATTGCCGAGGTGATCCCACTTTAAAGACAGTGATTGCAGCGATTGCGTATAGGTATCCGAATTGATAGATTCTAGCGCACCCGTTTTTGCGTTATAGCCGGAGTGCACCGTAACACTTGCGGCAACCTTGTGATTGGTTACTTGACCACGCGCATTCGTATCATTGATTTCATAGTAGACCTCGGCTGTGTTAGCGGCGTTAACAACTTTCCACAGGTATCCATGGCTGTTGTACACATTTTTTGTGCCATTTGAATTAAAGACATTGGTCGCTCGCGCAGAGTCGAACTGCTGGGATACCCGCCCCATGGCGTCATAGGTGACTTTTTGATAGTGTCGTGTCTGCTCTTCTTCTACCCCTGGAAACATCTCTACGGTTTCAGAGGCACGCCCCAATGGATCATAGCTGTAGTGTTTGGCATAACCCGATAGGGAGTCCTGCTCGAGTGCCAGTTGACCCAACCCATTGGCCGCGGAATCGTACACCCACTGCGCATGCGCCTCTAGGTTACTTTCGCTGCGAGATTCGCAAGTTGAATTGACGTAGTCTTTTCGATCCACCAATCTGCCAAGCGCATCAAAATTGGAAGCGATGACATTGCCCAACGAATCTTTTTGACACACCAGCTCGCCAAAGCCATTGTAATGATATTCCCACTGCCCTTTGTCTGGATCATTCATTGCCGTTTTATGGCCTAGGGTATTGTATGTCATGACGATTGTTGTATTGGCAGCACCGTTTGTCGTCACAGATTTCAAATTACCATTTGTGTCATAGACGTAATCGGCTACACGGTTACCATAACTCGCACCTTGAGCAACTTCCGTTACCTTTACAGTCTGCCCTAAAACATTGGACAGCTCCTTGCGAATGTGCCCTTCTGAATTAGTGACAATTTTCTCAAGACCATTGTAGGTTAGTGAAGATATTGCCCTTTGATTGGTGGGGACACCTAAAGTCTGCATATTGGTTTTGGATGACGTACGGGTGACGGTATTGAAGGGTTGCATGGTTTGTACAGGTCGACCGATGGAATCGTAAACGACTTCTGTCCAATACTTTGGACCTCCCGACTCAAAAGGTTCACTGGTGGCCACCACCCTGGAAAGTACATCGTAGCGCTTAATGGTTTGTACAATTTCACCATTAAACCCTTTTGAAAAAGTGGCGACCTCTCTGTTCATATAATCAAAGCAAGCACCAGACAATTTATCGTTAACCGTTTGGGTAACTGAGTAAACGGCGCCTGAATTGGCGGGGCAGTTCGTGGGGTTAAGGCTTGCCCTATAGCGCTCAACGCTGCCATCCGACGATGCCTTAAAATATGGCGTTCCAAATGGTGTTACAGATGTACGAGACACGAGGTAGTTTGATGCACCGATATAGCTGTGAACCTGGAGCGGTATACCGTGTTTCTCTCGCAGAGCCACCTCACTGGTTTTAAGGACGACGCCATCTAGACTGCCGACAGCTGAATTGAAGTCACCGTTAGGCGTTGAAACCGACTGCCCAACGTGACTACTGAAAACACCATAGGTTTCATTAATATACCGTCCGTGACCGTCAAATACCTTAAGGCTGCTGACACGGGTGCCCGCATCGGCGCTCATTTTCTTGAAAACGGCATTGCCAAATGCATCATAGTAATGGCGGGTCTCTAGACTGTCGTTCGACTCGTCATTGACTGATACTTTTTCATAACAGAGCATACCTTTTAGCACACCTGGCGACACACAACCGCTTTGACTTCCACCGTAATAGTCAAACTCTGCAATACGGACTTGACTTTCTCCAGTGTTGGCATTGGTAGTGGTCACTGTGCTTTTACTTAAACGGCTTTGCCCGAGCGGTAAATTACTGGTATTAAAATATTCATTTACCGTCGCCTGAATGCTAACCACTGAACCGCTGGCATTTATGTGCTTAGTGGTAATGCTTGGAACATTGCCGTATCGATCTGGCGCACCCGTTTCAACTTCTGTAACCTTTAACAGCTCGCCACCAGATGCCTGCCCCTCTCGATAAGCGTAGCTTTCATCACTCGTTTTAGAAGTAAAGACTTGTATGGGGCCGAGCGCTTTCGTACCGTTACTGATGGCAAGGGTTTCGCGCGACAGAATACTGGTAGTACCTGCGCCAGCACTCAAGCTGGCTGGAATCACCGCTTTTGAGGTTGATGTACTTTTACTCAACAAGTGACCATCGGCCGTCTTTTTGATGGTTTCGAGTGGAGCCCCTACAAATGGCCAATCTTGTCGATATTTAGTGGTAGTCACAACTTTGGTCTGTAAATCGACCGTTGTGAGCTCCTTAAACCCTAAAAACCCTTGGCCACCAGCTTGCATTTTTGCTTCAGTGTAAACGTAAGCTACGCCGGCCATTTTGGTTACTACATCGTTCGCGGCGGGATCATACGTGGGAACAGAAGTTTCAACTCTTGTGACCACCGACATTGGCGTCGAAAATTCTAAAATAGGCGCTGTGTTATTGAGCGCGATTGCCTCCGTACCCGAAGGTAAATCAGAAAAGGGGTCATTTAGGTTCTGATAGAACTCTTCCGAATTAATACTTGTGGTGGTAACAGGAATAAGCACTTCCACACCCGGTGCGACAGTACGCAACTCCTCTAGCTGTGTGACCGAAGTCACTAGGCCATCTACACGCAGATAATTTTCAGTCAGGCTGAGCGGTTCATAATTCACCTCAGTTTTAGCGCCATGCCCACTGTAGAACGCTACGATTTGATTGCGAAGATGAGTTTGTTGGCCTTTAGCTATTTTTATGTTAGAGCTGCTCAAAGTAACTCGATCAGTTGACCCATCTCCCGTCACATCCATATATTGAATGGTGGTCCCGTCCGGAACGTAGGAGCTCAAGGTTGTATAACTGGTATCGTAGGAACTCTGATCCCAGGTCGACATTTTTAACGTGTTGTCATCTAGCCCGAAATAAAGATCAACATCACCATCTGACTCATAATCCATAGCACCAATATATTTAACATCTCCAGGCGCAAAGGAGATTTCAGGTCCATAGGTATTATCTCCTTTACCGATTCGATAACTTATCTTGTCGAACTTAGATCCATTTGCATCAAAAGTAGCGGTAATCCCTCTATTCCCATAAACGAGATCAGTCACGCCATCACCATTAATATCTACAGGTAATATATTGCCAAACGCTGGGTGAGAATCCAAATTCAATGCTGCACTACACCCTTGGTCGGTATCGTACCCTACAGCCGCCATAAACTCCTCTGCAACGACTTGCCAGTTAATTGCAGTAGAGTTTGGATCGGCTAATCCAACATATAGCTTGTCTGTTCTATCACATTCGGTGTGATCGCCCCATTGACTATTTATAATCTTTTCATTGCTGAACATTTGGTGAACGCCAATATAGTCGACAGCGCCATCACCATTAACATCCCCTGTTATAACTGAGTCTGAATTAAAATTTACAACGGTGATGATGGGGTCTGCGGGATAAAACCGATACACCAAATTGGATGAATTCGGAATACTAGGGTCGCGTTTTAAATATGCTCTTGATATTTGATTACTGTAAGGGATAAAGGCATCTACAAGACCATCTGAATTTAGATCGCCAAAGCGCATTTCTTCACTGTTGAAAGGAAACTCGAAGACCTCCTGATCTACGCTGGTCAGTCGCCAGCCGAGCTCTTCATTGACACTGGGTTCGGCCAAAAGGAGCTTCCACCCTTGCCCCTTAGCATAAAGCGCTATATCCGATCTTCCATCCGCATTCACATCCAACGGATAAAATTTTGGCACTTTGGTCGAAGTGGTTGTTAACGCTATTCCACTCACATGAGTGCCATCTGGTTTTTGTATTTTGTATTTTAGTGAATATGTCTCATCGCCTAGAGCCTCGATATAGACCGGGTCTTGACGACCATCGCCATTAATATCAGTAAATACTGATTGACCAATTGCTGCATCTGAATTAACTCTGTTAATTGTAGACAAGTAGGTATACTGAGCGTTACTCGGCGCGTACCCCCATGCAAACCATAAACTTGGTAGACAAACTTGTTCTACGCATTCTCGGATACTGGTCAGACGTCTTTGACCATCACCGGTATAGTTAGAAGTACCTTCTCCATACCCCAACTTATATTCGCGTAAAACATGCTCTTCACCAGAAACTGTATTATAGGTTTTGATCCCCTCCAGAATACTGTAATCTCGAAAATCAAAACCTCCAATATAGCTTGGGCCCTCATCAACGACATCTTCATAGATAAATTCTACTCGTGCGCCGCTTGTACCACTTGCGTCAATATTGGTAGGGCTCGGATTCGAATACGCGTAGCTAATTTCATTAATTCTGAAATGATCACTCCCTTGCTGATAATGATAAACGACTGTATTACCCACATTATCTTTAAAACGCGACAAGCCCCACGTCACTATTACATCAGATTGGGCCACACCGCTAGAATTTCTGCCCTTCCATTCAGAGTCGTGACCACCTGGGTAGCCGTAATAGCTTACCGAACCATCTTTACCCAATACTCTAAAGTAATCGGGTGCACCGCTGACACCTCCAATTGATTCCACGGAGAAAAAGCTCTCCATCTCTGTCCGATATTTCGCACCCACCTGCCCATAACTATAAGCTTGCTCTACAAGTAATCGCTGTCCGTTTAAACAAAATCTATCTTCTTCACTGAAAGAAATGGATGATATTTTTTTATCCACCAATAACGTTTGCCTACACCTTGAGATTCCCCCTCCCACGTTGAGTGACCAACCTATCCCTAAAGCACTGGAGCCTGCTTGGCTGTTGTAGGCCAAGGAAACGTCTGGCGCCACTCCAGCGGTGCCTTCTGCCATAAAAATAGGAATGGTATAATTCGCAGCACCCGCCTCAGAGACTTTAAATTCGCCACTCAAGCTTTTTACTTGATCCAATGCTTGCTGACCTGAACTGTCCAAAGATGGGCTGGCATATTCTGGTGATTGAGATTGCGCCAATTCGTTTTGCTTTGCCGTATTGATAAGGACATGGCTACTGGCATCATAGGTGTAAGTTAACCCATCTGCAGCTAGATACCCCCCCCCGATCGAAACGTCAACATTTCTATCTGATAAGTTCGCAGAAATGGGGTAAGAAAATTGATTGCCCGACGTGTTGGAACTAATAGTACCCGCAGAATTTATGGTGAACAGCACATTTGGATCGCCGCTTACACTTTTCCCACTAATTACCAAACTACCAGAGTTCAATAATTTTCCTCGAACCAACATATCGACGTCACCATCCGAATCCAAATCGCCACCCAGATAGTCGGTACCCATCATCCCATTATCACAATTTTGCAATTGTTGCGAATCTAAATCGATTTGCACTGGCCCCTCGTATCTGCCTAGAGCATCACCGTAAAAAACGAAGCCTGCGGGGCCCATAATTTTGATAGGCGTAATTATCTCACCGTGTAGCAATACCCAGTTGTCTTTCCCCCTTAAATAGATATCCTCAAGTACTCCGCTTTGGTCCACGTCGCAGTAATAGACTTCATATTTCGTTACGTCAAAAGGGATGGTACCGGAAGGATTTTTTGGACCATTATCCTGAGCTAGACTCAAAAAGACGACGTCTTTTGATTCGACGACACCCGCATTGTCTTCCGCAATTACGGTAAGCCGCATATAACCATCGGCCAGGGCGCTGGTATCATAAGTCTGAATGTAGTTACTCTGGGTACCCGTTTGAAAACCCACGAGAACGCCATCAAGATAGAAACTGACCTTACTAACGCCGTCGCTGTCATTGACTGTGGCCGAAAATGTCTGTTGACCAGGCGGCAAATGCTCTCCAGCCATAGGGCTCGTTATTTGAACCACTGGAGACGTGTTAAAACTACCCAAATCATGCCCCGGACCAGACACATTCACAGTAACTGAATCTGTTTGGTTTGGAGTGCATTGATAGTTTGAACCGGTAATCCAACAAGTTTTTAGAGAATAATTATAGGTACCCGGTACGCGACTTAGTGAGAATGATCCGCTAGTTTCCTCCGATGTATAAATGTCCCTATTCAGCCCTGTGTTCAATTCTGTTTCTTTGATAATAGTACGGGAATTATCCCCAACATTATTGGTTGCACGACTCCAAGTAATACCTACAAGTCCAGCCCCTTGTTCATACGCGTCTATGGCTGCATTGGTATTGCTTGCAGCCAAGCCGAGCGAGAGTGAACCAATTATTTTTACCAATAACAAAAATCGCTTGATCACATTTCCTCCAATGCGGGCACAGACTAAATACCCAAATGATTTAGCAGACATAACCAACAACGGCGCAGCCATCAGGCAATAGCGCAATCAAGGAAGTTCAAGCAAGAAATAGAGAAAGAAGGGATCGAATGTTGTTTTAAATTATTTGACGTTCCCGGCTGTCTACGAGTCCAAACTCCTTGGCTATTACAAACTATTCAGCAGTAGTAGACCAGAGTATATATTACAAACCAACCCTATTTGAAGCCCGAAGGTCAATAAATTCTCTCAACCAAAAAGCTTTATTATTTGCAGTTGGCTTTAGCTCACTGGAGCCAAGGCAGACAACCCAGTATCTCATTAAGAACGGTACACATTTATTGCAGGTACCTTCATCGACGAGCAACTCCAGCTGAACGCGTCACTATTAACCCGGCAATCCTTTATGCCGGGTTAATGCGGTACAAGGACGTGCCGCCATTGGTAAGAATGGCCAATGCAAGTCCTTAAAATACAAGGAAATTCACCTATTTCCGCCAGTATTTTATGGGCGCGCAATTCAATAGGTATTATATGCACGATAAGCAGACCTCTCAGAAGGCCAACGTACGGTTCAACCAACATTCCGGGTCACATAGACGCAAACAACAAAACTGCCCCCCAAGCGATTCGGCGCCCTTCATTGGTGCTTCATTCCAAGCCGGCTCCCTGTGACTAAACCGACGGATTACACACCCTACCCCTGGAGAGAATAGCGCTATCGATCGTACCACTAGAGTAGAGGAGGCTAAACTTGGCAATGGGCACCAGGTGCTCAGTAAGGCTCTTTCCGCTTCAGCCAAATGTTCAACTTCAGCATCAGCTACTATTCTCGGGTAGGTTGACGCGCCTTTGGCGCAGGGGAACTGACAGTCTAAAAACCCTCTTTAAATTAGAGGCTTTTCGCACGAGCAAGACCCGGGCGCCTCGAAAAACACGGTTTACGGGTGTAAAAGAGCATTTGAGAGGTGTGAGAACGCAACAAGTACGACAAAGGTCATGCTTGAGACAGCGTCTAACAAGCCAGGCTCGGAAACGCCTCCCATACACCAAAGCAACCTTCATCGCCCCTTTAGAAGTCCAGCTAGAAGTCCAACGCCTTCTCAACCCACTTTCAACCAAATAACGCTGATAGATCTGCCGACTATATATAGCTTCCCCATCGGCTATTCCCTCACTCTCTTTATCCGCCCTATCCTTCACACCCTTCCACGGCGTCAACTGAATTGAGCTACCCAGAAAGCTACTATTAGCCTGGCGATCAAATAGGCCGGCCTTACCTATTGAAACACTGGCGCCAAGGGAAGATTGGGGACACTAATAACTTTTTAACTTAAGTGGTCCACAAGCGAAAAATGAGAATTGACAAATTGAGGCAAGGATGACGAGAGTTGGACGGTTGCATATTTCGTGTGGTTTGTACCACTTAATGGGTAGAGCCCTAGTGAAGCCGGGTTAACGCCTTGTCGGTGTCGTCTATTTCTACCTTTCATCCCCCGTTTTCGACCAGTCAGCAGGAATCCGCTTTTTTGCGGTTCTGTGGTGCGCCGCTTGTCTATGTGGCCGCCCCACTAATCTACGGCTTCTCGCTACTTCTGTCGCTTCAGATTATATTTTTCTGAGGTTAAAGCGATAGGAGGAATGGATGGGTACGTCGCGCTGACGGAATAAAGTCAGCCCTTTTCTGGAAAGTAGCAGGCTGTTGTGAACCTGGGTCTAACCTTGTTTGCCAATTAATGAGTGGGTGTTAAGAGTGACGTGCAGTTGTAGAAGCAGAAAAGGCAAGCGTATGCATAACGGCAGCCAGCAAGGCAGCTCTTTGATTGAAGTAATGGTCGCGTTATTTGTACTGGCGATAGGGCTGTTAGGTATATTGGCTATGCAGACGAAGTCTATGCAGTACAACCAATCCGCAGACACCTATGCTCGCGCGATGTTTATCGCTAACGATATTGCAGAGCGCATTCGCGCAAACCCCAAAAAAGTCAACACCTATACCACGACCACCGTGCCCGAAACCGCACCAACAAGCTGCATTGCCAGCGACTTTACCAACATTGCCTGCACAGACGCCAATTTAGTCAGTTGGGATTTATACAACTGGAGTCAAACCATTAGCAGTACGTTACCCCTAGGGGTTGGAGCGATTGCCAAAAAGACCTTGGGTACGCAGGATTATGTGCAAATAACCGTTTCATTTGATGACACTCGGTCCGATCAGGATGCAAATGCAGTGTCACGCAAAAAATACACTTTATTGGTTGAGTATCCAAAATTGCTAGGAGGCGCATAAGTGCTTACAAATCGTCACACGCTCGCCAATATTGAGATACAAAAAGGTGTATCCATCATTGAGCTAATGATTGGAATATTGATCTCATTGATTGTACTCGCAGGTGTTGTTCAAGTTGCATTTACCAGTAAAGCGACGTTTCTTGGGCAGGAAGACATGTCGTATATTCAACAAAACTCCCGTTACGCGATGTATATGCTCACCAAAGATATTCAAAATGCAGGCTATTGGGGATGTGCAAGCGAAGATGCCGATGTTGCACTGGTGGCAAAAACAGCCAACAACGCAGATATTAATCGGCTTTTGGGTATTAATCCTGCAAACGCATACTTAGAGCCCTTGTCAGCAATTACGGGTTATACCTCCGGATTCCCTTCTAGCTATTCTACTTGGTCCATTTCAACTGCAGACGGTGCTCGCACACCGGAATCGTTTATCGTGCGCAGCGCATCCGGTACTCCAACGACGCTCGACTCCCAAGTGGGGACCAATTTATTGGTGAAGTCTGCTCACCAATTTTCTACCGGTGACCTGGTCACAATTGTTGCTGAAGATTGTCGTCGCATGGGTATATTTAAAACCGTAGACATTTATGCAAACAGCACAATCGTTAAGTACTCCAGCGATTCGATCTGCGGCGATCGAATAAAGCCACCTCGTGATCAAAGCGTGCGCTGTCATTCTGACTGTGTTTGTGACCAAGTCAGCGGCGCAAGCGAAAATTATGGCGTAGGCAGCCAAATTATGCCTTACAACGCATTCGGTTATTTTATTGGCGAGTCCATTACGATGGAGGGCCAGCCTTCACTGCAGCGAATTAAATACGACGATGGCGAATTAACTCGGGAAGAACTGGCATTAGGCGTTGAGGACATGCAGATTTTGTACGGTGTCGATTCCGATGACGATGGCGTTGCGGATACGTTTGTGAGCGCCAGTGCATTTACTGTGGCGGAATGGAATAAATGGAACCAGGTTCGATCGGTGCAAATCAATTTGTTATTCCGGTCAATTAACCCCACGTTGCCCTCAGTCGAAACTCACACCTATTTGGCAAAAAATTATCAGGATCGATATTTACGTCAGATGGTCAGCGCGACAGTGCGCATGCGAAATTCCATTTAAGGTCCGGTGTCAATAATGAATTCAAGCAATTTAAGATGTCAGAATGGCGCAACCCTCGTTTTTGCAATGATTATTCTGGCAGTCACTTCACTTCTGGCAGTGGCCAGCATGCGCTCGTCTAATTTGGAATTGAAAATGGCCGTCAGTGCACGTGATCGTGCTGTGGCGTTTCAAGCGGCGGAGGCAGCGCTCGCGCTTGCCGAGCAATCAGTATTAGATGCAAACTATGTGATGGATGACTTTATGTGTCGTGACGCTTCATCAGCGCGCTGCTTCAATGCCGCGTGTAATAACGGCCTATGTTTCACTGGCGATTTAAGCAACGCAGTCAACATGGATGACTGCCGTATCGCAAAACCTTCAACAAGCGCCGAGCAGTGGCCGCTAAAAACTCATTGGGCCAATAATGGCGCGAACCTACCCAAAGTACAAGTGGCGCAAGTGGACACGGGTGACTTAACGCAGTTAGACACAACGCCTCTAGCAGTGCCTTACATGGTTGAGTTTTTATGTTTTACCGAACGCGACTCCGATACGGCCTACGATGAAAACAATCGAAATGGTGGCGTGCCACTTTTTAGAGTTACTGTAAAAGCAAAAGGGGCGGCTGGATTGTCCAGTGTTATGTTGCAGTCCATTTTTAAAGTTGCGGGTTAAGGTATAGTCATGATAATTAGAATTAAAAATTGTTTTCGACGCAAAAACATCGGAAGATTTTCGAGGGCAAGCTTTGCAGTGCTGGCTATAGTTGCGCCCGCCGTTTTCGCGCAAAGCAACGCTCTATACAACCTCAATCCACAGCTTTCTGAGCCGGCAAAATCAGACCCGATGTTGATGCTTGCACTGTCGGGCGACCACCAAGTTTTTTTAAAAGCTTACAATGATTTTGACGACCTGGATGGCGACGGCTTACCTGATGTAACCTACAACCACAACGTGGTTTACAAAGGTTATTTTAACGAAGAAAAATGTTACACCTACAACGCCTCAGACGGCCGCTTCAACCCCACCGGCACCGCGGTTGTACCCACTACAGCACAAATATCAGGCCTAGTCGCCGGCTACAGCATCAAACAATATTGCGCTGCCTCAGAATGGAGCGGAAACTTTTTAAACTGGGCAACAATGACTCGCATTGATATTGTACGCGGGGTATTGTACGGCGGCAAACGCTCGACCGACACCAGCAGTTTAACGGTACTGGAGCGTGCGTATTTGCCAAACGATGCCCACAGTTTTACAAAATATTACAACGGCTCTGACTTAACTTATCTTGCTGGAATATCGACAGTCAACTTTTCAACCAGCGATGCGGATAAACGCAAAGTTGGTCTTACCTTTTGTAATACCAGTTTAGGACATGCGGCTGATCTGCCTTCTCAAGAACAAACCACAACGGTGCCAACTGTGCGCGTAGCGCGTGGCAACTACTCCCTTTGGGCCTCAAGCGAGCGTTATCAGTGCTTGTTAGGAGAAGACGGTAGTGGCAACAAAGAATTCAACATACCCCCTGGTTTAAGCTGGGGCAGAAACGGCAATGATCCCGCGGTAACTGGCATTTATGCCTATGATAATATTCCTAAAGGCAAAACCTACCCATGGGGTACTGATTGGCTGGCCGACCTTACCGTCCGCGTCGCCGTTTGTACTGATGGCACAGAGGACGATATAAATTATTGCCGGCGTTACGGCAACTCAAACAAACCAACCGGGCTATTGCAAGCCTATGGGATAGATTCAGACCGACCAGTGAAATTTGGCTTGATTACCGGCGCGACCAATAAGAATAAAACCGGTGGCGTACTGCGCAAAAACATCAGCTCGATGGCTGACGAAGTCAACCCAAACAATGGTGTTTTCTTGCGTCCGGCGACTGGCTCGATTGTTGCCAGTATCGATGCGATGCAAATATTGGATTATGTTTTTGAGACTTCATCATTACTTTATGCAAATGGCACCTATCTGGGCACCTGCGATTATTTTTGGAGCTCATTCAATGAAGGGCAATGCCGCAACTGGGGCAACCCGTTTAGCGAAATTATGGCCGAGTCTTACCGTTACCTAGCCGGCGCTAGATGGCCGTCGTTAAATTCTGCTGCCCGTACAGCCGAGACCAGTGCGCTGGCTGGCGCCACCGTCGCCACCTGGCAAGACCCAATCGCCAACCCAGCCGGAGCCGCTTGCGTAAATCTTAACGTGCTGGGCATCAATGCCAGTGGCGTTTCTTACGACTCAGACATTAAAAATATGACGCTAGCACAACTGGGAATTGGCTCAAGTACTGACACCATAGCGACTTGGACAAACTTGGTGGGCGCTGGCGAGTTAGACTCAACCAAAACATATTTTGTAGGGGGTGTTTCTGGTAGTTCGAGTATAACCGACGGACAATGCACCCCTAAAACAGTAACCAACTTAGCTGATGTGCAAGGCACCTGCCCAGAAACACCGCGCCTGCAAGGCAGCTATTTAGGCGCAGGGCTCGCCTACTATTCAAAATCCAACAGTATGCGCCCCGACGTCACTGCCGCAACGGGTAAGGTTCTCAACATTAATACATTGGGCCTGACATTGGCCGGCACTCAACCCGTTATTTATGTGCCGGGTACAAACGTCAAAATTATTCCTGCCTGTAAAAACAATTCTAATGATCCACGCCCGAGCCATAATTTCCAAAAAATCGGTAACTGTGCAATGAAAGGTTTTAGGCCTGTTTATGACTCAGCTAACACCTACCCCACAAAGTACTATGTGACATGGGAAGACACGGAGCAAGGCTCGGATTACGACCAAGACCTGAACGGCATTATCGAATTTGAAGTTGACGGCAACCGTGTGGAAGTGAATACCACTTTGTTCCAAGTCAGTACCGGCGCAAATATGTTTTTTGGTTACATTATATCTGGCACAGAAGACGACGGTTTAAAGTTGGTAACCGAAACCAATATTGGCACATATGTCACTCAAGCGCATTCTGCCACTTACACTGTGGGCAATTCCGATGCGGAGATTCTCGAACCACCGCTTTATTACGCAACCAAATGGGGCTCCTATAGTAATTCGCCCGAGATAGACGACGCACGCTTTAATCCCGAAGTGGATGTTTGGCGAGATGATAATTTGGATTTATTAAACTATGCGTTGGTCAGCAACCCCAGTAATTTGCGTACCCGTCTCGGTAAAATCATTGTGGCAGTTGGTAAAAATAATGCAACTGGGACTGCGACACCTATTTCTATCAATAGCCTAACGGGCGAGGGAATGTTTTTACAGACAGTTTACCAGCCGGTTTATGTAAGCCCAGATGACTCCAGCTCAGTGACTTGGGTTGGTACTTTAAGCGCGCTATTTTACGATCAGAATGGCAACATACGTGAGGATACTAACGGCGATAACGCACTGGATGCTGACGATAAGGTGATTGAATTCGTCAAAATGGATTTTCGCAGTCAAGGCCGTGACCTCACAGAAACACGCAAAGTCATTGGCTTTAATCGTTACCCATATGATGCCACTACCAAAGGCAAAGATGAATCTGACCCCTCGGCGATAGAAACCAATGTCAAGATGAATGAGTTGAACTCTATTTGGAGCGCACGAGATCAGCTTGCGGAGATCAGTGATACCAATATTGGGGTGCAACGCGGTTCGCTCGACTCCCCGAATTCAAAGCGCTATATTTTTACCGGTTTAGACGGCTCTGGATACGACGGCAACATACTGCCTTCAGAAACCTTAGCGTTTGAAGCAACCGATGCTACGGCAGCCAGCCTACAGAGATTTCTTGATGTGGGATCGGTCGATGAAGCGAAAAACGTCATTAATTATATTCGTGGTAAAGAAATTTCCGGCTACCGGAATCGCACCGTAAAGTTTGTGACTGGTGGCGCCAATAAAGTTTGGCGCCTGGGTGATATTGTCAACTCAACACCTGCCATCGTCGGTGCACCTTCTGCAGGTTATGACAATTTAAATGCAGATGCCAGTTATTATGCCTTTCGCACTCAGTATCAAAATCGCCGAAACATGGTGTATGTTGGTGCTAACGATGGCCTAGTGCATGCATTTAACGCCGGGTATTTTAACAACCAAACGGTAGCCTACACCAATACCCCAACGGGGGACGATGCGGGCGAACCCGCACTGGGAGCTGAAATGTGGGCTTACGCTCCTTTTAACCTATTGCCACATCTTAAATGGTTAACGCGCGAACGATATGAGCATGTTTTTTACGTGGACTCAAACGTGAAGGTTTTTGACGCAAAAATATTTGCCTCCAAAAACCAGGCTGACAAGTACCCTGGTGGCTGGGGTACGATCATGGTGGTAGGCATGCGCTTTGGTGGTGGAGAATACCAGATTGATCGCGATGGCAACCCGTTAACCAACGACGTATCAACATTGCGTTCGGCCTATATGGTATTCGACATCACTGACCCAGAATCAACGCCCGAGTTAATTACAGAGGTCACAGACCCCAGCATGGGCTTTACCCTTGCAAGCCCGGAGCTAGTTAAAAATGGCATTGATGGACATTGGTATTTGGCGTTTGGCTCTGGTCCACAAGGGCCAGATGCAACAGAGGAAGGCATTAGTAACGCGCCGGCAAAACTGTTCTACCTAAATTTGAAAAACGCAGTTGCAGGTACCGTTAGCCTTGCAAGCGTAACTGTCGACACCGGCGGCCTAGGGTCTTATGTCGGCGGTATTACTGCAAAAGATTGGAATAACGACTATATCGACGATATGTTATACCTCGGTTTTGTCGGTGATGATAACCGTGGTGGAAACGTGCCCACGCCCGCTCCAACACCTTATAAAGGGTCGCTGAAGCAAGCTTCACTGTCGATAGGCGCAACTTCCATTACTACCCATGTCGCGCCGCTCATTCCAACCGCGGATGCCAACCTCGCCTTTAGTACGGCGCCCTTGGCTGTGCGTGATGGCGCAAACAGATTCTGGATTTTTACAGGCACTGGCAGATTTTTGGTAAACGACGATATTAACTTGACCGATGCTAATCAATATTTTGGGTTCAAGGTTAATAACCCAGCTTATGATGCTAGCGTACAGGGCGATGGCAGTGGCGGTTATGTGGCGGCATCAAGCCTTGGGTCGCCTTGGTATACCAGTACCAGCGTAAGCGTGGCAAGCATGCGTAACGTTACCAATGATCAATTGTTTGTTAACGACACTGGTGGACTTGTAGTAGAAACCGGTGACGATATAGCCTCGATAGACAGTTATTTATCCACCACCTCAACCACTTCCGGCTGGTATCGGTCTTTACCTGCGTCAAAAGAGGTGAGCTTCACGCGCGCAGGCTTTTTTGATGGTTCGGTCGTATTTAACTCATACCGCCCAAGCCTGGATGCTTGTAATGTTGCTGGTGATTCGCCCCAGTATATTTTGGATATGTTTACTGGTTTACCCCAATATCGTTTAAATAATCTGATATTAGGTATTGCAACAGTTGATGTTGGCTCAGTCACACACACAGAAGTTAGCCCGCAAGTGGCAGTAATCCCTGGCATTGCATCTTCACCGGTGATTGCACACGCACGGGCCATCTCACAAAATAACAACTCCAGCTTAACGGAGACGGATATTTCTTTGAAGCCAATGCCGCCTGTGCGTGAAGCTTGGCGGGAAATTTCTGCTGAGGAGTTGAGGTAAGCACGCTGAACGTCCGTAGTCCAGCGTGTTTGAGTAGAAAGCCGTAAAGACACGTTAAATTGAATCAGAGGCTCCCTAGAATGCCCTCACTCTATAATGAGGGGCACCACCTCCACATTATCGAGCATACGCTGCAAATTGGCTTCAAATATTTTCCAGGGTAGATCCAGCTTTTTCACTTGTTTTTTTAGTGCTTTTAATGACTTTTTGGCAAGCTTTTCTTTCTTGGCCTTGGTATAAATTAAGTAGCGCGCCTCATAAAGGCTGACCAGGTCAATAAACTTTTTCTCATTGATTTCCCCAATCAAACGAGTTGCTGCGTCAACATCTGCCTCAATTCCGCTCGGTGGCATTGCTAGCGCCAGTGAATACTTCAATTGCCCCATTGAATCATTAGCGTCGCTTGCTTCCTTTAAAAGGTCTAAGCCTTCCTGAATTATTTTTTCGTCTTTCGATGCAAACTTGGATTCAGCCAATACTACTTTTGCCTCTTGCAACCCGTCGTCGGCAGCGGAGTCTAGCCAAAACGTACTCTTGCTTTCGTTCACATTGCAGCGCTTCCCATAGAGCGCTGCAGTCCCAAGTACGAATTTTGCCTGAGGCAGGCCGTCCACAGCCGCCATAGTCAGCCACTTGTTTTCACCTTCACCTTCAAATTCTGATTTATTCTCTGGCGCAATATACCTTGTTAATACAGGTAATGCGCGCGCGTATGCAAACCTATCAACGCTCGAGCCCTTTACAGCCTTTTCTTTTAACTCAGCCAACTTTTTATAGGCCACTTTTTGATCCGGGTCGGAATCAGCCATCTTAAAGATGTATCGGTACTGAACGGAGTGCATTTCAATCGGTTTTCCATTTTTCAAAGCAGGGCGAAAAATAATTTTTTTGGCGGCATCAAAGGCTGGGCGGATAAAGTATTTATGGGTGTAACTAACGAGCGAGTGACTTTTAGTGCGTCCATCTTTACCCACCACAAACTCAAGAATCACATCGCCAGACATGCCAAAGTTCGCAGCATTCCGAGGATAGGCAGGCTGGTAAACACGGATTGGAAATGTATTCGTCACTTCCTCTCCTTCATTAGGCGCCTCATGAGAGACCAAATATATTTTCTCTTCAACGACGGCGTCACCAAAAGTGTTTTCAAGCTGCAAGTATTCATTGTCACCTTTAGTCTTTTGGGCGCTAGTCATTGCCGTGCATATTGTGCTCGCATTCATGGCTGCGTCTTTATCGCCTTTGGTGGATGCCAACTTAAACCAAGCATAGGCTTTCAAATGATTTTGAGGCGTTCCATAGCCATTTAAATAATGGCTAGCAACTGCATATTGAGCATCTTTGTTACCTAGGCTGGACAGCTCCATAAATTGATCTAACGACAGCTCATAGTTTTTGATACTAAAATTTTTGGCTGCTTCTTCGTAGCGCACAGCGTAAGAAATATTTGCCGATAGCAGTAACGCAACAGCACAAATCACTTGTCTCAACATCAGGAATCCTTTTACGTGAACCATAAAATTACTTTAAATACTTATTGTGGAATTTTTAATTGACTGTTCGCAGTAGGGTATTTGAGCCTTCAAATGCGAAGTTAAGCAAGACTGCACTCTGGAAGTTTAAACGCTTGCCACCAAGTTCAATCGCATATTCAAACCCAGAAGAGGAATCGCCCAGATAAAAGAGTTTGACCTCAATCTCATCTTTCAGATTTAATTCAGGCGAGAACTGCCAATATTTTAAATAATTATGTTGATTTACGGCTCCGAGGTGAACAACCGGATTTGATTCACAGTCACCATACTTGATAGTCAACGAGCCCGAGAATACTTCATTGGCAGATGATTTACGATTACTTAACCAAACGGATAGCCCACCATAATTCTTTTTTTTCGTGGCGATGTAAAAGTGGAGGACGGGGTTGGTTGCAGATGCAGTCGGTTGCCCTCCCAAGATTGTGCAAGCGACCGCACTAAAAGCCAGCACGATTACCATAAGAAAACGGCATTTGCAAGCCAGAGCAGACATAAATCATCCTTAGTTGTCTTTAGCAGGACTTATGTTACCGCTTCTTATCGTTGATTGAAACCCACGCCAAATGAAACCAAACCACATTTCATCACATCGGAATGCTTGGCATCACACTGAATGAATCACCCCCGAAAGCGCCTGCCGATAAAAGCTTTTTTAAGATTTTGTGTGCCATAGCGCCCTCTACCGCATGACGCGAAAGGCAACGCTTCTGGATGCACAAAGGCGTCACTGGTTACATCAAGCCTTCTCGTGCTCTGCCCCCTGACTTCATTTAGATATGACTTTTAAACTGCGTTAAGTTGTTAACGTATCAGTACTCTCCATTTTTCCAAACGTCAATTGGCCGCCAACCCTTTCAAAATGAAAATCATGTTTTTATCAACGCCAAAGACCTGCTTCTACCGCCTTGTTTTTTTGTTACGCTCAATCTTAACCCGCTCATACTGCTATGAACCCGGCATTGGCCATTCCGAGCAATGCCGGCACGTCCTTGTACCGCAGAAGGAGCACATACCAGTACCCCCCCTCTTTCTCAAGCACCAACATTCCCTCTTACATCAAATAGTTTTTTCCCATTAAATTGGGTCTAACTTGCTTTAATGGAACACCCAAGCTATTAGAGGCTTTACCTTCGTTCATGGGGTGCCTACCCTGCTACCTTTCCCAAGGTTTGACGAAGTTTTCTGGTCGCTTTATTTTAATCTGCCGTTAGCGGCTCAATTAATTTACTGCCCCTTTGCTTGCAGCGGCAGCTCTCTTACTTTTTCACTGCCGTTTAGCAGTTCATCTAAAGTCAGTTTATAACTGGGCGCGAAGAGTTCTAGGAAGGTATTCACTTCTGGCATATTGAAGTTTTTTAGGCGGGTGGCGACATCTTGTAGTGCTTTGGAGAACTCGTTATTACCAGCCTTGAGCTCCTCTTGGCACTTTAAGTAGGCGGCGATGGTGTCTGCGCCTTTAATTAAGCGTTTGATTTGTGGCGAGACTTCAGAGCTAACCACCAGGGCTTTAAAATCTGCTCGTAAGTCTTCCGGGAGCAACTGAATAAGTTCTAGCTCTGCTTGAACTTCCACGTTTTTAAAGGCTTTTTGCATCCCCTCAGAGTGGTACTTGATCGGGGTTGGCATGTCGCCGGTAATCACCTCTGAGACATCATGATACAGCGCGGCAGCAGCCACAGCGTTGGCGTCGTACTGCTCACCAAAACGGCGATTGCCAATCAATGCCAATGCATGGGCAATGGTTGCCACCTCCCAGCTGTGCTCCATAACATTTTCGGGGATGGCGTTGCGCTTTAGCCCCCACCGTACAACCCAACGAATTTTACTGATGTATGCAAAAAAGTGACTCCCCATAATGTCCTCCTGCCACAACACCCTAGTGCGCAAAATGTAATTTAGGAAACCGCTGATCAAGCTTCAATGGTTTCTCGGCTTGGGCTTCCTGCGTCGCGCCACTGCCTGCTTGCATCCGTGCAGTCGTGAGCCCTTTCCTTATAGTCAGAGTCCAAGCAAGCTCTTAGAATACAAGGAAATTCAAACATTCTCGCCAGTATTTTATGGGCGCGCAATTCAATAGATAGAAGATCTATTGAATTGCCAGGTTAATAGCTCTGTAAGCCAGAAACCGTTTAGACTCAATCAGAGCCTCCTTAGAAACGCCTTTAGTGAACCACGCACAGATCGTTAAGGGCGCGCGCTGGATATTGACGGGGCCTTCGCACGTCTATATTCAACAAAAACAAGAAAGTACTGCCGGCACCCGGCCTTCCTTGCGGCTTCATTTTTTGTATCTTCGCCACTGTCTGCACTAATATTCTTGGCTACCGTCTTCGCCGCCTTCCATTCAACAACCAATAGCTATTACAAAAAGGTCTCCGGCCCCAAAGGTACAATCCTATGGGGGTTCAGTGATTCGTGGGAGTAGTAATAATGGCGTTTGATGTGATCGAAATCGTGATTTTTTTTCACCGCGTCAAGTTCATAAAGCGCGCGCATATAGCGATGCAAATGCGGGTAGTCGGAGATGTGCCGAAGGTTGGTTTTGAAGTGCGAGTAGTAAACCAAATCAAAACGCAACAGAGTGGGAACTAGGCGGATGTCGGCCTCGGTGAGTTGGTCTCCCACCAAATAGGTTTTATTGGTCAAGTGGTCATTGAGCTCGGTTAACGTATCAAAAAGCCCTGTCACCGCCTCTTCATAGGCCGCTTGTGATTTGGCAAAACCACTGCGGTACACCCCGTTATTCACATGGTGGTAGATTTTATCATTCCAGGCGTTAATATCCTCGTGCAATGCTTTTGGGTAGTAATCTTCATCATTGCCGGTAAGACTATTGAAGGCAGAATTAAACAGCCGAATAATCTCAGAGGATTCGTTATTAACGATGGTTTGGGACTGCTTATCCCACAAAACCGGTACAGTCACCTTTGAGGTAACATTGTCCTGTGCCTTTTGATAAATCTCATACAAATATTCCAAGCCGTACAGAGTATCGCCCGTAGCCCCTTTAAAATCCTTGCTAAAGGTCCAACCATATTCGAGCATATCCGGATGGACCACGCTAACGCTGATGTGATCCTCTAGGCCCTTTAGCGTTCGCAGTATTAAAGCTCTTGTGGCCCAAGGGCACGCGTAGGAGACATACAAATGGTAGCGGCCGCTATCGGGTGTGTAGGTGGCGTGATCCTTCGCAATGGAGTCCCGAAAGCGACTCGGCGGTCGATCAAATGCTCCCATACTGTCGCTTTTGATAATACTGCCTTGCTGCCATTGTCCTTCAACTAACTGCCCCATTGTGCCTCCAAATAAATGTTGTATGGGTTCGATGTGATGTCAGCTCGTTTGTTCCCCAGTGCTGACCATTTTAGCCTACCCACACACCAAAACAGTTGGCCTATTGAAGAGCCGGCGAGTGTTGCGGTACAAAGCCTTATAGCTCTATTGGGCCAAGGCGTTGAAACAGCTACAAACACTTAAGTAACAAGTCCTTGGGAAGCACCCTATTTCTAGAAGATTAAGACGAGCGACTCAACTGTCGGCTTAATAGTGAGTCAAACCACAACTCTTTGCGATGAACAGGCGTATTGGCGGGCAACCCCGGATTGACTAAATTAAAAACGCGACGCTTTTGAATATTGGCCTTAGACAAAACATCCTTGACCATAACATTGTTCAGTAACGCCGCTTGAAAGCTGCCGTCTTCAATGGCCAAATTTAAGCCACGCTCAATTTGGGCGGCAAGCTCTGGCCGTTTGGCGTTAACAAAAAAGTAAAACGGCATGGTGTAACGCAACAACACGTATTCATCCACAACCAACTCAAGCTCCTTAAACATCTCTACCTCTTGCCAAGGCTCCTGAATGCCCCGCGGATAGGCATCAAACCGCTTGCCGTCGGTCATATAAAACAGCCCCGCCCACTTGGGGGTTTCCACCACGTTAAACTGGTTTGCCTTGAGGATTTCGGTATCCGGCCAGCCTGTGCCCTGCCCCAGGGTAAACTGTCTTAACTCGTCAAGCGTTGTCACATTGCGAAACAAATCGCGGTTATCTTTGTGAACCAACATCAAGCGATAACCCAGCAACCCCATAAACAATGGAATACGTACAGGAGTGATCTGTGACTCAATTTCTTGGCTGGAGGCTGTCCAAACCACGTCGAAGTCGCCGCTTCGCAAGCTTTCAATAATCCGCGGTACAGAGGTAAAGCCATCGGAGGATAAAAACTTGAGCTCATTTTCCGAGCCAGCTTTTGTCAAAGCCAACTTCAACATCTCCACCGCAAACTCGGATACATTGTCACCCGGCTCTCCAACGGCTACCGGCGCATTGTCGTCTGCCGCCGCTTGACCAAGCCAGAACCCTAAAACCATCCACAAGATGCCGATCTGTATTACTTTCATAGATGCCGATAAACCCTACTATTGCCCAACTCGCGCTGCCAACCGGGTTGTGACCCGCCGCCAAAACGATGGCGCCGCCTTGCGCCCCCATACAAAAACTCAGTATAGACCCTAACCAGCCAGTTGGCGCCTACCTCTATTGCATCAAAAGCCCACGGCCAGTGCTCTGACAAACATAACCATTGAGCTGAATGGCCAATTTAGTGATCGAATGGCAGGCAGCTAATTGGAAAGCGGATTGGGAGACAAATAACAGAATGCTCTTTTAAGACAGAGGGCGGTGCAAGCTCAACCAATAAAGCGAAGCCCCTAAACCATTAACAAAAAACAACTGAGCGCAACAACTACTTCCCATCCGCCCACTGCAACCACACCTCCAAGTCGTGATCGTGCCAAGCACTTAATACATCCATGGCTTCGTCGACGACTTTTAGATATACATCAATGATTTCGGTGGCGAGTTTGAATAATTGGTGGCTGTTGGAAGAGATGGTGGCGCCGGAAAGAATGTCCATCTCCACGGTGTTGAGCAAAAACATCAGTTTTAGCTCGTAGGTTTTGACCATTGAAAGGCCCGGAATGGCCCCCTCTAAGATGCTCTCTAAGCGTTCGGCTTGATGGCGTAGCTTCTCGTTAGAGGCCCGCGCGCAGGAGATTTCGTAACGCAGCTTGCGGTCGTGATGGTAATCGCACTCGCCTTTGGCGGCTGCGTAGGTGGCCAAGCCCCGAATACGGGCTAACTGCTCTACCATGGCGGGCACTTGTTTGGTGGCGAAATTCAACAGCTCAATTTGCTTGAACATTTGCGGGTAGGCGCTGACTTCAGCATTGGGCAACTCAATACCCTTGGCATCAGCCACCAACACCGATACAGGACGCTCTAGCTCGCGCGCCAAGCCATTACTCAAGCCCTGCAATTGCACCACAAAATGCGAATGTAACTCGAAGTTATCAATCACATCGTCGTCGTGCCAACCCTCACGAATGGTCTGCCAGGCATTACGCAAGTTTTCTTTGTCGCGCTCGGCCAGTAAATTTTGTGAGTGGGTGGCAAACACCTCCAATGAAGCCAAACGGCGCTCTACTTGACGCTGCAAAATTTCAAAGTCACCACGAAACAAATTATTACCCGCCAGTAACGCCATGCTCATGCCGCGATGGCGCTGTACGGCTTTGGAGAGCTGGTTAAGCTGCTTAATCAGGGCAAGAGCGTCTTGACGCCGCCTGAACTGCGCACAATATTCGTCAAACTCTGAGGTATCCACGGATGTTATTGGTGCCTGTGAGTGGGTTACCTGTCCAGTCATGGTGCAAAATTTCCGCTCATTTCGATTATTTCGCCCCACAACTGGGATTAATGGGGCTTTATATTGGGTTATGTGCAGGTTAGTAAGCAAGCCTTATGCCCAACTTTGAGTTTAGGAACCTCTTGATTAAGTCCAAACGGCTTCTGGCTTACAGAGCTTTTCGAGAGCAAGGCAGTGTTTTAAAGGCTTACTGGGGTATGTCGAAACACACTAATGAAGCTATCGGAAAGCTCTGCAAGCCCCAAAGGGCGCGACCTCAAAGCCCACCTGCCGTTGTTGCATTGTTTGTTAAGGACTAAGGCCATTAACTGCACAATGCGCCTAGGCAGCTGAGCTTTGAGGCTCGCGCACGACTGCATGGATGCAGGAGGTAGAGCGACGCAGGAGGCCCAAGCCGAGAAGTCATTTAGACTTAATCAAGAGGTTCCTTAAGCCGCGGCGGCACCCCAATCCCCCCCACCCGTTTGGCAAAATAATTGGCTCGCCCTGTGGGCAGCCTGCGGCTTCCCCCCTATAATGGCGCCTTTATCTCGCCTAAACCTGGGTATATTTAACAAAACCACATGATAAACAACACTTATTCCCCCCGCGCGCTCGAAGCCGATGTGCAGTCTCACTGGCAAAACACCAAAAGCTTTGAGGTCACCGAAGACCCAACCAAGCAAAAGTTTTATTGCTTGGCCATGTTCCCATACCCCAGTGGCCGGCTGCACATGGGCCACGTACGCAACTACACCCTCACCGATGTGATTGCCCGCTACCAGCGTATGCTAGGTAAAAACGTGCTGCACCCAATGGGATGGGATGCCTTTGGCCTGCCCGCAGAGAACGCCGCCATAAAAAACCACACGGCACCTGCCAAGTGGACCTATGCCAACACCAACTATATGCGCGAACAGTTGCAGGCCCTCGGGTTTGGCTTTGACTGGTCGCGCGAGGTCACCACCTGCAAGCCAGATTACTACCGCTGGGAGCAATGGTTTTTTACGCGTCTGTATGAGAAGGGGCTTGCTTACAAAAAAGTCTCCTCCGTCAATTGGTGCCCCAATGATCAAACGGTACTGGCCAATGAGCAAGTGGAAAATGGCTGTTGCTGGCGCTGCGATACCCCGGTGGAACGCAAAGAAATCCCGCAATGGTTTATCCGCATTACCGACTACGCCGAAGAATTACTCAACGACCTGGACAAGCTGCCCCACTGGCCCGAGCAAGTCAAAACCATGCAGCGCAACTGGATTGGCAAAAGTCGCGGTGTCGAAATGCATTTTGCATTGGCCAACGCAATAGGCGACCACACAGGTTTTGACGTGTACACCACCCGCCCAGATACACTCATGGGTGTGACCTATGTGAGTCTGGCCGCAGGGCATCCCATCGCCGCGGCGGTGGCACAAAATAACCCAGCCTTGCAGGCGTTTATCGATGCATGCAAAGTGCAATCGGTGGCAGAAGCCGATATGGCCAACATGGAAAAAAAGGGCATGGATACAGGCATTAAAGCCCTCCACCCCATTACCGGTGAAGAAGTGCCCGTGTGGGTGGCCAACTACGTGTTAATGGATTACGGGTCGGGTGCTGTGATGGCGGTACCTGCCCACGACCAGCGCGATTTTGAGTTTGCCCAACAGTATCACTTGCCCATTCAACAGGTCATAGCCCCTGAAGATGGCAGCGAGGTCTCGCTTACCGAAGCAGCCTTTACCGATAAGGGGGTACTGGTGAATTCGGGCGAATTTGATGGCTTACATTTTGAAGGCGCCTTTGAGGCTATCTCGCAAACGCTGGCCGCTAAAAACGCCGGGCGCGTGACCACCAATTATCGCCTGCGCGATTGGGGTGTCTCCCGACAGCGCTATTGGGGCGCGCCCATCCCTATCTTTAATTTACCCGACGGTGGGGAAATTCCTGTGCCTGCAGACCGGCTACCCATGCTGTTACCCGAAGACGTGGTGATGGACGGTGTGCAATCCCCCATCAAGGCCGACACCGAATGGTGTAAAGACACCTTGAATAATCAGGCAGTTGAACGTGAAACCGACACCTTCGACACCTTTATGGAGTCCTCTTGGTATTACGCGCGTTATACCAGCCCCAATGCCGACACCATGCTGGACCCGGCAAAAGCCAACTACTGGCTGCCGGTGGACCAATACGTGGGTGGCATTGAGCACGCCATATTACACCTTTTATATGCACGCTTTTTTCACAAGCTGATGCGAGACGAAGGGTTAGTACAATGCGATGAACCGTTTGAACGTTTATTGTGCCAAGGCATGGTACTAAAAGACGGCACCAAAATGTCCAAATCCAAGGGCAACACCGTTGACCCTGAGGACCTAATCAAAGAATACGGCGCCGACACGGTACGCTTGTTTTCCATGTTTGCAGCGCCGCCCGAGCAAAGCTTGGAATGGACAGACTCTGGCGTGGAAGGCGCGTTTAAGTTTTTGCGTAAACTGTGGCGCTTGGCAAGTGAGCATCTTGAGGCGGGCACACCCGGCAAGCTGAATGCAGAGGCCTTACATCAAACACAACAAGACCTTCGCCGTAAAACCCATGAGACCATTCAAAAAGTGAGCGACGACTTTGGCCGACGCCAAACTTTTAACACCGCCATTGCTGCAGTAATGGAATTACTGAATGAAGTGGGCAAACACGCAGACCGCGCCACACCAGAAGGCCTGGCCGTAGAGCGCGAAGCGCTGGAGTCTGCCATTTTGATGCTCGCACCCATCGCACCGCACATGACCCATGTGCTTTGGCAAGCCTTTGGACACACCACCGACCTACTGGACGCGCCATGGCCAGAAGCGGATGAAGCGGCATTGGTGAAATCGGCCACCACCATTGTGGTTCAGGTGAACGGTAAGATGCGCGGTAAATTTGAGGCGCCCTTAGATGCCGACCGTAAAACGGTGGAGGACCAAGCCATGGCCGACCCGAATGTGAAACGCTTTTTAGAAGACAAAGCCGTACAAAAAGTGATTGTGGTGCCCAACAAATTGGTCAACATTGTGGTGCGATGATGCGAATGCGCTTAAGGTTAATTGCCACACTGTTCGTGCTGTTGCTGAGCGCCTGCGGCTGGCACCTTCGCGGCCTAGACCGCGGCGAGCGGCCAGAGCAATTAGCCCTGGTGGTGGAAAACCGCTTTGAGCCTTTGGTACTGACCACACAAGAAGTGCTGCAACAAAATGGCATTCGCATTGAAAACGACAGCCCACTTGAGTTGCACATTGGCCGCGAAGAGCTTAAGCGCAGAACCGTGGCCGTTACCTCCATTGGCTCGCCCTCACAATACGAATTGACGCTGACCGTGCACTACCACTACCGGTCGCCCGCGCTCAAGCCCATGGTCCCACGGGTGATCAGCACCAAGCGCGCCTTCGACTTCGACCCCAGCAATACGGTGGCCAAAAAAGAAGAAGAAAACACACTACTGTCGGAGATGCGCCGGGAGCTTGCCATTCGCCTGCTGGATAGCGTCCCCTCTGGGGTTGCCCATGGCCAAAATTAACCCAGAGCAACTTGGCAAACATTTGGCTTCCGGCATTGCCCCGATTTATTGTGTCAGCGGCGACGAGCCGCTGATTGTGCAAGAAGCCTGCGACCAACTGCGCCGCCACCTCAAAGAGCAAGGCTTTAGCGAACGCGAAACCCACCACAGCAATGCGCAATTTAACTGGTCGCAAATGGTGGAAAGTGCCAATAGCTTAAGTTTATTTGCTGATAAAAAATTGATCGAAATTCGGCTTCATAGCCCCAAAATAACAGATGCTGGCGTTAAGGCCCTGCAAGCCTATTGCAACAACACCAATGAAGACACGGTGGTATTGTTGATCTCTGACAAAATAGAGCGGCCCACACAAAATACCGCCTGGTTTAAAACCCTTGAAGCCACTGGCGTGGTAGTTACCGTTTGGCCCATCAAAGAGCAACAGTTGCCACGCTGGGTAGAACAACGCCTTAACCAAGCAGGCTTGCGCGCAGACTCAGAGGCCATCGAGATATTAACCAACAAAGTTGAAGGCAACTTGTTGGCTGCCATACAAGAAATCGAGAAGCTCAAACTCCTGTGTGAAGACGGTGTCATCACCGCCCAAACCATGGCTCAGGCGGTGATGGACAGCGCCCGTTACGATGTTTTTGGATTGATAGATAAAACCCTAAGCGGCGATGCGCGCGCCGCCATGGCCTCGCTGAACGGTTTAAAAGGTGAAGGTACGGAGCCCATTGTGGTGCTGTGGGCTTTTGGTAGAGAAATTCGTACACTCACAGGCCTTAAGCAGGAACTTGCCAAGGGCAAAGCGCTCGACACCATTGCACGCTATCACGGCGTGTTCCCGCAACGGTTAAAACTGGTAAAGCTTGCCCTTGGGCGATTGTCCACAGGGCAGCTCAATGATCTGCTGGCACAGTGCTCAGACATTGACTGCAGTATAAAAGGCTTAAGTCTTAATAATCCATGGGATGGACTAACGGATATTCTATTGGGCCTTGCAGGCTCTCCGGTGGTGCCGTCCAGTGTGGCACTTGACGGCTCTTAGGCCCCACCCTGTTACTTGCTGCCCTGTTTTAACCTTGCGCGACCCAAGACTATAAAAGACTCTGAAAGCCCATTCACTTATCGGCAGCGCTAAAGAACCTCTGATTAAGCCCCAATGGCTTCTTGGCCTTAACCTTTTGTGCACCCGACCGTCTGCTCTCCCACGCATCCGTGCGCAACCTCAACGCTCGACGGCCTAGGCGATTTGCAAAGCCAATGACCTTACCCCAAACAAGTAATGCAACAGCGACAAAAGCGTAAAATGGCCCTGCCAATAGATGCTTTTTTGCCCCACGATGAAGCACTGTATATCGATACAGCACAGAATCTTTAACCGCTATATGCAAACCATCGACTAATAAGAAAAAAGTATAGGTTTTTATCAAACAGGTTCATAAAAATAAAATGGCTCAACAGCAGCCCTTACAAAGTTAGCAAACACTTACATCACCAATTACCCACATTTTATCCACAGGAAACACGCAGTAATCTATTCTTGCATAATTCACCAAACCGCATTATCTTGTATATAAAGTTAAACACAGACCCAACATATGGTGTTTTTAACCAAAAGCATTCCCAATTGGCGTCGGTGAGAAGTCAGGGGTATTCATCCCCAACAACGGCCATGACTGCAAAGACCTTTTTGCGGCTTGACTCTAAAGGAAGCTGGAGACCTCGGCGCTGTTTAAAACCATAAAAACTCGCAGCCGGCAGGCTTGGCACCATTTAATTAACTTGTTATTGAAATAATTGCCGCCATTTGGCAAGCCCTCCAAAGGTGAAGCATCGCCTTTGGCCCGCAACATATGACATTCGGTAGCGCCTCTTAGGACCATTGGAGAACTCTATGCAAACAGATGTGGAACGCAATCCCGCACAGCAGCCCACCCCCGCAACACATGAAGGTAAACACCAGCCTGCTATCACTACCACTGCCCCTGGGCAACTGAGGGTGATTAAGCGCAACGGCACCGTTGTGCCCTATCACAACGATAAGATTTCCATTGCCATGACCAAAGCGTTTCTCGCGGTGGAAGGTGGCACGGCGGCGGCGTCCAGTCGTATTCGCGAGACGGTAACCACACTAACCGAGCAAATTGCCTCCACCTTTAAACGCCGTATGCCTTCAGGCGGCACCATTCACATTGAGGAAATCCAAGACCAGGTGGAGCTTGCCCTGATGCGTGCTGGCGAGCACAAGGTCGCACGAGACTATGTGATCTACCGTTCTGAGCGAGCCCGCCTACGTGAAAGCCAATCGCAGATGACGGCAAATATTCAATTCCCTGAGATTACAGTGGTAATGCCCGATGGCAACAAAACGCCCTTGGATGTACCACGCTTAACCACCCTGGTCACCGAAGCCTGTGCAGACTTAAAAGACGTAGAACCACAGGCCATATTAAAAGAAGCCATGCGCAACCTTTACGATGGCGTCTCCTATGAAGACTTAAACACCTCGTTGGTGATTGCCGCACGCACCTTGGTGGAACAGGAGCCCAACTACACCTACGCCACTGCACGTTTGTTGTTGGATAAGCTGCGCACAGAAGCGCTGCGGTTTTTAAATGTGGCGCAAGTGGCCACTCAGCATGAAATGGCACTTTACTATCCCCAGTGTTTACCGGCCTACATCACTAAAGGGATCGAGCTTGAATTGCTGTCGCCGGAGCTGGCAAGCTTTGACCTCGCCCGTCTAGGTGAAGCGTTAATTCCTGAGCGCGACGAGCAGTTTGCGTATTTGGGCCTACAAACCCTTTACGACCGCTATTTTATCCACAGCGATGGTATCCGTTTTGAGCTGCCCCAAATCTTTTTTATGCGCGTGGCCATGGGCCTTGCGGTAAAAGAAGACAACAAAAATGATAAAGCCATCGAATTTTACCGGTTGCTGTCGTCCTTTGACTATATGAGCTCCACACCCACGCTGTTTAATGCGGGCACTCTACGGCCGCAATTATCCTCCTGTTACCTCACCACCGTGCCAGACGACTTAATGGGCATTTATGGCGCAGTGCAAGACAACGCCATGTTATCTAAGTGGGCTGGTGGCTTGGGTAACGACTGGACGCCTGTGCGGGCACTGGGTGCTTACATCAAAGGCACCAATGGTAAATCTCAAGGGGTGGTGCCGTTTTTGAAAGTGGCCAACGATACCGCCGTCGCCGTCAACCAAGGCGGTAAGCGTAAAGGCGCTGTGTGTGCTTACTTGGAAACTTGGCATTTGGACATTGAAGAGTTTTTAGAACTGCGTAAAAACACCGGAGATGACCGTCGGCGCACACACGATATGAACACCGCCAACTGGATACCCGACTTATTTATGAAGCGAGTATTTGAAGACAAAGAATGGTTGTTGTTCTCGCCCAACGATGTACCCGACCTCCATGATTTGTACGGCGAAGCGTTTGAGGCGCGCTATAACGAATACGAGCGTATGGCGGCAGATGGCTCTTTAAAACTGTTTAAAAAAGTACGCGCCCTGGATTTATGGCGCAAGATGCTGGGCATGCTGTTTGAAACCGGCCACCCCTGGATTACCTTTAAAGACAGCTGCAATATTCGCAGCCCTCAACAACACGTGGGCGTTGTGCATTCCTCTAACCTGTGCACCGAAATCACCTTAAACACCCGCGCCAATGACGAAATTGCCGTGTGTAACTTGGGCTCGGTAAATTTGGCCCAGCACATTGTGGACGGCTCACTGGATGAGACCAAGCTGCAAAAGACCGTGAACACGGCCATTCGCATGTTAGATAACGTCATCGACATTAACTACTATGCGGTACCCGCGGCACGCGACTCCAACATGCGCCACCGCCCTATTGGCTTAGGTTTAATGGGTTTTCAAGACGCGTTGTATAAAATGCGCATTGCCTACAGCAGCGACGAGGCCGTAGGCTTTGCCGACCGCTCTATGGAGTTGATCAGTTACTACGCCATCGATGCCTCAAGTAACTTGGCCGCTGAGCGTGGCAAGTACAGCAGCTTTGATGGCTCCCTGTGGAGCAAGGGCATACTGCCCATCGACTCCATTGCTCTTTTGGCCAAAAACCGCGGCGAGCAATTTTTAGAGCAAGACCGCAGCCAAACCAAAGACTGGAGCGGCCTGCGCACCAAGGTGCAAACTCAAGGCATGCGCAACTCCAACGTTATGGCCATTGCGCCCACAGCAACCATTGCCAACATTACCGGCGTGTCGCAATCCATTGAGCCCACTTACCAAAACCTGTATGTGAAGTCGAACCTTTCAGGTGAGTTCACCGTGGTAAACCCTTACTTGGTACACGACTTAAAAAATCGGGGCCTTTGGGACAACGTGATGGTCAATGATCTTAAATATTACGAGGGTTCCGTACAAAAAATTGACCGCATCCCAGACGATTTAAAACTTTTGTATGCCACGGCCTTTGAAGTGGAGCCACGCTGGATTGTGGATGCTGCGAGCCGACGCCAGAAGTGGCTGGACCAGGCGCAGAGCTTAAACCTATACGTGGCGGGCGCCAATGGTAAAAAGTTGGATTTCACCTACCGTATGGCATGGTTCCGCGGTTTGAAAACCACCTATTACTTGCGCGCCCTGGCGGCCACCTCCACCGAGAAGTCCACCGTAGCCAACGGTACCTTAAACGCGGTGTCTTCAGGTGGTAGCGACGGAGGCATGAGTGCCGCAGCACCAGCGGAAGTGCCCAAGGCTTGCTCCTTGGATGACCCAGACTGCGAAGCTTGCCAATAAGGCAAGCTTTATCCCCCTAAATTAAAAAACCAAAACAGGACCATTAGCTATGTTGAGTTGGGACGATTACAACAATGACGGCCCCATTGTGACCCGGGCGGTAACACCTCCTGCCCCCGCTAAAAGCAATGTATCGCAAGCACCTAGCGCTGCAGCACCTGATACCCACAATGAAGCCAAAAGCGAGCAACCGGCCAAGGCCTCGGTTAAAACCAAAGCACCCTCAACGGACGTGCCAAAGCCACAATCCATGCAAGAAGCCGTGCAACTGGCTCAGGAAGTTGTCGAGGCCTTGGACCCAACACCCGGCCTTGAAGAGTTAGAAATGGGCGCAGCGCGCGTGCAGGTAGACGACAAGCGCATGATCAACTGTCGCGCCGACCTTAACCAATTGGTGCCCTTTAAGTACGAGTGGGCTTGGCAAAAATACCTCGACGGGTGCGCCAACCACTGGATGCCGCAAGAAATCAATATGACCGCCGATGTGGCATTGTGGAAATCGGCCGAGGGCTTAACCGAAGACGAGCGCACAGTGGTGAAACGCTCACTCGGCTACTTCTCCACTGCGGATTCCCTTGTGGCCAACAACTTGGTTTTGGCCATTTACCGCCACATCACCTGCCCTGAAGCACGTCAATACTTATTGAGGCAAGCCTTTGAAGAGGCCATTCACACCCACGCCTACCAGTATTGTATTGAGTCGTTGGGTATGGACGAAGGTGAAGTTTTTAATATGTACCGTGAAGTGCCCTCGGTGGCCAAAAAGGCCGCATGGAGCATTAGCCATACCCAAGGTATCAACGACGCAAAATTTAAAACCGGCACCCCAGAGGCCGACCAAGAGTTGTTACGAAATTTGATTGGGTTTTATGTAGTTACCGAAGGTATCTTCTTCTACTGCGGTTTTAGCCAGATTTTATCCATGGGTCGACGCAACAAAATGACAGGCGTGGCCGAGCAGTTCCAGTACATTTTGCGCGATGAAAGCATGCACTTGAATTTTGGTATTGATGTGATCAACCAAATCAAGCTTGAGAACCCACACCTTTGGACTGACAGCTTTAAAGCCGAGGTGGTGCAAATGGTACTCGAGGGCACTGCACTTGAAATTCAATATGCGCACGACACCATGCCTCGCGGCATTTTGGGTATGAACTCCAGCATGATGGAAGAGTACTTGCGTTTTATTGCCAACCGCCGCTTGGCCCAACTGGGCTTACCGGAAGCCTTTCCTGGCGCGCAAAACCCCTTCCCATGGATGAGCGAAATTATGGATTTGCGCAAAGAAAAGAACTTTTTTGAGACCCGTGTGATCGAGTATCAAACCGGCGGCGCGTTAAGCTGGGATTAACCTATTAACCCGGTAATCTGTTATGTCGGGTTAATAAGGCACAAGGAAGTGCCGTCATTGGCCAGAATGGCCAATGCAAGCCCTTAAAATATAAGGGAACCTCTGATTAAGTCCGAATAGCTTCTGGCTTACAGAGCTTTTCAAGATCAAGGCGGCGTTTTGACGGCATACTGGCGGTCTGTCAAAAAGCGTCAACGAAGAGGTTGGAAAGCTCTGCAAGCCCCTTCGGGCGCGGTCTCAAAGCCCACTTGCCGTCGGTGCTTTGTTTGTTAAGGACTAAGGCCATTAACTTCGCAAAGCGTCTAGGCAACTGAGCTTTGAGGACACGCGCAGAAGCCATTGGGACTTGATCAGAGGTTCCCCAGGAAATTCACACATTTTCGCCAGTATTTTAAGAGCACGCAATTAGATAGATAGGAGATCTATCTAGTGTTCGTTTAGAAACAGGGGTGTCGCGAGAGCAAAAAGAAATGTCCAGGTTTGTGCCACAAGATGTAGGCGTTTGGTCATTTCAAATAATCACACCTTGTGGTTCAAAGGTGGGCGTTTATTTTTGTTCTCAGTAAACACTCGTTTCTGAACGAGCACTATCTAATTGCCGGATTAATAAGGTGGGGTAAAAAGACCTTAGGGTATTACCCCGCATCGCACTTTAACCCCATGGTATCGTTTTGAACCATGGCAATGTTGACCTCCACGGCACTGTTTTCCTCCACAGCATGGGAGCTGCTATGAACAATGATCAAACATCAGAGCCTTTGACCGACGCAGAGTACTTGCGCACGGCGGTGAGTGAGCTCAATGAAAGTATCGCCTACTTGAGTCAAATGGTGTTGCAACTACAGCGCTCGATTAACGAACAAAAAAAAGTGAATAAAAAGCCTGCTCCAACCAAGAAAGAGCCACCCGCAACCATTCATTGAGGAAACGCATTGATGATATCCATCAACGAACAAAGGTCAGGACCATTAGGGGGTGCCTATGGCGGTCGGGGGGTCGCCATAGGCTGTTGTCAGAAGCAGTTTGCAACAATACTTTGCCATTTGAGAGATGATGTGAAACATCAATTAGAGTCAGTGCCTTCGAATGAAAGTATTTTTGATTGGGTCAGCCGGCAAAACGTGGATCACCAACCCAGCCAAGACTGGGAGGACACCACCGTCACGCTGCTTCTCAAAATGCGCAGTGAGGCGCCTACTCCGTTACGCACATTGGCCGTCAGTGCTCTCGCGCATATGAAGGCCGTGAGAAAATCCTCTTATATTTGGTTGCACTAGTCTGAAGTCCACTATCGGCGAAAGCGATACCCGGCCGACAACATACGATCAGTCAAACCTAAAAAGGCGCCAATGGCGCCTTTTTAGGTTTTGTGCATTCCTGCTGCCTCTACCAATCTATTGATATGAGGCGGTCCAGCGGCTACCGCGAGCCCATCAATTTGCGCGCGAGAAATCCAACATTCTTTGTAAGGGGACCATCGCTTTTTGGGCGACGCTTTCCTCCACAAAAATCTCATTATCCGTCACTTGGAACACTTCGCTTAAACGCTTTAGTGAATTCATTGCCATCCAAGGGCAATTTGCACAAGAGCGACATGTGGCCCCTGAACCCGCCGTAGGTGCAATATAGAAGGTTTTATCTGGGCAGAGCGTTTGCATCTTATAAAAAATGCCCTGGTCCGTCGCCACAATAAAAGACTGGCCGGTACTTTCTTGCGCTGCCCGAATCAGCTGAGAGGTAGAACCCACCACGTCAGCAAGGTCCACCACCGCCCCGGGGGATTCTGGATGAACCAACACTTTGGCCTCGGGGTAGCGGGCTTTTAAATCCAACAAACCTCGTGCTTTAAACTCCTCATGCACAATGCACGAACCCTGCCACAGCAGCATGTCAGCCCCAGTGTTTTTTTGAACATAGCGACCCAAATGTTGGTCTGGTGCCCAAAGAATTTTTTCACCGCGCTTATCCAGGTAGTCCACCACATCCACGGCAATACTGGAGGTAACCACCCAGTCGGCTCGCGCCTTCACCGCAGCAGAAGTATTGGCGTACACCACCACGGTTCGGTCGGGATTGTCATCACAGAATTGAGTGAATGCATTCGGCTCACAGCCGATATCCAGCGAACAGGTGGCCTCTAAGGTGGGCATCAACACGCGCTTTTCTGGGGTTAAAATTTTGGCAGTCTCCCCCATAAACTTTACCCCCGCCACCACCAAGGTCGAGGCTTCGTGCGTTTTACCAAAACGGGCCATCTCCAGCGAATCCGCCACGCAGCCTCCCGTTTCTTCCGCCAGGGCCTGCACCAGAGGATCGGTATAGTAATGCGCCACCAACACCGCATTGTTGGCCTTTAACTGCGCACGAATAGACGCCTTTTGTGATTCCAGTTGCTCGTCAGTGGGGTGCTCCTGAGCTGGGATTCGATCCAAAAACGCCGTCACAATATCACGGGAGTCTTGCTCAGGGCTTAAAGTTTCGCTCATAACTTGCTCGCAATTTAACCGGCCAAACAGTCTATCATGATCCTAATATTGAAACATTCCGGCAACATTCGACAGCTAGACTTGAGCGCTTGGTAACAAACATAAAAAAAGGCTGACGCTGTCAGCCTTTTTCCTATCCTTTGGGGATATGGTGGGTCGTACTGGATTCGAACCAGTGACCAATTGGTTAAAAGCCAACTGCTCTACCAGCTGAGCTAACGACCCGTAATTCTTTGTATTCTCATCCAGTACGGACTGGATTGACTCACGCCATCCATGGCGTTCGGCCCTTCGGGCCAGCCTAAAGGCTGTCCCATTCGGCTATCCTGCCGAATGGTCGAACCAGTGACCAATTGGTTAAAAGCCAACTGCTCTACCAGCTGAGCTAACGACCCGTAATTCTTTGTATTCTCATCCAGTACGGACTGGAGTTATTCGACACGTCCTGCGTCTCACCCCGAAAATAAAACACCGGGATCATCAAAAATAAAGCTGCCCTGTGGCAGCTTTATTTTTGTGCCTTGCTTGTACAAGGACTTTTAAATGGTGGGTCGTACTGGATTCGAACCAGTGACCAATTGGTTAAAAGCCAACTGCTCTACCAGCTGAGCTAACGACCCGTAATTCGTCTATTCACACTCGGATGGGGCTTACACTCACTGCACCAAACTGACTGGCATATGTGGTGGTGGCACAACCGAACTGAAGGGCGCATATAGTAATGATTTGGGGGCAAAACTCAAGGGCTTTCTAAAAGAATTTCACGTGCCAAGTGTTCCCGGCCATGAATGGCAGGAAAACCACCAATGTAAGGCCCGAAATAAGCGATATGGGGGACGCGAGAATATCTTAGCTTTTACAGTAGGATTCTTTGGACGCGAATGAACCTTCTGCGACACCTACAATACGCCCAGACCGTTGCACCTCTAGAGCGGGCACGCTCGTATTGTCACTTAGGCGGCAAAACCCCGCAGATATGCGCCCTGAGTGCGTATTGTACCCACGCGCGTCAAATTGGATGGAGGCAAGCGGGGTGTTATGTTGGTCAGCAACGTTGAGCGCCCAACCCACATCCTCTTGCACTTGGTAGGCCTCCACAATGCGCTCTAGGGTAGGTTGGCTTACGCCCTCGGTTGAAGCGCGGTAAACCAGCCACCCCCCGGCCCACGCGTCTTGACTGCAAGTACGGCCATCACGAGAGCCACACACCGAAACCAACTCGTCCTTCAATACCGCCCGCTCACGCGCACGGTTTAATGACTTTGCAAATTGCAGTTGAATTTCGGTGACTTCGCGATTCAGAGAATAGTTTTTCGCCATGGGAGCTGCGGCCAAGGCCAAAAAGCTCGTAATCATCACCACTGACATCACTTCGATCAGCGTAAAACCGGACTGCATTCTGCCTACAACTACCATTATCCAACACCTACAATGGTTAAAGCGAAAGTGGCGGTTCACCACTGGCTTTAGTTTAGTTCAACCGAGGAGGTCAAACTCAGGTATCGATAACTGGTGCTTTTACAGCGATGAGCTGTAAAAAAGCGAAGTTTTTAGACGATTTAGCAATAAAAAGGCAATATTAAGAACTTGACACAAAAGTCATAAGCCCTGGCGAACGCAGGGCTTGATCAACTACCAACAACTATCCGTTACATCATTATTGGCACTGTCTTTGGCCGTTTTTAAACCATTTTGTGTAATGGTAAAAGATCGGCATTTAGTGTCGTTTATTTGCGGCCCACCGCTCGCGGCTGTTGCTGTCGCGGTAAAACATGGGTACGTGGCCCCACCACTTTCTGAACAAGTTGGCCCAGTGAGCGAAAGCCGATAATGCCCATCACCAGAGTAGTAGTTACCTCCGGTTGCCGTAAAACCCAAAGCATTCAAGCCAGAAGCGTAAGCATTGTTGGTGAAAAAGTAGCGCTCCTGTAAAGCCGCAATACGAGTAACCGCATCCTTGGCGTCTGCTCGTCGAGACTTTTGAATATATTGTTGATAAGACGGTATGGCGATGGCGGCCAAAATGGCCACAATCACCACCACGATCATTAACTCAATTAATGTAAATCCCCGTTGCTTTTTCACTCATTACCCCTATGGACTTAGTTAATTTCATCGAGTGAAATTTCACGCCAGGAGCGGCGCACGGCCCTTCCTGGGCTTGGATCAAGATCCGTTACCGTTGTTTCACCCAAATCATTTTTGGTAAAGGCTTTATTATTGGCAATGATAGTATCAGAAGCCACGCCATCAACAGTCCCCGCGTTTCGGGTCAACTTGTCAAAGGTTTTGCTGTCATCACCCTCACCTCGCGTAATGCTCTCATTCGTAGAAAACACATTCGTTAACCGGTATTGAGGCAAGCCAGTGAACATATCAACTGCATACAATGTGGACGCGCCTGAGGGCTCACACGATTGCTCAGAAAGGAAAGCGGAAAACACGACTGTATTTTCGTTAAACGCGGATCGTGCAAACTGGTTCTCACCCTGATTCTCGAATGGAAAATACCAGCCCTGCAATGCAGGAGTGACCGCATCCAATGCACTCAGATACGCATCGTAGGAGGCATATTCATCCTCATTTCCTGCGCCAGCAGAGCCATCGACTATCACAAATTGCTCGCCTATCGTTCTGCCAAACTGGTCCACCTCACGGTCATAGTAAAGGTCAACCTTTGACACGTCCTTCAAATTAGAAACCGCAATACTGTCATCCACCAACCATTGCGTGGGATTGCTTGGGTTATTCACTTTAAACCCAAAGTATGACTCTTGACTATCGTGGTCCAAATCGCCCTGTACCATAAATCGACCGGTACCCGCATACAACCAATAATTACCTTCGCGGTCAACAACGGGTAGAGGTGGTGAGCTAAAGGGTGCGTTTGCGGCCGCGCCAGTCAATAACGTCTCCAAATTACCGCTTTGAATAGCGCCATTGTTGGCGATAGATACATGTTTCAAAGCCCCTCGGGAGTTAGTGCCATCACCTATTAAGCCAAAATACACCATATCGTCCTTGTAATTGCGGTCCCAATCCGTCACCGCCAAACCGCCAACAAAACTCTCGGCCGCCATATCATCCGCCTCGGTCACCGTCAAAGTAACCTCTGGGTCCGCCGCCGCCAAATCGTTTAAATTTAGCGTGAATATTTTTGCTGGTTGGTCACTCACACCCTCCGTTATCGCACCTGCTCCACGTGGCCCTGAGCCAAACACCAAAAACCAGTCGTTTTGTTGCAGGTTACTCGGGTCGGCGTAGCTGCCTGTAGAGGAGGCGACGCGTTGTTTCATCACCCCAACTTTACCCATAGCATGCCCCAATTCAGGGTGGGTGATCTCACCAAGGAGTTCAGGCGGCTCTTCTGGGTTGGTCACATCAAAAATCATATAGGCAGAGCGAGCCGTCATTTCACCACGAGTGCCATCGCCATCAGGGTCCAGCGCATATGGGTTACCTCCCAAGCGCATCCCCACCACAATAATGGTACCCCAACCATAAGGGTGGTCGTCATCATCGTTAAATATATTCACGTCAAACTTTTGCACTTCCGAATCCATATAATAGACATGCCGATTCTGGTCGTACTCGGGTTGCGTCAGCCATTTTAAATGCGGCAACAAATTGTAGGGCGCATACGCCCAGAGCTCTGCGCCTAGCTCGTAGGTACCCACCTCCGTCGCATTTGGATCTGAGTCGCCGGTCCTACTGTACTGGAGAGTGGAGGGATTAAAAAAGCCTGCGTTAAAGGCATGCAACAAGCCGTCATTGGCCCCCACATAAACCATCTGGCGACGATTTCGGTAGTAGTCACGAAATGCGCGGTAGCTGTTATCACCATACAATACGTCATACGGTTCGCTTGGCCGCCCCACTACGGCTGGGGTTGAGTTAATAATATCCCCTAACCGCCAAACTTTCTCACCGCTACCATCAAAGTTAATTTTGCGCGAGCGCATACCATTAACCTCTACGCCCCGCACGAAATTAACAATATTTTGGCCATGCTGCTCGCTGCTAGCATCAAGCATATAATACAGCTCGGAGGCTGAGCCCCCCTGAGGCCCCGCCACCTCGTTGGCCTCGAAGTCCACCACAAGATCGTCTTTCGTAATCTGTCCATCGTAGTCATTATTGCCGTCTGGCTGCTCTACAGCCGTGAAAATATATCGTCGACGACTGGTATTACCGTAGACTCGGTTGGTCTGAATATTGGCCTCCAAAATAGACGACAACCAGGCATGCGCATCCCACAGGCTATTCAACTCCGAGACATCCACATTCTCATCAACAGGGTTATCGCGGTCTGGAAGTCCAGTTGTGGCGTCTAAATTATAACGATTGATCAACGTATCAGTATTTTCCTCATCCGATACAAATTCAACCACCAAATCGGTAGCATCTAATATGCCGTTGCCGTTACTGTCTTCCCTGGTGTTGCCGAATTCATCGCTAAACAACCCATTTAAGGTAGACACCCAACTCACACTTCTACCATTCTTTGCATATTCGGGGTAATACAAAGTATGCAAGGTTAAACCCTCGCCAGTCACACTTAAGGTACTGACCGCTGCCGATGTACTGGTTCGTGGGCGGAGCAGGGCCTTTGCAATCGCATATTCAATTTGAACCTTTAACTGAGTGGGGTTGGTTACCAACAAATAGCTGTCGGGCGAACCATCCTCGTTTTTATCCCAATCTTTCTCAATATCAGGAATATTTGCGATGTTAGCCTCATCATGGGAATCCTCGAAAAACCCCCACTTGCTGGCAAAATATAGAGGTCCCTCTAGCTCTTTCACGGGAGTGACGTTTTGAGTATTCGCAGTGGATAAATCAAAAGTTACCCGTTGCCAACCGACAAAGCCGGGATCCGTACTATTTGCAACACACTGTGCACCCAAAGCCTCGCAATCAAATCCAGAGGTAAAATTAAATGTTCCAGAAGGCGTGTAGTACCCATCGAGCGCGTCATTGCCAGTGCCAGCAATCACAAAACCCAGCCCCATATCAAGGTCAGTACTGGTGTGAAATACACGTGTATAGACATAAAGCATGGAGCCATCAATGCGATAGGCCAACAATCCGTTTATATCGGTATCAAAGTCGCCACCCTGCTCGGAATCTTCCCACGCAACAAAGTAGCGCCCGCGGGTACCATCAGCCGTACGCTCCAACACTTTAAAATCGACAATCGCACAATTGGTGGCCACACCGCCCACATTAATACTGCACGCAGGCAAAACGCTGATGGCGTCCTCTTCACTGCCGAAAGGCACTGAAAACCTAGGCAGGGTACCCGCCATTTTCACACCAATGGTTTCAATCGTATTGATACTATTCTGCGTATTGGGCAATACATCGTTGGTATGTACAAAATAAGAAAGGCCTGCACCTAAATAAGAGCCCTCCAAACGCGGAGCTTCCGGGCAAACCCCCGTAGTATCGGATAAATTTGAAATCGTCTTCGGGGTACACTTTCCAGACTCTGCTGTAGCTCCGCTCAAGCTACCGACAAAGTATTGGCTATTAGTAAAATCCAATTGCCTATCGAGTTGCCCAATTGAATCTGTTAAAGCAGCCAAGGTCTGATTGCTACCCGGGATATTGGCATTCCCTAAAAGGCTTGCCACGGTCAGCGCGCCACCATCGGCCCCATCGGCCTCTGTAAAATTATGATCGTAGGAAATATAGCTGCTGTTAAAACCAATCACGTTTAAGCTTGCACAGGCATTTTGTGCCGTATCTTCCACGGGAACATCCCACATGGTCTCAACCGACAAACCAGGAATAAGATTCGCGTCGGAATTGCCCGGGGCAAGCGGCGAACCAGCACCCGCAAAATACCGATAACTCTGTGCTAACAACTCTCCAAAGGGGTTACCCCAGTTACGACAGTCGCCGTTGCTAAACGCATTATTACCCCAACCACACGCGCCTTGAGACACACCATTGACCACAGTACCTTGATTGTATGTGCCATAGTAATTGGTGTTCTCGCTCTCGCTGTAGTATTGGTAGTCCACTATACGAAAGGCATCTAATGTGTCGATCATGGAATTGGTGACATTATCAACAAACTGTCCAGTGTCTGGGTTGACCTCACCATTAAAGGAGCTGATGCGCTTACGTAACACACCGAATTGCTTTGTACTATTATAATTGCCCGTTAATAACCCAAAACGAACGGGTTCTTGCGCGGTCGTATCATCCTCTCCATACCGCTGCAAAATACCAATGGGTTTGCTACTGGTGCCATTGTCATAGGTTTTGCAATCGTGCGAGCCGCCCGTGCCATTAGTGCCGCACACCTCCACACGCACAATATAGTCGGTACCGGCTCCATATCGAGGTGCGATCCCATGCGCATAAATGCCGGTTTCAGCTGGATTGAAATTACCGTTTGAGCCCGCAACGTTATCCCCAAGGTTTTGCATTTCAGAATCACCTGCACCCTCAGCAGACTCTCTATATAAGCATTGATAGCGCTCAGAACTCGCCCACAAAGAATAATTACCTGGCACTACCCGAACAAGAGGCGGTTGAGTCACATCTTGTGAGTAAATCCCATCAACCTTTTGATGCAATGTGGTGTTACAAAAGGTGTAACCATGGTTCAGACGGCAATCTGTATCATCAGCGCTACAGCTGGACTGAATGGAGTAAGGTGTAAGATTGTTTAGATCACTGCCATCGTAATATTTGGCAAAACTGTGCGCATCGTTTGGTAAGTAAGAGCGCTCCAAAATAGTTTGACTCGCTGTATCCGTAACGCGCTTACCCCCGTACAGCACATAGCGCACCACGTCGATACGCGTCATGGTCGCCCAGTTTAAGAAGTTACCGCTCCACAAACTCCCCGCACAGTATTGTGGCGGTTGATTCTCGCCTGGACTGGTTGGCAGAGTTGCCGAAGGGGAAAATAAGCCGTTGGCGTAGCTGTAACACTTTTGGCTGTCGAAATAACCAACATATTCATTATAAGTTGAATAGGTGGTTTCCGGCGTACCATCTCCGTCCAAGTCGTCGTAGTCGTTGTACGCTTTAAAATACACCTGGTGATCATTCGAGAGTGTTAACAAAATCATCGGGTTGGTAATTTTTTCTTTCGACAAGGGCGGCACAGAAGAAAAATCACTCAAGCTTTGCGCCTGAATCGCTGAATGGCCCATACCAAAAAGCAAAGCGGTTAGCCCCAGTTGTTGAATTAATTTCTGCATTGGTTTGTCTCTTCGGCTGCTCATCATCTTTTACCTGATTTTATTGTGCTGCTCGATAAGTGGATTGCAACATCACTACGGACCGGTCGGCTTCGCCCGTGGCGCGCACAGTGATACGGTATAAGGGCACCCCAGCATTGCGGCTATTGATGCCATCGTCCACCGCGTTCTCGTCGCGGGGCACAAAGCACATAAACTCAACCAAATATTTCACCGCAACGGGCTGGTTAGTATCGGGGGAGGTCAATACGTTAATGGTTTTGTGTCGGTTTGCGGTATCCCAATTGGTGTTATCGCGCCATGGCTGCATAACGAGCACGTCGCCTGGAACCCCTAGACCTGGGTCCACCAATAGGCAATCGTCTTTGGTCTGCGCGCCTTCAAATGTACCACCAAAACAAAGTCCTCCCGTACAGGCACTATCGAAACAGTTGGCTCCCGTGCAGGTATAAGCATCCAAGGTATAGGGGTTGTTACGGATCGTTGTTTCTACCGCATCAAGTGCTGACTCTGCCGCCTGAAACGCTTCAGATCGGTCTCGCGCACCAATCACCATTTTTAATTCCAGATTAGAGCTTCGCATACTCGCGACACCAAACAGTGTCACAATCAACAAAATCACAAGGCTCACTACCAATGTGGCGCCTTGCTGGCGTCGGGTCATAGAATGAATGTGTTGTAGCTTCATAACTTACGTCCGGTTACGTAAACGATAGGTTGCGGTCACTTCTTGCCTCATAAAGCGATCAGGGTAGGTGTTACCCAATATCGGGTCCGTTTCAGCATTGGGCATACTCGCACTTTGTGAGCGGAACAAAAGCCCCACACGCACCGCGTACACTTGCCCCCAGAGATCGCCAGCAGTGACAACTTGGGCATCCCTATACGAATCCACAGCGCCATCATTGTTGGTGTCTACACCATACGTAATTTCTAGGTCTTCAACCCCCATGGCCAGCTCTTCGGTGACGACACCACCATTGGCTAGCCTGACGCGTTTTAAAGCTGGCTGATTGGCAACGGCGGACGAGCTACCCACATAGTAGGCACTGGCAGAGTAGTTTTGCACGGTAGAACCGGGTAAGTAATTCTGCGTAAAAGAAGTATCCCCAGTACAGTTACAGGCGGCGTCACAAATAATGGACTCGCCCCGCTTTGGTTTTATGACACTGGTACACACAGTGCCATTACTGTAACTAATCGTCTCATCGACCACCGTGGCGATTTGAAAAACCCCAGATCGGCGGCAATCTTCCGCCACCACACTCGCATAATCGCCAGCCGCAAATTGACTACCCTCGGCTACCGTCAGTGAATTACCATCATGGATTTGCAGCGGCTGAGGTATACCGTCGCTTCGACGCACTATAATCGAGTCGGGCCTATCGGTACCGCCATGCCCCGGAACCCAAACATCATTTGCGTAAAGTGCAGGCGTTGCGCCATTGGCACTGCCCTCATACCCCATTACCGGGGCAGCGCCCAGAAGTGGCGCTTGGTTTGCATTACCAACCCTAGCGACAATCGCCACATTGGAGTTGGCACCGGCGCAGTCGCGAAAGCCTGCTGCTAAAATATCGCGGCCAATAATATCGAGGGCAAAGCGCGCGTTCTCCTGGATATAGGACATTTCCTCTTGGTTCACAAAGGTGGTTTTACTGGACATCATCACCTGTAACACACCAGCAAGCACAATCAGGCCAATTAAAATGGCCACCATAAATTCAACAATGGATAAACCCACTTGTTTGATTTGTCGCGCTGACTGTAGGGTCATTTGTTTCATCTTTAGATCTCCACCATCAGACGGTAGGTTTTACGCGTGATACCCGTTTCACCTTGTGCTGCTTGTGAAGGGTCTTGATTTTCAGAGCGCGTATCGTCAAAGCTTACTTGAATATCCATATAGTTACGTGTGCCGTAGGTGACTTGCGACACCGCACTTTGACCGGCAGGGAGAGAGTTCTTAACGCGTAGGTCCCAGTAGTACAAATCCCAGGTGGCAAGTTGCGACGCGGTGCAAGTCACATTTGCGTTATCACATTCCGCACCTGCAGCTGTTGGCATAGTATCCACATCGTAAGCTTCAATACCCGCTGGACCGCGATTGCTGCGAATTCGCTCGGCCAGATCCGACCCTAAAAAAATGGCCTGGGAGTAGGCGTTGGCAGATTGGTTGTACTGCATGGATTTCGCCTGCATACCCAAAATACCCAAAATACCAATGGCCAACACCAGCAATGACACCATCACTTCAATCAGCGACGAACCTCTTTGTGGTTGATTCATGTCAGACTCCTATGCCCAGGTGGGCTAATTCTTATGCGTTGCGCTTACTATCACTATCTTGTCAGATACTGCGTTTAATGCGTGGCACCAGAGGGCGCGCGTTAAAAAACTTTCTAATTACAGGTTAAATCGTTGTCGATATTCATGGGGCTATCGTGAATACTGTCATCATCGCTGCCATCGCGGGTTTTCATCACGATACCGGCGGCATTCACAAACAGTCCACGAGCATACTTGGCGTTTTGGCTAGGATCACACACAGTGATCAACGTGGTCTTTAACCCACGCTGAAACCCGCTGTAACCATAAGAGACAAACCCGGCGACATTGCCGCTGTTGTCCACCGCATTTAAACGATAATCGGTACTTTGACGATAGACCTCCAGCACTTGCTCATCGTCACCTCTAACACCGTTGAGATCGGTATCCACAAATACAATCCAGCCGGCGCTCCAAGAGTTATTAGTACTGCAATTTTGGTTACCATTACTCCCACAGACAGAAACGACGGCATTTCGTGTGGCGGCTTCCGTCCGAGCCTGAGCAAGTGCAGAAGCCAACTGGCTTTGAATGGTTTCCACTCGGTTGCGGGTAATGACGCCTTGAAATGAGGGTACGGCTATGGCCATTAAGACGGCTGCGATGGCCACCACCACCATAAGCTCCACGATGGTAAAGCCTGAATGGGTGGCGTGACACCGGTGCGACACCGATTGGCACATATTTATTCTATCCATAATCGACAACCAGCTTCATTTATCGTTATTAGGGCTCTAGTGTTGTTAGACTGTATCCATAAGCGCTGAGGGACGCAATAGCCAGTCAAGTGTCGACGAACGGTCGATAATGATCAACATTTAGCCAGGCGAATGACGGCCCAATTTGCGTGATCTCTTTCACGGTTTTTTCTAATCTAAACTAAAGGGTCTGGCGCTTAGATAAATGATATTCGCGCCACTTTTAATACTTTATTATTAGCAGTAAAGTTATTTAAACCCAATAAGTCCATACTTTTAGATATATTATGGTCTCAGTACCACACTTAATTAGGGCAACTCTAGAAGCGCTTCCCAGGAGGGTGACAGGCCGCACAAATTAACAAAATGGCAAGTTTGATGACCGCTGATCGACTGCGACAAACGGTTCAGTTTGCCGATAAGCGTTTTTACCCCAACGACTTTGCCGTCGTGAGGATCGCGACCAGGGCGTCTCAAGAGCTACTGACGGTAGCGTGTGGGGTCTGGTACACCGGCGTCGTCAAAGCCAGATCTCCGCAGGCGACAAGCATCACACACACCGCAAGCCAGCCCTTCATCGGTGGCTTGATAGCACGACACAGTGGTGGCGTAATCCACACCCTCGGCAATCCCTTTCTTAATGATATCGGCTTTCGAGAGGTGGATCAGTGGTGTTTCTATACGCAATGGCTTGCCCTCTACACCAGCCTTGGTGGCAAGATTGGCGAGCGCCTGAAACGCCTGAATATACTCCGACCGGCAATCGGGATAGCCTGAATAATCCACCGCATTCACACCAATAAAAATCGCTTGAGCCTCCAACACTTCTGCCCAACCCAATGCTATCGACAAAAATACGGTATTGCGAGCGGGGACATAGGTCACCGGGATACCTTCGGAAGACTGCTCTGGCACCTCAATTTTGACATCGGTCAGTGCTGAGCCGCCAATGTCGTTCAAGTTCAGACGTACCACTTTATGCAAAGCAGAGCCGTGTTTTAATGCACTCGCTTCGGCCGCCACAAGTTCTGCGCGGTGGCGCTGTCCGTAGTCGAAGCTCAGGGTATAACACTCGTACCCCTGCGCCATTGCCAGTGCCAATACGGTGGTGGAGTCCAGCCCGCCGGACACCAACACCACCGCCTTTTTACCTTCGGTCATCTTTAAACTCCTGGTACATCACCCCAAAGCACTTTATGCAATTGAATTTGCAACCTTACTGGCAGTTTCGCCTCTAGGATCCAGGCGGCCAACTGATCCGCCGGTAACACGCCAAAACTCGGCGACAATAAAACCTCACCAACCCGGTCAGCCAACTGGTATTCATCCAGCTTAAAGCACACCCAGTCGAAATCGGCTTTATCCGCGATGACGAATTTGACTTGATCTTTGGCTGCCAGCAACGGCAGGTTTTCAAGGCGGTTTTTACCGCACTCGCCAGAGCTCGGGGTTTTTAAATCCATGACGATACTCACCCGCGGGTCTACGGCATCTAGGGGCATTGCACCACTGGTTTCCAGCGACACCCACAACCCTTGGTCGCACAGCAATGCCAACAACGCATGAACACTGGGCTGCGCCAGCGGCTCGCCACCAGTCACACATACGTATTTGGTAGCAAAATTTTGAGTTTGGGCAAGTATCTCTGCGAACGTGAGCCTGTCACCGCCATAAAAGGCATACTCCGAATCACAGTACACACAACGCAAGGGACACCCGGTTAAGCGTATAAATACCGTTGGGTAACCCGACGTTTTCGCCTCGCCTTGCAGGGAATAAAAAATCTCGGTAATACGAACGGTATTAGACATTCCAACACTCACGGTGAGACGCGCTCATTGGGCCGCTTGGCAGGGCCAAGGGTTTGTAGCGCACAAACGAAAAAAAGCCGGGGATCGCCCGGCCTTTTATAACTATGGAACTTTTGGAGAACGCAACAGCAAAGCACTCACCGCAAAATTGCGGTTTATTCGTCGCTACTGGCCTCTTCTGCCACTTCAACTTCGCCAACCACTGGGCGATCAAGCAATTCAACATAGGCCATGGGCGCCTTGTCACCAGCTCGAAATCCGCACTTCATAATACGCAGATATCCGCCTGGGCGACCTTCGAAGCGAGGGCCCAACTCGTTGAACAGCTTACCTACAGCACGCTTGCAACGCAGACGGTCGAACGCCAAACGACGGTTGGCAACACTGTCTGCTTTACCTAGCGTAATTAAGGGCTCTGCCACGCGGCGAAGCTCTTTGGCCTTAGGCAAAGTGGTTTTAATAAGTTCATGCTCCACCAACGATGCAACCATATTACGGTACATCGCTTTTCGATGAGAGCTGTTTCGACCTAACTGACGTCCACTATGACGATGACGCATGATTCAATACCTTTGTTCGATTGCTATCACAGCAATAAACTGGCTAGCCTTTGTTAATATTTAATCGTTGCCCTTTAAACTGGCGGGTGGCCAGTTTTCTAACCGCATACCCAAAGAAAGACCGCGAGAGGCCAAGATATCTTTGATCTCAGTTAGAGACTTTTTACCCAAGTTTGGCGTTTTTAACAATTCTACTTCGGTACGCTGGATAAGATCCCCGATGTAGTAAATGTTTTCAGCTTTCAAGCAGTTCGCAGAGCGTACGGTAAGCTCAAGATCATCAACCGGACGCAACAACACGGGGTCAATTTGGTCTTCTTTCTTCTCAGGCTCGGCCTCTTTCTCACCTTCAAGGTCCACAAACACTGCCAGCTGTTGCTGTAATATGGTTGCGGCACGGCGAATGGCTTCTTCTGGATCGATGGTGCCGTTGGTCTCGAGATCCAGTACCAACTTGTCTAGATCCGTGCGTTGCTCAACCCGCGCACTTTCGACAGAGTAAGCCAAGCGGCGAACGGGCGAGAAACTGGCATCCAGTTGCAAGCGGCCAATCGCGCGAGTCTCTTCTTCATCGCTCTTACGCGCGTCTGCAGGCTGATAGCCGCGGCCGCGTGCAATGGTCAAACGCATATTCAGGCTTACGTCACCAGTAATATTGGCAATCACTTGCTCAGGGTTCTTAACCTCGATATCGTGATCCACTTGGATGTCACCAGCTGTGACCGCACCTGCGCCCTTTTTGCTTAAGCTCAGAACGGCGTGGTCTTTACCGTGCATTACGATGGCAATTTCTTTTAGGTTCAACAAGATTTCAATCACATCTTCTTGAACACCTTCGATGGCACTATATTCGTGCTGAACGCCTTCGATTTCGACTTCTGTTACCGCACAGCCAGGCATAGACGACAACAATATTCGGCGTAACGCGTTACCCAAAGTATGGCCAAATCCACGCTCTAGCGGCTCTAAAACCACTCGCGCACGGGTTGGCCCCATTTCAGTGACATCAATGTTACGGGGCGTTAAAAATTCATTAACTGCAGTTTGCATAGGCATACCTGTTAACGGAGTTCAATGGGATTACTTAGAGTAAAGCTCAACTATCAAGTTTTCGTTGATCTCTGATGGCAAATCTTCACGATCCGGAACGCGCTTAAATACGCCTTCTTTCTTATCAGAGTTCACGTCAACCCACTCAACGTCACCACGTTGGCTGGCGATGGTTAAAGCGTTTTGGATACGCAATTGGTTCTTGGACTTCTCGCGAACTGCCACCACGTCACCGACCTGTACTTGGTAAGACGGGATGTTCAGTGTTTGACCGTTGACCAAAATAGCCTTGTGCGATACCAACTGACGGGATTCAGAACGCGTTGCACCAAAACCCATGCGATAAACCACATTGTCCAGACGCGTTTCTAAAAGTTGCAACAAGTTAGTACCCGTTGCGCCTTTGCGACGCGCAGCTTCTTTATAGTAACCGCGAAATTGCTTTTCCAGTACACCGTAAGTTCGGCGAACTTTTTGTTTTTCACGCAACTGCACACCGTAATCCGACAGACGGCCACGACGCTGGCCGTGTTGCCCTGGAGCAGTTTCTAATTTACATTTTGACTCAAGTGCGCGAGCGCCACTTTTAAGGAACAAATCCGTTCCTTCTCGACGAGCCAGTTTACACGTAGGTCCAATATAACGAGCCATGGTTTAATCTCCTATACTCGACGCTTCTTCGGTGGGCGACAGCCGTTGTGAGGAATCGGTGTCACATCAGTGATGTTGGTAATTTTGTAACCAACATTGTTTAAAGCACGAACCGCCGATTCACGACCGGGGCCAGGGCCTTTCACTTCAACATCGAGATTTTTTAAACCATAATCTAAAGCAGCTTGACCCGCGCGCTCAGCAGCAACCTGTGCTGCAAACGGAGTGCTCTTACGAGAACCGCGGAATCCAGAACCACCAGAAGTTGCCCAAGACAACGTATTACCTTGGCGGTCGGTGATGGTCACGATGGTATTGTTGAACGACGCGTGAATGTGCGCGACACCGTCAACGACAGTTTTTTTGACCTTTTTACGAGTCGTTGTACCTTTTGGCTTAGCCATAGCACTACCCTAACTATCTAATCTGATTAAATTTGTCTGTGAATTAACGCTTAATAGGCTTTCTAGGGCCTTTGCGAGTGCGTGCGTTAGTCTTAGAACGTTGCCCACGTACTGGGAGGTTCCTTCTGTGACGAAGACCGCGATAACAGCCAAGATCCATCAATCGCTTGATGTTCATGGACACTTCACGTCGGAGGTCACCCTCGACTGTGAATTTTGCAACTTCGGTACGCAGAGATTCGACTTGGTCTTCAGACAAATCACCGATTTTAGAGCTTTCTACGATGCCAGCGGCCTGGCAAATCTCTTTAGCTCGGGTACGACCCACGCCATAGACATACGTTAACGATATGACTGCGTGTTTGTGGTCTGGGATGTTGACACCAGCAATACGGGCCATCAATGGAACTCCAAACAAATGACAATTGTGACGCTAACGGTGCCCGATCGGTACCAACGTCGCTAAAAAGCGCGCGATAATAACGATTCGAGCACCAAAGTGCAATAGCTGCGTAATCTCTTACCCAGCGACAGTTAACGTCCCCATGGCGCCTCCTTGGCGCCGCTATCTACTTAAAACCCTGCTTAGCCTTGACGCTGCTTATGCTTGGGTTCTGAGCTACAGATAACTCTTAACACTCCTTTACGACGCACAATTTTACAATTGCGACAAACTTTCTTTACGGAAGCACGAACTTTCATCTTCTAAACCTCGAAATTAGCGGGTATTACCGCTGCCATAGCTCTTCAAATTGGCTTTCTTCAGTACAGAGTCGTACTGGTGCGACATCAAATGCGATTGCATTTGCGACATAAAGTCCATCACTACCACCACCACGATCAGCAAGGAAGTCCCGCCCAAATAAACTGGTATCTCAGCGTAGGCCACCAAAAACTGGGGCATAAGCGCTACCGCTGCGATATACAGCGCCCCCACCAAGGTCAAGCGCGTTAAAACGTTATCAATGTACTTGGCAGACTGGTCGCCCGGGCGAATACCTGGAATATAGGCGCCGCCTTTCTTCAGGTTATCTGCTACTTCTTTGGGGTTATAGATCATTGCTGTGTACACAAAACAAAACAGCACGATTAACCCACCAAATAGAACGAAATTTAAGGGTTGCCCTGGGCCAATGGCATAGGCGACGCTTTGCAATATCTCGCCTATTTTGCCTTCGCTAGAATCGCCAAACCACTGTGCAATCGACGCAGGGAATAACAGTAAACTGCTTGCAAATATCACTGGTATCACACCCGCCATATTTACCTTCAAAGGTAAGTGGCTGGTTTGCTGGGCGTAGCCACCGTGGCGACCTTGTTGGCGCTTAGCATAGTTGATTGTAATACGGCGCTGACCGCGCTCCATCCTAACCACAAACCAAACGATCGCTAGCACCACTACACCAATTACCAACAACATAAGCGGGTGTAGATCACCCTGGCGAGTACTCTCGATCACTTGCCCTACCGCTCCGGGCAACCCAGCAACAATACCTGCAAAAATCAGCATGGAGATACCGTTACCGATACCGCGTTCAGTGATTTGCTCGCCCAGCCACATCATAAATATGGCACCCGTCACGACTGAAGACACCGCCACAATATAAAAACTAACAACCGGCAAGTCCACATAGGCCATACCCTGTCCGGCCATTCCGGCCACCATGATAAACGCCTGAACCAATGCCAACAACGCCGTTAAATAACGTGTGTACTGGCTAATTTTCCGGCGCCCGGCTTCACCTTCTTTTTTAATCGCTTCAAGCGTTGGCGACACAGCGCTCATCATCTGCATAATAATAGAGGCAGAGATATAAGGCATGATACCCAGCGCCAAAATACTCATACGCTGCCAGGCACCCCCTGAGAACATATTCAGCATACCTAAAAAGGTACCCTCATTATCACGAAACAATGCCTCTACCTGGCCGGGATCAATGCCAGGAACAGGAATGTGCGTACCTATGCGATAAACCAATATCGCCAATACAAGAAATTTAAGGCGAGTTAATAACTCGCCCATGCCTTTCTGAGATGCAAACGGTGATGCTCCAGGACCTGCCATGGATACCTCGCTTATTCTTCGACTTTACCGCCGGCGGCCTCGATGGCTGCTTTAGCGCCTTTTGTCACTGCGATACCCTTAAGTGTGACGGCTTTTGTGATTTCACCCGATAAAAACACCTTGGCCCGCTTCATACTTAAGTTAACGATATCCGCTTGCTTCAGGGCATCTAAATCGATCACCTCAGCGTCAACTCGATTAAGTTCTGCCAATCGCACTTCGGCTGTTACCAAACTAATTCGGCTGGTAAAACCGTACTTAGGCAAACGCTTCTGCAATGGCATCTGACCGCCCTCAAAACCGGGACGAACACGTCCACCTGAGCGAGCTTTCTGACCCTTGTGGCCGCGACCACCGGTTTTACCTAAACCAGAACCAATGCCTCGCCCAACGCGCTTGCGCGAATGGTTGCTGCCTGGTGCGGGGCTTAAAGAATTTAAACGCATATTATTAGCCCTCAACTTTTAACAAATAACTGACTTTATTAATCATGCCGCGAACGGAAGGCGTATCTTCCACCTCAACGGTGTGACCGATACGACGTAAGCCCAAACCAGACACGCAAGCTTGGTGCGACTTCTGACGGCCATTGATGCTTTTAACTTGAGTTACTTTTACGGTCTTTTTAGACATGGTGATTTCCGTCTATTCAATCTAATTGGCTGAAGTGATTAACCCGCAATCTCTTCGGCTGTTTTTCCACGGCGTGCCGCGACATTTTCGGGGGACTGCATAGCTCGCAAAGCTTCAAATGTTGCGCGAACCACGTTTACAGGATTGGTTGACCCATAACACTTAGCTAGCACGTTTTGTACGCCTGCAATTTCAAGCACTGAGCGCATCGCACCACCGGCAATAACACCCGTACCTTGAGAGGCCGGTTGCATATACACTTTAGAAGCACCATGACGACCCTTAGTCGGATACTGAATGGTATCGCCATTTAACTCTACAGAGATCATATTGCGACGAGCAGCTTCCATGGCTTTTTGGATAGCGATAGGCACTTCTCGCGCCTTTCCACGGCCAAAGCCCACTTTGCCGTTACCGTCACCGACCACCGTAAGTGCAGTAAACGCAAAAATACGCCCACCTTTTACGGTTTTTGCAACACGGTTTACTTGTACCAACTTCTCTTGTAAACCTTCCGCTGCATTTTTATCTTTTTCGCTCATCGCCATAACCAAAAACCTTTAGAATTGTAAGCCAGCTTCACGTGCAGCGTCTGCCAACGCCTTAACACGGCCGTGATATTTAAATCCGCTACGATCGAATGCAACTTGCTCAACACCCGCAGCCTTTGCACGATCTGCTATTAATTTACCCACAGCCTGTGCAGCATCAACATTGCTCGTCTTACCGCTTCGTAGCTCTTTGTCCAGCGTAGATGCAGATGCAATCACATTGCTGCCTTCGGCGCCTATGACCTGGGCATATATATGATTGGCAGTACGATGTACACACAGTCGCGTTGCGCCCAACTCTCGTATTTTGACTCGAGCTCTGCGTGCACGGCGAATTCGAGAAACTTTTTTATCGCTCATAACCTATGCCCTACTTCTTCTTAGCTTCTTTTCTAAGTACGCGTTCATCAGCGTAACGAACACCTTTGCCTTTATAGGGCTCAGGCGGACGAAATGCTCGGACTTCCGCTGCCACTTTACCCAACAATTGCTTGTCAGCGCTTTTTAAAACAATCTCCGTTTGTGTCGGAGTTTCTACGCTAACACCCTCGGGTATGGTGTAATCCACAGGATGTGAAAATCCCAAGGTCAAGTTCAAGGTATTACCCGCTGCTTTCGCACGGTAACCAACACCTAGAAGCTGTAATTTCTTTTCAAAACCCACACTCACACCAGCAACCATATTGTTCACCAATGCACGAGTGGTGCCGGCCAACGCTCTTGACTGCTTCGCACCATCACGAGCGGCGAAAGTCAAAACGGCGTCTTCTTGTTTAACTTCGACCTTATCGTGCACAGTGAATTCAAGGGCGCCTTTAGAACCCTTGACGGTCAAATGCTGGCCATTGAATGCCACATCGACGCCAGATGGCACTGTAACTGGGCTATTTGCAACACGTGACATAGTAACTTCCCGCCAAACTTAAATTAAAATACTGTGCAGATTACTTCACCGCCAACACCAGCTTCGCGAGCGGCACGGTCAGTCATCACACCTTTACTGGTCGACACTATGGCAACACCTAGCCCACCGCGAACGGAGGGGAGCTTACCTTTGCCAACATAACTTCTTAAACCAGGACGGCTCACGCGATCAATTTCAACGATCACGGGCTTACCTTCAAAGTAACGCAAGTCGATAGTCAGCTCAGCCTTCGGGCCGTCAGATGTTTCAAAACTCGCGATAAATCCTTCTTCTTGCAGCACTTTAGCAATATTCGCTTTCAACTTAGATGCAGGCATGGTGACCTGTGTTTTACCAACCATCTGCGCATTGCGAATGCGTGTCAACATATCAGAGATAGGGTCTTGCATACTCATAGTAAATTGCTCCTAATACCCGGCAATGTTCCGGCTTACCAGCTTGCTTTAACCAAGCCAGGAACGTCACCGCGCATGGCGGCTTCTCGTAATTTATTTCGGCACAACCCAAATTTGCGATATACGCCATGAGGGCGGCCCGTAACTCGACAACGGCGTTGTTTACGCGACGGACTTGAATCCCGAGGCAATTTCTGCAGTTTTAGCATGGCATCCCACACTTGCTCATCAGTGGAATCTACACCGGTGATGATTGCCTTCAATGCATTGCGCTTGGCGGCGTACTTTTCGCTTAATTTCGCACGCTTCAGTTCGCGCTCAATCATAGATGTTTTAGCCATTGTCGATCACTCTAACCTTTAAATGGAAAGTTAAATGCTTTTAATAAGGCTCTGCCTTCGTCGTTGTTACGAGCTGTTGTGGAAATACAGATGTCCAAACCACGTAACTTATCGACCTTATCGTAATCAATCTCTGGGAAAATGATCTGCTCACTCACACCCATTGAAAAATTTCCGCGTCCGTCAAACTGTTTTGGACTGATTCCGCGAAAGTCGCGAATACGGGGTATCGCAATTGACACCAACCGATCCAAAAACTCGTACATTTTTTCACTTCGCAAAGTCACTTTGACACCAATGGGCCATGCTTCACGAATTTTGAAGCCCGCGATAGATCGTCGAGCTTTAGTGATCACTGGCTTTTGACCCGCGATTTTTTGCATGTCGGCTAAAGCATTTTCCAACACTTTTTTATCACCAACTGCCTCACCCACACCCATATTCAAGGTGATTTTGGTGATTTTTGGAATTTCCATTTCGTTACCAAGGCCCAGCTCTTCTTTCAGCTTGGCTTTGATCTCAGTTTTGTATTTTTCTTGCAACCTGGCCATAACTCTCTCGCTGCGCCTTAGGCGTCAATCACCTCGCCATTGGATTTAAAAACGCGAACCTTTTTACCGTCGTCCAATAGCTTGAATCCTACGCGGTCCGCCTTATTGCTAGATGGGTTAAAAATACCCACGTTTGAAGCATCAATAGGTGCTTCTTTCTCGATGATGCCACCAGCAACTCCCAGTTGAGGGTTTGGTTTCTGGTGCTTTTTCACCATTTGAATGCCAGCAACAATCAATTTACCGTTGGGCAACACACGGTTAACCTTGCCGCGCTTACCTTTATCGCGCCCGGTGAGCACTATAATTTCATCATCTCGTCTAATCTTACGCATTACCCTAAACCCTCTTAACCCGACGCGCTTGTTACAGTACTTCAGGCGCCAAAGAAATAATCTTCATAAATTTTTCACTACGAAGCTCACGTGTAACGGGGCCAAAGATACGAGTCCCGATAGGGGCATCTTGGTTGTTGAGCAATACCGCAGCGTTGTCATCGAACTTGATCAACGAACCGTCTGTACGGCGCACGCCTTTCTTGGTGCGTACGACGACGGCTTTCATAACTTGCCCTTTTTTAACTTTACCGCGAGGAATCGCCTCTTTTACAGTGACCTTAATAATATCGCCGACCGCAGCGTAGCGACGATGTGAACCGCCCAGCACCTTAATACACATCACTCGACGTGCACCGCTGTTGTCTGCCACTTCCAAATAGGATTGCGCCTGAATCATTGTATCTTCTCCAAAAACCTAATCGAGGTGGCGGTTAAATAACGGTAGCTTTCTCTACCACTTTAACCAAAGCCCAGGATTTGGTCTTAGAAAGTGGACGAGACTCCGAAATCGTTACGGTGTCACCAATTTGGCAAGTGTTTTCTTCATCATGTGCTTTCAGCTTTGAAGATTTACTTACATATTTGCCATAAACAGGATGCTTTACACGGCGCTCGATTAAAACAACGATGGACTTATCCATCTTGTTGCTAACAACTTTGCCGGTTAATGTACGGACCAAATTCTCTTCAGACATTTTATGCACCTGCCTTTTGGTTCAGCACGGTTTTGATACGTGCGATATCTCTACGTGTTTGCTTGAGCAAATGTGTTTGCGTCAGCTGACCAGTAGCAGCCTGCATCTTCAATTTAAATTGATTTTGCGACTGCGTCAGCAACTCTTCTTTCAATTGCTCCACGGTTTTGTCTTGTAGGTCATTGGCTTTCATTACATCACCGTACGCTTAACAAAAGTTGTTTGAATCGGAAGTTTTGCGGCGGCCAGCTCGAACGCTTCACGAGCCAAATCCTCACCTACACCTTCCATTTCGTATAACACCTTACCGGGTTGTATCTGTGCCACCCAGTATTCCACATTACCCTTACCTTTACCTTGGCGAACTTCCAAGGGCTTTTGTGTAATGGGCTTATCTGGAAACACTCGAATCCAGATTTTACCGCCACGTTTAACGTGACGCGTCATGGCTCGACGAGCCGCTTCGATTTGGCGGGCTGTAATACGCCCACGAGCGACTGCTTTTAAACCGTACTCACCGAAGCTCACTTTGGAGCCGCGCTGTGCCAGACCGCGATTGCGGCCTTTCATTTGCTTGCGAAACTTTGTACGCTTTGGCTGCAACATGTTGCGTACCCCTTACTTAGCGCTTTTTTTCTTGAGGTTGGCTTCGACTTCTTCGATGCCACCAATGATTTCACCTTTGAAGATCCACACTTTTACGCCGATGATGCCGTAAGTTGTAGATGCTTCCGCCGTGGCGTAGTCGATATCGGCACGCAAGGTATGAAGCGGCACACGGCCTTCGCGATACCATTCGCTACGCGCAATTTCAGCACCGCCCAAACGACCGCCCACTTGAATCTTGACGCCTTCAGCACCTTGACGCATGGCATTTTGCACCGCACGTTTCATGGCACGACGAAACATCACACGTCGTTCGAGTTGCTGTGCAACACTTTGTGCTGCCAACTCCGCATCAAGATCCGGCTTGCGAATCTCTTCAATGTTGATGTGTACAGGTACACCCATACGCTTGCTAATGGCAGCACGCAAACGCTCAACATCTTCACCTTTTTTACCAATCACAATACCCGGACGAGCCGTGTGAATTGTTACTTTAGCGGTGTTAGCGGGACGCTCGATATCCACTCGACTCACTGACGCGTTCGCCAACTGCTTACGAATGAATTCGCGAACTTTCATGTCCTCGAAGAGCTTGTCTGCATAATCGCCTTTACTGGCATACCAGGTAGAGGTATGTTTTTTAACAATACCAAGACGAATTCCTGTCGGATGTACTTTTTGACCCATAACGTCCGCTCTCTTATTGATCGGCTACTTTAACTGTAATATGACAGGTGCGCTTGAAGATGCGGTCTGCGCGGCCTTTGGCACGCGGACGGATACGCTTCATGGTCACACCTTCGTCGACGAAGATAGTTGACACTGTCAACTCGTCAACATCAGCACCTTCATTGTGTTCGGCGTTTGCAATAGCAGACTCGAGCACTTTCTTAATGACGGCCGCACCTTTTTTGGTGCTAAAGTTTAAAATATCTAAAGCTTCTTCTACTGCTTTGCCGCGAATTTGGTCTGCGACCAAACGCGCTTTTTGCGCGGATAAACCGGCGCCTTTTAGTTTTGCTGCTACTTCCATCGTTATAACCTCGTGGAACTATGCGCTTAGCGCTTCGCTTTCTTATCCGCCACATGACCGCGGTAGGTGCGGGTTGCAGCAAACTCACCAAGTTTATGGCCGACCATCTCCTCGTTGACAAGCACCGGCACATGCTGACGCCCATTGTGCACCGCGATGGTCAAGCCCACCATTTCCGGAGAAATCATTGAACGACGCGACCATGTTTTAATGGGACGACGATCATTTTTTTCAACAGCCACATCCACCTTCTTCAATAGGTGATGATCAATGAACGGGCCTTTTTTTAACGAACGTGGCACTTTAATTTCCTCACTTAATTCGCGAAATACATCGCGTCAACAGTCTGGTCGCTTATTTGTTACGGTGACGAACAATCAATTTGTCCGTACGTTTATTGCTACGGGTTTTGTAGCCTTTGGTCGGCACACCCCAAGGTGAAACAGGATGACGACCACCAGAGGTACGGCCTTCACCACCACCATGCGGGTGATCGACGGGGTTCATGGCCACACCGCGTACGGTAGGTCGAACACCACGCCAGCGCGTTGCACCAGCCTTACCCAATGAGCGCAAACTGTGCTCGCTATTGGAAACCTCACCGATAGTCGCACGGCAATCAGCCAACACTTTACGCGTCTCACCGCTGCGCAAGCGAATAGTGGCGTAAGAACCTTCACGTGCCACCAACTGAACTGATGCTCCAGCAGAGCGGGCTACTTGCGCACCTTTACCGGGCTTCAGTTCAACACAGTGAACCACCGAACCCAGTGGGATGTTGCGCAAAGGTAACGAGTTACCCACTTTAATTGCCGCTGCATCTCCAGACTCAATTTTATCGCCAGCCACCAAACCTTTTGGCGCGATCACGTAACGACGCTCACCGTCGGCGTAGCAAATCAATGCAATGTGTGCAGTGCGATTTGGATCATATTCCAAACGCTCTACTTTTCCAGGTATACCGTCTTTATTGCGTTTAAAATCAACAATACGATAATGCTGCTTGTGCCCACCACCCACATGACGTGTGGTAATGCGACCCTTGTTGTTACGACCGCCATTTTTGGACTTTTTGTCCAGCAATGGCGCATGAGGCTCACCTTTATGAAGATCGGTGCTCACCACGGAGACAACAAAACGACGTCCTGCAGAGGTTGGTTTTCTTTTTACGATAGCCATTTACATGCGCTCCTTATTCACCAAACGCAAAGTCAAGATCTTGACCCTGCTCTAGACGAACATAGGCTTTTTTCCAATCGCTGCGTTGGCCGAGACCATGGCGCGTGCGCTTAGATTTACCTTTTGTTGTCAACACTCGAACCTGCTTTACTTTGACGTCAAACAAGGTTTCAACAGCTTCTTTAATTTCAGGCTTAAGGGCATCTTTCGCCACTTTGAAAACCACTTGCTGAGAGGATTCACCCAGTACAGCCGCCTTCTCAGACACCACAGGACCCAACAGTATTTTGTACAGACGCTCTTGTTTCATCATGCTAGAGCCTCCTCAAGTTTTGCCAATGCAGGCACAGTCACCACCACTTTTTCAAAGCGGATCAAGCTCACCGGGTCAACACCTTGCACATCACGCACGTCAACCTTGTGCAAATTACGCGATGCCAAGTACAAGCTTTCATTTAGCTCTTCGGTGACGATCAGCACGTCATCTAATTGAAATTGGCCCAACTTTTGAACCAATGACTTCGTTTTCGGCGCCTCTAAATTAAAGTCGTCTACAACGATCAAACGCTCTTGACGTGTCAACTCCGACAATATGCAACGCAACGCGGCGCGATACATTTTTTTGTTCAGCTTTTGCTGGTGGTCACGAGGCTTAGCTGCAAACGTCACACCACCAGAGCGCCAAATTGGGCTTCGGATGGTGCCTGCACGCGCACGACCAGTGCCCTTTTGACGCCATGGCTTCTTACCGCCACCAGACACTTCTGAACGTGTTTTTTGAGCCTTAGTACCCTGGCGCGCGCCAGCCATATAGGCCACCACCGCTTGATGCACTAAGTCTTGATTGAATTCTCTACCAAACGTTTGCTCAGATACGGTTACCGTACCCTTGCTACCTTCGGGAGTGGCAATATTTAATTCCATACTCGACCCCTCGAATTAACCGTTATTTTTTGCTTTAACAGCGGGTCGCACGATAACGTTTCCGCCTGGAGCACCAGGAATAGCACCTTTTACTAAGAGTAAATTGCGCTCCACATCTACCCGAACCACCTCTAGGTTTTGCACCGTTACGCGTGCAGCTCCCAAATGGCCCGCCATTTTCTTGCCTTTCACCACGCGGCCTGGCGTTTGGCATTGACCAATTGACCCAGGCGCACGATGCGACAAAGAGTTACCGTGAGTGGCATCTTGCATTCTGAAGTTCCAACGTTTTACAACGCCTGCAAAGCCTTTACCTTTTGACTCACCGGTAACATCAATAATTTGCCCGGCTTCAAAAGCTTCAACAGTGATTTGACCACCAACCTCAAAGGCTTCTTCAACGTCGTTGCGCAACTCCCAAAGTCCGGAACCGGCTTCGGTTTGCGCTTTTTCGAAATGGCCTTTTTGGGGTTGGCTCACACGGGAGGCTCGACGAGACCCTACGGTTACTTGCACTGCATTGTAACCGTCGGTTTCTACATTCTTAACCTGAGTGATGCGATTAGGCTCAGCCTCAATCACAGTAACAGGAATGGATTGTCCATCTTGTGTAAAAATTCGCGTCATGCCGCTTTTGCGGCCGACTATACCTATCGTCATTTTTATAACCTCTCAGTGTACGGGGCTTTAACCCGCTATGGCCGCCCATTTCAGAGCGTTACACTTCCCAATATCAGTTGATACAGGTCGGCAAGGAGTACTTAGCCGAGACTAATTTGAACTTCAACACCCGCAGCTAAATCTAGCTTCATGAGTGCATCCACGGTTTTCTCGGTTGGCTCAACAATGTCCAGCAGACGTTTATGAGTCCGAATTTCATATTGATCGCGCGCGTCTTTGTTAACGTGCGGAGAGATCAATACCGTAAACCGCTCTTTTCTTGTGGGCAAAGGGATAGGGCCACGCACTTGGGCGCCCGTTCTCTTTGCAGTCTCCACAATCTCTTGCGTTGAAGCATCGATCAAACGGTGATCGAAGGCTTTCAAACGGATTCGAATGCGTTGATTCTGCATGTGAACCAATACTCCAGTTGTTTTTAAAGAACTCATGGCCGCTCGCACACGGAACCGGCCAAAAATGGAGGCGCAATTCTAATGTCGACCACTAGGGGTGTCAACACTTACCGCCATATATTTCAGTGTTTTTTTGAATTACTGGGCACACCGAGCCCTAATAACATCAGCTACCCCACCTCTCGGCGTAAAACCTCGGCTGCGCGTACAACCTGCACCCAAAGTGCAACCACAAAAAAGCCCCACGTCAATCGCAGGGCCTTCAAGAGCAGCGCGCTATACTTCCTATAAAGCTCAGCGCACTAACAGGTTACCCAAAGAGGAGTCCCCGTAGACGCGCGCAGACAGCTGTCAAACGGCTACTTAGATTGCGCAGCCTTACGCTCTTTTGCTTTCGCAATCACAGTCTCTGCAACATTGGCCGGGCACGCGGAATAATGCGAGAACTCCATGGAGAATTGGCCGCGACCAGACGTCATAGTGCGCAGGGTACTGATATAACCAAACATCTCGGCAAGCGGAACGTCTGCCTTGATGCGCACACCTGTGCCAGTGGGCTCCTGCCCCGAGATCATGCCTCGACGTCGGTTCAAATCACCGATCACATCGCCCACGTGGTCTTCTGGACTGTACACATCCACCTTCATCACAGGCTCAAGCAATTGCGGCCCGGCTTTTGGCATGGACTGACGGAAAGCACCCTTAGCGGCAATCTCGAATGCAATAGCCGAGGAATCCACCGCATGGTACGCACCGTCATGTAGGTTGATGACCACATCCAATACTGGGAAGCCCGCCAAAGGACCGGTGTCCATCATGCCTGCAAAGCCCTTCTCAATGGCAGGGAAGAACTCTTTTGGCACGTTCCCACCCACAACCGATTGCGTAAAGGTGAAACCAGAGTTGGGCTCACCGGGTTCGATGGTATAGTCGATTTTACCGAACTGACCAGAACCACCCGATTGCTTCTTGTGGGTATAGCTGTCTTCGATCTTTTGAGTGATGGTTTCGCGGTAGGCCACCTGAGGCTGCCCCACTTCCAACTCAACACCGTATGTGCGCTTTAAGATATCCACTTTAATATCCAAGTGGAGCTCACCCATCCCTTTCAGAATGGTTTCACCGGAGTCGATATCAGTTTCCACACGGAAAGTTGGATCTTCAGCCACCATTTTGCCGATGGCAACACCCATTTTCTCAGTAGACCCTTTATCTTTTGGTGTCACCGCGATAGAGATCACAGGCTCAGGAAAGACCATGGCTTCAAGCGTACAGGGGTTTTTCGGGTCACACAGGGTGTGACCTGTTTGCACATTCTTCATACCCACAATCGCGATAATGTCACCCGCAGTTGCAGATGTGAGTTCATTGCGCTCATCTGCTTGCATCTCCACCATACGGCCAACCCGTTCGGTTTTGCCTGTAAAAGAATTTAATATGGTGTCGCCCTTATTGAGCTTGCCAGAGTAAATACGGCAGAAGGTGAGTGCACCAAAGCGGTCATCCATAATTTTGAATGCCAATGCCCGAAACGGCTCTTCTTCAGACACAATCGCGTGTTGACCTGTGGGATTACCTTCCTCGTCCGTCAACGGCTGGGGATTCACCTCGGTAGGCGTTGGCAAGTAGTCTACCACCGCATCCAACAACAACTGCATACCCTTGTTCTTAAACGCCGAACCACAAAATGTCGGGAAGAAGGTCAATTCAAGGGTACCTTTACGGATGCAACGCTTAATATCTTCAATGGAAGGCTCTTCACCTTCCATATAAGCCATCATCACGTCATCGTCCATTTCAACGGCTGTTTCAATCAGCTCGGCACGATATTGTTCAACCTGATCAACCATGTCCTCAGGGATGTCTTTAACTTCATAGTTCTCTGGCTGACCAGATTCATCCCAAACATAGGCTTTTTGGGTTAACAGGTCTACCACACCCACGAAGGTGTCCTCGCGACCGATCGGCAAAGTCATAATCAAGGGCTTAGCAGCCAACACCTTTTTCACCTGCTCGGTGACGCGCAAAAAGTCTGCGCCCACCCGGTCAAGCTTGTTCACAAAGATCAAACGAGAGACTTTGGAATCGTTTGCGTAGCGCCAGTTGGTTTCCGATTGCGGCTCCACACCGCCGGAGCCACAAAATACACCGATACCGCCATCCAGCACTTTTAGGGAGCGATACACTTCCACGGTAAAATCCACGTGGCCTGGGGTATCGATCACGTTAAAGCGGTGACCTTTCCAAAAGCAGCTGACGGCCGCAGACTGGATGGTAATGCCGCGCTCGGCTTCTTGTTCCATAAAGTCAGTGGTGGATTCACCTTCGTGAACCTCACCAATCTTATGAATTTTACCGGTGAGCTTAAGGATCCGCTCGGTGGTGGTGGTTTTGCCAGCATCAACGTGCGCGAAGATGCCGATATTTCGATATGTGGATAAGTCAGTCATAGCACTCACTGATTGCCGGGTGAAATTTGGGCGCTACTATACATAAAGTCGTTGAGGATTGCGCGTGGTTGGCAGCTAAAAATCTCGCGAAAAGCGACAAATTTAATACTTTTTTTCCAATCAATCGCCAATATCAAGTCGAACAGGCGTATTGCAGCTCGATTTACCATTCGTCGCCCCACTCGGGGCACCTAAAAATTTGAGCAGGCGGCACTGCAGGCCACCCGTTCAACCTAAAAGTTCATTCAGACACAAAAAAAGGCCGCAAATGCGGCCCATTTGGCATGGATCGGGATCCGCTCAGGTGGACTTGAACATCCACCTATTGGCTTCGGTATCAATTACTCGATAATTTTGGCTACCACGCCCGCACCAACGGTACGTCCACCTTCGCGAATCGCAAAGCGTAGACCTTCTTCCATCGCGATTGGTGCAATCAAGGTCACAACCATTTGCACGTTGTCGCCAGGCATTACCATCTCTACGCCTTCTGGCAACTCACAAGCACCTGTCACGTCTGTGGTACGGAAGTAAAACTGTGGACGGTAGCCTTTGAAGAATGGGGTATGACGACCGCCTTCCTCTTTGCTCAACACGTACACTTCTGACTCAAACTTGGTGTGTGGCTTAATGGTGCCTGGCTTACACAGCACCTGG
>JBNKWZ010000005.1:0-315941 GCA_050300015.1 Cellvibrionaceae bacterium | reverse complement strand
TACCCAGGTCGATAATTAAAACCCCGATGTACCAACACCACCCTTTGATTATTTCATGTTTGCTAGCATTGGCGGTCATGTCAGTTTAATTTAGGCCGAGGTTTATTTAAGCACACCGGGTTGAAATATATTTTAGGGATGCGCTTTTGATGAGATATGTCAAATCCAGACATATTACTTTTAACGGTACCTCCCGCATATTCTATAACGCTTTGTGCCCAACTGTTGCTGTTATAGCCAAAACCTGCGGTGGGATACGGAATCTCATCCATGGTTAGATTGATATTGTAAATATCAATCAGCTCAAATATTTTGCGAATGGCGACATCCTTGTTTAGAGAACCAAAGTTGACTTGAATAACTTGCGTGTCGAAGTCAGGCGAATACCATTTAATGCGCGAAGGCTCAAAATACTCTCGGGCCGCTTCATAGTCGCTTTTCTCAAAGAACTTGACAGCGAGGTTCCCTCTATTGTGAGCGCCGATGACATATCCCATTTTATTTTTTGAAAGTATTTTGGGGTATATCGCTTTACCATCTAGGATGGCGGCTGGGTGTGGGTTTGATGTGACTTGGATAATGATGAACTGATGTGTACCGATGGGTAGGCCTGAAAGGTCTCGCGCAGCTAGATAGATTGACATAACATTTCCCTATGTTATTGGATTTTGCGGTAGCATAACCCGATATGTGATTAGGTTGCTAGTCCTAAAGTGCAGCAGGGCAATGTCATGCCCCGTTGTGGGGTTATCGGTGGCGAAAATGCGTTCCAGATAAAAAACCAAGGATCAGTGGTCTTTGCGTTGTATCGCTATTGTCTTGATTTTGAGTCGTGGCGTGTTATCTGGTCATTTAGTGATGGCTTCCTGTTTGTCATTATGTTCACATTAGGTGGGGCCGTGGTAGTCGTTTTATCCCAGGCAAATACGGTAAATTGAGCTAACCTTAACGCTATAAGCGATAAACGGAAGGTCGCTTTATATCCAATTGTTTGTATTTCGACTGTTTGCTGTGTCTATGGTTATTACGCTACAAAGTACTGTTTTACGAGGGCTTGTTTGGGCGGTGCCCTTATTTCCGCTCGCGTTGTTAACAGGGTGTCAAGAGGAACTGTCCTCCGGCGGAAGCAGTGATCAGGTCCTGGTTAAATCAGTGGTAAATACTGGTGCTTATCACAGTGCTTTTGATGCCTTCAATGAATTCAATATAGGCCCAGATAATCCCTATCGGCTTACTTTTGATACGGCCGTGGATGCGCAGAGCAGCAGTGGCTACCTATTGTTTCGCAACGCATCGACTGAATTTTCAAGTGAAGGTAATTTAAAACCGGGCAGTCTTTATGTGGGTGCGCGAGAAAAGCTTTGGAGCGGTCCACTCATTAGATTCCCCTTACTAGAATCTGAACGGGCGTATCGGGTATCCGCATGGATAAAGCTCATAGAAAACGAAATGCCTTCAAAGGTGAGCTTGGTACTCAACCAGGTATCTGGTGGGAACAAGAGCAGTATTCCCCTTGAGGATACCACTATAGGCGATGGGCAATGGCATAAGGTCCAGGGTGAGTTTGCCGCAGGCCGCAAGGCAAATGACACGATATACGCTTTTCATGTTGAAGTTGAAAATACAGGGACGCCTTATTTGCTTGACGATGTGACGGTCTCTTTCAGCGACCATGTCGGAGATATCGAGCCGGTACCCGCAGTAGTGACTGATCAAATAGAACCAAAATACATTAATAACGGTGATGCTGAAGAGGGTATGGCCTTTTGGGCGAGTCAGGGGGGTATTATCAATCTCAGTAAGGTTCACGCTTATTCGGGTGAGAGTAGTATTTTAATTACTAATCGAGACGAAACTTGGAATGGCCCAGTGATGTCAGTTTCGAACCTTAAAGATAATGTTAACTACCACTTTTGCATATTTGCGCGGCTAGAATCCGGTGTTGAACCCTCGCTGGTGCGGTTGACGGTTAGAGCTATCATTGATGGACAGGCCAAGTTTGTTCCCGTAGGCATGGCCACAGTCACAGATGGCGCGTGGGTTGAGATCAGTGGTAATTTTCGGTCTTCAAAAATTTCAACAGCTGACGCAGTTTCAGTGTACTTAGAGTCGGACAACGCCACAGCAAGCTATTACGTCGACAACCTTAGCGTAAAAGCTATGTATTGATTGTCGCTGCTCAACGCTGCGGTGTAGGGATGTTTTTGGAGCTTTCTATCGTGAGTGTTTGCTGGTACTACTACAAAAGTTGAGGGGGCTTAATTGCTCTGTAGCAAGGCATCGTTGAAAATAGACCTTGCTGATGGGAGAGCCGAATGGGGAGTAACGATGGCGTCGCCCGCACCCAAATAGACATTAAAAGTCTTTGGCGCCGACATTGGAAGATTCGGCATTGTATTGGCATATTTGGTCTCGTCCTTGATTTTTCGCTTGATACAGTGCGTTGTCAGCGCGCTTGAACGCTTTATCGAGGGTCTCTCCAGAGCGAATAGTGTCAACGCCGAAACTCGCGGATATTTGAACATCTGGATGACTAAAGCGAAGCTCCTTAACTTGGACACGCAGTTTTTCGGCGATACGCATCGCGCCTTCTACGCTGGTTTTAGGACATATCAATACAATCTCTTCTCCGCCCCAGCGCACGGCGGCGTCCTCTTCTCGCAATAGTTGCCGGACGGATACACTCACGGTCTTAAGCACTTCATCGCCTAGGTCGTGACCGTAGGTATCGTTAACTTGCTTGAAGTGATCGATATCCATAAAGATCAGGGCAGTATCGCTCAAAGATTTGTGGCGAGAATATTCTTCAATTAACTCCAGTGCGGCTCTTCGGTTCAGCAGTGTTGTGAGTGGGTCATACATTGAAAGTTTTTTAAAGTGTGCTGATTCGGTATCGGCTTTTTCTAGCTGCTGCAGCAAACCAAACATTTCTTCGCTGCGCTCTTTCAGGACTGAGTGGAGCCTAAAGTAGTTGTAGATCAAGCCCACAACAAGCAAATAAACAGTCGAAATAAGTAACCACCGAGGTAGGCTGCCGACACTCAAGAAGGGCACCAATATAGAAAACTCAAGCACTTTAAAGTAGTGCTGTCCCACTGGCATGGGGTTTTCTATTTCGAATCCCATATGAATAAGGTTCTTCCGTTCAGGCTTTTTGGATGCCTCGTCTGTCAGCCCATATTGAACTAACCACCAGTTCGCGACTTCCAAGTTGTCGAGCGGAATGTCGTAAATGAAGGTACCCCTTCTGATCGGTAGGTAAAGTTGATGAAACTTGGGTAGCAATGTCCCGTCTTCTTGCTCCGATCCATTGCGAAAACTGACTCTGAACTTTTCAGCAGGCCCTTGGTACTCTATGGCCAGTTTTATAGATTGATAGTGGTCAATGTTCATTCCTTTTCGCCACCCATCCCCCACTTGAATATTCAACCCACATTGTTGCACGTGGCTCGAGCTCAGGAATAGGCAGGTGAACCCTGTTCTATTTTCGTCGAGCCAGTTGGATGCGGTAAAGGTGCTGTTATCAGTGAATAGAGCGCGACTGCCAAAATCTTTCATAAGATCATAGCCGCGATTGATCTGCGTGGCCGCCAAACTCATGAGCGCCCACGCTGCAATGGCTACTAAAAGTCCAATATTGGCGGTTTTCACTGCTACTCGGTCCCCTCGTTAGGGATAAGTGTGTTTCATTCGTCGTAAACTCAGCCCCAAGTTCGTTCGATCATCACTCTACAGCGGGTTGACCTGTGGCTACTGTTAAAGCTTAGCAGAGAATAGGCAGCCCACTCGTTGCTCTTGGCGAGGAAGGATTTTACGCCAATAATAACCATCTTCCATACAATGGGGGACCGTCACAGTACCACAAAGGTGCCGAGCTCTTCGGGAGGGCTCTCCCTTTTACCCTGTTGGCTTAGAAACTAGTGAGACTTAGTCAGTGGCTCCCTATGTCACCGGTACAGTTGTTGCTGTGCGGTGTAAGGGCCTGCAATGTTGCCTTGGGGCCTGGCTACTGATGCATTCAGTTGCCGTTCACAAATGGTTCAGTGTAGGTTCACCCAGTATTGTCTACAGTCATTAAAGCGTCCGGCAAACAGGGTAGAGTGCGATGATTAAGTATTTATGGATGGTGAGCGCCATGGTGTGTGTGGTGGGGTGTTCGCAAACGGATTCAGACAATATTAAAACCAGTGGAATGCGCGCGGATATTCACGTAAGCGCTTGGGAAGAGGGTGCCACCGAGGTCATTGTGAATTTATCAGTGGGAAGCGGTGGTATTGGTGGTACCGAAGTCGAACTGAGCAGTGGCGACAGTCTGGTGGCCCGCGCCTTTGGTGAAACCAAAACACTGCGTAAAAAAAGTGACCTTCTGGGTATTCACTATGAAACGGCATTTGCGAGCAGTGCCGGTAGCGAAGCCGTTGTAGTGGCTTTTAATCGGGCGGATGGAGACGGCGCCCCCAATTCCACCGTAGTATTACCTCAATCGTTTATGGTTGCCGGTCCCTCATCAGGTCAGGAGTTAGATGCTGATGAGGTGTTAATGTTTTCCTGGAGTCCTACCAGCACCACGGGTACCTTTAGTATTAAAACTTTCATTGATTGTTCTTACGACGACAATCAAGATGAAACAGTAGCCGTGTTGGATATCGAAACAATCACAATTGAAGACGACGGTGCCTATGACATTTATGTGAGTGATCTATTGGCCTCGCTGCAAAATCAATTACCAAACTCTGGCCTGTGTGATTTGAAGGTGACCTTTACACGTCGCAATACCGGTGAACTGGACCCAGGGTTTGAAGAGGGTGGGTCCATATCTGCCATTCAAACACGGGAGCGCGAATATCGTATAACACTCTAAAGTTATACGCCGAGTCAAAACGAAGGGTGGGCCAATAACCTTTTATGAAGTTGTAATATAATGCGTCAGGCATGGTTGGAGCTACGTCTGTTGTGCTACAAAAACCACCCCGTGCGGGGGTGGAATTTTACTTGCGACAGGACGAATCTGGGTATACGTCACTCATCGCTATGTCAGGGGATGCAGAAGGCTTGCAACCTATTAACCCGGCAATTAAATAGGTCTCCCATCTTAATTGCGCGTCCTTAAAATACTGGCGAAAATGTGTGCACTTCCTTGTGTTTTAAGGACTTTGCATGGGCCATTCCGGCCAATGGAGGAACATCCTTGTACCGTATTAACCCGACATAAAAATTGCCGGGTTAATGGCAAGGTTAAAATACAAGGACCATACGAAACACTTCCGCAAGCGGTGGCCGCTCGAAATGCTATTATTCATTTCTTAAATACATCAGGTCATAGCGTACTGTCAGAAACGTCTGCAATTTGGGCGTTAGCAGCACAGGGGGGCATTAGAGGCGCGCGACTGACGCGAGACCAATCGTGGGTCGATACACCCTTTAAACCAGAGGATTTTTTTCTCGATTGGTAATACCACAGCATGCTCGCGCAGCTATCACAATGGCATTTTGCAGCTAGTGTGGCTCATTCTCTCCCCATAATTCGTCTTCTATCGGGTCGCCTGGCAGTTTATGATCCTCAGCGGCCCAGGCACCCAAATCAATGAGCTTGCAGCGCTTACTGCAAAAGGGCCTGTCTGGGTTTTCTTTGGTCATGAGGACTTCTGTTTTGCAGGTGGGGCATAACACCGCGAGTGTTCGAACAGTCATAAGGGCCAAGTCTTAATGTGAGGGATGCTTTGATTGGGTGCCAGTGCTTTGGAACTGAATCAGAGTTTCCGAGGGTTTAATTGCGGCATAATAGTGCCTACATCTGGCATGTTTTTCAAACCATCAGTCTGGGAGCCGCGTTTGACTCTTTACCCATGTTACCAAGCCTTTTTCGATAAAACGCCCTCGGATGTCTTAATCCTCACACCCAATTTTCGTCTCAGCCGTTTTGTGCAAGGGCAGTATCAGGCCTACCAACAAACACGCCTAAAGGCGTGGGCACCACTGCAATGCCTGCCTATCAACGCGTTTGTCCAATCGGTTTTTGATGCCAATGTAGCCACGTTAACGGTACTTGATGGGAGCCAGGTGAAGGCGCTTTGGCAAGCCGTGGGCGACACGGTTTTGGACGACGGGGTGTCGAAGGGGGCCTTTGTAAGCGCGGCCCAAAGCGCCTATGACCGGCTGCGTTTGGCGGGTGTTGAGCTGCAAGCCCTTGAGCCCAAAAACGAAGAGCAGCAGCTGTTTTTAAGCTTGGCGGAGCAGTATCAAATTTTACTGGATGGTAAAGCGGTCACCGATACGGCGGGTGCGCTGGCGCACCTGGTGGCACATTTTAATGAGTTGCAATTTGAGCTGCCACGGCAGATGGTTTTGCTGGGCTTTGACGACCTGGCGCCCTTGCTGCAAGCCTTTGTAAAACGCTACGAGCAATCAGTGGCGAGCGTGTCGAGTGAATTACTCACCCTGCCAGCGCAATCCGGTCGCAGGGCCTTTGCCAGTCACGACGATGAGTTAATCGCCGCGATCCATTGGGCCTATGCAAAGTTGCAAAACGACAGCACACAAAACGTTGCCCTGGTGGTGCCCGACCTTGCAAAGGTACGGCCCAAAATGGAGCGAATGCTGGTGGCGTGTTTTGAGCCTCATTATGCCCACCCCGCCGTGCCGCAACACCCGCCAGGGTTTAATATTTCTGCGGGGCAGCCTCTGGCACAAACCCCTGTCATTAGTACGGCCATGGCGTTGCTGAGTTTTGTGTTATTCGAGCAACCCGTGGAGCGCGTGGTTGAACTTCTGCACGCACCTTTTGTGTGGGGTCAAGAAGCCCCAAGCCCCGCCATTTTTGCAAGTTTGGCCAACGCATTGAGGGCGCAAACTTTAAGCCTCACCCTAAAACAGTTCAGCGCTTTTCTAGCAAGTTTTATTGAGCGTCAGCCAGAAGTAGAGCCACTGTTTACCCGAGTTCAAGCGTTACTTGAGGTGGGGCGAGTGCGAGCGAGCGCGGATGATAAGGACTGTTTGAGCCATGCGCATTGGGTGGCCCATTGGGTGGCGCAACTGACCGCCATCGGCTGGCCTGGTTCACGGGCATTGGATACCTATGAGTTTCAGCAAATAGAGCGCTGGCGTGAGGTGTTGACGCAGTTTGCCTTGCTGGATGATGTGTTGCCTCAGTGCACGCACTCACAAGCGCTTTCGCGTTTAAGCCAAATGCTGTTTACCCCCTTTTTGGTACAAACCTCTGCGTCACCGCTACAGGTGCTGGGGGTACTCGAAGCCTCGGGTATGCACTTTGATGCCTTGTGGGTTGTCGGGCTTACCGATAATACCTGGCCGGAGCCTTGTCAGCCCAACCCATTGCTGCCCATTGGCTTACAAAAACAACACAATATGCCCCGTGCTTCCGTGGACAGGGAGTTTGAGCTGGCCCAAAAAATCACCGCGCGGTTTGCCCAAAGTGCGACTGAGGTGGTGTTTAGCTACGCGCTTTGGCAGGGGGATGAACCGCTGCGCCCAAGCCCTCTAATTCAACCTTACCCACTGGACGAAAGTGCTGTGGCAACCGTGGTCGGCACTGAGCCGGTTGAGGCGCCTAGCTTAGAGTGGCTGACGGACGCCGAAGGCACCCCCCTGACGGATGATCAAACTCAAGTGAAGGGCGGCAGTGGTGTGTTAAAAGATCAAGCCGCCTGTGCGTTTCGTGCCTATGCCAAACATCGTCTGGGGGCCACTAGTGTGATTGAAAAAGTGCCAGGGGTATCCCCCTTATTGCGTGGCAACTTAATTCACGCTGCCCTTGAACGCCTCTGGACTCACATTGGCAGTCACCAAGCGCTATTAGCGTTGGAAAGCGAAGCACTTGAATCGCTGGTAAATGACACATTAATAAAGTCCTGGTTTAGTTTGGCTGCGCGCGATTTGGGGCCCAATACGCAAGCGCTAGAACTAGAACGCTGTGGGCGTTTAATTCATGACTGGTTAGCTTTAGAAAAAGCGCGTAGCCCCTTTGTGGTGGAAACCCACGAAAAATCCTGCACGGGTGTGGTGGGGCCCTTGACCCTCTCGCTGCGATTGGATCGCTTGGATAGGTTAGCCGATGGCACCTGCGTGGTGATCGATTACAAAACTGGTTCCGCAGAAATTAAACAATGGTTGGGAGAGCGGCTGGACGAACCGCAAGTGCCGCTTTATTGCGTGCTAACCCCTAAAGTGGCTGCGGCGGTATTTGGCAAGCTTGCTACACAAGAGGTGGCCGCCATTGGCCTTGCCGAACACGATGACATTTGGGCTAGCTTAAAAATGCCCGAGACATTGCCGCAATTTAAAGCCGAACTAAAAACCTGGGCGGATTTACTGTTGGATTGGCGCACTCAACTTGAACAATTGGCCACGCAATATAGTGAGGGCGCCGCCCGGGTAGACCCCAAAAATGGCGAAGCCACCTGCCGCTATTGTGACCTGCAAAGTGTGTGTCGTATCCATACGCAACAGGATAGGGTGCCACCCCAGGAAGAGGAGTGGCGATGATGCCGTTAGCCAAAACACCTATCGACAGAGACGCGCGCATTCGTGCGTTATCACCCGAGCAGTCTTTTATTTGTGAAGCACCTGCCGGCAGCGGCAAAACCGAGTTGCTGACACAGCGGGTATTAACACTTTTGGCGCGCGTGGCACAACCCGAGGCGGTGCTTGCCATTACATTTACTCGCAAAGCGGCGGCCGAAATGCAAGAGCGGGTGATGCATGCCTTGCAAAGCGCACTGGCACCTGCGCCCCACGATGAACATAAAAAAAATACCTGGCAGTTGGCAAAAGCGGTGCTACAAGCGGATGCGCAACACCAGTGGGGGCTGCTGGCCAACCCTGCACGTTTACAAATTAAAACCTTTGATGGCTTGGCGCGCCACCTAATGCAAAGCCTGCCGTTGCAAGCGGGGTTAGATCCCAGCTGGCAACCCTCAGACGACCCAGAGCAACTGTATCAAGAGGCCGCGCGCAATTTACTGGAGACCTTTGAGCAAAGGGTGCCGTGGCGAGACGCGCTAAAAACCTTGCTGCGTCACCTGGATAACCGCTACGACATTTGTGAAGGACTGTTGGTGGGTATGCTTGCCAATCGCGATGCCTGGATGCCCATTTTGGGTGTGCAGCAAGCCGATAGTGAAGCGGGTTTACGCAACCTGCTGGAAACCTTTTTAACTATCACCTTGCGCGATAAAGTGGAAACATTACAGCAGTTAATTCCCTCTGAACAGGGCCGGCAATTAATGGCTTTAGTGCAATTTGCAGCGGCCAATTTAGGTTCACAGCCGGATTCGCCTCTGGCGTGCCTGTATGGTGCAGAGGTGTGCGAGTTACCAGGCAGCGATGCGCAGAGTCTGACTCAGTGGCGCGCACTGGCGGGTTGGATGCTGACACAAAAAGGCGAGTTTCGAAAACGCCTCACCAAGAATGAAGGGTTTGTAAAAGGTGAGGGTAAAGCAGAGATTGCCGCGTTCAAACAACAAAAAGAAGCCATGGCGCAACTGTTGTCCCAATGGGGTGAGAGCCCGGAATTGGCTGAGGCGATTGTTGATATTCAAAGTTGGCCAACGCCTGCCTACGCCGATGAGCAATGGCCGGTGCTGGAAGCCCTAACCCAATTATTGCCTGTGGCCGTGGTGCATTTACATTGGGTGTTTGAGCAACAACAGCAGCTGGATTTTACCGAGATTAGTCAGCGTGCGCGACGTGCTCTAGGTGAAGAGGAAGCCCCCACAGACTTAATGCAACGATTGGATTACGCCATTGAGCACATCCTGGTAGACGAGTTTCAAGATACCTCGTTTACCCAGGTGGACCTGCTTAAAAAATTGACCTATGGCTGGCAGCCTGGCGATGGCCGAACGCTGTTTTGCGTGGGCGATGCCATGCAGTCAATTTACAGTTTTCGCGGAGCCAACGTGGGTTTGTTTTTACATTGCAAGTTAAAAGGGTTGGGGCACGTGGCGCTCGAAAACTTGCAATTGAGCGCCAATTTCCGCTCGCAAGCATCGGTGGTGTCGTGGGTAAATAAGACCTTTGATCGCGCTTTTCCTCGTCGTATGGAGATCTCCACGGGTGCGGTGCCCTACTCAAATGCGGAGGCGTTTCGCGCCGCCGAAAACTTTGGCGTGAGCACGCATGTGTTTCCACCGGATTCGGAGACTGCCAGCGCCACTTGGATGGCAAACAAAATGGCCGCGCTGTGGGCACAAAACCCACAAACCCGGATTGGCGTATTGGTGAAGTCTCGTCACCACGCAAAGGCTTTGGTTGAGGTATTGAGTCAGCGCGCTATGCGATTTCGTGCGGTGGACATGGTGCCCTTGGCGGCACGTGAAGTGATTCAAGACTTGCTGAGTTTAACCCATGCGCTTCTCGATCCCAGTGACCGCATTGCATGGTTGGCGGTATTGCGTGCACCCTGGTGCGGTTTGTTGTTACGCGATTTAACGGCGTTGGTGGAGGCGAGGGGGGCCAATACCACGCTTATAGAAGCCATGGCACAAGCAGTAGAGCACCCCGACAATACCGCCTTAAGTGATGACGGCCGCGCGCGGCTAACACGTGTGGTCCCCATATTAAAGGCAGCCATGGCCTCCCGCGCGAGAAAACCCCTTACCCTGTGGGTGGCCGGTGTGTGGCATGCGTTGGGGGGCGCCCAATTGGTAACGGAGCCTGCCGATGAGCAAAACATTGAGCGCTATTGGCAGGTGTTGGAGGCAGTGAGTCAACAGGGGCACGCGCCCAGTAAACAGGCGCTAGAGCGTGCCATTGCCAAATTGTACGCCGCGCCCGATACCCTCGCCGACGACCGCTTACAAATTATGACCATTCACAAATCCAAGGGCTTGGAGTTTGATGCGGTGTTTTTGCCGCAATTGCACCGTCGTGGCAAAAATACCGATCAAGAATTACTGCTTTGGCAGGAGCGTTTGAGTCATGCGGGTGACGATACTTTATTGCTGGCGCCTATTCACCCCTTGGGGCAATCCAAAGACCCTATCTATCAGCACTTACTGCACGAAAAAAAACGCCGCCTGCGATTGGAGGCCTGCCGGCTACTGTATGTAGCCTGCACCCGTGCACGCGAGCAATTGTTTTTGCTGGCAGAGTTAGAGGCGGCAGAGGGTGAAGACACTCGTTTTAGTCCGCCATCTAGCGCGAGCTTATTGGCTTACATTTGGCCCAGTGTCGAATTGACCGCGCACGCCGAAGCCGTGGCGTCGCACGTGCCCGAAGGGCACCCGGCGGAGGCTCAAGTATTCAGCTTGCCGCAACTGAAGCGGGTGCCGGCGGCTTGGCAGCCTCCTAAGCAAGAGCGGCCTAACCCACTGGCAGCGTTTGAGCTAAGCCAGCAGTATGACAATACCAACCAGGTTTTACCCATAGCGCCTGATTGGGAAGGCGAACGGCTACGCCACGTGGGCACAGTCGTGCACGCCACCGCCGAGGCCATTGCTAAGCGGGGTTGGCAGATGCGCGAGGCAACCCTGCGCGAATTAAAGCCCACATGGGGCAAGCAGTTACAACGCCTAGGTGTGGTGCCGCAATGGCGTTTTGCTGCCGAACAGGCGGTGGCAAAAGCCGTGACCCAATTATTGGGTCACCCCAAGTTCGAATGGTTATTGACGCAGCCGGAGCGATACTTTGAATACCCTGTGTGTTTAAACCGAGCGGGTAAACTGGAGACCTTGGTGTTGGATGTCTTGGTGGTTTCAGAAGACGGCACCGCGTGGGTGGTGGATTACAAAACCGGTGTGCCCACCGACGATGAACCACGCGAGGTCTTTTTAGAGAGGGAAACCAAACGTTATGCCCCAGCCTTGCGGGCCTATCGAGAGGCCGTGATGGCCTTGGGTTACCCTTCGGTAGCAACGGCGTTATTTTTTGTCACCACGGGTGACTGGCAAGTGTTAGACGGAGGCTAGGCCGGCAGCAGCAGTGGCTGTTCTCGCTCTGATCTGAATAAAATGTGGCCGGAAAACGGGTTTGGCGAGCATGGTCAAACGTTGGGTGCAGGCGTACAATGGCCGAGGTGATGCGACGCAGCATTGGGGCGGCTTTTTCTATTTTTCTGTAATAGGCGCCACCCACAACGCAACCCCTTCCGCGGGCCTGACTGGCAAAATCCTGAGTTCAAGTTTTTTTCAACCATTCGTCTGTTGCCATAGGGTTTTTATGTGATCAGTGTTAACATTGTGGGCTGAGTGTGTCGCGCTGTGGCGTAAGCCACGCTTTCAGCCGCTTCTGGGCGATTGCCAGTTTCATGTCTGTCAATGCGTTCATTGGCTTCATCAGTTAAGTCATTCCCATAGTGAATCGCGCACTAACCGTTGCTGGCTTGGCCTGCAATTCAAGTGCGAGGAACGGCTGGTGTGCGAGATCCAAAAGGCTGAAGACATTGCTAAACAGGGTGGTTTTCAATAGGCAGGTCATAATTTAGGTGATATTACCATGATCAAAAATCTCATATTTACAGCATTGGTATTGATGGCCGGCATTGGCCTGTTGGCGGGTGCAAAGGTGGTTCAAATTCAAGATTTGATTCAGGCAGCCTCTACAATGTCGCCGCCGCCCGCCAGTGTGGCCACGGTTGAGGCGCTAGAGCAGCAATGGGAAGTGACCCTCGCGTCCGTGGGAACCGTTGAGGCGGTACAGGGTGTGATGATTAGTGCGGATATTCCTGGCCGCGTGGTCAGTATTGAGTTTGAACCCGGAGCCATGGTTAAAGCTGGCGATGTGTTAATTCGCCAGGATATCTCCTCTGAACAGGCACAATTGCGCGCGGCTGAAGCCACTGCAGCCCTGGCCAAGGCCAATTTGACGCGTGTGAAAGAGCTGGTAGATAAAAAGGTGGCCTCGCAAGCGGAGCTGGACACCGTGATTGCGCGGCACAAAGAGGCCATGGCCGCGGCTGATACGTATCGCACCACCATCGCGAAAAAAACCATTGTCGCGCCTTTTGATGGTCATCTCGGTTTGCGCCAAGTGAATTTAGGGCAGGATTTGGCCAGTGGTACACCCATTGTATCGTTGCAGGCCATTGAAAAACTCCAGGTCAACTTTTCTCTCCCTCAGCAAAATATTGCGGCAATTAAAGCGGGTTTAGAGGTACGACTGACTACCGAAGCTTTGGGCCAGCAAGAGCGTGTTGTGGGACGGGTAACCGCTATTGATCCACAAGTGGATGCCGCCACCCGCAGTATTCAGGTGCAGGCAGAATTTGACAATCACGAGCAGTTGCTACTGCCCGGCATGTTTGTTTCTGTGGAGGTATTGATGCCCGAAATGGATACCGTGCTGGCAGTGCCCAAAACGGCCATTAGCTATGCCACTTTTGGGGATTCTGTATTTGTGATCGAGCCAGGGGAGCAAGCGGGGCAAGTGGTGGCCAAGCAGCACTTTGTGCAACTGGGGCGCAGTAAAGGTGACTATGTGGCCATTACCAAAGGTATTTCGGTGGGAAGCCGAGTGGTGAGTGCCGGTGTTTTTAAATTGCGCAATGGCGCACCTGTGGCGGTGAATGATGAAGTGCAGCCGAATTATCAGGTTGCGCCCACACCCAACGACGCTTAATTAGAGGTCTATGGATGAAAGCCTTCACAGATATTTTTGTTCGCAAGCCAGTGCTGGCCATTGTGGTCAATTTAATTATTTTGATCGCGGGTATTCAAGCCATCTCCAGCCTGACCATCCGTCAATACCCGCGCAACGACAATGCCGTGGTCACTGTGACCACGGCCTATATTGGTGCCAGCGCCGAACTGGTGCGAGGATTTATTTCCAGCCCGCTCGAGCGCGCAATTTCAGGCGCCGATGGTATTGACTATATTCAGTCACAAAGTGCCCAAGGGTTGTCCACTATCAATGTGCGCTTGGAATTAAATTACGACCCCATTAAAGCGCTGTCTGAAATTACGGCAAAAGTGAATCAGGTGCGGGGTGATTTACCGCCCGAAGCCGAAGTGCCGGTTATCAACGTGGAGAGTGCCGACAGTCGATTTGCGGCAGCCTACCTCAGTTTTAACTCTGACATTTTAGAAAACAATCAAATTACGGATTATCTCACTCGAGTGGTGCAACCGCGTTTGTCTGCCCTGGAGGGTGTGCAGCGCGCTGAGGTATTGGGTGCACGCACCTTTGCTATGCGCGTGTGGTTAAAGCCTGAAAAAATGGCGGGTCTGGGTATTACGCCTACGCAGGTGCGACAGGCGTTGTCTTCCAATAATTACTTGGCGGCCTTAGGCAAAACCAAAGGCAACTATGTACAGGTTAATTTGTCGGCCAACACTAATTTGCGCTCGGTGGAAGAATTTAAAAACTTGGTTCTAAAATCCGAGAACAATACCATCGTGCGTTTGCGTGATGTGGCAGAGGTGGTGCTCGGTTCAGAATCCTACGACAACGAAGTACGTTACTCCGGAAAAACCGCCACTTTTATGGGTATTTGGCCTTTGCCCAATGCCAACGCTTTGGAAGTAATGGCACTGGTGCGAGCGGAAATGGAAGCCATGCAAGCGGGGCTGCCAAAAGGGTTGGAAGCTCTTGTGGCCTATGACGCCACAGCCTATATCGAAAGCTCCATCAAGGAAGTGGTGAAGACGCTGTCGGAAACCCTGCTGATTGTGATTGCAGTCATCTTTCTGTTTTTAGGGTCGATTCGCTCAGTGGTAATCCCTGTGGTGGCCATCCCGGTATCTCTGATTGGCGCAGTCTTTTTAATGTCGCTGTTTGGCTTCAGCTTAAACTTGTTGACCTTGCTTGCCATTGTTTTATCGGTGGGTATTGTGGTGGATGACGCCATTGTGATTGTGGAAAACGTGGAGCGTCATGTGAGCGAAGGGCAGTCGCCCATGAAGGCGGCGATGTTGGGCGCGCGTGAACTCATTGGGCCGGTAATTGCGATGACCGCCACTTTGGTGGCGGTGTATTTGCCTATTGGGATGCAAGGCGGGCTGACGGGTTCACTGTTTCGTGAATTTGCCTTTACGTTAGCAGGTGCGGTAACCATTTCTGGAATTGTCGCCTTAACCCTGTCGCCTATGATGTCGGCCAAACTGATTAAAGAAGACACCGAAAAAACAGGTTTTGCCAAACGCATTCACGAGGGTTTTGAGAGCATTAAGAATCGCTATGCCAAACTTTTGGATGGCACTCTGGCCAACCGTCCGGCGGTATATATGGTATGGCTGGTGATTACACTTTTATGTATCCCCATGTTTATGGTTTCGTCAAAAGAGCTGGCGCCTACGGAAGACCAAGGGGTAATTTTTGGGATTGTCGAGGCTGCGGGTAACTCCACCATAGAGCAGGCCAGTATTTATTCGAATGCTGCTAACCAAGTGTTTATGGGGTTTCCTGAAACCGAATTTACGTTCCAGTTGACGTTTCCATCCTCGGGCTTTGGCGGCATGGTGTTAAAGCCTTGGGATGAGCGCGAGCGTAGCGTGTTTGAATTAATGCCTGAGGCCACTGAAAAACTTGGTCAAATACCTGGTATTAATATGTTCCCGGTGACACCGCCCGCGCTGCCTGGTGGCGGTGATTTTCCCGTGGAGTTTGTACTTTTGTCCACAGCCGAGCCAGACGAAATTTTGGGTTTTGCAGAGCAACTGCAAATGAAGGCGATGATGAGCGGCAAGTTCGCGTTTCCACCCAATATTGATACCAAAGTGGATTTACCCGAAGCGCAAGTGGTATTCGACCGTGACAAAGTGGCGGATATGGGGCTGAATTTACAGCAAGCGGCTGCGGATGTGGGCATTATGTATGGTGGGGGCTATGTGAATCGTTTTGACATTGGTGGGCGCAGTTATCGCGTGATTCCTCAAGCCAAACGCGTAAGTCGATTAAACCCCGATCAAATCAACGATGTTTATATCACTGGCCCTAACGGCGGCATGATTCCGTTGAGCTCCGTGGCACATATTGAACACCGAACCGTGCCGCGCTCTTTAAATCGTTTTCAGCAGTTAAACGCCGTCAAAATCAGCGGCGTTGCAATTGTCCCTTTATCTGAGGCGCTGAACTTTCTAGAGACAGAGGCAGAAAAAATACTGCCCGAAGGTTACGCCATTGATTACACCGGAGAGTCACGCCAATTGGTGCGTGAAGGGAATAAATTTTTACCGGCATTTGGTTTGGCTGTGGTGCTCATTTTTTTGGTGCTGGCCGCACAGTTTAATAGCTTTAGGGATCCGTTTGTGATTTTGGGGGGCTCCGTTCCCTTGGCCATGTTTGGGGCTTTAATTTTTACCCTGCTAAAAATGCCAAATCCACAAATGCCATATTGGACCGATGGCTGGACAACGACCTTGAATATTTATTCGCAAGTGGGGCTCGTCACCCTCATTGGCTTGGTGTCTAAAAACGGCATATTGGTGGTGGAGTTTGCCAACAAACTACAAGAATCGGGTTACGCCAAATTGGAGGCCATTCGCGAAGCCGCACTCACACGCTTGCGCCCCATTTTAATGACAACTGTGGCGACTGTGGCAGGTCATTTCCCTCTGTGTTTGGTGACGGGTGCCGGTGCCGAGGCGCGCAACTCCATTGGCTTGGTATTGGTGGGTGGCATGGCGATTGGTACGCTGTTTACCCTGTTTGTGATTCCATCGCTCTATGTACTTATTGCTCGCAATCATCAGCAGGAGCAACACGATGCAGGTGAGGCGATTTCCGGGGCGACTTCCGTAATATAGTGTCGTGATAGGCGGGTAATGCGCCCGCCTTAAACCGCATTGCGCTCGGGGCCCTATTGTTACAACCCCAATTCCCCCAAATTCCACCTAGCGAAAGCGTCAGCGGAGAAGGCTCGAAACAGAGCGTTGAAAGGTGGGTGAGGGTTTATGGGTAACCGTGTTTGTAAGGGGGGGGAAGCGAAGCCGTTTGAGTGATGGAGTATAAGCCGCTATTAATAGTTCTGCGCTATTTTATAAAATGGCGCAGTATGTGTTTCTTGCTCGTCACACCTTGTAGATGCTCACCTTTAATGACTGGTAGGAAGCTGACGCGCTGATCCAGTAATGCCTCACACACGTCTCGAATGCCTGCTTCTGGTGCGAGGCTAATAATGTGCTGGGTCATGATCTGATGTACCTGACCGCTCAATAAAAAATCGTACTTTTCATTCTGTACTGCGGTATCCGCAAAGGGCTTAAGCTGCGCAGTACGTCCCTATCCGAAATTATGCCCAGCAAACTCTTCTCTTCCACCACCAACAACAAGTAATGAATGCCGTATGGTTTAAACAGTGGCTGCTATGTGCGAATGCTATCGCTTGGTGAGACGCTTACCTATTTGTGGGTCATGATGTTGGAGATGGGCGTTTCGGCTTCACCTGCTTTTTTTGGGTATAGGTGATGGCGGGTTGGGGTGCCGCTACGGATAAAAAAAGGGGCCGAAGCCCCTTTTGTCATATTCACCGCGATTCCGAAGAATCAGTTAGTTCTTATGCCGCATATGTTAAGGGCAGGGGTTACGCGTTGGCCCCACAACGATGTCATCGATATACCCAGAGATATCAGGACCACTCTGATAAACCTGACCACCGAAATACAATTTGTTGTAGTTTTCAGGAATACCGCCATGATCGTTGGCAACGTTTTTGGAAATTGCATCAACCTTAACCCCTTCACGGTAAAACTCGTAGGTTTGGCTCGCGAAGTCAACGTGCCATTCCACACAAACCCAGTCATTTGTTAGGCTCCAGTCATAGCCACTGGCGTTACCACCCTGGTCGTCCGGGAAATTATATAAATATTGGTGGGTGCCTTCGGGACCGCGCACAGTGTCTACCAAACGCACGTCGGTGGAGGGAGCCTCTGCAGCCATGAAAGTTAAGTGGGTATAGTCTGCAGGATTGGCAAGGTCATTGATCCGGTAGGACATTCTTCCCCAGTGACTACCAGGCACTCCGAATGTTGTACTGATAAAGCCTCCGTACCAAGCAGCATTGCCATCGTTCTTGTTGTTGGTGAAAAAATATAAGGAATTGCTACCGCTTACCGCATCATCAACCGAAATATTTGCAAAATTGCCGAACTCAATGCCTTCAGGGTTTCCGCTTTCAAAGTCGAGGCACAAATAATCAGAATCGCTGCACAATTCACTGCTTTGGCCGCCGCTTACAAAAGTCATTAAATACGCAGCGATATCTTCAGCGCAGGTGCCAACGCATGCAGTGGGGCCACCACCAAGGCCTTCCGGCATGTTGACGTCGATGTAGCTGGCCATGTCGTCAAGGTTGGTGTGGACTAAGTTGTTAATGTCGAAGCTAAAACCGCCGCTCCCGAAAATGCCATTGCCCTTATAGCTGTGACAGCTGGTGCAGGATTTGCTGGAGAATAAAGCTTCTCCGTTGGTGGCGTCTCCCACGGTGCCAGATGAGCTGCTGCTGGAGCTTGAACTTGATGAGCTGCTTGAGCTGGAGGTGCTGCTGGAACTTGATGAGCTGCTTGAGCTTGAACTTGACGAGCTGCTGGAGCTGGACGAACTGCTCGAACTCGAAGAGCTACTGCTGGAGCTTGACGAACTCGATGTTCCGCCATTACCGCCGCAGGCGGTTAAGGTCGCGAGCAGCGCCAGGACTAAAAACTTTTGCATAATGACCACCCTTTGCTTCTTTAGGTATTTTATGGGTAATCGGGTATTGTCTTGAATGAATCGGTGCCTGTCTATGGTTTGATTGATGGATTTGTCTGGGTGTGAAACGGGTTGCATTCTGGGGGTGAGCCAGTGCACTGATAGGTGCGACCTTTGAGTGCAGTATGTATGGTCGCTAGAGGGCCAAGCCATTGGCTCTATTGTTGATAGGCAGAGGACGTGCGCTGAGAAGGTGCGTCCTTGCATCCGAAGTAAGGGTGTTGATGGTGGGCTAGACGGCGGTAGTGTTTAGAATAACCATAGAGTGGCACCAACAGGGAGCGTGGAAACTTTGTCAAAGGGACGAGCATGAGCGTAGCGTGTTTGAGTTCATGCGAGGCCACTGAAAAACCGGTCAAATATCTGAAACAGAGCGTTGAACGGTGGGGGAGAGTTTATGGGCAACCGTGTTTGTAAGGGGGGGGTGAAGCTGTTTGAGTGATGGAGTATAGGCCGCTATGAATAATTCCGCGCTATTTTATAAAATGGCGCAGTATGTGTTTCTTGCTCGCCTCACCTTGTAGATGCTCACCTTTAATGGCTAGTAGGAAGCTAACGCACTGATCCAGTAATGCCTCACACACGTCTCGAATGCCTGCCTCTGGTGCGAGGCTAATAATGTGCTTGGTCATGATCTGATGTACCTGACCGCTCAATAAAAAATCGTCCTTTTCATTCTGTACTGTGGTATCCGCAAAGGGCTTAAGCTGCGCAGTACGTCCCTATCCGAAATTACGCCCAGCAACGTCTTCTCTTTCACCACCAACAACAAGTAATGAATGCCGTATTGTTTAAACCGTGGTTGCTATGAGCGAATGCTATCGCTTGGTGAGACGCTTACCTATTTGCGGGTTATGATGTTGGAGATGGGTATCGCCGTGACTCTGTGGTGTGTTCTTACCCGTTTAGTCAAATTCACAGAAAATAAAAAAGGGGGCGCTTGGCCCCCCTTTTTTTGCGTACTGCGCGAGTGGCGTGGATTTATTTGAAGTTCAGTGAGAAGTACTTCAACGATATGTTTTGCTCTTTAAATAATTCATTGGGCAAAGGGTTACCCATACTTGCGTTCCAAGACCAATCCCCATTGTAATAGTTACGCAACACACCACCGCTTTGCGTCTCAGGGCTAATGAATAGCTTGGCCATATTCAAATTGCCGGATTCCTGGTAGTTTTGAGTGCCCGAGATTACCCAGCCTGAATACTGATGAAAAGTCAGTTGGTCCATTGGGATGGTAATGCGAATCCACTTGTCTGCATATTTTTGCATGTCGATCGTCACAAGCGCTTGGCCGGTGTAGCCATTCCCGTCGTTGGCGTTGGTAACGCCCACGCCAAATACCACATGTTGATCATCAAGGGCGTCGATTTCGCTGTCACTGGCGAAGGAACCAAAGTTAGCCTTGATTTCATCAAAGCTTGGCAGGTTGGTGTCAGCAGAATTGACCTTGAGCTCAATCACGATAGAGTCCAAGGTGCTGACGTTGCGATTGAGGTCAAAAGTACCTCCGTTGGAGTGCTGGTGATCATAGTCGGCGATTTTCTTAACCCAGGTGCCAGTGTGCGTTAATGCACTATCGCAGGTACCGTCGGCAGCGGGCTGCACTGTGTTCAGGCTAAAACGACCGTCGTTATAGTCAGCCGTTTTTAAGTTGGCGAACTCTGCGGCGCTGTTGCCAACGTGACTCCAGAAATTGTAAAGCTTGTTACCCCCTTGACTGAACACGATCAAGGCTTCACCGCCGGTGCTGGGTTCACTGGCGCTACAGCTGTCCATTATTTCAATGCTGTAGGTCCCAAAGTCCTCCACTTGTCCACCACCGTTTCCGGTATTGGCGAAGGTCATCAAGTAAGCGGCAGTATCTTCTGCGCAAGCTCCAATACATGTGTTGGGACCACCAGCGCCTGGCGGCATATTGGCATCGATATAACTTGCCATATCGTCAAGGCTGGTGTGGACTAAGTTGTTAATGTCGAACCTAAAACCGCCGCTCCCGAAAATGCCATTGCCCTGAGAGTTGTGGCAGTTGGCGCAGGATTTGCTGGAGAATAAAGCTTCTCCGTTGACGGCATCGCCCACAGTGCCAGATGAGCTGCTGCTGGAGCTTGAACTTGATGAGCTGGTCGAGCTGGAGGTGCTGCTGGAACTTGATGAGCTGCTTGAGCTGGACGAACTGCTCGAACTCGAAGAGCTACTGCTGGAGCTTGACGAACTCGATGTTCCGCCATTACCGCCACAGGCGGTTAAGGTCGCGAGCAGCGCCAGAACTAAAAACTTTTGCATAATGACCACCCTTTGCTTCTTTAGGTATTTTATGGGTAATCGGGTATTGTCTTGAATGAATCGGTGCCTGTCTATGGTTTGATTGATGGATGTGTCTGGGTGTGAAACGGGTTTCATTCTGGGGGTGAGCCAGTGGACTGATAGGTGCGACCTTTGAATGCGGTATGTATGATCGCTAGAGGGCCAAGCCGTTGGCTTTATTGTTGAGACACACGGGAGTGCGCTGAGGGTGGATGCGTCCTTGCATCCGAAGTAGAGGGTGTTGATTGTGGGCTAGACGGCGGCAGTGTTTAGAACAACCATAGAGTGGCACCAACCGAGAGCATGGAAACTTTGTCAAATTCGCCAATGTCAAAGTATTCATATTCTGCGCGAACCCCCATACCGCCTAAATTGAAGGCCGCACCAATGCCCACCGCGGGGTCAAAGCCGTCCTCATCGTATTTTTCGTCTAGGGTATCAAAGTCACCTTCGGCATCCCAAATAAAGCCGCCGGCTTTGCCAAAGACTTCAACGGGCCCAAGCCCCATAGACAGCACGCCAAAACCGGAAAAACCACTTAGGTCTACGCTGTCGCTGTCGGAACCAATGCTGCCGAAATCCACGTAGCCAAATTCAGCGGCCAAGACGGTAAATTTAACGCCGGTAAAAATTTTAAAGCCGGTATCGCTGTCGTTGATATCGATGTTGCCAATATCCGTATTTTGAAAGCCCAAATCCGAATTACCAACAGAGGCTCCTAAATACCATCCGCTTTCTGCTGAGGCGGTCATAGCGGTGGTTGAAAGTATTACGGCGGGAAGTATCGCTTTTAATTGGCGCATTACTGGCTCCTTAAGTTAATAGGCTTACCTTCGAAACCTGCACGAAGATAAGCAAAGTAAGGTGGGATTATGACACGACAATGAATGTGTGCAACAACCCCATCCTCCCCAAGTGTAAAGCACCTTAGCTGAATAGAAACTGACTGGGCGATTCGGTGTTCCGAGTGGGTAAAAGTGCGTACAATGCTCGCCCATTTGATAATTGTGGTTAGCTGTCCTATGCAAGATTTTGTTCCTGGTCAACGTTGGGTTGTAGACGCCGAACCCGAGTTGGGGCTGGGTATCGTTGTCGAAGTCGACGCGCGCGCCATTACACTTGTTTTTCCACAGAGTGAAACCGAGCGCATGTATGCCCGCGCTAAGGCGCCTTTAACCCGCATTACGTTTTTACCGGGCGACGAAGTCCACTTGCGAGATGGCTCGCGGGCTGAGGTAATTGCGGTCCACGATCAAAACGGGGTGATGGTTTACGACATTGGCCAAGAACAGTTGGTCCCAGAAACTGCCCTGGCCGCAGAAGTCAAAAGCAACCAACCGTTTCTGCGACTCATGACAGGGCAGTTGGATAAACCGCAATTTTTCGCATTTCGACGGAAGCTGGATGATGCTATTGCACGGGTGTGGCAGGCGCGCCTCACGGGTTTATTAGGGGTTCGGGCAAGCCTGATCGAACACCAATTGTACGTGGCGTGGAGCGCCTGTGAGCGCGAGCGCGTACGCGTGCTGTTGGCAGATGAGGTAGGTTTGGGCAAAACCTTGGAGGCGGGAATGATCCTGTCGCGCCTGATTCGCTCGGAGCGTGTGAACCGCGCGGTGGTACTTGTTCCTGATGCCTTGGTGGTGCAATGGTTGGTGGAGTTGATTCGCCGGTTTCAACTCTACCCAGACATATATACTGGCGAGGACCACCCTTTCGATGAAGGGTCTATTTTGCTTGCGCCGCATTCGTTATTGGAGCACGACCAACTCCCGGAGGGTTTGTTCGCAAGGGACATCTGCATTGTGGACGAAGCCCATCGCTTGACCCCAGGCAGCCAGGCTTTTGATCACTTGTCAGAGCTTGCGCAAATGCCACACTGTGTGTTGTTGACTGCCACACCCGAACAACTGGGGGTAGAGAGCCATTTCGCTCGCTTAAACCTACTGGACCCTGCAAAATTTGGGGCCTTTGAGGACTTTATGGCGCAAGAGCGCACCTTTGTGGATTTAAACCGCAAGATTCAGGCATTGCCCGCCGGACGGGAAGCATTACTCAATGATTATGGGTTGCCATTTGACGCCAGTGATGACTTGTTATTGCAGCATTTGTTGGACTGCCATGGCGTGGGCCGCGTGATGTTTCGCAACACTCGAGCGTCGGTAAAAGGGTTCCCCTCGCGGGTAGCAAAGCCGCACTGGTTGGACGATGCAAGTCTAGACGCCAAAATTAATTGGCTTGCAGGGTTTCTGAAAAGCCAACCGAAGCAGAAGGTGCTGGTGATTGCGCACCTGTTGGAGGATGTACAAACCGTCGAAGCGACATTGTGGCGAACCCATGGTATTGACGTGGCGGTGTTTCATGAGGGAATGGACCTGGTCGAGCGCGATCGCGCCGCCGCTTACTTTGCTGATAACGAGCAAGGCGCACAGGTACTGATTTGTTCCGAAATGGGCAGTGAGGGGCGCAACTTCCAATTCAGCCACCATTTGGTGTGCCTGGATTTGCCGGAACACCCTGATTTGTTAGAGCAGCGTATTGGTCGATTAGATCGCATTGGCCAAACCGAAGCCGTGACCGTGCACGTACCCATGGGTGAGGGTTCGGAGGATGCCGATCGCTACCATTGGTATCACGAAGTGTTGCAGTGTATTGATCGCCAAAACCCGGCGGCGGGCGCCGTTCACGATGAATTTTGGGAAGACCGCGTGGGCGCTGAAAGTAAGGCGGATATCGATCAAGCCGCTGGCGTAAAAGTCCAGGCATTGGAGCAAGATATTTTGCAAGGACGGGATGCACTGTTGGAGCTTAATAGTTGTCGCAGGCCCGATGCCGAAGAATTGAAAGCCAAAATTGAAAGCTTCGAACAAGATACTCCGCTTGCATTGGTGGAAGCCGCCGCTGAAATATTGAATTTTCATTTCGAGGAAACGCGCGCGGATGTTTATTCGCTAATGCCTGCGGACAATATGTTAATTCCTGCCTTGCCCAACATCCCAGCGGAAGGGGTTGAGGTCACATTTTTGCGTGCCGTGGCCAACGCACGCGAAGATGTCATGTATATCAGTTGGGATGCGCCCTTTATTGTGGGGTTATGGGAATTGTTGCATCACTCGGATATAGGGTCCGCGTCGGTGGCTTTACTGCCCAGCAAGCAGTTGTCCGCTGGTCAATGCTTGTTAGAAGCGTGTTTTGACATCTTGATTCAAGCCCCAAACCGAGCTCAATGCCTACCGTTTTTGCCCGCGTTATCCATTCGCACTTTGGTTTTGGATATCAGTGATAAAGACCTGTCGCAAGCCTTGCCGGAAGCGGCGCTTGAAGCGTCCATGACGCGAGTGGATAAAAAGCTTGCCAGAAAAATCATCGCCTCCAGAAAAGAGCAAATGCCACTTTGGTATCAGCGTGCGGAAGGCTTCGCCGAGACTCAGAGACATACGCTGATTCAGCAGGCACTTGCCGCTGCGGACGAGCACTTCCAGCGCGAGCGCGCGCGTATGAGCACACTTGCCAAACGCAATGCGGCGGTGTCGCAAGAAGAGGTAGCCGCTGTACAAGCCGTTCATTCAGAAGTGCAAAGCAGTTTGACGTCTCGGGTGGTGGTACAGCTATCGGCTGCACGCTTGATTGTCACCACGGCACCTTAGTTTGAAGGTTAAATGAGAACATTCGAAGGTTGAGTGTCTTAAAACAAGGTGTTGCGCGACATTACCCTTTAAACGCACAGCGAATAAACAGCGCGTAGCAAAGCGCCTTTTGCAACGCACTCTGGCTGCCGATTAAGCATTGGTCCAAATCGGATTTACATTGAAACGTGCTGGATTGATATTTTACTGGGGTTGCCATTTCTTGTGACGCTTCGTTCACCATTTTAGATTCCGCCAAGCGCTTTAGCTTATAGGCCACCATTTTATGGCTGCTGTTGTCGACTTCTTCGGTTAAGGCTTGTAGGCGTTTTTCGATGTATTGGACGGTGGCAGAGTTTGGTGGTGCTTGGTTGGCTAAATGTTGCTCGATGGCTTGCAGGGAGGCTTTTAGTGCTTTTGCATCGGGTTCTTTCGAGGGGGTCATGCCTGTCGCCTTCAGAGTTTTAGCGCAGGGTAATGCATTTTTTATTTGGGAGGCAATTGTTTAACAAAGTCTTCGCATTGTTTAATCCAGCCATGCAGGCCCTTTTCTGTTTCCAAAGCTTCCGGCTCTACATACACAAACCCGCGCAGAGGCTTGCCGGTAAAATCCATAATGGTGGTGTACATATCTTTAAGTGCACTGTCGTAGTTGTCTGGTCCAACACGTGCCATTAAGCGCTTGCCTGTTGCCCCAACACACATGTGGCCCCCGAGCATAAAGGCTAAACCGCCGAACATTTCTTTTTCTTCAATGGTTAAACTATCAGTGGAGAAATAGTCTCGAATTCGAGTGGCCAGGTTATCGTCGTAAGCCATACTTTGACTCCCTAAGGTTTAGTGAGGTACCCATCACAAATGGTGTTCTTTCAGTATAGTCTACAATTGTTGCCTTCGAGAAAAGTGTTGGCGGGTCATAGCGATGGTGAGCCATTATTTTTGAGGAAGGCGTTCTGTAGCCTCTTGTGAAGCTTTGCTGTCTAACTGGTTTTGACGAATCAAATTTTTAAGATCTTGAATATAGGCTTCGCCGCGTTCGGAATAGTGCACTAAAGTGGGAAGTAGCTGATTGGCGGTTACGTTTTGTGGTTGCTTTGCACGCTCAGTGCGCAGTGCTTCGTAGGCAGTGAACGTGTTGATGTTGTGAAAATATGCTTGAACCGATTCCGCCACGGAGTTGAACTTTGCCACTTCGTGCGTGGCGCCGGCCGGTCGATGCTTGGGCACCAAGCCGCAGCCTTGGCTAAAACACCATTGACCAAAATAATTGTTGGCACGCCTTGCAAATCGCGAGGTGCCCCAAGCCGATTCAGACGCCGCTTGTGCCAGCACCAAGGCTTCGGGCAATACGTTCACGCGCAATAAAAGCGCATCCAGAAGGTTGCGAACTTGCAGTTGCCCATCGTGAGTAAACGCTTCAAGGGGTAGATCGAAAGCGGCGGCAGTTTGTTTGAGCCGTTGCCTGTCGCGTTCACTGAGTTTTGTAGTGTTTGACCAGTGCGCCCTAATCGCCAGCAGTTTTTGACGTTTGCTCAGCAGGGCTTGATTTTGGCTTTGTACCAATGGCCGTAAATAGTCGAAAAATGCTATTTTTTTCTCCTGAATATTGGTGTAGGCGCGAAAGTCGGGTGGATCGGGGTATTGGATTTGGCTGGTGTCGGGTGCGAGTGACCAAGGGTAATGACTCAGAAGCGCCACGCCTGCCGCGAGCAAGGCCATATAGACCACCAGAATAAGCCCCACCAGGCTTTTACCAAACACGCTTATAACTCCAGGGCTTGTCGAAGGCCTTGAATTTTTTGTTGGCTGGTGGCCTTGTCCATCGGCGCCTCGCTTTTTGGGGGTAGGGCATGGGGCTCGGGCAAGCTCAGTTGTTTGCCGTTGCGCACGTCTTCAATCAGTGCCTCGTAATGGCGTTTGAATATGGGGTAAGCAACGGCTTCCGCACTCGATTGTAAAAAATACCAATCGCTGCGTTTGCCCGCGTGATACACCAGTGGGTGAGACCACGGGTGTGTCGACTTTGGCGAGGGCGCCCGGCAAGCTTCGATGTAGGCGCTGTGCGCATCGGGCCACTGGGACTGCTGCGAATGTCGCTCGCAAGCGTGAATCATGGCGTGCAGCGTTGGCAGGTACTCACTATTTTCTATCACGCTTTTGGCCGCACGCAGTAATGTGGCGGGTTCAAACCGCTGGAGCATTTCCATCCACAAGCGTTTGACTTCGTTCAGTTCGTCGGTATTGCCAAACGCTTTTAGGTATTGGTTGTGATAATTCAGGCGAAACAGTGTAAACACCTGGTTGATGGCATCCACCAGGGCCATTTTGGCATTCGCACTGGGTGCGCTAGAGCGCCCAGCTTCTATCGGTGAGTTGTTCTGCAAGGGTTAAATCTCGTGTTGATCGTTGTGTTGTGCCGTCCAGCGTGCCGCGTTTGGCCCAACGTTGTTTGATAAATTGTAAAAAACGGGTGTTCCAGGAGCTGTGTACCTGTTGGGTATCCCGCCAGTAAATGACAAATTCTGGCAACAGCGAATCCGCAAAGCCGCGGTCGATATTGGCCAAACGCAATACTTCATAGACATCTTCCGATGGACGCCACTGGGCGGGTATGACCTTGGGGGTGGCGTCGTGTTCCAGTGCCGCCCGGTAGCGAATCCATTGGCGTTGCACATGATCGCGGAATTTCTTGTTCCAATTATCGGAGGTACCCCCCTGTTCACGCCAATACAGCACAAACTCGGGGATGGCATCCTCCACAAATTGCCGGCTAATGCCAGCGTGATGCACAAGGACGTTTAAAGCATCTTCACTGGGTTGCCAATCCCGTGTCATGGGGCTGGTTTTACTGCGCTGATACTCTTGAACTTCAAAATCACGCCATTTGCGAATCACGTGCTGCATGAATTTGCTGTTCCAGGCATGTTTGGGCTCTCCGCGCTCACGCCAATAGGTCACAAATTCTGGAATTTGTTGTTGTGCAAAGGCGCTGGGGATACACAGTTGACCCAGTCGCGTGAGCGTGTCCCGATCTGGGGCCCAACTGGGCGCAATGGTATTTTTAGCTCTCCCGCTCTCTACAGGCGGTGCAGCAGGCTGCTCCGCAACTTGGGCGCGTTGGGTGCTGCGCTCATTAAACGCGAACTTTAACTGCCTGGACTGGGCAAACGGAGCGCTTGCCAATAGCAATATGCCTTGCTCGCGCAAGTTAAAACTAACGCGTTGAATGTCTTGCGGCTGCCAAAAGGGCATAAGTTCGCCCACTTGAGCCTCGTTTAAATCAAACCACTGGTAGCCATTGTTCTCGCGGCCGGCGCTGATGCGCGCAAATTGAGTCAGTATGCTCAGCATGGTGGCCTCTTCCAGGCCGATAGTCGCGGCGAGCGTCGGGTAAACCAATATGGGTGGCTCTGGAATGAGGGTGTTTTGGGTCACTTTGGGTCTTTCAATTGCTGTCATCAGGGCGTCAATGTACCATCATTGCCAACATTTTTTTAGGCGAAGCTGTTGCCATGCTATTTGAACCTTCCACAAAATTTGAAGATGCCGTGTGTTTTTCTCGCTTTGACGGCCAAAACCTTTTGTCTACGGTATCCGCACACCCTTTTACGCTGGACGAGCGCGAGTGGTTGAGTGCAGAGCACTATTACCAAGCCAATAAGTTTGACCCGGGGCGGGACTTTGAAGCCATTTGCGCGGCAACAACCGCTGAGGCTGCGCACAAGCTGGGTAACCGCTGGTTTCGACCCAAGCGCAAGCAGTTTAAGACGCTGCGCCCGGTGTTGATGACACGCGCACTGTATACCAAAGCTTGCGCCCACGCAGAGGTGCGAGAGTGGTTGCTGTCCACAGATGATCTATTAATTGCTGAAACGTCCCAGTACGGCCATTACTGGGGTATCGGACGCGATCAACGTGGTCAAAACCAATTGGGCAAAATTTGGATGGATATTCGCCGTAAACTGCGTGAAAGCGCCGCCGGAGGCGAGGGTGAGTAAGGGGAAGAGCGCGTATGTGTGCGATCAGTGCGGTAGCGATTACCGCAAATGGCAGGGGCAGTGCACTGATTGTGGTGCCTGGAACAGTCTTAAGGAGGTTCGCTTAAGCGCTGCTCAGGGCGCCAAAACCCGCCACGGGGGCTATACCGGTCAATTGACTGCAGAAGTACAAACGCTTAATCAAGTTTCCACCGAGGCGCTGCCGCGCATGAGCTCTAGTTTTTGCGAGTTGGACCGAGTGCTCGGTGGGGGCTTTGTGGCCGGCTCGGTGATTTTGATCGGCGGTCATCCCGGGGCGGGTAAGTCCACGCTATTGCTGCAAGTCTTGTGTGCTTTGGCTCAGGGTGAAAAAGCCCTGTATGTCACCGGTGAGGAATCCTTGCAGCAGGTGGCGTTAAGGGCGCAGCGCCTTAAATTGCCTTCGGATAACCTTCAGGTTTTGTCTGAAACGGACGTGGATAAAATCATCGAGGCGGCCAAGTCGGTGGCTCCCGGTGTGATGGTGGTGGATTCGGTGCAAGTGGTTCACTTGGCGGATATCAGCTCTGCACCTGGCAGTGTCTCGCAAGTGCGTGAATGTGCCGCAAGCCTCACGCGTTTCGCTAAGCAGACGGGTACGATTTTGGTGTTGGTGGGCCATGTGACGAAAGATGGTTCCCTGGCTGGCCCTAAAGTGTTGGAGCACATTATTGATTGCTCCATTATGCTGGAGGGATCACATGACTCGCGGTTTCGTACCCTGCGTGGCCACAAAAACCGCTTTGGTGCAGTGAACGAGCTGGGGGTTTTTGCCATGACCGAACTCGGCATGAAGGAGGTCTCTAACCCCTCGGCAATTTTTTTACAGCGTGCCGAAGAAGTGGCGGCAGGCTCTGTGGTGATGGTGGTGTGGGAGGGCACTCGCCCGCTGTTGGTGGAAATTCAAGCCTTGGTGGACACCTCCCATGGCAACCCTCGCCGTGTGACCGTGGGGCTTGAGCAGAATAGGTTGGCGATGCTCTTGGCCGTTTTACACCGCCACGGCGGGTTTCAGATGGGCGATCAAGACGTTTTTGTGAACGTGGTGGGGGGCGTTAAGGTGATGGAAACCGGCGTGGATTTGGCTCTGTTGTTTGCCATAGTCTCCAGCTTTAAAAACCGTACCCTGCCGCAGGATTTGGTGGTGTTTGGCGAAGTGGGTTTGGCCGGAGAAATCCGCCCCGTCACCAGTGGTCAAGAGCGCCTGCGAGAAGCCGCCAAACACGGCTTTAAAAAAGCCATTGTGCCAGCGGCCAATGTGGGTAAAGAGCCTATGCCTGGGCTAGAGATTATCCCAGTGAAAAAGCTCAGTGAAGCTTTGGATTACTTTTAGCTACAGCTTTACGGCTTTAAGCAAAGCCAAGTGCAAGTCTACGCCACCGAAGCTGTGACAAGTTCTTAACTTGAAACACCGTCCTTGGTGTTTCGCAGTGGCGCAAAAAGTGTTGTTATTGGCAAAGCGCGCCTTCGATAATTTAATCTTCTTGAGGCTCCGTGGAGGAAGACTGGATGTTGTATTTTTTCATTAGGTCGTAAAGGGTGGGGCGAGTTACACCGAGCAGTTTGGCGGTGGCCGAGATGTTGTTTTCGGTCATGGTGAGCGCTCGTAAGATGGCGTTGCGCTCTGCGTTTTGGCGAACCTGGCGCAGATTGATGGCAAGCTCTCCAGAAGGGTTTATGCCCAAGTCCTCAGACGAAATGAGCTTGTCTTCGGCCATGACCACCGCGCGCTTCACGCGGTTTTCCATTTCGCGAATGTTGCCGGGCCATTCGTAGGCTTCAATGGCTTCAATTGCTTCAGGGTTAAAGCCAGACACTTTCACTTGGTTTTGATCCGCGTAAATTTTTAAGAAATGTCGCGCCAGCAATAATTTGTCACCATGCCGATCTCGAAGCGGTGGAATGTGAATTTCCATTTCGCAAATGCGGTAGAAAAGATCTTCGCGAAAGGTGCCGTCTTTCACCATCTGTTGCAGGTCTTTGTTGGTGGCGCACACCACGCGCACATCCACCGGAATTTCTTCGCGTCCTCCTACGCGTTCGATGGTTCGCTCTTGCAAAAAACGTAGAAGCTTGGCTTGCAAAGGCAGAGGCATATCGCCAATCTCGTCCAAAAATAAGGTGCCTTTGTGGGCGGTTTCTACTTTACCTAGGGTGCGTTTGGCTGCACCGGTAAAGGCGCCTTTTTCATACCCAAACAGTTCGCTTTCCATAAGGTTTTCGGGGACTGCGGCGCAGTTAATGGCCACTAAACGGTATTCTGCTCGGGGGCTAAAACGGTGCAGGGCCTTAGCCAGCACTTCCTTGCCGGTTCCGCTTTCGCCGGTGAGTGTGCAAGTAACGTTACTAGGCGCCAATTTTTCAATGGTTCGACAAATCTTAAGCATGCCTGGGTCGCACGCAATAATGCCATTCAAAGGTGTTTGTTGCTGTTCTTGTAACTTGCGGTTTTGCTCTTCCAGATTATAAATATGAAACGCGCGCTGTAAGATTAAGTCGAGGGTTTCGGCGTTAACGGGTTTTTGATAAAAGTCGTAGGCGCCCATGGCCACTGCTCGTACCGCATTTTCGTAATCCGCGTTGCCTGTCATCACAATGATTTTGGCTTGTGGGCTTAAAGCGGCGATTTCGCGTATACAGCGAAAGCCTTCTTCTACACCTTCGTCGTCTGGTGGTAAGCCCAAGTCTTGTAGCACTATGGGGGGCTCGTGCAATCGCACGGCAGCGAGAGCCTCTTCCCTGTGCATGGCGGGTATGACTTCATACTGGTCAAAGTGCCATCGCAGTTGGCTTTGTAGGCCTTGGTCGTCTTCAACGATGAGGAGTTTTTGTTTGTCGGAAGATTTATTCATGCGCTCGATCGTATATGGATTATGCGGTGAATGAAGCGCGCGGTACAGTGCAATGGAACCTCACTGCCGCACGTTAAGGGTTGTGCTTTTATCGTTAATGGTAAAACAATTCTGAATGTTCTGCAGGCGGAGCAGTACATTATGACCTTAATATGGGGAGTGCCACCGTAAAAGTGGTACCTTCGCCCAAGGTACTTTCGACGGATAAGGTGCCCCCGAGTGTTTGTATATAGTCGCGCACCTGGTAGACACCGATGCCCATGCCCTTGCCGGTCTTGGTGGTGTCAAAGGGCCGGAACAGCCGGTCGCGCAGAAAATCATCGTCCATGCCTTCGCCATTGTCTTCAATGGCAATCATGACGACCCCACTTTCTTTTCTGACATCCACGTCAATAAAGCCGGTTCCAAGAGTAGCATCTTGTGCATTGTGAATGAGATGGACAAACACCATGACCAGGCTATCCCAATCGGCTTTAACGCGAATGGTGGTTTCATCATTGCGCAAGGTGGGTTGGGGTTGTGCTTTTTGGCAGCGTTTGATGGCCTCCACGAGCACGGCTTGCAACTCTAATACGCGCGTACTTTCGGGTTCGTTGCGTTGCAATTTGCGCAGCAGCGTATTCATACGCGCAACGGAATTAGTGATGGTTTGGATGGCATCATCCACAAAAGCCGGGTTGTCCTTGTGCTTTTCTGCATTTTTGACCACAAGAGATTGTTGGGCGATGAGGTTTTTAAGGTCGTGCATGACGTAGGCCGCCAGTTTATTGAATGCATCAAACTGACGTGCCTCTGCAAGTTGCTCGGTTTGTTCGTGCCGAAGTAGGTAGTTTGCCACTTGACGGCCAACGGTTTTTAACAGGTCCAGGTCCTCCCAGTTTAGGGAGTCCTCGCCTTTCGGGTAGGTTAGCACCATAAACCCAATCAGGCGGGTTTCGCTGATTAAGGGTAGCACCAACCAGATGCCTTCGATGGAGAAAGCCCACTCAGGCAAGTGCTCATTGTATTGTGCTAGTGGGTCGTTGCTGCCTTTTGAGGAGGGAAAGAACACCCATTCCGCGTCGCTGAGCGCGCGAACGAATTCACTGGACTCGGGCTCAATGGCTTCGAGTATATTGACGGAGATGTTGTGCTGATACACCGGCGCCAACACCTTGCCTTTGTGCATCCATAGCGCACCGCCCCGGCATTTGAAGATACCTGCAATAGCGTTGAAGGCGCGCGCGTGCACGTCCTCGGCAGCCGCCGGTTGAGACAGTAGTTCAATGAGCTTTAGCCATTCAGAACGGTAGTCGTATTTGTGGCTAAACAAGTGCTTGTTGATGAGCACAGACAGTTTTTCACGCGCGCTGCGATAGGCAAAAATATACACGATGCTCATCATCGCAAGTGCCAGTAACAGCGCGTACAATAAGCTTCCCCAATGGCCGCCCAGTGCACGCACGTAGTAGCCACCAAGGCCCACAACGGCTAACAATGTACCGGCTAAGGTTAAACTGGTGGTATAAAACACCACGGGGCGAGACAGCGACAGTCTTGCCGGTTGATCCAAGTTGCTGTTCAGTGTAATAACAGAGAGCCCCATAAACAGCGTGCTGACAATACTGACTGCGGCCCTTACTTGGAAAAAGCCCTCATCCAAGTTCGGCTGGATTAAACTCTGTGAAAAATAGTACACGTCGTACACAAATATGGCCGAAAGGTTGAGGCAGATGAGTTTAATCAAGCGCACACTCGCGGCATTTCGATAAAGTTGTTCGACACTGAGTAAACCCACAATCGCAAGGCTCAAGCCCAGGACTGCATATAGATAATGATCAAATGTGCCAAAAAAACCGAATATGTTGAGCGCGGAGGTAAAGGTCGCCACTGCAATAACGCCTAGCACGGCGAATTTATAGGGACGCGGCAAACAGTCTTTGCAATAGCTCTCGGTCGTCAGCAGGGCCGCCAATAACCAACCTGTGAAATGCAGCGTTTCCAGTGCCAGTAGCCACGGTCTGTCCGCGGGCCATATGGCCAGCACGCCCACACCTAAACACCAAACACTGTGGCAAGAGGCCCCTAATATGAGTGGCCATATCAACCGACTTTGCTGAAATTTGCGAATGAATAAGCTGGTGAGAACAACGGAGAGAACGCTGGCACTGAAGAAAGCAACCTGCGTGACACTGTTATAGTCCATGAAGGAAGCGTCCAATTCAAAGCGGGTGAGCGTCCAAGTCTACAGGAATTCGCCCTTGTTTTACCTCGTTATGGCCAGAGATTGCCCAGAGACTTGGGGGCTGGGCAAAAGCTATTCGGGCGAGGCTGTTGTTATTTTGGTGCGATCCGACAGTGGTGGCCTAAATGGGGTCAGTTTCTGTTGAATCGGAATCTTCATCAGCCAAGTTGGAGACCACTTTACCCATAATGCGATCGAATAAAGGGTTGGTATCCAGCGGTTTGGCCTTGCCGAACTGCATATCGTAAGCAAATTGTTTACGGGTTTTGTCTAGTACTTTGAATCCGAGTCGATTCACAAATACATAGGTTTCAGAATCGATTTTCGAGGCTAACTTACAGCGCAAGGTCTTACTGCTATCTGCATCAAAATACTGAAACCAACTGCCCGTAGGCATATTTTTGGCCGCCTCAAAGTGTAAGCTAGACAGCTCCTCATAGCGCGCCTGTTGGCGTTCGACGGCTGTCATTTCGTCCCAGGCTTTCGGGTCGTTTTCGCCTTTGCCGAGTGCCTCTTTGTGCTCTTCGCTTAGGGGTTTAAGTGTTTCGGTCTCAACGAAGTCTTCATCTGTATGCAATTTGCTCAGTTCGGTCTCTAGCGCGTTGACCACGGTTTTGCGCTCGTTGGGATCGTTAATAGCGCTTTCCAGGCCAAACTCGATGCGGTCGAGCAGTTCGGGGAATAATCGTTCACGGCGCGATACAGAGCGGACGTCGGTGTGCGGCGTGCTGATCCAGATGAGGTCGGTGATGGTTTGTTCGTGCGACACCCACTCATGGCTCTCTTGGCCGTGTTTGAGGTAGCAAAACACCAACACTTGTAACCAGTGGCTGGTCAAGAATTCATGCACAAATTCTGGCAGTTCCACATCTTTTAGTTTTTGGTAGATCAACTGCTGCGTTACGGATTTGGCCTGACGAATCTTCGATTTGCCTTCCTCCGTTTGGCGTGTGCGTTGCTCCACGGTTTTGGCTTTTTGGGCTTCACGTTCAACGAAGGCATCGAGCTCTGATTTTAATTCGCTAAAAATTCGGTCATCGGTTTTGTATTGCCGGTTGATGGTAAGCACCACCTCTACAATCTTTTTATACAGGGGGTCGCGCTCGATGGGTTTGGTTTCATCGAACCCAATACCCACATTAGTGATGGTGTTCACCAGTTGGCGGGCGGGATGCTCTGGGTTGTTGAAAAAAGTATGGTCGCGCAATGCCACTTTCAGAAAAGGGATTTGAAGTCGGCAAATCAAGCTTTGAATGGCCACAGGGAGTGATTCATCGGCCAGAATCTGATCGAAAAACATCGCCACCAGATTGATGACATTCTCATCTGTCTGCTCGAGGGCCTGCGGTTGCTCGGGGTTTTTCTCTGCCAATACTTGCTGTACTGCATTGGTCACGATGTTGCGTGGCTGGCCTTCGGCAAGGCTCGCGTCAAAGGTCGGTTGCGTTTGGGTGAGCAGTGAGGCCAACTCAGGAGAGGCCATAACGGGGCCGGGGTTGGCGCTGTAAAAATAGTAACCGCTGGGTGCGCCACCGCCGATGAATACCCCAGGCGGCATAGCATTGCTCATGTGAGACCCTTGGTGGGTTACGCCTGGTTGACCGTGCAAGGCGTGTTGCGGGCTACCGCCAAAAGCGAAATTGCGTGCTGTGGCCAATAGCATGCTGAGTGCGTCCACGCCCATTCTGAATTGCTCAGAGGGTTGCTGGTAATAGCCGCTATTGTCACCGGGGGCTTCACCACCGCTGGCGCCTTGCTCGCTGTCGCCATTCTGTGCGCCACCGTGCACAGCTCTTTTGTCCATTGATTTTGGGATCTTGGGCATGATGCCCGCGTCTAACAAAATTTGATTGGCATCCGCGTATAGGTGGCCCAGTTGTTTAAGTACGTGCTTCTCAAACAGCTTAAACAAAATCAGCTTGGCTTTAATGTCAATGGTCAGTTTGGTCTGGCACGCCGCTAAAAAGATCTCTGTCAGCTGCTGAGGGTCGACGGGGTTGTTGTCTTCGTCGATTTCGATCTGAAGCAATAGGTGGTCTAGGCGAATGCTCAGCTCATTGAGCTCGGAGTAGAAAAGGTCACGTGCGCGACTGATCATGTTGGAGCGTGCCAGGTCCACCTCAAGATCATCGCCTTCAACGATGGACAAGTTGGCGCCGTCATCGTCGTCTTCGAAGGCGTCCTCAAATGGGGAGTCTAGTAGCCCAGAGAAGCTTTCATTCACATCACGCAAAAACTGATTGGCAATGCCTTCACGCTTGACGCGTATCTCGCGCATGGCCTCGAAGTACAAGTTTTGCTCATTGTTGCTGCTGGCCCGCTTGGATAGGTCGTAAAACAGGTCGTCAGTGGCAGAAAACAAATGTGCTAGCAGTTGTTCGCAATGGCCGATACTGGACTTCTTGATGTGTTCCAACAAGCGCGGTGGCTGAATGGGCTCGCGACCTTTTTGGTTGATGAGCTCCAAGTGGTTTGGCTTGTAAGGTTTATAAGACATTGCGACTCTCTGTTTTTGCTTTGTTATAACGTCCCGCCGATGAGTGGGCGAAAACAAAAGCTCTTTCAGTTATATTGTCTAAATTTAAGCAAAAATCATACCCTTTTTGGGGGTTGGCCGTCTCGGGTAGGGCTTGCTGGCGTTGTCATCCCTGTTTGATTTTTATTTGGGTCATTGGTTCTGCGCCACGCACCGTGCGCTGTTGGGTGCGCGAGCGGTTGTTGAAATAGATTCCAATTGTGACTGGGTTGTGACTAAAAGTTTAACCTGTCTTGGGTTCTATCGCGACTTGTATCACATAAATTAGGGCTAAGAACTGAATGTTGTAAAAATATTCGACTCGGTGAAGCGCGAGATTTTGAATTGCGCCCGATTTATAGTGGAGTTCCTTTATAATGCTGGGCTGACTTAAGGTGGGAAGTGTCATGCTTTTGATGATCGACAACTACGATTCGTTTACTTATAACGTGGTGCAGTACTTAGCGGAGCTCGGCGCCCACGTGAAGGTGGTGAGAAACGATGAGTTGACAGTTGAGGAAGTGGCGAGCCTCAGGCCCGAGCGTATTGTAGTCTCGCCGGGGCCTTGCACCCCAATGGAGGCGGGGATTAGTGTGCCGCTTATCCAGTGGTTCGCGGGTAAGGTGCCCATTTTGGGGGTCTGCCTGGGGCATCAAAGTATTGGGCAAGCGTTTGGCGGCAACATCGTGCGTGCTAAACACGTAATGCACGGTAAAACGTCTCCTATTGTGCACACCAGTCAGGGCGTATTTGCCGGCCTTCCGAGCCCGTTTACGGCCACTCGCTACCATTCGCTGGTGATTGACCAGGCCACTTTGCCAGAGGTTTTAGAGGTCACGGCTTGGACGGAATCAGAGGATGGGGAAATGGAAGAGATTATGGGAGTGAGGCACAAATCTTTGCCTGTGGAAGGGGTGCAATTTCACCCAGAATCCATATTGAGCGACCACGGTCACGCTTTACTGGCAAACTTTCTCAAAATTTAAGGGGGTATGGTGAACATACAGCAAGCGTTGGCAAAAGTCGTAGAGGGTCAATCTCTTAGTCAGTCTGAAATGGCCGACGTTATGGAACAAATCATGACCGGGCAGGCCACGGATGCACAAATAGGCGGACTCTTGGTGGCCTTGCGAGTTAAAGGGGAGGTCGTAGACGAAATTGCCGGTGCAGCCCAAGTCATGCGTGCATTGGCTACCCCGGTTACCGTTGCCGGCGCGCCCCAGTTGGTGGACACCTGTGGCACTGGGGGTGATGGCGCCAATTTGTTTAATGTGTCGACTGCTTGCGCCTTTGTGGCGGCGGCCAGTGGGGTGAAGGTTGCCAAGCACGGCAATCGATCGATTACCAGTTCAACGGGTAGCGCTGATGTGCTGGAGGCGCTAGGGGTCAACTTGAACCTCAGTGCTGAGCAGGTGGCCCGTGCGGTGAGTGAGGTAGGCGTAGGGTTTATGTTTGCACCCGCACACCATTCGGCAATGAAGCACGCCATTGGCCCCAGAAAAGAATTGGGGTTGCGAACTTTATTCAATGTGTTGGGCCCGTTGACCAACCCTGCGGGCGCGAAACGTCAAGTGATTGGTGTGTTTAACCCAGATTTGTGTGTTCCCTTGGCCGAGGTGCTGAAACGCTTGGGCAGCGAACATGTGTTGGTTGTGCATGCCGCCAGTGGGTTAGATGAGATAGATATTGCAGGCCCCACGCACGTAGCAGAGCTGAAAGACGCTGAGGTGACCGAATACGACATTTCGCCAGAGGCGTTGGGCATTGAGCCTACCAGTACGGTGGATTTGGTTGTGTCCTCTGCTGAGGAGTCTTTGGCCTTAATTCAAGAGGCTTTGTCTGGCCGCGAGCGCTCGGAGCGAGGCGACAAGGCCGCTATGATGATCGCGGTGAATGCCGCTGCAGCGCTTTATGTGGGTGGCGCGGTGGGCAGCCTGAAAGACGGCGTTGCCATGGCTGAGGATGCGATTTCCACCGGCCTTGCAGCGGAAAAGATGAAAGAACTCGCAGAGTTTTCCACTTGTTTGCGAGGGTAAAGTTGTAGTCTGCAGCATCATCTTATTTTTGAGAAGAATGTAACTCAAAAAATTGGGTGGCGATAACGAAACAATAGGTGATTTTTGAATACTCCCACTATTTTACGCAACATTCTTGCGCGTAAACACGAGGAAGTGCGTGAGCGCAAAGGTCTGCGCAGTGAGCAAGATTTATTGGTTGATATGAAGTCCCAGGCGCCGGCTCGTGGATTTGCCGAGGCGCTGCTGACCCGCATGGTACAAAAGCGCCCGGCCATTATCGCTGAAATTAAAAAGGCCTCTCCTAGTAAGGGTGTGATTCGAGAGAATTTTGACCCCGTGACCATTGCGCAGTCCTATGAGCGTGCGGGTGCTACGTGTTTGTCGGTGCTCACGGATGTGGACTACTTTCAAGGTGCAGACGCTTACTTGCAAGCGGCGAGGGCGGCAACCGCGCTACCGGTGATTCGTAAAGATTTTGTGGTTGACCCTTATCAGGTGGTGGAGTCGCGCGCGCTCGGCGCGGATTGCATTTTACTGATTGTGGCGGCGCTGGAGTTCACTCAATTACAGGACTTACATCAACTGGCGCTGGAGTGTGGTTTGGATGTGTTGGTGGAGGTTCACAATCGAGAGGAGTTGGAGCTGGCCCTGCAGTTACCCAACCCAATGGTGGGCATCAATAACCGGAATTTGCATACCTTTGAGGTGAGTTTGAATACCACTTTGGATTTATTGCCCCTTGTTCCAGACGATCGCAAGGTGATTACCGAAAGTGGTATCTTTGCCCAGGCGGAAGTGGCGCAAATGCAGGCGCATGATGTGTTTGGATTTTTGGTGGGTGAGTCGTTTATGCGCGCCGATGATCCTGGTGCAAAGTTGCGAGAGGTTTTCGAAATTTAGAAGGCTCTGTGAAAACCGCTTTGATAGGGTGCGGTTGGGGGTGTAATTTGTGCTTTCGCTGCGGTCATGAGCCCCTGGGCTCATGACCGCTCGCTTGTTCGCTAAAGGCAAGACGGTTAACGGGTTCCGTAGACCACCATGGTTTTGCCTTTCACCGAGACCAGGCCTTGGTCTTCTAAGGTTTTGAGCACGCGTCCAACCATTTCGCGCGAGCAACCTACAATGCGGCCGATCTCTTGTCTCGTGATTTTTATTTGCATGCCATCGGGGTGCGTCATGGCATCGGGCTCTTTGCAGAGGTCTAGCAAAGTGCGTGCAACGCGACCGGTGACGTCCAAAAAGGCCAAATCCCCCACTTTGCGGGTGGTGGCCCTTAAGCGGCGGGCCATCTGAGTGCCGAGTGCAAACAAAAATTCTGGGTGAACTTCCGACAATTCTTGGAATTTACCGTAACTGATTTCGGCAATTTCACATTCGGATTTGGCGCGCACCCAAGCGCTGCGCGCGTCTTTTTCGTCAAAGAGTCCCATCTCACCGAAAAAGTCACCATCGTTTAAATAGGCGACGATCATTTCTCGGCCTTCTTCGTCCTCAATCAGAACTGTGACAGAGCCTTTGATGATGTAGTACAGAGAGTCACTCTTATCCCCAGCATAAATAATGGTACTTTTTGCGGGGTATCGCCTTCTGTGGCAGTGGCTTAAAAAGCTCTCTAAATTTTTAACATGGGGAGATAGCGTGACGGAAACCAAGTTAGCAACCCTCGAATTCTTCGTTAATATTAGGCGCACGTTATTGTTATACTGCCGAATGCGTGTGCTTTCTAGTCCGCAGTATAACTCGCACTCGGTTGAAACCGAAACCCGAGCCGAGCTTTCTTTGAGTATAGTCAGCAATTCGCGTTCCGAAAGTGCTAATTGGGGCGCACTTTTGCAAAACTTTTAGACTCAATTCTTGATTTTGTCGCTCCGAGACGAGGTAAACCGATGCAAGCAACAGTGAAATGGGTGGATGGCGCTATGTTTTTAGGCGAATCCGGCAGTGGTCATGCGGTCATTATGGATGGTCCACCCGATCATGGTGGTCGAAACATGGGCGTTCGTCCAATGGAAATGATTCTCTTGGGGCTTGGGGGTTGCGCATCATTTGATGTGGTCAATATTTTAAAAAAATCTCGTCAAAAAGTGATGGGCTGCCGTGTGGAATTGAGTGCAGAGCGCGCAGAAGGTGTGCCGTCACCATTTACCAAAATTCATTTGCGCTTTTTGGTCACAGGAGAGGCACTTAAACCCGTTCAAGTGGAGCGCGCAGTGAATCTATCGGCAGAAAAGTACTGTTCGGCTTCCATTATGCTTGAGGCTGCTGGTGTAGAGTTAAGTCATGACTTTGAGGTTTTAGAACCTGAATTATAGTGATGTACGGCGGCTGCCGAATTTATGAGGCCTTACTTAGAGTCGGTAGCTGACACTGGTCATGGCTTTGGATACTGTGCGCATAAAACGTTTGATTGGCGTTGGAAACTCCCAGCCGCCCGCATCTAGTGCGGTGTCCCTGTGTTTTTGCTCGTCGACAATCATTGTGTTTACAATTGCGCGTGATTTAGCATCGGCTTGTGGTAATCGTGTTAAGTGATCGCGCAAGTGTTCACAGACTTGCTCTTCTGTTGCCGCCACAAAGCCTAGGCTGACACGATCACTGATCAAGCCTGCGGTTGCACCTAGCCCAAATGATAGGCCGTACCACAGAGGGTTTAAGCGGCTGGGGCGTTCACCCAATTCTTTGATGCGTTGCTCACACCAAGCCAAATGGTCGATTTCTTCGTCTGCGGCTTTGGCCATGTCGTTGGCCACTGTTGGGAGCTTGGCAGTCAGCGCCTGGCCTTGGTACAGCGCTTGTGCGCAAACTTCACCCGAGTGATTTACACGCATGAGTGCAGCGCTGTGTTTTTGTTCATCGTTGTTCAGCGGTGAGTCACTGTCGATAGTCTCTGCAGGGCTGGCTCGCGTGGCGACCTGCGTTTTGGGTGTGAGCGTGCGCAAAGCTCGGTCGCCATTGGCAATCCAACGGTCTATCCATGTGTAATGTTTGTCGGGTGTGGGCGTTGGCATAGGGCGTCTACGTACCGGGCGTCTATGGGATATACTGATGAGACAATAATACAGTCTATGAACAAGTAGTAAGGAAATCATGAACCAAACCGATTTGCAACTGCTACTGCGCTCTCAAGTAACTTTGATTGTGGTGGAAACCTTTGACGAACCAAGAGCGCTGACATTGTTGAACAAATATTTTCGCAGTGAAGGGCTGTCGGCCTGGCGCTGGAGTGCGAGCGATGCACTGCAACCCTTGGGGTTTGGCTTAGCTGCAGATGAAGATATTGAACTGCAAAAGCCGGAAAATATTTTGCGTTATATCAAACGTCACCAGCAGGCCAGTGCTTTTGTGTTGTGCGATTTTCACCCTTATTTGGACGAGCCCAAAAATGTTCGTTTGTTAAAAGACATCGCATTAAATCAACAAGCCGCTGCGCACAAAGTGGTATTGCTCAGCCACCGCTTAAATCTGCCTGACGAATTGTCGCGCTATGGTGCCTCGCTCAGTATGTCGTTGCCATCGGATGAAGAAATATTGTCCATTATCCGCGAGGAGGCTAAACGTTGGTCCAAAAACAACAAGAATGTGCGTATTAAAACCGATGGTGAAACCCTTCAAAAGTTGGTCAACAACCTTAAGGGCTTGCCGCATCAAGATGTTAAGCGCCTAGCCGCCAGTGCCATAGTGGATGATGGGGTGATTAGCGAAAGTGACTTACCCGAGCTCACCAAAGCCAAGTTTGCGCTCATGAACATGGAAGGCGTGATGCATTTTGAGTATGCCTCCGAACGTTGGAACGACATTGCAGGTTTACGCCGGCTTAAAGCGTGGCTGGAGGATCGCCGCAAGGTAATGCTCAGTGATGACACCACCACTTTACTTGACGCTCCCAAAGGCGTATTGCTGTTCGGCGTCCAAGGGGGTGGTAAAAGCTTGGCGGCCAAGGCCATAGCGGGTATTTGGGGGCTGCCATTGCTGCGCCTTGATATGGCCGGCCTATTCAATAAATATGTCGGTGAAACCGAGCGGAATTTACGTGAGTCACTTAAATTGGCTGACCTGATGTCCCCTTGCATACTTTGGATTGATGAAATTGAAAAAGGGTTGGCGCAAGGGGATTCTGATGATGCGGTGGCCAAGCGCTTGCTCGGGACATTGTTAACCTGGATGGCCGAGCGAAAAACGCGCGTTTTTTTGGTGGCCACCAGTAACGATATCAGCGAATTGCCACCTGAACTCATGCGCAAGGGACGTTTCGATGAGATATTTTTTGTGGACTTGCCAAGCGCCGATGTGCGTCAAGCCATATTTGAAATTCATTTGCGCAAGCGCGATTACTCACCTGAGACATTTGACCTCAGTCAGATGGTGAGTATCACCGAGGGGTTCACCGGTGCTGAAATCGAACAGGCGGTGGTATCTGCCAACTATATGGCCCATGCCCGCGAGGTGCCCCTGTCGTTCGATCACCTGCAAGAGGCGGTCATGAAAACGCAGCCGCTGTCGGTGGTGATGGCTGAGAAGATGGCCTGGTTGCGCCACTGGGCCAGCGAGCGCGCGGTGATGGCGGATGAGCCGCCATCGGAGTCAACTTATTAACCTGGCGGGAATGATCGTCCGCTAAAGAGGTGAGGCGAGGATGCTCCATCATTGGCCTCGAAACCAGGTGAGTAGTTTTATTGAGGAACCCATGCCAAAACTCTATGAAGAAGATCAAGCCAGGGTAGATGCAGTTTTACAAAAAGGTGTCTACAAAATAGATAGAAAGCCTTTTCGGCCGTGGATGCTGCTACTGATTATCTTTCTGGTGCTCGGCGGAATCACCGGGGTGAGCTTTATGATTGCCGCTATGGAAGGGTTTGTGTAAGTCACGCCTTTCTTGGGAACCTCTGAAAGCACCCGAAGGGCGCGGCTTCAAAGCTCATCTGACGGTGTTGCTTTCCTTGTTAGGGACTACGGACATTAACAAGGGAAGTGCCTTACCGGCTGAGCTTTGACCTCTGATTTTAAGGAAAGGGCGCACGACTGCACCGATGCAGGCGGTAGAGCGACGCAGGAAGCCCAAGCCGAGAAGCCATTGGGACTTGATCAGAGGTTCCCGAGCTAACCTAGGTGACCAGTGGTTAAGCTGGGCCTATCTAATCCCTGCGACCCTTCTAGCCAACATTTCGGGCGGCGAACCCTCGCGACAAAGCCTAGCTTTCGCAATCGTCGGAGTGCACAACGCCATTGGGCACCAGCCCGAAGGTTTACAGGGCACCTCTATAAGTCCCGAATCCCCCCCCCTCCGCCAATGAACACTTTGATTACGTCTCGGACGTGGGTGGGGGAGGCTCAGTCCAAATGGCATCTGCGAGTTGCTTTGTTTCGTAGGTTTTGGGAGGAATGTCCGAAATAACTTTATTTTAACTTTTTTTGGTGGATTTTGGCGACTATATGCTCCCAAAATGACGAAATGTCATAAATATTTAACAAAATGGCGCTTGGGGGCTGTTATCTTAAAAGTAAGCAAGCCGTTGGGGGCCTTCAATGGGAGAGGCATCCGCGTCAGAGGAATAGGAGTCGATGATGAAACTAAAAACGATGATCAGTGGTTTAACAATAGCAACAATAGCCCTGTTGGCGTCGATGGGCGTGCAAGCGAAAGACTTGCGTCATGCGGAGCTCGCGATTGATGGGCAGGCCATTGTTAAAGCCGCGCAGGCGAACGGTCACCGCATGGGGGAAGAGACCACCGTTTACTGTCAAGCCGTGGTGGCAGCTCATGGCGCAGTGGATGCCGTCACTTGTTACAACAACGAAGGCCAACAACCCTTGGCTGAGACGGTTGCCCTCGCTGTGGATCAGCAAAATATTTGGCCGGCCCATGTGGGTGGCAAGGCGATTGCTGTGCGCGCGAACTTTCGTGTGGTGTTTCGCCGCCAAGGTAATCAATTGCAGGCCGAGGTACTACCCAACTTAGGCGCCCTGCAAGCGCAATACGGGGCTAAATATGTTGAGCCGCAAGAGCGGCTAGATGACAAGAGTTGGGCCGATTATGCCTCAACCTCTAAGAATCGCGTTGCAGAGCCTTTTTTCGCCCATGCGGATGGTCAAGTGAAAGTGGCTGCAACCGTGAGCCATAAAACAGGCAAAGCCTATGATGTGGGTGTTGTGGAAGCTGACCGCCCCTATCGAAAGGACGCCATTGAGCTGCGTTCGGGTTTGAAGAAATCTAAGTTTATTCCTGGCTACGTGGATGGTAAACCGGTGACTATGCCGTACCTGGCGATTATGTCATTTGAAAAATAGCGTTTAGTCTTTGGCTAAGCAATTTAAGCGGCCCTTCGGGGCCGTTTTTGTTTGACGGGCAGATTCAAGCTGGTGCTTGGCTTAAGCGCAATATCGTTTGGGCTTCATCAGGGGATACTGGCGAGACCGACAGGCGAGGTTGGCGCAAAAGCGCCATGGCGCAGAGCTCTGGGGTGGTTTTTAGTCTGCCCAAAGAAATCGCATGCTTAAAAGTTGTCAGCCAGCGAATGTCCACGCAGTACCAGCGGGGGGCGTCGAGTGAACTTTTCGGGTCAAAGTAGTCGCTTTTAACATCAAATTGTGACGGGTCGGGGTAGCCATCAGTGACGGCTTTGGCCATACCGACGATGGCAGTGGGGTTGCACTGGCTGTGGTAGATAAAAACGTCATCACCGGCTTTGACCTCATCGCGCAAAAAATTTCGGGCTTGATAGTTTCGAATTTCATCCCAGCGCGCGGTCTTGTTGGGCGATTCGGAGAGGTCCGCTATTCCAAATACGTGTGGTTCGGTTTTAAACAACCAGTAGCCCATTAAGCTTCGTCATCCCACACCCAGCGGACGGGTTCACCAAAGTCATCGGTAATCAGGCGTTTTTTAGGGCGCTTTTTTTCAGGTGGGGAGGGTTGTTTGCGGGCTTCCATCGCTTTGACCACGTGAGTCAACGGCGTTCGAGACTGATTGTTCCGCTCGATGGTGTAGTGCGAAAAAGGATTTTGGTTGTCCTGGCGACCACTTTGCCCACGAGGAATGGGTTTAACCTGTCCGCCTGTGTCCAAATACTCTTGAATTTGGGCCTCCAGTTGAGCGCGGATGTCAGCTTTCGTGGGTAAAGGTTTCATGGTTTTCGAAGTCGCACGCATTGATCCCTTACCATAGCTCGATTTGCGTGCGTTTGAAAGATGCACTTCGGGGTTTAGTGCGCGGTGTTTGGGTGAATGTCGCGATCTCTTAATCCCATCAGGTAGAGAATGGCATCCAGTCCCAAATGAGAGATAGATTGCTCGGCGGAGGCTTTCACTAGGGGTTTGGCTCGAAACGCAATACCCAGGCCGGCGATCGACAGCATGGGTAAGTCATTGGCGCCATCCCCCACCGCAATCACTTGTTCAAGTGAAATGTTTTCTTTTTGGGCCAGTTCGTGCAGTAACTCGGCTTTACGTGGGCCGTCTACCACATCTCCGCACACGCGACCTGTCACTTTTCCATTTTGTATTTCAAGGTCGTTGGCAAACACGTAGTCAATGCCAAGTTTCCGCTGCAGAAATTGACCAAAATATTGAAACCCCCCAGAGAGGATGGCGGTTTTATAGCCCAGTTTGCGTAATGTTTGGATGAGGTGCTCTGCACCTTCAGTGAGTTGCAGCGCCTCGGCAATGGTTTCTAAAACGGATTCGTCTAGCCCTTGCAGCAGGGCCAAGCGTTTGGCGAAGCTTTGTTTAAAGTCCAACTCACCGCGCATGGCGGATTCGGTAATGGCGGCCACTTGGTCACCGACGCCTGCGGCCTTGGCCAGCTCATCAATGACTTCTGCTTCAATCAGCGTGGAGTCCATGTCGAAGCATACCAGCCTTCGAGTACGACGAAACATGTTGTCGGCCTGGAACGCGATATCCACGTCTAGCGTGGAGGACAGGCGTGTAAACTCTGCGCGCAGAGCCTGCGCATCCGGCGGCGTGCCCCTGGCAGAGAATTCCACGCAGGCTTTGCTGGAGCTCTCGGTGCTGTCGAGTGACACTCGGCCGGATAAGCGCGAGATGTTATCAATGTTGAGGTCGTGCTGGGCGAGTACAGTGGTTAGCGCGGCGATTTGTTCGGCTGTGACCTGCCGGGCCAGAAGGGTAATGATATGGCGCTCTTTGCCCTGATGAGAAACCCACTCGTGGTAACTTTTGTCTGAAATAGGTTGATATTTCACCTGCATTCCGGCTTCATGCATGCGAAATAGGACGTCTTTGATGGCGGCAGCGGACTGCACCTCGTCACCAAACTCTACCAACATGCCCAATGCCAGGTTCTCATGGATAACGGCTTGGCCAATATCTAAAATATTGGCTTGATGTTTGGCTAGAATGGTAGTGACGGCAGAGGTCACTGCAGGACGATCAACGCCTAAAATGGTCAATAAAATCAATTCGCGCACGAGTTATCTTCTGGTTTTTGATCAGCCGGCGATTATCCTTGATTCCGCCGTGTGGCGCAAAATGTTTAAGGGGCGCGGGTTGGCTTGCCGCGGGTCCGTGCTGGGGCCAGTGTCTTGGCTCTTAATTTGAGAAGTGAAAAACGTATGCAAAAATGGGTTTACCCGATTGTTCGGTTTAAGCAATGCCCTCCGATATTGGGGTTGAGTATCGGGGCGTTGTTGGGGCTCTTATTGTCTGCGTTCGCCATTGGTGAGCGCGCCAAGCAACAGTCTGATCAGTTGTTTGAAGAATTCGGTGCGGCATTGGTCAATTTGACCGCCGTGCGTGCAGCGGATTCTGCTGTCAACAGAGACTTGGTGGCGTTGCACGCCTTACTTCGAGACGTGGTGGCACAAGACCGAGTGGTGTTCGCAGCCATAAAAGATGTGGATGACATTTTAATGGTGCAAGCCGGTGAAGCCGATTGGCAGGGTTCTACCCAAACCTTTAATGCCCCAATTCCACTCAAGAATAATTATGCGGGCCGCCTTACGGTTGAGATTTCAGAGGACTTTAGCGGCGATCAGGCGGTTCGATGGGCCGTCGGTGGTACGGCGGTGCTGTTGCTGATTATGGTAGCTTTATCCCTCTACGAAAGTTATGGCAGCTTCTGGCAGCTGGCCAGTCGGCCAAGGCGCGCACCGACCCGACCACAAGCGCCCGACGCGGAGCCAGCCTTTGCACAGGATGAGCCCGATGCCAGTGAGTTACCGGATCAAGCCCATATGGCGCGTTGCTTTCTCAGTGTTAACCCGGTGAACGCCAAGGCGCTTTCACAGCAGCTCAGTGAGCATTGGTATGAGAAAGTGAGTGCGCAATACGAGCAGCATGTGCGAGATGTTATGCAAGTGTACGGCGCAAAGCGCAACCCCAATAGAGAAAAGGGGGAGGGAGACTGGGTGTTTTATGCTTCTTCGGGAGAGGACGAAGCCCTTTTTCAAACCTTATGCGCGGCGCACCTTCTGCAAAATTTGTTAAAAGATCACAAAATTCGCTTCAAGCTTCATATGGTGGCAGCCACTAGAGGTTACCTTCAAACGCTGCAGCGCGAAGGGTTGTTTTTTGAGGCGATTGAAATTAGCGAATGGGTTGCCGCGCGTTTGGATATTGAAGAGATTGAATCGGGCGTGTTTTGGGTAAGAGGCATCAAGCAACCCTATGCTGCAGCGCTCGAGGCGCAACACCAACAGCTAAAGGCTGAAGCGTCATCATAAAAGTGTCAAATTAGTGTAATCACTCCGTCAAAACTCGGTTCTACTCTCCACGCAGCGGGCTATTGCCTTAAATGCCACCCTGGTATTGCTTTGCCAGGGCAAAGTTGAGTGGTGAGTTATGATTAATGTAGAGCAAGCCGTTGTTAATAAATTTCCCAAGTTTGCGAATCAGCCTAAGATTATTCGCAAACCTACCGTGGATTTCTTAAAAAAATTACTGCATCAGGATCAAGTCAACGATTTTTTGAAACATCACAACACCAAACACAGTTTTGAGTTTATTGATGCAGTGTTTGAGTATTTTAATTTTAGCTATTCAGTGTCGGCGCGTGATCGCGCCAATATTCCCGCCGAAGGTCGTGTGGTGATTATTGCCAATCATCCCATTGGTTCTTTGGATGGGTTGGCCATTCTGCGATTGGTTAGCGAAGTACGCGCCGACGTGAAAATCGTGGCCAACGATATGCTAATGGCCTTTTCCGGGCTGCACCCTTTGCTGGTACCGTTGGACAATATAGGCGCTGCTGGTGCGCGTAAAAGTATCAAGGCTGCGCTGGCCGCACTCGAACGTGAAGAAGCCCTAATTGTGTTTCCAGCCGGCGAAGTTTCGCGCGCACGCCCAACCGGCGTGAGGGATTTAAAATGGCGGCCGGGATTTTTACATTTTGCCCGGCGTACAAACGCGCCGGTTCTGCCTGTTCACATCTCGGCTAAAAATTCACTATTGTTTTACGGTGCCTCCATGCTGTTTAAGCCTCTGGGCACTGCGTTATTAGCACATGAGATGTTTAACAAGCATTCACGTGTTATTCAATTTAAAGTGGGAGAATTGATTCCGCCTTCCTCTTTAAAATCGAAAGAGATTACGGATAAAACGCTGGTCAAACGTTTGAAAAGGCACTTGTATAAAGTTGGGCAGCGTCGCAATCCCATGTTTGTCACCGAGCGGACGGTGGCCCACCCAGAAGACAGGCAGGAACTTCAAGAAGAGTTAAAAAGTGCGCAATTACTGGGTCAAACCCGTGACAATAATCGCATCTACCTTTTTGACAGTGCGCCCAATTCTGCGGTGATGAGAGAAATCGGGCGCTTACGAGAAGTAACGTTTCGCAAGGTTGGTGAAGGTACGGGGTCACGTTGTGATTTGGACGAGTTTGATTCCCATTATAGACACTTGGTGTTGTGGGACTTAGAGCGCTTGGAGATTGCAGGAGCTTACCGTATTGGTGAGGGCAAAGCCATTTTGTCCGCTAAAGGTGAGCGGGGATTTTACACGCGCTCACTCTATACATTTAAGCCAGAGTTTGAGCAATGCCTGGCACAAAGTGTGGAGCTTGGCAGAAGTTTTGTTAACCCAGCCTACTGGGGTAAGGCAAGCCTGGACTATTTGTGGCAAGGCATTGGCGCCTATTTGGCTCACCATCCTGAGGTGCGTTATTTGATTGGGCCCGTAAGTATGAGTGCTGAGTATCCGCGGGAGTTGGTAGATCTATTGGTGGTTTTTTATCAAACCTATCATCGTTGTGAGCACACCTACGTTCAAGCCTTGCAACCCTATGAGATGGATGAGCTGGCTAACAGGCGTTTGCAGGCTCAATTCGAGGGCTTAGAGCGTGAAGCGGCTTTTGATCTGATGCAGCGGGCTTTTACTGAGGCAGGTTTTAAACTCCCGGTATTGTTCAAACAATATGCGGCGCTATTTGAGGGTGGGGGCTTTCAATCCTTGGCTTTCAGCATCGACCCAGACTTTGGAGATTGCTTGGATGGGCTGTGTATGGCGGATTTGCATAAACTCAAGCCGAGTCGGCGCAAACGCTATATTGATGAGGCCGCGGCTAAGATGGCGTAGCCCCCTGGGGCTCGCCAATGCAGGGCTCAAGTTGGATGGCGTAAACGTCGCCGTTTTAAGGTTAAAGCGAGGGGTTTGGGCTTACCCATGTACCGCTTTTCGCTGAGGCGAAAAGCGCTTCTATGGCGGCGGCCTGATGGGCGCTATCGGATAGCGGCATCAAGGGTGTGCGCCCCTCCAGTATGGCCTTGGCAAAGTCCTCCGCTTGAGCCGTATATTGGTCACACACGTCAAATTCGAACACTTCACTGTAGGGCTGTAGTATATCCCCTTCGTGCATCCACACTTGTGTTTTTCGATCGTTGGGGGCATTAAAGGGTACGCGTATCTCTAAATGCTTTTCTGTTCCGAATAGGGTCACTCTCTGAAAAGCACTGGTTTGTGTGCCCGCGGTAAAGGTGCATTGCCCTTTCTCAAATTGCAAGATAGCGGAGGTGAGTCGGTCGGTATTAAACTGGGGGTCGACGTCCATTAATGCCATGACCTTCTGAGGTTCAGCATCAAACACCATTCGTGCGACAATCAGTGGGTAGCAACCAATGTCCATCATAGTGCCACCCAACGTTTCAACACGGTTGCGAATGTTGGTGGGGTCGAGGTTGCGATAGAAAAAACTGCCTTGAATCGCCTGCACCTGTCCCAGTGTGCCTTCGCGCACCCAATTTAAGACTTGGCGCCATTGGGGTGCAGCTTTAATCATAAAGGCTTCACTCACCAATAATCCTGTGTCTTGCTGAGTTTGGATTAAGGGCGCTAGTTCAGCAGGTGATAGACAAAAAGGTTTTTCACACAAAACATGTTTGCCCGCCAAGAGCGCTTTTTGTGTCCATTCGATATGCAAATGATTGGGCAGGGGGTTGTAGATGGCGTCGATGTCTGGGTCTTGCAACAGTTCGTCGTAGCTGCCATACGCTTTGGCAATGCCCAAGGTTTTTGCCGCCTGCTGGGCCTTCTCCAGTGATTGCGAGGATATGGCCACCACTTCACAATGCAGGGCTTTTTGGGTGGCAGGGATCACTTTATTCAGGCCGATATCTGCGGTGCTTAACACACCCCATCGAATGGTTTTCATTGCACGCTCCTCGTTGTCTGTGCCTTCTTGAGATGCGCCATCAGATCAAAAAGTGTTTGATATGTAAAGCGATCGAGACGCCTTTGTCAAAGTGTGGGAGGCCGGGGAAAACTCATCAAAAAACGCTGGTCAGCTATAAAGCGGTGACGGGATTGTTGCTGCATTGATCAATGACAAAAGTATCGGTTTTGGCGTTGGACAGTAAAGTGATACCAAACGACAGCATAAAACAGGAGAGCACGGACCATAAGGGCAGCTCAAAGAAACCTGCCACCAAACCGAATAAACCGCAGGCCGCAATATGGGAAATGATTGGGCGCGTATTGATCACCTTGCGTCGCTTACTGCGAATGGTGACGTGTGGTTCACCGTCCTTAAAAAGCGTACATTTTAGCTGGCCTATGGCCAGCATTTTGGGGCAAAGCTCCACGCGAAAGAGGTGGTTGGCACTGGCAAACTCAATGGGTTGGTTGCGTGCAGTGGTTTGTACCTTTAATACGCCATTCAGAAACAGGCGCTCGAGCCCAGTCCAATAGGACCCCCACGCATGGATAATGTCGTCTCCATCTTGAAAAACAAACCACATTCCATTGCTGGCACTGGCTTGAGAGCATTCAGGCAGTGTTAGCATAGTACGAAAGCTGCGTGTTGTGACGATTCAGTGTGGCCTACGAGTTTGGTCACCAATGTGGTTGGAAACGGCGGCTAAATCGTCGGTTGGGTTAATAAGCACCAGTATTAGTCGGCTTTTAGCATCCTTGCAGCTTCTTTGGCGAAGTACGTCAGTATACCACTGGCGCCTGCGCGTTTAATGCATAAAAGTGATTCCAATATAATATTGGGTGCGAGCGCACCGGCTTGTATGGCCAGTTTGTGCATGGTGTATTCGCCGCTCACCTGATACACAAAGGTGGGTACACCAAATTCGGACCGTGTGCGCTGCACAATATCCAAATAAGGCATACCGGGCTTTACCATCACCATATCTGCGCCTTCGTTCAAATCCATGGCGATTTCATGGAGGGCTTCATCGGTGTTGGCGGGGTCCATTTGGTAATTGAATTTGTTACTTTTGCCGAGGTTAGTGGCCGAGCCGACGGCGTCCCTAAAAGGGCCGTAGTAGCCGGAGGCATATTTTGCCGAGTACGCCATGATTTGCGTATTGATATGGCGTTGTTCATCCAGTGCGATACGAATTTGCCCCACGCGGCCATCCATCATGTCGGACGGGGCAATCACGTCTGCCCCCGCTTCTGCACAGACAACGGCTTGTCGGCAAAGGGCTTCCACGGTGATATCGTTTAGAACGTAACCGGTCTCATCAATAATGCCGTCTTGCCCGTGCGTGGTGTAGGGGTCAAGCGCGCCGTCACAGATGATGCCCATTTCAGGAAAGCGGGCTTTGACCGCTCTGACCGCACGCGGCACCAGCCCCTCGGGATTGAAGGCATGGCTGCCATCAAGGGTTTTCAGGGAGGCATCGATATTCGGAAACAGTGCGATGGCCGGTATTCCTAGTGCCAACAGTTGTTCCACTTCTGCACACAACGCATCGATGCTCAGTCGTTCGATGCCCGGCATGGCGTCGACGGGGCTGGACCCTTTACCTTCAATGACAAATACAGGATAGATAAAGTCAGCGCTTGTTAATGTGTGCTCCGACACCAATCGACGTGAAAACTGACTGAATCGATTGCGTCGTAAGCGAGTTTGGGGGTAAACGCGGTTTAAAGAGTGCACCCTTGTTGTCTCCAAGGCTAAAAAGGGTAACCGTAGCTTATTGGTGGAAGGGTGCGCAAGTAGGGTTTTGTCTGAGGTGACTTATTAACCCGACAATATTCATTGCCGGGTTAATAAGTACAGGGCAAAAAAGCATCCGCGTGTATTTGGTTCATGGCTGTGCCCGTTAAAAAACACTGCTTTTTCATTTTGCGTACAAAGCTTTCTGCCCCACAGAGGAAAACACGATAACCCTGGGTGTTGGGGTGTTGGGCTTTGACCCATTGGTAGAGGTCACCTTCAATCAAGCCTGGCAATGCAGTCTCGGTGGGATAAACCGTTTGTGCAATAAAATGCACCTGTAAATTTGCGTGTTGCCGGCTGAGGGCGATGAGGTTTTGTTGATGGTAAAACCCGTCAGAGGTTTTTGCACCCAACACCAGGTGAATGTCACCGGTGTGATTTTGTGCTAGGGCGTCTTTGATGATGCCGAGTAGGGGGGCGAGGCCTGTGCCAATGCCCACCAATAATAGCGGCTCGGTTGGCGTGTCGGTGGCATAGATGCAATCACCCATGGGGCCTTGTAGCGTCAGAGTGTCGCCTGGCTGTAATTCGGTTTTGGCCATTTGGCTAAATTTGCCGCCGTCAATTAATTTGACGTGCAGTTCTAGCAGGTTTTCTGAAGGGAGGCTCGCGATGGAGTAACTGCGTACGTGGGTGTTGTCCAGCCAAATGTTAATGTATTGCCCCGCTTGAAATGCTAGGGGTGCTTCTAGCTGTAGTTGCAAAATTGTTGGTGACAGCAGCAGTTTATTTATCAGTTTGGCGCTGACTTGGGTTGTGCCCTCTGTGCCCCGTTCAAGGGTCAAGTCACTTTGGGGGGTGCAGCAACAACTTAAAAAATACCCCAATGACTTCTGCGAGGCTTTTAATCCGACTTGTGCCGCAGCAGGTAAAGCGATATCCGGCTGGCTTAATTTCATCAAGCATGATTGGCACGCACCGGCTTTGCAACCGTGTGGAATGTTCTGTTCTTGACGGAGCAGTGCGTCGAGGACGGTTTCGTTCTCGTCACATGTAAACGACTGGCCATTGTAAAACAACGTTGGCATAGGGGGCCTAGACAGGTGAGTGAAAATATTTTTTAGCGTAGCCGTTAAGCGTTTCGGCTAACCGCTTAAGCTAGCATGCATCCTGGTGCAGGATAATAAAGCGTAAAATTGCAAAGAATAAAAAGCCGATCGAATTCGAACGGCTTTGATAAACGCAATGCACTTAACGATTTAAAATATCGTCTTTCACGCTATTGGCAATGCCTGCAATTTCATTGATTTCGGCCTCGCCAACACCAAGTTCGGTAAGCGTAGCGGCCAAATTTTCGACCACGGCATCGAAGTGCGTCTCGTTTAGATTCATATGTTTATGGGCCTCACGCATATCTTTACCGGTATAGCTGTTAGGGCCACCGAATACCATGGTTAAAAAGGCCTTTTGCTTTGCTGCTTGCGCCTCCATGTCCACAGTATCAAAAAAGTGGCTAATGCGATCATCCACCAATACTTTGCGATAAAAAATATCGACAGCCGCATCCACTGCAGCGGCGCCGCCTAATTTTTCGTATAAACTCATGGGTTTCTCCTTTTTCTTGTTAAAAAAACTGAACATCGGAACAGTCCTCAGGGCATTATTGGGCTTTTGACACCATAAACGCTACGGCTAATTGGACATCACTGTCGGATAAATCCTTTTTGCCACCCTTGGCTGGCATTAGGCCAAACCCATTGATGGCGTGCTCGGTCAATGTGGGTATCCCTTGGCCCACTCGTGGCCCCCACATGGCTTTGTTGCCGAGTATGGGGGCACCATTAATGCCTTGAGCGTGACAGACTTTACAGTTCTTGTTGAATATTTGTTCGCCGGCGGAGACCACGGGCGCTTCGACTTTCTCTTCTTCACCGCAGGCGGTGAGCAAAATCAAACAACCTATCATGCTAAATTTTTTTAAATGCAGCACAGTCTTTTCTCCGCAGTTTAAGGTGTCAAAAAGGCTTAGAGTGGCACGCGAATGACGACGCCGCCCATCACTTCTCCTACTTGGAAATCAGTTTTGGGGGTGTCTTTGTGTTCGTTGTGACAAGTAGTGCATGCGTCGGATACAGCAACATCCGGATACACTGCGGTAAAATATGTGACGCCGCCTAATGTCTCCTCACCATAATAATTGTCGCCAGGATGGTCTGCAATATATTGTAAACCGGCCTTTTCGACATCCGTGCGAGGTGCGTTCTGCTTGTTGATTGGCCACTGGCTTTGTAGTGAGTAGGTAAATTTATCGGTTAACTCTGTAACGGCTTCGGCTCCGGCGCGGAACATTTGAGCGGGTAACGGCGCACCATTTTCCATGTCTTTCCAATGTTCGTCCGGTTTAATCGCGCCTGCGCCTGCGGGGCCGAGTCGCTTGACAATCAATTTTGTGTAGTTGGTACGGTCGGCCTTCATTACGGCAAACAACGAGTCCGTATACACGGCGGGGTCGATACCGGGTTTGGCCTCTTCGCCACAACCACTTAATAACACAGTGGCGCTACTTAGGAAGGATGCTGCAAGAATTCTCTTCATGGTTAATGTCCTCAGGTGTGGGTGAAATTTAGGGTGTCTCTTCGTCAAGACGTTTTAAAGCCCAGTCGATGGATTTGATGTGCTGACTGGGTTGCCCATTAAAATTGTTTTGAATCAGGGCGGGATCTGCCAATGCATCTATGGCAAAAGCTAACCCGTGACAATCCATGCATACGGGGCGAATCATTTTTTCGTTGGGGCGCAAGTTGCCATTCTGGTTGTGCTGAACGGCAAAAACTTTTTGGCCCTGGATATTCACTTCCTGGCGGGGCATGTGGCAACTTGCGCAGGTCACCACGGGGCCCTTGGGGGTGCCGGTTAAACTGGCTTGCCAAAGCTGGCCATGCGGGGAGGATTCAAAGGCGAGGCTGTGCTCGTCGTTGTGGCAATTCAGGCAACCGCTGACGGCGGCTTTTAGGGGGTCAAATTGGTGTGCACCGTGGCACGCATTGCATCCGTGTGCCAAGGTCGCTGTATCAGCCTTGAAGGACATGTGGGATTCACCCGATGTCATTGGGCTTAAAGTGGCTGACAGCTTGCCAGACAATCGCATGCCGTGCTTGCCCGCCATAAAGCTCTTCGCCTCTTGCTTGTGGCATGATGCGCATTCGCTGACGCTGGGTTTATCGATCCATTCACGGTTATTGAGTTGGGTGTGGCAGCCGCCACAATCAACCCCTGCTTGGGCGTGCGAGGATGCTTGCCAGTCGTGCGCCATGTCGGCGTTGGCTCGAATTTCCGCTTGAAAGGCACTGGAGCTTACCGTTAACGCCTCGTTGTGGATTAGAGTGTCTGTGGCTTTGGTAAAGGTTGTATTGGCCATGCTTTCGACGCTGGGGGTTGTTAGCCAGGGATCTTTAGCGTGTTCCACCAAAAAATCTTCATACAGTGCGCGATTGTCATGGTAGTTATGGCACCCTGCTGAGGCGCAGCCGTCAAAGGCCAAGTCCTTATGGCTGGGTCGATCTTTCTCGAGTTCTTGGTGGCATTGGTAGCAGTAGTCATCAGGCAAGCTGACACCCATAGCACGGGTTTGTTCTTGTTGATGCTCGGTATGACAGGTGATGCAGTAGCGTGCATCTAAAATCTCTACGCGGTCAGCGTTTCTGGGGTTGGTAAACTTCGATTTTGGGTGAGAATCATGCGCCACGTCCAGCTCTTCGGCATGGCATTGTATGCAGGCATCTTGCAGTACATCATCGCCCCCAAAGGGGCTGCTATGACAGGTGCCGCAGGCCATTTCTATTTGAAAGTGGCCATAGGTGGCCTCCCCCACGAGAAAGGTGCTTTTGTCTCCTTCGGCCAAAAATTTTTGGCCAAAGTAAAGGCCCAGTGCAACAGTCACAAACAGCCATGCTCCCCAAAGCGCAAATTTTTTCATGTGTTAATCAATACCTAAAAGTAATACACGGTCAGAACGTGAACCGCCAACAGCGCGGGTAGCGGCCAAAACGCCAAGATGTGAACCCAAGTAAAAAAGCGGCGTATTTTTTGAGAAAAATTTGCGGTGAAACGATGGCTCAAGGCAATCGTAATGCCTGCGATTGCGCCCACAAAAAGCACTGCCAGAAAATCTATCATCAACCAGCGGTTAAGGTTTTCGCCGAGGTTCAAGCCCGTGTGCGCGACTAAAATACCCGTGCAAGCTGCACCCAATAACACGTGCAAAACTCGCCAATAGGCGAACTGGCCAAAGCGGTCATTTTTAATACGCTTGCGCAAAGACATAAACAACCCCACTGCTGATAAGCCGAGCAACGTAAAACCGGTGACTTGCTTCCAGAATTTGTCATTCCAAATGGGTTCTAAAAAGGCGGGGCTTTGCACGCTGTCGGAGACTTGAATGGCGGGTAAAAAAAGCACAACGGCGGCAACGATCATGGCGGCGAGACTCGCGATCAACAGCGTGCTGCCGGTTTTTTCGGGTTCGCGCGGGCCGTTGTCGCCCACCAGTTTTTCCAGTAATGGTTTGCAAGAGCCGCACACTGTGCCGGCAGAGGTAGCGATGGATAATGCGGTGACCGTAGCCGCGCCTTGGCCCACCGCGCTGACCAGATCACCTTGTGAAATATTGTTGCATTGGCAAACAATGGTGGTGGCAGGCCACAAATTGGGGTCATCATTGGCGCTGTCGCCCCATAAGTACCCGGTCAATATAAAGCGCAGATAGTGCCAGGGATACAATTGCCGGCTGTTCTGATAGGCCTCTTGAATACGCCGGATTTCTGGCCAGTCGCCAAACCCCACCGCGCCAATCAAGCGGCCTTTGTAGGTGACAACCTTTCGGTAAATACCGTCTTGCTGATTGTTGTACACCCATTCGTGTAAAAAGGGGCGAGGTGCCAAGTCGGCCACCTCACCCATACTGCAAACTGTTTCGCCTAGTACTTTTAAGCGGCTGACTTCGAGTGACCCCACATAGTGCGCGGAGCCGTTAGTCATGACATCGGCACAGATGGCGGCTTGCTCAAAGCCTGGGTTGACCAGGCCATAGGTTTTGCCCCTGTGCTCGCAGCACTCACCGATAGCATAAACCCCTTCGGCGGAAGTGCGTAACTGGTCGTCCACCAAAATGCCATTGGTCACTTTGATCCGCGCGTCGCGTGCAAGCTCAATGGCTGGCTTGATGCCGGCGCAAAGTAATACCGTATCGCATTCAACGGTGTCACCATCGCGCGTGACAACACCGGTGACACGGCCCTCCCCCAGAATTTGTCTGACGCCCGAGTTGGTAATCACCTTTATGCCGAGTGCGGTGACTTTGGCGCCTAAATAAGAGGCCGCATTTTCGTCTAATTGACGGTTCATCAACCGTTGGCCTTGCTGCACAATGGTAACTTTGGTATTGGCTCGTTGCAGGGCTCTGCCCGCTTCCAAGCCCAGTAGACCTCCGCCCACTATCACCACGTGCCGCGCGCGTGCAACTCGGCCATAAAGCGACTCGGTGTCTTTCAGGTTTCGAAACGTATACACACCAGTTTGTTCTGTTCCTGGAATGTGTGGAACGTGAGGACGAGAGCCCGTGGCAATCACTAAGTGATCGTAGGGGTACTCGATTGCGCGTGTGTCGACCACCTTCTTGGCATCGGTATCGATACGCAAAATATGGGCATTGATGTGCACAAAATACGGGTGCAGAGACAATTGCGGTAGAGGCGTGGTGATGTCTTCTAAGTTAACGTCACCCGCCAGTAGCGCGGACAACTGCACTCGATTGTAGGGCAGGTAAGGCTCATTGCCGAATAAGGTGACTTTCGCGTTGGGCTGACGTTTGAGCAGTTCCTGTGTAAAGCGTACACCCGTGGGCCCGGCCCCTACGACCAATACACGTGGAGAATCGTCATTTGCTGCAGGGTCGCAGGTCTGCACTACTTTATTGCCTTCTGTGTGCTCTACGGCGTTTTCCATGGATCAACATCACCAGGGTTTTAATTTGGTAATGGCAATGCAAAGCCTTTGCCAAAAGGGACTGTTTTAGTTTTGTTGTAATAAAAACAATAACCTATAGGGGATGCGCACGATTGGTTTCTGTCGGTGCGCCACTCAAAAGGTGCCAATATAATGCATCTTTTAAATTGGGGGCTTAATGATGATGCAAAATGTTGAGCTTTGTTTTAGTTGCTGTGGTGGGTTAGTGCAGTGAAATAGGGGGTGCCACTAAAGGGTGCAGCGAAGGGCATATAAAGGTATGTTGAAATTAAAATGGACCGTAAACGTATTTAAACTTATAAAATGTATTGATTATGCATGTTTAATTGCCATAGCATAGGTTAGCTATAGGGATAATGCAGCGCCAGTACATGCTTTTGAGGTGGTGCGATGCGAAGGAGGCGTTTTTGCTATGATAAAGGGAAGCTGGTATTTTTTGATGACAGTAGAAACCTTAGGTAGCTTAAACGATTAACCCGGAAATTTTTTTATGTCGGGTTAATACGGTAAAAGGGCGTGCCGCCATTGGCCGGAATGGCCAGTGCAAGCCCTTAAAATACAAGGAAATTCACACATTTCCGCCAGTATTTTATGGGTGCGCAATTCAGTAGATAGGAAACCTATTGAATTGCCGGGTTAATAGAGACCCTTTGACTAAGCCCCAATAGCTTCTGGCTTTTCGAGTTCAAGGCGGTGCTTTGGCCGTTTTTACTCCTGTAATAAGGTATTTCGTTTGGGCAAATGAGCTTTGAGGTCATGCGCGACTGCATGGATATAGGCGTTAGTGCGACCAGGAGATTAAAGCCGAGAAGCCATTGGGGCTTCATCAGCGGCTCCTTAATATTTGATGGAGGATTGTGTGCAGTTAACCAGGTTTACAGATTATGGTCTGAGAACGCTTGTGTACTTAAGTGTGCTGCCACGCGAGCAGTTGGCCAGTATCGATTCCGTATGCAGTACTTTTGATTTGTCGCGAAATCATGTAATGAAAATCGTGCAGCGTCTCGGACAAGAAGGGTACATTCAAACCTTACGAGGCAAAGGCGGCGGTATTCGCTTGGGAATGGATCCCGGGTCGATTAATTTGGGCGAAGTGGTTAGAACGCTAGAGCCCAATATGCACCCCGTTAACTGTATGGAGCCTAAGCCGTGCGTTTTATTACCGGGTTGTGAATTAAAGGGTGTATTAGGCGATGCTGTGGAAGCCTTTGTGAACGAACTTGAAAAGTACACGCTTGAAGACCTGGTTACCCCCAAAAAGGTGGTAAAACTGCTGGGCGTTTCCTAGGAACCTCTGACTAAGCCCCGATAGCTTCTGGCATCCAGAGCTTTTCGAGATCAAGGCAGTGATTTGACCGTTTTTTGCTCCTGCAAAAACGGTATTTCCGTGATCCATGGCGGTCAAGTCTATATTGGTGGTCTGACGAAAATCACTAACGAAGCGTTCGGAAAGCTCTGTAAGCTTCGATGGGCGCGGCTTCAAACCCCATTTGACAGTGCTACTTTTCTTGTTAAGGACTACGGCCATTAACTGCGGAAAGTGCCTTACCCGCTAAGCTTTGATCTCGACTTTAAGGAAAGGGCGCACGGCTGCACGGATGCAGGCGGTAGAACGACACAGGAAGCCCAAGCAAAGAAGCCTTGCGACTTGATCAAGGTTCCCTCGTACAAAACGGAGACCCCCTGGCTTTGCCGAGGGGTAGTTACATCACGCTTTTGAATCGAACGATCCGCTCACCGAACACAATAAAATCGCGTGTTTGAGAATCCCATAACGCATTGCGAAAGTGTTTGAACGTGCCACTCGGTAAGGTATCCCAGTGGAGCCCGCTGTCTTCTGATCGAAGCACGGTACCCTTGCGGCCGATGGCCAGTAGGTTGTTGGTTTCCGGTTCTACAAAAAAATGTCGAATTTCTGCATGGGTGGGGGTTTGGATATTGCGCCAGTGGTCACCATCGTCGGTGGAGCGTAAGATCAAACCGTTAACACCAGCAGCAAGTAGGGCTTGTCGCTTTGGTTCGCGGATCATGTGCCGTATGGAGGCTGAAGTCAGCGTATTGAGCGACGCCCAGGTTTGGCCGAGGTCTTTGGAGCGCAGAATGCGCCCGCCATCGCCAAGCGCAAACAATAAGTTTTTGGATGGGTCTGCGTAGCTGCCATACAAATGCTGGTCGCCGATGACGGAATCCTCGACCACTTTCCAAGTAATGCCGCCATCGTGGCTGACTGCCAATATCCCTTGTTGTCCAACGGCCAACCCCACGCGGTGCTCGGCGGTTGAAAGTAAGCTCGAGTGCCACAGTTGGCGTTTGTCTGAGATGAGGCTTTGTTGCCAGCGCTCACCGCCATCGACCGTGTAGTAGGGGCCGTTGAACGCCTCCAGTGCAAACCCTGTATTGCCTGTGTGATCAAACTCCAAATCGGGGAACACTTCACCTTGCTCAAAGGGGGTGTAGTGCGAGACCGTCCAGCGATGGCCCAAGTCATCCGAGCGCATAATCAATCCTGTGGGGCCGGTGGCAAAAACGGTTTGTGTATTGGGGTTGATACGCAGTGCATGGTAGCTGGGCGGAGTTTTGGCGTTCGGGTATTCAACCGGCACGTATTGCCACGATTGGCCGTGATCCTTCGAAAGAATCACTTTCCCTAGTTCGCCAACCATTAGTAGTGCCGGTTCCGGTGTCGCGAGGGCGTCACGCCAGTAAAAATCTAGGCTGGGTTGAAGCACCTCCCATGATTGCCCAAGGTCTTGGCTTACAGCCTTGTAGCCGCGGTTACCCAAACTAATGATGTTTCGATTTTTGGGGTGCTGCAGAATGACGTGATGGTCTTCCTTGTGGCGTTGTTCGCTCTTGCCCCAGTTTCTCCCGCCGTCTGTGGATGTGAATAGCATGCCTCGATTGCCAAATAGCAGGATGCTGCCCGTTTTGGCATCCAAAATAAATGGGTCCAAATAGCTGGCATAGGGGTCAACTGGCAATGGCGTTATCCGCCAGTTGTAGCCGTAATCTTCGCTGTACAGCACGGTACCATTGCTGGCCGAAATGCAGATGGTGTGGTGCTGGGGGCTAAAGACCACATCGTTAAAATGGGCACGCTGTGCCGTGTCCAGTAGCTGCCAGGTTTGGCCGTCGTTGCGTGTTGTTAGTAGTTGGCCGCTGGCGCTGAGACCCAAGGTGAGGTCGGGAACGTGGTGAAAGGCCATGATGGGTTGCTGGGTGAGTCTTGGTGCGATTTCCCAGGTTCGGCCGCCATTGTCGGATTGGGCAATCAAGCCTTGTTCGCCGCCGAGCAACAGGTGGCCGCTTTCGGGTGTTCGTGTCAGGGCTAGGATATGGTCGCCAAATGGCGTGGGCATCACTTGCCACTCGGTGGGGTGAGCCGCATCGGCGATGGCGATGGTGCCGTTATGGCCAGCCGCCAACCAGGTTTGGGTGCTTGGATCAAACAGCACGCTTGTGAAGGTGGCGGTGGTTTCTAGTGTGCGAATGGCTTGCCAAGTGGCACCGGCGTCGATGGAGGTGAGCACAGTACCTTGGGTGCCTACAGCCATGAGTCGGCTACCATCGGGGTTATGTGCCATATCGAGCAGGTCGTTGGCGGTAGGGGTTGCTGAGGTCTGCCACACCTTGCCATCCTGGGAGGTTTGAATGGTGCCGTCGCTGCCCCAGGCGAGTATCGGCCCACCTTGTGGTGTGATCATTGCCCCCTCATAGTTAGGGTCAATCACCGTGGCGGTATATTGAGGGGCTGTGTGCTCTATGGGGCGGACGACAAGTAGTAGCCATACCAACACCAAGAACACAAACGCAATGCCCACGGTGGCAAGGACGAGTCTTTGTGGCATGCTAGAGTCTCAATGAAATGGGTAGCGCATATTACGTGCTTTCTGTGAGTGAAACCGTGCATGACTTAGAGAATTTAACGATCCAAGAGAGAGGCAGTGACGCAGAAACGCAAAAGTGACGCAACAAACGCGGTTGCCCAATCCCGGTGGTGGGTGTATATGATTCTCACCGACAAAAACACCCTGTATACGGGCATTACTGTGGATGTGGCGCGCAGGTTCGCTGAGCATCAAGCCTTACACAATGGGGAAGTGGGCGCGCGTGGCGCCAAGTATTTTAGGTCGGTTAAACCCATTGCGGTGGTGTACTGCGAGCCTGCAGTTAATCGTGCACAGGCCTCTGTGCGTGAAGCCGCACTTAAAAAACTCACACACATGGAAAAGTCGCAATTGATTCAACGATCAAACCTGCCACCTATATACTCACCCGCCGATATTTGCGGTACACCGGTTGCCAAAACGCGCGATTGATTTTTTCGGTTAACAGTGCATCGGGCATCTCTAGTGCTAGCCCTTGCTCTTGCGCCAGTTTGCCAATGCCAAACGCAATGGCCTTACTCAAAGTGGCAATTTCTGTAAGCGGCGGTAACAAGTCGCCTTTACCTGTGTTGGCCTTGGGCGAGGCCTCTGCCAGCAGTCGGCTGGCGAGCATGAGCATTTCGTCGGTAATATGTCTGATTCCTGCGGTCACCACGCCAAGTCCAATGCCGGGGAAAATGTAACTGTTATTGCACTGCGCAATTGGGAATACTTTGCCCTTGTATTCCACCGGCTTAAAGGGGCTGCCTGTGGCGATAATAACGTCACCGTCGGTCCATTCCAGCACTTGCTCTGGCGTGGCTTCGACTTGTTTTATGGGGTTGCTGAGTGGGAAAATAATGGGCGTATCACAGCCCTCTTTCATGGCGCGAATGACGGGTTCGGTGAACAAGCCCTTTTGCCCAGAAACACCAATCAAAATACTCGGCTTGGCAAGGTTCACCACATCGCGCAGTGTCGGCAGTTCACCGCTGTATGACCAGCCTTGTAAGGCTTCACTTTTTTGGCGCAACGCCTTTTGAAAGTCTCGTAAGCCTTTAACTTGGTCGGTTAACAAGCCTACTTTGTCAATCATAAAAATATTTGCGCGAGCGGCTTCGTCGCTAGCACCTTCTGCAACCATTTGCTGTACGACTTGCTCGGCAATACCGCAACCAGCGGAGCCGGCACCCACGAAAACCACTTTTTGATCCTTTAGCTCGACCCCTTTTACACGGCACGCCGCCAGTAAACTGCCTACCGTGACTGATGCGGTGCCTTGGATGTCGTCGTTAAAGCAGCAAATTTCATTGCGATAGCGTTTTAACAATGGCATGGCGTTGGGTTGAGCAAAATCTTCAAATTGCAAAAGGGCTTTGGGCCAACGTCGTTTTAAAGCCTGGACAAAGGTGTCGACAAATTCGTTGTAGTCTTTTGCGCCAATGCGTTTATGGCGCCAGCCCATATACCTTGGGTCTTCCAGTAATTTTGGGTTGTTGGTCCCCACGTCAAGAACAATGGGTAGGGTGTAAGCTGGACTGATGCCGCCGCATACCGTGTAAAGCGATAGCTTGCCAATGGGAATGCCCATCCCGCCAATACCTTGGTCGCCCAGACCTAGAATACGTTCTCCATCGGTCACGACTATAACCTTCACATTGCGTTTGGTGGCATTGTGAAGAACATCATCGATGTGGTCTTTTTCAGAGTAGGAGATAAAAAGTCCGCGTGAGGTACGATAAATGTCCGAAAATTTTTCGCAGGCATCACCCACGGTGGGGGTGTAGATGATGGGCATCATTTCCACCAGGTGGTCTTGCAGCAAACGGTAGAACAGCGTTTCGTTAGCGTCTTGGATGGAGCGCAAGTAAATGTGTTTGTTGAGATCCGAGTCAAAGCTAGAGAATTGCATATAGGCGCGCTCGGCCTGTTCTTCGATGGTTTCGTAACTGGGGGGTAGCAGGCCCTTTAAATTGAAATTCAAACGCTCGGATTTGCTAAAAGCGCTGCCCTTATTTAGCAGCGGAGTGGTGATTAACGCGGGCCCTGAGTGAGGGATATATAGCGGGCGCTCTGGGTGTTTCATGTTGGTCCCTTCGGCACAGATGATATGAGTTCGACGGCAGGGTTTACCGTCGATGGCAATGGTGTTTTTCTAAGTGTACACCGCAATAGGCACTTTGCCCGAGGGATTTGGCGCCTTTTAAACTAATGGGGGCGTGCGGCACCCCCCGATTCGGGCCTTAACTGGAAGGTCATGTGATAAGTGGCGTTCGGGTTAATTTGGTATTCGGGTAATGCACGTGCGCCCCATGAATCGCTGCCGCCCACACCGGTTTCACGTGCGTTGATATTGAGTGTATAGGCGTCTCGTGGCACTAACTGGTGAGGGTAATCCGCCAGTTCAATGTCGTAAGGTGAATAGGGGTACACCGAAAGGTGCACTGGGTGTTGTGCGTCTTGGGCGTAAACCCCTAGGCCTTGGGCATTGGCATTCACAAAGCGGGCGTAGCGAATGTCTGTGCGGCCACCAGAGTATTGTGGGTCGCCATATTGGTAAAACGCCTCGGCGATCGTGCTTTCATAAAAGCCGACAGCGGTGGCCTCAGAGCGGTCAACAACGTTTTCTGTGGGACCTCGTCCATACCATTGCCACTGATTGAATGCTTTTGGCAGGGCGGTGCTAAAGCCAACATTGAGCGGGGAGGGTAATGATTCGCCGACCAGGCGAATGACGGCATTGACGTCGATCACGCCATTAGGATGGACGTTGTAAGTGATGTCGGCCTGGGACTGTGCCGCGGGTAGGTCCAAGGAAAATTGCAGTGTGGTGGTATCTGCCGTTTGTGAATAGGAGAAATCAGTGACCGTGACGCGCGAACCTGCGGTTCGCCAAAGGCGAGATACCTCACTGGCCTTCCACCCGCGGTCGTTATTGGTTAGTGGACGCCAAAAATTAAGCGCTAAGGGCGCTTTTAGCGTCAGGCCACTCTCTGTTTGGTAATGCGTTAAATACCCGCTACTCAAGCTCCAGCCGGCTGAAAAATAGGGGCTGGACAATTGAATGGCTTTGTCGGTTTGCGTGAGTGAAATGGTCGCCGGTGTGCTGGGAGCAGGTGGCGCTTGCCAGCGACCCCAGGGCAGCGCCAATTGTTGGTGGGCCAGGGTGTGACCTTTGGATGCCCAGAGCGTATCTTGGGTGAGCTTCCACTCCAAATTCAGCCAATAGTCGCGAGACGCCACGGGGGTGATGGGTTGGTAGGTAAGCTGGGTCTGTGCAGACTGTTGTGGTGGAATAGCCTCTGCCGCCCATTCTCCTTTGCGCAGCGGGTGGCCATTTTCGGTGATGGACCAATAAAGCTTAGCGCCATGAAGAGGTTCAAAAAATTGCTCGTTCAGAATGTCCAGTGTCACGTGGTCATTGTGTGCGGCCACAAGGGTGGCCCAAAGGTTTTGATACCAATACTTAAGTGCCACGCTGTGCGGGTTGGGCGTGCGGTCGGCACGCACCAGGCCATTAAAGCAAAAGCTGCCGTCGTTGGGTTGGTCGCCAAAATTCCCGCCGTAGGCAAAGTAGGGTGTGGTTTCTCGTTGGTTGGGGACTTGCGTAAAATCCACAAACGCCAACACATGACCTGAATGGGCTTGGGCCGCTGTCGCAAACGGGTAGTTTACGGGCGAGCCAAAGCGTTTGACTGACACAATGCCGCCGCTGAATAGCCCCTTGGCATCTCGGTGGTGTGCCTCTGTGCTGTCGGCATTGCAGCCCACACAAAGTGGGAGTCCGGTAGTGGGTAAGGGAGCTTTTAGTGCGCTGGACGCCACCACTTCGCCGTCAATCGTTAGTGTGGCAGTGGTTTGGGTAACGCTTAGAAATAAAGTATGCGTGGTGTCGAACCACCCCTCGGGCAGTGGGAAGGTAAGGTCTTCAACCGTGGTCTGTCCGAGTGTGACTTTTAGCGCTTTGCCTTCTGCGGTAAGCCACAGGCTGTAAACACTGTCACCTTCTGTTACCAAAGGTTGGCTAAGTTGTGGCTTATTCGCCTGGAGTTTTATCCAAACGGCCAGGCCTTGTTGGTTGGAGTGATGGGGTAAATCCAGCCACGCTTTACCTTCGGTTAACCCTCGCTCTGGAGAGGTCGTTGCAGCCAGGTGCAAGCGGTTGGCGGTTTTCGCAAGGTCTTGTGTGACCAGCGCCCGCGGGCCTTCTTGGGCTAGCCCCTGGTCTACCCAGTCCCAAATAAAGCCGCCTTGCAAATACGGATTGTTACGAATGGCCTGCCAGTACTCTTTGATGTTGCCAAGGCTATTGCCCATGGCGTGCTCGTACTCACATAGAATGACAGGTCGTCTCTCTGCTGCAGGCAGTTGGGCTTGCTGCTCACCTAAGGCTTTTAATTTATCAACAGTGGTGTACATGAAAGAGTAAAAGTCTGTGTGCGGTGAGGTGCTTGCTCGTTCATAGTGGACAGGGCGCGAAGGGTCGCGTTGTCGAATCCAGTCCGATAGTTTGACAAAATTTTCGCCGTCGCCGCTTTCGTTACCCATAGACCAAATGACAATGGATGGGTGGTTTTTGTCCCGCTCTACCATGTTTTTAACGCGGTCCAAGTGGGCTTCTAACCAGTCTGGCGACTCTGCTAGCGGGTTGACGTGCCAGCCAGCGCCGTGAGACTCGATGTTGGCTTCATCTATCACATAAAGGCCGAGTTCATCCGTTAGCTCATAGAAGGAGGGATCGTTGGGGTAGTGAGACGTGCGCACCGCATTGATGTTGAGTTGCTTCATGAGTAGGAGGTCTTGGCGCATATTGTCGCGGGTGACATAGTGGCCGGTGTCCGGGTGATGATCGTGCCGATTCACGCCCTTGATCAAAACAGGTTTGCCGTTGATCAAAAACTGCCCGTCTTTAACCTCGCTGCTACGAAACCCCACTTGGGTTTTGTAATAGGTTTCGGTTCTTCCGTTTTTGATTCGTAGTAACAGAGGGTATAAATAGGGCGATTCCGCTGACCACAATTGGGTGGAGGAAAGGTTGAGCGTTAGGTGTGAGGTGGTGCTATCTCCTTCTTGTAGCGTGACCTCGGTATCGGCTTTTGCGATGCGCTTGGATTGGTCGTAAAGCCAAGCATGGAGCTTGACGGTTTGGGGCTCACCTGACGATTTATCGTCCGAATAGCGGATGACATCCAGGTCGAGTGTCACGCTTGCGCGGCCAGACGCAATGTCATGGATGTGAGGCTTGACGTGAAAGTCTCGGATGTCCACCTTAGGGGCAGACCAAAGGTACACGTCGCGAAACAGTCCCGATAAACGCCACATATCCTGATCTTCCAGGTAGGAGCCGTCGCTGTATTGCATCACTTGGGCTGCGATCAAATTGCTGCCAGGCTTGAGGTAGGGGGTAATGTTAAATTCGGCGGGTGTTCGGCTATCCTGAGAGTACCCCACAAACTGGCCATTCACCCAAACGTATAAGGCGCTATCAGCGCCTTGAAAAACCAAATGTGTTTCACGCTTTTGCCAGCTTTTGGGCAGGTCAAAGGTGCGCCGGTAAACGCCTGTGGGGTTTCTATTTTCCCAAGGCGCATTGGTGAAATGCGCAGGAGGTTCCGACATGACCCGAGGTGGGTCTTTGGCAAAGGGGTATTCTACGTTGACGTAAAGAGGGATGCCGTAGCCCTGCAATTGCCAGTTGGACGGCACCGGAATGGTGTCCCATTGGCTGGCATCGAAGGTCGGCAATTCAAAATGCTTGGGGCTGTTATTGGGGTTGCCAGCGTAGTGGAACTGCCAGTCGCCATTTAACATCATCACAAAGGGTGAGTCTAAACGTTGACCTATTCGCGCCGCCTTGCGAGAGGGGTAAGGTGTTTTGTCGACGTGGGGTTGAGTTTTATTGCGCCTGAATACCGCGGGGTTTTCGATGTCTTGCAGCCTTAATTCTGGAGTGGCGGACGTTTGCTTGGCTGAAAAAATGAGCAGTAATATCCAAAGCGGAGAGAAGGCAAGTTTATGCATAACGTAGACTTTGTTTGTTCCGGTTGGCGGCACCATATCACTCAAGTGAGTTGAATGCCTTCAAATTTCGTTATCCCAGTGGGGTTATTGGGGGGATTTGACACCCAGCAGTGTTGGGCGCTTTTTTAAAGGGAGTATCTCGCCTTTAAAAACCGAATATTGCCACTCGTTTGAGTTGCAATTGGGGTTATTCACGGTAAATTCTACCCAACGTCCCAGATATTGTTAAAATGCAGCCCGGCCCAGCATAAGCGAGAACTCGGTGAAGGTTGGCGGGTCTCAAAGGTTAATTCGATGACAGGGTCGGTGGTAATTGAGTTTAACAAAATATAATATTATATTACACATTTGATGGTTAGCGCTTTTTGCAAACACACAGTTTTGGGTGGCGAGCGCCTCGGGAGTGGGTATGGATCAACCCGGTTCGTTCAAGGTCGAAGACGATAATAAAGCAGGTAGATCTCTATGAATAAAGCAATTTTGGGGCTTTGTGCCGCCACAGTTTTCTCCGTATCTCAGGCTGCAATGGCTCTGACAGTTGGGTTTTCTCAAGTGGGCTCAGAGAGTGGTTGGCGAACCACGTTTTCAGAGTCGGTAAAAGCTGAAGCCGAAAAACGAGGTATAGACCTCAAATTTTCAGACGCCCAGCAAAAACAAGAGAATCAAATTAAAGCCATCCGCAGTTTTATTGCCCAAGGTGTGGATGCCATTCTCGTGGCGCCAGTGGTGGAAACTGGTTGGCGGCCTGTGTTGATGGAAGCTAAGCGAGCGCGCATTCCCGTGGTCATAGTAGACCGTAATGTGGATCTCAAGAATGACAGCCTGTATGTGACGCGCATTGCGCCAGATTTTGTCAATGAGGGCGTTAAAGCCGCGCAGTGGTTAATGGACAAAACCAAAGGTGAGTGCAGTATTGTAGAGCTGCAAGGTACCGTGGGTTCCTCGGCTGCGATTGGCCGTATGGAAGGCTTCAATCAAGTGGTTTCGAAGTACCCCAAGGCCAAAATTGTTCGTAGCCAAACGGCGGAATTTACCCGCGCCAAAGGCAAGGAAGTCATGGAAAGTATATTAAAGGCCGAAGCGGGCGGCAAAAATCTGTGCGCGCTTTGGGCGCACAACGATGAAATGGCGTTAGGAGCCATTCAAGCTATTAAAGAGGCTGGATTAAAACCGGGTGAAGACATTTTGGTGGTATCGGTGGATGCCGTCGACGATATTTTTGTGGCCTTGAAGGATGGAGAAGTGAATGTCTCTGTTGAGCTGAGCCCTCATATGGGCGGCCCCGCGTTTGATGTTATTGAGCAATATTTGAAGGGCAAAAAAGATTTTGAAAAATGGATTGTGATGGATGGTCGCGTTTTCACACAAGACAACTACGAAGAAGAATATCGCATTCGCTTTCCGTCCACAGCAGGGCACTGAGCATTCATAGTTAGACCTGGCTTTCACGGATCTTCTGGGTTTAACGATTCTCCCTTGATGCAGACACCGCGCCGGCTTCCCGGCGCGGCTTCCTTTCGGTAGGTATTTCATGAATCAAGAGCAACAATCCCTCTTGCAATTGCGCGGAGTGGGAAAAGTCTTTCCTGGCGTCGTCGCTTTGGATAATGTGGATTTTACTTTGCGAGCAGGTGAGGTGCATGCCCTGCTGGGCGAAAATGGCGCGGGTAAATCTACACTCATCAAGGTGATGACGGGGGTGTATCAGCGTGACAGCGGCGATGTGCAACTGGCGGGCGAATGCATACAGCCAGCCAGCACTGCCGATGCTCAGGCTTTGGGCATTTCCACGGTCTACCAGGAAGTGAACCTTTTACCCAACCTATCCGTGGCCCAGAATTTGTTTTTAGGCCGAGAGCCCAAAAAGTTTGGTTTGATCGATTGGAAAGCGGTGAACCAAAAAGCCAGAGCGTTGTTGACAGACTACAACCTGAATATTGATGTTACCAAGCCGCTGTCGCACTTCTCGGTGGCCATTGCACAGTTGATTGCCATTGCCCGTGGCGTGGATATGTCCGCAAAAGTTTTGATATTGGATGAACCCACGGCGAGCTTGGATGCAGGAGAAGTGGCCGCGCTATTCGATATTTTGCGTCGCTTAAAAACCGAAGGAATCGGAATTGTTTTCGTAACGCACTTTTTGGACCAGGTGTACGCGGTTACCGACCGCATTACCATATTGCGTAACGGTCAATTGGTGGGTGAATACTTGACCGCAGAGTTGACGCAACCACAGTTGGTGAGCCACATGTTGGGACGTGAACTAGAAGCCGAAACCCATAAATTGAAAGTGGAGCCAGTGGACGACGGTAAGCCTGCGTTGTTGACCTTGAAGGCCGCGGGCACACGTACCACTTTGCAGCCCATGGACATCGAAGTGAAAGCCGGACAGGCCGTTGGTTTGGCGGGTTTACTGGGGTCTGGGCGAACGGAGCTGTGCCGTTTGATTTTTGGCGTGGATGCCAAGACGCAAGGCACCATGTTGTTAAAGGGCGAAACCTTGCAACTCAAAAATACACGCCACGCAGTACAGTTGGGTATGGGCCTGTGCCCCGAGGACAGAAAGCGCGACGGTATATTGGGGCCTTTGTCCATTCGCGAAAATATGACTATCGCCATGCAGATCAAACGCGGTTGGTGGCGTTACATTCCCATCAAACAGCAGAGGGCGTTGGCGGAGCAATATGTAAAAGCCTTAAAAGTTGCCACGTCCGATATCGAAAAGCCTATTTCGCAACTCAGTGGCGGTAATCAACAGAAAGTTATTCTAGCCAGATGGTTGGCCTCTGAGCCGGTGCTATTGCTGTTGGATGAGCCCACGCGAGGTATTGATGTGGGCGCCCACGCCGAAATTATTCGATTGATACGTGAGCTGTGTCAAAAGGGGTTGGGCCTGGTGGTAGCATCTTCCGAAATTGAAGAGCTAGTGGAATACAGCGATCATGTGGTGGTTCTGAGGGACCGTCAAAAAGTGGCCGAGTTGTCGGGTCATCAAATTTCAGCGCAATCCATTTTACAGTCAATCGCCGGTGGGCGCGCGTAAATGATTTTCGGCTAAAGAGCCCAACAGCAGTTTTGAGAACACATTATGAAATCACTTTTAAGCATCCCAGAAAGTAGACGGTTTATATGGCCCGTCGCGGGGCTGATGTTTTTAGTTTTAATCAATGTTTTGATTTCACCTGAATTTTTTAGCATTGAGTTTAAAGATGGCCGGTTTTACGGCAGTTTAATTGATGTCTTAAACCGCGCCGCGCCCGTGGCACTATTGGCTATCGGTATGACATTGGTTATTGCCACCGGTGGGGTGGACTTGTCGGTGGGGTCGGTGATGGCCATTGCCGGTGCGGTGTCTGCGGCATTAATTACCTCTGGTGTGGACAACGTTTTTTGGGTCATTTTAGGTGGCATGGCCGCAGGCATTTTGGCGGGCTGCGTCAACGGGTGTTTGGTGGCTTACTTTGGTATTCAGCCGATTGTGGCAACCTTGATTTTGATGGTGGCGGGGCGCGGCATTGCACAATTGATCAATGCTGGTCAAATCGTCACTTTTCACGATGAAGCCTTTGGATTTTTAGGTGTGGGCTATTTTTTGGGTTTGCCGTTTCCCGTAGTGTTGGTGATATTGACCTTTGTGGTCATTCAATTGTTGATGCGTCGTACTGCTCTGGGCCTTTATGTGGAAGCTGTAGGTGCCAATGCCAATGCCAGCCATTACATCGGCATTAATGATCGCGCGGTAAAAGCAATGACCTATGGTGTGTCCGGCTTGTGTGCGGCCATCGCGGGCATGATTGCAGCGGCGGACATAGGCGGCAGTGATGCCAATAATGCCGGCCTGTGGCTTGAGTTGGATGCCATCCTTGCAGTAGTGATTGGCGGCGCATCGCTAATGGGGGGGCGATTTTCGGTTTTCTTGTCGATTGTTGGGGCGTTGATTATTCAAACGTTAACCATCACCATTATTCTAAGTGGCGTACCGCCAAAATTTAATTTATTGATTAAGGCTGGGGTGATCCTGTTGGTGTTGCTACTGCAGTCCGATGCATTGCATCGTCAGTTCAGTCAGTGGCGAGTGAGGAAACAACATGTTTAAGTCGTTGAATACTCGATACTTGCCACTGGCAGTTACCAGCATTTTGTTTGTGATTTTGTTTGCCATTGGCGGCGTGAAATTTGAGAATTTTGGTACGCTTCGTGTCTTTGTAAACCTATTTACTGATAATGCGTTTTTAATTATCACTGCAGTGGGTATGACGTTTGTGATCTTATCCGGCGGTATCGATTTGTCGGTCGGTGCGGTTATTGCGTTAACCGGTGTGGTCGTGAGTGTTTTGGTTGAACATCACCAGTGGCACCCCTTGGCGGCTTTTGCGCTTGTCCTCGTGGGCGGTGCATTTTTTGGCGCCACCATGGGGATGATCATTCATTTTTATAAGCTGCAACCTTTTATTGTGACTTTGGCGGGGATGTTTTTCGCAAGAGGCTTGAGTGCGGTCATTAGTGAAGAGTCGATTCCCATTACCCATGAGTTTTACGATACGGTGGCTTTTTTTGGTTTCCAACTGCCTGCGGGGGCATGGCTAGATGCTTCCACCATGATCAGTTTGGTGGTGTTGGTGTTGGCCATATTGTTGGCCAGCTTCACGCGTTTTGGGGTGCGAGTGTATGCGCTTGGTGGTGATGCCAGTGCCGCGGCGTTGTGCGGAGTGCCCATTGCAAGAACGGTTATTGGCGTATATGCGCTAAATGCCCTGCTGGCGGCTTTGGCGGGCATTGTGTTTAGTTTTTACACTTTCTCGGGGTACGCCTTAGCTGCAGTGGGCGTAGAGCTGGACGCGATCGCGGCCGTCGTGATCGGCGGCACCCTGCTCACAGGGGGCTACGGCTATGTGGCTGGAACCTTATTTGGCGTGTTGATCATGGGCGTGGTACAAACTTATATTTCTTTCGATGGTACCTTGAGCAGTTGGTGGACCAAAATTGTCATTGGGTTACTGTTGTTTTGTTTTATTGCTTTGCAACGTTTTCTTGTGCAAGGTGAAAAATCGCATTCATGATTTGGTAAATACGAGATGTTAGAGCAGTATCAAGGTTTTATTTTTGATATGGATGGCACATTGGTGGATTCAGGCCGATTGCATGAGGTGGCTTGGAGCCAAACGCTTGAGAACTTTGGTATTCCCGTGGATCGCCCCTTGATGCGCAGTTTGGCCGGTGTGCCCACCAAGCAAACACTGGCACATCTGTTAGAAGTGTTCGGCTGCTCTGTGGACGTGAGCCTTGAGCACATGAACGATTTTAAAGAATCCGTAGTAAAACAAAACCTAAGCTCCTATGTAAAACCCACTGCGCTGAAAGATATTGCTGCCCCTTATGTGGGGGTTAGACCCATGGCTGTTGGCACGGGGGCTTACACCGATGAAGCTGAAGTGATATTGCATTTGTGTGGTATTCGTGAGTGGTTTTCACCGGTGGTGGGCGGTGATCAGGTAGCCAACCCCAAACCCTCACCCGACACCTTTTTATTGTGCGCGAAACGCATGGGGGTGCCGCCGGAACAGTGCGTAGTATTTGAGGATTCAAAACTGGGTATTGCTGCGGCAGAGGCGGCCGGTATGACGGCGATTGATGTTTTAGAAGCCTATGGTATCGCCAACGATTATTTTCTATAGTATTTTTTGTTTCGCTCGTCCTAAAATGCCCCCTTAAATTGGGTTGTTTACGTCAAAATGCGCTAGCCGAATGCTTTGGGGTTAGGCTTGTTTTGCCAACTGCCCTGCAATTGCAGCGTTTCGCCTTTTCTCTAAATTGGGTTACTGATAAATTTCTCCGCTATGCCATTTGAAGTGTTTGCTGGTTCTGGCTGTCGAGGCAACGACTTTCGCAAAACTTCGGTTGCGAGTGTGTATTTGAGGAGTGGTCTGTGAGCTTAAGCAATCTGTACCCCAGTTTGGCGGGGAAAGTGGTGTTAGTCACCGGTGGGGCATCAGGTATTGGCGCCAACCTCGTGGACGCTTTTTGCCGGCAGGGTGCTCGCGTGGCCTTTATTGATATTTTGGATAATTGTGCCGAGTCACTGATCAATTATATTGAGCACTCAGGTTGTACCAATTTACCCCACTACTACCACTGCGACCTTGTCGATGTCCCTCTATTGCAACGCACTATAGCCGATATTCGCGCGCAACTTGGTCCGGTGGTGGTGTTGATCAACAATGCTGCAAATGATGAACGCCATGATTTTCGCGATGTGACAGTGGCGTATTGGGACGAGAGAATTGCCGTCAATTTGCGCCACCATTTTTTTGCCTCACAAGCTGTATTTGAGGATATGAAGGCCGCCGGTGGTGGTTCAATTATCAACCTAGGCTCCATGAGCTGGTATGCGACCCAAGGTGGTATGCCAGGCTACACCAGTGCCAAAGCGGCAATCGAAGGGCTAACCCGAGGCTTAGCGCGGGATATGGGGCCTTTCGCCATTCGCGTGAACACTTTGGTGCCAGGCTGGGTGATGACCCGGCGACAGCTCGAAACCTGTGTGGACGACAAGGCGAGAGACTTAATTGCCGAAGCTCAGTGCCTCAAGCAGCCTGTCATGCCAGAAGATATTTCTGCCATGGCGCTTTTCTTGGCCTCTGATGATTCTAAAATGTGTACGTCACAACATTTTATTGTCGATGGCGGATGGGTATAATTCACCCGCACACTCAGCGCCGAATGGTTTTTCGGCGGGCACTCCAAGCCCTTACACCCTTGAGGTTGTTTCTTTTAATTATCAGATTGATCGCTTTGGTCATATTGGTTTCTGCAAAGCCGTGTTTTCGCGGCGCCTTTCGCAAGTTTTCGCATTAGAAAACCGCGATATGTAATATCGCCAACTTCATTGGAACTGCGTGAGTATTATTATATGATAAAAAAGATAAGCGTCGTCGCCCACTAACATAGGTGAAGTTTTATGGTTGCATACGCATTGGGCCTGGATTATGGCACCGATTCGGTTAGAGCATTACTGGTGAATACCGTCACAGGATTTGAAGTGGCGACTCATACGGTCAATTATCCTCGCTGGGCGAAAGGGTTGTATTGTCAGCCAGCGAAAGACCAATTCCGTCAGCACCCGCTGGATTACTTGGAGAGCCTGGAGCAAGTCTGCCAGGCGCTGTGGTTGAAGGCGCCGGCAGGGGCTGCCGAAGCCGTGGTGGGTATCAGTTTTGATACCACAGGCTCCACGCCCATCGCAGTGGATGAGACAGGTCAGGCGCTGGCTCTGAAACCCGAATTCGCAGAAAACCCCAACGCCATGTTCGTGCTTTGGAAGGATCATACTGCCGTGACCGAGGCTCAACAGATTACGCAGGCGGCCGAGGCCAGTACGCCTAATTATTTGAGTTATGAAGGGGGTATTTATTCCTCCGAATGGTATTGGGCAAAAGTGTTACATGTTTTGCGCGAGGACGTTAATGTGCGTGCTGCCGCAAAAATGTGGGTAGAGCACTGTGATTGGATGCCTGCAGTTTTAACCGATACCACACACCCCTCACGCTTTAAAATGGGACGCTGTGCAGCCGGCCACAAATTGATGTGGCATGAAAGCTGGAACGGTTACCCGCCCAATGCATTTTTTACCCGTGTAGACCCACTACTAGACGGCTTTCGTGACACCTTGCCCAGTGATACCCAAACGTCCGATAAGGCGGTGGGTTCGCTGTGTGCGACCTGGGCCCATAAACTGGGTTTGCCCGAGGGAATTCCCGTAGGTTATGGCGCGTTTGACTGCCATATGGGGGCCGTGGCGGCCTCGGTGAAGCCGGGTGTACTCACCAAGGTGATGGGCACGTCAACCTGCGACATTACAGTGTCAACCGTTGAGGACATGGCCGACAAGTGCGTCAAAGGTATTTGCGGGCAGGTGGACGGATCGGTGTTGCCGGGTTTTGTGGGCCTGGAGGCAGGTCAATCGGCGTTTGGTGACCTGTATGCTTGGTATAAAAACCTGGTTACTTGGCCGCTGACTGCGCTGGCCCAATCCGCTGGCGTGGATGCTAAAGCGCTGCAAAATATAGAAGATCAGACACTGGTGGCTTTAAGTGAGGCGGCGGCCGCGCTTGAGCCGGGCCAGACCGGCGTTACGGCATTAGACTGGGTCAACGGTCGGCGAACGCCCGACGCGGATCAGACGGTGGCCATGGCGATTACGGGCTTGAAGATGGGTAGTGGTGCACCCGAAGTGTTTCGGGCACTGGTGGAGGCCACCGCATTTGGCTCCAAGGCGATCATTGACCGTTTTCGTGAAGAGGGTGTTGCGGTCGACTCGGTTGTGGCCATTGGCGGCATCTCCAAAAAGTCTGAGTTTGTGATGCAAGTGTGTGCTGATGTCTGGAACTGTCCCATAGATGTTCTCGACAGTGACCAGAGTTGTGCGCTAGGCGCGGCGATTTTTGCTGCGGTTGTGGGCGGGGCACATTCTGATGTGGCCTCCGCACAGGCAGCCATGGGGTCCTCTGTATGCAAAACCTACACGCCCAACGCCAAGGCTGCTGAAGTTTATAAAACCCTTTACCAAAAGTATCAAGGGTTGGGCACCTACGTGAATGGAGGTGTACATTGAGTTACTCCGAATTAAAACGCGCTGCGTATGAAGCGAATATGGAGCTCTACGCGCAAAATCTGGTGATTTACACTTGGGGCAATGTGTCGCAAATTGATCGCGATAAGGGTGTTATCGCCATTAAGCCCAGCGGGGTGCCCTATAGCACGCTGACTGTGGACGATATGGTAGTGGTGGATTTGGATAATGCCGTGGTTGAGGGGCGTTTAAACCCTTCCTCTGACACTAAGACGCATACGCATTTGTATCGCCACTTTGAAACCATCGGCGGTGTGACTCATACGCATTCCACTTATGCGACAGCGTGGGCGCAAGCACAATTGCCGATACCTTGTTTGGGTACCACGCATGCGGATTTTGCTTATGGTGAGGTGCCTTGTACGGCAGTGATGAGCGATGCGCAAATCGCACGGGATTACGAAGAGGAAACCGGCGTTCAGATTACGCAGCGGTTTGAGGGGTTGAACCCAGACGAGGTTCCCATGGTCATTATTGCAGGGCATGCCCCTTTTGCCTGGGGCAAAGATGCGGCCAAGTCTGTTTATCACGCCGTTGTGTTGGAAGAAATCGCACGGATGGCGTACCTGACCAAAACATTGGCGCCAGACACGTCGGCCTTGAAGCAGGCCATTATCGATAAACACTATCTGCGCAAGCACGGTAAAAATGCATACTACGGTCAAAAGTAAGTAGCGAAGGCAACATTGAGGCACATTATGAAGATTTATGGCGAAAAGAAAATTTGGTTTGTCACCGGGTCACAACATTTGTACGGTCCTGGGGTACTCAAGCAGGTGGCCGAGAACAGTGGACAAATTGCCAGTGGGCTGACCGAGGCACAAGAGATCAGCGCTGAAGTGATTGCTAAGGGCGTTGTTAAAACCCCCAAGGAAATCCTCGAAGTTTGTCAGCAAGCCAACAATGATGATGATTGTGTGGGCTTGATTTTATGGATGCATACTTTTTCGCCGGCCAAGATGTGGATTTCAGGCCTTAAGGCACTGAATAAACCCTACATGCATTTACACACACAATTCGGTGCGGCCTTGCCCTGGGCCGACATTGATATGCATTACATGAACCTGAACCAAAGTGCGCACGGTGATCGCGAGTTTGGTTATATTGGTACGCGCCTACGTCAAGATCGTAAGGTTGTGGTCGGTCATTGGCAAAAAGCCTCTGTCAGGACGCAGATAGACGATTGGATTCGCGCTGCCATGGGGTGGCGCGAGGCGCAAACGCTCAAAGTGGCGCGCTTTGGCGACAACATGCGCCAAGTGGCGGTGACCGAGGGCGACAAAGTGGGCGCTCAAATTCAATTTGGATACGAGGTGCATGCATTTGGGTTGGGCGACCTAGCCAAAGTGTGCGACGCAGTGAGCGATGACGACATTGCCACACAGGTGGAATACTACAAGCAAGAGTACGAGGTTGCCCCGAGTCTACTTCAAGACGAGCACCAACTGGAAATGCTACGCAATGAAGCGCGTCTTGAGTTAGGTATGCAGCGTTTTTTAGAGGACAACGATTGCAAAGCGTTTACCAACTGCTTTGAAAACCTTACCGGGTTAACCGGGTTACCTGGCTTGGCGACTCAGAGGTTAATGAGTAAGGGCTACGGCTATGGGGGGGAAGGTGACTGGAAAACCGCGGCCATGAATCGCATTGTTAAAGTTATGAGCCAAGGCAAACCCGGCGGTACTTCTTTTATGGAAGATTATACCTACCACTTTGGAGCGCCCGATCAAGTATTGGGGGCTCACATGTTGGAGGTCTGCCCATCCATCGCCGCAGAGGCGAAGCCTAGATTAGAAGTGCACCCGCACACCATTGGCATAAAGAAAGACATTGCCCGTTTAATTTTTACCGGCAAACCCGGCTATGCCATGAATATCACTACAATTGATATGGGTAATCGCTTTCGCGTCATCGTGAACGAGTTGGATACGGTTGCACCACCCGCCGAATTGCCCAATCTCCCTGTTGCGAAAGCACTGTGGGAGCCTCGACCCAATTTGGAGGTTTCTGGTGCTGCTTGGATTCATGCTGGTGGAGCCCACCACAGCGTCTACACGCAGGGCATTAATCTTGATCAGATTACGGATTTTTGTGAAATGGCAGGCGTTGAGCTTGTGAAGATTGGTGCGACGACCACCATCAGTGACCTCAAGCAGGAGCTGCGCCACAACGCAGTTTACTATCACTTAAATTTAGGGGTTTAATCGACTGAGATTAAGCCTGTAAAATTCAATTCAATAAAAAGGCCGGGCCACTCTGGCCTTTTTTTATGGGTGCAAAGACGCATTTTGTTTGCCCGTGTGTGCGAATAAAACGCGTTATTTCGATAAAACGATACTTCGGTTTGAAACGAAGTGTTCTTTAATTTGACGTGAATGAAAGCGAGTAGTGCTATGCAGGGTCGAAAGCTAAGGGCGTTGTTTGTGGGTAAGTGTAGACTCGGAATTCTATTGGGCTGGGTTTTAGGTGTTGTTTCTTGTAGCGTCAATCAAGAAGTTGATCGTTCAGAGGCTTCGCTCAATCCCACGGTGAACCCTACGCCCTATAGTCTTTTCTCTATCGAAAGTGTCACGTTATTAGACGGTCCTTTTAAGTATGCCCAGGATAAAAACGTTGAGTACCTCCTGGCCTTAGACCCAGACAAACTATTGGCGCCATTTCTGCGCGAAGCAGGTCTTCCTATGCGTGCCTCCAGTTATGGAAATTGGGAGTCCATTGGGCTGGATGGGCACATTGGAGGGCATTATTTAAGTGCTCTGGCAATGGCCTATGCGGCAACAGGGAACGCTGAGTTAAAAGTCCGGTTGACTAAGATGGTCGATACTTTGGTGAAAGTGCAAGAGGCGAATGGAGATGGTTATATTGGCGGCGTGCCTGGTAGCAAAGAATTTTGGGATGACGTTGCCAACCAAAATGTCAACGTGGATGCTTTTAGTCTCGGTTCAAAGTGGGTGCCGTGGTACAACCTTCACAAAACTTTTGCCGGGCTGCGAGATGCTTATCGCTATACCGATAATATTAAGGCAAAGCAGGCATTTTTAAAACTGTGTGATTGGGCCATTAATGTCACCGCCAAAATGGACGACTTGACGTTGCAGGCAATGTTGGATACCGAGCACGGTGGTATGAATGAAGTGTTGGCGGATGCCTATGCGATCAGTGGTGATGCCAAATACCTCAAACTCGCCAGGCGATTTACGCATCGTGATATTTTGGATCCGTTACTTAAGGGTGAAGACCAACTAACGGGTTTACATGCCAATACACAAATTCCAAAAATTGTGGGTGTGGCTCGCATCAGCGAGTTGGCGAATGATGAGGATTGGGCGGCCGCTGCCGATTATTTTTGGCATACAGTGACACAAGGTCGTACCATTAGTATTGGTGGAAACAGCGTATCAGAACATTTTCACGCGACGGATAATTTTTTGCCTATGGTGGAATCGGTAGAAGGGCCAGAAACCTGTAATACCTATAATATGCTGAAGTTATCGCAACATCTTTACGCTCGCAGCGGGCAATTAGAGTATGTGCAGTACTATGAAAAGGCACTCTATAACCATATTCTTTCATCTCAGCACCCGGAAACAGGAGGGTTGGTTTATTTTACACCAGTCCGGCCACAGCATTACCGTAAGTATTCCACAGTCGATAATTCCATGTGGTGTTGCGTGGGAACGGGTATCGAAAATCACTCGAAGTATGGCGAGTTTATTTACGCTCATAGAGGCGATCAGTTATTCGTCAATTTATGGGTCCCTTCGCGATTAAATTGGCGATCCAAGGGCGTAATCATTTCACAGCGTACCCAGTTTCCAGAAGAGAATACTACTCAGTTAACCGTTGAGCGCGCAGGCGCCTTTCAGTTGAATTTACGTATTCCCGCATGGCAGCCTGAAGGGACATTTAAGGTGGCTGTGAATGGCGAGGCACTTCACGTGACCGCACGTCCAGGTGAGTATTTTCCGGTCTCACGGAGTTGGCAAGCAGGTGACGTCGTTACAGTACAAGTTGACCCAATGATTGCGGCGGAACCATTACCTGATGGGCTGAACTATTATTCGGTGACCTATGGTCCTATTGTGCTCGCAGCCAGAAGTAATCCATTTCCGCAAGAGACAGTGAATTATTTTGCGAATGACAGCCGTATGGCTCATGTGGCAGAAGGTGCTAAATGCCCAATATGGCAATCGCCTCGGGTGGTGGCGGAAAAGCCGGACTTTTATCGCTTCATCACACGAAGGCCAGGTTCTCCACTGACATTTGATATGCCCGCATCCGATGGTGAGGGGCGGGCGATAACCTTAACACTCGAGCCCTTTTATCGTGTTCATGAATCTCGATATACAATCTACTTTCCTTTCTACACCCCGGCAGGTATTGAGAGGGCAAAACAAAAGCTTCGGCAAAAGGAAATTGAACAAATGAAGCTCGAAGCACTCACGATAGACAAAGTGAATACTGGTGAGCAGCAGCCAGAGGCTGAGCATAACTTGTTGTTTGACCGATCTGAATCAGGTGTTTATCGAGATCGTCATTGGCGACATGCGCAGGGTTGGTTCAGTTACGATTTGTCGGCGGGTGCGGGGCAGGCATCAATGCTACGTGTGACCTATTCCGGGGGGGATCGAGGGCGTCGCTTCAAAATTTTAGTTAACGGTGTCGAGTTGGCAGATGTCCACTTGCAAGGGGCTGGCAATCAAACATTTTACGATGTGGAATACGACCTAAAGGCGTTGTTAAAAGAACATCCTGCTTCCACGCTGACAGTCAAGTTTCAAGCGGCGCGTGATTCAATAGCCGGAGGCGTGTATTTTATTCGGGTGCTGAGCGACGCACCCGTTACGAAAGGTTTGTGATTGAGCTTCTTTGATCGACTTAACTTGAATTGATATTTGAATCTTTTGGCAATGGTTGTGTAATGTAAGTGGCCCATCGTCCGGAGTAGTCGAGGAAAGGTTTGAGCGGCTGCTGTGGTTCCACTTCAATAGCAAGGGGCCGCTCTGTTTCAGCGAAGTCTCATTTTCTTGTGTTAGTGGTGCTACCCTTTACCATCAGCACGGGTCAATCGTAGTGTGCATCAATATTCGAAGAGTGATGTTGGTGCACAGTATTAAAAATCATCCACTTTTTCCGCCACCGCTCTTGCTGGGTGATGGTTTCGGCTAATGCGTTTTTGTACGCTATAAAATCAATGGCGTATAGGCTAAAAAACGCTTCATGTTTACTTGTGGCACAGTTTCAGCGTTGCTAATACCCAGAGGTTAGAACCTGTTATTAACCCGGCAATCTTTTATGTTGGGTTAATGCGGGATAAGGCCGTGCCGGGTGAATAGTGTAAGTTGCTGTTAACTAAAAAATCATCAAACACCTTTATATAAGGCGTGGTACAAGTTAAGTGTGCCTACTGTCGAGTCTGCTGTAATGTGTTTTCTTCTAAACCTTTGGGGGCTGGATAAAAGAGAGGAAGGATAGCCATTGGTGTTAAAGTCGATTTAGGTTTGCTGTTTAAAATGGGCAAAAAAATTTTATTGGTTATTACGCGAAGACACTATTTTATTGCCCGGTTGATAGTGGATTCTGCTCCCGTTTGCGCACTAAGGAGGTGTTTAGTTGAATTGTGAATTTTTTGTGAATGCTGCTACAACGGATTTAAGGGTCAAAAAAAGTTAACAATGTGAGTGCATGATTCACACCTCTATTGGGGGATGTATTATGTTGTTACGCAATGCTTTATCACTAGCGGTAATCACCGCGACTTCACTTTCTTCATTTAACGCTTATTCTCTAGATCAAGACACTTCAACAGGTATGGAAGAGGTGTTCATTTTTGGGGCATCCACTTCCTATGCCAACAATTTAGTCTCTGATTCGATGAAAAACCTCGAGTCCGATATGACCAGCGTGTTAGCCGTTATTGACCAGGTGCCTGGCGTACTGATTAATGAGGGTGATGTTTTCGGGTCAGATGATTGGTCTACAACTGTATCCATGCGGGGCTTTCAGCTTAGCTTGGATGAACAACAAATTGGGATGACCGTCGATGGTGTGCCCAATGGTAATTCTAACTACGGTGGTGGCTCTAAGGCCAATCGTTTTATCGATACGCCTAACCTGGGTACAGTGGAAGTTTCGCAAGGTACGGCGGACATCAGCTCGCGTTCGCACGAGGCGCTTGGCGGTACGTTGAATTTTACGACGCAAGACCCGATCGAAGAGGCACGCCTGAGGTTTTCCATCATTCAGGGTGACCACAACGCGCAAAAAACTTATGCCCGGTATGACACAGGCACAATTTTGGGGAATACTCGCGCCTGGATGAGTGTATCGTCTACGAGCACGGATGCTTGGATAGATGAATCGGGCGAAAGCATCCGCGATCACGCCGCAGTAAAGTGGATCAGTGATTTTGACGCATTTTCGATGACCGGTTATATCACCTATGACGATGTGGAAGAAGATAATTATCAGCGCATCACATTAGAAGAATTTGAGCAAAACCCCGATTGGGACAGACTCACTGGCGATTGGAGCGGTATACCACTGGTGGATCAAATGTATCGTCGCGGCTGGTCGACCTTGCGTGAAAACCTACTCGGTTATGTGAAGTTTGAGTTCGAGTTCAACCATGATTTTAAATTTCACATTACCCCCTACTATCATCAAAATGAAGGTCGTGGTGATTGGCTACCGCAATACGTGGTGGATGTAACTGACGATGGTGCAGGGTCACCAGAATCCGAGCTGGAGCATGGTAAGACTGTTCGAGGTGGCGACTTTTTAGGGCGCATCACCTATGTGGATCGTGAGGGTATTGCTTTAACGCCAGGCACCGATTGTTCTTCTTTGGCGTTCCCCTATGGCGGCACCCGTAACGACGACCCAGATTCACTGATTTACGACCCCGCGTGTTATCCCGCGACGGCGATTCCTGTGGGATCGTTTCGACATACGCATTACAAAAAAGAACGCATGGGCTTAACGGCAGATTTAGATTGGACGTTGGATCTCGGTGCAGTACAAAATTTGGTGCGCGCTGGTTTATGGTACGAGGATTATCATCGTCAAGAGTGGCGCGATTGGCACAAGGTGATCGATTCTCGCACGGCATATCACTTCGACCATGTGCCTTACTGGGTGCAGTATGATCGCGAGTACCCCACTGAGACCACCATGATCTATGCAGAAGATACCGTGACCTTTGGGTCACTTGATGCGCGCTTGGGTGTAAAAAAATGGATGGTGGATATTGATCGACAAGACAATATTAACGGCGGTGCTTTTGGTATTTCATCGGATTCAGACGCACTGATCAACGCAGGTTTGTTGTGGCGTGCCACCGATATGATTGAAGCCTTTGCAGGCTACGCAGAAAACTTTGCTGCCATCAAAGATGAAGTATTGGAACGCGCAGGAACGGCTGATGTGTTGCCGGATGTGGAGCCTGAGACCGCTGAAAATTTTGATGTCGGCTTACGTTTAACGGCCGACACGCTGCAAGCTTCGGCGACATATTACAGCATCGATTTTGAAAATCGTATTACCTATGTGCCAGAGGCGCCAAGTGGTGGTGGTAACGAGTATCTGGACACTCAAGGTGGTACTTATCAGAATGTAGGTGGGATTGAGTCTGAAGGTTTTGAGTTGGCCGCGACTTGGCTTGCAACGGACAATTTATCGGTCTACACGTCTTTTACCAAAAACGAATCTTTGTACTTGGGTGGCGGCGACAGTGACGCCGACGCTGCGCTCAATATCATTCCAGGTAATACGGTGTTTTTATCTGCGGAAAACATGTACTACCTAAGCCGCAGCGAAGGATACATTGGGTTCTCGAAAAAACGATCGTATGAGTGCTTTATTTGATTTGATTAATTCCAAATCATTTCGAGCTCGATCCTTTAATGACTCACCTTTCTTTAGTGGCTTTTTTGATGTTCCCATATGCCTCATTTGATTCCAAACCAACTCATCTGGATTTAAATCGGGCGCATAGGGTGGTAGTATGTGTAGCGCAACTCGATCGCGCTTAGATTCCAGAAACTCCCTTACTTTTTTTGATTTATGCACCGGGTGGCCATCAACGATTAAATGCAGAAAGCGGCGCCGGTTTTTAAGTAAATTTTTAAGACATTCAATGAACTTGTCTGCATTAAATCGCCCTGTAAAAATGTGATACCAGAAGCCTCCACTGTTTGATAGCGCTGAGATCGCATTTATTGACTGGCGTTGACCGCTTGTATTGACTATCGGTGTTTCGCCTTTTAACCCCCACGTTCTTTGTAGCGGATCATCGGATCGAATGCTGGCTTCATCTAACCAAAAAATCTCGCCTCCCTGCTGTTTCGATACCTTTTTTATGCTTGGGTAGTCCTCTTCTTTCCACTTCTTTATCGCATCGTCATTTCGCTCATAGGCACGACGCAAGGGCTTTTGGGGAGTTAAACCAAGTCGATGAAGCATGCGGCCTACCGAAGAAATACTCAACTTTATATTAAAGCGATCCAATATTAGATTGGCTACGATTTCTCTTGTCCATAAACCAAAATCAAAGCCGTGCTGTCTTGGGTCTTGGCCTACTATCCAGCGCTTTACTTCCTGCTCTTCAACTTCCGATAACGTCCTATTGCGACCGATACGGACGACAGGCGCAAGGGCCTCAAAACCACCCTCACGGTAAGTTTTTAGCCATTTGTAGATGGTCCGTCCACCTAAGCCAAGGCTACGATTAACCTCAATAGCGGCCTCGCCGTCCAACACTCGTTGAACCGCTATTTTGCGAAGCAGGTATTGCTCTTCAGTGCTTAAAGATCGTGCGTCATAATTCATAGGATAAATGATACATGAAAACACTTATGTATTCATTATTGTGACCCAATTAGTACCTCCTTATCCCCAACAAATACCTCGGCACTGCCGCCCTTTTCAGGATGGGTAGCTTTTGCCTTTAACCTGTATAGGCCGGCTTTATTTCGATGAGGCTCACGGTAAGGCTCACTTCTAAAATTTGATAAGCCACTGATCAGCCTCCAAGGCGGCAAAACGCCTCCAGAGGCCAGCCTTCAGGTCAAATACCGTGCCTTCATTGAACGACAATGACTGCTAAGCGTTTTCAAGGCGTAATTGATTGAGGTTCGAGGAATATAAAATCCTACTAACTTTGTGCCTTGACGTCAGGAGGAATTGGAACGACTCCATTCCGCCTCCCCCCTCCGTTAAACCGTCAACGCTACTTCACTTCGCCTTTAAATGGCTCAGCCGGAAAACCAGATTTATCCGCCAAATTAGCGCTTTCTGGGTTGTCATCCCATGCGTAACGAATCGCTACGGGCATATCCTTTCCAGCCCATTTCAATTCTATTGTGGATTTCGATTTTATTTTTCCTTCAACGGCTTTGAATTGTCCATCGGATGCCGCCACTTCAAAACCCTTTAACGAGGCACTACCATTCGACAACTTTAACGCTGCCGAGGTATTAAACTTTACTTTCACCTTAGACTTAGAATAAGCCGCTGAACGAAAAACGGGCCCTCTATACTGGGTTTTCTTAAAGCCATAATCTTTATTCAGTGCGATAGCCGCCAATCGATTCCCAACGGTTTGCTTATCACGAGGATGAATGTCGTTTGGGTTACCCACATCAATCGTTATTGCCTGACCTGTATTATTTAAGGCAAGCGTCGCTGTTTGTGATTCGCGCAGTACAGCCCAAGGACTGCCTTCTGGAGTATTAGACCCCGAGCGGAAATTTGCCAGTTGCACCCAGTAAAACGGCATAGCGTCCTGACTCCAACGGTTACGCCAATCCTTTATGAGTGTTTTAAATTGACCCGCGTAGTTTTTGGCTTGCTGCAAACCACCCGCATTAGACTCGCCTTGATACCAAATAACGCCTTTTACGGGAAACTGAAACAAGGGATACATCATTTTATTATAGAGTGCCGTATCAACATGGTTCATCTCCGATGTGGGGCTCACGGAAACTTTGTCGGCTTTAAATTTCCACTGGCCAGCTAAGCTTTTTTTACTACCATTCGAAAATTTAACAAACACCATATCGTCCGATGCATAAATACCGCCACCGCCACCGGTATCTTGAACGCGAACAGCAATCGTATTTCTACCTGCTTTTAACAGACCCTCGGGAATTGAATAGGTACGCACTGCATTGTATGCGTTAGTTTCGCCCACTTTTTTACCATTAACATAGGTAATATCGTTATCATCAATTTTCGCGAGCGACAGCACGGCACTTCCCTTAGCCTCTTGCTTCGATAACTCTATGGTTTTTCGATACCATACGACACCATCCATTCCTGGGTAGCCTTGATACTCCCACAATTGAGGCACTTGCATCGAAATCCAATCACTCACATCTAGATCAACGCCTTGCCATTGAGCCTTCGCGCTAGCCATATCACTCGAAATCGTACCCGGCCAAGAACCTAACGTTTTTTCCAGCTTAATTTTTTGACGCTCTGACTCCGCCTCCATGTTCAAAATATTACTGGATGTCTCATCCAATGTCTTACCCAAAGCTTCAGGGCTCATCCATGATTCAATATTACTCCCCCCCCAATTACTGGCAATTATGCCAATTGGGACCTCTGTTTTTAAATGAATTTTTTTTGCAAAGAAATAAGCCACCGCACTAAATCCTGGCTTATTGTCTTGAGTGGCTGACAACCAGCTACCACCGACAAGTTCCTTCTCAGGAAAAGTGGAATAGCTCAATGGGACTTTATACTCACGAATCAGTGGGTATTCCTTTCCCGTAATTTCGGCCTCGGCATTGTCAGAATTACGCAAAACCCATTCCATATTGGATTGACCCGAAGCCACCCAAATATCACCAAAATAAATGCCGGTGAGCAAACGACTTTCTGCGCCTGCTTCAATTTTTATCGAATGTGGTCCACCCGCCTTTTGTGCATCAAACACCACACGCCAATTGCCCGCCGCATCACTTTTTGTTTTTTGCTTCACGTTGCCAATCGATACCGTGACGTCTACATTCGCTTTGGCTTTACCCCAAATAGGCAAAGCTTGGTCGCGCTGCATTATTGCATCAGAACTGATTAATCGCGGCAACTCTATCGCAGCCTGAACTGTACTCGCAGCAGCAAGGCAAATCAGTAAAATGCTGCACTTCATAAACAATCTGATATTGTTCAAAAAACTAAGGGACATTGATTGATCTCCTATTGATTAAATCTATTACGCTTTGTAAATACGTTCTATACCTATGCGTTAAGGCATTAGAGCTTACGCACCACCGCCCATGCTCCTCTCTAAAATCTAAAACTTCACGAATTTTAATATCTGAAACGAGCGACTCATTGCTCTTCCTGCGCCCGAACCAAGAGTGCCCCGAAAAATCGTTCTGCGCCCATCGAAGCGGGAACAGTTGCATCGTTGGCGTCACTACCAGCATTCACTACCTGAAAACCCAAGCTGTCTTTTTCAAACACAAATCAACAATCTGACTGATCGACCTAAAATACTGGCGCTGATATGTGAGCAATCTTGTTTTTAGGGGCTCTCGTTGACTTATCCATCATCAATGGAGCATCACAATGGGGCAAAGCACCTCATCTATTTACTACCCGACAATGACTCCTGCTGGGTGAATAGATCACCTGCGGCATTGTAGCAGAATGCCATATGGCGACGCGTTTCAGGTTTCGCAAAAAGTTGATTGAAAACACTCTCAAACCCCAAGGAAAACCACCTGATACCTATTCAGGCTTGGCCTTCTATAACCAAACCCTTGGCTGTAGTGCCCCCTTTGCTTTAAACGGATTACTGGCTTTTGTGCTTCTTCATCACCTCATACGCCTCCTGCACCCGAACAAATGCCTCGGCACTGCCGCCCTTATCCGGGTGAGTGGCGTTTACCTTTAGCCTGTAGGCCCGCTCTATTTCACTGAAGCTCGCGGTAGGGCTGACTTCTAAAATTTGATAGGCCTCGGGGGCGGTCTCCAAAGCGGCAAAACGCTTCCAAAAATCGGCCATTAGGTCAAATACCGTGTCTTCGCTGGCCTCTTCCAGGTGTTTTAGATCCAAATAGTATTCGGCGAGGGCTTTTTGGCCGGGGTATAAACTTAAGGCTTGAGAATCACTTGCGCTTACGGCTTGATAGTGGATAGCCACCGGCGAGATAGATAGGTAGCGGCCCTCTTGTAAGCCTTTGCGCTGTAGGGTGTAAAGTGCATGCATCAACAAAAAATGTTTGTAAAACAATGCGAGCGTTGCGGAAAATGGGGGTAAAAAAGCAAACTGCTGATGTTGATTCAAGTATTGAAGAATGTGGTACTCTTTACAGGGAGTCGGTAAGACCGCGAGCGCGGTGTCACAGGCTTGAATAAACGCCGCTCGCTCGGATTCATCTACAAACATATTGGGCCCAATAGGCATTGAACGATAATGTTTACCAGCCGTAAAGTGTTGCTTCGACGCGGTTGAATGGCGCTTCCCTCTTTATTATGCGGACGACTTATTGTATTCGTACTACAGAATGGTGTTCCTGAAAAGCTGAGTACCCAACACTAAGGCTTGGCTTGCTCTTGTAACGCGTTGTTTTGCAACAGGGCTTTTAAAGCCGTCACATCTTCGCGCAGAGCTTTTAGCTCCTCCATATGCTCATCATGATGCGCTTCTTCCACACTGCCTTCCATTGCGCGACGCTCTTGCTCTAACACATTGACCACAATCCCGATCACCATATTCAGGAAAGCAAAGGCTGTAAAAAAAATAAACGACAAATAAAACACCCAGCTAAAAGCAAAGTGCTCCTGAGTCTCGTACATCACATCGGTCCAGTCTTCAAAGGTCATTACACGAAACAAGGTGAGCATACTCACGGCGATGTCACCCCATAACGTTTCGTTAATCTCCGCAAAAAAGGTGCTGCCAATGGCTCCATAAATGTAGAAGATAATAAACATCAGCATCATCACGTAGCTGAGCTGTGGCATGGCCTTCACCAAGGAGTTCAGTAACAATCGCAACTCTGGGATGATGGATACCATACGCAAAACACGAAATATACGAATTAAACGCCCTGCGAGCGCCATATCGCTATTGTCTATGGGAATCAAACTTACAAAAACAATTAAAGTATCAAACACATTCCAGGCGCTTTTAAAAAAGTCCCGCTTGCGTGGTTCGCCTATAAAGCGAATGCTAATTTCGACAAGAAATATGGCAGTGATAAACCAATCCAGAACCACCACGATATCGTTCACCACCGGCGGAATGTCATAGGTCTTTACGCCAATGACCAGTGCAGAAAAAACAATGATGGCTACAACAAATGACTCAAAAACCTTGTTGGAGCGCAATTGATAAAATTGTTGTTCTAACTTTGCGTACTGCATTCAAACATTACCCAACCGGGGCATACAGCCCTTGCAAGATTTAATCTGCCCAGCGCCACTTGGTCCCTTCACGTGAATCTTCCAGCACCACACCCAATTCGGTGAGTTCGGTGCGTATGGTATCGGCACGCGCGTAGTTTTTATCCAGCTTGGCCTGCTGGCGCTCGGCAATCAGAGCCTCAATGCCTGCGGCATCCACCTCGGACTCAGCCCCCCCTTGAAACCATGCATCGGCGTTGTGCTGAAATAACCCCATCACATTGCCCACTGCCAATAGCTCTGCCTTGGTCTCTACCACGTCTTCATTTTTGTTCAGCTTAGCAATGAGCGCGTGAATGTGACTGATGGCCAAAGGCGTATTTAAATCATCCAGCAAGGCTTTGAACACTGCTGAATCTTCGAGCGTTATCTCAATAGTACCCACATTCACTTGGGTATGGCGCCTAAGTGCGGCATAAGCGCTGTCTACGGCACTTTTGGATTGCTCTAAAAGTGCCGCTGAAAAATCCATCTCTGAGCGATATTGGGCGCTTAATAATGCAAACCGAATCACTTCACCAGGGTATTGCGTCAACAAGTCACGTACGGTTTTAAAGTTACCCAGAGATTTGGACATTTTGGTGCCATCAATATTGATATAACCATTGTGCAACCAATAATTCACATAGTTTTTGCCACCGTGCGCGCACTGGCTTTGCGCGAGTTCGTTCTCGTGATGCGGGAAAATAAGATCACGCCCACCACCGTGAATATCAATGGTTTCACCTAAGTGCTTTTCAATCATGGCCGAACACTCAAGGTGCCAACCCGGTCGCCCGCGCCCCCAGGGGCTATCCCAGCCGGGTTCTGTATCGAGTGAGGGCTTCCATAACACAAAGTCGCCTGCGTAGCGCTTGTAATCTGCCACTTCCACACGTGCACCCTCGAGCATGTCGTCTAGTGCGCGGTTAGACAATTTGCCGTAATCGGCCATGGATTTTACGTCAAACAGGACGTGGCCTTCGGCCGCATAGGCATGGCCCTTTTCAACCAGGGTTTGCACCATTTGAATCATTTCGCCCACGTGATGAGTTGCATGGGGGGTTACCGTGGGCTCTAAATTACCCAGTGCCGCCATATCCTTTTGGTATTCTTGGGTAAAGCGCGCGGCCAATACGTCTATGGGTTCGCCGTTTTCCACGGCCGCCTTCATGATTTTATCGTCTATATCTGTAATATTGCGTGCGTAGGTTACCTTGGGGTACAAGGCCTGCAATACACGAAACAAGGTATCGAAAACAACCACCGGGCGCGCATTGCCAATGTGGACCAAGTTGTACACGGTGGGCCCACACACATACATGGTGATGTGTTCGGCGTCAATGGGTTTAAAAACCTCTTTACTGCGGGTTTTGGTGTTGTGTAGTTGTAGTGCTAAGGTCATGAGTGATTATCTTGTGTTTTGGCCCAGGAATCTTTTAAACCGATAGTGCGGTTAAAAATCAAACCCTCTAAAAAGCGGTCGCGACAAAAGTAGCCCTCTCGCTCAAATTGATAGCCTTGTTCAGGTGCTGCGCACTTCAGCCCTACTTCTCCGACACAATTGTCGAGTACTTTTAAACTCTCGGGATTAATACCTTCTAAAAAGTTTTTATCGCCCGAATCGGGGGATTCGTCCAAAAATAAGCGATCATACAAACGCACGGTGAGTTTGGCGTGATCATGTGCCGCCACCCACTGAATAACCCCCTTGGGCTTAACACCATCTTCCGGGTTGGCGCCCAAAGTCCCCTCAATAATATTGGCGAATACTGTGGTGATATTGCCTTCGGCATCCTGCTCCACATCCACGGCTTCAATCACATAGGCATTGCGCAGCCGCACGCGTTTGCCGAGCACAAGGCGCTTATATTTTTTATTGGCTTCTAGCCTAAAATCTTCTGCGTCAATAAACACTTCGCGCCCAAAGGGTAATTCACGTTTGGGTAGGTCATCGCGATTGGGGTGCCCAGGGGCTTCAAGCACTTCGAATTTGTCCTCGGGATAATTGTTTAACACCACTTTTAAGGGGCGTAACACCACCATGGCGCGTGGGGCATTTTTGTCTAAGTCGTCGCGAATGGCATGTTCTAGCATGGCCACGTCCACCACACCATCAGACCGGGTTACACCAATCATGTCGCAAAATTTACGAATCGACGCAGGGGTATAACCACGCCGACGATAACCAGAAATGGTCGACATACGCGGGTCGTCCCAGCCCTCAACATGGCCTTCATCCACCAGTTGCTTGAGCTTGCGTTTTGACGTAACCGTATAATTTAAATTCAAACGGCCAAACTCGTACTGCACGGGCGTATTGGCCACGGGTAAGTGCTCAATTAACCAGTTATACAAGGGTTTGTGGTCGGCAAACTCTAAGGTGCAAATAGAATGTGTTACCCCTTCTATAGCATCCCCTTGACCATGCGCGAAATCGTACGTGGGATAGATACACCACTTGTCCCCCGTTTGATGATGGTGCTGTTTACGCACACGGTACAAAATAGGGTCACGCATATTGATATTGCCATGTGCCATATCGATTTTGGCGCGCAGCACACTAGCCCCTTCGGCCACTTCGCCCACGCGCATTTTTTCAAACAGGCTGAGGTTTTCTTCTGGGGTTCGGTTTCTATAAGGCGAGTTTTTGCCTGGCTCTTTTAATGTACCGCGATATTCTCGTGCCTCGTCGGCGGTGAGGTCGCACACGTAGGCCAAACCCTCACGAATAAGATGCACCGCCCAAGCGTGGAGCTGATCAAAATAGTTGGAGGCATAGCGTACCTCACCACCCCACTCAAATCCGAGCCAGCGCACGTCATTCATAATGCCTTGCACGTATTCTTGGCTTTCTTTCGCGGGGTTGGTGTCATCAAAACGCAGATGACACTGCCCACCAAAGGTGTTGGCCAAACCAAAATTCAAGCAAATGGATTTGGCATGCCCAATATGCAAGTACCCATTGGGCTCAGGTGGAAAACGAGTCACAACCTGGGAGCAATCACCGCTGGCGAGGTCTTTCTCTATAATTTGCTCGATAAAATTCAGGCTTTTCGTTGGCTCAGTCATATAGGTGGTAATCCAAAGGGTTGGGAATCCGGCATGACCGGTTCCGGTTTATTGTGTAAACGCGTATTATAGCCGCCTCGCGGGTCAGTGAGCCACGCCAAATCCATTCTGGGGCGAATGAACGGTCCCCTTCCGGCCCCCAAAAGGGCGCCGAAACCAGCACGATTAGGAGCATATTGATGATCACTTTGCATACAAACTACGGCAATATCGAGCTAGAGCTTGATTTTGACAAGGCCCCCAAAACCGCCGCCAACTTCCACAAGTATGCCTCTGAGGGCTTTTATGACGGCACTATTTTTCACCGGGTGATCGACAATTTTATGGTTCAAGGCGGCGGTTTTACCGAAGACATGCAACAAAAACCCACGGGCAAATCGGTTGAAAATGAAGCCGATAACGGCTTGAAAAACGACAATGGCACTGTTGCCATGGCCCGCACCATGGACCCGCACAGCGCCACTGCTCAGTTTTTTATCAACGTGAAAGACAATGACTTTTTAAATCATACCCGCAAAGACATGCAAGGTTGGGGCTACTGTGTATTTGGTAAGGTTTCCGGCGGTATGGACGTGGTTGAGAAAATTAAAAAGGTAAAAACCGGAAATAACGGCCCCCACCAAGACGTCCCCGTGGACACTGTGATCATTGAAAAAGTGACTGTTGCAACCGAATAATGGCCACCTATTTTATCTCCGACCTTCATCTAAGCCCCGCTCAACCCAAAGTGGCCGCGGGGCTTCACACGTTCTTAAGTCAAGAGGCCGCCGGCGCCGACGCCTTGTATATCTTAGGTGATTTTTTCGATGCCTGGATTGGGGATGATGACGACAGCGAAGCTGCCCTAACCCTACAACAGTGGCTTATCGATTACGTAAAAAGCGGTGTGCCCGTGTACTTTATTCGCGGTAATCGCGACTTCCTCGTGGGCAACGCCTTCGCAGAAAAAACCGGCTGTACCCTAATGGAAGACCAAACGGTTATCGACCTTTACGGAAACCGCGCTTTGATTATGCACGGCGACACCCTTTGCACAGAAGATATTGAATATTTGCAATTTAGGGCCATGGTACGCGACCCTAACTGGCAACAAAATGTGCTGAGCCTTCCCTTACCCCAGCGCCGGCAGATGGCCAAAGACCTTCGAGCCAAAAGCCAATCTTTAAACGCCATAAAAGCCAGTGACATTATGGACGTGACCCCAGACGAAGTGAAACGCACAATGCTGGAATCCAAGGTTAACCTATTGATTCATGGCCACACCCACCGTCCAGCAGTGCATGACTTGTCGCTTGAAGGGCAGGCCGCCAAACGCATTGTGTTGGGCGACTGGCATGAACAAGGCTGGATGCTTAAAGCCACATCCGAAGGCAAATTAGACCTAATCGCCTTTGACCTTTGAATGAAAACGACCTTGTCCCAAAACCGGCTAATTAAAAGCCGTGGCTTGTGGAACGCAAAGCAGCGCAAGCATTCAGCCTGAGTAAACACCTGAATGGAATCGAAACTCGGTATCTGCGCTTTCAATTAAAGCCTGCTCTTGGTCCAAAAAGAAGTTGACGCGCCCGTCAATAGGCTCTGGGCAGGCTTTTTGGGCGAGCGATAAATAATCCTTGAAGTGTCGGGATTCAGACTTTAACAAACTCATATAAAACTGTTGAAGTTCATCGTCCAAATGGGGCGCAAGCTTATAAAAGCGCTCACATGAGCGCGCCTCGATGATGGCGCCAATAATCAGCGTATCCACCAGTTTGCCTGGCTCTTCTTTGCGCGCGTGTTCGCGTAAGCCGCCCGCATAGCGCGAAGCCGTTAACTGTACGTACTCTATTTTGCGCTTTGCCATAATGGCAATCACCTGTTCAAAGTGGCGCAACTCTTCACGCGCCAAGCGCGACATTTTATTCAACAACTCAAAATGGCTGACGTAGCGGTACATTAAATTTAGTGCCGTGCTCGCCGCTTTTTTTTCACAATTGGCATGATCAATTAGCAGCAGCGACTGATTTTGCAAAGCAGACACCACCCAAGCATCTGGTGTTTCACAGTGTAAAAAGTCGTGGATGGCTTTCATCATATGTGCCCCGGAAAATAACGCTCGTAATGGACGCAGGTTAGCTGATAAAACGTCGACTCGATATCATCCTTCAACTGAGCCACAGATTGTGACACCCAGGGTGGGTTCACCTGGCAACCAATTCTATCCATAGAAGGTAGTTGCCCACCAAAAGCTCTCAAGGCCTCGTATACCCAAGCACTTTCAGAGCGTGCGGGGTCAAGGCGCATGCCATGATGTTGCAATTGTTGCTGCAATTGGACCTTGTCCACCACGGTAACGCGCGCGCGAACCACTTGGTTGAGCAGAGTCTCGATTCTGGCCATGATGGCCTCGCGCTCATCAACCGTGTAAGCATTCCACTGAATCACCTCATGAGCAAACCGCTTGCAGCCCCGGCATACGCTGTCACCAATACCCGTTGAACAGACCCCGATACACGGGGTTTTAATGGCTACCATACCTACAAAACTCGTACGCTCGTGCCCTGACGCCATGCCAGCACACCCCAAAAGGGGGGCGACGTTAGCAGATTTGCGACTTGGACAAAAGAGCCGTTGTTCAAACTTAACAGCACCGTGCCTTTTAGTGTAAAATTCGCGCCCCTAGTGGCGATTTCTCGGCCTGGGCCAACTCCCCACATCACATCGTGTTGACCACTGCACCCGTAGAGGGTGGCCGGCATGTGCGTTGTTGAGCCGTAACTCGTCTTTTTCGGGCATTTAGCCCGCCATCGATGGCGACTCATCGATAGCCTCGCAGTGCAGAGATCCTGCAGTGCGAGTACACCCAATCAAAAGAGGATTACCCTGTGCTTGAAGCTTATCGTGAACACGCAGCAGAACGCGCCGCCTTAGGCATCCCCCCCAAACCCTTAGACCCAGAGCAAGTTGCCGCGTTGGTGGAGCTACTCAAAACGCCACCGGCCGGTGAAGAGCAAACTTTACTGGAGCTGATCAGTGACCGCGTTCCCCCCGGTGTTGACGAAGCCGCCTATGTTAAAGCTGGCTTTTTAACTGCACTCATTAAAGGTGAGGCCACCTGCCCCTTGATTTCAAGGCTTGATGCCGTAAAACTTCTGGGCAATATGCACGGCGGCTACAACATTGAAACCCTGGTAAGCCTTTTAGACGATGAAGAGCTGGCAGAAGCCGCCGCCACTGAATTGAAACACACGCTATTGATGTTTGATGCCTTCCACGATGTGGAAGAAAAGGCCAAAAATGGCAACGCCCTGGCACAGAGCGTGATGCAAAGCTGGGCAGATGGCGAGTGGTTTACCAACCGCAAGGCCGTACCTGAGAGCATCAAAGTGGCGATTTACAAAGTCACTGGCGAAACCAATACCGACGACCTATCACCCGCACCAGACGCTTGGTCACGACCCGACATCCCGCTTCACGCCTTAGCCATGTATAAAATGGCACGCGACGGCATAGAGCCGGAAGAACAGGGTGTGCGTGGCCCCATAAAAGCCATTCAAGCCTTAAAAGATAAAGGTTACCCCGTAGCCTTTGTGGGCGATGTGGTAGGCACAGGCTCCTCACGTAAATCTGCCACTAACTCGGTACTTTGGTACTTCGGCGATGACATTTCTGGGGTCCCGAATAAACGCGGCGGCGGCATTTGTATAGGCGGCAAGGTTGCCCCCATTTTTTACAACACCATGGAAGACGCCGGCGCTTTGGTGTTTGAAGCTCCCGTGGACGACATCAACATGGGCGATGTCATTGAAATTCGCCCCTACGACGGCAAAATCTTGGATGAAAGCGGCAATGTATTAAGCGAATTTGAATTAAAATCCGACGTGTTATTGGACGAAGTTCGTGCCGGTGGCCGCATCAATTTGATTATTGGCCGCGGCTTAACCACGCGCGCGCGCGAATCTTTAGGCCTAGAAGTCAGCACCCTATTTCGCACACCGGTTGCGCCTGTGGACTCGGGTAAAGGCTTCACTCTGGCCCAAAAAATGGTGGGCAAGGCCTGTGGCGTTGAGGGCATTCGCCCTGGCACCTACTGTGAGCCACGTATGACCACGGTGGGCTCTCAAGACACCACAGGGCCCATGACCCGCGACGAGTTAAAGGATTTAGCCTGTTTAGGTTTCTCGGCCGATTTGGTCATGCAGTCGTTTTGCCATACGGCTGCCTACCCCAAACCTGTGGACATTAGTACCCAACATACTCTGCCGGACTTTATTATGACCCGTGGCGGTGTTTCCTTGCGCCCTGGTGATGGCATTATTCACTCTTGGTTAAACCGCATGTTATTGCCGGATACAGTAGGCACAGGCGGCGATTCTCATACGCGCTTTCCCATGGGCATCTCCTTCCCTGCAGGTTCTGGCTTGGTAGCCTTTGCCGCGGCCACGGGCGTTATGCCTTTGGATATGCCAGAGTCTGTCCTGGTTCGCTTTAAAGGCACCATGCAACCGGGCATTACCCTGCGCGATTTGGTACACGCCATTCCGTATTACGCTATTCAACAAGGCCACTTAACGGTTGAGAAAAAGGGTAAAACCAATATTTTCTCGGGCCGTATCCTAGAAATCGAAGGTTTGGATAAGCTCACCGTAGAGCAAGCGTTTGAGTTGTCTGACGCCTCTGCCGAACGCTCGGCGGCGGGCTGTACCATCAAACTCTCTGAAGCCACTGTGGCCGAATACCTGCGATCAAACATTACTTTGTTGCGCTGGATGGTCTCCGAAGGCTATGGCGATCCGCGTACCCTTGAGCGCCGCGCACAAAAAATGGAGGAGTGGCTGGCCAACCCGTCGTTAATGGAAGCCGACGCAGATGCAGAATACAAGGCGATCATCGAAATCGATTTGGCCGAAGTCACCGAGCCTATTGTGTGTGCCCCTAACGACCCAGACGACGCGCGTTTACTGTCTGAAGTGGCAGGCGACAAGGTTGATGAGGTGTTTATTGGTTCTTGCATGACCAACATTGGCCACTTTCGCGCAGCAGGTAAACTGTTAGAGAAAAACAAAGCCGGGCTTAAAACCCGCTTTTGGATGTCGCCACCCACCAAGATGGACGAACACGTGTTAATGGAAGAAGGCTACTACAACATTTACGGTGTGAATGGTGTCCGTACAGAAATGCCGGGTTGTTCGCTGTGCATGGGTAACCAGGCCCGCGTCGCTGAAGGGTCCACGGTACTATCAACCTCCACACGTAACTTCCCCAACCGATTGGGTAACGGCGCCAACGTTTATTTAACCTCCGCTGAACTTGCCGCCATTGGTGGTATTTTGGGTGAGCTACCAACTCCGGATGTTTACTTACAGTACGCTAATGAGATTGACTCTATGGGTGAGGAAATCTTCCGGTATATGAATTTTGACCAAATCAGCGACTTTGTAAAAGGCGCGGAAGACGGCAAACGCATCGCTGCCACCCAAGTTGAAGAAGTCAAAGTGTAAACTGCCAAGCCTCCTTAACGGAGGCTTTTTTTTCGCAATGGCTCTGAACCATTATCAGTGAGCATTTTGGTTGGCATTAAACCTTTAATGGCCGGCAGGATGATTCTCTTTTCAGGCCCCTTATATCCTCTTAAATGATTCAGATAAGGTGATTCCGTGGGGCCCTTCGTTAGTTTTACCTCCTTCTTGAATGGCTTGAATAATTTCGATGAATGTCGCCGTTAAGATTAAACTGCCACCAACCAGCAACCCTAAGGTAAAGCGCTCTCCACCAATACAAACAGCCGTCACCGCTGCAGCCACCAACTCCATTACCATAATAATGGCGGAACGGCCCGCAGGCAGTTTGGTGCAAGCCCACTGTGACCCAATGTTTGCCCACACCAACCAACCGATGGCAAATATCACCACCCAATAAATACGAGACTGAAACACCGTGTCGATTTCCTCGGGCACCCACAAAATCATGGCAATGGCCGCTACAAAGGCGCACCCTAAAAATAGCGAATTAAGCTTCACCTCCAGTGGTACACGGTCTACGGCGCGGAACAATAAAATCAATGCGGAAAAAAACACACCCGACGACAGAGCAATCACATCCACCCAGGAAACCGGGTTTTCCAGCGCGTGGCGTATATCCAATAAAATTGCCGCGCCGACCACAGCCAGCACCACGCCCAACCATCGCAAGCCATTGGTGGGCTCTTTTAGAATGAAGCGCCCCCCCAGTACTCCCCATACCGGTAACAAATAAAACAACGCCATCACGCGCAACACTTGGCCATGAATCAATGCATAGTTAAAACAAGCATTGGCCAACCCTCCCACAAGAAAGATTGCCGCCAGCGACAACCCGTGTTTGCCATAAATATCGCGAAAGCGGAGGACAAAGGGCAAAGTCACGATAAACAGAGCGGAATAAGCCACACAAATAATGGCGAGCCCGCCAATATTTAAATCGGAAAGTGCCTTCAAAGGAATCCAAGACATCCCCCATAGCATGGAAGAAAAAAATAAGACAACTGAGGGAAACCGTTTGACGTTTAGCATCAAGGCATTTTGGGTGTTGGCGTCGGGCAAGTAAAGTAAAATCCAGGCAGACCAAAACTCAGGGGATCTAACATCACAGGCCATTGAGTGGCTGCCATTAAATCGCTAAAGACAAACCGCCCCACTACAAAACAAGCCTCCCTGCCTGTACAAAAGCGCCTACGTTTAAGACTGGCCGTTAAACACACGACCCAAAAAAGTCACCAGCTTTTGCCATGAGTCCTTGTCTGCCGCTTCGTTATAGGCGAGCGGTAAGCCATAGGCATTACCGAGAACGGTGGCCGCTGGATTGGTAAAGGCATGTACAGCACCGGGATAATTCAAAAACGAATATTTTACCCCCGCTTCATCCATACCGAGTTTAAAGGTCTCTACTTGCTCTGGGGTCACCATTGGGTCGTCTGCGCCATTTAAAACCAAATACTCAACAGTTTTGCCTGCATCAGTAAGTTCCGTTAAGCCCTTCAACCCTCCATGAAAACTGGCCACGCCTTTCAAGGGCGCACCCGACCGAGCCATATTCAACACCACAGAACCACCAAAGCAATAGCCAATGGCCCCAATCTGCATTGGATCAACCTCTGGTAAGGACTGCACGTACGCCAAAGCTGCATTAAACCGACCCTGCATCAAGTCTGCATTTTGAACAACTTCCATCATAAAGGCATTGGCTTCTTTCGGGTGCGTGGTCACCTTGCCCTCACCGTACATATCCAATGCAAACGCGGTATAACCTAACTTTGCCAACATTTTGGCCCGTCGTTTGGCATAATCGTTGTGCCCCCACCACTCATGTACCACCAATACAGCGGGCGCCGCCTGTACACCAATAGGGTGGGCGAGAAATCCATTCAAGACTACGCCGTCATGATGATAGGTAACGGATTTAGTGGTGACAGAATCCAGCCCTTCAGCTTGGGTTTTGAGTGACTGTAGACCTTTTTCAAAGTCCATCCCCACCCATTTATCCATCATTAAACCCATGTAACGACTCATTAAATTGCCGCCATGGACAACATTCAACGTCCAGCTAACCTCAGTACCCACACTCAACTGCGTGAATTGAAAAATAGCTGTGGCCAATCCCATCGCACCGAAGTCCAACGCGATTTGCACCTCTGTAAACGGCTTCGAAAGGAAAATGGTTTGCGACCCAACGCCCACATTGGGGTCATCGCTTGCCCACTGCATGGAGGCACCCTCACCACTCGAAGGTGAAGAGAACTCCACCGTCATATTAGGGTCTTTTTCAGCCCAAGGAGACCAACCGTGAAAAGCTTTCAAGTCATTGACCAAAGAAAACACCACGGCCGGTTGTTGCGCAATAACAATTGAGCGCTCCACTTGGGTTGTAGATGGCAAAAACAAACCCACAGTTGCCACCCCTATGGCAAGGGCGAAAATTAAAAACATGGCATATTTTAATAAGCGCACAAATACCCTCTCGTCTGATGATGGTGAAAAACCGTGCCCCAATCCAAATAACAGGGCCCAGTCGATCACCTAGTTAACACGCGTTTAACCTATGGTAACGGAAAGCGCGTGGGAATCAAAAGCGTTACACCAAGACAATGGCTAGAATAGAATGGAAACAGGCTGTTATTCAGAACGATCGAAAAACCGCTCGATGGATGCTCGCTCCCACATGGCATCTTGATACCCGAGCTCCATTAACTCGTTACAGTAGCCATGTGAAAACAACAGGTAACTCGCGGCCGCTGAGCCCCCTCCCCGCGCAGTAGCTCCGGTACTGCGTAAAAAAAACCGCAAACTGCTGGGCATGTCACGCACATGTCGCCCCGCTATTTTATCCAGCGCCTTTGACGGCGATATCACAAGGGTTTCAACTTCTCGAAGGTGATTGGTCTCATCGCAACGATCTTTATCGATCAGTGCAAGCAGTGCATTGACCCGTTCCATATGCTCAAGATCACCTTCAAGGGCATCAATGAAAGCGCTGTTAAACATTTGCCCTACAATTTGCGCCATGGATGGCGAGTGCTTGGCAGCCAGTTTTTTCTTCACCCAGGAAGAAGGGTTGCGGTTACTGCTGACACCGACCGCCAATACGCGATCGGCACCTAGGTGCAACGCAGGGCTGATGGGTGCCATTTGTCGCATTGCGCCATCACCAAAGTATTCTTTACTCAGGTGTACAGCGGGGAATATGGTGGGTATCGCCGACGATGCCAGTAAATGATCCACGGAGATAACGCTCGGGGTACCCACACGCCGCGCACGACGCCAGCCTCTTAGGGCATGGTTTCCCTCAAAAAAGCTCACCGATTCACCGGAGTTGTACCCCAACGCGGTAACGCAAATGGCTTCGAGATCTCCAGAGGCAATACGCGCAGAAATGTTATTGAAAGGAATCACGCGACTGAGCAATGCTCGGAGGGGTGAGTTGTCCAATAATGCCAGGGGCTGCCCCTGAGACACTCCGTGATGGAAGAGCGAACCCACTACCTTAACCAAACCCGAGCTCAAGGGCCACCAACCCACTCTAAAGACTTGCTCTATTTCCAACTGTTGCCACAACTGCGCAATGTCGGTTGTGGCTTGGCGAAACTCTCCGGGGTGAGCAGCAAGCGCCACAGCGTTGATGGCACCGGCTGACGTACCACAGATAATGGGGAAAGGGTTGTGAAGGTCTGGACGGATATCACTGATTGCGTGCAGTACACCCACCTGATAAGCAGCACGCGCACCACCGCCAGACAATATAAGCGCGTTAGTGGGCATGCAGCATTACGCCTGCCACGCATTCACACGTGCGCGTAAATTGGAGCCAAACTTTAAAGCGATCATTGCTACACATAAATAAGGCTGATGCCACAATGCCCCCAACGTCATTTTGGTAGATGATGGAAACTCCCCCCCGCTCCACATTAAACCACTTTGAATCAATTGCTTAGCGACCTCCAAAGTTAATATCCATCCGTTAAGTATGGCCATGGCCTCGGGACTTTGCCAGTTACAGCGGCGCCACGTTGAGTTCACCTTCATGGTGGCCTACCACTTCCACCAGCGCCCCTTGTTGAAGAGGCTTCTCACAGCGCACGGTCCATACCGCATTTTGAATTTGCACTTTGCCCAGACCACTGACAACCGGTGTCATTAGAGACACACGAGCACCTACGAGGCTCTGCCGGTTTTGTCGCACCTTACTGGTCACCGTGGGTGGCGTGGGCACAAACCAAAGCCGCACATAGATGCCCCCCACTATTGGCGTCACCACCACTGCCAACACCAACTGCCACAAGGGTGGTAAAGGCCAAATGGCATTCGCCAGGGCCACGCAAGCGCACACCGCAGCGCCCGCATAAAATACCCTGCGCTGAAACCAAGCACCACAAGCAATCAACACCAACCCCAAGCTCAACCATGCCCAACCATCGTGAACCACCATACTTATCCGGCTCCTGACTCAGAATGTTGGGCCATATATTCCTCTCGTAATAATCTCCGTAAAATTTTGCCCACATTAGACTTCGGTAGATCTTCACGAAATTCCACGATTTTGGGTACTTTGTAAGCGGTTAATGACTGGCGACAATGCTCGATAACAGATTCTGCTGTCACCGAATCGTCCACGCGCACAGCATAGAGTTTCACATGCTCGCCAACGCAGTCCGCCGGTACACCGATAACCGCAGCCTCTACGATGCCCGGGTGTAAGGTCACCACATGTTCCACTTCGTTGGGAAACACCTTAAACCCAGAAACCGAGATCATTTCTTTTTTTCGATCCACAATTTTGTAGTAGCCATCTTCATTACGGATGGCGATATCTCCCGTTTTAAACCAACCATCCTCCATCACTTCGGCAGTGGCTTCTGGTCTCTGCCAGTAGCCTTTCATCACTTGCGGACCTTTTACCCAAACTTCTCCGGGTTCGCCATCGGGAAGATCTTCACCTTGCTCGCTTACGATACGAATGTAAGTATCCATTAGAGGCGTGCCAACAGTGCCGATTCGAATGGCAGTATCGGGGTTCGAAATGATCACCGGTGATGTTTCGGTCAAACCATAACCCTCACAAATTTGGGTCCCCGCTAAATCTTGCCATCGTGTAGCGACATCTTCCGTCAGTGCCATGCCACCACCTGCGGCTACCCGCATGTGGCTAAAATCCAACTTTTTAAAGTCCTCATTGCGCATCAACGCGTTATAGAGGGTATTGACGGCAACCACAATGGAGATCTTAAACGGTGCTATGGCCTTTACAAATGCGGGAATGTCACGGGGATTGGGAATCAAGATATTGTGTGCGCCCTCGGAGAACAAGCACAGGGCGTGCATATTAAAGGCGAAAATGTGATACAGCGGCAACGCAGCAATGGCCACCTCTTCACCACTTTTAAACAGCGTATTCAAATGGCCCAATACCTGACAGACGTTAGAGCACAAATTGGTATGGGTCAGCATGGCACCTTTAGCAACACCGGTGGTACCTCCCGTATATTGCAACAACACCAGATCATTGGGCTCAGGTTTTACGGTACGAACCGGCTGGAAGCCCTGCTCGAGCGCCTTGTTAAATGACACGCAGTGAGCGAAGCTGAAATCGGACACCTGCTTTTTAACGTACTTGACAACAAAGTTCACAATACTGCGCTTTGGCCAAGGCAGTAGATCACCCACCTCCGTCACTAACACCAGCTCCACGTCGGTATCTTCAATGATTTCAGCGGCATTGTGGGCGACATTGGACAACACCAATAGCGCCTTTGCACCACTGTCTTTAAGCTGATGTTGCAGTTCGCGAGGGGTGTAAAGCGGGTTGATGTTAGTCACCACCACACCAGCCATTGCCGCGCCATAAAGGGCGATGGGATACTGTAAAATATTGGGAAGCTGCAGGGCCAACCGGTCACCGGGTTTAAGACCAGAATGATGCTGTAAAAAACTCGCAAAGCGCCTGGCTTGATACTCCACCTGAGCGTAGGTCATGGTGTAACCTAAACACGTGTAGGCGGGCTTCTCTGAGTGAGTTTGAAAGGCATATTGAATGAGGTCAACCACGGTCGCGTGTTTCTGCGCTTTCACTGAGCTGCTCCTTTATCTGTTCACGAGCCTGAGGCATACCGCCAACGATAGGACTTCCATCCGGCGCGGTCGCAAGCGTTACACCGTAAGTGTAGCTGCTGGTTTAACCAACGGTTTAGGCGATTTGTTTATCCAAAGCTTATCCGCGGCCAAAGTAAACTGGCCCAAACCCAGATACACAATACGATACTCATCAACACCGCGGCCGAGCCCATATCCTTGGCCCGCCCTGCCAACTCATGATACTCGGGTCCAATTCTGTCCACCACCGCCTCAATACCGGAATTCAACAACTCAATCACCAATACCCAAAGCACGGCCCCCACCAATAGGACTCTTTCAACAGCAGTATTGGCTAACCACACGGCAAGGGGAACCATCACCACAGCCGCGTAGATTTCCTGGCGAAAAGCAGCCTCAAACTTGAAGGCGTGAGTAAACCCCTTGTAGGAGTAAAACCCTGCTTTGACTATTCGGGTGAACCCTGTGTTTTTTTTCACGGCTATTCTTCTTCTGGCAAATGGAGGGGGCTCGAAAGCTCAAAAGCGCTGTGAATTTGCTCACTCCAAGCATTGAGTCGACCACAGGTCAGCTCCGGCTGTTGATCCTCATCAATGCCAAGGCCCACAAACCTATCTTCACCGTCAATAAGAGCCTTTGACGCATCAAATTCATAGCCTTCAGTCGGCCAGTGCCCTACGACAGTGGCGCCACGCTGTTGTATTACATCGTGCAACATGCCCATGGCATCGAGAAAAAAGTCTCCGTAACCAAATTGATCCCCTAAACCGAAAAACGCGACGGTTTTACCTTGGAAAGACACTGCACTAATGTCATCCCAAAACTCTTCCCAATCGGATTGTATTTGGCCAAAGTCCCAGGTGGGAATACCCAATATCCACTTATCGTATTTAGCGAAGTCTAACTGTGTTACCTCAGCAACATCCATCACCTCGATTACATCCTCACCAAAGCGGCTTTGCAACCGGTAAGCTATTGCCTCGGTATTGCCATCATCACTGCCAAAAATCAGGCCCACTTGCGCCACGGACTACCTCTCTTGCCCACAAAATGAGAGACATTGTCGCAACTCTTACAGGGACTGACAATCACTCAAATGCGCACATTCATTTGTTTGCTGAATCTCTACCCTCCGCGGGCGATTAACGTTGATGAACGCCAAATAGAAGGCCAAAAAACCGGCAATTTTTGACCGCTCTCCCTGTGTCATCCAAACCCACGTGGTCAAAATAACGTCACCCAACCCAACACCTGGAGTAACTAAAACTATAACCCTATGTTTTATATGTATTTTTTATGTTATTAATTGTTGGCACAGATATCGCAGTACCATTTTGGCGCTACAAAGATGTTTTAACAAACCCCATTCAACAAAGCACAGCTAAGGTGTGTTCTATGGTTTACTCAGCCAACCCCTCCGTGCCGGACGAAAAGTCGGTCAAATCCCGACGCGACTGGATGCTTTCACTCAGCAATAGTTTGCAAACCTCGCTGGACGTCAACGACACGCTAAGCCAATTTTATCAAGCACTGCATAAGGTCATTCCCTGTGGGGGAATGCAGTATGCCTTCGAAGCTCATCGAATTCACCAGCAGCTTGGGAGTGCAGGAAAGCATCAGGCCACCTACAACCTTAAGATTCAAAATATGTCGCTGGGGAAACTCACCTTCTCAAGGCGGACAAAGTTTAAAGAGGAAGAGCTCGCCGAACTGGAAGCGTTTATCAGCTGTCTGGTTTACCCGTTACGCAATGCACTGTTATACCGAGAAGCCTTGCAAAACTCTCTACGCGACCCCTTGACTCAAGTGGGGAACCGGGCCGCAATGGAGTTGACCTTAAAACGGGAGCTGAAGTTGGCAGCACGCACCGGTGACCCCTTTTCACTGCTTTTAATCGATATTGACCATTTCAAACACCTAAACGACACGGCAGGCCACGCATTTGGCGATAGCACCTTGTGCCAAGTCACTAAAACCTTATCGCAAGCGCTGCGCCAAACCGATTTGGTGTTTCGATACGGAGGCGAGGAGTTTGTGGTCCTGCTCAGTAACACTGAGCACAGCGCAGCATTGGCCGTTGCGGAGCGTATTCGCAAATTTACAGAGGCATTAACGCTAGAACACCAACAAACACCCATACCGGTAACCGTATCCATTGGTGTTGCCAGTATTGGCGAAGATGACAACCGAGACCAATTATTGCAACGTGCTGATCAAGCGCTATATACCGCCAAGCACAATGGGCGCAACCAAGTGGTCAGCGAACACCATCGCAATGCCTCCGCCTGCTCTGCATTAACCGGCTAAGCACTAGGGCCCTTATAGGGGCCCTTGGCGGCCTTTGGCCGTACTTTGGCACCGCCTTTGCGCATTTTTCGAATTTGGCGTTCTTTTTGTTCCATTTGGTTTTTACCCATTTTGCGCTTGGGTGGCGCGGGAAGACCCACGGTTTTGCACAACAAGGCAATATCCTTTTCCTCTAATTCGACCCACTGACCTTGGCGAACATACGAGGGAATAAAAATAGGCCCATAACGAACACGTTTTAAGCGGCTTACCCTAAGCTCTTGCGACTCCCATAAACGCCGCACTTCGCGATTGCGCCCTTCCATCAATGTACAGTAAAACCAACTGTTACTGCCTTTGTTTTCTTCGCCACCGGGCTGAATGTCTGTAAATTTGGCAACACCCTCTTCCAGCAATACCCCCTCCTTGAGTACTTCAATCGCCGCTTCGGTGACTTCCCCCTGAACCCGTACCAAGTATTCTCGGTCTATCTCACTTGAGGGGTGCATTAAACGGTTTGCCAGCTCACCGCTGTCGGTAAACAACAATAAACCACTGGTGTTAAAATCTAATCGCCCTACCGATATCCAGCGGCCCTGTTTCAATCGTGGCAAGCGGTCGAAAACCGTTCGTCGGCCCTCTGGATCTTTAACACTACAGATTTCCCCCTCAGGCTTGTTATATAACAGTACTCGAACTTCTTTCGCAGCGGGTGCGGGCACCACAAATTTTCGGCCATCGCAGTCTATTTTGTCGCCGGCACCCACACGCGCGCCCAAAATCGCTACTTGACCGTTGACTTTAACCCGGCCGCTTTCGATTTGCCGCTCCATTTCTCTTCTCGAGCCAAGACCTTGGGCAGCTAATACTTTTTGCAACTTTTCATTCATGTGGTGGGATTCGACTCTGTTGGGGCTTTGGGTTGCTCATCGTCTGAGGCGTCGTCATCAGTCGATAATTCATCAGGACGGCTATCAACATCAAAGCGTGAGTGCGCTTGGTTACCGTTTTCATCTTGGGGTGTATTTTCGGCAACAGCCCCCGTGCCTTCGGTGGAATCAGCTACTGAGTCGTCTGGAATTTGCTCAAGGTTCGCCTCATCCCTAGCCACATTCACTTGCGCTTGCTCAAGGCTTGGTTGAATTTCCTCCATGTCATCCGGTGTCGATTGCTGATCGTCGAGCCCTTCCATATCGGCCTTCGCATCGGCAATCTGGCCGGACTCGTCATCTTGTTCGTCACCGAGGTTCAAACTGCGGTTAAGACTGTCAATGTCCTTGAGCTCACCCAGGCTGGGCAGTTCATCAAGGCTTTTCAAACCGAAATAGTCCAAAAACTGGCGTGTTGTGGCATACAAAGAGGGGCGTCCTGGTACGTCGCGATGCCCCACCACTTTAATCCACTCACGCTCTGCGAGGGTTTTGATGATATGTGAGCTCACGGCCACGCCACGCACTTCTTCAATATCGCCGCGCGTTAAGGGCTGCCGATAGGCAATCAGTGACAAGGTTTCCAGCAATGCTCGCGAGTATTTTTGCGGTTTTTCTTCCCATAGTTTGTTGACCCAAGGAGCAAGGTCAGCATTCACCTGAAATCGCCAGCCGCTGGCCACTTCAACCAAATGAAACCCTCGCTCCGCAAAATCGGTTGTCAGGGCTTCTAACACACTCTGCAAGTCGGTTTTTTCCGGTCGTACTTCTTCGTCAAATAGGCTTAATAAGCGCTCAACGCTCAACGCTTCACCGGCAGCCAGTAGCGCACCCTCGACAATGCGCTTGAGTTGATCGAGGTTTTTGTCTTCTGTCATTCTTGTTCTGCTTCTGTTGTCACACGGGCTTTAACGTGGATGGAGCCAAACTGCTCGGTTTGCACAATCTCCACCAGGGACTCCTTAATCAATTCCAGTACGGCAAGAAAGGTCACAACAACCCCGAGGCGCCCTTCTCCGGTTTTAAACAAACTAACAAAGGGCACAAAAGGCCGCCCCTTCAATTGATCCAGCACTTGCCCCATACGCTCACGTGTGGACAGCCGCTCTTTTTCTACGTGATGGCTCTCGAACATGTCGGCACGGCGTAACACTTCTGACAGTGCCAGCAACAGCTCTTTGAGGTCTACATCTGGGTCGGGCCGCGTAAGGTTGCGATCTGGCGCCTGTGCAGAACCCACATGAAAATCTCGATGCAAGCGCGGTACTTCATCCAAGTCTTCAGCCGCTTGTTTAAAGCGCTCATACTCTTGAAGGCGTCGAATCAAGTTGGCGCGCGGGTCTTCCTCGTCCTCGTCGTCACCTTCACTGCTGCGCGGTAACAACATACGAGATTTAATTTCGGCAAGCATGGCAGCCATCACCAAGTACTCTGCGGCCAACTCAAAGCGCATGGCATCCATCAGCTCTACGTAGTTCACGTACTGCTGGGTAATCTCAGATACGTCGATTTCCAAAATATCAATGTTTTGTCGACGGATAAGATACAACAATAAGTCTAACGGGCCCTCAAAGGCTTCGAGGATCACCTCTAGCGCATCTGGGGGTATGTAGAGATCTTTAGGAAGGTCGGTAAAGGCTTTGCCATAAACCAATGCAAAGGGCATTTCGGACTGGTCAGGCGCCTGATTTTGAGCTTCTGGGTCTTCTGAAGCGACAGTAGACGCTACGTTCGATTCGGGAGCAGAATCGCTCACCAGGGTTTCGATGCCTGTCAATTCACTTCTCCCGAAGGGTTGGTTTAGGCCGGTGGCTGATTATAGCGGGTTCGAAATTTGAAGTACTAGGGTTTCTTTACCGTATTGTGTTTTGCTCCCCAGGAATTCCACCCTGTATCGGGCAAAAGCCCTCAGAGGCGCCAAACAAAACTTACATTTAACATCAATAAATATTTTTAACTTATTGTTTTTATTAAACTTCTATTACCCCACACCCCTGCCGAGTCACCTCGATAGCTTCGCTGGTCATATCCACAACGGTGGTGGGCTCCAGCCCACAAAATCCACCATCAATCACCAACTCTACCTGATGCTGAAGCAGTTGCCTAATATCATAAGGGTCCGTTAGCGGCAAAGAGTCCCCGGGTAAAATTAACGAGCTGGACATTAACGGCTCACCCAAACCTGCCATAAGTTCCAATGCAATATTATTGTCCGGCACCCGCATGCCAATGGTTCGTCGTTTAGGGTGCATCAATCGACGTGGGACTTCGCTGGTGGCATTCAGAATAAACGTGAAGGGTCCGGGTGTGTGCGCCTTAATCAACCGAAAGGCCGCATTGTCCACGCGCGCATAAGTGGCCAACTCGGACAGGTCACGGCACATCAAGGTAAAGTTGTGGTGTTTGTCTAATTGACGGATCGCGCGAATACGATCCAAGGCAAATTTATCACCTATGTGACAACCCAAGGCATAAGCCGAATCTGTTGGGTAAACAATAAGCCCCCCGCGCTTTAACACCTCGACTGCTTGAGAGATTAACCTGACTTGCGGATTGTCAGGGTGAATATTGATCAATTGCGCCACGCAAATTCCTTCGATTAGATCGCATCAAATGGTCACACCCAGAGCTTCGATGACCGAAAAGACTTTTTACTGTCATCATCATAGAGAACTCAATACCCGTCAAACCTTCGCGAACCGCCACTGGCTTGGGCACAGGCGACTACTAAAGGCGCTATTGTAATCGCCCTTGCAAGGCTTAGCCAGCGCCCAACGTGAAACCACTTTTTCGCCAACCAAGACTGTAGAAATCGACAATATTTTTCACCATCCTTCAATAAATCAAACACTTAAGCAGCCTCTGATTAAGAATTGAAGCGCGTACTCTCTTCTACCAGCGGTCCCAAACCGGCACGCATTGTGGTGGCAAGCGTGAATATTGGCCAAGCTCCTGCCAACCAACCGGGGCGTGAAAGTCACTTCCACACGAGGCAAGTAGTGAATACTGTTGCGCTATCTGAGCCATACTTTGGGTTTGGTTTAGGCTTTGTTGACCAGAACTGACTTCAATGGCCTGGCCGCCAGCCTCGGAAAATGCGGCCACCAAACGACGCAACTTGCTGAGCGTCATTTTATATTTCAGCGGGTGCGCCAACACCGCGATTCCGCCCGCGTTGACAATGCTACGAATCACCTCTTCTAAAGACAGCCAACACTGCTTAATGTCGCCCACTTTTCCTGCGCCCAGGTATTTTTTGAACGCTTCATTAAAGTCCTTAACGACACCCTCCGCCACCAAAAACTGTGCAAAATGCGGCCGCCCAAGGGTACTGTTACCGGCAAGATCCAATGCGCCTTCGTAGGCTCCTTCGAACCCCAACTTGGCCAATCGCTGACCAATCTCTATCCCTCTGGATGTACGTGCGTGATTTTGTGCATGAATGGCTTCCAAGAGCTCGGAATCCCCGAGACTCACATTCAGCCCCACCACATGAACACCAATCCCTTTCCATTGCGTAGACAATTCGATACCGGCAATCAGCTCCATACCCAGCAATTGCGCTTGTGCTTGTGCTAAAGTCACGCCCTCAATGCTGTCGTGGTCCGTAAGCGCCAAGTGCGTCACGCCTTTGTCTTTCGCCCTCGACACCAGCGCATTTGGACTTAAAATACCGTCCGATGCGGTGCTGTGAGCATGTAGGTCGTATAACAGAAGGCCTCCAAATGCGATTCAATATAAGCGAGCCAGCCGCCATTGTATCCCCCGGATACGACAATCGCCAAAAATGAGACGACAATGGAAATTGAGACTGTGGAACCGCAAGCGAATTCGAAACCCAAGCGCGAGAATATTTGGGCAAATTTACTTCTGAATATTGTCATCCCAACGCTCATCCTTACCAAAGGCAGCGGTGACGAATACCTTGGCCCCAAACTCGCGGTCATTGCGGCCCTGGCTTTCCCTGTGGGTTACGGCATATACGATTTTTTTGACCGAAAAAAGGTCAACATCTTCTCTGCCATTGGCGTTGTCAGTGTTTTACTCAGTGGCAGCATGCTGGTCTTTAAAGCGCCACCAGAGTACATGGCTTTAAAAGAAGCGGCCGTCCCAGGACTCATTGGCTTAGTGGTGCTGATCTTAAGTTTTACGCGCATATCCCCCATTCGTTTGATTATGTTCAACGAAACCTTTGTGCAGGTAGACAAATTACAACCCGCGTTACAGCAAGGCCCCATAAAACGCGCCTTCGACAAAGCATTACAGGTTGCCTCGTTATTGTTTGCAGCGTCGTTCTTTTTGTCGTCGGCACTCAACTATGGATTAGCAAAATGGGTACTGGTCAGCCAACCCGGAACAGAGGCCTTTAACGCCGAATACGGTAAAATGATGGCATTAAGTTTCCCAGTCATTACAATACCGTCCACCCTCGTTTTAATGGTTGCCCTGTTCTATTTGTTCTGGCGTATAGAGAAATTAACCGGCCTTGGGTTTGAGGAACTCTTCGTGACGTCAAATACAACAAAATAACCATCAAGACGCGGCCTTTTGATCGCAAACTACTGATTGGAAAGGCCATACAAGAAAAACAAAGATAAACAAGGTTCAGTATGCTATACGCCATTATCAGTGAAGACGTGGAAAACAGTTTGGCGCTACGACAAACTGCTCGCCCAGCGCATTTAGCGCGTTTAGAAAGCCTCGCCGAAGAAAACCGGTTGGTATTGGCCGGCCCGCACCCCTTCGAAGATAATACCCAAACTGGCTTTAGCGGCAGCCTTGTGGTTGCCGAATTCGACTCATTGGTCTCGGCCCAAGCCTGGGCAAATCAAGACCCTTATGTTGCTGCCGGTGTGTATGCCAACGTTACCGTTAAACCCTTCAAGAAAGTGCTTCCCTAAACTGGATACGGTTAAAGAAAAATGAAACACCTACTCATAACTTTGGTTTTTGGCCTCATCCTGGCTGCCCATGCGCAAGCGCAAACCCAATATGTATCTGATGTGATGTACGTTCCCATGCGAAGCGGCGCTGGCAATGAATATCGTATTATCCATTCGAGAATTAAGACGGGTACCAAAATGACGGTGCTAGAGGCGCAAGAAGGTTCCGACTGGGCCAAGGTTCGAACTCCTTCAGGATTAGAAGGCTGGATACGCCAGCAATATTTAATTTCTTCACCAACGGCGCGCTTACAATTGACCGCTGCACTGGAAGACATGAACAAAGCCAAAGCTCGCGCCGAGGCACTTGCGGCTGAACTGAAAGCACTACGTGACGAACATTCGGACCTTCAAAAAACGGCAACCACGGCATCGAAATCCAAAGCCAGCATAGAAGAAGAGCTAAGAAACTTAAAAATGCTGTCTGCAGATGCCGTCAACTTGAGTCACCGCTATAAAACACTGCTCGCGGACCACGAATTATTGAAGACCGATTTCGACACCATGCGTGCAGAAAACGACCGCCTGCGCCACGACAAAACCGTAAGCCAATGGTTGTTTGGCTCTGGCCTTGTCGTCCTAGGAATGTTTTTAATGCTGGTATTGCCCGCACTGAAACCTAAAAAGCGCAACACCGAGTGGGCAAATTAGACGCCCTCGTCACCTAACCGAATCCGTGTTCAAGTACTTGTGATTGAAAACCAGCAACTCCTTCGACCAAGAGAAAATAAGATATGCGTTTGTTAAGTCAATTTGTATTGTCTCTCATTCTGACATTTCCCTTAGCGGGACTCACCAATGCCGCAGAACCCACTGAGCAACAGGCGGCCAAAGAGGCCCCAAAGGCCAAACCGGCACGCCCGCTTGTGGTCATGCAAACCAACCTGGGTGATATGGTAATTGAACTTTTCCCCGACAAGGCACCGAAATCCGTTGAAAATTTTTTGGCCTATGTTGACGATGGTTTTTACAACGGCGTGATTTTTCATCGCGTGATTGCGGGCTTTATGGTGCAAGGGGGCGGGTTTGATACCCAGTACCAGCGTAAAGCGACACGCGCACCGATTGTGAACGAGTCCGACAACCGCCTTCCCAACAAACGCGGTACGCTTTCAATGGCACGCACCAATGCACCCAACAGTGCCACCACACAATTTTTTATCAACCTGAATGACAATCCTTCGCTGGATTGGAAACCCAACCGTCCCGGCTACGCCGTGTATGGCCGAGTGATTAAAGGCATAGAGGTCATCGACAAAATGGCCGCATTGCCTCAAGGTAATCACTCCGGTGTTTTTGTGAACGCCCCCAACGACCAAGTGGTCATCACTAAAGCGTTTCGCCAAAAAAGTGGTGCTATAAAAACAAAATGACCACAGCACTTTCCGTTAATTTAAACAAAATTGCGCTGTTGCGAAATTCACGTGCAGGGGATCACCCGAGCGTTTTAACCTTTGCCCAAAAATGTTTGGATTTGGGGGTTCAAGGGCTCACAGTTCACCCTCGGCCCGACCAACGCCACATTCGCCCAAAGGATGTGACCGATATTGCACAATTGATTGCGCAATACCCAAGCGCCGAATTGAACATCGAAGGGAACCCCACGGCACCACCTGAGGGCGATTACCCTGGACTGTTGGGTTTGGCAGAGCGCGCCAAACCCTCACAGTGCACGCTGGTGCCCGATAGCGCATCTCAGCTCACCTCTGACCATGGCTTTGACCTCATAACCGACGGTGATGCCCTGAGGCCCATTATTGCGCGCCTTAAATCTTTGGACATTCGGGTGAGCTTGTTTATGGAGCCGGATATTGCGCAAATCGAATTGGCCAAAGCTGTGGGGGCCGACCGTATAGAGCTTTATAGCGGCCCTTTTGCGTGGACTTATAAACCCGATGATGCGGCCAGCGATGCACTGTTTCAAAAGTATCGATTGGCGGCAATGCATGCGCAAAGCATTGGCCTAGGCGTGAATGCGGGACATGACCTCAATTTAGACAACCTACCCTGCTTTACTCAAATTCCCGGGTTACTGGAAGTCTCCATTGGCCACGCATTAACCGTGGACGCTCTGGTAATGGGGTGGGACACAGCAATCAACGCGTATTTGTCTCTATGCAAGTAGCTGACTTTACGTCCACATCAAAGTCCCCCTGTTCATTGTTTGAGCGCGCAAAACCACTATTCTAAGGCCTGCTATCACTAACAACCATCTATACTTAGTGAGAAGCGTCTTGGACTAAATTGACCATCCGAGGCTCGATTAAGACAACTCGAATGAATTTAGGGGCCCCCAATGCACTCAATCTTGGTGAAAGATTATATGGACCATAACCCGCATGCGATTCACTGCGATGCGTCTATCCGGGATGTGGTGGCGACCTTGGCAAAAGCCAAAATACTCGGTGCTCCTGTGGTGGACGACAATGAGAATGTGGTGGGATTTGTTTCTGAACACGACTGTATAAAAGCCATGTTGAATGATACGTTTTTTTGCGAGGACTCACAGTCGGTGTCTACCGTGATGAAACGCCAAGTTCTTACGGTCGCACCAGAGACCTCAATACTCGAAATTGCAGAGGCCATGGCCGAGCGTCCCCCCAAAAATTATCCTGTGGTCCAAGAGGGTCGCTTGGTGGGGCTCATTTCACGCAGTTTGATCTTAAATGCATTGCTGGAAAACAGCGAAGACTGCTATCTTCACGTTTAAACTTATTGACGTAGGGCCTGTTAACACTGTGTGTAATCTATATGCGTGAAGACTCTGAGCAATATCGTGAAAAAAAACGACAGCTGGCTTCAATACTCACGGTTTTTGGGCGTAAACCCGTACTGGAAGCACTACAAGACGAGCGATTGCGCTGCCACAAATTACATTGCGCCGAGTCCAATAGGCCTGATGGCATTGTGCGTGACATTCTGCAGCGTGCCGACAGACGAAACGTACCAGTGGCGTTTCACTCCCGAGAAGCTTTGTCGCGCATTTCTAAAAACCGTAAACAAGATCAAGGGGTTGCTCTGGATGTTGCCTGCCCCGGCTTCTCCAGTGCTGAAGACTTTATTCATCAACTGCCTGAAACCTTCTCGCTAATTGCGTTGGACGGCGTCACCAACCCTCAAAACGTAGGCATGATAATTCGCACCGTGTGCGCCTCCCCGGCCACCGGTATTTTATTACCTGATAAAGGTTCTGCACCATTGGACTCACTGGTGATCAAAGCCAGTGCAGGGACGTTATTTCGTGCGCGCATTATTCGCTGTCAGTCCCTCAGTCGGACGCTTTCCCTAATGGCGCAATCTGAAACCCAGATTTACGGCCTTGAAGCCAACGCCAAGCAATCCATTGCCGGCTTTACCGCGCAAAAACGCAGTGTTTTCGTATTGGGAAATGAAACGCACGGTTTGAGTGACGCCGTGCAAAAGCTTTGCAACACCTCGCTCAGCATCCCAATGTGTAACGGTGTAGAATCCTTAAATGTCAGTGTTGCCGCCGCGCTTATTGCGTTTCAGCCCTGTTTTGCACCGGTGTAAATTGCCACAACTCTTTTTGCAACAAAGACAAAATAAAAACCGCAACACTGCAAGCACCAAGTGTTTTTAAGGCCAGGGGCATACCACTCAGATGAACCAAATAACCCGCCAAAAGCGCGCCGAAGGGTGCACAACCAAATAAGGCAAATTGATATAACCCCATGACACGGGCCCGCATGCTCTCGGGTGCTAAACTTTGCGCAACCACACGGCACAAATTTGCGGACCCCCCAGCTACAACCCCCCAACAAAAAATGAGTGCAAACAAACCAAAAGGTGTAGGCCCCGCGGCTAAGGCAAAACCAATAACCCCCGAATAGAGCGCCGCAAACATGACATGCTGCCCAGGATGAGCCACAGGTGGCCCCATCATTAAACGTCCGCTGACCACGATCGAGCCCACAATAAAAGTTAGCTGCAGTGCCACATACCCCAACGCCTGAAAACCCAGCCATTGAGTGGCCATAAGCGGCAGTAACACTAAGAACATTCCCATGTGCATAAGGCCGTTGAAAGCCACCAACAATAACACTGTGCGCAAGGCCTTGAGTTGGGCAATGGCCTTTAGCGTTTGTACCAGTCCGCAATTATCTGTAGACGCCTCATTGGATTGGCCCACACGCAATAAGTTTGTTCCGCCATAGCAAACCATTGCAAACGCGCACAGCAGGGCTTGCATCAATACCAAAGAAGCCGCATCCAGCCAATGCATCACAACACCTAACGCCACCCCCAGCGCTTGTGAGGCAAATTGCACAACGGTTACACTCGAAATATTTTTCTGCAAAGTATGGGTTTTCGAAAAACGCCCTAACAGAGTCTCCCGGGCATTTTGAATCACGGCATTTAGAGCGCCCAGCCCCACGGCGTATATTAACAGGCCCACAAACGTCACCTGATGGCCCCAAAGGGCGTAAGCGAAGAGCCCGTGCACTATCATCAAGCCGGCATTGGCCCCCTGTAACACCCATGCAGCATTGGCACGCTCAACCCAGAAGCCCGCCCATAACAGCACACCCACGTTTGGAATGAGCAGCGCAGCTTGCACCCAACCCAATTCGCTGGCAGGTAAGCGCAGTTCCGCGACGGCAAGCCATGCCACCATTACAATTTGGATACCAACGCTCAGCGTATTGGCACCATGCGCCAGGAGAAAACGTGAAAACTGTTGCAAAAAAGGGTCCTTTGGAGAAGGTGTTGTCAAGATTTTATAGGGCGCGCCTGAAGGCAATGATGTCTTACTGCAGCCCTCGTCCGTCACTACGGGTTTGCTCAGCTGATTCGCAAATGATGCGCGCACCTTTTAAAATACGAGTGCTGTGACGATGTATCCAATCACCAGGAATCGCCACCAAATGGCCGAGTGCCACCGCCGGGATGGTTGGCCATTGCTGCCAGCGCTTTCGCCATGCCTCTGGGTTGGCGTTTGCAGAGCCCGACAATATCATCTGGGGTTGCCGCGCCAAAAGCGCCTCCATGCTGACGTTGGGCGCCAACAAGCGCTCACCGGCAAATACATTGCGCACGCCACACAAACGCATTACATCGCTAACGATGTGCTCGCCATTGAGCGTTTGCAGAGGCTCAAGCCACACCTCATAAAAAGCAGAAATGAGTGACTTCTGTTGGTATCGCTGACGTAAGTCTTGTAGCTGCGCACGATACTCATCGACCGTGTGTTGCGCAATAGCTTGTGTACCCGCCAAAACACCATAATCCAAAATAGAACGCGCAACGTCCTCTAACGAATGGGGGTCAGACGCATAGGTCTTAATGCCGATGGCCTCTAATTGCTGCAGTATGTCACCACCTCGAGTTGACATCCAAACCACCACCAAATCAGGGTTCAGCGATGCAATGGTCTCCAAAGAAAAACTGCTGACTGCCCCCACGCGGGGTAATTGCTTAGCGGGCTCAGGAAAATCACTGTACTCGACTGCTGCCACCAGAGTGTGCCCTGCACCCGCAGAGTAGAAGTTCTCAACAATGTGCGGCGCCAAAGCCACCACGCGTTGAACAGGCCGCGAAAAGGTCACTGTTCGGCCTAAATAATCCTTTACTTCAACGGGTTCTGCGCATGTGATGGTGGGCGTAAGCCAGGCGACCATGACCAAGGTGCAAGACTGCAGTACGCGAAGCAATGGGTTACGCCTCACAAACACAGAGTCGGTGCCCCCGTTACCGGGTGTGCCACCAATGCCGCGTTAGCGTTGAAAACCTCCGCCATTAAAGTGGGCGTCACCACTGCAGAAGGGCTGCCCAACGCCTTTACCTGACCACCCGCTAGGACCATGACGGTGTCAGAATAACTCAGTGTCAATTGAATATCGTGTTCCACCAGAACCACTGCACCGCCTTTGTCTGCCCATCGACGCAAGACCTGCATCAATTGCTGTTTATGACCAATATCCAAGGCACCTGTTGGCTCATCCAATAACAGCAACTGCGGATATGTAACATCGTCATGCCACACTTGTGCAAGCACACGCGCCAGCTGGGCTCGCTGCTTTTCGCCACCGGATAAATGTGTATAGGGCCGCCCCATTAAATGTTGGATGTCGAGCGCCGCCATCACCGATTGCACCACATTGAGATCATATTCCAGGCCCGTATTGTGTGGGGTGCGCCCAAGCAGAATCACCTCCTCCACCGGTAATGGAAAACTCAATGGGCTGAATTGTGGCAACACACCCAACCATTTTGCGCGTGGCACCTGGCACGCTTCGGCACCCATAACGGAAACAGTCATGGTGCCTTGAGTCAAAGACCATTCTCCCGACAACAACTTTAACAATGTGGTTTTGCCCGCACCGTTTGGACCTATAACACCCAGTATTTCACCGGGAGAGACCTGAAATGTCACGCCCTCGAGCAGTGTCCGACCTTTGTGCGCATAGGTGAGATCACTGACACTTAAGATCGCCCCACTATTGTCCATAAAACCTATACCGTTTACGCAGCATCAACAAGAAAAAAGGGGCGCCAATCAATGAAATTAGCATACCCACAGGCAACTCAACCGGCGCATAAACCGTGCGGGCAACGGTGTCAGCCAGCAATACCAGGATTGCGCCCAGCAATGCGCAAAGTGGTAACAAGTTTCTGTGCACGGGCCCTATCCAGGCGCGCGCAATGTGCGGCACCATCAATCCCACAAAGGCAATAACTCCCGCAAAAGCCACACTGACACCTACGCCCGCGGCGATGGTAAGAATCAACCCTCTTTTCAACTTCGCCACCGGCAACCCCAGATGATGCGCTTCCGATTCACCCAGAAGTAAGGCGTCCAGCGCCCGCGCTTGAAGCAAACCTACGAGTATCACGCCACTCGCCACCAACGCCATGATCCAGACCTTAATCCCATTGGCGCCTTCTAATCCCCCCATGCGCCATAAGCTGAGTTGGCGCAACATGGCATGATCCGCCAAGGCTTCCAACAGTGTGGAGACACTGCCGGCGATAAAGGCCAGCCCCACGCCTGCAAGCAACAGTGTGGAAACACTGGTTCCCAAGGAAGAACGCGCGAACTGGTATACCAGTGACACAGACAACACGGCACCCACGAAGGCACAAATAGACACCAACGATAAACCCACCCATTGAAAGCCAATGGGCTGCAATAGCACAATGGCAATACTGGCCCCTAAAGAAGCGCCGGCACTCACGCCAATTAAAGACGGGTCTGCGAGCGGGTTGCGAAACAACCCCTGCGACAAGCCACCGCACGTTGCCAACACGGCCCCGACGAGCATCGCCAGAAGAACCCGAGGTAGGCGCAGTTGCGTCAAAATAAGGGTATGGGTTTGATTAGCGTGCCCATTCACCCAGTGAATCACCTCAGTTATGGGGATGGGAACAGCACCCAAAGATAATGCCAATACCGCCAGCATAATCAAAACCAACACCAAAGCGCTTATAAGCCAAACCCTTTGCGGGCGATTACTCAACAACACGGGTTGTCCTTTGGCTTTGAAAGTGGTTTAAGGCGCGCTCAAATTTAACTTCGTCCCAAACCTCAACCAACGCGTCCGCTAAGCGATTGATGTTGGCTTCGGTAACACGGTTCATATCCACGGAGTGCTCACCGAGGTAACCCGCCCAGTGCAAAATAGCGTTGCCAGCAGCCGCACTGTTGAGCAAGCCATGACAGTAAAACCCCAAAACCTGTTCGTCCTCACTTAAACAACCATCTGAACTTTGGTCATTCAGCTGAATGGGGGCTTGGCATTGACCGTGTAGGCGCTCTGTGACGCCATGGTGGATTTCATAACCGTCAAAAGCGACGAGTTTGCCCCCTAAGTGCAAGCGGCCTGACACACGTTGTATGTGCTTGGCGCTGTTAAAGTCTGTCACCACCGGCAGGAGATTCAGCCCTTCAACCTCACCCGGCACGCCCTCAACACCATCGGGGTCTCGAATAGTTTGCCCTAACATTTGGTAGCCACCGCAAATGCCCACCACCTTGCCGCCGTATCGAAGATGGCGACCCACGGCGGCTGGCCAACCTGACTGCCGAAGTGTCTCCAAGTCCTCCCGCACATTTTTAGAACCCGGCAAAATGATCAAATCACACGGCGGTGGCGGTGCTTTTGCACTGACGAACTCAAAGTCCACATGGGGATTTAAACGCAAACTGTCAAAATCTGTGTGGTGACTGATACGCGGCAAAACGGGCACCACCACTTTAAAACCCGCATCACTGAGGGTTTGTTGCACGTTGATGCCATCCTCTTCTGACAAACCCCAGTCTTGCAAATAAGGCAATACGGCGAGCACCGGTTTACCCGTGCGCGCCTCGAGCCAATCCAGCCCGTCCTGCAATAATCCGATGTCACCGCGAAAGCGGTTAATAACAAACCCAACGATCCGATCCTGTTCGGATTGGCTGAGTAAAGCGAGCGTACCGACGATGTGTGCAAACACCCCTCCGCGGTCAATATCCGCCACTAAAATAACGGGGCAATCCACCGCTTCTGCAAAACCCATGTTGGCAATGTCGCCCTCACGCAAATTAATTTCTGCAGGACTGCCCGCGCCTTCAATCACCACACTCTGATGGTGGTCGGTTAAATGACAGAACGATTGTAAAACGGCGGACCGCGCCAGCGATTTATAGTCGTGGTATGACTTTGCCGACATATCGCAATACACTTGTCCTTGAATGATAATCTGCGCGTGGGTATCCGACGAGGGTTTTATCAAAACAGGGTTCATATGAACGGTGGCATCAATTCCACAGGCCTGTGCTTGCATCGCTTGGGCCCGCCCAATTTCACCTCCGGCAGCCACCGCACTGTTTAGCGCCATGTTCTGAGGCTTAAACGGTGCCACCGATATGCCTCGCCGCGCCAACAATCGGCAAAGCGCTGTAACAAGCGTACTTTTACCCGCATCTGAGGTAGTGCCTTGCACCATCAAGGATTGAAATGCGACTGTATTCACCGCTCCGCCCTTAATAGTCGACGCCTTTGCGGGCCGCTACGCCCGCGCGAAAAGCATGCTTAACATCTTTAATTTCGGATACGGTATCGGCAAGTGTTCTTAGTGCACTGCCACCACCCCGCCCTGTGACCACCACGCTTTGATGCGCAGGTCTTGAGCGAAGCGCCTCCAGCACTTCAGCTTCCTCTAGGTAATCGTAGGCAAGCATATAGGTGAGTTCATCCAGTATCACAAGATCACAGGCGGGGTTTTGCAAACTGTCCTTGGCGACGCACCAAGTCGCTTGCGCCGCTTGAATATCGCCACTGCGATCTTGCGTATTCCAGGTAAAGCCCGTACCCATTTGATAAAAATTCACGTCAGGGCACTGTGCTTTTACATATAACTCTTCACCGGATAACTGCTGACCTTTAATAAACTGAATGACAGCGACTTGTTGGCCATAACCGAGTGCTCGCATCACCATACCAAAGGCCGAACTGCTCTTGCCCTTGCCGTTGCCGGTTAGCAATATCAGCACACCGCGCTGCACCGTGGCATTGGCAATATTGGCATCGACTTTGGCCTTTTGTTTGGCCATAGCCAACTGATGTTTTTCGTCTTTATTCACAAAAGAAATCCAGTAATGACTGCCAATGACAACCTTAGAACGTGAGCTTGAGCCCGCCACTGGTGGTTCGTCCGGGGGTGTTATACCCAGAGACTTCTTGGTAGTTTTTATCTGTGGCATTGTCCACGCGAATAAAAACAGCGAGGCTTTTTGAAACATTCCATTCGCCATTCACACCCACTAGCACATAATCATCAAGCGCTTGACCTCCGGTATCAGTACTGTCTCTCGCGCCCCTCAAGTGCAAACGCAAATAAAAGCGATCACTTGCAGGAGCATAAGACAATGCTGCATTGGCCAAATGTTTGGGGCGTCGCACGCGTGGGCTATCACTTTCGGTCAGCGTTTCGTTGTAGGTGTAATTGGCATCCCAAGTCAGGCCATCTATTAATGGCCAACTCCAACCAAGCTCCCAACCTTTTGAATGACTTACCCCTCTGGCCACCGCATAATAATAACCATCCGAGTCATAATAGATTTCATCCTCAATGGCTTGATCAAAGTAACCCAGGGAAAACCAAGCACCTTTTTTAAGGTGATACTCTACACCTAGGTCAAAGCCTTCACTGGTTTCAGGTGACAAGGCTGCTTGGTCCGCAGGCGCATAGGCTTGGTTGTAAGCCACTTCACTTAAGCTTGGCGCACGCAATCCCGTACCCACACTCGCGCGGTATTTAATCGCCACCTCCTCACTGAGGTTTAACCAGTACACCGGTGAAATCCGAAAGGTGGTACTTTCACCAAAGGCATTGTTTTCGTCAAACCGAACACCAGCAGAGACGAACAAAGTCTCAGCCACAGATTGCTTCCACTCGGTGTAAAGGCCTGTTTGATGACGAACATCATCACTACCAAAATTGTTTTGCAACGCCTCGGTTTTGTAATCCATACCCCAAATCCATTGCGCACGATGGGAGGCTTGCCAATGCCCCAAAACTTCGGCTTTTTGGATATCACCCTCCGCGGCGTAACCAAGCACGCCGTCTGTATAGTATTTGCGCGTCACATCTGAGCGGCTAATCGCAAACCTGTGCTGAGTACTCGCCCCCGACACGTCCATCTGCACTTTGCCGATTTTCTGTTGGGTTTGATCTAAGCAATTATTGCTGACTGGAAAGCAGGTGTCGTAGGCATTTTCAGCATCACTGCTACGTAGAACGGCTGACAGTTTGACGCCATCACTGACATGGGTACCAAACTTGCCATGCAGCGTTGTGTTTTGATAGCCATCGTCGTCCTGGCTGGCGTCGGCCGTTGTGGCATTGTAGCCATCGGTTTCAAGATGACTGATCGTCACCAACGCATGTTGCTTTTCGTTTCCCGTACCCCAGTAGCCGTCCAATTGCTCAGTTTGAAAAGCGCCTAACTGTAAAGCCAACTGTCCCTCGGTGCGCTTGGGCGTTTTAGTGATCATATGAACCACACCACCTGCGTCCGCGCCATAGTGTAAACCTTGGGGGCCTCGTAATACTTCAATGCGGTCAACACCTACAGCGCCTCCCAGGTGTTGCACATACCCCATGGACTGTGGCGCACTGGGGTCCGAAAGTTCAATGCCGTCCACTAACATTAGGGTTCGATACGCTTCTTCACCGCGAATTCGAACAGAGGTAATTTTGCCCAATCCACCTTGGTTAGAAACCGCAACACCGGGAACATTTCTTAAGGTTTCACTGAGCGGTGCGAACCCCGCCTGCTCGAGTGCCTCGGCAGTGACGACGCTGATGGCCACACCGGATTCTTTTAACGAAGATTCTGACCGTGAAGCGGTGACAACAACCTCTTCGATCGCCCCGCTCTGTGCAGCCACAGATGATGAAGCCGCACAGGACAGCGTAAAGCCAGTGATACTTGTTAAAAATAAAGAACAAAAATGATTCATATGATCCCCAAAAGCTAAGCCCAAAAGGGCTAAAAATCAGCAATTGAAGGAGGCATCTCAGGGATGAACAAAGCGGGTATCCGAATTGATCATTCAAAGACGGTAGCCCTCCGCTCCATCACGAACATTGCACTTGGCTGGTATCGGGCTGGCTGGATGAAAGTACTTTCCAGCTTACCGTTGCGGGGGCAGCGCAGGTTTTTCACCTGCTTCCCATTTAAGCACTGCCCGAGGGGCAGTCACCAAATGCAGCGCGCACACTAAGGCTGGCGCAAAGAATTGTCAAGGAAGGCTGGCAAGGTCTACGAGGGCTTGTAACGTATTTTCAGAGGGGGTATCGAAAAACAAACCAGTGACAAAATTCATATCTTGCTTGTCGCTGTTTAAGTTGATCAGGGACTTTTGGTTGTAGGAAGGGTAATAACCGCAAATCTCTCCTGGCACACACAGTTGGCCATCGTTATTGATGTCGGTACCCGCCATCAAATAGTACGCGCCCAGAGGCACATCGTTAAAGTGATAAGGGTATTCACCATCGAGGCCATCACTGGCAAGTGTGGCCACGACCACATCGGTTTCACTGTCGATCAGCAAAATGTATATGTGCCCTGCATTCCCGGTTTCAACGACTTCCCCCACGCGCATATTCACGTTCACGCTTAACTCGGAGCCGGTGGTGGTTTGAAAAATGATCTCGGCATTGTAGGAACCTTGACTGAGTCCTCTGCGGTCCACGACCACCTGATACTCACCAAAGCCCATTTCATCTACCTCCAATGGCACGGCATCCACCCAGTTTTCGCTGAAGGTCGCAGAAACCACACCCAGAGACCCCGACCCCACCTTGGACAAAGTAATAACCTTTTCAAACACATTGGCATCAAACGCCATATCGGAAGGATTGACCAACAATGCTGCAGTGGAAGCGCCATTTGCCAAGGCTTGGGCTGCTTGGACAGCCAGCAAGGCATCAATGGCCCCATAACCAAAAGCATCGTCTTTGCCTTTTGCGCCTATGTCATAAGTGATGTCGCCATTCACCAGCAGGCTGTCAAAATCCTCGGGCGTCAATTCTGGGTGTATCGTTAGCATCAAGGCAATAATGCCCGAAACTTGCGGTGCCGCCACTGAAGTCCCCTGGTAAAAAGCATAACCTCCAAGTAACAAGCGCTCATCACCTGTCACCGTGAGACTCAGAACACCATCACCCCAGCCGTCGCGATTGATATCGGTGGCCAGGTCACCGCCAGGTGCTGCCACATCTACTTGCGAATTGTAGTTTGAATAAGGCGCTCGCTGACCTTGGTAATCATAAGCCCCCACCGATATAACACCATCGTAGGCCGCGGGGTACATCAACTCGTCCGTGTTTTCATTCCCTGACGCCGCCACCACAAAAATGCCCTGCTCTCTCACCTGTTGGTACAAGTCTTGTGAGAACTGCGAAAAGCCCGCCCCACCTAAGCTTAGATTAATAATATCGGCGGTTTGGCTCGGCACCTTGCCACTGTCGTTTTCTAGTCCTGCGGCATATCGCACCGCTTGTAAAACATCATAAACAGAGCCGCCGCTAGGCCCCAGAACGCGCAATGGCATCACTTTGACACCGGCCGCCACACCGGCGATACCGGTACGATTGTTGATATTGGCCGCCAATGCCCCAACCACATGGGTGCCGTGCCAGGAAGATTGCGTAATGTCTTCGTTATCACCGGGATCAGAGGGATCTGCATCAATGCCATCACCATCATTGGAATCTTCTATCGAAGAAATAAAATCAAAACCTTCCACCGTTCGATCAATTAGGTCCGGATGGTCAAACAACCCGGAATCCACCACAGCCACCAATAAGTCTCCACTCCCAATGGTGACATCCCATGCCTGAGGTAAGTTTAAGGCGGTCAGATTCCATTGGTAACGAAACAAAGTATCGTTGGGCCGAAACTTGGGTGTTACGCGGTAATTCAACTCAGCAAAATGAACATCCTTTTGTTTGCGAACCGCTTTAAGTGCGCGTAGCGTTTGCACTTTATTCATGGCACGAGTATTTCGGCTCGCCAAATACGTATCAAAGTGCGAGGGCGAATCCAGTTTAAGATGTGCGCGCGTTTGTGGGTTCAAGGGGTTGATTCGCGCCAAACATTCCCGCTTGAGGCTGCGATGAGACAGATGCACCTGGCCATGCTGCGCCAATAACGGCTCTTTGGACGTTTCTTCTTTAAATTTCACCACCGTCTCAAACGGTTCAAACTCTGCACTTTGCCCCTGTGCACTAAGGCCCGAGGTCAATGAATCCTTCCCCAGCTTGAGAAAGTAGGTTGAACTCCCCGACGCAGCCTCTACCACCACCCGATAGCGATCATTACTCGGCACCCGAATGGATTCAATGGCTTGATCCGTGATGGAGCTTGCCACCAAGCTCAAATCTTGTGCGCGCAGTAACATGAGGTCCAGGTCGGCATTGGACTCTAAGATCCTAAGGGAAACGTAATCACCTTCTGCCAAAGTGACTTCAAATACATCAACCAGATCGTTGGTGAGTTCGAACGCATCGCCCTCAGTACCGGTGGGCGTCTCTGTCACAAAACCATTCAAAACGACGGGAGAGGACAGTGTTTGCACATTGTCTTCTGCATCACCGTTGTTATTAACACCCTGGGCATTTGGGTCATTGGTGTCACTGTCAATTGCCATATAAGGCATGGCAGTCACCGTGCCATACAGTGAAAAGCTCGAAGCTTGGTTCAACACCGTCACCCAAACGGTGTCACTGCTCACCTGCCCCTGGTTGTCGGTCACCATAAGGTTCACACTGTATTGCCCAGGCTCGGTAAATGTATGGGACACCATTTCACCACTGCCCGTGGTGGTATCGCCAAAATCCCAGTCAAACTGAGCAACGCCTAAAGCGGCGGTCGATTGTGCTGCACTGAACGACACATCCATGGGGGCAAGTCCCCTACTGGAAGACAGTTGAATTCGTGCTGTGGGTAGAGATTGCCCCGGTGTATCTTCCACGGCTTTCTGGCCACCACAAGCGGTTAGCCATAACACCAATAAGATTAAGAGACTGACACGAAGGCCGTATTGCGTTGATATATTTCTATCCATTAGAGCCCGATTCATTTGTCAACTTATTGTCTTTGAACCCATTATCGAGGTGCTATTGATCAAGGCGAGATAAATCACAGTGTGCCTGTACTGACGTCAACAATCAGTGACCAAGGACGCAAAAGTTAAAGCCCCCCCGGTGTCAATGTTCCGCCGGTGTATTTACGACGCGGCACGAAGGTTATTCCACTGACAAAAATCCTAGTGGACATATTCAGCCTGCAAAAGGCATTTTTTACCTAAAGAAATGTGAAACATTGCCGACAACCATAGCGATAGCCGTTTTATTGTGCTTTAACTCCTATTGTAAGGCAGTACATGAGCTTAATCATTAACTCGAATTTGGCGTCGCTGAATGCCCAGCGGCAGTTAACGCAAACCAATAACGAGTTATCCACATCACTTGAGCGTTTAAGCTCAGGTAAACGCATAAACTCCGCAGCAGATGACGCTGCGGGACTGTCTATTTCCAACCGTATGACCTCTCAAGTTCGAGGGTTGAACCAGGCCGTTCGCAATGCGATGGACGGCATTTCAATGATTCAGGTGGCCGAAGGAGCGCTGCAAGAAAGCAGTAATCTTTTACAGCGTATGCGCGAGCTGGCGATTCAAGCCTCCAATGGTATTTATTCCGATTTAGATCGAGCCACACTTGATGCCGAAGTGCAACAATTGGTGCAAGAAGTCAACCGTATCGCCGAGACCACAAGTTTTAATGGGCAAACCATACTGCAAGGAGACAAGCAAGATGTCTCTCTACAAGTGGGTGCCGAAGCCAATCAAACCATCTCATTTGGCATTCCAGCCATGGATGCCTCAAGCCTGGGGTTGGGCTCCACCAATGGCGATGTTGTTGGCGCGGAACTATCTATTGCAAACGATGGGGGGTTGTCCACCGACATCTTGGCGGGAGCGGTTAAGATTAACGGCAAGTCACTCAGTAGTTACACCGCTGGCACATCACTGCAAACCATACTGGACGATATTAACGAAAGCGTTACAGGGGTCACAGCAACTGCAGTGGCATCTATCACGACCACACAAGTGGGAGACGGTGTTTTAGCCAACGGTGACAGCATTACCCTGTCTGGCAGTTTATTCGACGGCTCATCACAAAGCTTTACCCTTTCAAATACCACGTCTCTCGACGATTTGGTGGATGCCATCAACACCAAAACTGGCAGCCTGATTCAAGCCACCATTAGTGATGACGGCACGCTTGCGCTGTCCTCCGATAAATTTGCCACGCTCACATTGCAAGACACCACGCAAGGGTCGGCAACGGGTGTGAATGAAACTCAAATTGCAGATGCCGATATCGCCGAGGTCATTGAGGGTTTGACCTCTTCCTGGATATCAGAGGCTGAAAATTTGATCGAAACGTATTTTGGCATCAAAGGAGACGGCGCCGACCTTACTCTAGATCTCACTTTTTCGGACGGCGCCGGCAACGTGGCGGCCGCGGTGTCCGCTTCCCTTCCTGGAGGAGGTGGCCTGGGCACCAACTTAACCTTAAATATCGACATGGTGGACTTTACCGCCTCAGGCGATCCAAGTGGCGGTAGTCCATATCTTTATATGGACCGGATTATTGCACATGAGATGGTCCACGCCGTTATGTACCGTAACGTGAATATGCTGCCGGCGGCTATGCCCTCCTGGTTTGCTGAGGGGGCTGCAGAATTTATTCATGGGGGTGATGAGCGCGTAGAGCTCGACATCGCCGCTGGGAACCTCGATAACCAAACAGAACTGTCAGCCGCTTTTGCCACAGGCAAAATTGGCAGCACGATTACCCCAACGGGTTATTCAGCGGGCTATACCGCCGTGCGAATGATGCACGACGATATTATTAACGCAGGCGGTACGGGCATTAATGAGGTGATGAACTACCTTGCCGCGGGTGACGATATCAGTACTGCACTTGCCAATGTCGCATCAGACCACGGTGGAGGAACTGGCTGGAACAGTTTAGCGAGCTTTGAAACCGATTTCGACACTACGGGTTATGCCTATATGACCTCTGCGCTCACCTTTGAAGGCGGCGTGGGTACGGAAACCGATACGGGATCGATTGCTGGATCAGATTACGGTGGCGCCAACCTAAATGCTGAAGACATTTTGGCAAACGCCGGTACCGGCCCCTCTCAAGACTTCAACCTGATCATTCCCACCGAGTATTCGGGTGGGTTGACGACCTCTGACGCCAAACTGATTTTAACATCTGACAGCGGAGACGCGATTACCGTTTCACTCGGCGCCAATGGCACAGATACCGATTTGGCGACCTTAGGTTTACTGCTGATGGATGAAGGTAATGTTGTAGGACAAAGCCTGTCGGAGGCCGATCAAAATGCCGCACTCAATACCAATGATTTGACCATCAATGGTGTCGCAATCACATCAGTGGACGCCGGCGCCGGGCTGTTAGCAAAGGTCAACGCGATTAACGATATGAGTGACGAAACAGGCGTGGTTGGCAACATTACCGCCACACAAAGTTTCAAATTTGATTCAGACTCTACGCTAGAGTATGTCTCCGCCGGCGCAATCTCACTAACGGCCAACGGCGTTCTCGGGTTCAATGGCGTTGGCTTTGCGGTGAGCATTGGCGATACCGCTTACGATATTGCCGCGCAGATTAATGGCACCACAGAGGCACATGGCGTTAAAGCCTATGTGGATGAGAGTGCACGCTTACACGTGTTTGGCAAAGCCAACATCAACCCTGGCGCCAACCCCACATCCGTTGTAACTGGCGATATTAATTTTGGTATAGTCCCAGGCCCGGCGGGCTCTGTCGTGATCAACGGCAGCACAGTCTCACTGACCGATATCACGGACAAAGCCACGGTGATAGAGGATATTAATGCTCTCAACGGCACGACAGGTGTTATCGCGCAAGTGGATGACAACGGCAACCTAGAACTAAAAAGTACGGCGGCCATTAAAATTTCACTGGGTGATACCAACGGAATGCAGTCGTTGCACGCATTAGGCATGAGCTTTGGCATCAACGGTGACGAGAATTTATCGGATACTGACAATGACGATTTATTCGGCGACGAAGTATTCGTCATTAACCCACGCATCGAACTCAATTCGATAACGGGTCAAGCGATCCAACTAAAAGTCACCAGTGAAGGCACCACTGCCACGGGTCTTAAAAACCTGAATTCTGACGACACCGCGCTTAGCGGAAGCTCTTTGGCTAACATTTCGGTGGCCAATGCCAGTCAAGCACAAAAGGCCATTGGCGCAATAGACAACGCTCTGGAATCCATCAATGATGCTCGCTCTCAACTGGGTGCCATTAACAACCGGTTAGATTTTACTGTGAGTAATTTAACGGCCATTTCAGAGAAAACAGCTACGGCACGCTCTCGTATTATGGATGCCGATTTTGCGATGGAAACCGCACAATTGTCCCGAGCGCAGGTATTGCAACAGGCATCACAAGCCATGCTCGCACAAGCCAACGCCCGCCCTCAGCAAGTCTTGCAACTTCTTAATTAGAAGCTATCGCAAAAATAGGAATTCTTTGTACAAGCAAAGCCCGAGCGTGTCAAACAGCGCAGTTTACGGGTGTAAATGAGTATTTGAGAGAAGCGAGAACGCTGCTGCTGCGAATAGGTCATTTTTGAGACAGCTTATCATTAATAATCAACAACTCTAGCGACGCACATTATTAACCCGGCACCTCCTTGCACCGTATTAACCCGACATAAAAGATTGCCGAGTTAATAGTACACAACAGTCCGCTCGTGTCTTAACGGCATATTATCTGGTTTATCGAAAGTTAGGCGTGAACGAAAGATCTTGCGGGCAAAATAACTGTAAAAATACTGCCCTTACCCACCTGGCTTTCAACGGATATTTCGCCTTCAAGCATATTGACAAGTTCGGCCACCAGAGCCAACCCCAACCCTGTTCCCTGAATGCCTCTATTTTGCTCTTCGGAAACCTGTTCATAGGCGCGAAACAAACCGTCTATTTGATCCTCGGGAATGCCGATCCCCGTATCTTCCACGCGAAGTGCAATGGCTGTGTCTGCGACAGTATCGGACCCGTGTTGTGAAACTTTTTTTAAGGTCAGCGCCACTGACCCTTGCTGAGTATACTTAATGGCATTAGACACCAGGTTTACGATAATTTGACGCACTTTCTTCTTATCCGAATAGCACTCTAGGTTCGGCGCACAAGTAACCTCATATTGTAATTTTTTAGCTTCTGCGAGAGTTACAAGTTGCTCAGAAACCTGCTCCACCAAATCGTTCAGCACAAACGCCTCGAGCTGAACTTCCATTTTACCCGCTTCGATTTTCGAGATATCCAGGGTGTCTGACACCATTTCGTTTAATTGTAATCCCGCTGCACGAATGGCCTGTAGACTTGCAAGATCACGTTCAGGCAAATTAGATTGTGTACGCCGCAATAATACCTGAGAAAAGCCAACAATCGCATTCAATGGCGTGCGTAATTCATGCACCATCTTGGCATAAAAATCGCGCCGGGCTTCGGCTTGACGTTTGGCCACCTCGGCCTCGGCCACTTTCTGATGGGTAATGTCAAACGCATACCCCATAACGGTGACGCTACCATCTAGCTGGTCAACAATTGGGTAGAAATGCCAACCAAACCAATGCCCTTCAATTTCAATCTCCACATTGTGAACTTCCTGATGTTCACCACAACAAGTGGCACATAGACTCACCAACGCCTCAGGAAAAATCAACCCACAACCCCATTCATTAAAACCAAATGCCAAGATTTTTTCCTGCAGTGAGGGGTTCGCGAAAAGTAACTGCCCCTCTTGATCAAATTCTCCGATGGGCGCTGGACTGTGATCCACATAAACAGCGAACTTTTGCATTTCAGCCTGGTTGTGGAGGCGCTCGGTATTACTTTGAAAACTGATCACCTTGTGAGAAACGTGATTACCACCGGGCAGCGCAAATATTCGATAGTCCACACTGAGGTTATTGCCGTTGGCGCACAACCAATAGGCCGACTGTACTTCTAATTGCGAAGGTTGATTTATCAGGGGGCAAGATTCGGGTGTGTGTATGACATCTCTGCTGTGAGCACACAAACTGGCGTGGACATTGGAACCCAAGAAATGCTCGTCCATATAACCCAGCAAGTGCTGTGCGTAGGGCGAGATAAACAAAATATTGTGAGATTGATCTAATGCAATTAAACCATCCGGCCAATGCTGTAGCCAGGCCTCTGCCTCGCCCAGAAATGCACTTTGATCCAAACTCACAACAAATCACCTTCATCCGGAAGTAGGCGACGGTGTGGGTCCAAACTGTGATCGTGGGGGTCAATCGCAGATACAATGGAAATCGACTCACCGCCTTGATCACGCAGATCCACCATTTGCGGAGACTCAATGAGTTTGCCATCGGCACTGTAATGCACCTCTACCGTGGGCTGTAATGGAGCGTCTGAGTGCAACTCACGTATAACGCCCCGCTCTCCCGAGCTGAGTTTAACCGCTGTCATTACGGGGTATATGCCCAACATACTGATAAACGCAGCAGCCACTTCTAAATCGTAGACACCCTTCTCGGCGTCCATATACAACGACCGCATAGCAGCCGTGGGGATCATGCCAGGTTTGTCCGTCAAGTGGTGAACACGCTCTTCGTAGGCATCCACGATGGTCAATAAGCGAGACAACGGGTGAATTTGGTCTTTTTTGAGCCCCTTAGGATAGCCCGACCCATCCATATGTTCGTGATGTTCAGCAATCATACGCATGGTAACGGACGGAATATCGGAGTTCGACAGTATTTTCGCGCCGACTGACACATGCTTCTCGACCAGTGCACGCTCTCGCGCAGAGTATGGCTTGCGACTCCCCATCAACTGCAATGGAATTTGTATCCACCCCGCCTCGTGAAGCAATGCCGCGAACCCCAAGGCTTCGCGGTCTTCGGCAGAAACTTCCCGCGCCAAAGCCAGGTTTAACACCAAGCAAAAACACCCAAATGTGTGATCGGCGAGCTTTTGGGATTTGCGGCTTAAATGTACCAGGCTCAACAGTGCCTGATTGTTTCGCTCGAGGCTCGCCAAGGTCGTATCCACCAATGGCGTCAATTCACTGGTATTGATAGGGGTATCATTTTCGAGACTTTTTTGGATGTTATGAACAGCGTCTTTCACCTGCTGGCTAACTTTGAGGGCCGTCTTGAGCTCCTCTCTGACACTCGTTGTTTTAATAGCCTTCTGGGTCGCTGGCGCACCCGTACTGGAAGCTGCAGTTGACGCTTTTGGCGCAGAACTCTCCCCTGGTACTGGTGAGTTTAACGCAGCCGATGGGCTACCCTCTATGGGCGGCCGAGACGCCTGTTCGAAATGCTGATGCTCGAATACTGGGCTCTTGTCCAAGTCAATCACCACACGCTTGACACCTGCGTCTTTCAACGCAGCGATGTCTTTATCCCCTTTAATTTTGCGTGTATGGGTCAAAAACGGGCTGTCTAGCCAGGAAATGTCCAGCTTTACAACGGTCATGCCTGTGACCAATGCAGCCAAGGGAATCTCTTTAAGGTTTTTACCCGCCATAAGGTCTGCTTACAGTCAAAATGCACTTAACTATTTGTTTTAAAAGAATTTATTGAAATTCGTGAAACGCCTGCCCCACCAACAAAACACCAACTTCACATGACAGTTGTAGGGATCTTCGCTCCTAAAGCGCGAGAGCACAGTCAATCGTGGACAAGATCCTATAAGTTTAGCCCAAAAGTCTAGCGCGGTGTTTGTCTGGGCAATGAACGGCACAAAACAGTCAAAGCTGACGCATGAGTCATACCAAAACTCTTCTTACACGGCTTAAAGGTGAATGGCACCGGAACTCTTTTGGCACTATACCCATCCAAGCCTTGCGTGGTCATTGATGCCTAAAAAACTCCCAATTACCCGCTAACAGCGTGCTCCCTTTGCAAGCTGTGTTATAGTTTTTAGGCGGCAATTCGCCGCCAATCATTCTTCAAACAGAACCTAAACAGACATCAGAGTCCAAGTTGCATGCCCATTTTCCTACGTTTCGCCCTAACACTCACTTGTTTGTCAGTAGCGTTTGGGGTTAACGCCGAAGTCAAAACCCCCACAGACGTCGCCCCTACAGCGTCGCAATCAATTACTACCATGGATATCCTGGATAAACTCCAGAAGCGCCACTACCGAGAACTGAGTATCAACGACGAAGTGTCGCGCCGGTTCCTAACAGACTACCTAGAGAGTCTGGACCCAGCGCACCTCTACTTTTACGAGGACGACATCCAAAAGTTCCACAAAAGTGAGACGTTGCATGACGATTTTCTTAAAAAGGGCAACTTAAAACCTGGGTTTGGTATTTATGAGGTGTATCGGGCACGCGTTGAAAGCCGACTACAGTGGGTTTTAGATCGCCTGGCCAATACCGAGAAGCCTTTTGATTTCACCCAGAAAGAATCCATCGAGTTAGATAGAGAAGACGCCCCCTGGCCAGTAGACAAAGCCGCTGCCGACGCCATTTGGGAAAAGCGCTTAAAACTGAGTCTGTTGAACTTAAAGCTGGCTGGGAAAACCGTGGATGAGGCCAACAACACTTTAACTCGGCGCTATAAAAACCAATTGAACCGAACCTCCCAGCAAAACAGCCAAGATGTCTATGAGACACTGATCAATACCTTTACGATGCTGTATGACCCACACACCAATTACTTTTCGCCACGTACTTCCGAAAACTTTAATATCAACATGTCACTACAACTGGAGGGCATCGGCGCTGTACTTCAGTCGGAAGACGAGCACACCAAAGTGGTTCGCCTAGTGGCCGGAGGGCCGGCAGACAAACAGGGACAACTTCGCCCGGCAGACAAAATTGTTAGCGTAGGGCAAGGTGAAACCGGTGAGCTGGTTGACGTTGTGGGCTGGCGGCTAGACGAAGTGGTTGACTTGATTCGCGGCAAGAAAGACACCATCGTCAAGCTTGAAGTGATTACCGGTGAAGCCGCAGCCAAAATCATTCAAATCAAACGCGGCACGGTCAAACTCGAGGACCAGGCGGCTCAGAGCGCCATTTTAGAAGTGAGCGCTGGCGATAAAACCCGTAAAATTGGTGTTATCGATATTCCAGCTTTCTATCACGATTTTGAGGCTTACCGTAAAGGTGAGACGGATTTTAAAAGCACCACGCGCGATGTCGCCAAACTGCTCTCGGACCTGCAAAGCGATGAGGTTGAGGGCATTATTCTAGACCTTCGCAATAACGGCGGTGGCTCCCTGCAAGAAGCCACCATGTTAACCGACCTATTCATCGACCAAGGCCCGGTTGTACAAATACGCGAATCCAATGGACGCGTGACGCAACACAATCGTTCCCGCTCACGGGCTTTGTATCGCGGCCCACTAGTAGTACTCATCAACCGGCTCAGCGCTTCGGCATCGGAGATTTTTGCCGGTGCCATACAAGACTATCAACGCGGGATCATTGTAGGGTCACAATCCTTTGGCAAGGGAACGGTGCAACTGCTCAGCGGCCTGCCTGAGGGTCAGTTGAAATTGACTGAGTCCAAGTTTTATCGTGTCTCGGGTGATAGCACGCAACATCGGGGAGTGATTCCAGATATTAAAATGCCCATCCTGGTAGACCACGAAGAAGTGGGTGAATCCACTTATGAAAACGCCCTACCCTGGGACAAAATCAGCCCAGCGAAACACGGCACCTACTTTAATTTTAACGACATTTTGCCAACACTGGACAAGCGCCATAAAAAACGCACTCAGAAAGACCCAGACATTCAACTCATCCTGGACAAAATAGCCTTGTCAGAAGAAGTCAAAAACCGCAAAACCATCTCACTCAATGAGGCAGACCGTCTAACAGAAAAAGATGAATTTGAATTGAAAAAAATGCAAATCGAAAACAAAAATCGTTTAGCCAAAGGCGAAAAACCTTTTGCAGATTTAAAAGCCTTTAAATCCAAAGAGGAAGAGGATGAAAAGGAAAGAGAAACTGCAGCGGCACAACCAAAGCCTTCAATCGACATTGAAAGCGACGCAATATTAAACGAAACCGGGCACATATTGGTGGACATGATGGATCTATTGCGCACCAAAGAACCCAAACGGGTTGCCAATTTTTAGACCAAACGGCCCTCCCCTCCCTCAATGATCTTGCCACGGTCTTAGACTGTGGCATTTCTTTATGGCGTTTAAGGACCAACAATGAAGTGCGTATCATTTAACGTTAACAGTCTCCGTCAGCGATTACATCAACTAGAGGCTGTGATTCAATTACACCAGCCCGATTTTATCGGGCTACAAGAAACCAAGGTCACAGACGAAGACTTTCCCCTTGAAGCCCTGCAAGCCATGGGGTATCACGTGGCTTATATGGGCCAAAAAACCCATTATGGCGTGGCATTAATGTCAAAGCATCCGTTCTCAACCACCATCAAAGGCTTTGCAGGGGATGATGACTCCGCCCAAAAACGCTTTATTGGTGGTACCTTTTCAATGCCAAATGGAAAGCCCCTTACAGTGCTAAATGGCTATTTTCCGCAAGGCGAAAGCCAGGACCACCCGGTCAAATACCCTAACAAACGACGCTTTTATGCTGATTTACTCGACCACCTCAATACCCACCACACCCCAGAAGACGCTGTTATCGTGATGGGTGATATGAATATTTCTCCTGAAGACTTGGACATCGGGATCGGTGAAGACAATCGAAAACGCTGGCTAAGGACAGGTAAATGTAGCTTTCTTCCAGAAGAACGGGAGTGGCTAAAAACGCTTCTAGAATGGGGGCTGCAGGATACCTTTCGCAAGCATCATCCAGAGGAGACGCAAACGTTTAGCTGGTTTGACTACCGCAGCAGAGGGTTTGAACGAGACCCCAAGCGTGGTTTACGTATTGATCTCATACTGGCCACACCTCCGCTCATTGAAGCGTCGCTTGCAGCGGGCGTAGATTATGACATTCGTGCAATGGAAAAACCATCCGACCACTGCCCCATCTGGACGGAATTTGCGTCTTAGATATCCACGCACTAAGCACTCAGCACGGAAAATTTGACGAGAGACAACCAACACCCGACATAACCTGCTCCGCGAATTTGGCCCTTAAATCATCCTTGAAGTAAATCCGCAGTGGTCTATTGTGATTTAGCCGTCAATGGGCCACTTTTTAAGCCAATATAAACCGGTGAGGAATCGCCATTCCCTGGGGGCTCCCCGAACTAGCACTCCAAAACACCTTGCCTGATTGGGTTTAATCTACGTGATAAAATAGAGTTCATACAATGGAATAGCCCATGTTCAAGGCCTTCTTTCCCGCAACACTTTGCCTGACATTGATTGTGGCTTCGATGGCAAAGATCTGTGAAGCAAATACACAACCACGCTTTAAAATCTTGCACATTATGAGTTATCACTCACCCTGGCGCTGGACCGACTCTCAACTGCAGGGATTTCGTGAAGGCCTGGGGGTGACGAATGTCGACATTCGTGTCTTTCAGATGGATACTAAACACAACAGTACCGAAACGGCAAAGCAAGAAAAGGCAAAACAAGCCATTGCAATAATCCATCAGTGGCAACCAGACTTGGTTTACACTACCGACGATGACGCCCAGGCGTTAGTAGCCAAGCGTTTTATTAACGCACCCGTTCCTTTTGTTTTTAGCGGTGTTAACAAATCGCCCGCCAGTTATGGCTTTAATAAAAGTCACAATATTACAGGAGTGGTCGAACATGAGCACTTCGTAGCATCGGTCAAATTATTGCAAAGCATATCCCCCAACATTCGGCGACTGGCGCTCGTTTTTGATGACGCCGCCATGTGGCAACCTACCCAAGAGCGCATCCGCGCTCGGCTTAACCAGCTGGAAAACATTTCCATTGCCGCTTGGGATACCATATTGACCTTCGAAGAATTTAAAGCAAAAATCACTTCCTACCAATCTCAGGCTGACGCCATCGCACTAATCGGTATATTCAATTTTAAAGACGAGGAAGGCAATAACGTTCCCTTTCAAACCGTTTTAAAATGGGTTACTGAAAACAGCAACCTGCCAGATTTCGGGTTCTGGTTAAATAGAGTTCATTACGGCACATTGGCAGCGGTTACCGTGTCTGGGTACGAACAAGGGTTTGCGGCAGGCACAATGGCACGCACCATACTGGTCGATGGGGTAACACCCAGCGACATAACCCCCAGAGCAACCACTAAAGGTGAACCCGTGATCAACCTGGCACGCGCACAAAAACTTGGGATTAAAATTAACAGTACATTGCTGCTTTCCACTCAGATCGTCCAGCGTTTTGAGTGGCTGAAATGACATTGACCATTCGCGGTAAAATATTAATCATTGCATTTGCTGTCTTTACGGTGGGTATTGGCGCCGTTATTGCAAACAGCGCTTCGGTCTACTCACGTGAGTACGCCAATGCACTGCAATCACGATCACTGGCCATTGGCAAAAGTTTGGCAATTCAACTTGAACGCTTACTGCAATTGAGCTTGGATATCCACGACATCGTAGGCTTTGAGGCGCAATGTCGCGAAATTGTGCGCACTTACCCGGGCATTGATATCGCAATGGTAGTGAGCCGCAAAGGCGATGTTCTCTTTCACAGCAGCAGTGCCGCGACCGGCCTGGACAGCACACTCATCGACGCAACAAGCCAAGCACATGAAAAAATCGTCACCCACATGTCTGCCGGCACACTTTGGTATGACGCCATCATACCCGTTTACGCCCCCAACAATGTCTTTACCGCAAGTATCGTCGTAGGCTTTCCAGAAAAACTGATATCAAAAAAACTCCGGCGAATGTTGTTAATTGATATCGGAGTCGGGCTTATCGTACTGATATTGGGTTTATTAACGTTATATCTATCTCTATCAAAAACTGTCACGCGACCTTTGACGAAACTTATTCGTACGGTATCTCGGCTGAGGCAAGACCCGCTGGACCTTTCCACGAGGGTTCATATCTCGACAAAAGATGAGTTGGGTCAGTTGGGCAGCGCTTTTAACCAACTTGTTGAAGACCTTCAGCACACCACCGTTTCGCGTGCAGAACTTATCCGAGCGCTTGATGAGTTGCAACGGCTATCCAGTGCTTTATCCGCACAAAAAAAACAAGTCGAAGTCACCCTGCACTCTATTGGTGATGCTGTGATCAGCGTGAATTCAAAAGCACTCGTGCAGTACCTAAATCCAGTGGCAGAAAAGCTTTGTGGCTGGACAGCCAATGAAGCCCTGGCGCTTCCACTTCAAAACGTATTGCATCTATTCGATGTTAAAAGTAAAGCCCCGTTACCCAGCCCGTTCGAACCCGCTTTTTTTAAAGGTGAAGCGGTATCCAATTCAAGCGACGCTGAAATGCTCAGGCGCGACGGCACAACCATTGGCGTAGATTACACAGCATCACCCATGTTTGATGAAAACGGCCACCTCAGCGGAGGGGTTCTTACCTTGCGTGATGTTAGTAAAGAACGAGCCATGACTCAACGACTCAGCTGGGAGGCGAATCATGATGCACTCACAGGGTTATACAATCGACAAGCCTTCACCGAACGTCTGACTCAAGTGCTCAATTCCAGCGAGGCGAACACACATTTACATTCCATATTACTTATGGACTTAGATCATTTTAAATGGATCAATGAAAGTGCCGGTCACTCCGCAGGAGATGACTTTCTAAAATGCTTGGCCAGTACGCTGAGAGAGCATGTGCGTCCAACCGATACGTTGGCAAGATTAGGCAGTGATGAGTTTGCTCTGTTTCTAGAAAATTGCTCTATTGATCAGGCCAAACGCGTTGCCACCCATATTTTGGATACTGTGGAAGCCTTTACGTTTGACTATGAAAAAAAAGCTTATTCTATAGGTGTGAGTATTGGCCTCACGAAAGTACACGCTACCAATAGCGTTTCAGAAATCTTGACAATGGCTGATACCGCCTGCTTTATGGCCAAAGAACAAGGTAGAAATAGAATCTGTATTTATCGTGAAGGCAGCACCGACATTTTCGAAAAACGCAGGCAGGCCGACTGGGCGGCTCGTATCAATTTTGCCCTTCAGAACGATCAATTTACGTTGTACCAACAACAATACTTAAACTTACAGGAAGCTGAAGAACGAGAAACCATCGAAATTTTACTGCGCATGCGTGAGGACGACGACTCGCTCATCCAGCCCGTCAGCTTTTTGCCCTCAGCTGAACGCTACAACCTTGTCCCTGACCTGGACAAATGGGTGATTCGAAAAGTGTTCTCTCATTACCACAAATTGCTACAACAGCGCGCAGGCAAACCGCTCACCTGCTCGATTAACTTGTCTTCGGCCTCTGTCTGCTCTCGAAGTGTACTCGAGTTTATTAGACTCCAAGCCCAAGCTCACGCCATCCCCCCAAAAGCCATCTGCTTCGAAATACCAGAGGCTGCACTCACCCACAATTTATCTGGCGTAACGGATTTCGCACAAGGCTGTCACAAAATGGGCTTTCAATTGGCCGTGGATGATTTTGGCAAACACATGAACACCTATACCATCCTCAAGGGAATGCCTATCGATTACTTAAAAATAAACGGCCAACTTGCTCAGGGCTTGGATGCGGACGCCATTAATGGCGCAGTGGTTGCCTCTATTCATCACATTGCCAATATGATGAATATCACCACCGTAGCCAAGCACGCCGAAGCAGGCTCTACCCTCACGCATCTCAGAACCTTGGGGGTCGACTACGCCCAGGGTTTCGGGGTCCATGTTCCGGCGGCTTTAATCACCTAGGTGGATCTTATACAATTGATCTACTCGGGCGCATTGCACTGTTGTTGCCAAAGTGCAAGCAGCCACGACGGGCTCGACTTCACCGGTCAAAGCGTGACCAACCAGCTCGTTTAGCGTCCGCAAGTAAATTAATAACCCAATCAGTGAAACATATACACCAATGGTGCGTCTTAATGCGCAGTGAGGCAGCATTCAGTTGTTTTTGAGGCTTCGCAAGCACCTGGGAAGCACCAGAACACCTCCTAAAGGGATTGTGTACTTAGGTTTCCCACAGCCATTAGGCGCTAATTGAATCCATGAGGAACTAACCATGAAAAAACGTGTACTCGCCACTCTCACCGTCAGCTCAGCCTTGGCCATGGCTGCAACTTCGGCCGTCGCTGGCCAAAACCCCTTTAGTGCAGACACCTTGTCGAGTGGCTACCAGCTTGCTGCTGCCGACAAACATCAAGAAGGCAAGTGCGGTGAAGGTAAGTGTGGTGGTAAAGGCAAAAAAGATGCCGAGGGCAAATGTGGTGAAGGTAAGTGCGGCGCCAAAGGTAAAAAAGGCGCTGAAGGCAAATGCGGTGAGGGCAAGTGTGGCGCCAAAGGTAAAAAAGACGCTGAAGGCAAGTGCGGTGGAAAAGGTAAAAAAGATGCCGAAGGCAAGTGCGGTGAAGGTAAGTGTGGCGGCAAAGCTTAGTGATTAAGCTCTGAGACAACGAAGTTTACCGGTGCCTGTATTGATACAGGCACCTCTTTCACCCAAAAACTCTCTATCAATCTATGTCAAAAGATTCAGCATTAAGGGGCAACATTCTGGGCACGGGTCTTGGCTTTCGTCGAGAACAAATTTCAGAATTGCTGACCGGCGATCTCAGCGAAATTCAATTTTTTGAATTGGCGCCCGAAAACTGGATTCCTCTCGGAGGCCAGTATGCCCAGCATTTACGCCACTTTACAGAGCGGTTTCCATTCGCCTGCCACGGACTCTCACTGTCCTTGGGCGGCACGGACGATTTAAATGTGAGCCTACTACAACGGACACGGCAATTTATGCAAGATCATGGCATAACGCTCTACACCGAGCATCTCTCTTGGTGTGCCAATGAAGGGCAATTGTACGATCTGCTTCCTATTCCCTTCACATCCGAAGCGGTGAGTTGGGTGGCCGCACGAATTAAGAGAGCCCAGGACATATTGGGCTGCCAGATAGGCATCGAAAATGCCTCTTACTACATTCGACCACCCAACTCTGATCTTAGTGAAGTACAGTTTATCAATGCAGTGCTAGAAGAGTCTCAGTGTTTCTTACATTTAGATGTGAACAACCTTTATGTCAACAGCCAAAACCTTCATTATGATCCCTATCAATTCCTCAATGCCATCGACCCAAACACCGTAGGTTACTTACATGTGGCGGGGCATTATGTTGAGGAAGATGGTTGGATAGTGGATACGCACGGCGCCGATGTCATTGACCCCGTATGGTCCCTCTTAGAAGCCACCTACACCCGATTAGGTGCACAAGCAAATCGTATCGGAACATGTCTGGAAAGAGACTTTAACCTACCCGATTTAAAAGTCTTACAAAAAGAGTTACACACCATTACAACGATAAGAAATCGCACCTGCTCAACCACGCCAAATGCCTCGTACTCTAAGGCTTAAGCTCAATGACCTCGCCGCCTGAAGCACTTCAACAATTTCAATCCGATTACGCCCGTTATCTTCGCGACCCTGCGCACACCAAGCGGCCAGCAGGTGTACCCAGACGGCAAAGCCAAGTGTATGAGAGCTTATTGTTCAACAATATTTGTGGCTTTCTAGACCGCTGTTTTCCTGTTTGCCAATCCGTCATTTCTGCCGCACGCTGGGCCAATCTTTGCCGGCAATTTTTTCGCGATTGGACTTGTCAAAGCCCCTATTTCGGAGAAATTCCAAAAGAATTCGTCACATTTCTGGACACCAGTGATGTTACTCATAATCTCCCTAAGTGGTTTGCACAACTCGCTCATTATGAGTGGCTAGAATTGGTGGTTGAGACCCACCCCGCGGCAGTGACCACATTCAATGACAATTTATCAACCAGCAACATTTTAAACTGCAACCCTACTTTGCAGCTTGGAGTTTATCAGTGGGCCGTGCAGACCATTGCCCCTAGCCACCGTCCCCGAAAGCCCGTGGACACTTATTTAATTGTGTACCGCAACAGCGCTCATGACGTGGAATTTATGGAAGTTAGCGCCTTAACTGCAGCATTGATAGAGCTCATCGACCAACAGCCTAACCGTTTAGATGTAACAATTCAAAATCTTGCCCGTCTTATGGGTAGTGCAAACGAAACACAACTTCAAGCGTTCGCCAGGCCCATGATTTTAGAGCTTCTCTCAAGGCAAGTACTATGGACATCTTCCGAAAACCCTACCAAGGGTGGCATTACTTCACCGGTAAAATAAAGTATTTAGATTTTTTACCCCTTCTGGCGTTGCGTGTGTATCTAGCGCCTATTTTCGTATCTGCAGGATTCAATAAATTCAATGCCTTTGGCAGCACAGTCGAATGGTTTGGCAACCCAGAATGGGGGCTTGGCTTACCCTTCCCCACACTATTAGCTGTACTGGCCACAGCCACGGAAATCCTTGGCGGATTGGCGTTACTGGTGGGCTTTGCGACTCGACTGGTGTCCATCCCATTAATCTTGACCATGGTGATCGCCATAGCGTTTGTGCATTGGCCCAATGGATGGTTTGCCATTGCGCCCTCTAATCCAGACACCAGTATGGCAGCCATACTCAACTCTGTTGGACTTCCAGGCGCTGCGCAAAGTTTGGCCAATAGCGCTGAGGTGGGTGATCGACTTGCAGCAGCAAAAAACCTTTTGCAAACCCACGGCCATTACGACTGGCTCACCCAAACAGGCCGGTTCGTTGTATTAAACAATGGTATCGAATTTGCGGTGACGTATTTATTGATGTTGCTAACACTACTGTTCCAAGGCCCGGGCCGGTGGGTAAGTCTCGACCACTGGCTCTGTCAATTCTTCACCAATCGTTATGACTCTCAAATCGATTCCGCAGCCTGACGCAATACGGATGAAGGCTTACCCAGCACATTTTTAACCGCTAACGAAAGCAACTCGAAATTGAGATTTTTATGAGCTTGTAAACCAGCCACCACTTGATCCAAACTCATTTTTCCTTCGGTTTCGGACTGTATTTCCCGATCTAGGGTAGAAAATAAGGCAGCCGCTTTCGCGGTTACCTCGCCGCTGGCATGAGACGTGATGAGCTTTTTGACCGACTTTCCTCGCGTTTGCCAGTGCTGGGTAATGGCACTCATTCGAGCGCCTGTAATCGCCCCAGTGATGGCCAATATTTTAACCGAGTAGTACTCGGCCAAACCTTCGGTAATCCAATCATGACCCGCTTCGCTTCGAATTCCGGAGACCACATGAAACCATTCATGTAACAGTGTACTGGTGCCATTTTCACTCACCAGAGGTCTGCTGGCGTGGATAAATAAGGCGTTAGGTGCTGATAACCCACCTCGCCACATGGGGTCGCCAGAGCTCACCACCAATACTTTTTGTGGTGAATGTTTAAAAATTTTCTGTAAATAACCGAGCGCGATCCCACTAAAACTCAGTAATTCCATTGCTCGTACAGTGTGATTGGCCGGGCCAACCACACTGAGATACGTAGGGCCATATCGATCGTGACGCGCCACCAAGGGCTCGCCGGCGATCATCCACCCGGTGGGCCTCGATACCATATTGTCTGACTCGACAACAAAAACATCACCCTCTCGGCTATATCCTGTATAGGCTTTCCATTTGGACGGCGATTTGATGATCAATTGCGTTTTAGCCTTCTCACCCTTTTTAAAGCGGGCTCGAAAAGGCGGAAACAAATCATCCAATCGCATGATCATCCATTCGTCGGTATGTACGGCCCTGAAGCGCTTGACGCGCCCTTGCGGGTCTGGCTCGTTAATCGCAACAGAATAACGTAATACGGCATTCCCTTGGCCAGGACGCCACTCTAGCCTTTCACCTTGCACCAGCTCACCAGACGTGGTTGCTGCATCTTGAATACGCCTGTGCTTTAATTGAATCGACAACTGCCGAAGCCAATGATTGTTGGGAACACGAATTTCCACGGATGCTGTGTCACGAGTGTCACTGATGGTGACCACATAATCTACCACCCGCTCAGAGGAGTTAGCAGCGCAACTCGAAAATAATAAAACCCAAAACAAGCCTAACCCTAGCGTCACCCAGCGATTCTGCACACGCAGCTTATGGGCTTTACGAGGTTTTCGAGTGAGCTGATTCATATACGATGTCTACCAGTTTATTGCTGTCTTTACTTGTGTTAGTGGGCTTTGCCGCGCAATGGTTCGCTTGGCGCACCAAGCTACCTGCCATTCTCTACCTTTTGATTTGTGGAGCCCTCGTAGGCCCTGGCCTATCGATATTTGACCCCGATGCCGTCTTCGGAGAGCTACTATTCCCTTTTGTATCACTGGCTGTGGCCGTCATTTTGTTTGAAGGCGCCCTCACCTTAAATCTTGCGGAAATCAAAAGTTTAGGGAATACCGTACAGCGCCTTCTAACTTTAGGTGTGGCTGTCACATGGGGCATCATCACACTGCTCACGGTGTTTTTATTTGACGTGAGTTGGGGGATCGCCATTTTATTTGGCGCCATTATGGTCGTCACTGGCCCCACCGTTATTTTACCCTTGCTCAGAACCGTTCGCCCTAACGGCAACATTAGTAAAATCCTGCGCTGGGAAGGCATCGTTATCGACCCCATTGGTGCGTTGCTCGCCGTTCTGGTATTTGAATTTCTACTTCGCGCGAGCACCAATGACAGCGTCAGCCATACTATCTTAATGTTTGTTCGAAGTATCCTTATTGGCGGCGGATTGGGCGCCGCATCAGGTTGGACACTGGGCTGGCTGCTAAAAAAATATTGGATACCCGACTACTTACAAAGTTTGGCGACTTTAGCCACCGTCTTCATCGTCTATGCGCTCAGCAATACTTTCGCACATGAATCAGGCTTGTTGGCCGTTACCATTATGGGCCTTTGGCTAGCCAATACACGGGGCCTTTACCTTGGAGAAATACTGTACTTTAAAGAGAACTTGAGCCTTTTACTGATCAGCGGCCTTTTCGTCATATTGGCCGCACGTATTGACCCCAACGATTTTCTGTTAATTGGCCCTCAAGCTTTACTGCTGTACGCTGGGGTACAATTATTGGCACGCCCCATCAGTGTGTTTATATCTACCTTGGGAACAAAACTGCCTTGGCAAGACAAAGCGCTTCTAGCATGGATAGCCCCCAGGGGCATTGTAGCTGCAGCCGTGAGCGCGTTATTCGCACTGAAACTCGACAACGCTCAAATAGAGGGTGCCCACCTGTTGGTCCCCTTAAGCTTTACGATCATCATCGGCACGGTATTAGTTCAAAGCCTAACCGCCAAACCCATTGCCCGTTGGCTTAATGTTCAGGCACCGGCTCCCACCGGGTTTATTATTGTTGGGGCGAACCCTGTAGCAACCGCCATTGCCACAGAAATTCAAGCACTCGGCTTCGAAACTTTACTGTGCGACTCTAACTGGAACCACGTAAAAGCAGCGCGTATGGCTGGCTTGAACGCGTTTTATGGCAGTCCAGTATCCGAATACGCAGAACAAAAATTGGATTTAACGGGGTTTGGCAAAGTCTTGGCTTTGTCGCCTTATCGCGAACTTAACGCCATTGTCAGCCTACACTTTCGTACAGAATTCGGTAAAAATAACATTTATACCCTACTGGTTGATAGCGACACAATGCATTCTGATAAACACCGTATTGCTACCGAACATCACGGTAAAACGCTATTTAACAAGTACCTGACCTATTCAAAATTGGCCAATTTATTACGCGATGGCGCCGAAATCAAGCACACTAAATTATCGGACTCGTTTACCTTTGAAGATTACCTTTCTTATCACGACGGTAAGGTCATTCCACTGGTGGCGCTTTCCACAAAAGGGCGAATCGAAATTTTTACCTCCGAAGGTGCATTTAAGCCTGAACCCGGTTGGACGCTATTAGGCCTCATTTATCAATAACCCAAAAAGCACGCTTGGAATCCTATGCTTAAGTCATTTTCGACGCGTAAAGTCTAACGCTTTAAATAAAAAGCTCACGACTCTTCAAAGGCTTCCCTCCCAGTAAGTCCTCCAAAATTTTGCGCAGCAAATGTTTGGATGCCAATTTAATATTATCCTCATCAAATTGACCTGCACCTAACTGAGTAATCATTTGGCCAGTCAGAGTAAACGCCGATGTAGACATTGCAGGGCGCCACCCCGCCTCAGGTTCAAATACATAAGTGATTTGTGGCTGTAATGTATGACCTTCACAGTCCACATCATAACTCAATCCATAGCCAAGCTCAGTGATCAGTGAGAGTTCAAACATTCTGAGATGGGGTTCTGCTTGAGACAGCTGTTCTATTTGCGACAGTGCTTCAAGACAACGTTCATAGCCACTAAATAAATATTCAAGGGGCTGACCTTGTGGTAACAGTCGACACAACAGTTCATTGAGATACAACCCGCAAAACACCATCTGCCCTTGTAAAGCAAAAGGCTTTTGCCCGCTGGTATCAAATTGCTTTAAAGTTTTGAGTCCCTGCCGACCCATCCACTCTACATAGGCTGGGGCAAACAACGGGTAGGCACCTTTGGTTTGCCGCTTGCTGAGCCTAGCCACAGCGTTTTGAAGCCCAAACTCGGAACTTAGAAGTGTAAGTAATATACGTGAGTCCGTATAAGGCCGTAGATGCAGGACGTAAGCTGTTTCGGCCGAATCAGTCGTCATATCCAAGGCTGCGAAGGGCTCGATCATCGTCAGACCAGCCAGCTTTCACTTTCACCCACAGTTTTAGCATGACTTTTGAATCGAACATTTTTTCCATGTCGATGCGGGCATCTTGGCCAATTTGTTTTAGACGACTTCCCTTGTGCCCAATAATAATGCGTTTTTGTCCATCGCGCTCAACCAAGATTAAGCCATGAATATGAATGACTTTTCCTTCTTGGTTGAAAGACTCAATTTCCACGGTAATTTGATAAGGCAATTCGGCACCTAACTGGCGCATGATTTTTTCCCGAATCAATTCCGCAGCTAAAAATCGAGACGACCGGTCAGTGACTTGGTCTTCTGGATAGAAAAATGGCCCTTCGGGTATTAAGCTTTTTAACTCGGCTTCTAGCGGGACAAGATCCTGTACTTTTAAGGCGCTCATGGGAATAATGGCCTTTGGTGAAATGGTCTGCTGCAATTTTTCAAGCACAGGCATCAAAGTGGATTTATCTTCAATTTTATCCACTTTATTGACAACCACAATGAGGCGGTCACCATAAGCACGAATCTGTTTTAAAACCAGTTCATCTTCGTCCGTCCAGTGAGTTCGATCAATCACAAAAATAATGGCATCCACATCTTTGGTTGCCGAATGGGCAGACCGGTTCATATAGCGATTGATGGCTTTATCCTGCTGACTGTGAATTCCTGGTGTATCGACAAATATGGTCTGCGAATTTCCCTCGGTTTTAATCCCAAGTAGATTGTGCCGCGTCGTTTGCGGCTTTCTAGAAGTGATACTAATTTTTTGACCTAGAAGGTGATTCAATAAAGTCGATTTACCCACATTCGGTCGCCCTACTATTGCCACAAAACCGCAATAAGTTAATTCTGACATTAGATTGACCTCTTCAATTGAGCCAGCATTTTTTCTGCGGCGAGCTTTTCGGCTTGCTTTCGGCTAGAGGCATGCCCTTCGGTAGGTTCAATGTCAGCTTTCACGTGGCAACTGACGATAAACGACTGGTTGTGCGCCTGCCCTTCAATATCCTTTACCGTGTAGGTAGGGAGGTCCAATTTTCGAGCTTGCAGCCATTCTTGTAATTGGCTTTTGGCGTCTCGTGCTTCTGCAGATAGGGACACGGCTTTTAATCGTGCTTGAAACCAGCGTTCAATCTGACTCATGGTCACGTCCATGCCTGCTTCTAAGTAGATTGCGCCGATAATGGCTTCAACGGCATCTGCCAAAATGGAAGCCCGTCTAAAACCGCCACTTTTGAGTTCACCTTCGCCCAACAACAGCTCTTCACCTAACTGCATTTCTTTTGCAAGCTGCGCCAGGGTTTCCCCTTTTACCAAAGTTGCACGCAAGCGGCTCAAATCCCCTTCCTTGGCGGTGGGGAATTTGAGATACAAATTCTTAGCAATGGTGAAGTTAAGAATTGAGTCGCCCAAAAATTCTAAGCGCTCATTATTCGACGCACCTAGGCTTCGGTGCGTCAACGCTTGCTTGAGTAGCTCTGAATTGTGAAACTGATATCCAATTTTATGGCCAATTTTCTGAGGATCAAAGGGTAATTGCACTTATTTCTCTACTTCCTTTACGGTACAGCATTTATCAGGTTGGGACGAATCCAGAACATTGTCAAACTTCACCACAGCATCAACATTGGCCACCAATGGAATACGCACTTCGTAAGCGATGGTCACAACGGTTTTTTCCTTTAGACGTTCCACCTCGATATCTTTTGTACTGATGTTGCGTACATTGTTCACCATATTGAACTTTTCTAACTCTTTACGGATTTCAGACTTCGACATTTCGCCAAGATCAGCAGGGTGGCGTTCAGCAAGATTCTTTAAAGATGACACAATGTATCGATTGTCCAGATAAGCAGGCCCCAGCTTGAAAAAACACAGTAAAACAAAGCCCAACATCACCAGAACAAACAACAACAACGCGCTATTCATACCCGACTGTTTTTTATTATTCATTCCAAAGCCCCCTTGTGGCTGAATTAGCTTCTACCCTACAACGCATCCCTAACGTTTAGAAGTGTAGAAATACAAAAATAGTAAGATTCTCTTATCATCAGACAATGCCTCGCCTGACAGAGACGACATCTCCCCGCCCTGTATTATTCAATTTTTCCGGCGCGATCAAAGCTTGGCAAGCCTTCATTCCAGTGCATCCAAATGGCAAAGGCCTTGCCGACAATATTTTTTTCTGGCACGAAGTGTTGACGGGTCCAGGCGCGGCTATCATGGCTGTTATCGCGGTTATCGCCCATCATAAAGTAATGACCTTCGGGCACTGTCCATTTGCCTTTTCGACTCAATACCGAAGGTGTCGTACATTTTCGTGTGAGATAGGGATCACCATCAAGTACTTCTTTTACAATTGCATATTTGGCAAAACAGTTACTCAGCGATGCAGCTCGCTCATCGAACCTGAGCGTCTCACTTTGCACCGGCACACCATTAACAATCAACTGATGATTCAAATACTCTACCGTATCACCGGGCAAACCCACTAACCGCTTAATGAAGTAACGGTCTTCATGTGGAGGGAAAAATACCACCACATCGCCCCTTTTAGGTTGATTGATGTCCAATATTTTGGTTCTGAACACCGGCAAACGTATCCCATAGGTGAATTTGTTCACAACTATGAAGTCACCCACTTCCAAAGTAGGCACCATTGATTCCGAAGGAATCTGAAACGGCTCTATCAGGAAAGACCGCAATACAAATACCAAGGCCAAAACGGGGAAGAAGGACTTCGAGTATTCCACCATTACAGGCTCTTTGGCCGCTGCGGTGTAAGCCGCTTTAAAAGCCTCATCAGAGCGCTTTTGCTCTTCTGATAACGCGGCAAAATTCTCCTCGACCTTAGCCAATGCCCTTTTACGAGGATTGGCCCAAAGTACCAGGTCCAGCAACCAAAATGCTCCAGTAACGAACACCGCCACCATTAGCAGCAGGGGTAGATTGATATCCATTTAGACTCGATGCCCTCAATTTTTATTTTTTCACCAGCATTGCATCACCACGCCGCCCCGTTGGGCTAGCAGTTATCCAAATACTGCCATCATCGACCTTAAATCTCTCACCTTTGCTTGAGACTAACTGTCGACTTTTAACACCGCCAGAAATGCATCTTGTGGGATTTCGACTCTGCCCACTTGTTTCATGCGCTTTTTCCCAGCCTTTTGTTTTTCTAGAAGTTTTTTCTTCCTGGTTACGTCGCCACCGTAACACTTCGCGGTCACGTTCTTACGCAGCGCCTTGACCGTTGAACGCGCGATTACCTGGCCCCCAATGGCGGCTTGAATGGCCACATCAAACATTTGACGCGGAATCAGTTCTTTCATTTTTTCGACCAATGCCCTTCCTTTATACGGTGCATTGTCCTTGTGTACAATAAGCGCCAAAGCATCCACTCGCTCGCCATTGATCAGAACATCTAAACGCACAAGCCTGGCCGCTTCGAAACGCAAGAAGCTGTAATCCAATGAGGCATAACCTCGACTGACTGACTTTAACCGATCGAAAAAGTCTAATACTACCTCATTCATGGGCAATTCATAGGTGACAGATACTTGATGGCCCAAATACTGGATATCCTTTTGAACACCACGCTTGTCCACGCACAAACTGATCACTGCCCCCAAATACTCTTGGGGAACCAGCATATTGGCCTGCACGATGGGCTCTCGCATTTCTTTGATTGACCCCAAATCGGGAAGCTTTGAAGGGTTATCCACCGAAATCACCGAGCCGTCATTCTGCTCTACTTCAAAAACCACGGTAGGTGCAGTGGTAATCAAATCCAGGTCGTACTCGCGCTCTAATCGCTCCTGGATAATTTCCATATGGAGCATTCCAAGAAACCCACAGCGAAACCCAAAACCCAGCGCATCAGAACTCTCAGGCTCATAAAACAAAGAAGCATCGTTCAAAGTGAGCTTCGATAAGGCATCACGAAAACTCTCATAATCGTCTGAACTGACCGGAAAAAGGCCTGCGTACACCTGAGGTTTAACCTTCTGAAACCCCGGCAACGCATCAATATCTTCTGTTTTGGCGTGCGTTAGGGTGTCCCCCACCGGTGCACCATGAATGTCTTTTATACCGGCAACAATAAAACCCACTTCGCCTGCACGTAAAACACCCGTTTCATAGCGCTTGGGGTTAAACACACCCACATTGTCCACCACATGGGTTTTGCCGAGCGACTTGGCAATAATTTTATCCTTGACCTTTATCGTACCTTGCTTAACTCGGACTAAGGACACAACACCCAAGTAGTTATCGAACCATGAATCGATAATTAACGCTTGCAAAGGTGCGTCAATTTCTCCCACAGGTGGGGGAATCGCAGCAACCAACCGCTCCAGTACGTCTTCGACACCCATACCGCTTTTCGCGCTACACTGGGTCGCATCCGTGGCGTCAATACCAATAATATCTTCGATTTCTTGGGCAACTCGATCAGGGTCGGCTTGTGGCAAATCCATTTTATTCAACACGGGGATGACCTCTAGCCCCTGCTCGATGGCGGTATAGCAGTTTGCCACCGATTGCGCCTCCACACCCTGTGCAGCATCCACAACCAATAACGCGCCTTCACAGGCAGCCAACGAGCGTGATACCTCATAGCTGAAATCCACATGCCCAGGGGTGTCGATGAAGTTCAATTGATAGGTTTTACCCGCTCGACTGGTGTATTTTAGCGTAACACTCTGCGCTTTAATGGTAATGCCACGCTCGCGCTCAAGATCCATGGAGTCCAGCACTTGCTCGGCCATTTCTCGATCAGTCAATCCTCCACAAAAGTGGATAAATCGATCTGCCAAAGTGGATTTGCCGTGATCTATATGGGCAATGATTGAAAAATTTCGAATATGACTGAGATCCGACACTGAGCCTGTAACCTATTGAAACTAAAAGAAAAAATGCGAGGTTTTGAACGCCCCGAATACACCAAGGCGGCAAGTCTACCGCACTTTACCCCAACCTGCCCATCTAGGGTGAAGGCTTTTTATGCACACAGCCGACGCAGAGAAGATAATCAACATTAAATTAAACCCATAGAGCATTGATATTATTATATTTTTACAACATCAAGCTTGTCGGACTCCACTCCTGAATTGCCCTCAGACGCCACTTTACCCAATACCACGGGAATAAAATAATCCGGCGTGTAAAACCGTTCGAGCCATTCCCTTGCAAATCGACGCCCAAGCAAGGCTCCCAATATGGCTCCCGCGCAAGCAGCGAGATCCCCGAAGCCCGACATCCCTGCACTCCCAAGCAATAGACCTGCGAGCGGAACACCATACATCACTAAAGAGCTGACCAAGACCGCCTGATCGGCGATGCCAAGCTCTATCCAATCGCCCTTTTTAAAGCCATTCGCCAGCGTCTGTGGTACGGTCGCTTGGATTTTCATGGGTTGACTGGCAAAACGGTTGAGCAAGCCCTGTCCGCAACCACTGCGTACAGCACAACGACCACAGCTGCTTTGCTGCTCGGTTTCGACCCAGACGTGGGCCTGTCCCACATCGACAATTCGACCATGTTCGGTAATCACGACACTCTACTCTGGGTAAAAAACGCCATTTTATCATGCTTATGGGGTGCCGGAAGGAAAACGAATGGGGATCAAGCGCCGAGAAGGCGCTAAAGGTTGGGCTTTAAGGATGCAAGAACGCGTTTTGCCGTATTCAAAGGAACCTCTCCCACAAGAGCAACACCCTTAATCTGACCTTGATATTGGGCAGTATTGGTCAACGCCAGAGTCGCGCCTCGCCTCGCCACCCCTGGTGCAAAGGCCGATACATCAGTCGTTGCAGGCGAAGCAGACACAAACACGGTAAACGCAGATAATCCGTCTGTATAGGTCAACACGCTTTCAAACTGCCCTGCCGCTTTGGCATCAGAAAGTACAAACCCTCCCGGCAACCAGCTCACCGCCCAAGGCGACATATTCTGCACCGTCAACGAAACCGCAGAAGGTATACAACCTGCATCGCTCGAATTCAAATGCTGAAACTCATGCACTATGGCCTCGTCGTCATCGCCATTCACGCTTTCACCCACTTCAAGCGCGACAAACTGAAAGCGCTCTAAGGTCATTTGATCGCTGCTCAACAGCTTCAATAAAGGTAAGCCACTGGCGCGATCAAAGGCCAGTACATGGGTATAGCGGAAGTTGTCCTTGGGAACAATTTTGACCATATACGCCGGTCGACCCGCTATCCGCTCTTCCCCACCGAGAAAAAATTGATAGTGCTCCGCAAGCCCCTCCTCTTTGCCATCCGTATCGAGATTCGACAATAAAAATGCAGAAGCCATTTTGCACGTTTGAGTTAACCCCGAACGAACGAATGCTCGCTGTTTGCCACTTAAATGAGCGATGCGTTCGTGCTCAACACCACCGTCCACCCAGTGGACCAATTCAAGTGTTTCCAGCGCACTGCCAAATTCATAGGTAAAGCGTCCCCTGTAACTCAGCTCTCGGGCGGCGCTAGCCGCGTGCTGCAAGATTTCAGATGCCGACTCCAGAGGTAGGTCTTGAGATGGTGAAGCTTGAGGAATTGAGTTATTTTCTGCCTCTGCGATCGCCAACGGCGAAAGGCACAAGGTAATGGCGACTAAAAAAAAGCCAAAATAAACGGGAGCGCTCATAAGGCTCGAGCCGACCCCTTAAGGGTTGGCTTCTACTTCCGGGAGCGTCATCTCTGAAACACGAGCAAAAGGCAGCAAGCTCATGGAGCCATTCACACTGGCGCGCTCGGCATGCAAAATGTGCAGCTGATTCAAGAGCACCCGAGGCGGCATAGTAGAAAGCTGCTGTTCAAGTAAAGGGTTGGCGACAACAGCAGAAGCAGGAGAATAATTGCGAACTTGCTGCGCCACACTGACCGTTCGACTCTCGACGGCGGGCAACTCAAAACCTAACGGCGCAGCTTGCGTGCCACCGGCATTTTGATCCTGAGTGCTGACCGCCTCAGCCAACACAGCCGTCTGATCGACATTACTGTTTTGCAATTGAGAAAAACCCACCACAAAGACAAAAGCCACGGACGCGGCCACTGCGGACTTTCCAATCCACTGAGCCCAAGCACCTGATCCCCTAGACTGATTATTAGAGACATCACCATGACTCTGAGACGACAACCGGGCTTCGACAGCGTCGTCGAGCGCTTCATTGTCTATCGCAGAACGTACCGAATTCAAGAAATCCGCCTGATGTCTTCCCACCAGCGGCATACTGTCTTTGCGCAACACACTGCGCATCAAATGATACCGTTGCCAACGTGCCTGTAATGCTTCATCTTCCCCTATTGATTTCAATATTCGATGCAATTCCAACTCGGAGGCTTCTCCGTCTACCAAAGCAGAAAGGGATTCAAATAATTGGTCAGAAGATTTTTGCTTCATAACGTTTTAAGGTCTCTTAATAGGTCAAAGTGTTGCCGAAATTAAACTGTTCGTTGGAGCTCGGAGGCCTACATTGGTTCCACCGATTTTTGAAATTTTAAGTTTATCGGGAGGTCATTATTGCCCCGGTTTGATCAACCCCACGCCTGCTACCTTTCGGCAAACTCACTTAAGGATTCATCAACTCAGATATACGCTTGTCAATTGCCTCGCGCGCTCTAAAAATTCTCGAACGCACCGTACCCACGGGGCAGCGCATCACATCTGCTATTTCCTCATAGCTCAGGCCTTCCATCTCCCTCAGTGTCACCGCCGTGCGCAAATCCTCAGGCAGACCACTGATAGCGCCGTCGACAACTTCCTGCAACTCATCGCGCATCAGCTCATTTTCAGGCGTGTTGATGTCACGCATACCCTCTGCGCCCGAGTAAAATTCTGCATCGTCCACATCCACATCGTGTAGAGGTGGCCGTCGACCACGCGAAACCAAATAGTTCTTAGCGGTATTGACCGCAATCCTATATAACCAAGTGTAGAAGGCACTGTCACCTCGAAAATTATGCAGCGCCCGATAGGCCTTGATAAAAGCCTCCTGAGACACGTCGTGAACTTCGGCAGAATCCTTAATAAACCGACTCACAATCGCCAAAATTTTATGCTGATATTTCAAAACCAGTAGATCGAAGGCGCGCTTGTCACCCTGCTGGACACGCTCCACCAGCTGCTGATCAACATCTGCAGACATCGACTGAATCGATTCTGTTTCCCCAATATTCAAATTGATAACCTCTGCGGTATTCTTAAGCCCCATTGTAATACCCATTGCTTAGTTTTACGCGTTATCATCGCTACTTTCACATGAGTTGCGCACTTATAATCCTACGCAACCCGTAGCATCTGCCCACAGAACGACGCTCGTGAACGACCCGTCGAAACTCAGACTACACAATTGACACTAAGTTCCCCCCTTTCCCAACGCTAATTGACATAAAACAATCACCAAAGTGACACCAAACGGTCAAGGTACCGTAAAATGGACGCTACTAAAGTCCCAGGGAACAGCACGTGGCAAAACACAACGAACTCCACCATTCTGACGTATTGGTCATAGGCAGCGGCGCTGCGGGCCTTACACTGGCCTTAAGCCTGGCTGCTCACGCCAACGTGGTGGTTCTCAGTAAGGGCACGCTGAATAACGGCTCCACCTGGCACGCGCAAGGCGGCATAGCCGCCGTTCTGGATGACGAAGACAGTATTGAATCCCATGTGACAGACACTTTGGTCGCAGGAGCCGGTCTTTGTCACAAGGATGTGGTGGAATTTACGGTTCGCAATAGCCGTAGCGCTATCGAATGGCTGGTATCCCTTGGTGTGGACTTTACCCGTAGCCAAGGAGAAACCGCCTTCCACCTAACAAAGGAAGGCGGTCATAGCCACCGCAGGATCATTCACAGTGCAGACGCAACGGGGAAAGCCGTGCACAGCACCCTATTAGACCGAGCCCGAGAACACAGCAGCATCACACTACACGAACACTACACGGCGCTCGATTTGATTCGTCAACCCGACCCCAGTAGCCGCAAATACCGTTGCGTAGGCGCCTACGCTCTTAACCGCACCACCGACAAAGTGGCTTGCTTTACGGCCAAAGCAGTGATTTTGGCCACAGGTGGCGCCAGCAAAGTCTACCTCTACAGCAGCAACCCTGATAGTGCCAGCGGCGACGGCATTGCGATGGCCTGGCGCGCAGGCTGTCGAGTGGCCAATATGGAGTTCAACCAATTCCATCCAACTTGCCTTTACCATCCTAAGGCCAAGTCTTTCCTCATTACTGAAGCGCTTCGGGGCGAAGGCGCACACTTAAAATTACCCAATGGCAAACCGTTTATGAAGCGGTTTCATGCCCAGGCGGAGCTTGCACCCCGAGATGTCGTCGCGCGCGCTATCGACCATGAGATGAAGCGTCTCGGCGCCGACTGTCTGTACTTGGACATCACCCACAAGCCGGCACACTTCATCCGTTCGCACTTTCCAACGGTCTATGACAATTGCCTGAAATATGGCATAGACATTACCAAAGAGCCCATTCCGGTGGTCCCTGCGGCACATTATACGTGTGGCGGCGTGGTCACCAATACGAATGGCGAGACAGACCTCAAAAATCTCTACGCCATTGGAGAAACCACCTTCACCGGGCTGCACGGCGCCAACCGTATGGCCAGCAATTCACTGCTGGAGTGCATCGTTTTTGCGCAGTCCGCAGCCAATAGCATCCGCCGCACGCTAGCAGACACCCCGGCGTTGCACCCCCCTAAGACCTGGGATGAATCCCGAGTCACTAATTCGGACGAAGATGTGGTCATTTCCCACAACTGGGACGAACTTCGCCGCTTTATGTGGGATTACGTCGGCATCGTGCGAACCTACAAACGCCTTGAGCGTGCCCAGCATCGAATCCAATTATTAAAAAATGAAATTCAGGAGTACTACTCCAACTACAAAGTCAGCAGTGATCTGATTGAATTAAGAAACCTTGCAGTGGTAGCAGAGCTGATTATTCAATCCGCCATGAACCGCAAAGAAAGCCGCGGGCTTCACTACTCACTGGACTTTCCCAATCAAGCCGAGGTAGCCATGGACACGATCTTAGTGCCTACCAATTTCGCCGGACAAAACCTCTTGGTCAATCACAACCCATAAAAGCCTAAGCTTTAAGCGCTTGTGACCAACATATTTAACCCGAACCATTTCCAGCCCCCAAAAGACCGCTATTACATTGAATTTATGACATTTATGGCTTGACTCCACTCGCCTCAATCCATAATATACGCGCCCTCGACACGGTGCGCCGGTCGAATTACGCACTCGTAGCTCAGCTGGATAGAGTACTCGGCTACGAACCGAGCGGTCAGAGGTTCGAATCCTCTCGAGTGCGCCATATACGAAAAACCCTCAGCTTCGGCTGGGGGTTTTTTCGTATATGGGTCTTATATTTATGGGTTACCTGAGCCGTGGACGAAGCGCTCGATTCAACCAGCTTTCGACCAGCTAATGGGCCTGTCGAAGGCGCCCGCAGGGCGAGTATCCGGCAAGTACATTCAACAAATCTATTGCGTATCACGCTGCCTGGCAGGATCAAATTCAATCGCGTGAAGCCTTAGCCCAACCGCTTTTTTATTTCTGTATGCGCTTGAAATTGACAATCATAGGTGCCATATTGTTGCTAAGGCCGAACTGGAGGCTCATGATGTCCCGTACACTGCTGTTATCGCTGTTTCTACTGTGCTCCGCTTTTTACGGCGACAGCATTGTTTTAACTGCAGACGGCGACGGCGCATTCTCCATTGCCGAAGTAAATGATGACAACAGTGTTGCTTTCGACAGCACCTCCCCTGACGGGGACATTGACATATGCCTCCCTCCCACTGCGAATACAAATCCCTACTGCACCAAGCCTAACGTAGCACTAGGTAATACCTTATTCTTGGCAACATCCTACCACCCCGCCTACCACCCCATTAGAGCCCCACCAACTCGCTTTCTCGCATAAACCCATTCAGGCCCTCAAAAGCCTTAATTTAAGATACTAATGATATCTAGGCACCCTACCTGGTCGCCTGGGAGGTATTCGATGAAAGCCCTTAACCTATTTCAAGTTGACTCAACCGAAGAACTGGCTCCAACCAACCCCAAATACACCATAACGCCAGAATCCTGTGCGCTGCTGTTATTCGATGACTTAAAAGCTGTATCGCCTTGCACAATTGAGCCAAGCGTTCCTGCCGCCCTCGCCAAAACCATTCTTCGTCAGGAGCAAATAGCCTTCAACTATGTCGTGGATTCCAATCAACACTTTTTAGGCCTGATTACCCTAGCGCATCTAGAAGAACAAGAATTGATGAAAAAAGTGTATGAAGGAAAAAAGCGCTCGGAGATCACAGTGGGAGATTGCATGACGCCAAAGCACTCTATCTTGGCACTGTCCATCGAGGAGCTGAATCAAGCCACCGTAAAAGATGTGTTGCGAACACTGAGAAGCAATCGCCAACAGTACTGCCTAGTGGTAGAGCCCAGCTCACATCAAGTCAGAGGGCTGTTGCACATCGATTTGATTTCACAATCACTCAAGGTCGCCAGTAATGAGCCTGTAGCCGCAGAATCCTATACCCCCCTGTCTGTTGTGAACGCAGCGGGATAGCAAAACGATATGCACTATTGACGATAGTAAAACTTTCATGATCCGTTGTGCAGGAAGCGCTAATGCAGTGCCCACGGCACTTCATCAGCGCTAACACCTTTAACACGCACATCTTTCCTCAGAGTTGCTTTGCCCATTTGCCGCTAACCCTAGACCCGGCAAGTGGGCTTTTTTTGACATCGCCGCTGACTAACGTGGCTATGACAAAAAAATGGGTTTCTCTGAGACCACAGGAAATTCAAGAGCATCAGGATAATTTACGCCGGTGAGGTAAAGACCAAATGCAGGTGCCGTGGCAGGCGCCGCCGCGCGGCTTTTTCTAGCAAGAACTTGCGCAACCCAACTTGGGGGCTGCGCCCCCCTAGCCACCTCTAGTAATGCACCCACAATGTTGCGCACCATATGGTGTAAAAAGGCATTGGCTTTGATTTCCACCACAACAAAGTGGCCTTGAGACTGTATGTTTAAGGCTTTAATCTCCCGGATTGGTGTTCGAGCTTGACATTGACTCGCGCGAAAGGAGGAGAAATCGTGCTCACCCAATAGATATTGCCCCGCTTCATTCATTGCTTTCACATCCAGAGCAAAGCTCGTCCAAGTCACCGCGTTCGCCAAGATTGCCGGGCGTACAGCAGTATGCAGCAATACATAGTGGTAGGTGCGTGACGTTGCAGAAAACCGCGCATGGAAGCCGAACGACACCTTGTGTGCACACTTGACCCGAATGCCGGGTGGCAATTTGGTGTTGCTGCCTTCCACCCAGGCACGACTGGGTCGTTCAGCTTGCGTATCGAAATGTATCACTTGCGATGTGGCATGGACCCCAGCATCCGTTCGCCCGGCACAAACCAAGGTTACCTCATGGTTGGCCACATAGCTGATGGCATGCTCTAAGCACCCTTGTACGGTATCAGGAGTGAATGATTGCTTTTGAAAACCTTTATAACGAGTGCCGTCATATTCGATTATCAAAGCCCAACGCACCATACCCTGTGGCACTATCATACCGGGTAATACTTCACAGTTAGGCGTGTAAATTTTAGTTGTATTCATAAGGACCATAAAAAAAGCTTTGCCTTTCGGCAAAGCTTTTTTAACCCACTTCTTTTAGGCCAATACTAGCCCATTTTTGTTAATAAGGTCTCTGCTTGTTTTTTCTGGTCGTCGTTGCCTTCTTCCATAATCTCATCAAGGATATCTTTCGCTCCGTCGGCATCTCCCATATCAATGTACGCTCTCGCCAAATCCAGTTTGGTAGCCGTCTCGTCGCTGTCCGATAAAAACTCCAGCTTGCTGTCGTCATCCTCTTCGGGATCAAAGTCTGGAATTTCAAAATCCATGGAAGAAATAGCGGCATCGAGAGATTGATCGCCCAATTCCAATGTCGTATCGGCTGCCTTCTCTATTTCCGCTCCAGAAAACGGTGCAGCGGTTTCCGTATCGTCCGTACTGTCATCTCCAGCTTCTTCCGTAGACGCCAGAGTGTCGCCAATACTATCCAACACTTCTGAGGAAGGTTCATCCAACTCAGAAGTGTCACCGGAAAAGCCGGATTCCAATTCACTTAATTCTTGATCCAACTCATCCAAGCTAAAGTCAGTATCCAAGTCCATATCGGTATCAAAATCTTTTTCGGTGGCAGTCGATTCTGCGGCTGGCTCAACGCTCTCGAATACATCTTCCGACTCATCGGATGACTTTGGAGCCAACTCTTCCAGGGACGCAGCCTCCAAAGTAGGCGCATCTTCATCCTCCAACGACAAATCATCAAAGGAAAAATCAGGCTCTTCCATTGTATTGGAGACATCGATTTCAGGAGCATCTAGTTCTCCCAAATCCAAATCAGCCTCTTCATCTTCCTTGGCAAAGTTATCCACCAGGGAGCCCTGATCGGTACCATCATCTTGCGCCAACGCCGCATCCAGATCCGCATCAAAATCAAACTCATCCGCCGAAGGCACTACCGCCTCATCCGTTCGCAGCTGTGTTACGTCGTCGTCATCAAGCGATAGATCAAACTCCGATACATCGGCTTCACTACCCGCAAGGCTTAAGGGTTCATCATCCGCTAAACTGAGCGTTTTTGGTTCCAACCCACGAATTTGCGTCACATCGTCGTCTGGCTCATCCGTCAATGAAAGTGATTCAGAACTGATTTCGTCACTCAGTGAAAGCGGTTCAGCTTCCTCTTCCACAGCGGCATCCATTGACAGCTCGGGCTCATCGAGCCCCTCATCCAACTCTAACTCCACGCCATCAAAATCCAAGTCAATACTAGCGTCGTCTAAATCAAACTCAATATCTCCCAACTCATCTTCCAATTGCGCGTCCGCAAGAGGTTCGCTCACGTCAAAATCAAGGTCGATAGCATCGTCACCGACAGCCCCATCTGCAGACGCTAAGCCCTCAGACTTCACCTCGGTTTTATCCTCTTCATCTTCTAAGTCAAGTGAAAACTCTAAGGCTTCGGACGCCGAAGACTCTAACGACAAGTCAGTTGCCGCGTCATCAGAGGCGACGACAGTCGTGTCTTCAGTGGTTGCCTCCGCATCCAAGTCGGAGTCCAGTGAAAAGTCTAGGGTATCATCTCCAAGCTCCTGCTCAGAAGCGGAAGCCTCCGAATCCAACGAAAGCTCGGCCACCACAGTGTCATCCTCGGAAACACTGTCCAGTAACGATTCATCAAAGACACCAGCACCATCAATGCTGCCGCGCAATGACTCTGCGCGCGTCACCGCATCCGCAGCTCCAAACACCCTCAATTTTGCGTAATGACGGTCAAAGTCATCGCTGTTATTCTGGGCTGCGTACACTTCTAGCAGTTTCAAACGCACATCATCATTACTGCGGTCTTTCTCTAAAGACCGCAATAATTTTTCTTCTGCTTGATCGAACTGACCGTAGGCGATATGAATATCGCACTCTGCCACCACGTCTTCTGTTTCAGCTTCAGCAGGAATGTTGTCATTCTGAGAAAGGTCTTCATCTAAGCCATCAAAACCAGCGACAACTGTGTCGCCACCTTGGTCTTCTGCACCCTCATCGAACCCGCCGTCATCAAAAGGCGTTTCATCACTTGACGAAAAACTCGGCTCAAAATCTTCGAACTCATCATCAAAACCATCGTCACGATTACGCATAAAAATAAAGGCGACAATTGCTAAAACCAGTGCACCGACGGCGATACCCACATATAAAAGGTTACTCATCACCAATTCGATAATAGTCTCAACCAGAGATTTTTGTGGCTCAGGCTTAGTTACCGTCGTGGCAGGCTCTGCTTCAGCCGCACTGCTATCCTCGGGTTCCGCCGCGTGACTGGGCTCTTGATCTAACTCCGAACTCACCGCTGCCTGGGCTTGTTCGCTATCCAATCCGGTTGTATCAACCGCATCTTCCTCGGTCAGAGACACTTCGTCATCGTTCGCCGCGCTGTCAGCCTCTTCGCCTATTGCAGCGGTAGTCAATTCCAGCGCACGCATTTCTTCACTGCTCACTTCCAGCAGTTTCTCCATGGTTTTGACTTGTTCTTCCATGGCCAGCAGCTTATCGCGCAACTCTGAGTTCTCTCTGCGAGTGGCGTCAACTTCCTCCTGAGCGAGAGTCAATGCCGACTCTAACGCTGCGCGTCCACCCTCTTCACCCTCACCTCGGCCTGAGTCTGTTGCCGAAAACCCATCGTCCCGAGAGGACAATTTTAGCCGCCCTTCTGGCTGACGTTGCTCCGTGCTTGTAGCAGCATAAGTACTACTGCCTTCTAGTTGTGCGGCATCATCTTCAAAGTCGGTACCTTGATTGTTCCACGCTCGGTTTTGATTGGCCACTTCACGAATAGCTTCTCTCGTACTCAGCTCGGTAATGTCTTCATAATTGGGAACACGCAAAACCTGCCCACGGCGCAATAAGTTGATGTTATTGCGGATAAACGCATTCGGATTCAAGCGTTGAATGGCGATCATGGTTTGTTGAACACTTACGTCGCTGTTGGGCCGCACCCTAGCCGCAATATTCCACAGCGTGTCATTAGAGCTAACCGGACCATAAGTCTCGCCGTCATAGCTCTGCGCCCGTGGCCGCGGGGTCGCTACTGGTCGAGCGCCTGCTGTACGGCTGTTTGCGGGGCGAGATTTGGCATTTTGAGCACTATTGTTGTTGCGAGTGGCCGCCTGGCTTGGCGTTGCAACGGCCTCGGCCTTTGACCCCGAAAATACAGGTAAATCCACCAATAGGGTGTACTCACGCAATAAGCGGCCGCTGGGCCAACGGGCTTGCACAATAAAATTTAAAAATGGCTCTCTAACCGGTTTCGTAGAGGTGATCTTCACACGAGCGCCATTGGGATTGGCAAGATCAAGCGTAAACTTAAGATCCAGCATGAAGGATGTACGATCCACGCCGGCCTGTTCAAAGGCTTCATTTGTCCCAAGCCCAACAACCAATTCTTCATCGGTGAGCGAGCGAACTTGTAACAACTCCACTTCAGCATCAAGAGGCTGATTGAGTGTGGAATGAATACTGATTTCACCAAGGCCCAGTGCTGATGCTAATGACGAAAAACACGCCAAGCCCAAAGCCAGTAAAAACGCCTGAATGCGAAGCCCCATAGGAGAACCCTTACGTTAGTCGTTTTAATTACTTGCGGATACCTGTTTTGCAGTCAACAGAACAACACGCACGCAACCTAAACCTCGAATACTCTTTCACTTATCGCTGTAAGTATTCATTATAAATAGGCTTTTTTCAACTTAACCCATGTCATATGTGGTTTTTTAGGCTGTGGATGAGCGGTTGTACCTTGTTTGCCCCATTAAAGCCGCCGGCAAAACAGTGTAATTGTTGCATTTCTTATTCTCAGCGTAGTTCACAGAGGTAAAAACCTCACATTCACATGCAGCTTTAACGAACTTTCAAGCCAATATAAATGAAAAACACGCCGTCGTTATTAGAAATTTAAATAAAAGGTGTCAAAGCTCAATGAAAACGCACTTTCTGAACGTAAATCAACCAAAAAAGCCTCCCCAAAGAATTTAGGAAGGCTTTCAAAGTGGCTTTCATCGAAATTGATTAAATTATGCACAAGTTAAGCTTCAAGCTTAACCCTCTTGGAGAATTTTTAACATTCTTCGCAGAGGTTCGGCTGCACCCCAAAGTAATTGGTCGCCCACAGTAAATGCTGAAAGGTATTCTGGGCCCATGTTCATTTTTCGTAATCGCCCGACCGGAATCGACAAAGTTCCAGTCACTTTTGTGGGTGTCAACTCAGCCAGGGAGGCCTCCCTATCGTTAGGAATGACTTTCACCCAATCATTGGCAGTGCCAATAAGTCGTTCGATTTCTGCCATCGGCAAGTCTTTTTTGAGTTTGAGGGTAATGGCTTGGCTGTGACATCGCATGGCACCAACACGCACACAAATACCGTCAAGCGGAATGCCTTGACCTCCACCCAGTATTTTGTTGGTCTCAGCTTGGGCCTTCCATTCCTCACGGCTTTGACCGTTCTCTAACTGTTTATCAATGTAAGGTAAAAGACTTCCGGCCAAAGGTGCGCCAAATTGCGCGATGGGCAGATCATTACGCATGGCCTCTGCCACCTGGCGGTCAATATCCAATATGGCACTGGCTGGATTTGCCAAGAGCGGGGCAACGCTGGCGTGAATCTCGCCCATTTGCGCAATCAGTTCTCTCATATTTTGGGCGCCGGCACCGCTAGCGGCCTGGTAAGTCATTGCACTCGCCCACTCCACGAGTCCCTCTTGAAATAAACCACCCAGCGCCATCAACATTAAACTCACCGTGCAATTACCGCCCACGTAGTTTTTAATGCCATTTTGCAGACCTTCTCGAATAACGCCATCGTTTACTGGATCTAAAACTATGATGGCATCCTCACTCATGCGAAGTGTCGAGGCCGCGTCGATCCAATATCCAGCCCAGCCGCTGTCTCGCAAGGCACCGAACATTTTAGTGGTATAGTCGCCGCCTTGGCATGAAATGACAGCATCCAAACCTGCGAAAGCCGACACATCGAAAGCATCCTTTAACGCTCCCACTGGCTTGCCTACCTCTGGCGCACTGCCACCTACATTTGACGTGGTAAAAAACACAGGCTCGATACCTGCAAAATCATTTTCCTCAAGCATGCGCCCCATCAATACCGAGCCCACCATGCCACGCCATCCTACAAAACCTACTTTCATTTTATTTCACCTCAATCTTTGTTTAGCCGAGACGTTTAGCGATCATTCGCTAAAGCTGTCTTCTGCATTAGCAACCAGCCAATAAAGCTTCGACCACCGCGTCACCCATCTCAACGGTACCAACTTTCTGGCACCCCTCGCTGAAAATATCCGCAGACCGCAAGCCAGAATCCAACACACGCCCCACCGCGTGCTCAATGGCATTGGCTGCGTCTGCATACCCCAGCGAATAGCGCAGCATCATGGAGGCAGACAAAATTGTGGCCAAGGGGTTCGCGATACCTTGACCTGCAATATCCGGTGCACTGCCGTGCACCGGTTCATATAAGCCCAGCTGATGTTGGTTTATCGAAGCGGAGGGTAACATACCAATCGAGCCGGTGAGCATGGCTGCGGTATCAGATAAAATGTCACCAAACATATTGCCGGTCACAATCACGTCAAATTGTTTTGGTGCTCGGACCAATTGCATAGCAGCATTGTCCACGTATAGGTGCGACAGCTCCACATCGGGGTAGTGCTCGTGCAGTTTTGTCATAACCTCGCGCCAGAGAACAGTGGCCTCTAAAACGTTGGCCTTATCCACAGAGCAAACTTTTTTGTTGCGTTTACGCGCCATTTCGAACGCAGTTTTACCGATACGTTCGATTTCACTTTCGCTGTATACATAGGTGTTAAAACCCTGGCGTTGACCATCTTCCAGGGTACGAACACCGCGCGGCTCACCGAAATAAATGCCGCCGGTAAGCTCTCGCACAATTAGAATATCCAGACCGGCGACCACTTCAGACTTTAACGTGGAAGCCTCTGCCAATTGTGGATACAAAATAGCTGGTCGCAAATTGGCATATAAACCCAACGCGTAGCGTATTTTCAACAAGCCTTTTTCTGGGCGTAAATGGGCTGGCAGGTTATCCCATTTTGGACCACCCACAGACCCCATTAAAATGGCATCGGCAGCTTTGCATTTTTCAAGTGTGCTGTCGGCAAAAGGTTCGCCATAGGCGTCGATGGCGGCACCACCAATCAGGTCAGCTTCGTACTCAAGCCCTAAGTTAAATTGCGTATTCACCGTATTTAAAACCTTTACGGCTTCCCGCATTATTTCTGGGCCAATACCATCGCCAGGTAATAGTATAATTTTGCTCACAAGTTATCTCTCCGTCGCACCAAACAACCAAGGGGCCGATTGTTGGCGTTTTACTTCGTAGTCTCTGATGTCACTGGCATCTTGTAAAGTCAAGCTAATGTCATCAAAGCCATTCAACAAACAATGTTTTCGAAAGGCATCCACTTCAAAATGAAACGTATCCCCAGCAGGTGTTTTAACCTGTTGAGTCGCCAAATCTACGGTAAGGCTAAACCCTTCTTGTTGATATAAGTTCTCGAATAAATGATTCACCTCCGAGTCGGTTAAAACCACAGGCAACAAACCATTTTTAAAGCAATTGTTGTAAAAAATATCTGCAAACGAAGGCGCGATCACACACCGAAAGCCATATTCATCTAACGCCCACGGCGCATGTTCGCGACTGGAACCACAACCAAAGTTTTCCCTTGCCAACAGAATCGACGCGCCGTGATAGCGCGGAAAATTCAATGGAAACTCTGGGTTCAAAGGTCGTTGAAGGTTGTCCTTACCCGGTTCACCTTTGTCCAAATATCGTAACTCATCAAATAAATTTGGCCCAAAGCCTGTACGATGAATGGATTTTAAAAATTGCTTTGGAATAATTAAGTCGGTATCTACATTGGCTCTATCCATGGGGGCTGCGATACCGGTGAGTGTTGTAAAACTTTTCATTTTGCCTCTGCCTCCAACGCGTCCAAATGCACAAAGTGCCCTGCAATACCGGCCGCCGCAGCCATGGCAGGACTCACCAAATGCGTTCTCCCACCATACCCCTGACGCCCTTCAAAATTACGATTAGAGGTAGATGCACATCGCTCACCCGGCTCTAATCGATCTGCATTCATCGCCAAACACATAGAGCAACCTGGCTCGCGCCACTCAAAACCCGCGTCAATAAAGATCGTGTGGAGCCCCTCAGCTTCCGCTTGGGCCTTCACTGCACCTGAGCCTGGCACAACCATTGCCAACTTAACACTACTGGCTTTTTTGTGACCTTTTACGACACGAGCGGCCTCGCGCATGTCTTCTATCCGTGAGTTGGTACAAGATCCGATAAAGACCTTGTCCACATAAATACTCTCGATAGGTTGATCTGGTTGTAACCCCATATATTCGAGTGCACGCTCGATTCCACTCTTTTTAACCGGGTCCGATGCTTGTGCAGGGTTAGGTACCTTTGCCGTAACGGGTAGGACCATCTCTGGCGATGTACCCCACGTCACTTGTGGATCAATGTCTTCGCCGTTGATAACCACGACTTGATCAAACACTGCATCGTCATCACTGTGTAGTGTTTGCCAGTAGGCCTCTGCCGCTTCCCACTGCGCATCTGTTGGCGCAAAGGCCTTGCCCTTCACATAATCTAAAGTGGTATCGTCTACCGCAACCATGCCAGCACGAGCGCCGGCCTCTATCGCCATGTTGCAAACGGTTAACCGCCCCTCCATAGACATATCACGAAAAACCTGCCCACCAAATTCAATGGCAAACCCAGTGCCACCTGCGGTCCCAATTTTGCCAATAATCGCTAACACCACATCTTTGGGCGTGACCCCCTGGCGCAACTTTCCATCCACGCGCACCAACATATTCTTCATTTTTTTGGCCACCAAACATTGGGTTGCCAATACATGCTCCACTTCACTGGTGCCAATGCCAATAGACAAGGCTCCGAGCGCGCCGTTGGTGGAGGTGTGACTGTCACCACAGACAATGGTCATTCCGGGCAAACACGCACCGGTTTCAGGACCAATAACATGGACAATCCCCTGCCTAAGATCATTGATCTTAAATTCCAAAATACCCAATTCATCACAATTATCGTCGAGGGTCTTCACTTGGATCTTGGAAACCGGGTCGTCTATACCCTCAACTCCGTGGGCACGCTCTTTTTGCGTTGTGGGCACATTGTGATCGGGCGTGGCAACAATAGTATCTATGCGCCAGGGTTTTCTCCCTGCCAAACGCAAACCTTCGAAAGCCTGCGGTGACGTCACCTCATGCACGATATGACGGTCTATATAAATCAGCGCCGAACCGTCGTCCCGCTGTTTGACCACATGATCATCCCATAATTTGTCATACAAAGTTTTACCCGCCATATAGCTCTCCTGGACTTGGGTTCAAGTTGGCCAAATGATAATCCCTAGGTTAACATTACTCAAATTCATTATTTTTATATTTTAAATTCCCAAAAGGAATACAATGGATATCGAGCAGCTCAAAGCCTTTGTGGCCATCGCACGTAAAAAATCGTTTTCGCTCGCGGGCGAGGCGCTCTACCTGACGCAACCAGCCATTAGCAAGCGGCTGGCAACACTCGAATCCGAGCTGAAAACCCCACTGATAGACCGCGTCAGCCGGAACATCAAGCTCACTCAGGCAGGTGAAACACTCCTGCCCAGAGCGGAGGCCATTCTACTGGAGCTCACCCAAGCCAAAAAAGCTGTAGCTGACTTAGAGGGTGGTGTCCGCGGTGAGTTACGCGTGGCCACCAGTCATCATCTGGGGTTGCATAAACTGCCCCCAGTGCTCCGCCAGTATTGTGCACGCTACCCGGAGGTCAATCTACGATTCGAATTTTTAGACTCAGAAGTAGCGCTCTCAAGGGTCACAAAAGGCGCTTGCGAATTGGCCGTCATTACCCTGCCACCGAATACGCACGAAGCCTTAGAGTTTCAAACGCTATGGGCAGATCCACTTCAATTTGTAACGCACCCCAACTCCACGCTGGCTGATCATTTGAGTTTGAAAGACCTCAGCCACGAACCCGCCATTTTACCCGACCTTAATACCTATACGGGGCGACTGGTGAAATCCTGCTTTGACGCTGAGCGCTTGCCCTTGCTGATGAATATGACAACTAATTATCTGGAAACCATCAAAATGATGGTCTCAGTGGGCCTCGGTTGGAGCGTACTCCCCCAATCCATGTTCGATAATCAGTTGCGTGAACTACAGGTCCATGGCGTGACCCTGTCCCGAAGCCTAGGTGTTGTCAAACACAAGCGCAGACACCTCAACAAAGCCGCACAAGCTTTTTATGAAATGCTCTACGCCGAAGCGTTCACACATTTGGAACAGTAGCGCCGCGGTAGTGTGTTTTTCTGCTATACAACGAAAAACCCTCATTGACACTCCCGACTAGAGGCTCGCCATGAAACGCTTCCTCACGTGTGCGCTGGTCGCGCTTTCAACACCCTATGCCAGCTCGGCCTGTGGGCTTGGCCTTGATTTGGGTGCAGGCCTGTGGCGAGGCGAAGTGAAAGGTGAGACGGGCGAACCACACAGCGCCATCACCCTGGATGACCTGGGCTTTGATAAAAACGGTTATAACTTATTCTGGGCGGTGGTTGAACATCCAGTTCCAGTACTACCAAACTTTAAAATACTTCATACAGACATATCCACCGCTGCCGATGCCGTGATTAGTCAGTCCTTTGCTCTGGGAGATACCGTATTTAACGCGGATGTCCGCACTCTCAGTGAGTTGGTCCTCTCTCATACTGACGCAACCTTCTACTACGAAATTTTAGACAACTGGTTAGAGGCGGACTTAGGCGTAACCGCTCGGTTATTTGGTGGCTACGTGGAAGCGCAAAGTGAAGTGACGCCGGTCACCACTTCCCCCTTGAAGGGCTCATTACCCATGCTTTACGCCAGTGCACAATTCAATCTACCCGAAACGGGGTTTTACGTGGCGGGCACAGCAAATGTTATTCGATATCGCGGTGATGGCTTTCACGACTATGAGGCCAAAATGGGCTACCTGTTTGAGACCCCTGGGCTTGCGTTTGGGCTAAACCTTGGGTATCGAGAGATGTCACTGGATGTGGCTGAATTCGATGATCTGTACGTGGATGCCTCGGTATCGGGCTTGTACCTCGCAGTTTTTGTGCGCTTTTGAGTGCACTTGGCAAACAGCACTGAAGAGGCACCCTTCAACACTATTGCGCACCCGGGCTCACAACGTCAGTATCCGCACCCGCGACTGCAGGGGCTGATGTATTCATCAAAACTTGTCCCGCATTCTGATAACTTAACTGCCCTTCTTCCCGTTTTGCACCAGTCAACCAGTAATAGGTGGCCCGATGCCATCGCGCGGATGCCTGCTCACGATAATAATTAATAAACTTTTCTGGGTCGTTGGCAGAAACGGCACGTGTAACCAATTGCTCTGATACCGAAGCCGCACTTTGCCAAGCCGTGGCCGCCATAGTAGGCATCTGCGCTTCGGCCAGCACATGACCACTGTATTCCAGCAATGTGGCTGACAAACGCGTTAGGTGTTGACCAATTTTTCGGAGTTTGGTGGATTCAACACTATTCTCCACTTGGCTGGCCTCCACCAATATGGCCTCCGCAACAACTTGCGAACGCTTGGCGACGCTTTGCCACTCGTCAAACGCTGCCGTTGCGTATCCTTCTTTGAGCTCTAGCTCTCCAAGCTCCTCTAAACCACTCACCACCGCGCGCTGTAAATGAAACAAGCGCTCTGAGTTGACAGCCAGCACTTTAGAAGTTTGATACACATTAATATATTCAGCTTTTGCTTGGTATTGTTCAAGCACCGTCAAATCCTGCTCGACGGACCACTGAGACGTTTGCATATGCTCTACTTTTGATTCGACCGATGCCTTTGACGCGCCTTTCACAATCTGTGGCAGATCTTCGTTTAACACACTAATCGCCACAGGTTTCGCCAAAGGCCCATGCATGCGGCAATAATTTTGGGGTTCGTTATTGTGGGCGGCACACTCTTGTTTAATCGCTCGTTCGTGGTCCCGACACACGCTTTGCCATTTCAGGTCTTGTATGGCTTCACAATCGCAATCCACCGCGGGGCACAGGTGCTCTTCCGCTACTGCTGATACTGCACAACAACCTATGCTTAGAAAAATAAAGGTACGTTTTAGCCAAAAAGTACTTCGCAGCCAAAGTGTCATTCTCAGCCAATTGCTCATGGGTTCTCCCGTCGTATTGATCTATTTAGAACACCCGAACTCTGAAATCAACTTACACCCTTACTTTGTATTAAACTGAGAAGCGCCTCTCATTCAGAATATTATTTAGACATTGCGATTATTTTGCGTGCGCCTAAAGGTTCTCATACCCCAATAAACGCAGGCGCAACCTAACAGGGCGATAAATGCAGCAAAACCAAAGCTGGCACCACCACCCCACTGCCAGATAAACCCACTAGAAAACGCGCCAATGGCACCACCACCGCCAAAACACAAGGCAGAATACAATGCTTGTGCTTTACCACGATCCGTTTGCCCAAACTGTTGCCGCACAATTTCAATTGCCACCGCATGAGTGATCCCAAAAGTAAGCCCATGAAGTAATTGTGCCGCGACCATAATCGCACCAACATCGGCCAACGTTGCCACAACCCACCACCGTATGACCGCTGCAATAAACCCCACCAAATAACAAAGCCACAAGTTAAAGCGCGCAAATAGCAGTGGCACCTTAATAAACAATATGACCTCAGCAACAACACCAATGGCCCACAACAACCCAATTTGGGTTTTTGTATAGCCAAACTCCAATAAGTGATAGCTGTAAAAGCCGTAAAAAACACCGTGGCTGGTTTGCAACAACATCGAAGCCACTAAAAAAGCCAATACCGGCCGAGTGAAAAGCTTGGTTAAAAATTGCCTAGGGGAAGGTTCGTGCTTGTGCGGTGCTAGCGCCGGCAATACCCAAGTCACTACAGCAATAATGGCGAGCATACACAGCAACACCCAAGGCAGTAATACAACGCTAAAACGATCGAAAAACCATCCCATGAAAACCACAGCGAAAATAAACCCAATCGACCCCCACAATCGTATTCTGGAGTACTGGTGGACGGCTTCACCCAGGGCATCTAAGGTGATCACTTCAAACTGCGGCAATATGGCATTCCAAAAAAAAGTGAATACCGCGGCTGACACCAATAATCCCCAATAGTCTGTGCGAAATAAAACCCCGACAAAACCGATCAGCGCCGCCAGTGCCCCAAGACGAATAATCAACAAATAGTGGCCCGTTTTATCGGCTAACCAACCCCAGATATTGGGCGCCAACACTTTGGTAACCATGGGAACGGACACAATGACGCCAATCTGCGCGGCATTAAAACCCAACTCGGCGAGATAGAGCGCCCAATAGGGAAGAACAACACCGACGGAGGCAAAATAAAAAAAGTACAACGCGGATAGGCGCCAGTATGGCGCCTGATGGGAAGGCATATGCTATTAAGGTGTTGCGGGAATAATGGGAACGCTAATACTGGCATCGGCATTTTGACCACGATGCCGCAACATGTGGTCAAGCAACACAATGGCGAGCATGCACTCTGCAATGGGGGTTGCTCGGATACCCACGCACGGATCATGGCGCCCAGTGGTCACCACTTCAACAGGGTTGCCATCAACATCTACGCTTTTACCCGGAATGCGCAAACTTGAGGTGGGTTTCAACGCAATATTCACAACCACATCTTGCCCAGTTGAGATGCCGCCTAGAATACCCCCGGCATGATTCGACAAGAAACCTTGAGGCGATATTTCATCTCGGTGTTCCGTGCCTTTTTGAACCACGCAATCGAAGCCTGCACCTATTTCTACACCTTTGACCGCATTGATACTCATCATGGCGTGGGCAATATCGGCATCCAGTCGATCAAAAACTGGCTCCCCTAGGCCGGGTAACATATTGGTGGCCACCACGGTAATTTTGGCGCCCACGGAGTTGCCTTCCTTGCTAAGTGCCTGCATGTAGGTTTCCATTTCGGATACCTTGCTGACATCGGGGCAAAAAAATGGGTTGTTGTGCACCTCGGCCCAATCCACTTGGTCGACTTTTATCGGGCCCAATTGCGACAAATAACCGTTGACTTCAATTCCGAACAACGCTCTGAGTGTTTGCTTGGCTATGGCCCCTGCAGCTACACGCATTGCGGTTTCCCGCGCAGAAGAGCGGCCTCCTCCGCGATAATCCCTAGCCCCATATTTTTGCATGTAAGTGTAATCGGCATGCGCTGGGCGAAATTGGCGTTTGATGGTGTCGTAGTCTTTTGAACGCTGATCAGTATTTTCGATCAACAGTCCAATGGGCGTTCCAGTCGTCTTGCCTTCAAACACACCAGACAAAATCCGAATTTGATCGGACTCTTTGCGCTGCGTGGTATAGCGCGACTGACCCGGTTTGCGCCGGTCAAGCTCTGCTTGAATTTGGGCCTCATCAATGTGAATCCCAGGAGGGCAACCGTCTACAATACAAGCCAGCGCCGGGCCGTGGCTTTCACCACAGGTGGTCACGGTGAACAGTTTTCCAAAGGTATTTCCAGACATAATTTTAAGACTCAAATGCTGCTTGATAGTGTTCCAACTCTTCGCGCGTTAGAGTAAACACACCGTGTCCTCCACGCTCAAATTCCAACCAGGTAAAAGGCACATCGGGGAAGGCCTCTTCCAACGCAGGCCAACTGTTGCCCACTTCCACCACCAATAGCCCGCGTGCGTTTAAGTGGTGTTGCGCTTGTTTCAACAACCGTCGGGTAAAATCCAAACCATCGTCACCGGAGGCCAAAGCCAATGACGGTTCAGCCAAGTACTCGGTTGGAAGCGCCGCCATGTCAGTAGCATCCACATACGGGGGGTTGCTCACAATCAGATCAAAGCTACCATCAATATGGTCAAACAGATCCGATTCCACTGCACTAACACGTGCTTGCAAACCATGGCGTTCGATATTGTGTTTGGCGACTAAAATGGCCTCTGGCGAGATATCACTCAAGGTGATTTCGCACGTTTCAAATGCATAGGCGCACGCAACGCCAATGCACCCGCTGCCAGTGCACAGATCCAGCACGGTCGTGGGTGTTTCTGTCAGCCAAGGGGTGAAGCCCTGAGCAATAAGCTCGGCAAGCGGTGAACGCGGCACCAACACATGCTCGTTAACCCAAAAAGTTAACCCTGCAAAGTGCGCCTCGCCTGTGAGGTAAGCCAGCGGTTTGCGGGTATCAATACGCGCTTCAATAATGGCCAATACACGCTCGCGCTCAGAGCGAACAAGGCGCGCCTCTAACACATGAGGCAGCTTTTCCCAGGGGGTTTTAATCACCCACAACACCACAGTAGCCGCCTCGTCCCAGGCGTTATCCGTACCGTGCCCAAAAAAGAGACCTGCATGCTCAAACTGCGAGGCGCCAAAGCGTATCCAATCGCGGATGGATATCAACTCATCAACGGCGGTGCGATCAATTCCCAACGACTCAACCTCTTACCCAAAAAGGCGGCTATTCTAGCCGATCCCACCTCAAGAACCCACTTCTTGCTAGCAATCGCGCAATACCCGCCTATTTTAGGGCTAATTCTGTACAAAATTGCTTTATTTTGTGGCCATTCTGGCTTAGGGTACGCGCCTTTTACACCTTGAGAGATGCCCAGATGAAAGATCTATTTGCTGACATTATCAAGCACGTGGGGGAAGACTTAAGTCGCCCTGGGTTGGTGGACACCCCAAAGCGAGCAGCAACAGCGTTTGAGTTCTTAACCAGTGGTTACCGTCAATCGATCACAGAAGTCGTGAACGATGCGTTATTCCCATCAGACTCTAACGATATGATCATCGTGAAAGACATTGAGCTTTTTTCTTTGTGTGAACATCATTTACTGCCTTTTATCGGCAAAGCCCACGTGGCGTATATCCCCAAGGGCAAGGTTTTGGGGCTTTCCAAAGTGGCACGTATTGTTGACATGTATGCCCGGCGACTGCAAATTCAGGAGCAATTAACGCACGAAATCGCCCAAACAATATTAGACATCACGGGCGCTGTGGGCGTAGCCGTGATTATCGAAGCCAAACATCTGTGCATGATGATGCGCGGGGTTGAGAAGCAAAACTCCAGCATGAAAACCTCCGCAATGCTAGGCTGCTTTCGCACCAAACCTGCCACCCGCGCAGAATTTTTGTCTCTGCTAAACGGCGACTAAGGTACCGGGTTATCCAGCACCAGCGCCACTCGGTCTACCCGCCCGCCATCACTGGGGGCTAAGCTACCCAATCCGTGCACAGACACCTGCTTTGGAGAGGCTCCCAGCGTCACTAAACGCTCTGCAAGGGGCTTCGCCATGCGCTCAGATTGTTGTCGTTTGCGCTCAGGTGACTCAGCGCCGTAAATATGCCCCACCACATACAATCGCCATTCAGGGTGTTGCTGTAGAAGCCGCACCACACCTGCCAAAGTATTCGCATGGGTATTCTCCCCCAATTGCTGAGGCTCGAGCGTTAACAACGTCAAAGCCCGATGGGCCGCCATGGCCTCAACCACGCTTTCCTCCGCCACGGGTAGCGTACCCGCTTCACTCACGGATACACGGTCATACTGCAAGTAAACCCGCCGGTTCCCGCGCTGTACCAAATAAAATACCTCCACTGTGGGCTTGCGCGTGCTACTGGACCTTTCAAGTACCATGTAGTGCTGGTATATATCCAGTCCATACAGTTGTTTGACGTTCAAATATACATTGGCGAAGCCGTTGCTGCTGCCGCAATCTAACCCTTTACACTGGAACAAAATTTTCGAATCATCGTTTTCAAGCCACACTTCTAGCGCCTGCTCGGCATCATCAAAATTGAGCACATCGGGTAACAAATAGGTCTTGCGTTCAACCTGCCCGGTAAGCCACTCCTCCTTGGCCCGCCACTGATTGTTGACCTTTTTAATCGCACTTTTCACAATACGATAATGCTGATCAACAGGCTCTTGGTGATACTCCAATGTTGAAGAAGGGATGACCGACAAACCCGCCAGAGATTCTGGTGTGTTGCCAACGGCGATAAGCGGCATCAATGCTAAGCTCGCAATTGTCCGATTTAAGGTCTTAACTAGGGTGGGTATGAAACGATTCATCATCCTACGATTGAGGTCCTTGTATGACAGCCAGTAAAGCGTTCGCCAAAGAGTCCAGCTCTACATCCATATGAAAATAATGATCTCCTTCTAGTGTTTGAGATCGAATACTTGGATGGTGGTTTAGCCAATTTTGAATCATTTTATCTTCTGCAATTAGGCCTGAGCGGGCCAAATAAACGACAACAGGCGCCACAAAACGCGCGGCAAATGCTTCAATTTGACCCAGCGTAAAACCCACTTCAGAGCGCGCGGTTAAAAGCGGGTCATAAGTCCAGCTTAAACCTTGATTAGAGGACTCTAATCCGTGCTCGGCCAAAATACCCGCCACCCGAGAAGACACCGGCACAAACCCACCTTCCCGCGCTTTGAGTGCCGCCGCTTTGGTACTGTAATAACGCCTGGGCCGGGAGTCGCGGGCCTCACACTCCGAAATGGATTGCGCCAACCGATCAGGGGCCTCCTGCTCGGCGGTTGGGAAAGGACAAATAGCGTCCAGCAACTGCGCACTGAGTACGCGCTCTGGAAACGTTCCGGCAGCCACAAAGGCAATCATTGCCCCGCGAGAATGCCCCAAAAGGTGAAACTGCTTCCAACCCAACTGGTCCGCCACCCGAAACACATCGCCTACATCGTGCCACAGATTGTAAGAGACGCCGCCTTCGCGTGCTGATGAGTGCCCATGTCCGGCGCTGTCCAAAGCCACCAAGTGACATTGGGTAAACGTTTGCGCAAGTGGTAAAAAGCTGGCGCAATTGTCTAACCAGCCGTGCAATGCCAATACCGGTGGGCCCATAGGGTTGCCCCACCGCCGGATGCAAAACGACAAAGTGCCACACTGTATAAATGAAGTTTCGCCTTTTAAGGGTGCTTCAACCATTTAAGCACTCCCAACCCTTTGGCAATCACCTCAGAGAATTCGATACACACCAGTGTTCCGGTTGATAAGCGATATTGTCCGGGCTCAAACCCACAAATTTCGTCCAGTATGGTGCCTAAAAGCGGTTGGTGAGACACGCATAATACACTCGAATAGTTGTGCTGATAGAGGTGGTCAATGAGGTGTTGTGGGTTGCCACAGGGCGTTAAAAAATCGACAGTTTGGCGTTTGGGTAAGGTGTCAAAATGGAGTAGGCTTTGTGCTATATCCGCTGTTTGCTGGGCACGCGCATATGGACTTACCAAAAGCTGAGTAACCCCAGCCAAGGCGTCACTGTTGCCAGAGAGATTACGTGAGACCTCCTCTCGCCCAATGGCATCCAGCGTGCGTTCACTGTCTTTGTCCGCCGTTGTATGCGCACTGCCATGACGTAATAAAAACAGCTCCACCACTCACTCCTATCATTATTGTATCAAGTGTGGTTATGACAGCCCGATCAAACCTTGTTACGCCCTGTGTGGGCGTTTAATTGTAATATCGAGATCAAGCGCCTTGTTTTTCTGGGGTTCGCGCCTGTTCATCATCCTTTTCGCATTCAACCACTTCCGTCAATTCAGGCTCAGAAGCCACTACAGTCGCCTCTGCTTCGGGCGCCGCTACAGGCACTTCCTCTTCGGCTATTGAGTCTTCTGATGAGTCTTCTGAAACTTCATCGACCGCAACCACCGCGATCGGAGCTTGGGGCCAATCAGAAAAGGGGAAGGCCTTGTCTTCCGAGTTATACGAAAGAAACTGCCAAACTTGATGGATGTAGGTGCTAATTTCCCAACCCAAAGCGCGTAAACGCTCATTGGGTGCGCCGGTAACAATGGCAAACACAAATTGTGCGACCACCAAAACGCCGCCTAAAAGCGATGCAATATACAAAAACACTGAAGACAGAAGCATGTAGATCAAACGCGTCCAGTGCTCGCCCGAGGTCAAGTTTGATTTAAGCTGATCGTCCATATATTTCCTCCGAATTCAATCGAATTGGCCAAAAAAGTGTTTGCCCTCAGCACACCAGGCATAAGGCAACCACAAGCGTCCCGTTTACGTCTGCACAGAGCCATACACTACCACCTCTTGCCGGTGGACTCAAAAGGACTTAGCAGCAGACCTGGTTCACGCGCACCCTTCACTCGGCTAGCTTGCGATCCACATCGGTGGTGTTTTCGCCTGTCATCAAAGATTGTACAATCGTGGGGATGTCCTTGCCTTCAAACAATATCGCATAAAGCCCTGTTACCAAAGGCATATAAACACCTATTTCATCGGCCTTTTGCTTCACGATTTGCAGGGTATTGACCCCTTCAGCCACCTGCCCAACCTCGGCTACCGCTGCCTCCAACGGTTTGCCGCTACCCACGGCGAACCCCACCCGATAGTTTCGACTTAAATCCGAGCTACAGGTTAAAAACAGATCTCCCACACCCGCAAGCCCTAAAAACGTCATGGTATCGGCACCCAGGCGCGATGCAAAACGGCTCATCTCCGCCAAACTGCGAGTCAAAATCATCGCTTGAGTATTATGCCCACAGCCCATCGCCACCGCCATTCCGGTCACAATGGCGTAGATATTTTTGAGCACCCCCGCCAGTTCCACGCCATAGCGGTCGTGATTGGCGTAAATCCGAAAGGTGTTGGATGAAAACAACCGAGGTATCACATCCAGCACTTGCTGGTGCTCACTGGCGATAACACTACCGGTGTATTGGTTTTGAATAATCTCCTTGGCAAAATTGGGGCCACTGAGTACCCCAATCAATGCGCCTTTCAACTCCTCACCCAATATTTTACTCATGAGCGTGAAGTTGGGGGCCTCCACGCCTTTGGTGGCACTCACCACAATCGCGCCTTCATGAATATAGGGCGCTGCTTGTTTGACCACTTCACGGTAGGAATAACTGGGCACGGCGATGACCACAGCATCGGAATCACGAATACTCGCAGCCAAATCAGCAGTCACAGATAAGTTCGGGTGAAGTGTGTATCCAGGTAAATAATGGGCATTTTCACGATTGATTTGCGCTTTATTAGCACGAGTTTCATCACGAAACCACAAATAGGCTTTGTGGCCATTGGTTGCCACGATATTGGCCAGCGCAGTACCAAAACTGCCACCGCCCAGCACCGCCACGGTCATGGGTGATTTATCAATTGTACTCAAAACATCTTCCTACAGACACGCGAGGGGCGCTGGCGTCTAAAGTTATTTTGGACTGAATTAGAGGTTCCCAAGAAAAACGGGGGCCCTGAGCCCCCGTATTGTAAAGGTGATTAATGGAACAAATCTAATAGTAATTTATTGAGGCGCTGGACATAAGCCGCGGGGTCTTTCAAGTGTCCGCCTTCGGCCAAACTCGCCTGATCGAACACTATTTTGGCCAAATCTGCGAAGCGGTCCTCGTCGGGCTCCTGATCCAACTTACTGATGAGCGGGTGCTCGGGGTTCACTTCAATTATGGGTTTGGACTCAGGCACCGCTTGCCCAGCGGACTCCAGCAAACGCCGCATCTGAGCTCCCATATCATGTTCACCTACCACAATACACGCGGGCGATTCGGTTAAACGGTGGGTGATCCGCACCTCTTCAACTTGCTCACCTAAGGTGGACTGCAAACGCTCTACCAAACTCTCAAATTGCTTCTCAGTGGCTTTTTGCTGCTCTTTTTCTTCCTCAGTTTCAATGTCACCTAGGTCCAGTTGGCCCTTACCCACATCTTGTAGAGACTTTCCATCGTACTCCTGCAGGTGTCCCATCAACCAATCATCCACTCGATCGCACAACAACAGCACCTCGATGCCCTTCTTGCGAAATACCTCTAGATGCGGGCTGTTCTTCGCCGTATTGAAGTTCTCGGCCACCACATAATAAATTTTGTCCTGACCTTCTTTCATTCTTTCAATGTATTGGTCCAGTGACTGATCTTGTTTTGGAACATCTGTATGCGTAGTACTGAATCGAAGTAGTTTGGCCACTTTTTCTTTGTTGGCAAAATCCTCTGCGGGCCCTTCCTTCAACACCTGGCCAAACGTATCCCAAAATGCTTGGTATTGCTCAGAGTCATTTGCTGCGATCTTGGCAATCATGTCGAGCGCGCGTTTGGTTAACGCGGTTTTCATACTGTCGACATTGGGGTCTTTTTGCAAAATTTCACGGGACACATTTAACGAAAGGTCATTGGAATCCACCACACCTTTGATAAACCGTAAATACATCGGTAAAAATTGCTCGGCCTCATCCATGATGAAAGTGCGCTGTACATACAGCTTGAGACCTTTGGCTGTGTCACGGGCATACAAATCAAAAGGTGCGCGAGCGGGCACAAATAGCAGGCTGGTGTAGTCCAGCTTACCCTCGACTTTATTGTGGCTCCAAGTCAGCGGGTTCTCAAAATCATGGCTGATATGCTTGTAAAATTCCTGGTATTCGTCTTCGCTCACATCCGTGCGCGAACGAGTCCAAAGAGCCGTGGCCTTGTTGATGGTTTCATCTTCGGGCTCACCTTCTTTTTTGTCCTCTTCACCGTATTGCTCTTTTACCATCACTATGGGCAAAGAGATGTGATCAGAGTATTTTTTGATCACACTGCGAATGCGCCAACCATCGGCAAAATCTTCTTCACCTTTCTTCAAGTGCAGAACAACTTGAGTTCCACGTGTGGCTTTGTCGGTGGCCTCAACGGTGTAATCGGCCTCGCCGGTGCTCACCCAGTGCACGCCATCGTTGGCACTTAACCCGGCACGACGGGTATAAACTTCAACCTTATCGGCGACAATAAACGCTGAGTAAAAACCCACGCCAAATTGACCGATCAACTGTGAATCCTTTTTCTGATCGCCAGTCAGTTCCGAGACGAACTGCGCAGTACCCGATTTAGCAATGGTTCCTAGGTTTTGGATCACTTCGTCGCGACTCATGCCAATCCCATTGTCATCAATGGTCAGGGTCTTGGCCTCTTTGTCAAAAGTGATGCGAATACGCAGTTCTGCATCCTCCTCTAGCAACTCAGGCTTGGCCAGGGACTCAAAGCGGAGCTTATCCGCAGCATCCGAAGCATTGGATACCAGTTCACGCAAAAAAATCTCTTTATTGGAATACAACGAGTGAATCATCAAGTGCAGAAGCTGCTTGGCTTCCGTTTCAAATCCACGCGTTTCTTTTGCGGCTGCAACCGTCATAGAAGGCTCCTTAAATGTAATTTGACTAACAACTGGGGCCTAAATGGGGGCCCCTGCCAATATTTCAAGGCATTTAAGACGCAGTAAGGGAACAGCTGTGGAGTGACTATGGACAGGTATAGACGGCGAAAGTGCGCTCACCCGCTTCTTTTGCGGGCTCGGGCACGACGGTGTTACCCCCTAAGATTACGGCTTCGTTTTTAGCTAGCATGACAAGCTCGGTAAAGATTTTTTCCTCATTTCGAGGAATCAAAGTGATTTTGCTCAGGGTTTTGGAGGTGGTATAGCCTTTTTTAGTGCATTCGACCACCTCTGAGGGTTGAGCCAACACCACCGATTGGCTTTCCACGGAGGGCTTTACCCAGGTACAAGCCGATAAAACCGCCAACATCATCGCAGATAGCCCCGCATTGATCACCTTCATTGTTGCAACTCCTCACTGTCTCGTTCAGCCAAAACTTGATCAAAAAGCCCCGCCGCTGATTGGCTGTATAACTCCAGTGTTACGGGTTCACGCCACTGCCAACTTGGCCCCACCAAAGCCTTCTCGTAAGGGGGGGCGGACCGAAATTCCGGCCGAGTTAGGGCGCCAATAACGACCGACAGCAGAATCGCCGCCGGGGCAATCATGGAGACAGACAACCGCGGCCACTTCTTCAATTGCGTAGAATACAGCAACGCGAGCCAAATGCCCGCAAAAGCCAATAGTGCCGAAAAAGTGGAATCTATAAAATCACTCAACCACCAAAATCCGGTATTGAACAACACCACCGGCAGGCTGAAATTAACCAACACGGACATTAAGACGGTGAGTAAGGCAACCGACAAGTGGGTTAGGAACTTGCCTTCATGGCGTAAGTTACGCCCCACAAAAGCCCAAACACCCGCGTAGGTCAAAGCCCCAATCAACGCGTATCCCGAAGGCAAAATATACTGCAATAAATTGTCTTGCGTTGGATTATTGAAGTAGCTACTCAAGCTTTGCAATACCACTATACACAGACCAGCACTTACCCATATCCCCCAGTGGCTCAATCGATGGCCAATGTCCTCCCATTTGGAAAGAGGTATAGGAGAAGCAACGGGATGGTCTGAGACATACACCCGCAAGATGGTCCGCCCCAACATAAACTGCTGACCCGAGTAGAACAACCGCCGTTGTGTAAGGCGATTTTTATTCTTCAACGTAATGCCATACCCCGGGCGTTTACTGCTTAGTAACCACACGCCGTTGAGACTATGAAGATCTTCACAATAAAGATTATGAGACTCCGACATACATTCGATGACAAGATGGTGGGCATCCACATGCGGGTCATGCAAGGTGAGATCTGCATCTAACCCACGGCCAATCTCCACTTTTTGACTGTCGTATTTGTGAGTACTGATCACATGGCCTGAACGGTTAAGCACTTCGACTACGATTGCCAAGACAACACCTCCAAATAACGCACCAAGAAGTCTTGAGCCGCTTTTTGAGTCACACCCGACAAGGTGAAATGGTCCATCACACCGGCATTGGCTTTGTCGGTGCTAACCCCGATGAAAAAGACATCAAAGAGGCCTGGCAATTTTTTGTAAGCGCGCACGCAATAACTCACCTTGCGGGTCATGGGAAATTCGGTTTCCGCGTGGGTCACAACCAATTCGTTTTCACATTTAAAATTAGTTACTTGCTTCTTGCGCGCGTGATTTCCGGCCACCGCTGAAGCCGTATCGAGGCGCCAATGGCGATAAAATGCCGCTTCTGGCCAGTCGGGTGCTTCTTTGTAAAAATATTCATACTCAAAAAAACCCGTATTAAAACTGGATGACAAAAACACGTTGTCTGCGTTATTACACCCTCTTGCTATTTCAGTGACCCCGGTTTCTATATTGTCATTACTGTCGCCCCAACAATCCATCCAATCCACCACCTGTCCCAATATGGTGGCCCGCCCCATGGTTTCCGTAGGCCACTCTTGCGAGATAAAGGCATCCACCATGGCGCTGGTGTGTGCTGAAATTTGCGCCGCCATGCGCTCCAGTAAAATTTCATGTTGGACATCGTCTGTGGCCTGCCCCAGCAACGCCTTTAAATGCTTAACCGGCACCAAAAACCCTATTTGATTTCCTGCTGAGGCCACATTAATACCCACCACTTCAGCATCTTCATTGACTGTGGGCCCTCCACTCATACCAGAATTCACAGCACCACTGAAATGAATCCGCTCCAGAAAACTGTGCTCTGCAAACCCATTGTAATTGCCCTGCACCACCGTCATACCGATGTTATGTGGGTTCCCCAACGAATAGAGAATAGCCCCCTGCTTGGCGTCTTTGGTTGCCAACTTAAAAGGTGTCGCCTCAAAATTGGTATCCACCGGACGCAACAATGCAAGATCATTGATTACGTCTACTGACACCACATTTAAGTTGTATTTGATATCTTCGATTTCGATCTCAATGGTGTGCTTGTTAGGGTCTAATACCACGTCAGACACCACGTGGTAGTTTGTGGCCACCAGGCCACCCTCTACCATAAACCCAGTACCTAGGGCCACTTGGCTGGCGGATTTTGATTCAATAATTTGTATTTGAAATACAGAAGGCTCGATGGCTGCAAAAATTTCTTCTGCAGAGCGCATCGCGAAGGATTGCGGTACGCTTCCTAACAACCCAATGCTCAATACAAGCCATATTTGAACAACACGGTATTTTAAGCGCACAAAAAAACCTTAATTTTGAAGTAATGCTGCGATAATAACGAACCCAGTGTGAATAACCAATGCCCTGCACCTAAGCGACCATCAACCCAGACGCCTCGATAAGCGGTGCGAAGCAATATACGGTGGGTTTTAGCCTCCCAAAGCCTCTGTCAGTTCAGCGATTTGATGCTTCAAGGCCTCGACTTCCTCCTCCAATGTCGTCACGCGGGCGACCAGGGAGTCGTCTGTGACTGTAGTCGTATTGGTCGCTACAGAGTGATGAGCGGGGCTGTCTAAAACCTCATCGCTGAACAAATGTGCAAAGCGAGCCTCGCGCTTACCCGGCTCACGCTCCAGTTTAACGACCTTTTCTTTTGAGCACAGTTCATTCAGTACCCCTTCCACTTGTTCAAGTGACTGAAATTCACACAATCGTGCAGTGCGCGTTCGTAGCTCACCAGGGGTTTGCGGCCCTCGTAAAAATAAGACACAGACAATGCCCAGCTCCTGTTTAGACAGCTTGAGCTCACTAAACTCAGTGTTGCAAAAACGGTGTTTGACTTTGACGACCCGACTGCCAAACCCAGAAAGTTCGGTCACAAGCCCCGCCTCTGCCAAACTTTTTACGCTATCCTGCACTTGCGCTTCATCAAAATTGGATACAGGATCGCGGTTACTCTTCTGGTTGCAGGCATTGGTTAGGGCATTCATCGACAGAGGATATTGCTCGGGGGTAGTAAAGGATTTTTCAATCAAACAACCGATGACACGGGTCTCTATAAACGACAAGGATTTCATTTAAATCAGGCCTTAGGCAAGAATACTAAAAACGGTATAAAGGAATTGGGACGAATTGGCAAGATGCTCTTCCAGCCAAACAACTCAATATGTGCCAAGCCTGCGCATCACGCGCGCTAGCGTTGACACTCAAGAATTCACAAGAGATGCCCAATGGGGGCGGGCCTAGCGTTGCATACCATATTTGCGCATTTTTTCAACCAACGTTGTTCTGCGCATGGTGAGTCGATCTGCTGCTCGGGCCACCACACCGCCACTATCGTCCAGGGCTTGCTGGATTAAACTCTGCTCTAGACCCGATATGTACTCTTTTAAATCTATGCCATCTTCGGGCAATAACATTTTGTCTGCCATGCTCACCGGCATGGGGATGGGTGAGGCGGTATCGATTTCTTCCGTGGTAAATTCGTCTTCCACATCCACGTGGCAATATTTGGGGGGCAGATCTTGCACGCCCACCACACCAAAAGGATGCATAATGGCCATTCGTTCCACTAAATTTGCCAATTCTCGTACATTGCCAGGCCAAGAATGACGACATAAGGAGAGAATTGCCGCTGAATTGAAGCGTATCGACCCGCGCTTTTCGCTCTCCAGTCGCGACACCAGCTCATTGATCAACAGAGGGATGTCCTCAGCCCTGTCTTTCAAAGATGGCATCTCAATGGGAAAAACATTTAACCGATAATACAAGTCTTCACGGAATTCGCCGTTTTCTATCATGGCATCTAAGTTGCGGTGAGTGGCCGCGATGATACGAACATCGGTATTGAAACTTTTGTTGCCGCCCACACGCTCATAGGATTTTTCTTGTAGCACACGCAGAATTTTCACCTGCATATGAAGTGGCATGTCGCCAATTTCATCCAAAAAAAGCGTGCCGCCTTCGGCCATCTCAAATCGTCCAGCACGCGCCGAAATGGCACCTGTAAAGGCGCCCTTTTCGTGTCCAAACAGCTCACTTTCTAGAAGTTCTGCGGGTATCGCCCCACAGTTAACCGGGACGAAAGGTTTGTCGCGTCTCGGAGAGTGATAGTGAAGGTTTCGGGCCACCACTTCTTTGCCCGTACCCGACTCCCCTGCGATTAATACGGTGACATCCTTTTCGGCCACTTGACTCATCATGGCCCGAACACTCTGTATATGCCGACTGGTGCCCACCAGCGAGCGAAACAAATGAGGGGGTCTCTTTTCCTGAGATCTCTCTGCCAAAGTCAGCGCTTCGAGATAGCGTTGGGCGCGATGTAAGGCGTCCACCAAATGGTTATAGTCTAGCGGCACCTGCAATTGTGCCATCACGCGCTGGCGCAATGAGACATCTCCATCAGCAGAATGCTCCGGGTAAGCATCCCCCAAAGTGATAACCGGCATGGTACCAAAGCGCGCCTTGGTCAACGCCAGATCTCGCTCTAAGTCTACTTGCTGGGTATGACCTAAAATCACAACACCATATTCGTCACTGTTAAAGTCTGATCCAGGCTCAAAGTTTCTCCACTGATCAAATGTCATTACCGTGGTTTGTTCGCGTATAAAGTTGAGCACCACCAGCAGATCGTGTGCGATTGCGGTATTGTCCTCGACTAAAAAAATACGTTTGTCACCCAGCATAAACTTCTTTCGCCTCACTTCTCGCTTACAATCTGTTAATACCGCTGCTGAAACATCGCGACTAAATTTTGACCAAACATTGGGCGGTCAAGAATCCAACTTAAGTAATAGTCAAAGGACTGCCAGTGGTCAAATTACTGACTCAAAGCACCGACAAACGGACCCTGCGTGCAGGTCTTGACGCTTTCACAGCGTTTTTAACGTCATGGGGTGTAAAGGAAGGGGAAGATTCAGTACCGGAAATCCGTACTCACGGTGGGCCGGCTCAAATGATTGAATACGCTTCAGCGCATGCAGCTCGGCTTGCGCTCTGACCAAGGGCAAGGTGTGCCAAACGGGTTATCAATATGCAAAATACCACCAGCATTCAGTGGCATAGGGTATCCCACCCTTCTTTCAACGTTTCCACAAGTGCTATGCTTTCATCAACTGTTTGAATCGATGGTTGAAGTCGCGCCTGTAGTAGTTGCCGCTGTAAATAGTCGTAGAGATTGTCCAAACGATACGGTAGATTGGATTCCACTTCAAAATCTAACGCATCGCGCAAACCGCTTAGGGACTCAATGGCCTTAATCATGTGGTCGTTATAGCTTTTTGCCGGCGCCGATTCTGCTGAGATAAATGCAGCGCGCCCCTGCTGCAAATGCAACAGAATGTTTTCATAGAGTAGCTGTATCAGTCGCTCAGGTGTTGCACCTTCGACCTTGGCTTGAATATCGATTTTCTGATAAATCGAGCTGTCCTTAACCATATGGCAACACTCTATTTTTGGCACAGCCAAGATTGCGTCGCCACGTCGGGCAGCACAGAAACCATTTTGGCATACAAACCCAATATGGACTCCAGTTCCTCAACCAGTAATTGGTTGTCACGTGTGGGATCATCAAAGGCTTGATTTAATTGATGGGTCAGTAAAACATCCCACTCTTTCACGGCATCCCAATCGCAATCATTGAAGGCCTTTTCCATTTGTTTACGAGCACGCAATAAATTTAAATGTGACATTGATACTACGCTCATTCCAATACTCCAAAGGTTTGTTTCAGATACCCCTTATAGCGGCGGATACCTCAAATCCTTTAATACAAAAAAAGCATCATTTGGAAAATAATTTGCGTAAATTAACGATATGGCGCGCCGATAACGCGAGTGCTAAAACCGTTAAGTTCACACTCAAGTACAGGAAGGGGTAACGGCGAGGATACCGCCATTTGGAGTGACTATTAATCAAGCAATTCAATAGATCTCCTATCTATTGAATTGCGCACCCTTAAACCACTGGCGAGAATGTGTGAATTTCCTTAAGAACCTCTGATTAAGTCCCGATAGTTTCTGGCGTTCAGAGCTTTTCGAGATCAAGGCAGTGATTTGACCGTTTTTTGCAGCTTCAAAGCCCATTTGACGGTATTACTTTCCTTGTTAAAGACTACGGCCATTAACTGCGGAAAGTGCCTTGCCGGCTGGGCATTGACCTCTAACTTTAAGAAAAGAGCGCACGACTGCACGGATGCAGGAGATAGAGCGACGCAGGAAGCCCAAGCCGAGAAGCCATTGCCACTTAATCAGAGGTTCCCTTGTATTTTACAGACTGGCATTGGCCCGACAAAAAAATTGCCGGGTCAATAGAAGGTGAAAAAGCCCTTACCGGAACCCAGCAATAACTTTTTGAGAACAGGAAGTTACTGTGAAATAGCAGAATCGAACTCAATACTCTCTAAGCTCATATTATCCCATCCCGTTTTCACTTCTTGAATGAGAACCTGAACTTCATTCAATGTTTCAATAAGGCCCACTTCCTCTACTTGAGAGATTTTTTGGATCATATACTCGTACAAAGCATTCAAATTCTTGGAAATATCACCACCGGCATCCATATCCAAACTGTTTTTCAATCCATTGATGATCGCGATAAGCTTGCTCAATAGCAATACCAAATCTTCTGTTTGTTCACCATTAAATGCTTGCTTTGCCTGTTCGGCGCGCTCAAGTGCACCGTCCATCAATAGGGAAATCACCCGATGAGAGGAAATTTCCTCGGTGTGCTCTTGGATAAATGTTGCCGCTTTTGTTTGTGCCAGTGCCATGAGGGCCTCCATTACAGGTTAATTGGCAATTTTTTGCCGTTTCTATCGCTTCCATGAGATAAATGCACAGAGAGTGCCAAACCCAGCTTTTCAGTTTTTTAAGCCAACAGCAATAAAAAAGGCAGCGTTGAGCTGCCTTTTAATAGTACGAAAGAAAAGGATAATTAAGCGATTTTATTCCAAGTGGTACGAAGGTCTTGCAACAATGTCACAGCTTCATCTAGCTTCGCGGGATTATTGCGAATATGGCCCTCAGACAGTACCGACTGAATGTAGACATATAAGTTATCGAGGTTCATGGCCAGCTCGCCACCATCATCCGCATTCAAACTCTCTCGAAGCCCACCCACGATACTGATCGCGCTGTTAATCTTCTGGCCTTTCACTTCAATGTTGCCAAATTCCATCGCACCTTTTGCTTGAATAATACGCTCGATCGCGCCTTCATAAAGCATATCGATTAGACGGTGAGGAGAAGCCACCTCCACGTTTGAACGATAATGAACCTTCGCATATGATTTGAGTGCAGCTTGTGTATTCACGGTACGCCTCGCTCCGTTGTAATGGGCCGTTACCCTTAGTGTCGGCCGAATTCACAAAAGCTTTAGCGCGAATTTTCATGAACGCCCAGGCAGTGATTAAGACTCGTCCGAACCGCTTGCGGGCTTAGACACCACCCAACCCAAAGCCAAAGCCACCGCCAGAGAGGCTACACCCTCATAGGCTATGGTATGCCACTCCAAAAATCGCCAGGCCAGCGCAACGCTTAAGCCCACCACCGCCACGGCCATCATCTGCCGCTGGCTTATCTCTCGACCCAGCGCCAGCAATATCAGTAGGGGTGCAAATATCCCCGCCAAGCCGGACCAGGCCATCACCACCATTTGAAATACAGACTCCTTGGATGCCAAAGCCCAAACCAGTGCTGCCGAAGTCATAAAGACTGTTGCCCATTTGGCGTGTTTAAGCTTGGCACTTCCCGCCAATAGGTCGCAGCTGACGGTAGACGAGCAGGCCAAAATCAAGGAGTCCGCAGTGGACATGGTTGCGGCGAAAATGCCGGCCAATATGAGGCCCACTAACACACCCGGCAACATTTGCATGGCTAATGTCGGCAATGCCAATTCAGCATCAAACTCAGCGACCTCCGGGATCAACAAACGCGACAGTAGGCCTACACCGGTGGCCATACAGTAAAACGTCACAAACCACACGTAGTACCAAATTCTGGCGTGCAGCATTTTGTTATTATCCTCGAGGGTCATAAATCGAACCATGATATGCGGCTGGCCAATCACCGAAAGGCCCGCCACCAACCACCCTCCTATAAACAGCGCAATGGCAGTGACACCAGAGAGCGCGCCACTGTCACTGCTGCCGTAAAGATACCCAGGAATCTCCGACAGTTGGGTAAAGCCTGCCTGAACGCCGCCAACGGCGTCCGTAGATACCCAAAGCAAAACAGACATAGCGCCAATCATCACCACCGATTGGGCGGCATCCGTCCAGATAGAGGCTCGTATGCCGCCAGCCAAGCAATAGATCAACACCATAATGGCACCCACTATAGCGCCGCTATAGATAGGCCACCCCAGGAGAACTGAGAGTGCCTTACTGCCCGCCACCAACTGCGCTGCCGCGTAAGACAGCAGGAAAACCAGGGCTAATACCGCCAGCAGTCGCCGTGCCTTTAGTTTCGGGTCACCATACCAATGACTGAGAACCCCTGCCAAAGTAGGCTGCCCCGTGGCAACAGCCGCGTTATGCAATCGCTTGTGAACAAACAGCGCACCCAAACCATCACCGATTAGCCAACCCACCATCAATAACACAGCTTCAAGGCCCGAATGATAGGTATAGCCAATAACACCAATAAACATGTATCCGCTATTGTTGGTGGCCACCGCTGACAACCCTACCAGCCAAGGTTGAACCGATTGACTGGCCAGGTAATAATCGGCAGTGGACCCGCGGCTATGCTTAAATGACCAAAGGCCTACCGCGACAAAAACAACCATAAAGAAGAGAAAACTGACAATCATGGTTTCTCGGCCTTTTTACTGGGTTGAGACAAGCCCGTAAAAGCCGAGAGTTTTCGTAAAGGTTTCAGGGCCTCGTCTTGATTCGCTTCCTCAATAAAGCTCTCGGACACAGCCACGGCTTTTTCCAAGCTCGTAATGGCTTCGTCGAATGACTCTAAAGCCACATAGGCGCACGCCATCTGATAGTGGGCATAACCATAATGAGGATCTGTTTGTAAGGCCTGCGTGCACAAATCTTTGGCCCAATTGGGCTCACCCAACTCTAAAATGGCATCGGCCTTATAGGTGAGTGCCTCGCAGTCCCCCGGCCTCAAACGCAATATCTCGTCGTAAAAACTAATTTTATTGGCCGCTGAATGCTCTTGCTGCGCACGCAACCAAAGACCGTGAAGCTCCTGCGTTTTTTCAATTTCTTCTCGGTTTTCATCAATGTGCTGTGTCTTTTGCGTTAATTGTTTTTCGATGGCATGCAAGCGTTTTTCATAGGTATTGACCAATGCTTGGATTTCTTTGGTCGCTTCCGAGTGTACTTTATCGCGAATATCACGAATAGATTTCCAACCCACAATAACCAATATGGAGCTTGCTGCAGCAATGAGATAGAAAAAGTAAGTGACTGTGTTGGTAGCATAACTCATGGCTTTGTCACCAATGGATAAGTCCCGATCGACCAACTTTTCCGTGAGTTCTACTTTTTGTGTAGCCATATCGATGCGCAGCTGTTTAAGCTCATCAAGCATATAGCGTTCTATAAAAGCGCTGTATAAAGGCGCCTCCAGTTGATCAATGTGCTCTTTAGCCAACGCCGCATCATCTGCCGCATGGGTTGCTGGAGCCGCTTGGGTAAAGCCGGCCAAGATGGCTAGCAGCAGCCCCGATAACACACCCCAACCTACGCCGCGCATATGGCAACCGTATGCTTGTGAACTTCAACTAATTTTTTATGTAAACACTGCACTGCCAAGGCATAATCCGACTCATCCAGAATAAATTGCATATCCACCTGACGCATACACTGATGAAGCGCGAGAATACTGATTTTGGCTTCCGCCAATGCCGCAACAGCCTTGGCCAAAATCCCCGGGACCTGCATATCACTACCAATGGCAGAAACAATGGCCACTTTTCGCGTACCAATCGTAGATTGCGTGAACCGTTTATTCAGCGCCACCTCAATCCGCTTCACATTTTTTATATTGGCCGAAACGTAGTAAGTAATAGAGTTCGCGTTCACGTCCTTGGTTAATACCGTTGCTTTGAACCGTTGGCAAATGGTCGAAAAACCATCTTCATAGGTATAAAAATCTCCTACCATATCTTGATCAAACAAAGAAACGGCAACAACATTTTTACGCCCAGCAATAATCTCAACACAGGGTTTTTCACTCACATAGTCTTGGGTAATAAGTGTGCCGTTGTGATCTGGCTCAAAAGTATTTTTCACACGTAAAGGAATGCCACATTGCCGAAGCCCATTGGCCGCCTTTGGGTGAATGGCCTCCATTCCCAGATTAGCCAACTGATCCGCCACGTCGTAATTGGTTCTTCCAATAGGAACGACCTTCGAAGGCCCCACCAATTTTGGATCGGCGCTGCTCAAGTGATACTCTTTGTGAATCAAAGCCTCGTCAGCGTTTGCCAATACAGCTATACGACTGAAAGTCATTTCACTATAGCCTCTATCAAATGTGGCCATTAACCCATCTGCACAGTGGCTGTAGCCGGTTGCGACGATGATGCCTTTGCTCACATCCCTTTTAGCGAGCAATTTTTTAATGTGGGTATCCAGGGAGTGGTGATCATTCGCTTCCCAACCTGTCAAATCCATCAACTGTGCATCAATGCCATCGCGATTGAGTAGCACCACCATATTCCACGCGCTATGTGCCTCTCCCAAACTAGCCAACATTTCTCGCACAGTAAGCAAATGACCATCCAACGAAAAGTGCCCGTGTTCACACAAGCGCTGCAAATCCACCAAACAACGCTCGGTAGTCTCCAGGCGTTCGGTAATAAAGGCATCCGCCTGTGAACGTAATGTGGACTCACCAAATAACTGGGCATTCTTGTCGAGCATGGTGTTGCGTACCAACATCATGGCCTCCCGCCAGGATTCACCATCTTCGTTGCTCGAAAACAACCCATAGACTCCCAGACGCCCTGTTTTTTTGTGTTCCAGCAGTAAATCCGTTATCCCGCCATACGCTGACACGACAATGATTCTATGTGTGAGTTTTTGTGTACCACCCAATATAATATTGTCTCTCACGGCCGCGTACTCACTCATTGAAGTACCACCGATTTTTTCCACAGTCAGCTGCATAGCTTCCTCTATTATGTCTATTTCAGTTTCTAAAAAAATTACTCGATATTGTCGGCTTCTAACGGGTAAGAACCACTGCCGTCATGCGTTTCCTTTCCGTGCAAGGGCGGATTAAACACACACGCCATTTGCATAGCGGTATCCGCTCGTAAAATATGTTTGTCATGCTGATCCAACAGGTATAGTGTTCCCGGCTGTATGGGGTGTACCTCTCCTGTGGCCAAATCTTCAATACTGCCTTCACCCGAAACACAGTAAACCGATTCAAAATGATTCTGATAATGCAAGTGTAGCTCGGCCCCTTTGTGAATATCCGTGATATGAAACGAAAACCCCACGCCATCATTTTTAAGTATCAACCGGGTACTGTCCCACCCATCACCGTTAATTTTTCGCCCTTCTGCAGGTGCTTTTTGCAAATGTCGAATAATCATGTTCTATCCCCTTAAGATGCCACTCGATCCGCTTTGCTCATCACTTGTTTTACACTATCTTCTAACGTCTGCAAGCCAGCTTTCAAGTGCCCTTTCGAAATGGTCAGAGGCGCCAAGCATTTCACCACCTGACCATGCGCACCTGAAGTTTCTATAACCAAGTTTCGGGTAAACGCCGCTTTACAAATTTCACTGGCCAACTCACCTGATTCACAAGACAGACCTTGCATAAACCCTCGCCCTTTCACCCGCATTTTGCGAATACCGTAGCGGTCACTGATGGCCTTTAACTTTTGGGTAATCATGTCAGATTTCGCTTTGACATCTTCACTGAATTGTTCATCCGACCAATAGTGCTCTAGCGCCGCAGTTGCGGTGACAAACGCGTGGTTATTCCCGCGAAATGTTCCGTTGTGCTCACCGGGAGACCATTCATCCAACTCAGGAGACAAAAGCACCATCGCCATTGGCAATCCGTATCCACTTAAGGATTTTGATAGGGTGATCAAATCGGGTTTAATGCCGCTGCGTTCAAAACTGAAAAAGTCGCCCGAGCGACCGCATCCCGCCTGAATATCATCCACGATCAACAGCATATCGTGCGCCCGACAAAGCTTCTCTAACCCTCGCAGCCAATTGTCCTGTGCAACGTTCAACCCTCCCTCACCCTGAATAGCCTCAATCAATACCGCTGCGGGCTTATCCAAACCACTTGAGGGATCGTTCAACTGGCGCTCAAACATCTTCAAAGTATCGACTTCTTGTCCATGGTATCCACAAAACGGCATACGTGTAACGTCACCTAAGGACACGCCTGCACCGCCTCGGTGTAGTTGGTTACCTGTTGCGGCCACCGCCCCCATAGACACCCCATGAAACCCATTCGTAAAGGCCACAATATTGGTTCGGTTCTTCACTTTTCGTGCGAGTTTCATCGCGGCCTCAACAGCATTGGTGCCCGTGGGACCAGTGAATTGAAAGCGGTAATCCATTTGCCTAGGCGCGAGTACATTGGTACAGAATGCCTTTAAAAAAGCGGCTTTGGCTTCGGTATGCAAATCCAGACCATGAGTAATGCCATCGGCTTGTATGTATTCCACTAACTTTTCTTTCAAAACAGGATTGTTGTGCCCGTAATTGAGCGAACCTGCACCCGCCAAGAAATCCAAATACTGATTACCCTGATCATCATATAGATGCTCACCTTGGGCCTTAGAAAATGTCACAGGGAACGATCGGGCATACACCATAACGTTCGATTCCGTTTCGCTAAAAATAGACATACGTAACTCCTGGTAACTGAGAAATTAAATTAAGAGGGAAAGAGCAATTAAGTGTGCGCGGAAAAGGGACCCACTCGATAAAGCACTTCATCGTCATGCTTGCCATCGAAGTGGATATCGCGCGAATAGTAGGGAACGTGAGTAATCTCGGCGCCGAGGTTCTTCGCCAGTCGATGAAACACCGCTTCTGAAGCGCTGTTGCCGGGACTGATTGTGGTTTCTAAATACTGTACATCGGAACAGGCTTCGCGCTCGATAACGTGCATTAACATTCTGGGGGCAAGTCTCTGACCTCTCGCCCGTTGATCCACGGCGATTTGCCAAACAAACAAAACTTCGGGCTTCTGAGGGTGGATAAAACCGGAAACGAACCCCAACACGTCCTCATCGGACTTGGCTATGGCACAGGTATCGCTGAAGTGGTCGCACTGTAGAAGGTTGCAATAAGTGGAATTCCCATCAAGCGGCGGACAGCGCGAGACTAACTGGCTAACGGCATACCCATCTCTGGCACTGGGCTTAGAAATCAGAATCTCCATTTTTTTAGAGGTTGCGGTATGGGCTTTGGGCTCAGACACGCCACTGTCAGGCTTCATTACTTTGTTCTCTAAGCATAATTTAGGCTGAATTATGGCCGAATACTGTCAAAATATCAAATTTAATGCCCTTTAAGCCCCTAAATGGCCACTTTGGCGGTCAAAGTATTACTTTGACCTCAAACCTTTAATACGCCTGTAATAAACTGGCTATAGTGCGCCCTGCCCCCTATAATCGCCGCTAATGCCCCCCAATCAAACTGAGAGCGACTGTAAGCGCCATGAGTAGCAATATTGATCTGGTATTAACCTCTTTGAGGCGCATCATTCGCGCAGCCGATATCCAATCCAAAAAACTTACCAAAACCGCAGGCTTAACGGCACCACAACTGCTTTTAATGCAAGCGATCGCAAACAACAGTGACAACACCACGCCCAGCAATCTGGCCAAACAAATCAGCCTGAGCCAAGCAACGGTGACTTCTATTATTCAACGATTAGAGGCGCGAGAACTGATTACCCGAGTCCGGTCCAACAGTGACAAACGCTATGTTTGGCTGCATTTAACCGACAAAGGTCAAACGCTTTTGGATGCCGCCCCCACACCCCTGCAAGAAAATTTCATTAAAAAATTTTCCAGCCTAGAGGATTGGGAGCAAAATATGATTTTGGCGAGCTTACAACGCTTGGCGCTCATGATGGACGCCGAAACCCTAGACGCCTCCCCTTATTTAGAAGTGGGCGCACTGGACCGCGAAGGCGAAGCTCAAGAACTAGAATCGAAATAAAAACTCGCGGGAAGGTACGACCTCAACGGTCCAGGCGTTTGCTCGAACCCGGGGGGTTGATGTGCATGGACGCACTAATGCCGCAATTGCAGGATGCAAAGGCGCAGCCTAATCTCCCCCTCTCTATTTCCCACTCTCCAGATACAAAAAAACCCGGAAATTCCGGGCTCTTTTCGAATAATGGCGGAGAGGGGGGGATGTCCTCAGGCGCGTCCCTGCGCCTGACCCTGTGGGCTCGCTTACGCTCGGTAGCAAACGCTCCAGACGTTTGCTCGAACCCTGAGGGTCCTCATCTCCCCCCTCTCGATTTCCCACTTCCCAAATACAAAAAAACCCGGAAATTCCGGGCTCTTTTCGAATAATGGCGGAGAGGGGGGGATTCGAACCCCCGATACCGGATTAGGGTATACTCCCTTAGCAGGGGAGCGCCTTCGGCCACTCGGCCACCTCTCCTAGCTTGGCCTTCGCTTGTAACGAAGGCGACGCAAACTCACTTCTGGTTACCACCTCGGGTATCAAGTGGCATCAAAAGCGGAGCGGCATGATAACAATACTTTTATAAATTTCAAAGACTTACCATGAAAATTTATAGAAAAACCTTATTGTTTCCGCTCACCAACTGACGAATCGTCAAAAAGCTGCGCCATTCGGCGCGCTATTCACCGCCGAGCTCTGCTTGCTGCTTTTCGCGCTGAATACGCTGGTAAATTTCCTCTCGATGCACGGCAATTTCCTTGGGTGCATTCACACCGATTCTAACTTGGTTACCCTTGACACCTAATACCGTTACGGTGACCTCGTCACCTACCATTAGGGTTTCGCCAATACGACGGGTTAATATCAACATGTTAATTCTCCTTTAATCTTCCTGTGAGATCGGTGAGGCAACTCACCGGCGGTTTTCTTAACCGACCCCTTTTTAGTATAGGTTGCAGTTTCGCGGATGAAACTGCGGGGTTCTGTGAAAACCATTCATTGTGTAACTTTCTCGTCGATCTATTCAGCGAACATCCATTGACCGGTCATCGAAATCAACTTAATTCACCAACAGAATCGACACGCGTCGTGCTTTTCTCACGATTTGTCGCGTGGCTCATCATATAGTTAAGCCGGTTCTTTATCCAGTCCAAACGCAGTATGGAGACTGCGAACAGCTAACTCCAAATATTTTTCATCAATAATAACCGAGATTTTAATCTCAGATGTGGTGATCATCTGAATATTGATACGATCTTCTGCCAAAGCTTTGAACATCGTAGAAGCCACACCAGCGTGGGAGCGCATACCAACACCTACCACAGAGACCTTCACGACCGAGTCGTCTGCAGCCACTTCACGCGCCCCCAGTTCATCAGCAATATTTTGTAAGATGGCCTTGGCTTTTTGCATTTCATTGCGGTTAACGGTAAAAGTGATGTCATTGGTATTGTCTGCTGCGACGTTTTGAACGATCACGTCGACTTCGATATTGGCTTCACCAATAGGTGACAACACCCTCGAGGCCACACCCGGCTGATCAGGGACGCCACGAATGGATAACTTGGCCTCATCTCTGTTAAATGCAATACCGGAAACAACGGGTTGCTCCATAGTCGACAACTCCTCATCGATGGTTATCAGCGTGCCGGGGCCTTCTTGAAAGGTCGATAAGACGCGCAGCGGCACATTGTATTTACCCGCAAATTCGACGGAGCGAATCTGCAGTACTTTTGAGCCAAGGCTCGCCATTTCGAGCATTTCCTCAAAAGTGATTTTATCCAGTCGACGTGCCTTTTCGGCCACTCTTGGGTCGGTGGTGTATACACCATCCACATCCGTATATATTTGGCACTCGTCGGCTTTTAATGCAGCAGCCAAGGCCACACCGGTGGTATCCGATCCCCCACGCCCCAACGTGGTGATATTACCGTTGGCGTCAACCCCTTGAAAGCCTGCGACCACCACAACTCGACCCTTCGCCAAATCTTCACGCATGCGCTCCACATCGATCTCTTGGATGCGGGCCTTGGTGTGAGAATCATCTGTCAATATACGAACCTGGCTACCGGTATAAGATCGAGCGTCTTGGCCAACGGCCTTTAGGGCCATGCACAGTAGAGCAATGGTCACTTGCTCTCCGGTGGAAACCAACACGTCCATCTCGCGAGCGTCCGGGGTTTCCTGCATGTCTTTTGCCAAGCCAATCAGCCGATTCGTTTCACCGCTCATGGCAGATACCACCACCACAATGTCGTGACCACGCCTTCGAAAGTCAGCCACTTTCAGAGCCACGGCCTTGATCTTTTCCGTGGTGCCCACAGAAGTTCCACCAAACTTTTGCACGATCAAACTCATGCGATGCTACTACCCATTTTGTTGATTGAATGACCCAGGCCTACCGTTTGTAGGCTGCGTAAAAAAGGCGCCAATTAAACTACAATCAGGCGCCTTTCTCTAGTAGATTTTGAAGCATTTGAGCAAAAAACACCCAGAAACTTCTCGATTTGAAGGCTCTTAACTTAAATGGGCCTTTAAAGCGGCAATTGCCTCGGGCAACTGGCCATTGTCCGCACCGCCGCCCTGAGCCATATCAGGTCTGCCGCCGCCCTTAGCACCGATTTTTTGCGCCACAAATTTCACCATATCACCAGCCTTGAAGCGACTGGTAGCATCTTTGCTGACCCCTGCAATCAAGGTGACTTTGGTGCCATCGGACCCTGCCAATAATACCGCACAAGAGCCCAGCTTATCGCGCAATTGGTCCACCAAGTCCCGCAAGGCCTTGGCATCATTGTTGTTTGGCAGGTACTTCACCAAAACCTTAATGCCGCCCTTGTCTTCAGCCTCACTCAACCAATCCTGCACAGCCAATTTTGCCAGCTGACCTTTAAGCTCACTGGTTTGCTTCTCGAGTTGCTTGGTTTGCGCCAATAACGACTCAATTTTATCGACCACCTGCGAAGGGTTCGTCTTGAGTAAACTCGCAACTTTTTCCAGTTGCGCCTGTTGTTCCGACATCCATTGCAACGCGCCAAGCCCCGTGACCGCCTCAATACGGCGAACACCTGAGGCAATACCTGTTTCTGAGATGATTTTAAATAACCCGATATCACCGGTACGATTGGCGTGCGTGCCACCGCAAAGTTCAACCGAGAAACCTTCGCCCATGGTCAGCACCCGGACGCTTTCACCGTATTTCTCGCCAAATAAAGCCATCGCCCCCCGCGCCTTCGCTGCCTCCATATCGCAAAGCTCAGTAACAACGGGGGAGTTATCGCGAATGCGAGCATTCACCAAATCTTCGATCTCTTGCAGTTGGCCTGCGTTCAAAGCTTCAAAATGAGAGAAGTCAAAACGCAAACGCTCTGCATTCACCAAAGAGCCTTTTTGGCTCACATGCTCTCCTAGGAGTGCGCGCAAAGCTGCATGCAGTAAGTGGGTCGCTGAGTGATTCAGTGCCGTGGATCGACGCACACGATCATCCACCGTTGCCGTAACCACCTGCCCCACCCTCAGCTCACCAGACACCAGTGCACCCACATGGAGATGATGCCCGCCTTGCTTTTGACAGTCCGTCACTTCAAAGCGCAAACCGTCCGCCAACACCACCCCGCTGTCAGCCACTTGGCCGCCAGATTCGGCATAAAAAGGGGTACTGCTCAAGACAAGTGCGCCTTGTTGTCCGGCAGACAGCGCATCAACACGCTCCCCGCCACTGAACAAGGCCATCACTTTCGCCTCTAACGACAATTGATCATAACCTTCAAATGCCGTTTCACCCTCCAGTTGAAGGTTGGCAGTGTAATCCACTTTAAAGGCACCGGCAGATCGTGCACGATCACGCTGTGCCGCCATCAATGCTTCATAGCCCTCCATATCGAGCGCCAATTCGCGCTCACGTGCAATATCGTTGGTAAGATCCACTGGAAAACCATAGGTGTCGTAGAGTACGAACACCACTTCACCAGGAATCACGCCGTTTTGGAGGCTCGCCAGTTTGTCTTCTAACACTGCCAACCCCTTGTCCAAGGTTTTGGCAAATTGTTCTTCCTCGGCCAATAAAACTTTCTCAACTTGCACCTGGCTATTGGCCAGCTCAGGGTAAGCCTCGCCCATTTGCGCCACCAAGGCAGACACCAGGGTGTAAAAGAACGGCTTGTCTTGCCCGAGTTTATGCCCATGGCGAACGGCACGACGAATGATTCGACGCAAAACATAACCTCGCCCTTCATTCGAAGGCATCACACCATCACAAATGAGGAACGCACAGGAGCGTATATGGTCAGCAATGACCCGCAGGGACTTGTCTTCAATATTGTCGGCGCCGGTGGCCTGCTTCGCCGCTTTTAATAGGGCTTGGAACAGATCAATTTCATAATTGCTATGAACATTTTGCATCACCGCAGCAATGCGCTCCAACCCCATGCCCGTATCCACGGAAGGCTTGGGTAAAGAAACCAATTCCCCGCTGGATTGACGTTCGTATTGCATGAAGACTAAATTCCAGATCTCGATATAGCGATCCAGATCGTCATTTTCACTGCCCGGTGGACCGCCTGGCACATGCTCACCATGATCATAAAAAATTTCGGAACTGGGGCCGCAAGGCCCGGTATCACCCATCTGCCAAAAATTGTCTTCATCTAGACGTGAAAACCGGTCGGGACTGACACCCAACTCCTTTAGCCATATATCGGCCGCTTCGTCGTCACTGATGTGCACGGTCACCCACAAACGCTCTTGCGGCAGCCTTAAAACCTCGGTCAAAAAAGTCCACGCAAACGTAATGGCCTCGCGTTTAAAGTAGTCGCCAAAGCTAAAATTCCCCAACATTTCAAAAAAAGTGTGGTGGCGAGCGGTATAGCCAACATTCTCCAGGTCGTTGTGTTTACCGCCGGCTCTCACACAACGCTGTGAACTGGTGGCCCGCGTGTAGGAGCGGGCGTCTGCCCCTAAGAATACGTCCTTAAATTGGACCATACCGGCATTGGTGAAAAGTAAAGTGGGGTCATTCCCCGGCACCAGAGAACTGCTGGCCACCACTTGATGCCCTTGCTGCTGAAAATAGGACAAAAATGCGTTGCGAATATCCGCGCTTTTCATACGAAGTGAAACCTTTTTGGCCATTAGGCCACCATCAAACGAAACCCACCCGCATTGCGGGTGGGAAAAGTGGCTAAGTATAAGGGCTGGCGCGCCGGGTTCCTAGTGCCCAGAGCCCCGGCAATCACACGGGGCCCCCATGATGGGCCCCTAAGACATCCCCAGGCTGCCCTCTTTAAAGGTCTTATGGGCAAGCAAGTGAACATGCAAGTGGAACACCGTTTGGCCCGCCTTTTCACCATTATTAATCACCAGGCGAAAAGCATCTTCAACACCAAGATCCCGCGCGATGTTGCCAGCCGTCAGTAACAGGTGCCCTAATAGGGCTTGATCTTCAGCGTTGGCATCCGCCACTTTGGCAATAGGTTTACGGGGGATGATCAACAAATGAATGGGGGCCTGAGGAGCGATATCTTTGATACACACGCACCACTCATCCTCATAGACGAACTCCGAAGGAATTTCACCGGAAATGATTTTGCTAAACAGGGTTTGTGACATAACAGGGCTCGCTATTGAGTGAATTTCTCTTTCTCTTCAAGGGAGATTTGACGTGCTTCGCTTTCCAGCATGATGGGTATATCGTCTCGAATGGGGTAAGCCAATCCGCTCGCTGCACACACCAACTCATCGTTTTCCCGGTCGTAAACCAACGGCGCTTTACTCACAGGGCAAACCAATATACTCAGTAACTTTTTATCTATCATAAGGTGCACTCATTGTCACAATTCTATTCTGTATCGGCATTGTTAGGCTTGGAAGGCTCCGCACTGTTGTTGGCGTTTTGCATGGGCACATTGGACATGAGTATTTCAGGGTCCAACCGATGTTCAAACCAGTTCATTCGCCAGTCCAGATGGGGGCCTGTGGCCCTACCTGTGGCACCCACTTCGGCGATGGCTTGGCCTTGTTGAACAGACTGCCCAACCGTAACCAAAACTTTGTGTAGATGGATGAAAGTCGAAGATATTCCATGCCCGTGATCCAATATTACCGTGCCACCGGAATAATACAAATCCGGCTCTGCGAGGGTGATTAATCCACCGGCTGGTGCAACCACGGTTGTTCCCGTTGGTGCGGCAATGTCCACACCATAATGCGGGGACTTCGGGATGCCATTGTAAACTCTTTGACTTCCATAAACACCGGTGATGGGTCCGCTCAAAGGCCATATAAACGATTGCAAAAAATCCCCTCTGGGGTCTTCTAATGCTCTCGCTTCTCGCACTTTGGTGGCCTCGCGCCTGATTCGATCGAGAACCTCATCGGGCGGGGTCACATGTTTTTTGGCAACCCCTTCAATTTTTTGAATGTTATAGGTTCTTTGTTTAACGGAATACCGAAAAGTGTGTGTTTGGCCTTTTAATGCCAAGGTTATTTCGGCGGGGCCTCTTTCATCGCGCCCCAAACCAAAAACAAAAACACCCTCCGTGTTGGTGAGTACTGGACGCCCCATCACGGTTACCTTCGCGCCCATCAAGCCCTCAGGCAATCGCCCGATCAAAAGTCCGCCTTGAATAAATTCGCCATTAAACTGCGGCGCAGGCTCAGCAACAACGGATTTGGCACCCCCTACTACTAACAGTAAAACAATAAAGCGTATGAGCAAACCTGTGGGCCAAGGGTCTAGATTTAGAGTGGTGTTTCTCATGGTTCATCCTCATTCTAGGGCAAGGGTGAGTGCGAAGCGTACAGTACGTACCATTGCGCCACCTCCGTCAGGGCATCAATCTGGGTTGAGCGCCTCTATGGCTTCTTGAGCCTCAAGCCACTCCTCTTCGACCCGTTGCAAACGCTTTTGTTGCGCCGCCTGATCCTTGAGTAAGTCATTAAGTTTCTCTTTATCACCTTCATACACGTCTGGCCGCGCCAAGGTATCTTCTAAAGTAGCAAGGGATTGTGTCAGGCGCTCAATATCCGCTTCACAGGACTTGAGTTTATTCCGCAGCGGTTTTAATTGCTCACGCAACTGCGCCGCATTTTGCTGACTGTTCCTTTTATGGCGTACGGCTGATTTTTCAGACTTCTCTTCTTTGCGTCGCGCATTCAATTGATATTCGTAATAATCGTTTAAATCACCCTCAAATGGGGTTAGCTGTCCATGCTCAACCAACCAAAATTGATCGACCGTATTTTTGATGAGATGCCGATCATGTGAAATCAGCAATACCGCACCTTCAAAACCTTGAAGCGCAACGGTCAAAGCATGACGCACCTCTATATCCAAATGGTTGGTAGGCTCATCTAGTAGTAACAAATTGGGCTTTTGCCACACCAGTATGGCCAACGCCAAACGCGCCTTCTCACCGCCAGAAAAATGGTGAATAGACTCGAACACACGATCACCCGCAAAATCAAACCCACCTAAAAAATTTCGAATGGATTGCTCCGTCGCCTGTGGGGACAACCGTTGAATGTGTAAAAAGCAGGAGGCGTCAAGATCCAGGGCTTCCAATTGGTGTTGCGCAAAGTAGCCAATATTCAGGTGGGCGCCTTCGATACGATCCCCTCCGAGCAACGGCGTGGCGCCAGCAATGGCCTTAATCAAAGTAGACTTACCCGCGCCATTAGAACCAAGCAAAGCCACCCTGGTATCCCCGAGAATACTCATATTCAAATCGTTAAACAGTGACTTATCACCATAACCAACATCGCATTGATTGAACGTGAGCATTTGTTGCGGACAACGTTCTGGTGTATAAAAGCGAAAATTAAAAGGAGAGTCCACATGCGCTGGCGCAATGGTCTCCATTCGCTCCAACTCCTTTAGTCGGCTTTGCGCTTGTTTCGCTTTTGTGGCCTTCGCTCTGAACCTGCGAACAAAATTTTCAATTTCCTCAATGCGAGCTTGTTGCCGCTGAAAGTTGGCCTCCTGTTGCGCCAACCGCTCAGCTTTTTGTCTTTCATAATCCGAGTAATTGCCCGTATAGTTTTGTAACTTGGCACCCTCGAAACTTGTTACGTGATCAATCACACTGTCGAGAAAATCTCTGTCATGAGAGATCATAACCAACGTACCAGAGTAGCTCTGTAACCAACGCTCTAGCCATAGGCACGCATCTAAATCCAAATGGTTGGTGGGCTCATCAAGCAACAATAGGTCGGAGCGACACATTAAAGCTTTTGCCAAATTGAGCCGAATACGCCACCCCCCGGAAAAATCCCCAACGGATTTCGCATCATCCCCCACCGCAAACCCCAGGCCATTCAATAATTGATGGGCGCGCGTGGGAGCGGTGTAGCCGCCAATGGCTTCAAACTGTTCGAACAAATGTGCCAGGGTTTCACCGTCCACATCCGGTGCTTCTAAAGCCCTTTGCACCGCCACATATTCCGCATCGCCTGTGAGAACGTAATCCAAGGCTGTACACTCGACCTCGGACACCTCTTGAGCCATATGAGCAATTTGCCATTCCTTAGGGACAAAGCACTCCCCCGCGTCCACGCTCAACTCACCTAACAACAAACGAAACAAACTGGTTTTACCACTGCCATTCGGGCCAATCACACCCAGTTTTTGACCTGGATAAAGAATGAGATCGGCTTGCTCCAATAGTACTTTGGTGCCCCGTTGTAAGCTGGCCTTTTGTAATCGAATCATAATAGGGTTTGAATCTACACTCAGTTAGGCAAATCGCCCGACACAATCAGGCACCTCAAAAAAAAAGCGGCTAAAAGCCGCTTTTGAACAACCGTTAAGCGATTACCAACCGGTAATCTCTTTCAGGCCATTACCAATATCTGCCAAGCTGCGAACGGTTTTCACGCCGGCATCTTGAAGCGCTGCAAATTTCTCGTCGGCAGTGCCTTTACCACCTGAGATGATCGCGCCGGCATGCCCCATACGCTTGCCAGGAGGAGCCGTCACACCGGCGATATAAGATACAACCGGTTTGGTCACATTGGCTTTTATATAAGCCGCAGCTTCTTCTTCCGCAGTACCACCAATTTCACCAATCATGACGATGGCTTCTGTTTTTTCATCCTCTTGGAACATCGCCAAGATATCAATGAAGTTTGACCCTGGGATTGGATCACCACCAATACCCACACAGGTAGATTGGCCAAACCCAAAATCGGTGGTTTGCTTAACGGCTTCATAGGTCAATGTACCTGAGCGAGATACAATACCCACCTTACCGGGCAAGTGAATATGTCCAGGCATAATGCCAATCTTGCATTCGCCTGGTGTAATCACACCGGGGCAATTGGGGCCAATCAATCTCACACCCAATTCATCACATTTGACTTTGCACTCCAGCATATCCAAGGTGGGAATACCTTCGGTGATACACACAATCAGTTTTACACCACTGTGTGCGGCCTCCAATATGGAATCCTTACAAAAAGGTGCAGGCACATAGATCACTGAGGCATCAGCGTCTGTCGCTTCAACCGCTTCAGACATAGTATTGAAAACAGGCAACTCCAAATGGGTTTGTCCACCTTTACCCGGTGTTACACCACCTACCATCTTAGTGCCATAGGCGATTGCTTGCTCAGAGTGAAAAGTGCCTTGCGATCCCGTAAACCCCTGACACAATACTTTTGTATCTTTATTGATTAAAACGCTCATTATTGACCCTCCGCAGCTTTCACAACCAATTTAGCTGCATCTGTTAAGGTGTTGGCCGGAATAATATTCAAACCACTGTCGGCCAGCACTTTGGCGCCAAGCTCCGCATTATTGCCTTCCAAGCGAACGACTACGGGCACCTTGACACCCACTTCATTTACCGCACCGATCACACCTTCTGCAATCAAATCACATCGTACGATACCGCCAAAAATGTTAATCAATACCGCTTGGACGTTCTCGTCGGACAAGATAATTTTAAAGGCCTCAACCACACGCTCTTTTGTGGCACCGCCACCCACATCTAAAAAGTTGGCAGGCTGGCCACCATGCAACTTCACAATATCCATAGTACCCATGGCCAAACCCGCACCATTGACCATGCAACCAATATTGCCATCGAGCGCAACATAGTTTAACTCCCACTTCGCCGCGTGTGACTCGCGCTCGTCCTCTTGGGAGGGGTCGTGCATTTCTTTGATTTTGGGTTGCCGGAACATGGCGTTGCCATCGATATTAATTTTGCCGTCTAGGCAGTGCAAATCGCCTTTATCTGTAATCACCAACGGGTTTATTTCAAGCAGTGCAAAATCATGGTCTTGAAACATCTTGGCAAGCCCCAAAAATATCTGGGTAAATTGTTTAATTTGCACGCCCTTGAGTCCAAGCTTGAAAGCCAACTCACGAGCTTGATAGGGTTGAGCACCGGTTAAAGGATCTATAGTGGCTTTTAGAATTTTCTCTGGGGTTTCTTCTGCAACCTTCTCGATCTCGACACCACCTTCGGTGGACGCCATAAAGACAATACGTCGCGTAGACCGGTCCACTACGGCACCGAGATACAGTTCTTGAGCGATATCCGTGCATGACTCCACCAAAATACGGCTAACGGGCTGACCCTGTTCGTCTGTTTGATAAGTGACCAGACGATTCCCCAACCATTTCTTAGCGAATTCCTCGATTTCAGCTTTAGAGGAAACCAATTTAACGCCACCCGCTTTGCCTCGACCACCGGCGTGAACCTGGGCCTTCACAACCCATTTGTCTCCACCAATAATATTGGCTGCGTTGGCGGCCTCTGAAGGGGTTTCTGCGGCGACGCCTTTGGAAACGGGCAGACCGTAATCAGCGAACAGCTGTTTTGCCTGATATTCATGCAAATTCATGACTTTATTCCGTAGGTTAAAGTGTTCTACAACACATAAGTGAAATAACCAGAACCAATGCGGATAAGCAGTAGCTCAAACGATTTATTGCAATTGCAAGACGAACCGCATTTGCAAAAGGCGCCTGACAATTTTTGATCGCCACCGCGCCCACATTGGGTCAATACCCCCCAAACCAAAATAGCTAAGGAGGCTAACCCTGCACACGTCGTGTGCAACCAAAACCAAAAACATCAGTGATTGATTTTGTGAAGAAAGAAAACATCGTTCGTTAATCCGTGTCATTTGGAACAAACAGTTCTCTCTATAACTTCGTCTCAAGACACTCTTAACACCAATATAAACCTAAAATCCCCATTGTCTTGGCGCAACCATCACGTGCTCCGCCCGCGCGCTAAACCATCCGAAATTAGCCCGATTACGGTTTCATACAAGACAATCGGCTGGCAGCCCGTAAGACTGCCCACTTGGTGCCAAGATTATTTTCGTTTACGGTTTGCAATATGAATGGCGTGCCCATTTACAGCCAACGCCGCTTCGTGCACGGCTTCGGAAAGTGTCGGATGGCCAAAGACTGTCATTCCGATGTCTTCAGCGCTGGAACCAAACTCCATTGCAATGGCCACTTGCTGAACCAAATCTGCTGCAGATGGACCCACAATGTGGCACCCTAAAATACGATCGGTTTTCTCATCAGCAATCATCTTCACCATACCGTCTTTTTCATTGGCTGCCATGGCACGACCACTGGCGGCAAACGGGAAGACACCTACTTTGTACTTTTCACCATCCGCTTTCAATTGTTCTTCGGTCTTACCCACGGCGGCAATTTCTGGGTGCGTGTAAATTACGTTGGGAATAATGTCGTAGTTCATCACGGTCTTTTCACCCGCAATACGCTCTGCCACCATCACACCTTCTTCGGAGCCTTTATGTGCCAACATGGGCCCACGCACCACATCACCAATGGCCCACACGCCTGGCGCACTGGTGGAGCAAAGGTCATTCACGTAAATAGAACCGCGCTCATCTAGCTTCACACCACTGTCTTCGGACAACAACCCGTCTGTGAATGGACGACGGCCTACACATACAATCAATTTATCAAAGGTTTCTTTCTTTTCATTACCGTCTTTGTCGGTAAAGGTCACTTCCACTTCTTTCTTCTTACCCTTGCCTTTGACTTCGGACCCGGTCACACGGCAGCCAAGACGAATTTCCAAACCTTGTTTGGTGAGAATTTTTTGGGTTTCTTTCGCGATCTGCTGATCCATGATTGCGAGGAAATTATCCAAGGCTTCTAAACACACCACTTTTGACCCTAAGCGATTCCATACCGAACCTAGCTCGAGCCCAATAACACCCGCGCCAATAACACCTAAACGACCAGGAACCTCTTGAAACTCTAATGCACCAGTGGAGTCAACAATCACTTCATCGTCCAACGGCGCCACCGGAATATTTACAGGGATCGAACCAGAAGCCAATATGACGTTTTCTGCTTCTAGAATTTCTTCTTTCCCATCTATATCAGTAAATTGCACCTTGCGACCAGCCAATAATTTCCCAGTCCCATATAGGGCCTTAACTTTGTTGGCCATGAAAAGCCCAGCAATGCCTCCAGTCAGTTGCTTCACAATCGCTTCTTTTCGAGCAATCATAGAGGGCACGTCCATTTTGACATCTTTTGTCGAAATACCGTGAATGCCAAAATCTTCCTTAGCTTCGTGATACTTATAAGAGCTGTCCAATAGAGCTTTTGAAGGAATACAGCCCACGTTTAAGCAAGTGCCGCCATTCACACCTTTGCCTTCTTTACTTTTCCATTTTTCGATACAAGCTGTTTTTAACCCTAACTGAGCAGCACGGATAGCAGCCACATAGCCCGCCGGTCCAGAGCCAATGACAATCACATCGTATTTAGTGGACATAAAAAACCCCAAATTCTTTTCGATAATTACTGGGACTATTTGGCCCCAACGTTGAACAAACTACGCTTGTTTACACTTCTAAAAGTATACGAGCTGGATCCTCAATTAAATCCTTAATAGCCACCAAGAATTGAACCGCTTCCTTGCCATCAATTAAGCGGTGGTCGTAACTTAAAGCCAAATACATCATGGGTAATATTTCGACTTTGCCATTGACTGCCATTGGGCGCTCTTGGATTTTATGCATGCCCAGAATGGCCGCTTGGGGAGGATTTAAAATGGGTGTGGACAGCAATGACCCAAACACACCGCCATTGGTAAGCGTGAAAGTACCCCCCGTCATTTCATCTATGGTCAACTTACCATCTCGTGCTTTTAGTCCATAACTGCGAATGGTATTTTCAATATCGGCAAGCCCCATGTTTTCAGCATTGCGCAATACTGGTACAACTAAACCCTTTTCCGTCGATACGGCAACACCCACGTCCTGATAACCGTGGTAAACAATATCGTTGCCATCAATTGACGCATTCACAGCAGGAATACGACGAAGTGCTTCAACAGCGGCTTTTACAAAAAAGCCCATAAAACCCAGGCGCGTGCCATTGTGCGCTTTCTCAAACTGATCTTTGTATTTTTTTCGAAGCTCCATCACCGGGGCCATATTCACTTCGTTAAAAGTCGTCAGCATGGCGGTATTTTGGGTTGCATCCAATAAGCGCTCAGCGATTCTGGCGCGCAGCCGGGTCATGGGTACACGTTTTTCAACTCGCAAGACCTCGCCTTGCACCACAGGTGTGGGTGTGGGCGCAGATTTTGCGGCAGGTGCAGAGCTTGGCTTTGGTGAACTCGATGCGGGTGCCGTGGCTTCTGGCGTGTAATTAATGACATCTTCTTTGGTGATGCGCCCGCCCTTACCGGTACCCTTGACCTTTGAAAGGTCAATGCCTTTTTCATCGGCCAATTTTTTAGCGGCTGGATTCACCAGAGCTTCTTCATTGTCTGTCGACGAGGCCTCGGCTTTTGCGGCGGAAGGTTCATCACCTGCAGGTGCGTCACCCGCGACAAATTTGGCAATCACTTCGTTGCTTAAAACCACCTCACCTTCAGCTTTCATAATCTCAGACAAGCTACCATCTGCTGGCGCCACAACTTCTAGCACCACTTTATCGGTTTCAATGTCGACAATCAGATCGTCACGAGCCACAGCCTCACCAGGCTGTTTGTGCCAAGTGGCAATGGTGCCATCTTGCACGGATTCAGGAAATGTGGGCGCTTTAATTTCAATGGTCATTCCGAATAGTCCTTCAGTTAAAGGCTTTATTTAAACAGTAACGTCGAGTGCTGAGTTAATGAATTTGTTTTGCTCATCTATGTGCGTAGACATGTAGCCTGCAGCCGGTGCGGAAGAGGCTGCTCGGCCCGCATAGCGCAAGAATGCGTCAGAGTTTACCCGATCTAGCACACGCTTCATACGATGCTGACTGGAGAACCAAGCTCCCTGGTTTTTGGGCTCTTCTTGACACCAGATAACATCGGTCACGTGCTCAAATGGCTTCAGTGCCAGCTTTAAGTCTTCCTCTGGGAAAGGATATAACTGCTCCACCCTAACCAGAGCCACGTTGGTTTGTTGGTTCTCCTCGCGGGCTTCCAAGAGGTGGTAATAGACCTTACCACTGCATAATATAACGCGGCGGACATCTTCTGGGGTTACGCTGGTGTCTGAAATCACCGATTGAAACGCGCCGTTGCCAAGGTCTTCCAGTGCGGAAGTCGCAAGCTTATGACGCAATATCCACTTGGGGCTCATAATCACCAGGGGTCGACGCATGGGACGAATGGCTTGACGCCTGAGAAGATGAAATATTTGTGCCGGCGTGGTGGGGATACAAACTTGAATATTGTGTTCAGCACACAACTGCATAAATCGCTCTAGGCGCGCAGAAGAATGTTCAGGCCCCTGCCCTTCGTAGCCGTGAGGCAGCAGTAGCGTCAACCCACACAGCCGCCCCCACTTGTGCTCACCACTGGTGATAAATTGGTCAATTACCACTTGCGCACCATTGGCGAAGTCACCAAACTGCGCCTCCCAAATCACTAATGAATTGGGTGCGGTAGTGGCGTAGCCATATTCAAAAGCCAACACCGCTTCTTCGGAGAGCAGTGAATCATAGATATCAAATGGCGGTTGGTCTTTCGATAAATCCTGTAACGGAATGTAACGCACCCCATCCTTTTGACCGTGTACCACGGCGTGACGATGTGAGAAAGTCCCACGCCCCACATCCTGCCCCGTCAGCCGAATACGATGCCCTTGCTCCAACAAGGTGGCATAGGCCATGGTCTCTGCCATACCCCAGTTCATCGACAGTGCGCCGCCTGCCATTTTTCGACGGTCGTCGTAAATTTTCGCCACTTGCCGCTGAACCACCACACCGTCAGGGATAGTGGAGACTTTTTCCGCCAATGCCTGCAACGCCTTCAAGTCGTATCCAGTATCGGCCGGTGTTAGCCAGTCGTGGCCGAGATAAGGCGACCAATCCACAAACAAACTGCTGTCGGGTTCACTCACCAAACCTCGAGCCACATGCTCTCCGCGATCCAAAGCATCGCGATAGTCACTGGCCATGGTCTGTTCTTCATCTTTACTAACAACACCCTCAGACACCAGCTTCTCCGCGTACAGCGTGCGCGTGGTTTTGTGCTTACGAATGATGGCGTACATCATCGGTTGAGTGGCAGAAGGCTCGTCGGTCTCATTGTGGCCGCGACGGCGATAACACACCAAATCAAGCACCACATCTTTTTTAAATTCATTGCGGTAGTCCATGGCCAATTTGGTCACGTACACGACCGCTTCAGGATCATCCCCATTCACGTGAAAAATCGGGGCTTCAATCATTTTGGCAACATCGGTGCAATAGTCGGTAGAGCGCGCGTCTTCTTTGTAGCTCGTGGTAAAACCCACTTGGTTGTTGATGACAATATGAACCGTACCGCCAGTTTTATAGGCACGTGTTTGTGACATTTGGAACGTTTCCAACACGACACCTTGACCCGCAAAAGCCGCATCCCCATGAATGACAACCGGAACCACCTTGTTCCGTACCGAGTCGTTACGACGGTCTTGGCGAGCGCGTACAGAGCCCTCCACCACTGGCGCCACAATTTCCAGGTGTGATGGGTTAAAGGCCATCGCTAAGTGCATTTCGCCACCCGGCGTCATCACGTTGGATGAAAAACCTTGGTGGTATTTCACATCACCCGAGGTATCAACCAGTTTTTTTCCTTCGAATTCGTTAAATAAGTCTGCGGGGTTCTTACCCAATATGTTGACTAAGGTATTTAAGCGGCCGCGGTGCGCCATACCCAATACCATCTCTTTCGCGCCGTAGGCGCCAGCGTTGTTAATCACAACATCCAACATAGGAATAAGGCTCTCGCCCCCCTCGAGACCAAAGCGTTTGGTCCCTGGGTATTTACTATCAAGATGCCGCTCAAGACCTTCGGCCGCAGTCAACCCTCCTAGCAAATACTTTTTTTCCTCGTGACTGAGCTTGGACGTAGTGCGTGTGCTTTCCAGTCGAGTCAACAACCATGCACGTTCGTCAAAATTGGTAATGTGCATGACCTCTGCGCCAATCGTGCCGCAGTAGGTCGCCTCCAAGTCCGCGATAATGTCCTTGAGTGGCGCTTCTTTTTTACCAAACGACAAGTCGCCTGTTTGAAAGACGGAGTCCAAATCGGCACGGTTCAGACCGTGGTACCCCAGGTCCAATTCTCTGAAATTCACTTGGTTTTTCAAACCCAATGGGTCTAGCTTGGCCTTTTTGTGACCACTCAGGCGATAGGCGTTGACCAATTGCACAACTTCTACTTGCTTACGCTCGTGTGCCACATCGGAGCTACCCGAGCCCGGCGCGACAATAGGTCGAGCGCGATTTTTACCCAATAATTCAAAGTATTCGATAATTTCTGAGTGAGGGATGTCTTTTTCACGAACACCCTCTACACGAGGGAGTTTTTCAAAATAATCACGCCACTGTTCTGGCACAGAATTGGGGTCGCGTAGATACGTTTCATAAACTTCTTCAACGTACGCTGCGTTTCCACCGGATATGTGGGAAGTACTCCACAATAGCTCCATTAAGCTCTGCTGCATCAGGTTCCACCGTTGTTAAGGGCAAATAACGTATTCATTAGGTGAGCGCCAAGCGCTCCCGTTAGGCCTAACAATACCAATACTATCGTCGATCAGTTGTACGGATCGACCGAACACGGCTGTATTCGGTCGCCAAAAGCGTACTCTTAAGGCTGTTTCACGTGCTGTCTATCAATCACCCATTGGGTGTCTCGTGTAATCGAATTTGAAACCTCGTTCGTTACACGCCGGTTTAGACGCCTCGGTGCAAAAGCATGGTCCGAATATGACCAATGGCGCGCGTTGGATTCAAACCCTTGGGACAAACAGCCACACAGTTTTGAATGCCGTGGCACCTAAAAACACTGAACGGATCATCGAGATTGCTCAATCGCGCTTCTGTCGCTGTATCGCGGCTATCGGCCAAAAAGCGGTAAGCCTGTAACAAACCGGCAGGACCTATGAACTTCTCAGGGTTCCACCAAAAGGAAGGGCAGCTGGTGGAGCAGCAAGCACACAATATACACTCATATAATCCATCTAACTTGGCGCGGTCTTCCGGCGACTGTAGGCGCTCGATGGCAGGTGCTGGGGTGTGGTTTTGAAGGTAAGGTTCAATTTTACGATATTGCTCGTAGAACTGCGACATATCAATAATCAGGTCACGAATCACCGGCAGGCCTGGCAGTGGGCGCAATACCAAAGTGTTATTTTTCACCGATTCGGACAAGGATGTCACGCACGCCAGGCCATTTTTTCCCGAAATATTCATACCATCACTGCCGCAAACACCTTCGCGGCAAGAGCGGCGATAGGCTAACGATGGGTCTTGGCCTTTCAATATTTCCAAAACATCCAGAACCATTAAGTCTTTACCCTGTGTGTCCACCTCATAGGTTTTCATGTAAGGCGCTTTGTCGGTCTCTGGGTTGTAACGATACACTTCTACTTTCAACATGATGACGCTACCTTCACCTTGCAATTAATAGGTACGGATTTTGGGTTCAAAGGCTTCCATGGTTTTCGGTGCGAAATTGACCGCGCGCTTACCCACACGCTTCTCACCAGGGAAATACATGGAGTGACACAACCAATTCTCGTCGTCACGCTCCTGGAAGTCGTCGCGCGCATGTGCGCCGCGGGACTCTTTTCGCTCTTCCGCTGCAATTGCAGTGGCTTCCGCCACTTCAAATAGGTTTTGCACTTCCAATGCCTCAATGCGCGCAGTGTTAAAGGCATTGCTTTTGTCCTCTAGGGCAATGTTTGCAATGCGCTCACGTAACGCCGAGAGCTGCTTAATGCCCTCTTGCATAAACTCGCCCTTACGGAAAACCCCAAAGTAGTTTTGCATAATGGTTTGCAACTCTGTACGTAAAACCGTCGCCGATTCGCCAGATTCAGATTGATTGAGTTTATTGAGACGTGCCGTAGCCACCTCCAAATCCGAATCACTCGCGGGTCGTAAATCAATCCCTTCGCGCAGCGCTTTTTCGATGGTCATGCCGGATGCTCGGCCGAACACCACCAAATCCAACAGGGAATTACCGCCCAACCGATTGGCGCCATGCACTGACACACAAGCCGCCTCTCCACAAGCGTAGAAGCCTTCAACGACTTTATCCTCACCGGAAGAGTTTTGAGTCAGCGCCTGCCCCGCCACATTGGTGGGAATCCCACCCATCATGTAGTGACAGGTAGGCACTACAGGAATTGGCTCTTTTACCGGATCCGCATGGGCGAACGTGCGCGACAGCTCCAGAATACCCGGTAGCTTAGCGTTGAGCGTTTCCTCGCCTAGATGATCCAGTTTGAGAAATACATGGTCGCCGTTCTCGCCACAACCACGCCCTTCCAAGATTTCCAGCACCATAGAACGTGCCACCACGTCCCGCCCGGCGAGATCTTTAGCATTGGGCGCGTAACGCTCCATAAAGCGCTCGCCATCCTTATTGATTAGATAACCGCCTTCACCTCGACACCCTTCAGTAACCAACACTCCCGCCCCAGCAATGCCTGTTGGGTGGAACTGCCACATTTCAATGTCTTGCACCGGGAAGCCCGCTCGCAATGACATGGCCACGCCGTCACCGGTGTTGATGTGTGCATTGGTGGTTGACGCGTAAATTCTACCTGCACCACCCGTGGCGAACACGGTGGCCTTTGAACGCACATAAACCGTCTCGCCATCTTCCATATTAATGGCAATCACACCAACTACGGCACCATCTTGATTCTTGACGATATCCACGGCAAACCATTCATTTAAGAATACGGTATTGTTTTTGATATTTTGCTGATACAAAGCATGCAGCAGCGCATGGCCTGTTCGGTCAGCCGCAGCACAAGTTCTCGCTGCCTGCCCGCCTCGACCAAAATCTTTAGACTGCCCACCGAATGGCCGCTGATAGATACGACCATTTTCCGTTCTTGAAAACGGTAGGCCCATGTGCTCAAGCTCGAAAACGGCCTCTGGGCCCACCGAGCACATATATTCAATGGCATCTTGGTCGCCGATGTAATCCGACCCTTTTACGGTATCGTACATGTGCCAGCGCCAATCGTCGTTAGGGTCTGAACTCGCAATCGCACAGGTAATACCGCCCTGAGCGGAAACGGTATGGGACCGCGTAGGAAACACCTTAGTAATCACCGCGGTACGAAAACCGGATTGCGCCATTTGCAGAGCCGCACGCATTCCCGCGCCGCCGCCGCCGATCACAATTCCGTCAAATGTAATGGTACGCATATTTGCCATGCTGGTTAAACTCCCCAAAGAATTTCGATGCCCCACACGAGGTAGGTGATGGTCACTACGGCATAGATGGATAATACGATCATCCGCAAAACCAAAGCTTTGGGGCCCATCAATCGTTCAGTCACGTAATCCGTCAAAATCGCCCACAAACCGATCCAGGCGTGTGCACCGATGGATAGTAACGCCAACAAGCTAAATACTCGCATCCATAAGTGAGAAAACAGTGACTTCCACACATCGAAAGTCACTTCGGGCGTCGTTAAGATAAACCCGACTAACAAAAAAGTGTAAGCGGCCAGTACAACAGCTGTAACTCGCTGTACAACCCAATCAAAAAGGCCACTGCGGCCATAACTCGTAACGGCAGTTACCATATTATCCACCCCGCTGATGCAACAATCAGTATAACGGCAACCCCTAATGCGATCTTAGCGCCTGCTCGTCCACCCTCCAGACTTTCGCCAATGCCCATATCCATCATCAGGTGGCGAACCCCCATGACCAAGTGATAGGCCAAACCCGCCACAACGGCCCACACCACAACCCTTAACCACGGTTGCGAGAGCACGGCCTTTAGCTCATTAAAACTCGTTTCAGACGTTAAACTCGCATCTAACATCCACATGAGAACCAAAACCCCCGCCAACAAAAATGCACCCGAAGCGCGATGCAAAATAGAAACGTAAGCGGTGATGGGTAATTGAAAGGTCGAAATGTCCAAATTGACGGGTCGATTTTTATTCACAATTACAATGCACCTTTTTTGTACGTTACGTCTTAATACGTGAATGTATGGGAAACCACGGGAAGGTCGCACACCAGTGTGCGATTTGCGCCTAACCGCTCAACCAGCAAAATTTAGCTGATTTGTAGGGCCAAAAGTGATCAATTCAGTGCGCTAAAGCCTGACAAAAATCGCGCGGAATTATAGTGATACAAGGGCGAAAATACAAACCTAATGACGCACAAACCCTCGCTGATTCAGGAACATAGCGCGCATTATGCGCACCAAAACAAGGAGCAGGGAACTTTTGCGCACCATCAGCGACCACTTTTTGGCGGTTGTCTTTTATTTAAGCAGACAAATTGACCTTTTGCCGCGCAAGACCTACCCGAGAGCCTATAAATTTCACTATACTAGCCGCCCATCCTGTGGACACTGACACTTATTACCCCCCACTGACGCCTATTTAGGTATTGTCCCTGGGTTCAGCGGCGGGTATGCTTGATCAGCTTTGCTGCCTCAAACACGGCAAAACCACTTGGTGGGCGATACTATCTCGATCAAGACTATCTCAATCAAGGTAGTCTCTATATGATGATGAAACTTCTCTCATTTTAATAATAGAATTTCGATATAGCGTTTCGATACAGTTTCACTGTTTGCCTTTACCCAGGCTAGGCAATAATCCTCAACTGTTTGGGTTTTACTCTCAATGCACCCCGTGGCGCCTTGGGCCTATCATAAACCTAAATGTTGTGTTGACGCTTGATACAAACCTAGAGCTACCCGCCTTAGGTTGCGCATCAAGCCTTCATTACTTATGAAATAGGAGTCCGTAATGACTGATAAGAAAGCTCAACTTTCGGTCGACGGTTTGAACGAATCCATTGACTTGCCTGTATTGTCAGGCACTGTAGGTCCCGATGTAATCGACGTCAGAGCGCTGACGGCCAAAGGTTATTTCACCTACGACCCCGGGTTTGTTTCAACTGCGTCGTGTGAATCCAAAATTACTTATATTGATGGAGCCAAAGGTGTTTTGCTTCACCGAGGCTACCCAATCGATGTTTTGGCAGAGCAATCGGACTACTTAGAAACCTGTTATTTATTGCTGCACGGCGAACTGCCCACCGAAACAGAGTACGACAAATTCACCGACATCATCACCCACCACACCATGGTACACGAATCCATCGCTCGCTTTTTCAACGGGTTTCACCATGATTCTCACCCGATGGCCATTATGTGTGGCGCGGTGGGCGCACTATCCGCTTTTTATCACGACTCGCTGGACATCACCAACGAGGAACACCGCCTTATCTCAGCGCACCGGCTGATTGCCAAAATGCCCACTTTGGCGGCCATGTGTTACAAACACCATGCGGGCCAACCATTTATGTACCCCAATAATAAATTGGGTTATGCCGAAAACTTTCTGCATATGATGTTTGGCACACCTTGCGACGACCCGGCAGTCAACCCTGTATTGGCTCGCGCCATGGATAAGATCTTCTTATTGCATGCGGATCATGAACAAAACGCTTCCACCTCCACCGTGCGTTTGGCTGGCTCTTCCGGTGCCAATCCCTTCGCCTGTATCGCTGCGGGTATTGCTACTCTATGGGGCCCCGCCCACGGCGGCGCCAATGAAGCCGTATTAGACATGCTCGAGGAAATTGGCGATGTGAAAAACATCGACAAGTTTATTGAGAAAGCCAAAGACAAAAATGACCCCTTCCGCTTAATGGGCTTCGGTCACCGCGTTTATAAAAACTTTGATCCGCGTGCAAAAGTGATGAAAGAAACTTGCGACGAAGTGCTAACCGAATTGGGCTTAGACAATGATCCACTCCTGGCCATAGCAAAACGTTTAGAACAAATTGCACTGGAAGACCCTTACTTTATTGAGAAAAAACTCTACCCGAATGTGGATTTTTACTCTGGCATTATCATGAAAGCCATTGGTATTCCCACCGAAATGTTTACCGTCATTTTCGCCACGGGCCGTACGGTGGGGTGGATTGCACACTGGCACGAGATGGTAACCGAAGGCTTTAAAATAGGACGCCCACGCCAACTCTACACCGGGTATGACAACCGCCCCTTTGTGGAAAGAGACAAGCGCTAGCCTTTTTAAGCCCCTTTTACAGGGGCTTTTTTGTACCACCCATAATTACCATTAGCGTTATTCAATGCGTTAACACCTAAAAGCAAGCCTGCCTAAAGGCCACTGGCTTGATAAATAAAAACCCCCTAGGAGAGGAGACCATCGTGAAATTCAATTCTGTTTTGGATTCTATCGGCAATACGCCTCACATTCGAATCAATCGACTTTTTCGAAGCGACATCGAGGTATGGATGAAAGTTGAGAGATTCAACCCCGGCAGCAGTATTAAAGACCGTATTGCACTGGCCATGCTAGAGGATGCGGAGGCTAAAAATTTAATCAATGCGGACACTGTGATTATCGAGCCCACCTCTGGCAATACGGGTATTGGGCTTGCTATGGTCGCTGCAGTCAAAGGCTATCGTTTAATCTTAACCATGCCCGAATCCATGTCCATCGAGCGCCGCCGCAACATGGCGGCGCTTGGAGCAGAGCTTGTATTAACACCAAAAGAACTGGGCATGGGAGGCGCCATTAACAAGGCCAATGAGCTGCTGTTGGAGCATGACAACAGTTGGATGCCTCAACAATTTAACAACCCTGCCAACGTGGAAGCCCACAAAAATACCACTGCTAAAGAGATACTTGCAGATTTCGCCGATGGTATCGATTATCTGATCACAGGTGTTGGCACAGGCGGGCATATTACCGGTTGCGCACAGGCACTAAAGCCCACCTTTCCGAACTTAAAAGTCCTGGCGGTTGAGCCGGAAAAATCCCCGGTTATCAGCGGTGGAGAAAAAGGCTTACATCGTTTACAGGGCATTGGCGCGGGTTTTGTGCCAGAGAACTTAGACACAACATTGCTCGACGGCACCATTCAAGTGAGCGAAGAAAGTGCTTTTCAAATGGCCAGAGACTGCGCCAAATTAGAGGGCCTATTTTTAGGCATCTCCTCCGGCGCCACTTTGGCAGCGGTGAAAAAGGAAGAGGCGAACTTTGCACCCGGCAGTAAAGTGGTCATCTTTAGCTATGATACAGGCGAGCGATACCTATCCATTGAAGACTTATTCCTATAACAACCTAAAACGGAAGAGGCGGGCCGGTGTCTACGGCACCTGCCCTGCCCCTGTCTTGACTATCTTTTCTCTTAACCAAGCTCTTTATTCACAACCCGGTTTTTAATGAAGCTCGAGTTTTGCGCAACGGATCTACGGTATCGAATCCAGCCCCAATGGCTCCAGGACTTTAACCTCCTGCACCACCTTAACGCCTGCAGCTGTGCACGTGACCGCAATGCTCATGTATCTAGGCGATTTACGAAGTGAACGGGCTTGGAGGCCGCGCCCGATTGAGTTTTCAAGGCCTCCCTATGTGTTAGCGCTTCTCAAGAGACCACGAATATGCCTTGACCACCATGAAAGATAGAAATGCCTTTCTTGCGGGAGCTAAAACACTGCCGCAACCTCGAAGTGCTCTGTAAGTCAGAAGCCGTTAGGACTTAATCAGAGGCTCCCTAGAAACACCGATTTCATAAATACAAAATGCCATAGGGGCGGCATTCAGATGACAGCAACCAATGAACGTCACATTTTGCGATCGAAAATACTGCATTTTCTACACGACCCCTTTACCCATGGAGACGACGCTTGGGAATATTTTGAAGATGGCCTACTGATTGTCAACCAAGGGCGCGTTGAGACTGTGGGACCTGCAGCAGAACTTATGCCGATGATTCATGACTCTGCCCATATCGAACACCTACCTGATCATTTGATTACTCCAGGTTTTGTGGACACTCATATTCATTTCCCACAAACGGAAATGATCGCCGCTTTTGGTGAGCAATTGCTAAGCTGGCTCAATACCTACACCTTTCCCTCAGAAGCCAAATTTGCAGATTATGACTATGGCAAACAAACTGCCACGGTGTTTCTAGACGAGCTATTACGCAATGGGACCACCACGGCGCTGGTATTTGGCACCGTACACCCAACTTCCGTTGATGCCTTTTTCGGTGAAGCTCAGCAACGTGGTTTGCGCATGATCGCAGGTAAAGTGCTCATGGACCGCAACGCACCGGCCGCCTTATGTGACACGCCCCAAACCGGCTACCATCAATCCAAATCGCTGATCGAGAAATGGCACAACATCGAGCGATTACAATATGCCGTCACGCCACGGTTTGCGCCCACCAGCACGACAGAACAGCTCCAAACGGCCGGTCAGTTGCTGCAAGAGCACCCAGATGTGTATATGCACACTCATCTGGCGGAAAACCCACAAGAAATGGCCTGGGTGGCCGAATTGTTCCCAGAAAGCGCCACCTATTTGGATGTATACGACAAAGCCAACCTCTTAGGAAAACGCAGTATCTTTGCCCATGGTATTCATTTACAAGACTGTGACTGTGAACGCCTGGCAAAGACCAACTCCGCCCTCTCCCACTGCCCGACCTCTAATTTATTTTTGGGCTCCGGCTTATTTAATCTGAAGCAGATGCAAAGCCTTGGCGTTAAAGTGGGCTTGGGTACCGATGTGGGCGGAGGTACCAGCTTTTCCATGTTTCGCACCATGGATGAGGCATACAAAATCCAGCAACTGCGCGGTCACACGCTCGACCCGTTCCAGGCCCATTATTTGGCCACACTCGGCGGCGCCAAGGCTCTGGATTTGAACGACAAGATCGGCAACTTTGAAACTGGGAAAGAGGCCGACTTTATTGTATTGAACTTAAAAGCCACGCCATTTTTAAGTTATCGAACCCCTTATTGTCAAAGCATTAAAGAGTTACTGTTTGTTCTGAATACCTTAGCAGACGACCGTGTAGTAGATCGCGTTTACGCAATGGGACAAATACGACATAACCGCAATCACACACCATAATTGGTTTAAGAGCCGCTATGGGTGCTTATATTTCAGAATTGAGTAATCATGTATTGATAGCAAATGGCAAAATTTGCCCCACTCCGTCAAAGCTTTCTTTAGCGTGCATGCACACCCGTCGGCGTGTACGCACATCGATAACCAATACCTGCGACTATTAACTGAACTAAACTCCCAGTAGCCTGGTGCCAGTTGTCATGCAACTTCGAACTTTTAAACGCATCAAAGGCTTACCTTGAAACAATGCCTCGAGGCTCTATGACTCAACCCGCCGCCACAAATCGTATCGCTCATAAAATCGATCAAGCCCTTGGTAGAACTGCCGCAGACCTGGTGATCAAGAATACCCAATTTTTAGATGTGATCACCGGTACGCTCATTCAAAGCGACATCGCTATTTGTGGCGACACTATAGTGGGGACCTGTGACACCTACGAAGGCATCACGGAAATAGAGGGTAGCGGCTTGACTGTGGTACCGGGCTTTATCGATACCCACGTCCATTGTGAATCCAGCTTGGTCACACCACTGGAGTTTGACCGCTGCGTTTTGCCGCGAGGCACCACCACGGCCATATGTGACCCCCATGAAATTGCAAATGTATTGGGTAAAGAAGGCATACAGTATTTCTTCCAATGTGCCGAGCAAACCTGCCTAGATCTGTACGTTCAACTGTCTTCTTGCGTGCCTGCCACCCACCTAGAAACAGCGGGTGCCCGCTTAACAGCAGAGGACCTGGTGTCGCTGCGCGACCATCCTTCAGTGATCGGTTTGGCAGAGTTTATGAACTACCCCGGACTTCTGGCAAAAACACCCGATGTTTTAGACAAGCTCGTGGCATTTGAAGGGTGGCACATTGATGGGCATGCGCCGATGGTTACAGGCAAAGCCTTGAATGCTTACCTCGCGTGCGGAATTTGTAATTGCCACGAAACCACTTCACAAGAGGAAGCCGCAGAAAAACTCCGCAAAGGCATGCATGTGCTGATACGCGAAGGGTCGGTGTCAAAGGATCTAAGCACGCTCGCGCCACTGCTCAATGCTTGCACTTCCAATGCCATGGGCTTTTGCACCGATGACCGCAACCCTTTAGACATTGCAGAGGAAGGCCACATTGACCATCTCATTCGCACGGCCATCGCCAGCGGCATCGACCCCGGGGATGCCTACCGCGCTGCCACCTGGTCCGCAGCGAGGGCTTTTCGTTTGTTTGACAGGGGTCTTGTGGCACCGGGAAAAAGAGCCGATTTGGCACTGTTGTCTGATTATCGCCAATGTACTGTGGCGCAAGTCATTTCTGCAGGCAGGCTAGTATCCGCGGATCTATTCTCCCAACGGCAACCGGTTGCTCCCGTTGGGCTCAACAGCATGAAGCGCAAGCCCATTACGGATGAAAACCTCCGTATCGTCAGCTCCGCCCAAGCACTACCGGTCATTGGTGTGGAACCGGGCAGTATTATCACCCAACACCTCAACCTTCCGGTACCGAGCCAAGCCGGCGCACGCGTAAGTGATCTCGAGCAAGACATTTTAAAAATCTGCGTTTTAGAGCGGCACGGCTACCATCAAAATATCGGTCGAGGTTTTGTCACCGGCTTTCAACTCCATCAAGGTGCCCTAGCCTCTTCGGTGGGTCACGACAGTCATAATATTTGCGTGGTGGGGACTCAAGATTCTGATATGGTCTGCGCGGTGAATCACCTAATAACCTTGGGAGGTGGTTTTGTGGCGGCGGTAGATGGCAAGATTATCGCCGAGCTCGCGTTGCCGGTGGCCGGACTGATGAGCCTCAACCCTTATGAAGCCGTACACCAAGACCTTATCCAATTACGCAAAGCTATTCGATCAATGGGGTGCCCGCTACCAGAGCCTTTTTTACAGTTGGCCTTTTTGGCATTACCGGTGATTCCACACTTAAAAATCACGGATCAAGGTCTAGTGGATGTGGATAATTTTTGCTTGCTAGAAACTACCGAGTGAACCCACAACACCCACTTGGCCTCACTCAGGGCAAAGTGCATTGTCCGCTTCTAGTAGGTACGCCTCTAGCAACATTTCTGCTCGGCGCTTTTCGTTTTCCGTTAGGGGTTGGTAGAGCCGACCATAAGACCAACCATACCCCCACCGATACCAGTTGTAAAAATAAGGGCTACCCCCCATTCGAACCCCGTCATACATGAGGCTTGCAAGCGTCTCATCTCCTGTCGCCTTAGCCACACAATCCTTTAACGCCTGATCTGCCTGTTTGCGTTCTTCCGAGGTTCCACCTTGCCAATACGCGACGTCGTGCGCCACACAACAGCCACACCAGCTTTGCTGTGTCATGAAATTTTCATCAGGAAACAACGAACACCCATCACTGTGAAAAGGTTTCAACTCCGCGGCGACACCCTCCATCGAGAACACCCATACTGCACAAGACAGTAAATATACCCAGCATTTGCTCAGCAATAAATTATGTTGATTGTTTCTCAAAACGTTGATCGCCCTATTCGATTGAAATATTACAACCTGCTATTCAGGCTCGCTCTAACTGCACCCTATATTTTCATAAAACACCATGCGCACGCGCTCCTATTTAAGTAGGCAATGGGTGCACCACTTGAATTCAGCGCGCAGTCTCGAGAAAAACCTATTTTACAGCCTTTAGCATTGTTCTTCGATGCCGAAAGCCCCATTCAATATCCCGGTCCGTCCACGGTCTCTACTGCTCCAAACTGCGTAAAGATAAAAGGAAAACCGCTTAGATTGATAGGTATTTTGGAAGCATCACCAACGCTGTCCGCACTGGAAAGCATAAAAGCACTGTAATGCCCCTCGCAATGCTTTTATTTTTGGGCGCATCTGTTTTAATGCTGAATGTCCACATCTCTTAAAAATCGCAATCGATGCGCTCAGATTGGACCTTGCCGGCCACTAACACATACTGTTACAACGCTACGCGTTCACAAATACAGCATAAGCGTGTACTGATCGTGAGCCACAGGCCCCTTTGCCAAACCTATGCTGAGCACGGTAAAGTAACCGCTTTTTGCGAAGCTTTATCATGCTCAGAACATCCCTTAAAGTCAGTCTACTCACCTTACTGTTAAAGTGTGCCGGCGTGGCCTACGCAGGCACCGGCGAAATCGGGGTCTCCCCCTTGGACAACCACATACATCGATTTGGCAGATATCTCGTAAAGGATGGCAATATGGTGTTGGGTTACCCGGGCGTCGGAATAGCCCTCACTGTAACCGCCACCGAAGTGAACATTGAGGGCCAGAGCTCCACCGGCAAAAACCACTTTGCCGTATTCGTTGATGGACAGTACTCTCACAACATCTTGTTACCCAAAACTCGAAAAACGCTCAACATTTTTAAAAGTCAGCATCCTCAAAAAGTCACCCTAGAATTGCGCCACAACACCGAAACTTGGTTAGGCGTCGCAACGGTTGGGCGTGTTTTTGTCGACGGGAAATTAGAAAACCCACCTACACCTGCTAGGCGAAAGTTATTGGTCATTGGCGACTCCGTCACCTGTGGTGAAGTGGCCAACCGCCCCAACCTTGAACAACCCATGCAAGACGAGAAGTTCAAATGGTGGTTTGGCGCGCGGGCATACGGGATGTTACTGGGAGAACATCTAGATGCCGAAACCCAATTGGTGTGCTATGGCGGTAAAGGCCTGGTACGCAGTTGGGATGGCAAAACTGAAATGAATGCGCCAGAGTTTTACAAACTGACTATACCCACGGGTAGTGATGCCGAGCAATGGGATCAAAGTCAATTTCAAGCCGATGTCATTGTGGTGTCACTGGGCACCAACGACTTTAATCTGAGCTTGGGAGATTTCCCTGAATTCGAACATTTTGTCGAACGCTACATAACATTTATTCAAACCTTACGGCACGACCACCCCAAAGCTCAGATTTTTATTACCGAGGGGGCCATCGTTAATGACAGTAACAATCAAAAACCCAAAACCGAGCTCCGGAAACGGTTGCAAGCCACGGTTCAACGCCTTTCATCAAGCAGCGTTCATTATGTGCCCAGCCAACATTACCCCGGAGATAGCCGAGACGCTCATCCCACCGCTGCAGAGCACGAATCTATGGCCCATGACATGGCTCAAGCCATTCGCCCAAGGTTAGATTAAAGGGTTCCGCATCAGGAAACCTGAATATAAAAATACCTATTAACCCGGCAATCCTTTATGTCGGGTTAATGCGGTAGAGGCCGCAGGCGTAACGACCTCACGCCAAGCGCTTTTTTGAGTGGCCCCCGCCGAGCCGAGCTTCCTGGCCATTTGCACACGCTTATGGGAGGCAAATGCACTGTTTTACTCCCCACACCCTTTATTCGTATGACTTTGATTAACCTACGAAGGCTAACGCGGTACACTGCGCAGAAGACCCCATATCGAGTGCCTATGTCGATTTCCGCCGAACCCCGCAGCTGTATCCTGCAAGGGGCCCAGTTTGATAACCGCTATGCCGAATTGGGTGAGCCTTTTTCAAAACCCGCTCAGCCTGTGCCCGTGCAATCCCCCCAATTAATCGTATTGAACACTACCTTGGCCGAGCAGTTGCGCCTGGATTCTGCTCAGCTGCGCACCAGCGATGGCATTGACGTTTTTGCGGGCAACGCCATCCCTCAGGGCGCAAAACCCATCGCACAAGCCTATGCAGGCCATCAATTTGGTCACTACAATCCTCAACTTGGCGATGGTCGCGCCATTTTGTTAGGCGAACTGTTAAGTTCGGATAACGCGCATTACGATTTGCAATTAAAGGGTGCCGGTCGAACCACATTCTCACGTGGAGGAGACGGCCGAGCAGCGTTGGGACCCGTGTTGCGGGAGTTTTTGGTGAGCGAAGCCATGCACACCCTGAATGTACCCACCACTCGGGCCTTGGCGGTCGTCACCACCGGTGAACAAGTGTATCGCAACCAAGCGTTACCGGGCGCAATACTCACACGGGTGGCGAGCAGTCATATTCGTGTGGGGACATTTGAGTTTATGCGCGCCTTTGGCGATGTATCCGCTTTACAAACTTTATCGAATTTTGTGATCGACCGACACTTCCCGGAGTGTCGCTCGGCCTCTCACCCACTACTGGCCTTGTTTGACGCAGTGGTCAGCGCGCAACTGGCATTGGTGACGCAATGGATGAGCTTAGGGTTTATTCACGGAGTGATGAATACTGATAACACCGCCATCGCTGGCCATACCATAGATTACGGCCCTTGTGCCTTTATGGAGACCTTTGACCCCGGCACCGTATTTAGCTCGATTGATCAGCAAGGTCGCTACGCATATGGTAATCAGCCTAATATCGCGCTTTGGAACCTCACCCGCTTCGCCGAATGCCTACTGCCTCTCTTCCCTGAAAATGACACCAGTGCACTCAATCACATTGAAGCAACTCTAAACGATTTTTCAGCGCGGTTTAATCAACAATGGCAACATACGATGGGCCAAAAAATGGGGTTTATGGCGCCTACAGATCAAACGTCCAGTTTGTTACAGCGCTTATTAGCTGCTATGCAATTGAACCAAACGGACTTTACCAATACCTTTGTTTTGCTCACACAAGCGTTAGCCACCCAGGACACACTAGCGTTTGAAAAATCTCTGAATCGGGCTCCCCAAGAGACTGCGCAGTGGTTATCCGACTGGCAACGAGCGCTGGCGCAAACAGGACAATCCGACACGCAAACACTACAAACCGCTCAACACAATAATCCCATGGTGATTCCGCGCAATGACCGTATTGAGGAGGTCATTTCCGCAGCCCACCAGAATAATTTTGAACCCTTTGAACAACTGGTTCATGTCCTCAAAACCCCATTTGTGCAACCCTATGACGACAAGTACTGCCAACCCGCACCGAAGGACGCGCGCCCCTACCAAACTTTTTGTGGCACTTAGCCCGTTGGTGGGTGCAATGCCACGCGTCCTCCCTATGCGCGAGCGTTAGGGCCAACCTCCATTACCTTGAACAGTAAAACACCAAAAAGCGGCTATTGCGCCTGCAGCACAGTGACCGGCACCGCAATGCTGTCCTCCTCCGTGGCCACCCATAGCTGGCCGTCGGTAATGGTGATAGACCAAGCATTGGTACGTTTTAAGGCCTCACCCAAAAGATGAATCGGCGCATTGGGTAATTGAAACACATTCACTTTCAATCGCTCACTGGCGCCTTGCACTTGCTGCCACCATACATCGCCCTTAGTATTAAAACTGTAAACCATGACTTTTTGTGCTTTGCGTGAAGCAGATTTTAAGACATCCACACTCGGCTCACCCACTTGCACCCAAAGATTCACACTGCCATCCAATGCCAACTGCCAAGCATCAGGCATTTCCGGTGTCGAAAGCCCTTTGGTAAACTCAAGCCCTGTCTCGTAACAACAGCAAAACGCCAGTAAGCGTGCCACCATTCTTGCCCGTGTTTCCGAAGGATGCAAAGCCACCGTCAGACCCACGGTCTCATAGAGGTTACGGTCCATATCAGATAAATTCAGCGTAAATTTATAGATCTGTGCGCCAATGGCCATAAGGTATTTCTCAAAATATTGCTTTTAAGCTGTAGCGTTACCGCCACTCCAATGTTGTGACACAATAGCGCAGTATCTTTATAAATGCTTTGCCACAGGAGATAAAATGAAAGCTGTCAAAATCATAACGGGTATTCTAGTCGCTTTGGTGTTATTGATCGCACTTGGGCTTTTCTTTTTGTTCAAGAACTTGGATTCTATCGTCCACAAAGCCATTGAGACCCTCGGCACTGAAATATTACAAACCGAAGTCTCCCTCGATAAAACCGCGATCACGCTCACAGAGGGTCGCGTCGTATTAAACGGATTGTCGATCCAAAACCCTGAACCTTACGAAGCACCCTCCTTCTTAACCCTCGATACCATTGCCTTGCAAATAGACCCCACCAGTCTGCAAAGTGACGTCATCTATATCGATGAATTCACCATTGATGGCACCGCCGTCACCCTCGAGCAAAGGGGCATTAAAGACACCAACCTGCAAACCCTAATGAACAATATTCAAGCGCATACCGGGGATAGCCAAACAGCATCTGAAACAGAAAGCACCGGTGCTGAAAAACGCTTTGCTATTAAAACGCTACAATTTGTCAACACGGACTTCACCTTGATATCCCCCCACTTCGACACCAAAAGCTACAGTATTGCGGGTATTCGTCGGCACGACATTGGCAGTCGCGCACACGGCCTAACCCCCAAAGAACTCGCACTCGCCATTGTCCAACCGCTTTTAGATGAGGCCAAAGCGAAACTGAAAGATGAGCTCAAGACAAAAGGCACCGACCAATTAAAGGCAAAACTCGAAGAAAAGCTCTCGGACAAAGACAAAGAAAAGCTGAAGGACCTTAAAGGCCTGCTGTCCCGTTAGCGGCAACAGGCCAGAACCACCGCGGCCATATCAACACAGAGTGGGGCCATAGCCCTAAGCCATTGATTTTGTGAGCTTTACCCCTCAGACATTTTTGGGTAAGCCAGACAAAATGCCACCCAAAAGTGGTTGACTTAGCGCCCAGCCCCCCCTAAAATGCGCGCTCTCTGACGGCCGAGCCGTCAGCTTGGGGCTATAGCTCAGCTGGGAGAGCGCAACACTGGCAGTGTTGAGGTCAGCGGTTCGATCCCGCTTAGCTCCACCAATACAAAAACCCTCGCTCGCAAGAGCGGGGGTTTTTTTATGGGTGGGGTTAAGTGGGTGAGAATCGCTGATGCGGTTCACTAAATTGGCAGGACAGCCAATTTGATCGGCCTTCAGGCCGACCCAAAGGGCGAACGCCAGGGATGGCGTGAGTAATCCCGCGCCAAACCTCGCCAGCCCTCTATTAAAAGCCTATTAATCGACGTTTTTTATGGGTGGCGTTCAGTTGGGTGAGAATCGCTGATGCGGCTCACTAAAATGGCAGGATAGCCATTTTGATCGCCCTTTAGGCTGATCCGAAGGGCGAGTGCCAGGGGTGGCACAAGTACTAGAAGGCAGGACAGCCACTTTGATCACCCAACAGGCGCCCCATAGAAATCGAGCTTTTCTATTTATCCATTCGCCTTATCTTGTACAGACCCCTGCTCGCCCCCCACATTGTGATCCAAAAACCATCAATTCCATTGAAACAATCAGCTTTTCCGGCAGTTGGGTGCCCCCAAAAAAACGCCATTCACCTGACAGGCGTCTATGGTATAGGAAGGAAATTTTACAGACCAATCTGGTCGGACGACATAAATTGAGACGTAGCTCCAACACTGCCAACCGTTTAAGACCCTCTGCTTTGCCAGGGTTGAAGACTAAGTTATAGTAACGTTTGGGTGTTTGCTCATAAAAAAAACGGCAACCTATGGCAACATTTTACAGAAACGCGCTATTGGCTTTGATGACTTTAATCGCTTTTAGCGCCATCACCATAGCTGTCGGCGCTGCGTTGATGAATCGTAAAACCCCATTGCTACCGGGCACTAAAAGCCAGGTACCGTGGTTTCACAGTACGGTACCGATGGATACCAGTGGTGAAAACAAGGTACTGGTCAAAAGCAACGGGCAAGATACGAATAAAGTCGAGTTTGATTTTCGGGTTTCAACTAAAGAAGACAACCCTTACACATCCTTTATATTCTACCTAGCAGACCCGAAAAGCGTCTCAGATCTGGTAGACCTTAGGGGTTATTCGGAGATCAGATTCAAGGTGCGCTGTAAACCCAAGAATACTCTGGTTTTTGCCATGTATACCTATGTTGATGGGGTAACAGACCTGAATCGACCGGAAACCTTTCGCGTCAGCCTATCATTTCTTAAATGCACCAGTACCACCAGTACCATCACGTTCCCGCTAGCAGGCCTGGACTCGGCGGATTGGTGGTTATCACGCTACGGATTGAGCTATACCAACAGAGAATCAGATCTGAAACACGTACATGGCTTTGCATTAAACAACTCACTGCAAAGTCCCAGAGGTATTCAATCCAACATAGAAGTCAAAGATTTGGCTTTAATCACCAAAGATCAGCGTTTTCTATTTGCGAGCATTGGGTTAACGCTAATAGCTTGGCTGGCTGGAATTTATTGGCTGATAAAAAATTACGTTCGTGAGCAACTGCAAGTCGCCAATGAAAAAATCAACACCAATAGGCCGTTGGTGGCTTATCAAAAGCTGTCGGTTAAACAGACCTCCGATGATCTTGATTCGCGATTGCTGCGTTATATTGCGGTGGAATACACTAACCCGGATATCAATATAGAAGACACCGCAGCGACCCTTGGCACCACTCGGCCCCAAATTAATAAAATTCTCAAAGCTGAACTGGGTCTGACGTTTACCTCATATATTAATAAGCTACGCTTGACCGAAGCATCAAGATTGTTACGGGATGAGCCGAGCATGGGCATAAAACAGGTGGCACTGGGCGTGGGATTTGCCAATGTCACCTACTTTAATGTTTTGTTTAAGAAAGAATATGGGTGTACGCCTAAAATGATCCGTCAAAATGGATCTTATTCGGAACAGGAAGATAACCCGCCTTCCCCCAACGATCACTAGAAACTGATTCATTTAATCGAGCAGCAGCCTTCATTCAAAAAGGCCTGCTGCCCAAAAAGTGAAGAAGCAGCACTGAATAAATTGTGTACGATCACCTAAAAACCACCCAACGTGATTTATTGCCCCAACAACTTCAGCACACTTCCCTTCTGTTGGTTAGACAGCGCCAGCATGGCAATTGAGGCATCTCTTTTAACTTGTTGATTAACAAGGTCGGTGATTTCTTTGGCCATATCAGCATCTTGAATACGGCTGCGACTCTGCTCGGCTTGAATACTGCTGGAGGTTAAGGTATTGACTGTGGACTCTAAGCGATTCATACCCGCACCAATAGTGGCATTGGCTTGGTCCACATTGGCTTGTACCGTATCCAAAATGCCGAGTGCTGCTTGCGCACCCTCGGCAGTGGAGAAATCCAAATCGCTAAAGCCGGATTCGGATAAACTCGCCGCAAAGTCATCCAATTCAAGCGTCAACTGACCTTCAGGGTTTTCATCCACTTGTAATGGGACACCAGCGCCCTCGCTTAAAAGCGCTTTTCCGTTAAATTGAGTGTTACCAACACTGTCTTGCACCGCGGCCATGAGTTGCTGTGCCTCTTTGTTAAGGGCACTGCGGTCACTGTCGGAAAGAGTGCCATTGGCCGATTGCAACGCCAGTTCTCGCAGTCGCTGAACACCCTCAGTCACAGACTCCAAACCGGCACCTGCGGTTTGCAGCATTGAGACACCATCGTTGGCGTTGCGAATGGCTTGCGACAGGCCGCGCACCTGACCATTGAGCCGATTACTGATGGCCAGCCCCGCGGCATCGTCAGAAGCTTGGTTAATGCGTTGCCCCGAGCTGATGCGTTCTGACGCTTGCGAGATGCCTTGATTTGCCGAATTCAACCCGGCCAAATAGCCAGTACCACTGATATTCACCGCTATCACCTACTCAATAAACCTCAACCTCCTGAGATTACGCCCACAATACCCTCCTGTAAAACAACCAATAATCATAGCAACCGCGCATTTTCAAGGGTTTGAATATGAGCAAGAACAAAGAGGTATAAGAGCTCTGGCAAACATTGTCAGTGGTTTTAAAAACACATGTATGGCAGTTTATTCAAACCAAACAGAGATCATGAATTTAAGGTGGTCTTAGGAAAGTTTAAAATCCTAACAATGGTATTGAGGAATTTAAGCCTCCCGATTCGCCTCACTGGCAAATCGGGGCATTAAGGCGAAACGTTTCTTTCAATTACTTGGATTACGGACAAAAGATCAAACGTATTCCAATACAGGTGGAAGCCAACAAAAAAACCAACTCCCTCTTTTATTTCTTCTTCATCGCCGCCAATAAATCTTTGGCTTCCCAATGTGGAAAGTGTTTGCGAATTAGTGCATTCAGCTCCACTTCGAACGCAGAAAATTCTGAACCTGGCCCGTCTACTATAGCGCCCTCCTCTGCATGAACGACCATTCCAGCAGCAACGGTACCATTGGTTAGACGATCAATTACGATAAAAGCACCCGTGGCGCGATTTAGCGGGTAGGAATCAACCACCACCGCTTGCTCAAGTCGTACTGACACTTTAACAATATCGTTTAATGCTACCGTCTCGGGCTTACTTAAGGCTTGCGTGTTTACATCAATGCGATGCGCAACATCCACCACTGAACCCGAAGTCAACTTGGTAGCAAATTTAAACAAATACTGCCTATTTGGTTGTAACGTTTGTTCAGACATCCACACCATGTGTGCACTGAATTGTTGAATCGGGACAATGGGGTCCTCGGCCGCTACCAACATATCGCCGCGACTAATGTCGATTTCATCTTCCAGGGTAAGGGTGACTGACTGGTCCACGAAGGCCCGCTCAAGATCTCCGTCGTAAGTAACAATCGCCTTCACTCGACTGGTTTTACCCGAAGGCAATACTTTAACAGTATCACCTTGATTGATGACCCCGGAGGCCACGGTTCCGCAAAACCCTCTAAAATTTAAGTTAGGACGATTGACGTATTGAACCGGAAAACGAAAATCCGAAAGGTTTTTATCGCCTGCGATCTGGACAGTTTCCAAAATTTGCATCAACGATTGCCCTTTATACCAAGGCGTATTCTCAGACACCGCTACCACGTTGTCGCCATCTAAGGCCGAAATGGGCGTAAAGTAATATTCCTGCTCAATAAGATTCTTTGAAAACGCCAAATAATCATTTTTAATGGATTCAAAAACACCCTCATCGAAGCCTACCAAGTCCATTTTATTAATCGCGACCACAACGTGCTTAATACCGAGTAATGACGCAATATAAGAATGTCGACGGGTTTGGGTCATCACACCGTGACGCGCATCGATCAAGATGATAGCCAAATCACAAGTACTGGCACCGGTGGCCATATTTCGGGTGTACTGCTCGTGCCCCGGTGTGTCTGCAATAATAAATTTGCGCTTGGCAGTGGAGAAATATCGATAGGCCACATCAATGGTAATCCCCTGCTCACGCTCCGCCTGCAGGCCATCGACCAACAACGCTAAATCGATCTTTTCTCCAGTCGTGCCATGCTTGGTCGAATCCGATCGAATCGCATCCAGTTGATCTTCATAAATCATTTTAGAATCGTGCAGCAGTCGACCGATCAGTGTAGATTTACCATCATCCACTGAGCCACACGTCAAAAATCGCAAGAGTTCTTTTTGCTCATGCTGTGCCAAATAGGCATTGATATCTTGTTCAATAAGTTCCGATTGGTGAGACATAATTCTACAAATTCTTATTTAAATGAGACGTTAAAATGGTCCGGCGTTTAACCAAAATCTAGAAGTACCCTTCTTGCTTTTTCTTTTCCATGGAGCCGGCACTATCATGGTCAATCACACGCCCTTGGCGCTCAGACGTTTTGGTTAACAACATCTCTTGAATAATCTCGGGTAGCGTCTGTGCACTTGACTCCACCGCCCCAGTTAAGGGGTAACACCCCAGTGTTCTAAAACGCACCATCTTTTCTTCGATTTGTTCACCGTCGTTGATAGGCATACGGTCATCGTCCACCATTATCAACACACCATCGCGCTCGACCACTGGGCGTTTAGCCGCAAAATAAAGCGGTACAATGGGGATACCTTCTAAGTGAATATATTGCCAAATATCCAACTCCGTCCAGTTGGATAAAGGAAACACTCGAATACTTTCGCCCTTGTCTACACGGCTGTTGTAAATATTCCACAGTTCCGGCCGTTGGTTTTTGGGGTCCCAACGATGGTTGCGGTCGCGAAAGGAGTAAACACGCTCTTTGGCTCGCGACTTTTCTTCATCCCGACGCGCACCACCAAAAGCCGCATCAAAGCCATACTTATCCAAGGCCTGCTTTAGAGACTCGGTTTTCATAATATCGGTGTGCTTGGCACTGCCATGGACGAAGGGACTAATGCCCATGTCCACGCCCTCTTGGTTAATGTGAACGATCAAATCCCAACCGAGCTCTTTAATGCGGTTGTCTCGAAATTCAATCATCTCCTTAAACTTCCAAGTGGTATCCACATGCATTAACGGAAACGGCGGTTTACCAGGAGCAAAGGCTTTCATGGCCAAGTGCATCATCACGGCAGAATCCTTGCCAATGGAGTACAGCATCACAGGATTATCAAATTCTGCTGCCACCTCACGAATAATATGAATACTTTCGGCCTCAAGCTGTTTGAGGTGCGTCATGGTAAAATCGTTGGACATAGGTTCACTACTGTAATTAATGTTAGATTCGGCGCAAACTGGCGCCAATTGTATAGAATTCGACGGTATTTCTTAAGAATTAAATATCTCTAAGCTTATGCCCACATGAGCAGCCATCTCGGCAAAACCAGGGAATGATACAGATAGGGGGCCACAACGCTGAATCAACACACCCGCTTCTTCACACGCAAGGCCTGCCGCCGCAAAAGCGAGCGTTAAGCGAACATCGTTTTCGCAGTCCACTTCAGCACTGCGTAACCACCCCCCTTCAATATTGACGCTGTCGCCATCCTCGACAATATTGGCCCCCAAGCTTGTAAGCCCCGCCACCAAAGCCATCAAACGCCTGTGCTCTTTGACTTTTAGTGTATTGATGCCATGTATTGTTGTAATGCCACGGGCAACACAGGCAGCTACAAATACGGTTGGAAATTCATCCATAAATTCTGAAAGTTGACTTGCGGAAAAATCAGCACCCGTCAACTCACGGTAGCGTACATGAATATCCGCCACCGGTTCTCCACCAAGACTTCGCGTGTTCTCCAAAGTGATATCCGCCCCCAGAGATTTGAGTGCATCCATCGCCCCAGCTCGAGTGGGATTCACACCCACACCTTGTAACATCAGGTGACTGCCGGGAGTTATGACTGCAGCCAACACCCAAAACAATGCCGCTGAAAAATCTCCAGGAACTGACAATTTAGCCGACTTAAGGGTTTGCCCTCCCTGAATACTGACCGCACCCCCATGACGCTGAATCTCCACACCAAAAGCTTCAAGCATCCGCTCTGTGTGGTCCCTCGCCGGTAGCGGTTCCACAATTGTTGTGGTGCCTTTGGCATAGAGTCCCGCAAGTAGCAGTGCCGATTTCACTTGCCCACTGGCAACAGGTAGGGCGTAACGAATACCAGTCAAGGACTGCCCACCCAACAGTGTTAAAGGCGGGTGGCCCACATCATCATACGCACCGAGTTTTGCGCCCATTAGATTTAAAGGCTCAATCACCGTGAGCATGCGCTTGGTGGATAAACGCTTATCGGCAGACAAAGTGGCATTGAAATGTTGCCCGCACAGTAAACCCGCAAGCAACCGCATGGTGGTACCAGACCCACCTAGGTAAAGGGGGCTCACCGGTGCTTTTAAACCCTTGGCGCCAACACCATAAACCACCACACGCCCCTCGTGTGGACCTTCGATCACCACGCCCAACTCACGAAAGGCTTGTATGGTGGCGAGGCCGTCTTCGCTCTCGATAAAGCCTTCTATCTCGGTAACACCCTCTGCAATCGCTCCAAGCATCACGGCACGGTGAGAAATTGACTTATCACCGGGTACATTCATCTGACCCAGCAATGGCCCACAGGACGATATTTTATAGCCCGTGGCCTCACTCACCGGGTCCACATAAGCGCGCCGTGCCAACATCTTGGTAAAGTGATCGCGTGCTGCTTTGGCCCGACTGAATACGCCGGTTAAAGCCATGGCATCGCCTTCGGCGATAGCCTCCCGTAACACTGCAAGGTTTTTTGAAAAAAGATCGATGGCGTGCAATATGGAAGTTTGGTTGGCGATCATGATGTCTCGCCACATGGTCGCGTCAGATGACGCAATTCGAGTAAAATCCCGAAAACCACCGGCAGCATAGCGAAAAATATTCTGGTTCTGACTGTCGTGTGCGAGGGTGTCTACCAGGGAATAGGCTATCACATGAGGCAGATGACTGGTGGCAGCGAGAATTTCATCGTGCTCGGCCACATTCATGTTTAACACCTCTGCACCGACACCTTGCCAGAGCTCTGTAACCCTCGCCAAGTGCGTAGTATCCGTCTCCTCAGTGGGTGTCAAAATCACGCGATGATGTTCGTACAAATCCGCGTCCGAAGCCTCAACGCCACTTTTTTCCGAACCTGCGATAGGATGACCTAATACCAAATTTGCCGGCGGTGTCCCCCAAATGCGTTTGGCATCTTCCAATACACTGCCTTTGACACTGGCCCCATCTGTAATGGTAACCGTATCGGCTACAGAAGCTTGAATTTCAGTCAGTACCTTCCCGACGGTTAAGGTGGGCACGGCAATAAAAATGACGTCTCCGTCACCTAGGCGCTCGGCAAACGTATCCAATTCGGTAGATGCCTCATCTACCACACCTAAAGCCATGGCTTGTTCACCCACGGCCTCACGCCTCACCACACCCCAAACGTTTTCACACAAACCGCGGCGCTTGGCTGCAAGCGCTAAACTGCCGCCAATCAGCCCTAGGCCTATCACCACAAGATTACGAACGGGCCGTACGGATACCATAACGCTCACGTTTCGCCTATCACAAAACGCCCCGCGGATAGGACCCCAAGATTTTTAGATCCGAAGCGCGAGCGCTAACGTCTTTGAGTGCTTGAGCAGCAGCCTCGTCCGTTTGGTGCCCTGCAAAATCCACAAAAAAAACATAATTCCAAGCACCGGATTGTGATGGGCGCGTTTCAACTCGAGTTAAATCGATGTTAAATCGATGAAAGGGTTCTAACAATTGATGCAGCGCCCCAGGCTCGTTGCGCATGGCCACGACGATGGAGGTTTTATCATCACCACTGGGCTCCGCCACTTGATCACCAATGATCAAAAATCGAGTGGCATTGTCTGGCCGGTCTTCAATATTACGTGCAATTACTTTTAATTCATAAAGCTCTGCCGCCATTTCACCGGCAATGGCCGCGGCGTTCCATTCGCTTTGCATGCGTTTGGCCGCTTCTGAATTACTGGTCACGGGAATACGCTCGGCATTGGGATAATGTGTATCCAGCCATTTACGACACTGGGCAAAAGATTGAGCATGTGAGTATATGCGAGAAATCTTCTCCACACTGGTAACACTCGACACCATTAAGTGATGGTGTATCCGCAACACCACTTCACCACAAATATTGAGATTGGAGTCCATAAAACTGTCTAGCGTATGGGTCACTACCCCACCAGTAGAATTCTCCACAGGCACCACGCCAAATTGCGCAGCGCCGGCTTCTACATCGCGAAAAACTTCATCAATCGCTGGCATAGACAACGTCACCGCTGAATGCCCAAAATGTTTTAATGCTGCCTGCTGGGTAAACGTACCTTCGGGCCCCAAATACGCCACTGTAATGGGCTGTTCCAAAGCCAAACACGCCGACATGATTTCGCGAAACAATCTCGCGAACTCCTCATCCTTTAATGGCCCTTGGTTGCGAGCCATGGCCTTACGCAACACCTCGGCTTCACGCTCAGGCCGGTAGAACACAGGCGCTTCACCATTACTGTGCGCGCCTTTAACTTTCGCCACTGCCTGAGCGCATTTGGCACGCTCACTGATAAGCTCTCCAATGTGCTCATCTAACGCATCGATCCGGTCCCGCAACTGCGCCAACTGCTCTTGTTCACTTTCGTTTTTACCCGTCACTGCACTCACCGTCACACGCTAGTTAAATGACCGTGCAAGCGCCTTTATACTTGCACGGTTGCTTTCAATCGCCCTAAGCTTCGCCGTCCCCTTCTCCAGAATCGCCAGCGTCAACAGCCTCACCATCAGCAGCATCGACACTTTGTTCTTCCACGCGCTGAAGACCGACAATGTGTTCATTTTCTTTCGTTTTAATCAATCGCACACCTTGAGTATTTCGGCTCAACAATGACACTTCGTTGGCGCGTGTGCGCACCAGTGTTCCTTGGTCCGATATCAACATAATTTCGTCGCTTTCAAAGACTTGAACTGCACCCACCAATGCACCATTGCGGTCACTGGTTTGCATGCCAATGACGCCTTGCGAACCACGCCCTTTTTTGGGGAAGTCTTCGACATTGGTGCGCTTACCAAAGCCGTGTTCACTTACCGTTAACACCATGCCACCTTCTTGCGGTATGACCATGGAAATCACACGGTGCGGAGCGTCCATACGAATACCTCGCACGCCACGCGAAATACGCCCCATCGACCGGACCTGCCCCTCGTCAAAGCGTGCCGCTTTACCACTGGAAGACAACAGGATGACATCACAATTACCGTCGGTAATTGCCGTCCCTACTAGGACATCACCCTCATCCAATTCAATCGCGCGTAAGCCTGAAGACCGGGGTCTAGAAAATTGTGTCAGCGTGGTCTTTTTAACCGTGCCCATGGCTGTTGCCATAAATATGAAGTGATTCTCATCAAATTCTTTAACCGGTAGAATGGCAGTAATCCGCTCGTTTTCCTCCAGCGGTAATAGATTAATCACCGGACGTCCACGAGAAGTGCGACCTGCAATCGGGATTTGGTACACCTTCAACCAATACACCTTGCCCACACTGGTGAAACACAGAATGTAATCGTGTGTGTTGGCAATCAACAAGTGCTCGACAAAATCCTCATCTTTAACAGAAGTGGCTGCTTTACCCATTCCTCCGCGCCGCTGTGCTTGATAAGCATCCAGAGGTTGACTCTTGGCGTAACCCAAATGCGATATGGTCACTACGCGATCTTCTTCGGAAATTAAGTCTTCGTGGGTTAAATCTTCGCGCGACTCTCGGATTTCGGTACGTCGTTCATCACCATACTCTTGCTCAACCAATTCCAACTCTTCACGAATCACACTCATCAGGCGCTCAGGGTTCGCCAATATTTCCAAGTAACCCGCAATTTGTTCGAGTTTTTCTACGTATTCTGCGAGCAGTTTGTCGTGCTCCATGCCAGTTAAACGGTGCAAGCGCAATTCCAATATGGCTTGTGCTTGCGCCAACGATAAAAAGTATTGGCCATCGCGCAGACCAAACTCATCGCCCAAATCATCAGGTTTACAAGCATTGGCCCCAGCACGCTCTAAAAACTCAGCTACGGCCGTAATGGGCCAACCGCGCGCGATTAACGCCTCGCGCGCTTCAGTGGGCGACGGTGACGCCTTAATTAGAGCAATCACTTCATCGATATTGGCAATGGCCACAGCCAAGCCCTCTAACACGTGACCGCGCTCACGGGCTTTTCGCAACAAGTAAACGGTACGCCGTGTGACCACCTCACGGCGATGGCGAATGAACAGCTGCAACAATTCCAATAGGTTTAACAAGCGGGGCTGATTGTCTACCAAAGCCACCACGTTAATACCAAATACCGTTTCCATTTGAGTTTGCGCGTACAGGTTATTAAGTACCACTTCACCCATTTCACCACGCTTAATCTCTATCACCACGCGCAAACCGTCCTTATCTGACTCGTCGCGAATTTCAGAGATGCCTTCGATTTTTTTCTCTTTCACCAGCTCGGCGATTTTTTCGATCAACCGTGCCTTGTTTACCTGATAGGGAATTTCGTGAATTAAAATGGTTTCTCTATTGGTTTTTTCATCGGTGATCACCTCGGCACGAGATCGCACATAAATACGACCACGACCGGTGCGATACGCCGAGAGAATACCCGCTCGACCATTGATGATACCCGCGGTAGGGAAATCCGGCCCGGGAATGTATTCCATCAAATCTTCCACCGAAAGCTCGGGATTTTCAATCAACGCCAAGCAGGCCTTCACCACCTCACGTAAATTGTGCGGTGGAATATTGGTGGCCATACCCACTGCAATGCCAGAAGAGCCATTCACTAACAAGTTGGGAACGCGGGTGGGCAACACGTCAGGAATAAGTTCGGTACCATCGTAGTTGGGCACAAAATCCACGGTCTCTTTGTCGAGGTCCGCCAACAGCTCGTGTGAAATCTTAGCCATGCGAATTTCGGTATAACGCATGGCTGCAGCGCTATCACCATCTATCGAACCAAAATTGCCTTGCCCATCTACCAGCATGTACCGCAATGAAAAAGGCTGCGCCATCCTAACAATAGTGTCGTAAACAGCCGAATCCCCGTGAGGGTGATACTTACCGATCACATCCCCGACTACACGAGCAGATTTCTTATAGGACTTGTTCCAATCGTTCTTAAGCTCGCTCATCGCAAACAACACACGACGGTGAACGGGTTTTAAACCATCTCGAACATCTGGCAGCGCGCGCCCCACAATGACGCTCATGGCGTAATCTAAATAAGACTGCTTCAGCTCATCTTCAATGTTGACTGGTAAGACTTCTTTTGCGATGTCGCCCATGGATTAAGGCATTCCTTATTGTTGGTGTTGTCGGGTTTTTTGGGGCGTTGAAACATCACGTTTGCCCCAAAACAAAAGCCGCCAATGGTACCACAGTTAGGCATCCCTCGTCAGCGGATTTTGCGCTACAAACCGCTTGAAAAGCCACCGCAAACATCTGATTTTATTGAGTTAAATACAGTCCCGCCCCTTCGCCGTACAACATTTGAACAACCCGCATCCACACGGCGCTACCTCACCAAAATCAGAGCGCACAAACGCGCATTTTTTGATCGAATATACACCTGCAAGCGCCTGCCGCATGTTTCCCTAAGGACAGGCGCGTTATACTGCACGCTCTATCCCGCATGACTTTGTGATCAAACACTATGGCCGAACCCAAACACATCGACACGCTCATCAGAGCTCGCTGGCTGTACCCAGTGGTACCTGCAAAAAAGGTTTTTGAACATTGCAGTGTAGCCATCGACAAAGGCCAAATTTTGGCCATTTTACCAAACGACCACGCGGCTGATCAGTATCACCCCAGAGAATTGGTGGATTTACCAGAACATATCGTGATGCCCGGCTTGGTTAACGCGCATGGACACGCCGCAATGACCCTACTTCGGGGTTACGCCGATGACTTACCCCTTCAAACTTGGCTTGAGCGTCATATTTGGCCTGCAGAATCAAAATGGGTATGCCCAGAGTTTGTCGCTGATGGCGCAACCTTAGCCATCGCAGAAATGCTGGCCAGCGGTACCACTTGTTTTAGCGACATGTATTTCTTTCCAGAAGAGTGTGCCAGAGTGGCATTTGAGATGGGCATCCGCGCTCAGATGGCGTTTCCGGTATTGGACTTCCCCACCAATTGGGGAGCCGACGCCGATGATTATATCCACAAGGGGCTCATGCTTGCGGATACTTATCGTTCCAATGCATTGGTCAACATTGGCTTTGGCCCGCACGCGCCTTATACCGTCTCAGACGCTGCGCTCACCCGGATTGCCGTGTTGGCCGACGAAATGCAAGCCCCCATACAAATTCATTTACACGAAACCTCACAAGAAGTGGCTGACGCGATGCGCACCACAGGGAAACGCCCTATTCGTCGATTGATGGATTTGGGATTGCTGACCCCCGCCACACAATGTGTGCATATGACTCAAATCAATGAAGATGACATTGCCCTACTGAGCCAAAGCGGTGCTAGCGTGATCCATTGCCCCACATCCAATTACAAATTGGCCAGCGGCGTGTGCCCCACCCCACGCTTACTTGCAGCCGGGGTACCCTTGGGGCTCGGTACCGATGGCGCTGCCAGCAACAATAGTGTGAACCTTTGGGGGGATATTACTTTGGCGGCTTTGTCCGCCAAAATCAGCGCTGACGATGCTCGTGCCCTCAGTGCCCACGACACGCTTTTTGCCGCCACACTTGGTGGCGCCAAGGCCCTTGGGCTGGGTGATAAAGTGGGCAGCCTCGAACCAGGCAAACAAGCAGACTTAACGGCGTTGTCGGTTAACGATTTAGGCGCCACCCCACTGTATGATGTGGCCTCGCACTTGGTTTACAACAATCGCAACCTCACAACCACACACACCTGGGTCAACGGCCGTGCGCTATTTCGCGAGGGTCGATTCACACAATTGGATGTCGGTGTTGTGCGCGCCAAAGCACGCCACTGGCAACATCAAATTCAGGCTCACACAAAAGGATAATCCGCCATGACCAACGCCACTGCACATACAGCGGAAGATAACGCCAATGTCGATGCCATCGAAGTGGAAAAATTTGACCGTTTAGCCTCTCGTTGGTGGGACCCAGAAGGTGAGTTTAAGCCACTTCATGACCTCAACCCCATACGCTGCAATTTTATAGACGGTGCAGTACCCGTGGCCGAAAAAGCCCTACTCGATATCGGCTGCGGAGGTGGTATTCTGAGTGAGGGCTTGGCGCAACGTGGTGCGACAGTGACGGGGATCGATATGGCACAAGGCCCACTTGAGGTGGCAAAACTCCATGCAAAAGCCAACAACCTCAATATTCACTATCAAGCCAGTACCGCGGAACAATATGCATTGTCACATTCTGAGGCTTTCGATGTGGTGACGTGCCTTGAGATGTTAGAACATGTCCCTGACCCCAGTTCAGTTTTGAGCGCTTGTGAAAAACTACTAAAGCCCGGAGGCCATTGCTTTATCTCCACCTTGAACCGCACACCAAAAGCCTACGCGCTGGCCGTACTCGGCGCCGAGTATGTATTAAAATGGCTGCCGAAAGGCACGCATGATTATCAAAAGTTCATTCGCCCTTCTGAGCTTGCCCAATGGGCGCGCCAGTGTGGCTTGACGGTATGCGACATTCAGGGAATGGTGTACAACCCCTTGAGTAAGCGGTTCTCCCTCAGCCAAAAAGACGTGGCGGTCAATTACATTGTGCACTTACGCAAAGCCACCGAGGCGTAGCCCCCCATGACATTAAAAGCGGTTTTGTTTGATTTAGACGGCACTTTGTTGGACACCCATAAGGACCTTGGCGGCGCGTTAAACAAGACCCTCGTGGCCCATAACAAGCGGCCACTGCCAATATCCATTATCCGCGAGCATGTTTCCAATGGCGCCAACGCCTTGGTCAAGCTTGGCTTTGGCGACAACCTCCCGCAGGAAGTACATCAAACCTTGCGTCAACAACTGCTGGATTACTATCTCAACAACGTGGCAGAGCACTCCGAGTTGTTTGACGGAATGGCGCGCGTATTAGAGCAAATGACCCAACACCAATTGCAATGGGGCATTGTGACCAATAAGCCCAGGCTCTATACGGAAGCCTTACTGGAAGCACTGCATTTTAAACATCCACCTTGCGTAGTGGTGTGCCCAGATGATTTAGGTATCGGCAAACCCGACCCACGACCTCTGTTATTCGCGTGTGAACAGATTGCCATTGCCCCGTGTGAATGCCTATATGTGGGGGACCACAAGCGCGATATTGACTGTGCGAAAGCGGCCGGAATCAATAATATTAGCGTTGGCTTCGGCTTTATTGCTGAAGACGACAACCCAAAAACGTGGGCAGCTGACCATCACGCACAAACCGTTGCTGAGCTTTGGCCTATTATTCAAACCCAACTTACTTAACCTAAGATAGGATCTGCTATTTTCATGCCGAACGTGGACACACTTAAACAATTCAAGGCTCCGAACGAATACCTCAAAGACCGCATTATAGTCGTCACCGGTGCCGGCGACGGCATTGGCAAAACCGCGGCCTTAACCTTTGCTCAGTATGGTGCAACGGTTGTTTTACTGGGGCGCACCCTATCCAAACTGGAAGCGGTGTACGACGAAATTGAAAATAATGATTGGCCACAAGCCGCCATTTTCCCAATCAATTTCGAAAGCGCCACCGACGAGGATTACCGTCAACTTAAGGAGGCCTTGACCGAAGAATTTGGTCGCGTGGACGGATTGCTTCACAATGCAGCGGCACTTGGCCCTCGAACCCCCATTGCACAATACAATTCCGAAGCTTGGCACCAGTTAATGATGGTGAATGTGACAGCGCCTTTTTTATTGACCCAACATTTGCTGCCATTGATTCAAAACGCTAAAGAAGGTCGTATTGTCTTTACCGGCTCGTCGGTGGGAGTCAAAGGCAAAGCCTACTGGGGCGGATATGCCGTATCTAAAGGTGCCATCGAGACTTTGATGCAGGTTCTAGCGGACGAGCTTGAAGCGACCCCCATACGCGTCAACTCCATTAACCCTGGTGCTACACGTACCAATATGCGCGCGCAGGCCTACCCGGCGGAAAACCCAGCAGATGTGACTCCGGCCGAATCGATCGTGGGGCTCTATGTGGCAATCATGGGAGACGAAGGACGCCATTGGCACGGAGAACAAATTGACGCTCAGCCGAAATAAACGGGTGGGCTCACCGACAATAGTGTTTTTTTGAACGGTTGATCGCCTGTAAAAAAGTGCGCGCCGCCAAATGCTGGGTATTTTGTCGGCGGCGGGCACGGTTCCCATAATATGCGGGCAAAGGTACACTTTAGACCCGTCAGAAGACAGAACAACAGCAAACTGAGCCCACTATGCAAACTGCCCGACTGTTTTACTGTTTGATGTTAGCTGTGATAAGCCACTGCGCTGTAGCCACAACCAACACCGAATGGGAGTACGTAAGCCAAATTGACGCCAACACCCAACTCCCCGCTTTACCCTCTGCCGACTTCCCAATCACTCAGTTTGGAGCCACTTCGGGATTCGAAAACAACAGCTTACCCGCGCTAAAACTCGCCATTGACAAGGCGGTAGAGGCCGGTGGCGGCCGAATTATTGTCCCTCCTGGGCACTGGTACATGAAAGGCCCCATTCACCTCAAGAGCCACATTCAACTGCATTTAGAAGAAGGCAGTCACCTCTTATTTTCGCCAGACCCCAGCGACTATTTACCGGTTGTGCTTACCCGCTGGGAGGGTATCAATGTTCTAACCTATTCTCCTATGATTTATGCCGCCAATGTTGAAGACGTTGCCATTACTGGAAAAGGCACGATAGACGGCAATGAAAATAGCGTTTTTCGAAAGTGGCAAACCCAACAACAGAATGATGTGCAAAAATTGCGAAACATGGGGGCCACTGCAACCCCTTTGCAAAACCGTGTGTTCGACGAAGGCACTTTTCTGCGTCCCAGTTTAATCCAATTTTTTCGCGCGCAACGCGTGTTAATGGATGGCAATACTGTCATCAATGCGCACCACGCAACCATCCACCTGGTTTACACTGAACACGTCATGTTAAGAAACTTAGAGGTGGAAAGTTACTTTTTTAACAACAATGGCATCAACATTGACTCCAGTCAGTGGGTCATTGCGGCACACAACCACTTGCGCACAGGTGACGATGCCATTGTCATTAAATCTGGACGCGACCTTGATGGCCGGACGGTGGGCGTCCCCAGTGAAAATATATGGGTACACCACAACAACCTAGGTGGTGAAGATGGTATTGGATTTGGCAGTGAGATGAGTGGCGGCATTCAAAATGTGTTTATGAGTGACAACACACTTGCAAATGGCCAGTCCGCCATTCGGTTTAAATCCAACCTGGATCGTGGCGGTGTCGTCAATAACATTCACGCCCGTGACTTTAGCGTAGCGGCCTACCAAAATTTATTTTGGTTTCAGCTGAATTATCCAGGCGACCAGGGCGGGCATGTACCGCCCACTTTTCAAAATATTCAGTTCGAGAATTTTACCGTCGAAAGTGCCAACACCTTTTTAGAGGTACAAGCACCTGCCATTGCCCCACTGAAAAATGTGTCTTTTAAAAACATTCACATCCCAAAAGTCAACGCAACGTTATTGTTGGAGAACGCGGTGGGATTAACGTTTGAGAATATTGTATTGGGAGAGCAGCGTATTGACGGACAACTGAATTGGGCCGCGCCCATCTCGACGACAGCTAACGATAACAATGCGGCACCCAGCACAGCCCCCTAAAGACCGTACAAATTATTTATTGCGCCTGTTTCCGCACGCGACTCGGCGTTCGCCTCGACACTCACCATGGGCGCCTCGGAAACCGCGTCAGGGTTGTTTTTAGAATTGTTGGTGGTATTGCTGTCCACATTTGAAACATCATCAGTGGACATTGTTGTTGCCTCGTTGACTATGCTGGTCGCTTGCGCCGGCTCTGGCAATTGCGGCAGCGCCATCTCGCGAGCATTCATAGCTTCCCCTGATTGGGCACTGCTGTGTTCGCCAGACTCATTCGCGCACGCCTCGCCATCAGTAGCTTGCGATGCAACCGTAGATGGTGTGTTTGATTCGGGCATCGGCGTTGAAGAACTCGGTTGTTGAAGGTGCGAATGCTGCACAGAGGGTGATTCGCTCGTGGCCTTGTTTGGCATCGGCTTTTGCGGTACCTCTAAGCCCAAAGCATAAATGACCCTATCCACATCCACGCTGGCATAACGATCTAACCAATGTTTGATGACCACATTGTTTTGTGTAACCACATGTAGGTATTCCACGTCCTCGCGTACCGAGCGATAACGTAAAACCAACAATACATCCTTACGCTTGTGACGCTCCCTGGCGAACTGCCATGTATGAATGGCCACGTCATAATCGGCCCTATCTACCCAAAAGGGTTTTCCAAAATGCTGTTTTAACCAGGTGCTTGTGGTGGCGTTGGGCTCTATCGACTCGAAGACGTCCGAGTTAAACCGACCTTCGCCATCCCGGTAATAGCTGGCGCTACTCACATTGAAAAGACTGCATCCTTCCAGCAACCAAAAGCCCACCATCAAAGGCAGCCAGCGCAATAGCGGCGATGTCATACGGCAGTATCCAGTGAGACACGGCCACTGGTTTTTTGGCGGATCAACGCCATGAGTCGTGCCTCGGAGCTGGAAATACCACAATTGGCCACCACCGTATTCTCGTCCGCACCGCTGTCAAATAATTGCATGGCTTGGGTATACAGGGCACTGTCGGACTCCGGTGTCGCCGCCTGTGCAGTACTCAATGTCCTAAGCTGTTTTTCGAGCAGCAAAATTCTTTGCCCCATACCTATGGCACCGGAGGTTGCGGTATTTAAAGCGTGTTCATAGTCGTCCAACCTGCGTTGACATCGACGCTGAACATTCAGCGTACGCAGACCCACATACAAGGCCAAAACAAATGCGGCTCCGGCCAAAGAACTCGACAAGATTGTCCACTCTAAACCCGTCATCTCAGCACCTAAAAGCTTTCAATATCGGCCCATTCATCGTCGGTTAGCAACTTATCCAGTTCGATTAAGATCAACAGCTCGTTGTTCTTGTGACAAACGCCTTGAATAAACTTTGCACTTTCGTCGTTACCAACATTGGGCGCGGTTTCAATTTCCGACAAGCGCAAATAAACCACCTCTGCGACACTGTCTACTAAAATGCCCACCACATGTTTCTCGGCTTCAATCACGACTATGCGAGTGTTATCCGTTACCTCGCCTGGCACCAATCCAAATCGATGCCGAGAATCAATAACTGTAACCACATTGCCACGTAAGTTGATGATACCCAGTACATAAGCGGGCGCGCCGGGTACTGGGGCTATCTCGGTATAACGCAGAACCTCACGGACCTGCATCACGTTCACCCCATAGGTTTCGCCATCAAGGCGAAAGGTTACCCATTGCAAAACGGGGTCATCCGAAACGGCGTTGCTTTTTACATTTGATGCCATGATGTTTTCCTCATACAACACTCCCAAAAGAGCGTCAAAAAAGCGAGCTTTACCCCATTAATAGTAGACAAGAGCAGCATGTGTGCCAGTTTCTTCGACAGAGCGCAGGGATTCTTTAGCGCTAGCGCTTGCGCTCACTGTCGCACAGGAGCTTTCCCATCTGCGGCACATCGATCAGCGCACACATGGCAGCCTTAACCGTACCCGCCAACCAGGGGCGCTTGGTCCGCTTTGAGCGCCAGGTGACCTCATTCGGATCAATAGTATTAGGCTGTTGAACCTGATCCACGGCTAACCCCCAGTCCATACCATCAATGGACACCACGTATTTGGCGGTTTGAACAAAATCGGGGTTGTAACGGTCTGGCATGACAAATAACGCGGTATTGACACAGCGAATACGACCATTGGGGCTTGGCTGCAACCCCATAAACCAGTCCGCTTGTCCAAAAATCGGCGTTAACTCGTCAGTAATGGGATGGATATGCCCAAGGGCGATTAAAGGTACCGCCAAAGTTAAACCGGCCACCTGAAACAGCAATACGTCAAAGCGGTCTTGTGCCCAAATGGGACGCCCATTGTCAGACCATTGCAATAGCGGGCTTTCCGCCTTATGAAAGCCTGAGTGCAGATCGTCATCGTCAGTATCACGGCTTGCCTCGGAGTCAATGTCTTGACAGTGTACGGGGCTTTTGACCTGTATCGACCGTTCCACAGTGGGTTGAATGACGACCCTGTTTGTATCCGGCCCCTCTTCAAGGCCCCGAGCTTCGGGTTCCAGCTTTGGCTTTGTCGTCTCACTGGTCTCGAGCAATGACTTGGAGACAGGCATTGAATCAGCAAGCAGTTTTTCTACTTCTGCGCGTCGGGTCCCTTCCAACAAGAGTGTCGGAAGTGCTGCATGTTGCGTTGGTTCATGCCTACGCGTTGAGGGCTCGGGTACCGTGCACGCCAGGGTCATAAGCGGTTGTACTGCGCTATGCATTGAGGAGCCGGCGGAAGCCGTGATTTCAACCGCTGATGCAGCAGATCTCTTTTCTACGCTGGCTATCGTCGATGGAGTACTTGCACTACCCTCCTTATTACTTACGACTTTCTCTAAGGGGGATGCCTCCAACCCGGGTCCTTCAGATTTAACAGGCTGATCAGTCGGCGTTTCGTCAGGCACCTCAATCAACAATTCTTGTATGTAGCTCGCAACCACCTGTTCAGTGTGTTCGTTCATGACAAACTCGCGTGCCGTCTCTGCGCAACGGTATTCAGACCACAGTAGTTCAACAGACTGCGATAACCTTCAACACCTCTCGACTCTGGCGCAAATAAATGAGGTGGAATACCGGCTTTACTGGCATCTCTAAAGCGCGTATCCACCGAAATCTTACCGGGCCAGACATTTTCACCGTAACCGTTGCGAAGCGCACGCAAGCTACTAATAGAGGCTTGGGTGCGCCGGTCAAACATTGTCGGCACAATTAAATAAGGTAATTCGCTTGAGCGTGAGCGCTGTAACATCGACAACGTATGCAGCATTCGCTCCAGGCCTTTTAAGGCCAAAAATTCTGTTTGTACCGGTATCAGCAACTTCTCGCAGGCCGCCAACGCATTGATCAACAGCACGCCCAACTGCGGCGGACAATCAATAATGGCAAGGTCGTAAGACTCAGCCACCGATGCGAGTGCTTTGCGAATCACCAATCCCATACCATCTTTGGATATGGCCTGTCGCTCTAACGTGGCCAGTGACGCAGAAGCGGGCAACAAATGCAAATGATCAAACGGCGTGGGACACACCAACTCCATCACCTTTGATCGAGTCACAGTTTTGATATTTTGGAATAACGTAAAACTAGAGTGGTCCATCCAGTCAGGATCGTGGCCGAAATAAGACGTGAGCGAGCCGTGGGGATCTAAATCCACAACCAATACCCGCAACCCCTGCTCAGCGGCTAAGCCACCCAGGCTAACAGTGGTGGTGGTTTTTCCAACCCCACCTTTTTGATTGGCTACGGTCCAAACTTGCAAGCTTAGCTCCAAACATTCGCAGTGACGTCCATCGTTAAGTTGTCCTGGTGTCAGTCCTCTTACGCAGGGTTGGTATCTATTCAGTTTAGTCGGCTATTGTGCCGGCCCCACAGTCCTAAAGCGGAAATCGATTCTGAACTGACAACCGGTCACACTTTTGTCGCTATTTTTGGCCTCTGGGCAAATCGGGATCGGAAGTAAACAACAAACCACCATTGTCTAACCTCACCGGAGCCACCCGGTCATCAGACGGCACGGGTGCTTCAGGAGCTTGGTCAGGCTCCGGCTCGACGTCTATTATGTTGTCGGGTACCTTGTCCGGCGTATCGAGCCTGGGTTGGGGTTTGGTGACGGTGAGAACCACACGCCGATTTTTTGCACGCCCCACTTCGGTGTCATTATCTGCAATGGGTTGAAACTCACCAAAAGCCGAGGCCTTTAACCGCCCAGGTATTACACCGCCGCTGTCCAACAAAGATACGATGGCCAGTGCCCGCGCAGAAGACAACGCCCAATTATTCACAAATTGTGCCGTGCGAATGGGCACGTTATCAGTATGTCCTGACACCTCAACGTCATAGTCGAGTGGCGCTAGGTGCTCGGCCAATTTTTTAAAGGTTAGCTTGGCATGATCACTGGGATCAGCGCTGCCAGAGGCAAACAATGCATTGGCATTCATATTGATTTCGACAGCGTCATCTAAGGCCAAAACGGATACTTGACCGGATTTCACCAACTGCACCAAAGATTGTGCGATCTCACTTGCCAAAACCTCTGTATCCACTTCCTCTGCTTGTGGAGACAGTCCACTGATGTGACCAAATTCGTCACGCGGATATTGATCGAGCACTTCTTTAATTTGGGCATCAATAGGGATCTTGCCTTCAAAAACCTCTGCCAAAGTTTCAGACAATACCCGATACTTTTGGTCACTCACCTGAGAGACCGAGTACATCACCACAAAAAAGCCAAACAACAGGGTGATGAAATCTGCGTAGGACACCAGCCAACGCTCGTGTCCGGTTTTCACTTCATGATGCGGTTTACGATGTCGAATCATGACTTATACCACGTCGATATAGCCACTGAGTTTGCGTTCAATGGCGCGCGGATTTTCACCATCGGCAATGGCGATAATGCCCTCAATCATTAACTCCCGGTACTGAGAATTGGCACGCACACACTGACGTAACTTATTCGCCACTGGCAACAACAACAAGTTGGCAAAGGTTACGCCATAAATGGTTGCCACAAACGCGACGGCTATGCCGGGCCCTAACTCTGCAGGGTTTGTCAGGTGGCGCATCACATGTATGAGTCCCATCACCGCGCCAATGATGCCAATAGTGGGCGCATAGCCACCCATACTCTCGTAGAAATGTACCGCTTCAAAATCTCTTTGCTCTGCAACCAGAACGTCATTCTCTAGCACGTGTCGTATCATTTCGGGTTCTGCGCCATCCACCAACATCTGCAGCCCTTTCTGAGAAAACCCATCGCGTTCATTCTCGGCGATGTTCTCCAAACCCAACAAGCCTTCTTTACGTGCCGCTTTGGCCCATTCCACTACTTTCTGAATACCGTTATTGAACTGCATGTATGGAGGCCGAAATACCCATCGAAAAAGATGCAGCGCGCGCTTCAAACTGGTTTGTGGTGTTTGCAAAATGGCCGCACCCACAGTGCCGCCAATCACGATCAACGCTGCTGGGCCGTTTACCAATGATTGCCAGGAGCCGCCCTCTAATAAATTACCTCCAATCAGGGCGGCAAAGCCGATAATCACGCCCAGTAAACTGAGTTTATCCATGGAAAAAACCTCTTGGGTTCATATCGCCAATAACTTGGCGCTTTGCGCAATTTAGTGGCTTAATGCTAATTACATGCCACAAAGTAAACATGTAGCGGCTCCGGCAAACGAGATTGTCGCGATAACCGATAGGCAACGTTTTAAGGCGCTATTATTAACCTGGCAATCGTTTATGTCGGGTTAATGCGGTACAAGGACGTGCGCAATTCAATAGATAGAAGATCTATTGAATTTCCGGGTTAATAGGTGAATAAGCCAAGCGGAGGTTCTTGAAAATCGAGAGGTTATGAAAACCTTATTGAATGTCTGTGACTAATCGATCGCCGATGTTGGGCAATGCGATCACATCGTCCGTCAAGTTCGCCTGCGCGATAGCCTTTGGCATACCATAGACCACACAACTGGCTTGATCCTGCCCCCAAATCACAGCACCTTTTTGTTTTAAGAGTTTTGCACCTTCACACCCATCTGCCCCCATGCCTGTCAACACAATACCCAGCACCCTTGCCCCAAAAATATTGGCCGCTGAGGCAAACGTCAGATCCACCGAAGGTTTATAGTTAACGCGCTCATCTGCATCCATGATTTTGATCGTTTTATTGCGATTAAAAATACATTGACAACCACCAGGTGCAATGTAAACGTGCCCGGCCTTTAGCAAGTCCTCGTGTTTGGCCTCACTGACCACCACATGACATTGCTTATTTAAACGATCTGCCAACGCCTTAGTAAAATTTTGTGGCATGTGCTGAATCACAACAATGGGACAGCGGAAATCGCTCGGCAATCGCGTCAGCACTTCGGTCAAAGCCACCGGTCCGCCGGTGGAAGACCCAATGATGACCACATCCACTTTGCCTGCGAGTGCTCGTTTCCCTTTATTGGCGCCTAGAGGTCTTTCAGGCTTCGACGCTAAAGATAGGGATCGCGCTATAGACGAGCTCTCGGATACGGTTGCGGATTTTAAAGGGGATGCCGACAGGGCAGTATTGGCCTTTTGCGAGCGCAATTCTCGCAGTGTTCTCTCAGCCGAGGCCTTTCTCGCAAACATCAGTAGGGTATCGTGTAGCCGCTTTTTAAGGGCATCGTTATTTTTCGTCACCTCGGCGAAATTTTTTGGAATAAAATCCACAGCCCCCGCTTCAAGACACTCGAGTGTTGTCTGCGCCCCTTCGTAAGTCATGGAAGAAAACATAATGATGGGAACCGAACGTGCTGCCAGAATGGCCTTGATAGCGGATGCCCCATTCAAATAGGGCATCTCGTAGTCCATGGAGATCACATCGGGATCGAGTTTTGCGGCCAATTCAATCGCCTCATGGCCATTCGCAGCAACACCTACCACCTCCAAGTCTCGGTGCTCGTTAATAATTTCTTTTAGACGCACCTGAAAAAAGCTGGAGTCGTCAACTACAAGGACTTTATACGCCACAGACTATCCTATTGATTCAAAAGTAGAGTACCGCCGGAAGATACGAAAACTGGCGGCTAACAAATTTTCAAAGACCAATGGTAAATTGAGATAAGGCTCGTAGCATTGCTATATTCCACCGGCATAGCGTTTTAACAGACTGGGCACATCCAATATTAGCGCAATGGTACCGTCCCCAGTAATGGTGGCACCCGCCATCCCCGGTGTACCGTGAAGCATTTTACCCAAAGGCTTGATCACCACTTCTTCTTGGCCGATCAATTGGTCAACCACAAAACCCACACGACGCGTTCCCACGGTAACAATCACTACGTGTGCCTCCGACAAGGCACCTACCTCTGTATTACGGTTTACCAGCCAACGTTTGAGGTGAAAAATAGGAATGGCCTTTTCGCGAATGGTGACACATTCCTGACCATCCACCACATGGGCTTTGCGTAAATCCATATGAAATATTTCATTGACGCTGACCAAAGGTAACGCAAAACACTGCTTGCCCAGCATAATCATTAAGGTCGGCATAATCGCGAGCGTTAAAGGCACTTTGATCACAATGCGTGTGCCCTCACCCAGTTTTGACTGAATCTCAATGGAGCCATTGAGCTGGGTGATTTTGGTTTTCACCACATCCATACCCACACCGCGACCAGACACATCGGATATTTCTGTTTTGGTTGAAAACCCCGGCGCAAAAATGAGATTAAATGCCTCTACATCACTGAGACGCGCGGCAGCATCTTGATCGTATAAGCCTTTTTCAACGGCTTTTTCCCGCAATTTTTCGGGGTCCATCCCACCGCCGTCATCGGCAATTGACAATAAAATATGATCCCCTTCTTGTTCTGCGGCCAAAATCACTTTTCCCACACGTGATTTCCCTGAGGCTTCTCGCGTTGCCGGCAATTCGATACCATGGTCTACGGAATTGCGAACCAAGTGAACCAAGGGGTCTGCTAACGCTTCCACTAAGTTTTTATCAAGGTCGGTTTCTTCACCCACCAACTCCAGATTGATTTCCTTTTTAAGGTTCCGTGCCAAATCCCGTACCACGCGAGGAAAACGACCAAACACCTTTTTGATCGGTTGCATCCGTGTTTTCATCACAGCGCTTTGCAAATCACCAGTGACCACATCCAAATTGGCAACCGCCTTAGAAAGAGACTCATCGGTACTGTCCAGGCCCAAACGGACCAAACGATTACGCACCAGTACCAGCTCTCCCACCATGTTCATGATGTCATCCAATCGCTGCGTGTCCACACGCACGGTGGTTTCACCACTCGGGGCGGCGGCATTGCCTGCACCGGATGCCGCCTCACGTGACTTGGGCGCAGAGGGCTCAGTTTTCACTTCGCGAGGCGAGCTGACAGCAGGAGCCTTCCGCTCGGGAGCTGGCGGTTGAGCACTGACGGGGCTGGCCGGCGGTTTGGAAGCAGGCGTCGGCCCCACTTCCGTCGACGTGGGCCCCTTTCCACTGCCGTGTAATTCATCGAGCAGACTTTCAAATTCGTCATCTGTAATCAACTCGCTGGGGTCGGCAACGCCACTGCTTTCAGCCGCGGGGGGAGTGACCGATGTATTAGCGGCTGGCGTTTTGGGCACCGATTGAATCGTTTCTTTACTCGGGGCTTTACCCGCACCATGCAACTGATCGAGCAGCGACTCAAATTCATCTTCAGAGATTTCATCACTCCCTGATACAGAGTGCTCACTGGCCGTCGATGGCTTTTCAGGCTCCGGTGCTTTATGCGCATTGTCACTTTGGCTCGGACCACCGCCTTTACCATGAAGTTGATCTAACAATGCTTCAAATTCATGCTCTGTGATTTCATCACCTTCGCTATCAACCGATCGCTCAGGTGGCGCAGATACCGGCTCAGATTCTAGGGCTGGTGTTTGCGTAGTAGGGACTTTGGACTGCTCGTTGACCGCATCCAAAAGTCCCTCAAATTCGTCGTCACTCAGAGATAAGCCATCAGCCGGTTCATCACTGGGAGGAACGCTCTCAGCAGATGTTGGTTCAACCGAGGGCGGCGGAGCTTGGTCAGCCGTACTGATTTCGGGTTCAAGGTCTTCGCCTGACACCAAGCGCCCCAACTGGTCTAATAGATCTTGGGGGGCTTTCGGTAACGGATTGCGTTGTGATACGGCTTGAAATTGTTCGTTGACCATATCCAAAGCTTGTAAAACAACATCCATTAATGCGGAGGTTACCGCACGCTTGCCGTTGCGCAAACTGTCGAACAGGTTTTCCGTAATATGACAACACTCGACCATTTCATCTAATTGTAAAAAGCCCGCACCACCTTTTACAGTATGAAACCCGCGAAAAATAGCATTCAATAAATCACGATCGTCAGGACGTTGTTCAAGATCAACCAACTGCTCGGACAATTGATCAAGAATTTCTCCTGCCTCTACAAGGAAGTCCTGAAGAATCTCTTCATCTTCACCGAACGACATTCAATGCTCCTCAAAATCCTAGGCTGGACAGCAGGTCATCAACTTGGTCTTGGCCACTAACCACATCTTCACGCACCTGCGCGTGAATTTGCGGGCCCTCTGCTTCACATGTGTCTTTTTTACCGTTTTCCCCGTCCGGTACAACTATTCCGGTCATTTCTTCAACTTGTCCTGCAATTCGAACAAGGTTAACGAGTTCTTTTTCTACATCTGTAATCAGTCCAATCACTTTCTTTAACACTTGGCCGGTCAAATCTTGAAACCCTTGCTCTAAAATGATGGCTTGCAGATTATTATTCAGGGCCTCGGTACTTTCACCGGTTTCGTCTAGAAAGGTGCCTAAACGCGCATAGAGATCGGAAAACTCCTCTTTGGACAACTCTCGCCTGTGTAATTTTTCCCATTCACTACGAAGATCCGACGCTTCCTGTCGAAGGTTCATAGCAATCGGAGCAGAAGATTCCACTCTATCCATGGTTTTGTCTGCCGCTTCTTGCGTCATTTTGATAACATACTGTAAGCGATCAGATGCGTCTCGAATCTCGGAATTGACCTCACCCCCCTCCGAAACCCCTTCAATGTCTACGTCTACGTCTACGTGAAAATTGACAATCGCATTGTGCAACGCTCGCGTCAGCTTGCCCACCGCGGTATAAACGTGTTTGTCGCGCGCTTCATACAGCGTATGAATGAGTTCGGAGGCTTCTTGGTAATCATTATTCTGAAGTTTTTCAATAAGAAGCTTTGAGCAACTCTCTAACTGCTCATGAAATTTCTCATCGCTCCCCAACTGGTTTGACATTTCCATGCTGTGACCTTTTACGCAATCTTGAGACTAGCCGCCTACTCGCTCGAAAATCTTATCGATTTTTTCCTTCAACACCTGCGCAGTAAAGGGTTTGACCACATAACCATTCACCCCGGCTTGTGCGGCCTCAATGATTTGGTCACGCTTAGCCTCTGCGGTCACCATTAATACCGGCAAGGACACTAGTTTGTCATCTGCTCGCACTTCCTTAAGTAGATCGATACCGGTCATGCCTGGCATATTCCAATCGGTCACCAAAAAGTCGAAGTCTCCACTTTTCAGCATTGGCAGCGCGGTCACACCATCGTCGGCTTCCTGGGTGTTGGTAAAACCTAGGTCCCGCAGCAAATTTTTAATAATCCGTCGCATTGTTGAAAAGTCATCAACAATCAGGATTTTCATGTTTTTATCCAACGCAACCTCCGCTTCTTCCTGAGTGTATATGGATCTATTACAAGTCTAGACTCTACTGGCGAGTCAGCCAGAAAATTTAATGTGGAATCGTTTTTTTATAACGGAATTGGACCGTTGTTGACACCCAAATCGACATCCCCCCCATTTGTGGTGCTCACCGCAACTAAGAATTGTGCCAGGAAGCCATTTTTTTCTTTAATCTTATGGCTGCCTGAGAGTGTATTTGAGAAACACGCGATTCACTGACCCCTAACACCTGTCCTATTTCTTTCAAATTCAACTCTTCATCGTAATACAAGGACAGTACTAACTTTTCTCGATCGGGCAATTGGTCTATTGCAGAGGCCAAGGCGTCGGACAGAGCAAAGCGTTGTGCACTGTCTGCAGGGTTGGCCAACGGTTCACTGGCTGTAGCGGTGACCATTACATCGTCTTTTTCCACCGCCTCTTCGAAGCTAAACAGCCGTCCAGAGGCACTATCGGCCGACATCGCGTGATATTCTTCTAGGCTCACACCCATTTCATTAGCGACTTCCACATCCGTAGGGTCGCGACCGGTGCGCCCTTCCACCGCATTCATGGCATCCATAATACGTCGTGCATTGCGGTGCACCGAGCGTGGCACCCAATCGCCCCGCCGCATTTCATCCACCATGGCACCTCGAATTCGAATCCCCGCATAGGTTTCAAATGAAGCACCTCGATCGCCATCATATTTTTGGACGGCCTCTAGTAACCCCACCATTCCGGCTTGAATTAAGTCGTCCAACTGGACACTCGAAGGCATGCGCACGATTAAGTGATGCGCAATGCGTTTTACCAGATAAGCATAATCCTCAACGGCAATATGATTCTCACTCGACTGAGTATTCTCGTATGTCATCAAACCATTAACCAAAGACACGCCACACCAAACCGCTAATGAATGTTATGCATGCATAAAGCCACCGTCGGCAAAGCCTATGGCGCCATGTGCGCGGGCTGTAACAAGCGGTCAAAGAAGAACTCTAGATGTCCTTTGGCCGTGTGAGAAATGGGGAGTGCATCTACCTTCTGAGCCAATACCCGAATGGCCTGTGAGGCTTTGCAGCGTGGCGAAAACTCCAGCAACGCCTTGCGTTTTTGAACGGCCTTTCGCACACTTTCATCAAACGGCACTGGCCCAAGATACTGCAGAGTCACATCCAAAAAGCGCTCACACACACCGTTTAATTTATTGAACAAATTCACACCCTCTTGCACAGAACGGGTCATATTCGCAATCACGCGAAAACGACTGACACCATACTCGGCGTTCAAAAGCTTGATCAATGCGTAGGCATCGGTGATGGAGGAAGGCTCATCACACACCACCACCAGCACCTCTTGCGCGGCACGAACAAAACTCACCACCGTTTCAGAAATTCCGGCCGCGGTATCTACTATCAAAACGTCCAACTGATCATCCAGCTCACTGAATGCGTGGATAATGGCTGCATGTTCCTGAGGTGACAAACCCGCCATTTGGGACAAGCCGGAGGATGCGGGTACCACCTTGACCCCTGCAGGACCATTTAAGAGGATGTCTCGCATTTTACGCTCACCACTGAGAACATCCGCCAAAGTGAAGCGAGCTTGTAACCCCAAGAGCACGTCCACATTGGCAAGCCCCAAATCGGCATCCATCAGCACCACCCGGCGGTTAAGTTCTGCCAATGCAATACTGAGATTCACGGATAAATTGGTTTTCCCAACACCGCCTTTGCCGCCCGTGACGGCAATGACTTTTACAGGTCGACTCATAAATGCTTACACCTTCTCGGTAAATTGACCGGTTTTGGGCCAATAGACTGTTCACTTCAGTATAGATGCTGTTGCTAAGCCAGCAATGTTCCTATTAACCCGGCCATAAAATACTGGCGGAAATGTGTGAATTTCATTGTATTTTAGGAGCTTGCATTGGCCATTTGGCCAATGGCGGTACGTCCTTGTACCGCATTAACCCGACATAAAGATTGCCGGGTTAATAGTAAAAACGCTTACAGTGCCTTAGCCACAAGGTCTGAAGGCGCCTCATCGTTGGCCTTCATAATGCCCACAGCCTTGGCCACCAGATGGTGAGCCGAGGCCACGCCAATGTCATTGGGAATGCCCTGACCATCAGTGGTGTAGAGCACAGGCAAACGTTGTGCGATGACCACGCCGATGGCCTCGCCAAGGCTTGCCGTCTCGTCCAACTTGGTTAACACGCAGCCATCCACAGGCGTAGCCGCGAAGGCATGAGCCGAAGCTTTTAGAGTTTGAACTTGGCTATTGGTGGAGAGCACCACAATACGTTTGAGGTTGGGGCAGGCGCTTAACATCGCCTCTTGCTCTTTAAGCAAGGGGTCGCCCTGACGAAACCCAGCCGTATCCACAAGCACCAAGGGATACTGTTTGAGACTGGCCACCACTGTCGCCAGCGGGCGCTCTTTGTCCACCACACGCACAGGTACATTGAGGATACGTCCTAGCGCCCGCAGTTGATCGTGGGCACCCACGCGGTAAGTATCGGTGGTAATAAGCGCCACCTTGCCGAGACCATGCTCTAATACGTAACGAGAAGCCAGCTTTGCAATAGTGGTGGTTTTACCCACCCCTGTTGGGCCCACCAATGCAAAAACACCACCCGCGTTAACAATGTCTTCAGACGGGGACGAAATTTGATGCGCCACCCGGGCCAACGCTTCACGCCAAGCGACACTCAAATGCTTACCGGGTGTTGCCAGTGCGAGCAGTGGCGCCACCACGGGCTCAGGTAACCCCAACTGCTTTAAATGCCGGTTGAGTGTTTCAGCGGCTAATGACGGTAACGTTTTGCCAGCATGTTGACCATCGCGCATCTGCCACATTTGTTGTTCTAGCAACAGGCGCATATCTGCAATTTGGTGGTGTAGTTCACTCAAACGTTCATCACTATAGCGATCTTGATTTTGGTTATGTTGTTGCACGCGCTGTTTAATTTCGGCAGCAAGTCCTGCCATTTGTTGATCTAAACCTGCCGGAGCACGCTCTTCAAAGGTGTAGTCGGCTGGCGCCCAATCGCTGTACGCAGGGTCATCCCCCGTATTTCCGGGCTGCGCAAACGCGGGCAAATCAAAGGGGGCCGTCTCGGGCTCTGCTGCAGCCACTTCCGGCACCAATTGCACGGGTGTTTTCGCCGCTCTCAGGGGTTGTGGTCGAACAGGGTTCGGCGCTTGGGATTTGCTTGCCTGTCTGGATTCTTCTTGCACCGGCTCTGAATGAGGGGCATTTTGCGCTGCCATCATACGTTCGCGGGCTTGCTCAATTTCTTTGGCCAGTGCCGCTCTGCGCTTTGGGTCTAATAGCGGCTTACTCGGCACAGGATTGGTCTGTGGCGCACCGGCTCCGTTGTAGTGTTCAGCGGCCTGCTCAATACTTTGTTGTACTTGCCAAGCGGAGTCACTTTCCAGCGGGCTGTCCAACTCCTCGTCAAAACGTTGACCGAAAGCCTTACGCGTATCGGCACCACGCGTGGGTAAATCCACCTCCATCGAAGTAATGATCTCAACACCTTGAGGAATGCGTTTGCTGGACAAAATAATCGCTTCGGGGCCCATTTCTTCCCGCACCATATCCAAAGCTCGGCGCATGTCGGGCGCGACAAATCGTTTAACGGTCATAGTGATCTCCTATTGCGGGTTAGGCCAACCCACTGCCAACTGTGGCTTCAATCGTAATTTGTTTGTTGTCGGGCACTTCGTTGTATGACAGCACATGCATGTCGGGAACACTAAAGCGCACGAATTTCACCAACGTATTGCGTAAAGGCGCAGCCACCAATAACACCGAAGGCTTGCCTCCTGCCTCTTGTTGCTGACCCACGCTCGCCAGCGCCTGGTTTAATTGCTCAGCCAAACGAGGCTCGATGTAGCTGGTGGCGTCAGCGCCAACTTTTTGTGCCTGTGTATGGGACTGGAGCAACAATTGTTCCAACGCAGGATCTAAGGTGATCACTGGGATTGAAGGCTCCGCCCCCACTATGTTTTGGACGATTTGACGGGCAAGCGCCACGCGCGCATGAGCTGTTAAGGTGGCGACATCTTGACTTTTATCACCATTGGCCGCCAAAGCTTCGGCGATGGTACGCATGTCACGTATAGGCACTTGTTCACGCAATAAACTTTGTAAAACCTTTAACAACGTATTGATGGTGACCGTTTCGGGCACCAATTCTTCTACCAACTTGGGGGATTTTTCGGCGAGTAAATCCAACCACTTTTGAACCTCTTCATGCCCTAACAATTCGTAGGTATGCTGCTGTACGATTTGGTTCAAATGGGTGGCCACTACCGTGGCGGCATCCACCACGGTGTAACCCAGGGTTTGAGCTTGATCACGCAAAGCTTCATCAACCCACACGGCATCCAAACCAAATGCGGGATCTTTAGTGGGTGTACCTTGCAACTTGCCAAACACTTCCCCGGGGTTAATCGCCATAAACTTATCGGAATACACCTCCCCTTCCCCGAGGCTTACTCCCATGAGGGTAATGCGATATTGATTGGGCATTAAATCCAAGTTGTCGCGGATGTGGACAGGTGGAACCAAAAAGCCCACCTCTTGAGACAACTTTTTGCGCACACCTTTAATACGGCCGAGCAATTCGCCTTTTTGGTTTCGATCCACCAGAGGAATTAGTCGATAGCCCACCTCCAAACCCAATACGTCTACGGGTGAAACATCATCCCAAGACACTTCCGCAGGTTCATCCGTCCGGTTGCTTGGGGGCTCTAACGCGGCAGGCGAAGGCATAGGAGAGACGGAGGCATGAGGAGATTCCTCTGCCTCACCGCTAAGGCCAGCCATACGCCGCAATTGCGGCCCCTCTTCCACAACTTCAGCCACATTTTTACGAAAGTGAATGTAATAGGCTAACCCTCCGCAAATAGCGGCCAGCCCCAGAAAGGCCAGGTGTGGCATACCAGGGATAGCCCCCATAATAAAGAGGATCACTGCCGCCACACCGAGTGCTTTGGGCGAGTCAAACATCTGTACAAAAACTTGCGTGCTCATATCCTCAGAGCTGTTCACGCGGGTCACCAATATCGCCGCGGCGATAGACAACAACAGCGAGGGAACCTGTGCCACTAAGCCATCACCAATGGTCAGCAATACATATTTTTCGAGAGCGTCTTGAAACTCCAATTGATGTTGCGCAATACCAACACCCAGTCCACCAATGATGTTAATAATGAGAATCAGAATCCCCGCCACAGAGTCCCCTCGCACAAACTTACTGGCACCATCCATGGCCCCGTAAAAGTCTGCTTCGGAGGATACCTCCGCACGCCTCAGCTTGGCTTCTTCTTGGTCGATCAGGCCGGCGTTTAGATCCGCGTCGATGGCCATTTGTTTACCTGGCATGGCATCCAAGGTAAATCGCGCACTCACCTCTGAAATACGCCCCGCCCCTTTGGTAACCACCACAAAGTTGATGATAATTAAAATGATAAACACCACCAAACCCACGGCGTAATTACCACCAATCACCACCTCACCAAAGGCCTCAATCACCTTACCTGCAGCATCTCCCCCCTCATGCCCTTTCAGTAAAACCACACGAGTGGATGCCACATTTAGCGCCAAACGTAACAGTGTGGCCACCAGCAATATGGTTGGAAACACCGCAAAATCCAGCGGTCGCATGCTGTAGACCGCCACCAACAACACCACAATGGACAGCGCAATGTTAAAGGAGAAAAAGGCATCCAATAAAAAGGGCGGCAAAGGCAAGGTCATCATGCCAAGGACCATCAATAACAAGATGGGTATAGACAAATTGCCGTGCCAGATGGCTCTGGCATTTTGCCATGTGCCTTCGCGTGAGACGTTATTGGGGAATGCTCTTAGGTGTTCAAATAAAGTGACGGCCATACAATCTCTTCGACAAATTTTTGGCGTTTTAGGTCATACCCTAGGGGTATCGCAAAAAGCGTTCCCAAAAAAACAGAATCATCAAAATTGAAGGTTTTTTGTGCGCCATGATCGCCTGAGGGTGAGCGAGTGGCGAAATTAAGGCGGGGGTAATATCACCGGTGTTATATGAAACGATCGCATCGCCATTGGCTCCGTTCATCTTGCGTGGAGTTGCATGCGCTGCATTTGGTCTGTCATTAGACGCAGGATTAGATACAAAAAAGGCCAGCGCAAAGCGCTGGCCTTTTCATTGTACTAAACGCTTTGGCTAAACGTTGTAACTGCTAGAAGAGGTATCGCCCCCTCGCCCCGTCCAATTGGTATGAAAAAATTCACCGCGAGGCTTGTCCACACGCTCATAAGTATGAGCGCCAAAATAATCGCGCTGTGCTTGCAATAAGTTGGCGGGTAAGCGGCCGTTGCGATAACCATCAAAGTACGATAATGCCGAGGTCAGTGCAGGCGCCGAAATCCCATTGATGGCTGCAGTGGCCACCACATTGCGCCAACCTTGCTGCGCTTGAGTAATTCGCTCGGCAAAATAAGGGGCCACTAAAAGATTGGTGAGCTCGGGTGTATCATCAAAGGCCTGCTTGATCTTACTTAAAAACGCAGATCGAATAATACAACCTCCACGCCACATCAATGCGATACCGCCATAGTTTAACTGCCAACCATATTCCTCTGCGGCTTCACGCATTAACACATAACCCTGCGCATAGGACACAATCTTGGCGGCAAGCAACGCTTCGTGTAAATCTTTGATAAACGCTTTTTTATCACCGGTAAATTGCACCGTTGGCCCAGACAAAACTTTTGACGCGGCAACACGCTCTTCTTTTTGAGCCGACAAACACCGCGCGAATACCGCCTCACCAATCAGTGTTAAGGGGACACCCAATTCGAGGGCAGTGACGCCAGTCCATTTACCTGTGCCTTTTTGCCCAGCGGTGTCCAATATTTTGTCCACCAACGGCTCACCGTCTTCTTTAAAGCCTAAAATGTCGCGCGTAATTTCCACCAAATAGCTATCGAGTTCACCCTCATTCCACTCGGCGAACACTTCGTGCATTTCGTCAGCAGTCAAACCCAACAAATTTTTCATGATTTGGTAGGCTTCACAAATGAGCTGCATATCACCGTATTCAATACCGTTATGGACCATTTTGACAAAGTGTCCAGCGCCATTTTCACCCACCCAATCACAACAGGGTGAGCCGTCCTCCACTTTAGCCGAAATGCTCTGCAATATGGGTTTTACCGACGGCCAAGCTTCGCGCGAACCGCCAGGCATCACCGACGGCCCTGTTAAAGCGCCCTCTTCGCCGCCGGAAACTCCAGACCCGATGAACAACAAGCCCTTGCTTTCCAAGTACTCCGTTCGCCTGTTGGTATCTGGAAAATGACTATTACCACCGTCCAAAATGATGTCACCGGCGTCTAGGTGCGGAATCAATTGTTCAATCACCTGATCGACAGGGCCACCGGCCTTCACCATCAACATAATCTTACGGGGCTTTTCCAAGCTGGCCACAAACTCTTCAATGGAGCTTGCCCCGCGAATGCTTTTGCCAGCTGCACGCCCGGCAATGAATTTGTCCACTTTTTCTGTGGAACGATTGTAGGCCGTAACCGTAAAGCCCTTACTTGCCATGTTCAATATGAGGTTTTCCCCCATCACGGCCAAACCAACAAGGCCGATATCCGATAAAGGTTTCATAGCGTTATTATTCCCCATCAATGCTTAAATAAAGAGTGCCGCGGGGTCTTCATGGCACAGATGGGTGGAAATCTGCACGTTTTTTACCCACTACCTCGCAGTCTGGTGCGGCATGAGGTGCTCGTTGCCAACGTTGAGTAAACGAGCGGACTTACCATAACATTAAACCCCAAAAGTGGGAATCAACCCTGTACCCCCGCCCTACTCAACCGCCCATGAATCACGGGTAATCGCACGTTTATATATATGACAAAACCGGAAATGTGACCTACAACGGACTATCCCCAAGCACTGTTGTGGAATTCCAAGAGCGAGCTGTTTATGCTACGCATCCCAAATGGGGGCCACCTTCAGCGTGGTTGCGCTACCATAATAATAAGTCACTTTAAGGCAGCCGTTCGCGACTGTCATTGTGAGCCAGCGTTCTTAAGTGAGCAGACCATCTAGGGGGAGTTCCAGTGTCAACATCATCCAAACAGGAAGATCGCACCGCCAAATTGGGCTTGAGTGAAAAACTCGGTTACGGTGTTGGGGATTTTGGTTTCAATCTTTATTGGACCACCATCGCATCGTTTTTGGCCGCCTTCTATACGGATGTTTTTGGCATTTCTGCAGCCGTCGCTGGCACTATGATGTTTCTCACCAAATTTGTGGACGCCTGTACAGACCCGATAATGGGAGCCATTGCTGATCGGACACGAAGCCGCTTTGGTAAATTTCGGCCTTATTTATTGTTTGCAGGACTGCCTATGGCGGGTGCTGCCGTTCTCACCTTTACCACACCCGATTTAGGCGATGGAGGGAAGATCATATGGGCCTACGGTACCTATACCTTTATGATGATGATGTATACGGTCCTCAGTACGCCTTATTCAGCGCTTTCCGGTGTGATGACTGCCCGCAGCCAAGAGCGTACGTCCTTGATTAGCATTCGCTTTATTTTTGCGTTTAGCTGCGGCTTTATGGTTAATTTTTATACGCTGGATCTAGTTCAATGGTTTGGCCAAGGTAACGATGCCAAAGGCTGGCAGATGACCATGCTCACTTACGGGGTTGCCGCAGCCGTTCTGTTTGGTATTACGTTTTTCACCACCAAAGAGCGCATCAAACCGCCCCCGCAGCAAAAGACGAACCCCGTCGATGACATTAAAGACTTACTACAAAACAAACCCTGGCTGATATTGTTCGCACTGTCGATGATCATCATGATGACCATCACCATGCGCGCGGGCTCTGCCTATTACTACTTTAACTATTACGTGGTAAGGCCCGATTTGCTGGGATTATATTTGGGCCTGCAAATGGCTGCCTATGCAGTGGGTGCGGCCTTTGCCCCCTTAATGACACGCTTTCTCGACAAAGCCAAGCTTTTAATGCTTTTGATGGCCATTGTGGCAACCTGCTCCATAGCCTTTACCTTTGTGCCCAAACCGGATGTAAACGGAGTGGTGAATATCAGTGACAACACGGCCACCACCGCCATCGCCGCAGACCTGGTGGTAGATGACATCCAAAGTGATGCACAGTATCAATGGTTTAAACATGAAAAGTTCTGGTGGGTATTCACCCACAAGGTGCCCATTGAAGGCGCCACACAGTCAGAGCTCACGGTAACGGAAGAAAGCGGCACCGTCCTCAGCGTCGAAATAACACAGGCAGCCGATGGCACTACCGAGGTACTCGACAGTGGTGCTCTGCCGTTTGAAATTGTATTGATGTTTCTCTTCAACGTGCTCATCAGTTTAGCGCTTGGCCCCAAATCGCCATTAACCTGGTCCATGTACGCCGATGCCGCCGATTTCACAGAATGGCAAACCGGCCGCCGCGCAACGGCCATGACCTTTTCTGCGGCGACCTTTTCTCAAAAATTAGGAGGTGCCTTGGGTTCAGCGATTATGCTGTGGGTACTCTCAGCGCTCGGGTATGCAGCCAATCAAGCACAGTCTGGCGCCTCACAATTGGGGATTGTGATATTACAAACCGCAGGTCCGGGCTTTTTTGCCTTAACGGCAGTGTTCGTCACTCGCTTTTATACGTTGACGGGTCCACAACTCGAAACCATTCAAGCCGATTTAAAAACGCGTGCGCAGGCCGCCACGCCAGAATAACAATGTAAATCGTTGGCCTGTGACCTAGAAGCTCAGGGCCAACGCCATAAGAAGATTCAGCACCAAACGCCAATAACCCGCTTTGAGTTAATGCGGTGGAGAGCAGTATGTTAAAAGCCCAAAATTTTGGTGAAAGGTTTGACCTATTGTCACCTACCACAATGCCCAACGCTTGCGGATTTTTGTGGAACAAGAAAATGATGCTTCAAGTCAATTGCCGTGGCTATGCCATCGCGCAATTTATGCAACCAGAGCCTGCCAAATACACCCACGCGCCCAACCTTGAAGCCAAAACGTTTATGCAGCCGGAGCAACCTTACTATGCTCATCATCCCGGCCGCTTCTTTTATGTCAAAGATGAAGACACCTCAGAACTCGCCTCTGTTCCCCATGCGCCGGTTAAGGCCACACCAGATGCCTTTACATTTTCCGTAGGTCAATACGACATCCAATGGCACGTAAAGCACTTAGGTTTAGAGATGCAATTACGTGTGCATTTACCCGTTGATGACAGTGTAGAGTTGTGGGAATTTACCCTTTCAAACCCATCAGACCGTCATCGTAAGGTCAGTATTTACCCCTACTTTCCATTTGGCTACATGAGCTGGATGAACCAAAGCGGCGAGTACCGCAAAGACCTTGGCGGCATTGTGGCGTCTTGTGTGACGCCCTACCAAAAAGTGGATGACTACTTTAAAAACCAACATTTCAAAGACAAAACTTTTTTGTTACACGAATCACCACCCGATGCCTTCGATGTGAACCAAACACAATTTGAGGGCGAAGGCGGTTTGAGTTGTCCAGATGGCATTTTGGAAGAAAAGCTGAGTGGCTCCAACGCATTGTACGAAACACCGGCGGCCATTTTGCAATATCAAATTTCGCTAGCGCCAAAAGCCTCCCAGACGTTTCGCTTTTTATTGGGCCCTGCGCACGACGATGCCGAAATTAAGCGATTAAAAAATCGTTATTTGGGTGTTGGGTTTGAGGCCGCGCACGAGGAATACCAACGTTATATTGACCAAGGTAAGGGGATCTTACATCAGCAAACCCCCGATACACACTTTGATGCTTTTGCCAACCATTGGTTGGCCCGGCAAGTTTACTATCACGGCGACGTTAACCGTCTTACCACTGACCCTCAGACTCGAAACTACCTCCAAGACAATATGGGCATGAGTTACATTATGCCTGACACCACTCGCAAAGCTTTCATTCACGCTTTGGGTCAGCAAGAAAAAAGCGGTGCAATGCCTGATGGCATTTTATTAACAGAGGACACCACACTTAAGTACATCAACCAAATTCCACATACCGATCACTGTGTATGGCTACCAGTATGTCTAAAGGCATACTTAGACGAAACCAACGATTATGCCCTACTCTCAGAGCAGGTGACGGACAAGCAGGGCAACACACTCACTGTATTTGAGCGTATCTGTAATGCCACGCTCTACCTGGTTCAAAATCGAGATGAACGCGGCCTGAGTTACATTGCCCAGGGCGATTGGTGCGACCCTATGAATATGGTGGGATACAAAGGCAAAGGCGTTTCAGGTTGGCTCACCATTGCCACGGCCTACGCGCTTAAGGTGTGGGCCGACATTTGTCAGCTTGCAGGAAAGCAAGAACAAGCTGAACTATTTAACCACCATCGCACAACCATACAAACACAAGCCAATGAACACTTATGGGATGGACAGTGGTACGCCCGCGGCATCACGGATGACGACGTCAAGTTTGGTTGTCGCCACGATACCGAAGGCCGTATTTTTTTAAACCCACAAAGCTGGGCAATACTGGCTGGCATTTGCAGTGAAGAACAAAAGCAAGAGCTGTTAACGGCCATCGATGAACAGTTGGTCACGCCCTATGGACCGATGATGCTGGCACCGGCCTACACCGGCATGCGTGATGACGTGGGACGAGTGACGCAGAAGTTCCCCGGTTCTGCCGAAAACGGCTCGGTTTATAATCACGCCAGTGTGTTTTATATCTACAGTTTGTACGCCATCGGTGAGGCCGACCGCGCGTGGGACTTACTGCGAAAAATGCTCGCCGGTCCCAATGATGCGGATTACCTACAACGCGGACAAATGCCCGTTTATATCCCCAATTATTACCGCGGCGCCTACTATCAGCATCCGCGCACGGCAGGCCGTTCTAGCCAACTGTTTAATACCGGCACTGTCGCGTGGGTTTACCGCTGTTTAATCGAAGGGCTGTTTGGATTAAAAGGGTCTCCGGCGGGTTTGCAAATTGCACCGCAATTACCTTCTCACTGGACGTACGCCAAAGTCACGCGCCATTTTCGAAAGGCCGTCTTTGACGTCTCCTTCGACAAGGTCGAATCCAACGAGGTGCTTATCTGGCTGGACGACAAACCCCTTCAGGGCAATGTGATCAGCGACATTGAGCCCAATAAACACTACAAAGTTAATGTCCAGCTACCGCGAGCGTAACCCTATGAGTCGTCCCTACTTGATCTTGTGTATTGGCGTCAGCGGCTGCGGAAAATCCACTTTGGGTGCGCGTTTAGCCAAACAATTACAGGTGCCTTTTTGGGAAGGTGACGATTTTCACAGCGACGAAAACAAAGCTCATATGGCTGCAGGAAAGCCGCTTACTGATGCCATGCGCGATCCATGGATTGAATCCATGTGCCATCACATTCAAAAAAGCGAGCAAAATGGCGTTTTGGTATTTTCTGGATTACGAAGAGCGCACCGCGCGCGTTTTCGAGAATTGGGTTATAACACCCTGTTTATTCTGCTAGAGGGCGATAAGGCAACGATTGCAAACCACATGTCCACGCGCAAAGGGCACTTTATGCCGACTACTTTGCTAGACAGCCAATTCGACGCCTTGGAACTCCCCCTGAATGAACCCGACATTCACTCTGTGAGCGTCCAACAACCGATTTCGCAAGTATTTGAAAAAGCTCGCGCGTTGGCAACGAGGTTTATCGCTAACGCACACTAACACTATTAACCCGGCAATTAAATAGATCTCCTAGCGGTTTTTTTATTGCCCCCTAAAAACACTGGCACTGATGTGCGAATCACCTTGTATTTTATGGCTTTTCAACCAATGATAGGAAGTGAAGCTACACAGAAGACTTCCAACATTCAGAGGTGGTATCTTCGTTAAGGAAATTATTGGCGCGCCTCACCCCTAGATAATTGATCGTCATCTTTTCACATTCCCTGTCGGCCTCCTGCTCACCTATGACAGTGGCCACAATGGTATAGCAAGAGGTATCGCCACAAGGGTCTTGCGTAACCTTTAGTTCATAGTACTCACCAGCTGAATCTGCTCCACCCACCTCGTCAATGCTACGGGCGTATTCGTACAATCGCACAAACCAGCGTTCTTGCAACCCTGCTGACGTTAGCAGCGCCTGCTGAGCAAGAGACCGCCGCTCAAACATCACGGCATCACGAAAGTTGGCATAAATAATGGCAATAATTAACACCATGGTTAAGGCAACGAGCAACACTTCAAGCACCGAAAAACCTGTTTGTCGATTCATAGAGATCTAGCACCTTTCTTCGGTAGTGACTTTCATTTGGTCAGTATGAGCCCACGTTATGGGCGTAGACTTATTGCCAATCGATAATTAATTCATTCCAGGATTCACGAGTCCCCTGCAAACTGCCAGTTTCAATCGTGGAGGTAGACAACTCCCCAGTCGAGCTTTGTACGATTGCGACCTTTTTACCATCACCACGCTGATAAAGGCTGGGGGATGAGGGGCTACCCAAGCCGAGTGACTCACTCAACAGAACTTCTTCTGCGTCGTCTGCATTTTTAGAGCTAGAGTCAGTTCCGATGGGGGCAAAGGGGCCTGGAATTCCCGCGAGTAAATGCGGCGCATTCAGAAACCCAAATCCTTCTGGCTGACACTTTAAGCCACTTGGTTGATACTCGGTAAAGATCAACGATTGGTCTGACACACGTGCCTGAGTGATATTACGCGATCTTGTTCGAGCAAAATCAAACATCCAACCATCGGCGCCCTGCACCGCCTGCAAAACTTCGGTAAAGGTGCTGACCTCTTGAAGAGGACTGCCAACTTCAACGGCTCCCCCTGGGGTTGCTTTAGAATCAAGGCTACCATCGGTAAACACTTTGATATCCGTCGTATTAATTAAATCCACTTTTTTTACTTCAGATGCACTAATTGCGCCCGCGGATTGCGGCTCTTTGATAGCATAGTAACTTTGTTGTGCCGATGTAAAGTTGTCATCCACCACGTAAAAACGACCGGTCCCGTTATACACCCAGTACTCACCCATCCTGTCGCGCACGACCAGAGGCGTGGCGCTAAAAGGTTGGTCATCCACATCTAAAACATCGCTCAGTACAATATCGAGGCTTCCCGATACCACACTCAGTTCACCGCGACGCAGTTTACCCGTTGGCACTGCCGCGGTACCCGAGACCGTACCAAAATACAATGTATCGTCTATGTAGTTATTGTTCCAATCGGCGGTTTCAAGTCCACCAACAAACGCATTGGCTTCGCCGGTGTCTTTTTCTGTTAAGGTTTTATTTTTTAGATTAAAAACAAATAATTTTGCTGTTTTACTGCTCTCTGCTTTTTTCAAAGCCTTTTCACGTTCTAGATCAGTAGCACCTGCTGGGCCCGAGCCAAAAACCAAAAACCATTCATTCACTGCTGGCGTTTCATAGGAGCCCGTGGTGGGGTCGGATTCTCGCATCTTCACCAGTGTCGGCTCCGCGGTGGTATAGCCCATATTCTCATGGGTAATCTCAGCAATGATTTCAGGTGCGGACTCTGGGTCAGTAATGTCAATAATCACATAGCCTGAACGCAACGTAATATCATCTGACGCATCACCATCCGCATCCTCTTCTGGGTCCAGTGTATAGTCGCCACCACCAAAGCGCATACCAACGACTAAAATCGTACCCCAACCCTCCGGATGAACAGCATCGTCGGGGAAAATATTCACGTCATACTGTTTTATGGTGCCATCCACATAAAACACATGAGGGTAATCAGGCTTCGTTAACCACTGTAAATGCGGCAACACGTTATAAGGTACATAAGCCCATAGTTCTGTGCCCAGCGGGTGCTCTGTTTGTGTGGTTACCTTCAGCTTATATTGATTGTCAACCGAATCAAAAAAACCAGCATTAAATGCATGTATCATGCCGTCATTTGCGCCCACATAAACCATCTGCCGACGATGTTGATATTGCTGTCGAAAGGCACGATAAGTGTCATCGCCAAACGTCAGATCATAGGCCGTTGATGGCCGCCCTACGGCAAGGGGGGAAGAATTAACAATATCGCCCAGCAATACAGGTTCGGGAGAACCATTACCGTCCACATCAATACGACGATTACGATACCCCGCTACAGCAGCGCCACGCACCCAGTTCACAATATTGGGGCCATCTGCAGCATCGGTGGATTTTAGTCCCAACAATCGGTACCAAGGTTTAGTGTAAGCGGCATCAAAATAGTCATCCACAAAATCTAACGACTCGTTTAACCCTGGCGTCAGCCCAATCTGGCCATCACCATCTTGATCAATAGCCGTTAATATGTAGCGGCCTGTATTGGCCTTATTGCCATACAAGGTTCTCTGGTTGACATAATCAGACACCTTCGACAAAGACTCTCGAGCATTCCAGATGGGATCAATATCCGTGACATTTTGAGGGACACCGACGGTGGCACCCGTGGAGCCATCCGCGTTAAAAAGAAACCGCTGTACTTTGGTTTTCTGGCTAACGGGATCATAAAAAACATCGATAATATAATCTGCATCCGTTAACTTACCTTTGGGAGCAGCGTTGTCTTCTCGAATGTGGCCAAAACTGTCCACAAATACTGCGTTAAGCGTACCGACCCAATCCACCGACTCAATGCCGTCTGCTCCAGCAAATCGCGGGTTGTACAACGCTTGGTACAACGCACCCTCGCCCGTTCCCGTATTGGTTACCACCGCCGCTGAAGTCCCCGACGCCGTTCGGTCAAGGATCGTTACCAAAATCGATGTCAATTGCTCTTTCAATAATTTGGGGTTCACCGCATAGTAGTAGGAATCGGGCATGCCATCAGAACCCAAAACACCCGTCGCATTGATGCGTTGGTCCCACTCATCCGCTCTATTGGGCGTGCCATCACCATCAAGGTCTGTAAAACCACCCCACTTGGCCGCATAGAATAAGGGTTGCTCTAACAAAGAAGCCGTTGAGCTTCCTATGGTGTAAGTTTTACTTTTGGCGGCGTCTCCCGCCTGACAGTTGGAACAGTCAAAGCCCGTGTAGCCTTCGATTCCTGACATCACCTTAAAACCGTCTTCAGTGGTACCACTGACCACAAAACCAAAGGCCATATCATAAACAGTGGACTCGTGCACCACGTCTGTTTCAATTTTTATTGTGGTCGCAGTAATGGTATAACGAATCACGCCATACATATCCATGTCGTAATCACCACCCTGCTCGGTATCTTCCCAATTCACATAAAAGGTGCCTTTATATTCTCCTGCAGTAGCCGTAGGAACATAGTTTTCAACGATTTTAAAATCCACTAATCCACAATTGCCCTCGGTAGCATCGCTCATGATGGTACGACAGGCGGGTAGAATCCTAACAAATTTATCAGTTGTTCCCGGCACGGGAATATTCACGTTGGGCACTGCAGGCGACAAGGTAACACCGAAGGTTTGCACCACCTGATCTTCATCGAGATCTGCACGAATGTCATTCACCCTCGCGTGATAGGCGATACCTGCCATTTGATAGGAGCCTCCAAGCCTTGGAGAGTCTGGGCAGGTACCACGCACATCACCTAAACTGGTCACCGCTTTGGCGGTACACAATTGATCTAGGTCTGTACCATGCTCGCCCACAAAATAAGACAAGGGGCTCGCACCACCAGTAATGCCTTCGCCGTCACCTACTCTATCCGTCATCGTCTTGGCGGTATCTCCAGCTTTAGGATTCAAATCTGAAAAGCCTGCGAGAGCATCCGAATCATATGATGTGGTACTGGCATTGAAGGCGATGACGTTGAGCTTGGCGCAAATGTTGGTGGAATCCAACGGGGTATGCCAGGTGGTCTCACGAGTTAAACCTGAAATAATGGTAGAATCGTCTGCATCAAAAGCCGATGTGGGCTGCTTACCTGCGTAATAACGATAACACTCTAGTAAAATTTCCGTAAACGGGTTGCCCCAGTTTGTGCAATCACCATCAGTAAAGGTAGTGTTACCCCAACCACAGTTGTCCGTGGTGTTGTAAAGACCATCCGCGTAATTATAGTTGGCGATGCGAAAATTATTAATTGTCTCGATAATGCCTCCCACACCCGTTTTAACGGTGCCGGAGGTATTCACATTAATTTCATCAGTAATATCACCAATATCTTTGCGGAGCACACCACCCGACTTATTCTTTTTATAGCTGCCCGTCATCAGACCAAATTGTACCTGCCCTTGGTCACCAAACTGCTGCAATACGCCTACCGGTTTGTAATTTCCCAATGGGTATTGCTTACAAAGTTCCCTACCCAATAATGCGGGGTCGCACACCTGGACACGGGCAACGTAATCTCCCACGGTAATACCATTGCGTTGTTCGGCTTTTTTTGAAGTACTAGGGCTGGAGGCGGCCGAATAAATCCCTGTCGTCGTGGAGTTGTTATTATTACTCGCTGACTGCTCTTCATCGTAGAGACACTGCCATCTTTCGTTTGAAGCCCATAACTGATAGTTCCCCGCCACGGCTCTAATCAGAGGGGGGGCCTTCACGCTGCTGGAATTATCCGTCGTAGCATCTGTATCCGGCGTTGTGTTACAAAATGTGATTCCACTGGCTTGCGTTGCCACCAAGCCTGTGGGCACATCAGCATGCGTCGTCGTGTTATCACCGAAAGGCGTTAAATCCGCCAAGTCTGTACCATTATAATATTTGGCAAAGCTGTGAGCATCATTGGTGAGCATGGCGCGCTCTAAAATCGTGATGCTCGGCAGCAACTGTTCGTTGTAACGTTTACCACCAAATAAGACTTTACGTATTTCATCAATGCGGGTCATGGTGGCCCAATTCAGGAAGTTGCCACTCCACTGGTTATTGGCCGCGCGGTCACAATACTTGGACGCAGTCTCTGCCACCGGCTGAAAATATCCCAAAGCGACACTATAGGCATAGCACTTGTAACTGTCGAAGTAGCCTTCATAATCAATGGCGTGCGTATAAGTACTTTCGGGAAATCCATCATTGTCTAGATCGTCGTAATCGGTGAAAGCTTTGTAAAACAATTGATGATCGTTGGACAGTGCGAGCATCACCAGAGGCGTGGCACTTTCGGCCAGCAGTGGCGGCACGGCCTCGTAGTGACTGACCTCCGGCGTCGCAGCTTGCACCCACTGGGCAGCGCTAAAAAAGATACCGCAGCCAAGCAAACCACATTTTTTGAGTGCTGTATTCAACAATTCCGTACGCATAACTTCACCACTTATCTCAGTGTCCGTTCAAAACTTTGTAGGTCGATTGCAAAGCCACAGAGGCACGACCGCCATTCCCCTTAGCCAGCGCCGTAATGCGAAACAGCGGCGCGCCATTATTATTTTCACCCGCCGCAGCTGAAAATGGCGTATTTTCATCGCGCGCCACAAAGCATAAAAATTCGGTAATGTATTTCACTGGAGCACTCACGCTATCCACACTGATGGTTTGATAACGATTGGCCGTATTCCACACATCCAAGGTGCTGTCACTCCAAAATTTCACGCGCTGACTTGAATCCGCATAGTCTGCTACCTGGCATTCAAATTCGGAATAACTCAATTGATAGTCACCATCAAAACACAATCCATTTTGACAAGTGGCATTGAAACACGTGGCGCCACTGCAATTTGAAAACAAATCGTTTCGTGAAGGTGGGCTGGTGGCCAAGTTCTCTTCAATAATGGCCAGTGCCGCCTCGGCTGCTTCAAATGCAACTCCGCGATCACGCATGCTGGCGGCCATTTTTAGCTCTGCGTTTGAGGACTGCATATTGGAGACCCCCAACAACGTTACAATGGACAAGATAATTAAACTAACAATCAATGCCGTACCCGATTGACGTGTCGGTGATGGCATGCTTACGGGAAGTTTGCACATAACCCCTAACCTCTATTGCGAATGCGTACGGTTGAATTCACCACTTGGCGCATATATCGATCATTGTAGGTAGTGCCCGCGAGTGTCTTAGTCTCGGCCTTCGGTAACACTTCATTTTGAGAACGAAAAACGAGGGAAATTTTAACGGTGAGTGCTTGGTCCCAATCATCATCGTCAATGATACCGCCGCCATCCAAATCCATTTGGTTAGCAGCACGATACTGGTCCACCGCACCATCGCCATTGAAGTCCACTCCGTACGTCAACTCCATATCCTCCACACCAATGGCCAACTCTTGTGTGGTAGTTCCGGGCGCACCATTATCATTAAAGGATTGACGTTTTAAAGCCGGCATGCCCGGCATGACATCAGACTCACCGATAAAATAAGTACGTGAAATAAAGGCCATTACCTTAGAGCCAGGACCGTACTCACCGGTGGCTTTGTCATAACCATTACACTCTGTCGCCTTACAGGCAGGCGTACAAACAAAATCACCTTTAATAATCTTGGTGCAGTTGCTTGTGCCAGAACCTGTATTGTGCACAATATTTTGAGAAGGCAAGCCAGTAGGGCCACTAACTTGAAACAACCCTACGTTACGGCAACTGGCATCGGCGATTACCAATGTTGTACCTTTTTCAAAAGAATGATTTTGCCAAAGGCCAATAGACGCAGCGGTGGCATTGTGCCTTTTAACGTCTAACTCTCCTGAGTCGCTGGCACGCCGCACCAGGATGGCATCGGTTCCGGTATACGCAATATCTTTAACATCCACAGGGAATCCGTTGGTGTTAGCAGCACCTTCAAAGCCCTGAAGCCCATGCATGGAAATATAGCCATCAGCATCGTCTTCAATCGAATTGGCCACTTGCATGGAGGTTTGTGTGGCACAACCTGTATATCCCGCCATGCGAATATCTTTGGCAAGAAGATCCAATGCATAGCGTGCATTGGTTTGAATAAAAGTTACTTCATCCTGATCCATAAAATTGCGCTTACTGGAAGCCACCACTTGAATGGACCCCGCGATAACGGCCATACCAATGGCCAAAGAAATCAATAATTCAACAATGGAAATACCACATTGCCCAGTGGATGATGGCGAAGTAAAATTTTTGGTCGTCATTAGTTGATCTCCGTCACCAATACATATTCACTGAGCTTTGGTCCAGTGAACCCTTCCGCTTCCGCTCGACTGTCATCGAATTGCACGGTGATGGTGTAAAAACTTCCATTGGTGGCCACTGAAGAGCGACCTGAGGTTAAGGTGCTGGTGACATTTTGGCGCCAGTTGGCCAAAGTCCAGTTGCGCATTTCAGTGGTGGTACAGGCATTGGCAGTGTTCTCACAATCTTTTGTCGCCGTTGGTGCCACTTCATCTAGATCGATGATATACGTGTTGGCGGTATCGGGGTTTGAGCGCATGCTTTCTAAAATATCGTTAGCCAGATACACCGCTTGCGTGTAGTAGTACGCGCTTTGGTTAAACTGCATGGATTTCACCTGCATGGACAATACGCCCAGCAGTCCAACGGCCAACACAAACAGTGCGATCATCATCTCTAGCAAAGTAGATCCATTTTGTTGGTTCATTGGCGTATTCATAACTGTACCCAATACCTTGATATGGTTTTACGTACTTCCAAATGTAGGTGAGATAGTCAAGCACTTCCATCGTAAAAGACCGACGGACGCCATTCGCGATAAACGTCTGAAACCAACGAATATCAAGGGCTCGACGGTTGAATACCAAGATAAACGACAACCGATTTTGACTCAAAAAAGTCGAGCTGCACGCAGGCAATTAGCACCCAAAAATAACAAAGCCGAATGCCTATATAAAATTTGTTCACAAGTGAAATGCTTTATAGTGAAACGTAATTACCAGCATTCACCTGAAGTCGTATTTTCAACCGGAGGGGAATTTGTCGTATTGAAACTGCGCTTGCGCCCGGTATGATCAATTGAGAATTGTCCACAAGTTTTGTCGTTGGCTTGATCGCCCGTGGCAGAAGCCACTATCGTGTAGCAGGGGAATGTCACACCATTCGAAGTACACGAAACAGAATTCCCTAGAACGGCTACCACGTAGTGCCCATCCGAGCTGCTGGCCCCTCCGATGTCATCCGTATTGGAGGTATACTGATTGTTGGCGAAAAAGTGACGCTCTTGAAAACTGGCGGCACGAGACAAGGCTTCTTTGGCATCGCCCCTGCGCGTCTCCCGTACGGATTGCTGATAAGATGGGTACGCCACGGCCGCTAATATTGCAGTAATGACAAGCACCACCATCATTTCAATTAATGTAAAACCACGGCTTTTCATAACTTTCCCTTGGTAAGCGCTGTACATTGACTTTCGGCGCCTTTCAAAGAGCTATACCGGCTTAGCTGCAAGTCAGGTCAGCAGGGTTTGCATCTGCCGCCTTAAACGGATTATCGTGAATGGTATCGGCATCTTCGTTGTCGCGAGTTTTGATCATTAACCCGCTGCCGCTTACATACACACCTTTGGCATAGTCGACTTTGCCATCGGGTTCACAAATGGTAAATAGGGTAGATTCGGTGCCTTGCATATAACCTTGCGAAGAAAAAGTCATGCGGCTCACACTGTTGCCAGCGCTGTTGGTGGCACTGAAAGTATAATCACTGTCGTGTTCATAAACATCGATAACGATTTCACCCAAATCCAAAACACCATCGGCGTTACGGTCTTCAAATGTGACCCACCCGTCACTCCAACTTCCACCACAGGCCGTCGTAGTGCTGCTTGAGCACATGCTCACCGTTGTATTACGTGAAGCCGCCTGGCTGCGTGCAGAGCTCACAGCGCTCGCCAACTTCATTTGCAAGCTGTCAACATTGTTGCGTTTGATCACCACAGAAAAGGACGGCACGCCAATACTGAAAACGATCGCCACCATAACGATGACGATCATCAACTCGATCAGAGTGAAACCTTTTTGAAATTGCATTGTGCCACCACGTACTGGGCCATTAGACAAGTTCTATTGAACTGAGTATTACAGGCAGGATTAAGCTTGCAGAACACGCGGGATAAATGGAGAGCTATAGTGGACAAATGGAAAACGAAGCGTTCAAAGCGTAGAACATGTCACAGTTTGTAGTGAATCAACCAAACTGGCAGTCCGGCCGTCTAAGGAAAGATTTTTTGCAAAACATCGATACTTTGGCCTCGAAGCTCCCCTGCCGTTACAAACTCCCATCCGCGCGCCAAATAAAATTCTGCCGCGTCAAATGTATAGAGGCGAATACGGCCTAACCGATGTGCTGCGGCCCAGTGACAGGCATGCTGTAGCAAGCGCCCACCAAGCCCTTGTCCACGCTGGTCTGCAGCCACATAAAGATTGGTTAACCATACACTTTTGAGCGCCGATGGCGGTAAGGCATAGTGGACTAAGCTGACGGTTCCTAGGGGGCGAGACACGCAATGGGCGACAAACGTAACCGGTACTGTTTTGGGACGCAGGTGCTCCTGCATATAACGCTTGCGTTCTTGTAAAGCGGCCTCAATTTCTAAGGGAGAATCTTCCCCAGCGGTTGTGCGCACCCACTCTGAGTGATGCCACTGAACAATGGTGTCCAACCATTGCGGTTGGTTCGCCAAAAGCTCAATGGCAACCACCCTGGTTACTTCACCATTTCACCGTGGGCTTGCTTGTCCGCATGGTAAGACGAGCGCACAAGAGGGCCACACGCGGCTTGCTTAAAACCAAGGTCCATAGCCGCTGCGTGATATTCATCAAATTCCGCCGGTGCTACATACCGTTTCACAGGGAGGTGATCGCGAGAGGGTTGTAGATACTGTCCAATGGTGAGCATATCGATATTGTGCGCTCGCATATCCTTTAGCACCTCGAGAATCTCTTCCTTGGTCTCGCCAAGGCCTACCATCAAACCCGATTTGGTTAGCACATTCGGCTTTAAAGCCTTATAGCGCTTCAATAAGTCTAAGGACCACTGATAGTTCGCGCCAGGACGCGCCTCACGGTACAGTCGGGGCACTGTCTCCAAATTGTGGTTGAACACATCAGGCGCCTCATGGGCCAGAATCTCCAAGGCAATGTCCATGCGCCCTCTAAAATCCGGGGTGAGAATCTCCACTTGGAGATTTGGTGATAAGGCCCGTGACTCTCGAATACAATCGGCAAAATGTTGCGCACCACCATCACGTAAATCGTCGCGGTCCACCGAAGTAATCACCACGTATTTTAGCCCCATATCAGCAATGGCCGCGGCCAAATGCTTGGGCTCATCAACGTCCAGGGCATTGGGTTTACCATGGCCAACATCGCAAAAAGGACAACGACGGGTGCAGATATCCCCCATGATCATAAAGGTGGCCGTTCCCCCACTAAAACACTCGCCAAGATTGGGGCAATTGGCTTCTTCACACACCGTAGAGAGTTTATTGGCTCGAAGTAACGCTTTTATTCGCGCTACTTCGGGTGAGGCATTTACCTTAATTCGAATCCAATCTGGTTTTCGCAACAACTGGTCAGTGGCGATGACCTTGACCGGAATACGCTCTACCTTATCAGCATCACGCAACTTTTCACCGGTCTGAATTCTGCGAGTTCGTTTAACTGGAAGTTTATCGCTCATAATCTTAATACTGCTATAGAGTGGCCGAGAGGCCCAATGTTTGTAGAAATTGCGTGACCCAAACCTCGGAAAATGCGCTCAGGGTAGGCGCAGGGTCAACACAATTCGCCACTTGCGTCATTTCGAGGTTACTGTAACCACAGGGGTTAATGCCAAGAAACGGCGTCAAATCCATATCCACATTCACACTCAGCCCATGGTAGCTGCAGCCACGACGAACCCTTAAGCCCAAGGACGCAATTTTTTTATCCTCCACGTACACACCCGGCGCATGCGCATTGGAGACAGCCTCGATTTGCCAATGAGCTAAGGCTTGTATCACGCTCGTTTCCAAAAGTGAGACCAACTCGCGAACACCCAGCCCTAGACGTCTAAGGTCGAGCAAGGGGTAAGCCACCATTTGGCCTGGACCATGATAAGTAACCTGCCCACCACGGTCTGCTTGAACCAAGGGAATGCCACCCAAATGGACTACATGCTCGGGTTTGCCTGCCTGCCCTTGTGTATAAACACTGGGATGCTCCACCAGCCAAAGTTCGTCTGCTGTGGATTGCGTGCGTCCATCGGTGAACGCGCGCATCTCGTTCCAGATCGTTTGGTAGGGCTGCAACCCCAGGGATTTAACTGCGACCTCGTTCAAAGCCTGTTTATAACACCATTTTCACATGGGTGTTGGCTCGCAGCTCTTGAAACAGCGCCTGCAACTGCGCCTCGCCAGTGGCCATGATCTTGACCGTGACGGACTCGTAATTACCCTTGCGGCTAGGGCGTACAATAACTGCATTGCGGTCGAACCCTGGCGCGTGTTTTTCAAATACACCGAGTACAAATTCCTGAAAGTCTTGGCTTGCCACACCCATTACACGAATGGGGTAATCGGGGCAAGGAAATTCAATCTTCGGTGGTTCTGGTGCACTCATACTAAGCAAACAACCCCATTACGAACATCACCAAGCTGTCCCATATGCGCGCAAAAAAGCCCGCCGACTCCACTGGCGCCAAGGCCACTAAATTGGCTTTATAGACCTGTTCACCTTCCAGAGTGACCACCAATTCACCCAGTGTTTGGCCCTTCTCAATGGGGGCCTCAATGGTGGAATCCACCAACAGCTCTGCCTCTAATGCGTCTTTGGCACCTCTGGGGATCGTAATCACCGCCTTTTCGGCCAGGCCAAGGTTGATGGTTTTGGTTTTACCCTTCCAAACTTTGGAGGAGATTAAAGTGGCGCCTTCGTTGTACAAGGGGTGCGTTTGGTAATATCGAAACCCATAAGACAACAGCTTTTGCGACTCCACCGCTCTCGCCTCATCCGACTTGGCCCCGAGCACAACCGAAATCAAGCGCATGCCATGCTTTTTAGCGGACGCAACCAAACAAAATCCCGCGGCATCTGTATGGCCAGTTTTCAGGCCATCTACCGATGAATCGCGAAACAGAAGACGATTTCTATTGGGTTGGTTAATGCCGTTGTACGAAAAGTATTTTTCTGAATACAGTGAGTAATGTGCCGGGTGGTCATTAATCACAGCACGTGCCAAGATGGCCAAATCTCGTGCGGTGGAAACATGCCCTTCGGCAGGCCAACCCGTGGCATTTTCGAAATGGCTACCATACATCCCCAGTAATTCAGCGTATTGGTTCATCACATCAGCAAAAGCATCCTCGCTGCCCGCCAAATGCTGCGCCAGGGCAATGGATGCATCATTACCCGACTGCACTATCACCCCACGCAGCAACTCAATCACGGGCACCTCTGAGCGCGGGTCCAAAAACATGGTAGAACTGCCACTTTTTGAGCCCCCTCGCTGCCAGGCATCGTCGGAAATCAACACCAAGTCCGACTCCTTTAACTTACCTCGCTCAATCTCATCTGACACCACATAGCTTGTGAGCATCTTAGTCAGACTTGCGGGTGGCAAAGGCAAATCAGCGTTATTCTCAATCAGAACTTCACCAGTGGTAGCATCCATAAGCATATAGGCCTTGGCCGCCAGCTGAGGTGGTGAAGGAATGATCACAGGATTGGCGAAGGATATTAAAGGGCTCAAAATGCCCATTAACAATGCAACGAAATGCGTGGTCAGTTTTATCACAGCGGTAGACTGTCCTTAAAGTTTTGAGGTTCTGCAGTAAAGGGCCGCATTGTACCAGGCGACGGCCTCTACGTCAGACCCCAAACCCCACAGATAGGTGCGAATTGCCCCAAAAATGGTACGAACGCCTTAAATTCGTTGCGCTCGCTCGACATGTCCCCCATCCGCTGCCGAGGAAACCGTCCTTGGGGTCCATATCTCCTGAGAATACAAAGAGCATCACGCTACACCGCCCACACTTGCACCAATACATTACACGCCAGCTCGGACAGGCACTGCAATAGCGCACAAAATAACATGTTAACTGTTCGATGAAAGCTCACATAACAGTAAACAATTCAGCCAGGTTCCCCCTTATACATTCGAAGCCTAAGATTTGAAATACCCCCCCTCCTTTGGCACAGGGATTGCGTTGTCACCGACAAAATGGGTATTGAGTGATTTAAAAAATGAGTTTTAAGCCGTATCTCGCACGCCTTTGCACAATCTGTACTGCTGGCGGTACTGCTGGCCTAAGCTGTTCATCGGCCTGGGCCCAAGACACAATCGCCAGCCTGCCAACTCGTGAAGCCATTGATGTGGTCTGGCTGGCCACAGCTGCAGCATTGGTCTTTTTTATGCAGGCAGGATTCGCACTACTGGAAAGCGGTTTGTCTCGCACCAAAAACTGCATCAATGTAGTGATGAAAAATTACACAGACGTGTGTATTGGCTCCCTATGCTTCTGGCTTGTGGGGTTTGGTATCATGTTCGGCGTCAACCAGACAGGCTGGTTCGGCACCTCCGGTTTTGCCATGGGTCAAGCAGACAGTTGGGATTACAGCTTCCTGCTATTCCAAACCATGTTTGCTGCCACCGCCGCCACCATCGCCAGTGGAGCCATGGCAGAACGCACCAAATTTACCAGCTACTTAGTGGGTACTGCAGCGATTACGGCCATTATTTACCCTGTTTTTGGCAGTTGGGCGTGGGGCAGCTATTTTGAAGGCAGCGGATGGTTGTCCGAGATGGGCTTTATCGATTTTGCTGGCTCCACTGTTGTCCATTCGGTGGGCGGATGGTGTGCGCTTGCCGCCGTGCTTGTACTGGGGCCACGTCTAGGTAAATTTGACTTACAGAAAAGACCGCGAGATATCCCGGGCCATAACCTTAACTTCGTTGCACTGGGCGGTTTTATTCTTTGGTTTGGTTGGTTTGGCTTTAACGGGGGGTCCACCGTTTCGGCCGTTGAGAGCATCGGTTTAATCAACCTTAACACTCAGCTGGCCGCAGCGGCCGGCGCCATGACTGCTGTTCTATGGGCAAATACTTTACGCACGCCTGTCTACGTGGTGACAGTGGTGAACGGCAGCTTGGCAGGCTTAGTGAGCATCACCGCAGGCTGTGCCTCAATGGAGCCACATTTTGCGATTTTAACCGGAGGCGCCGCAGCCATTAGCACAGCCATTGCAGCGCAACTGTTTACCAAAATGGGATTAGACGATGTGGTCGGCGCCGTTTCGGTACATGGCGTCGCAGGCGCGGTGGGAACCTTGTGTGCAGGTGCTTTTGTTACGGGCGACCTATTCAACTTAAAAACACTCGCAGTACAAGCCATCGGCGTGGGGGCCTGCTTTGCATGGTCCTTTGGCACGGCGCTGTTGTTGTTTAAAATGATCGATTGGGTCATGGGCTTGCGTGCAGACCCATTACACGAACAACGAGGGTTGGATTTTTCAGAGCATGCAGAAGTGACCTACCCTGAATTCATGCATCAATCATTCTATACCAAAGCCAATGTGGATGGCGTTGAGCGTTAAAGATGATATTAAGTACCACTGATAGCTCATCACCGCTTAACCTTTAGGCTACGACACATGAACAAATCAGAACATATCCGAAAAAAACGCGCGATTTATACTGGGTTACACCCTTATCTTTCCGAAGATCAATTGATGGAAGCTCTGATCATTTGGGAATCCAAGTACGCCAACGGACCGGGGTTTTCGGTGCGCTACTACGTGGCGGAACTGATGGACCGCGTCCAGCCCACCGCTGAAGCCAAAAAAATTCTAGTCACTTTAGTGTCCACTCTCGGTAAATCTGAAGACGTATTGCTGCCCGACCCAAGCCGTGCACTGGATGATTACAAACGTTTCAATCGCATACAGGTCAACGCGAACTTTTCAATCCCAATACTCGAAGCTTTTCAAATCTTCATTGTAAAGTGGCTTAAATTCGCGCCACCAAAAGCGGCCGAAGCCATTCTCAAAGATGTTATTAGGGATATTCCCGACCTAAACATCGACCTGGATTTGCAACAAAGTGTACTCGATTGGACCTGTAAAAAAATCGATAGAATGCGCCTACCGCATGTGGATGCTAGCGACCTCCGGAGAGTAGTCAATGTCTTTTATGTCGCATTCTGTCGTCATCATGGGCCAACGGCCACCGATGAAATTCTCTCCAAGGCGGTTACAGCTCTGCGCTCCAATGGTGGCGCGGCTTATACCGAGCTGTTTAACAAAATACTGTAACTGCCCTACCCCATAAACAAGCCGCCACTAAACAGAGCCGCGGGTAGGGTACAAGGTACGACACTGACCAATCGCATACTCATTATTCGCTTCGTTACAGTAGGTTGTGACCCAACATACCCAAACAAAACCCAAGAACCGCCCCTAACGGCGGGGCCCAATGTTTTTGCATGTGCGCTTGCGGTGCAATATCTTGAAAGATGAGGTACAAAATACCTCCGGAAGCAAACAGCATTACGCTACCCAGCAATACAACATTCTCGACAAAATACGCCCACCCGATCAAACCCATCATCGGCCCCAAAGGCACAAACACCAACATCAGCCCCAACCAATACGCGGCGGGCTTTTCGGTGTCGTCGGCCTGTAATTCCCTAAACGCATTAAAACCTTCCGGTAAATTTTGAACACCGATGAATAAAGCTAATAGTGGAGCAGAGCTTGCACCCAAAGCAAAAGCACCTCCAAGCGCCATACATTCGGGTATGTAGTCCAGCATCATGGCCAACAATTGAGGCTTTTGTTTGTTGGTTTTGCCAAGCCAAACTTCTGCGCCGAAAAAGGTCAAGCCACCCATCAGTACGATGGCAACCGCCCAAGCAGAACCTCCCAAATAGTGATTACCCTCGGGCACCAAAACCAGGGCGATTGCAGCAAGTAAAACACCACCGCCAAACGCCACAACAAAATGACGAAATTCATTTTCCAACCAGTTGGGTCGAATACGCTCAACAGAAGCCAGAGCGCCTCCAATGGGAATGCACAAACCCGCAGCGAGGGTATACAAAACGATTTTCGTTACTTCATTCATAGGATTCTCTGGATCAACTCAATCGATCCTTGTAGGGCCTAAACCCAAAGTACTCACTTACCATAGTCCTTCCAATATTTCACACCCATTTCAACAAACCAGACCCGTCAGAAGATTCTCGCAAAATCGATCCGACATTAACACCGCCTATAAATTGACAAAATTTTGACAATTATAGTCATGCGAACCATTGTACAACTCTCGTCTCCGACTCAAATATTGTTTTTTAATTAAAAACCTTGAAGGGCGTTCTATACTCAAGTCATGTGTAAAGGAGGGCTTGGCTTTGATGACCGCACTGATTCAATTTTGTTTAAGTTTGTTGGGTCGCTACTTCCTATCACACTATTACCGAGAGGAGTTTATAGTGGATAAGGAGCACCCCAATTACCGACGCCTGAGTGTACAATATCGACGAAAACAAAGTATTGTGAAAAATTTTTGGATTGGCAGTGGGGTTATTTGCCTGGTCTTTCCCTTTTTACCACTCATTGCCATCATGACTCTGGCCACCACGTTTATCTCGTTTTGCATCCTAGATGAAACAGATTAACCCGCTAAACGAACGACCGCCAAAACCTCGGTTCACAAACTAAGTAGCATGCGCGCACTCACCACCAGCAATACGCCCGCAAACAGGCGCTTCAAGATTCGAGACGGTATTGCCTTACCCACTTTTGCGCCGACCGGCGCCAATAACAGTGTTAGAGGTACAATCACCAATAGCGCAGGCAAATACACCAACCCCAGAGTACCAGCGGGTGCCTGACTGGGGGCCTGTCCCGTCAACCAAAGAATAATCGCACCTGGAAATGCGACGACCAATCCAAGTGCAGCACAGGTGCCAACCGCCTTATGCATGCTCAGCCCAAAAAAGGTTAAAGCCGGAACCCCAGTGGCACCTCCACCCACACCCGCCATTGCTGAAACAAACCCAATGGCGAAGGCCGTTACCCTTTGCCAACCAACATGCGGGAACGTTGCCAGTTGACGCGATTGAGTACCCGGCAGTAATTTGTGAACGGCAACGGCCATTAACAATACTGCAAACACCACCACCAGCCCTTTGCTTTGAAGATCACTCACTAGGCTCGCGCCCAGCAACACACCAAAAAAAACAAACGGTCCCCAACGTTTAAACACGGTCCAATCCACATTACCCAAAGTGTGATGTGCACGCATAGAGGAAAGTGATGTGGGAATAATAGAAGTGAGCGATGTTCCCACCGCAATCGCCATGGCAGAAGGGGCCGAAAGCCCAGTAGACAACATTAAAAAGTAGACAGCAGGCACCACGACAAGCCCACCGCCAATACCGAACAGCCCGGCAAGAAAACCTGCCAACAACCCAACAACTACCAACAGAGGCGCAAATGTAATCAAAGCCTCTAACACGGGTTATGGTGCCTATTTTTTCTTTTTAACAAAGTTCATCATGCGACGCTTTTTGGTCACTTGACGCTGAGTTAATTGATTTTTTCGCCCCGCATAAGGGTTATCGCTGGTTTTGAATTCAATGCGAACGGGCGTGCCATGTAAGTCCATCGCCTTGCGGAAAGTCTTTTCAAGATAACGGACATAATGACCGGGCACATCTTCGGTTTGATTCCCGTGAATGACAATAATCGGAGGATTGTGTCCACCCGCATGAGCATATCGCAATTTGATACGCCGCCCTCTTACCAAAGGCGGAGGATGCGTGCTCACCGCATCCTCTAATAAACGCGTTAGAAAATGGGTCGAAAACTTTTCTGTGGCAGCTTGATAGGCCTTCTCAATAGATCGATACAATAAGCCAACACCGGTACCATGTAAGGCAGAAATAAAGTGGATATCGGCAAACTCCACAAACCGCAGACGTCTTTGCAACTCCGATTTGATGAATTGTTTATGGCTGTCCTCTAGGCCATCCCATTTATTCAGCGCCACCACCAATGCTCGCCCGGCATCAATACATTGCCCAATCAAATGAAGATCTTGGTCCACCACACCTTCACTGGCATCCATCACCAACACCACCACATTCGCATCGTCAATGGCTTGCAATGTTTTGACAATTGAAAATTTTTCCACAGTGAGTTTGACGTTTTTACGCCTACGAATACCGGCGGTGTCAATCAATGTATACTGCTTGCCCTGGCGCTCATAGGGAATATAAACGCTATCGCGAGTAGTTCCTGGGAGATCGAACACCACCACACGATCCTCACCCAACATTCGGTTGACCAAAGTAGACTTACCCACATTGGGCCGCCCTACCACACCAATTTTTATGCCTTTGACGAGATCAACCGCTTCTCCAGCAGGCGCTGAGGTCACCGCCTCGAAGACGGTACTTAAAAACTGCGTAATGCCACGCCCATGGGCCGCAGCAATACCATAAACCTCGCCTAAACCCAACTCATAAAAAGCAGAAACGGCCACATCATGATTCAAACCGTCTATCTTATTGGCTAAGACAAAAGTATTTTTGTTGAGTGTGCGTAAGTGTTTAGCAATGTTTTGATCCGCCGGTGTCACGCCGTCACGGCTGTCCACCAAGAAAAATACGATATCGGCCTCTTCAATGGCCAATAACGATTGCCCTGCCATGGCCGCATCAATCCCGTCTTCTTCACCGCTTAGGCCACCGGTATCTACGACGATGAATTTTTGACCTTCATAGAAGGCATCGCCGTATTTTCTATCGCGCGTAAGGCCCGCAAAATTAGCCACCAAAGCATCTTTGGTCTTGGTTAACCGGTTAAACAATGTGGATTTTCCCACATTAGGCCTACCCACTAAAGCAACAACAGGAATCATCGTTTATGGTGTCCAATTTTGGACCGTCGGCGATTGGCTTTGGGTGTGCTACTGGTATCGCCTTCTTCATTTACCTCGGGCTCAACATCGGCAAATCGAACTGCGCGCAGCACTCCCTTAGTATCGAGTATATACAAGGTATTGTTGTGCGTAATAGGCATCGCCACCACCTTTGCCACGTCAGCCCGTTTGCGCGCCATCAGTGTGCCTGTTTCGATGTCAAATGCGTGCATAACCCCTTCAAAATCAGTGACCACAACGCGTCCCCCCAGCACCCCAGGTGCACCAAGCGCCCTGCGGTGCAACACGTCACTGACCCAACTCACAGCACCTGTGGCGGCGTCGAATGCGTGCAAATGACTTTCTTCGTCCACCACAATAATTTTCCCGTTTGCCTCCACAATAGGATGGTACGTCGAAACATCTTGAGCCCAATTCAACCGTCCCGAGCCTCTGTTAATGGCCACCACGCGGCTCTGAAAGCCCGCCCCGTACACAAAAGGCCCTTTTACCAATGGGGACGTATCCGAATCTACCAATCGCTCAATATCCGTTTTACCCTTGGGTTGGCCTATCCGAGCGGTCCACCTCAACTGACCATTTGCCACCGAAAAGGCTTGTAACTGTCCGTTATCAAAAGCAATATAAGCCACGTCATCCACAATTACCGGTGCCGCCTGCGCACGCACGGTTAAGATGGGTGCGGTATGATCATAAGACCATTCGATTTTGCCATCTTGCAAATTCAACCCAAAAACACGTGCGTCAATCGTTTGCACAATCACCCGATCAGTATTGCCCTCTGGAGCACACAGCACCTCACTAGACAATTGCGTGCGCCATTTTTCAGTGCCGTCAGCAAGGTTTAAAGCAATGACTTCACCGCTTAAAGTACCTATCAGTAAAGTGTCCTGGGCCATGCCAACACCACCGCCCACTGTTACGTCCAACGCGGCCTTCCACAAACGCTTTCCGGTGTCAGCATTTATCGCTTGCACCTGCCCCACGACATCCACCACATACAGAACATCTTTGTATAAAAGTGGCTGCAATCGAGCATAGCGCGCATCCTGGCCCTCTCCCACAGTCTTGGACCATACCTTGAGAAATTGTGTCTGCTCGTCAAAATCCGTGAGCTCAACAGGCTTAAGGCCTTCTTTTACGCTACTACAACCCGATAGAACAACCAGCAGGCACAACGCCCACAAACTACGTGGCATTAGGCGTCCTCCGCAGCACTGTCAGACGATTCTGGATCAATCGCCTCGAGCTCGGGTGCAACGCTACTGTCTTCAGCCACTTTTGTATTCTCGAGCTTCAGCTGCACAAGCGACAACCGCATTGAGCGTGGGTCCTGTATCGTTTGCAGAGCTTGTTCATAAGCATTGCGCGCCTGCTCATATTGTTTTTGAACCAAGAAGATATCGCCTCTGAGTTCCGCAAATGCGCTGGCATAGGCTTCTGTGGCCTCAGCATTGAGTATGCCAAGCGCTGCATCAAAATTACCGGCTGCCATTTCGATACGAGCGAGCCTTAGTTGCGCCAACTCTTTCAAAGCAACAGACGTTGAATTACTGGCGACATCGCTCAATGCAGACTTCGCTTTTTCTAAATCGCCATTCTCTGCTGCGAATTTGGCAAGCATTAACTGAGAAAACTCAGCGTAGTGACTGCCTGAGTGTTGCTGGTTTAGGTCGGCGGCTAAGGCTTCAACCGTCGCCCGTTGCGTTTTAAGCGATTCATCGGCATCGGGCAATGATTGCAACTCAGTTGAGGCTGCCACAAACTGCTCAAATAGTGCCGAGCTTTGCTCAATTTGCGCCTCTTCGTGCGCTTGATATTGGCTCCAGCCTAAGTAACCCGCACCCGCTACCACAATAGCCGCGACAGTGGATTTGCCATTATCTTTCCACCAACGTTTTAACGCTTCAATTTGCTCTTCTTCAGATAAGTGCGCTACCAAAATTTGGCTCTCCTATTTTTTATGGTTTTCGTCATTTGCAATTAAAGGTGCTCAGTCAGTGCGGTACCCGCTTGTGCAAGGGGCACCGTCCATTGTTCTTTACGTTCTCGTAAAGGTTTGACCACGACTTCTCCTTGCTCGATTTCATTACTGCCAACAATTAATGCCAAAGTGGCACTACTTTTGTCGGCTTTCTTCAACTGATTTTTGATACTGCCCCCACCGGTGTGCAAATAAATACGCAAATGAGGGCTGTCCGCTCGAATCTGTTCGGCCAGCTTTAGCGCTTCGGCCGTCAAGGTTTCATCCACCACCACGTAGACATCTAGTGTGTGCTGAAGACTCGGCGGAATAACATCCATTGCCTCCAACAACAAACCCAAACGTTCAAGCCCCATGGCACAACCTACCGCAGGCGTTGGTCTACCACCGAGTTGACTGACCAACCCATCATAACGACCACCTGCGCACACGGTACCTTGCGCACCAAGCCTATCGGTCACCCATTCAAATACCGTATTGCTGTAATAGTCCAAACCACGTACTAAACGCGGATTCACCTCAAAACTCACACCACAATGCGCTAACCAATTTTGTAATTGGTCAAAATGTGCTTTGGATTCTTGGCTGATAAAGGACTCTAACAAGGGCGCATCGTTCAGTAATTTTTGAGTGCTACCGCTCTTACTGTCCAGAATACGCAGCGGATTGCTGTGCAACCGTCGTTTGCTGTCTGCATCCAGGTCATCTTCATAACGCGACAAGTACGCCACCAAGGCCTCTCGGTAGCGCTTTCGACTGTCACTGTCCCCAAGGGAGTTCAACTGCAACGCGACCCCCTCAGTAATACCGAAACTCTGCCACAAACGCGCATTCAGCAATAACAGTTCTGCATCCACGTCTGGACCAGGCATTCCAAATACTTCAAATCCAACTTGATGAAACTGTCGCAACCGACCTTTCTGGGGTTTTTCGTAGCGGAACATGGGGCCGCCGTACCACAGTTTTTGTGTTTGATTATACAGCAGTCCATTTTGTTCACAGGCGCGCACACAACTGGCCGTCCCTTCAGGACGTAGCGTCAAACTTAAGCCGTTGCGGTCTTCAAAAGTGTACATCTCCTTCTCGACAATATCGGTCACTTCACCGATAGATCGCTTAAACAATTCCGTTTGCTCGAGAATAGGAAAGCGAATTTCCCTAAAGCCATAACTTTCAGCAACACTGGCAATCACAGACTCTATATACTGCCAAACAGGCGCCTCTTGGGGCACCATGTCGTTCATACCTTTTACAGATTCAATTCTTTTCAACGTTAATCTCTTAGTTCAGTTTCAGTGCCTAACCCGTCGTGATTCGCACAGCTTAAGCTTAAGCCTTGGCAATGAGGTTCTGCTCATCAGCAGCTTTTTGCGCCGCCTTGTCGCGTATGAGTTTTTCCAAACTCTCGACCAAATGTGTGTTCTCAAACTTATCGCTCGGTTGACCATCGACGTAAACCAGATTTTTTGGCGTACCACCCGCCAAACCCACGTCCACTTCTTTTGCCTCACCTGGACCATTGACGACGCAGCCGATGACGGCAACATCCAAAGGTGTGGTGATATCTTCCAAACGGGTTTCTAACTCATTCATGGTTTTCACCACATCAAAGTTTTGCCTAGAGCAACTGGGACAGGCAATAAAATTAATGCCTTTACTACGCAGTTTTAAACTCTTGAGGATATCCCAGCCAACCTTCACTTCCTCAACAGGATCAGCCGCCAATGAAATTCGAATGGTGTCACCAATGCCTTCCATCAGCAACATGCCTAAACCTACCGAAGATTTAACGGTGCCGGAACGTAAGCCACCCGCTTCCGTGATACCCAGATGCAAGGGTTGGTCAATTTCTGTGGCCAATTTGCGATAGGCCGCCACCGCCATAAAAACATCAGAGGCTTTAACACTGACCTTAAAATCGTAGAATGAAAATTTATCCAAAAACGCCACATGACGCATTGCAGACTCCACCAGTGCCTCTGGCGTCGGCTCCCCGTATTTTTTTTGAAGGTCTTTTTCCAGAGACCCGGCATTAACACCAATTCGAATCGGAATATTCAAGTCCCGCGCCTTGCTCACCACGGCTTCGATGCGTTTTTCTCGTCCGATGTTGCCAGGATTGATACGTAAACAATCCACGCCCAAATCCGCCACACGCAGCGCAATTCGGTAATCAAAATGAATATCTGCCACGAGGGGTATTTGCACACGCTTGCGAATCAAGCCAAAAGCCTCGGCGGCTTCCATACTGGGTACGCTCACGCGCACAATGTCCACACCTGCCGTCTGCAGTCGCTCAATTTGCGCCACCGTTGCGTCCACATCCGTAGTTTCGGTATTGGTCATGCTTTGCACACTAATAGGCGCATCACCACCAACGGCCACATTTCCCACGTAAATCTGGCGTGAACGGCGTCGTTTTATCGGAGATTCAAAGTGCATAACTGAAATCCAACGAGGGGCATTAAGGACCCACACTCAATTCGAGTGTGCGGCGTCCGGGGCGCGGCGTCACCGCCACGGGCTCACCTTCATAGAAAATGGCAACGGCACCGGCATTACCCAAACGAATATTAAACGGTGCTTGACCCGATACAGACAATCGGTCTCCCGCTTTTTTGATGGTATCCACCAAGCGTTGACCTTGTGCATCCAACACCCGCAACCAACACTCTCCGGTAAAATTGATCACCAATTGAGTGTCTTCAACAGTGGCGCCACCAACATCAAGATCCTGTTGGGATGAGGATACATCAAGGTTTTCGATGAGCTCTGACGAGACGGCACGCGCATCGGGCGGTTCTTTGTCAGCTTCCGAAAACTCGCGGGCCCGTAATGTTCCCGATGTGACAGCGTGAGGCACCTGCTGACGGTCGACAGGCGGAATTCTTTCTCCTCCGCCCAAAATCGGCGCCACTTCTACTTCATCCGCTGGGGCTTCACTTGCAGCACCACCGAGAGCACGCCGTACTTCAGTTTCTTGAGGCTGTTCGCTCGTAGCCCCAGTATCCGCCGCAGGGGGCGCCTCGGAACGAGTATCCGCCAGATACACCACCAGCAAGGCAACCAACACCACCACAAACCCTGCCACGGTTAATAGCATACCCAACTGCAGTCCCTTCCCGCGTGGTTTGGCAGGAATGATTGGATCCATAGAGACTTCAACGCGCTCACGCTCAAAGCCCATCGCGGCTTCCAACGCTGCCACATGCTGGTTTGCATCAAAACCTACCACCTTTGCGTACGCGCGTGCATAACCGGTCACGTACGCAGCACTGCCGACATTTTGATAGTCGTCATTTTCTAAGGCATGCAATCGAGCCTCAGAAATCAAGGTTTTCTCGGCGATTTCAGAAATACTCACGCCAGCTTGTTCACGTATTTTTCTCAGCTCGCGTCCGGGTTGCGCAACTGATTTGCCTTGCGGTTGAGAATGACTCATACGTTTATGGCTTATTCAAAATTAGGTTTTTATACTCCAAATATTCTTTGGAGTATGGATGGCGGTTTTTAAGCGCCAAAGCGTAACTGCCTTCTTTATCTTTGTTACCAAAAATGCGCTCTATCCGAATTCCTAGCCACAAACTTCTGGCCGTTGGCGTCACCAAATTCATATATCCATCTAGAAGCTTTTTAGATTTCGCGTAACTCCCCTCTACAAAATAAAGCTCTGCAAGCTCTATCATCACTGGCGTATATTGATCATTTAAATTGAGCGCATGCTCATACGCAGGCTTGACGCGAGCCAAATTGCCGGTGGCCGAAGCGCATTTTGCAGCGAAATACAGGGCCTCTGGTCGACGCTTGAAGTCGTAATCCGCTGCCGCCTTTTCAAAATAGTCGCAACCCTTTTCAGGTTTGCCCGACTCCATCCAGTAGCGGCCATAAGACACAAAAATAGCCGAACGACTACGGTCATCCGCATACTTTAAAGCCTTTTCATAGGCTTCTTTCGCGGGCTCATATTCACCGTTAGCCTCATGTACCATTGCGATACCATGAAACGCCTCTGCGGATTTGGCATCCAACTTCAAGGCCTCGCTAAATTGAAATCGAGCATTATCACGTTTATCGATACCGAGGTATTTCATCCCCAACTGTATCCGAGTACTCAGGGCGGCCTCTACATCAGGGACAACGCGATTGGTGGTGGTCACACAACCCGCCACCCATATTAGCCCACACACAACACATGCTGCTTTTATCACTTTAACCATAGCTCTTCTCATCAAAACAGTCCTCAAACCTTACGGATTACCGGGCATCCATTTCACCGGTTGTTCGATGGGTTTTTGCTGCGCGTAACGCGCACTTCGTTTTGTTAAATCGTTGACTTGACCGGCTAATTGCCCACAAGCAGCGTCAATGTCGTCTCCGCGCGTGGTACGTACAGTAGTGACATACCCGGCATCAATTAATATCTGCTGAAAACGTCGCATGGCGTTATTACTAACACGCCGATAGTTGGACAGAGCAAAAGGGTTGAATGGAATTAGGTTGATTTTAACCGGGACCTCTTTTAGTAGCTCAACCAATTCGTGAGCGTGTTCGGGTCGATCGTTCACCTGATCAATCAAAGTGTATTCAATGGTGATTTTACGGTGAGTATCGGGCAGACCTTCAATATAGCGCTTGGCCGACGCCAACAACATGGCAATGGGGTACTTTTTATTGATCGGCACCAATTCGTTGCGTAGTGCATCATTAGGAGCATGTAATGATATGGCCAAACAAGCATCCGTATACTCACCCAGTCGATCCAGTGCTGGCACGACACCGGACGTACTCAACGTCACGCGACGCTTAGAAATACCATAGCAATTGTCGTGCATCATCAAATGCATGGCGTCCATCACATTGTCAAAGTTCAGCAGGGGCTCACCCATACCCATGAGAACCACATTGGTTACCTTGCGAGGACCTCCTTCGCACAGCTGACCAAACGATTTGGCGGCAATCCACACTTGACCGATAATTTCCGCGGCGGTCAGATCACGGTTAAAACCCTGCTTACCTGTTGCACAAAAACTGCAGTCGAGCGAGCAACCCACCTGAGAGGATACGCATAAGGTGCCGCGCTCACCATCTGGAATAAACACGGTTTCCACCGCATTGTTGCCACTCACTCGAATCAAAAATTTGCGGGTGTCGTCGGCGGAATCCAACTGCTGAAGCACTTCTGGTGGACGGATTTCGGCCACTTCATTCAAACGTTGACGCAAGGGCTTTGAGATATTCGTCATCTCTAAGAAATCCGTAACCCCGAGTTGATGGACCCACTTCAGCACTTGAGTGGCACGAAAACGCTTTTCACCCAGCGACTCAAAGAAGGACTCCAACTTGGGTTGGCTCAACCCCATTAAGTTGACTTTTTCGTTTACGGATTGACTCATGAATAACGACACTTGCGCGGGACTAGCGCGCGCATATTTCTGTGGTTTGAAAGAAATACGCCACTTCACGCTCTGCGGAGGCAGGCGAATCCGAGCCATGCACAGCATTGGCATCCACGGTTTCAGCAAAATCTGCGCGGATGGTCCCCTCTGCAGCCTCTTTCGGATTGGTCGCGCCCATCAGCTCCCGGTTCAAGGCAATGGCATTTTCGCCTTCTAGCACCTGGACCATAACGGGTCCCGAAGTCATAAATTCCACCAAGCTTGGAAAAAAGGGGCGCTCTTTGTGTTCTGCATAGAATCCCTCCGCTTGAGCTTGAGACAGTTGCATCATTTTTGACGCTACAATCTTCAACCCTGCCTTTTCAAAACGGCTGTAAATCTTACCAATGATGTTTTTGCCCACTGCATCGGGTTTGATAATGGACAAAGTTCGCTCAATAGCCATAGTTTCTCCTAATGGTCTTCGCCTCGGTAAGGGCAAAATGGCGCAATTATAAGCGCAATACGGGGAGTTTGTAAGACTCGTGGTGGAATATGCTTTAGGGCATGCGACTCTAAGCACACCATTTCTTGCGCGGTGCCATCGTATCGCGCCGAATGCTGTGGCTTTGCAGGACTTCGCTTTTTTGCAGATCAAGTGCTAACAGTGCCCTTGGGTGACGCGACAGAAAATACTAAAGATATTTATTTACTTTAAATATCAAAGACTTAAAGCCTTTTTACGGCCCACTCCCCGCTAGAGCGACTGCGCTTCACTTGCTCATTTGCGTTCAAATGAGACAGCCTAGCGCTCAGCCAACTCGTGAATACGCGCTACCATAGCACGCAGTCCGTTGCCACGCGTCATACTTAAATGCCGTATCAATCCCAGAGATTCAAAATAAGCATCAATATCAAAGGCTAAAATGGCCTCACGGGTCTTACCATTGAACGCCGCAAGTACAACCCCCAAAAGCCCCTTGACGATAAATGCATCACTGTCAGCCTCAAAGTAAAACACGCCTTTTTCAATCCGCGCGTCTATCCAAACTTGGCTTTGGCAACCTCGCAGCAAATGCGCATCGTCCTTTTTGGCAGTACTCATTTCGGGGAGTTCCTTGCCCAACTCAATGATATAACGGTATCGGTCCTCCCAGCCCTCAAAAAAAGACAAGGTCTCCAGAATATCCTCAGGCGTAATGTTGGTTCCAAATGGATTTTGAGCTGCCATCAGTAGAACATTCCCGTGGCCAACTGAGCCTCTTCAGACATCATATCTCGATGCCAAGGGGGGTCAAAGACCAGCGACACGGCGACAGATTTTACATTGGGAACCATTCCCACTCGATACTCTACATCGCCTACCAGTACGGGCCCCATGCCACACCCAGGTGCTGTTAACGTCATTTCGATGGTGACTCGCTTGGCCGCTTGGTCGATGGCCACATCATAGATCAACCCCAAACTGCGTAAATCTACAGGAATTTCAGGGTCATATACCGTTTCTAATGCTTGCCATACTTGCTCTAGGTGAACCAGATCATCCCCGGGCGGCTCAAACGTGAGGTGGAATTTCTCCAAGCCCAGCGCATCCGCATCAGTGCCATCCACCCTAACCATATTGCCCTGATACACCAGGGTGTAGTTACCTCCCAGCGATTGAGTGATGGTGACAAAGGTGTGCGCAGGAATGGACACAGGAGAGCCAATAGGCACTAAGCGGCCCGGACATTCGCGCGTTGTGGCAACCATGCGTTGTTCAGACATACTGCAATACCTTACTGTATTTTGGACACATTAAAACTTTCCCCACACCCACACTCATCCTTGATGTTTGGGTTATTCATCACCAATTGCCGATTCAAGCCCTCACTGACAAAATCAATATTCAGGCCTTTGAAAGCGGCAATATGAGCCGGATCAATAAAGACTTTCACACCGGCGGCGGGCTCAACTTCTATATCGCCCGCGTCCGAGGCCAGTACCTCGGTAATCGCATACTTATACCCTGTGCATCCCGCCTCTTTTAGGCTCAGGCGAACCCCGATTTTGCCTATTGCAGCCAGATGTGTACGCAAATGCAATGCCGCCGCGTCGGTAACAGTAATAGTGCTGGCAATCGCCTCTGGCGTTGAGTCAAATGTTTGAACTGTCATACACCTTTGTTCCCATCACATTACAAAAAAGATTTTGCTTTCTCGAGCGCTTCGAACATTCTCGACACGTCTTCGAGCGTGTTGTAAATTGAAAACGAAGCCCTCACTGTTCCCGGAATGCCAAATCGTTGCATCAGTGGCTGCGCACAATGATGTCCCGTGCGCACCGCGACCCCTTGTTGGTCCAGTAACATGCCCACATCGGAAGGGTGCGCACCTGGCATTAAAAAACTGTAAATGCCCGCGCTGTGTTGTGGCGCACCGATACGCACCAACCCCATGGCTTCACCTTCTGCCACGCAGTGTTGCAACAGATTAGCTTCGTGCAATGCCAACTGCTCGCGATCCAAACTTTCCAGGTATTGGACGGCTGCGGCCAACCCTATGGCACCGGCGATATTAGGCGTACCGGCCTCAAATTTGTACGGCAAAGCATTGTAAGTGGTGCCGTCAAAACTGACGGTTTCGATCATCTCGCCGCCCCCTTGATAAGGCGGCATAGCCTCTAACTTTTCGCGTTTACCCCAAAGTACGCCAATACCCGTGGGACCAAACAGTTTATGTCCCGAAAACGCATAAAAATCGCAGCCCAAAGCCTGCACATCCACCGGGAAATGCGCTATGGCTTGGGCACCATCTAGCAAAATTTTTGCACCCGCTTGGTGAGCCATTACTGTCATTCGCTCTACGGGGTTGACCGTGCCCAAAGCGTTTGACACATGATTGACCGCCACCAACTTAACCGAGTGTTGACTCAGTAATTGCTCGAACACATCCAATTGCAATTCGCCGGCATCAGAAATGGGTATTGGCAAAACCTTTGCGCCAACGGTTTGGGCCAGCATTTGCCAAGGCACAATATTTGAGTGGTGCTCTAAGTTGGACACCAAAATGACATCGCCTGCTATCACATTCTCACGACCCCAAGTGGAGGCCACCAAATTAATGGCCTCAGTTGTACCGCGCGTCCAGATGACCTGTTCGCGCGCTGGAGAATTGATAAACTTGGCCAACACTGTCCGAGCCTGTTCAAACTGTTCCGTGGCTTTGTCACTTAAGGTGTGCGCGCCGCGATGGACGTTGGAATTCACCGAGCAATAGTAATGTGCGATGGCGTCTACCACTTGCTGAGGCTTCTGCGTGGTGGCGGCGTTATCGAGATAGGTCAACGGTTGTCCATTCACAACTTGGTGCAATATAGGGAAGTTCGAACGCAAACCTTCTACACTTAAATGATTTTTACTGGCTGTGACGTTCATAGTAAATGCCTGGCCAGAGCAGGATCACGAGCAAAAAGAATCGCTAACTGAGGACGTAAAAAGTCTCCAATCGCTGTTAATTCGACCGTATTAATAATTTCGTTAATAAACCCAAAACTCAGCATCACTTTCGCTTCTTCCGCTGATATGCCACGCGAACGCAGATAATGCAAAGCGGTACTGTCGAGTTGTGCCACTGTCGCACCATGGGCGCATTGGACATCGTCGGCGTAAATTTCTAGCTCAGGCTTGGTATTGACCTCCGCCTTGGGGCTGGTGAGCAAGTTTTTGTTACTGAGCTGTGCCAGTGTTTTTTGCGCCTTGGGATGAATATGGATGCGACCATTAAAAACGGCCTTTGCCGAATCTCCCACCACCCCTCGAAACACCTCTTGCGTGGTGCAATGAGGTACGCGATGTTCAACACACGTGTGAATATCCACATGCTGCTCGTTTCGTGGCAAATAGACCCCATTTAAATGGCTTTCGGCGCCTTCGCCCAAATAGTCCACCACCAGATCAATTCGCTTTAAATCACTGCCGTAAGCCAAATAAAAGCTGTTTAATTTGGCTGCACGATAAAGGCGTGCATGTACCCCACCAATGTGACGGGTACTTTCGTGCTCTTGATTTAGACGATAGTGTTTAAGCTTGGCTCCTGCCGCCAAGACCAACTCCGTGACATTATTGGTAAATACCGTATGAGCTTCATCCACCGATACAAATTGCTCTACCACGTTAAGTTCACTGTTGGCGCCTGCCACCACCAGTAATCGAGCGTTGACATTACAATTGTCGCTGGCTTGTGTGGTGATCAGCACCACATGAATGGGAACATTCACCACCGTATTAGGTGCCACCTCAATAAATACGCCTTCAGACAAAACCTGAGCATTCAATGCCGAAAACAAATGTTGAGTATGGTCAACAACACCATCTAAGTGCTGTAGTATTTGGTTCGCTTGCGCCGTATTAGCCTGACTAAAGGGCACGACAGTAATGCCTTCAAGGTCACTTAGTGGTGTCACGTCAGACAAACTCGGTGCGTAACACCCATCTACCAAAACGACCCGTGCAGCGTTAAGCCCCGCAATGTTACTTAAGCCTTTCAAGGCGTCGAGCGCATCTGTAGAGGGTTCTGCAGGTGCTGTTTGAAATCCACCGTTGTCTATGGCTTTTAGATTGGTATATCGCCAATGTTCCGTTTTGCGGTTTGGCCAAGCAGCTGCCTGCCAAAGTGTCTGCCCCTTACTTCTTACGGGCGCCAACCACTGGGGCGCAGACGTGCGCGGTGCTAATTTGGCAAACGTTGCAATGGCCCCCATTAGGCTACCTCACCATTGATCCAACCATAGCCTTTCGCCTCCAGCTCTAGTGCAAGGTTTTTATCACCACTTTTCACTATTTTTCCGTCGGCCAGAACGTGGACATAATCCGGTACGATGTAATCCAACAATCGCTGATAGTGGGTCACCACAACAAACGCTCGCTCGCTCGAACGCAACGCATTCACGCCATTGGCGACCACTTGTAACGCGTCAATATCCAATCCAGAATCGGTTTCATCCAGTATGGCCAATTTGGGTTCGAGTAGCATCATTTGCATAATTTCATTGCGCTTTTTCTCACCCCCCGAAAACCCTTCATTCACACCACGCTTTAAAAACGATTGATCTAAGTTCACGGCTTTGCAGATTTCACGTGCCTGCTTCATAAAGCTAACAGGGTCTATGGCTTCTATTCCCTGGTATTCACGCTTGGCATCCACTGCGGCTTTTAAAAACTCCATATTACTGACCCCAGGAATTTCCACCGGATACTGGAAGGCCAAGAAAACTCCCTCACGCGCGCGCGCCTCGGTTTCTAATTCAAGCAAGTTTTTACCATCTAAATGAATACTTCCTTCAGTAACCTCATAGCCCTCACGCCCAGCCAAAACATGCCCCGTGGTAGACTTGCCTGAACCATTTGGCCCCATAATGGCGTGTACCTCACCGGCTTTCACCTCTAGATTAAGGCCCTTTAAAATATCTTTACCACTGACACGCGCGTGCAAATTTTGTATGGATAACATGACTACCCCCAATTAACCTACCGAGCCTTCTAGACTCACCTCGAGTAACTTACCTGCCTCGACGGCGAATTCCATCGGCAGCTCTTTAAAAACTTCCTTACAAAAACCGTTAACGATCATAGAGACGGCCTTCTCTGCGTCAATGCCTCGCTGCTGACACAAATACAATTGATCATCACTCACCTTTGACGTGGTGGCTTCATGCTCCACAACTGCACTGGGGTTTTTACTCTCAATATAAGGAAAGGTATGGGCCGCACACTGATCGCCAATAAGCAACGAATCGCATTGCGTGTAGTTACGCGCATTTTCAGCCGCGGGATTCATACGCACCAGGCCGCGATAGGCATTTGAACTTTTACCGGCAGAGATACCCTTTGAAATAATTGTGGAGCGTGTATTTTTACCCAAGTGAATCATCTTTGTGCCGGTATCGGCCTGTTGATAATTGTTGGTCAATGCCACGGAATAAAACTCACCCACACTGTTATCACCTTTTAGTACACAACTTGGGTACTTCCAGGTCACCGCCGAGCCCGTTTCCACTTGCGTCCACGACACATGGGCATTGGTGTGCGCAACGGCACGCTTGGTCACAAAGTTGTATATGCCGCCCTTGCCTTCAGAGTCACCTGGATACCAGTTTTGGACTGTAGAATATTTGATCTTGGCATTGTCCAAAGCCACCAGCTCCACCACCGCCGCATGCAATTGGTTTTCGTCTCGCATCGGTGCGGTACACCCCTCTAGGTAACTCACCGTGCTGCCTTCTTCAGCCACAATCAACGTACGCTCAAACTGCCCAGTATTGGATTCATTAATACGAAAGTAAGTAGACAACTCCATAGGACATCGAACACCCTTGGGAATGAACACAAACGAGCCGTCGCTGAACACCGCACTGTTTAACGCGGCATAGTAGTTGTCTTTTTGTGGCACCACACTGCCCAAATATTTTTGCACCAATTCGGGATAGTCATGCACGGCCTCGGAAATCGAGCAAAAAATAACACCCGCTTCTTTTAACTTCGAGCGGAAGGTTGTCGCCACCGAGACAGAGTCAAAAACGGCGTCAACGGCAACACCCGCCAAAGCTTCTTGCTCATGCAGCGGAATACCCAGTTTTTTGTAGGTTTCCAGAAGTTCGGGGTCGACTTCATCCAAGCTTTTGGGTCGATCAGCCATACTCTTGGGCGCCGAATAATAGCTTATCGCGTTAAAATCGATTTTGGGGTACTGAACATGGGCCCAATCGGGCTCTTGCATTTCTAACCAGGCGTGATAAGCCTTTAGCCGCCATCGCAACATCCACTCGGGCTCATTTTTTTTACCCGAAATATACGCAATCACCCCCTCATCGAGCCCTGGGGGTAAAGTTTCGGACTCGATATTCGAGACAAAACCTGCCTGGTATTCGCGCTTGATAAGATTATCAATTTGATCTGACATGCTTACAACCTAAATGCGTGTTCACGCAATGGGCCGAGTATCGGCCGTTTGAATTTTCAAATTACTGTGCGCCGCCGTCACGGATCACCGCTCGTTGAATGATATTGAGTGCCTTATCAATGTCTTCAATGGTGGTGTAGCGTCCGAGGCTAAAGCGCAACGAGCCATGTGCCCATTCATCGCTCACCCCCATGGCCTTTAATACGTAGGAAGGTTCCACACTGGCGGAGGTACAAGCAGACCCAGTGGATACCGCAAGGCCCTGCAGCGAAAACAGTAATTCTTCTCCATCACGAGCACCAAAACACAAATTCAATATCCCCGGCAATTTGTTCTCAAAATCACCATTTAAGGTCGCGCCCATCTGGCTAACCCCATCCCAAAATCGCTGGCTTAAACGCGCAATATAAGCGCCGTCATCCACCATTTTGCGCTCTGCCAATGCCGCCGCTTCGCCCAACCCCACAATTTGGTGAGTGGGTAGCGTTCCAGAGCGCATACCACGCTCGTGCCCACCGCCGTGAATTTGGGCCTCGATGGTCATCTCTGGTGCTCTCCTCACGTAGAGCGCACCAACGCCCTTGGGACCATAAAACTTGTGGGCCGACAACGACAATAAATCCACATTGAGCTCACTGACCCGAAGGGGCAATTTACCGGCACTTTGTGCAGCATCCACATGGAACGCCACACCGCGTCTGCGACATTCGGCGCCCACTTCCGCTACCGGATTGATCGCGCCGGTTTCATTGTTCACATGCATCATACTAACCAGCACGGTGTCGTCGCGCATGGCGTTCAAAATAGCGTCGGCAGTCACCCACCCGCTTGCAGTAGGCTGCACAGTGGTCACTTGTGCGCCCCGCTGCGATAGCCAATGACAGGGGTCTAGAACCGCTTTGTGTTCAACCGCGGTAGTCACCACGTGGGTTGAGTGGGCTGTTTTGGTTATGCTCGCCAGATAACCCTTAAGGGCCAAATTGTTAGCTTCTGTGGCACCGCTGGTAAAAATGATTTCTCGTGGGTCTGCGCCTATCAGTTGCGCCACTTGTCCACGAGCCGTTTCAACGGCCTCCTCGGCCTGCCAACCCAACACATGCGCACGCGAAGCAGGGTTGGCGAATACCCCATCCATGGTGAGAAAGGCCCCCATACGTTCGGCAACCTCTGGCGCCACCGGTGTGGTGGCCGCGTAATCCAAGTAGATGGGTTGATGCATAATGCCCAATAAACCTCAAACTGTTAGTTCACACTCGAGACGGGAATACGACTGGAAGGAAGGCCACTCTCCTGTACTTCTGACGAGCCTTCACCGTCTAGTCGAGCTGCGACATCACGCACTTCTTGCCGGGCCACCAAACTGGCCAAACTGATGCCACTGAGAAACTGATGTATTTGATCGCTCAAGTCCGTCCAAAGGTAGTGCGTCAAACACACCTCACCTTGCTGGCAATTGCCATGCCCATTGCAATGGGTGGCATCAACCGATTCATTGACCGCGTCAATAATCTGCGCCACAAACACGTCTTCCAGGGCGCGCTTGATTTGGTAGCCACCACCCGGCCCACGCACACTGCAAACTAAATCGTTCTGCCTCAACTTGGCAAACAATTGCTCAAGATAAGACAGCGAAATTTCTTGTCGACCGGATATCTCTGCCAAGCTCACAGGACCTTTATCGCTATGAATGGCCAAATCAAGCATCGCGGTGACCGCATACCGCCCTTTTGTGGTTAATCGCATGACAGTTCCCCTTCGAGTAGGTGGGGAATTATAAATAACCTAGTATTTCAGTCAACTATTATCCGACGAGTCTGGAGGCTGTTGCCCAGCGCTTAACTGCTGTTTCAGAGATTCAATCGTATTCCCACTGTGAAACAGGTGGTTCTGCACCGATGTGAGCATACCGCGCAGAATAGACAACTCCATTTGGTCTAATCGAATGCGATTATAGAGGCGGCGCAAGCGTGTTACGGTTTGGCGAGGGTTGTCCTCCGCCAAAAACCCCAATTTTATTAGGGTTTCATGCAAATGCTCAAAATACAGCTCAATGTCTTTTTGCTCTGCAGGAGGCATGTCCCAGTCATCAAAATGCACCGGAGCCCCCTCATCTGCGGCGAGCTTGGTCATACGCAGCTCATAGGCCACCACTTGGACTGCCGCAGCAAGATTGAGAGCACTGTATTCAGGGTTCGCGGGGATATACAGGTGATAGTGGCACTTGTGCAGTTCTTCGTTGGTCAATCCACGGTCTTCACGCCCAAACAAAATGGCCACCTTATGCTGACCCGCTTCGGCATAGGCCTTATCGGCACATTCACGCGGCGTGAGCAGCGGCCAAGGGATACGCCGCCCCCGAGCACTGGTGCCAATGACCAAACCGCAATCGCCAATGGCCTCTTCAAGCGTCTCCACCACTTGTATTTTATCGAGTACATCTAGTGCATTTGCGGCACGCCATACCGCCTCTTCCGACGGGTATTGCTTGGGCGCAACCAGTACAATATTGCTTAGCCCCATATTCTTGAGCGCACGCGCCACGCCACCAATATTGCCTGGATGCGTGGTGTTTACCAACACGAAACGGATTTGATCAAAAGGGTTGCTCATGGGGACTAACCGCGCCACTGCCAAAAAGGGCGCGCAGTGTATCAGATTCACCCGACCTTCGCCTTTTGGGTATTGACTGTGCGAGTGGGGCTTAGGCTGTTATAATCGCCGCCCTTTCATACCCTTGGCAGTATCGAGACCCTCATGGAACCCATGTTAAACATGGCCCTGCGCGCAGCGCGCAAGGCTGGCGAAATTATCGAACGCGCGTTAGAGCGTGTAGACCTTATTACCGTTGAAGAGAAAGGTCGCAATGACTTTGTGAGCGACATCGATCGTAAGGCTGAGAAAGAGATTTTTTACCACCTTAAAAAAGCTTACCCTGACCACAGTTTTGTGGGCGAAGAAAGCGGCGAAACGGACAATCAAAGCGACTATCAGTGGATTATTGACCCCATTGATGGCACCACCAACTACCTGCGCGGTATTCCTCACTGCGCGGTCTCCATCGGTTGCCTATACAAGGGTCAACCCCAGCATGCAGTGGTACTGGACCCGATCAAACGTGAAGAGTTTACAGCAAGCCGAGGCAAGGGCGCCATGCTCAACGATCGCCGCATTAGATGCACCACACGCAATGGCTTGAACGGCGCGGTGATCGGTACGGGCGTCCCTTTTAATGGCTTTGCCTATGAAAACATTGATGCCTATCTTGCGTGTTTAAAAGATATTGCGGGCCAAACCGCTGGTGTGCGCCGCATTGGCTCTGCGGCACTCGACCTCGCCTACGTTGCGGCTGGGCGTTTTGACGGTTACTGGGAAATGAACTTAAAGCCTTGGGACATTGCCGCCGGCATACTGCTGGTTAAAGAAGCCGGCGGTATGGTCAGCGACTTTAAGGGCGGCAACCACTTTATGGCTACCGGCAACATCGTCTGTGGCGCCCCGAAAGTCTTTAAACCTTTGTTGCAAGTGGTCGGCAAGCATATGGGGAGTGTGTAAGATATCGTTGCAATGGAGGCCGAGAAGCCTCCCAGCCGAAATTCGCAAAGGCACATTCAACGCGGACGGAGACAAACCCATGCGGATGAACCTATTAAGGGCCAAAATAATCGGCCCCTTTTCGGCCCCTAGTGGACTTGCTCACCCAAATAGTGTTTGAGCGTCTCCAACAACGCCTCAAGATTGATTGGCTTGGTTAAGTAATCCACAAAACCTGCTGCATTGCCCTTTTTCAAGTCGTGCGCCATGGCGTTGGCAGACAATGCCACCACTGGAATGTGAGCCGTTGAACAATCACTTTTTAAAACCTCTAGCGCTTCATACCCGTCCATACCCGGTAAATTGATATCCATCAAAATCAAGTCGGGTTTGTGGTTTCTGGCCAAATATAGCCCTCGTAGCGTATCGTTGGCCACTTCTAACTGCAGCTCCGGAAAGCGGGCAAACAAACGCGCAATCAATCTCTGGTTGGATTCGTTATCCTCCACGTACAGTACACGCTTATTACTGGCGAATTGAGCATCCATATGATCAATCACGCAGGGTGGAGAGACCACATCGTTGGTTTTAACCTTTGCCTTAACCACCTCTGAGCGAATGGGCAAATCCACCCAAAACTGGCTACCCACGTCCTCTTCACTGGCAAAATCAATGCGACCGCCCATATGGCTCACCAACTGTTTGGTAATCACCAAACCCACGCCACTGCCTTCAATGCTACTCATTTCCGCACCCAAGCGATTGAAGGGTTGAAACACTTCTGCTTGGCGCCCTTTCGGAATACCACGACCATCATCCTCCACGCTTACACGAAAGTAGTATTGATCAATTAGCTCACAATTCACAATTACGCGCCCTTGATCGCGATTGTATTTAATGGCGTTGCCCACGAGGTTCAAAAACACTTGTTTCAACCGCATGCGATCCGCTTCCACGGTGCGGCCCGCCAGTTCATTGGTTTGCAAGCACAGCTGCACGCTTTTGGCCTCGGCATGGGTTTTTAAAAGCGCCAGAGTCTCGTTCAACAGCTCAACAGGTGAGACCGATTCTATGTTCAAAGACATCTTTCCCGATTCGATCTTGGCAAGATCCAATACATCGCCTACCAGCTGTAAAAGATGCTCTCCCGCCTTGCGAATTTCTGTCAAATTAGTGTGCTGATCTTCTGACAAGGTTTTGTCCATACCAATCAGTTGAGCAAAACCTAAAATGGCATTCAAAGGTGTGCGCAACTCATGGCTCATACTGGATAGGAATTCTGATTTCGCACGATTGGCTTTTTCAGCGGTTTCCTTGGCTTTAATGACGCGCTCCTCCGCCAACTTGAGCTGGGTAATGTCCATATTGGTGCCGGACATCCGCAACGGCTCCCCCCTATCATTAAAGGTCATCTGCCCGCGAGCGCGTATCCAGCGCCACTTTTCGTCTTTGCCTAGAATTCGATATTCCACATCAAAAGGGGCTTTACCACGAATATGCGCCACTAACGCCTTGTCGTAGCGCACGCCATCATCCTCATGCATACGTTTACGCCAAGCTTGTATGCGATCAATCCCCTGATTCACCGCATCATCATGGTCCGTGTAGCCCAAGTGCTCCCAACAGCGGTTGGAGAAGTGGAACCCACCATGCTCAGCAGACCATTCCCAGATCCCGTCATTCGAAGATTGAATGATGCGAGAATGGCGCGCCTCGCTAATTAACAGCGCCTGCTCCGTCTGCTTCTGTTTGGTCACATCGAAGGCGATACCACTCACGTAAATAACCCAGCCATTGGCATCGCGCACACTGTCTGCACGCGCCTCGGTCCAAATGTATCCCCCCTTCTTGCGACGGACGCGATACACAACCTCCCCTGGACCGGGCTTTTTCAAAAGGCCCGCCACTACCTGCTTGAGTTTCTCTACATCATCTGGGTGTACGTAGTCGTAATAATTAGAGGAAACGGAAATATAATCCACATCTTCATCGGTGTAACCCAAATACCGCCAATAACCACCGCTCCAATCCATGCGTTTACCGACCAAATCCCAGTCGAAGTAACCGTAGCCATGACTGCCTTTAAAAATACGCTGATGGCGCGCCAAGGCCTGTTTCATCTCATTGATTTGAGTGATCTGATCAGGAGAAAAAACAGATTTGAGGAGTTTCATTGACTACCTTCTTGTGTTGAGGGGGCCTAAATGCCGCAGACCTCTATTTAAAACCAAATCCCCTCGCTTGGAAAGAGAACGCTACCGCGGGAGCTCTGGTCAAACTGGAATTAATTCGAGCCTACCTAGATTGTTTTGGCATTATTGTTGGAGCCACCGCAACGGCGGCTATACTCAAAACAGGACGGTCATGTGGTGAGCACCGCCTCTAAACCGGCTGATTAGCAGTAAATTTGAGGGTAAACGTATGAAATTCAAAGACTTTAGCAAGAACTTATCCAGCGAGATCGAAAACCTATTTTCACAACTGGGCGACAATAATCTCCCAGAAGACGGTCGCCGATTAGATCAAACGGTGAACATTGACGATATTATGACGCGCATCAAAAACTTAGACCTGGACGAGAAACAGCCGTCTCAAGATTGACAATATTTCTGTCTACCCTCAAAACAATAAGGGGCTCTTAAGCCCCTTATTTTTAACGTTTTATGGCAACTCTTCGAATTCTTCTCCTTCCTTCTCTGGTGGTATCAAATCTTCTTTAGAAATTTTCGCCCACAATAATATTGTCGCCGCCACATAGATGGACGAATAAGTCCCTACGCCAATACCCACTAATAACGCTAACGAGAAGTTGTGAATCAACTCGCCGCCAACAAAAAACAGTGCCAGCAAGACCAACAAAGTGGTACCTGAGGTCATGATGGTACGCCCTAATGTTTGGGTCAGAGACTCGTTGATGATTTCGATAGGGGAATCACTGCGCAGCTTGCGAAAGTTTTCCCGAATTCTATCCGCCACCACAATGGTATCGTTAAGGGAATAACCGATCACGGCCAAAACCGCAGCCAGTACTGTGAGGTCAAAATCCAGTTGAAACAACGCAAACACACCCAACACGATAATGACATCGTGAGCCAAGGCAATCACCGCCCCCATAGAAAACTTAAACTGAAATCGCAATGCAACATAAATGAAGACCACCGCCAAAGCCATCAACAACCCTAGCCCCCCATCATTGGCAAGCTCCTCTCCAATTTGCGCACCAATCACTTCACTGCGTTTAAGCTCCACCTTGGCCTCAGTTGCCTGCTGTAATATCTCGGTGATGATTTCCCCGATATTGATATTTTTCTCACCTTCTCCCAGGTCGCTGTTATCCGTTTGTAAACGCACCATCAACTCCGTATCTGACCCGAAGTTAACCACGACCGCATTACTGTAACCCTCCTTAGCCAGAGCGTCGCGCACCTCTTCTAAAACCGGCGCCTCGCTGTAGTGTAATTCCACCAAAGTACCACCGGTAAAATCTAAACCAAAGCGCAGGCCATTGGCCGCAAGCGCTACGATTGATACAACAATTAAAACAATGGAAAAAGTCGCGGTAAATTTGCGCTTACCCATGAAATCGATCACTTTAAGTTCACTCATCGCTCGGCTCCTATATCCACAACTTTTCGACTTTGCGACCGCCATAGATCACATTAATGACAGCACGAGTGCCCAAAATAGCGGTAAACATGGAGGTCAAAATACCCAACGACAAAGTCACCGCAAACCCTTTTACCGGCCCTGTACCCACTGCAAACAAAATAAACGCCACGATTAAAGTGGTCACGTTGGCATCCAAGATGGTTGTAAAAGCACGTTCAAAACCACTTTTGATCGCACTTTGAGGTGGTAGGCCGTCAGCGAGCTCTTCTTTAATTCTGGAAAAAATCAAAACATTTGCATCCACTGCCATACCTACGGTTAACACGATACCCGCGATACCTGGCAAGGTTAAGGTAGCACCTAACATGGACATGAGTGCCACCAGCAAAACCAGGTTAGCGGCGAGCGCGATATTCGCAGCAATACCAAACACCTTGTAATACACGAGCATAAACAAGACCACCAATGCCAAACCAATTTGCACAGAGGTCACACCCAGCTTGATGTTTTCGGCACCCAGCGATGGGCCGATGGTACGCTCTTCCACAAACACCATGGGAGCGGCAAGCGAGCCCGCTCGCAACAACAAGGCCACATCAGACGCCTCGCGCATACTGCCTAGGCCAGTAATCTGGAAGCGAGACCCAAAATTACCGCGAATGGTCGCAAGGTTAATGATTTTTTTGTCAACTTTGTTTACGTCGGTTTCTACCCACTCACCCTTCACTTGGCGGCGCTGTGTTTCGGTGTAGTAATCGATAAACAGCACGCCCATATTGCGTCCCACCGCTTTTGCCGTGGTGCGGTGCATATGGTTGCCCCCTTCATTATTGAGGGTAATATCTATCTTGGGCCCATTGGTTTGTTGGTCAAAACCCGCCACGGCATTCACTACGCTCTCACCCGTAATGATACGGCGGCGCTCCAAATATTTGGGCCCGCGTTGTTTCTGCTCTAGCTCGTCATAAAAATCGAATCGCTCTTTTTGCGAGGGTAAAGTCGCACTGTTGGCCTCCAGGCGAAACTCCAAGTTAGCGGTCTTACCTAAAATACGTTTGGCGCCGGCGGTATCTTGAACGCCCGGCAACTCCACCACGATACGATTACGCCCCTGCTTTTGTACTAACGGTTCACTCACCCCCAGCTCATTTACTCGATTACGAATGGTGGTTAAGTTTTGACTCACCGCGTGGTCTTCTATCTGGCGGATGGTCTGGTCGGTGAGCTCAGCACTGACCCAGTAAGTACCATCTTCGTTCGTACCCGTTGCTCGCAATAGCTCGGGCAACTCTTTTTTAATGAGCGCTTCCAATGCGACTTGGTGCTCCTCGGTTTTGGCGCTCAGCAGGTATTTGCGCCCCTCTAAGGCGACTGTCACATTGAACAAGCGTTCATCCCGTATACCCTTTTTGAGCGTTTGCTCCATATCTTCCAAACGGTCGCTGACCGCTTTTGGGGTATCGACTTCCAATAGAAAGTGTACGCCCCCGGCCAAATCCAAACCGAGATTCATGGGGGAGGCCCCAAGCGAACGCAGCCAATCTGGTGTGGTGGAGGCTTGGTTCAGCGCCACCACAAACCGTCGATTTTGCCCTTGGTAAGCTTCGACTAACGCTTGCTGTGCGAGACGTTGCGCATTCAATTGGTCTTCTAATTTCGCCAGCCGAACAAGACCAGAGCCATCGTCGTTCACTTGAGCGCCAAAATGCTCAATTTGCTCAGCGTCGAGAGCGTCGCTCACCACCGACAACAAAGCTTGATCCACCGTCGCGCCCTGTGAATTACCCGACAGTTGAATGGCAGGATCAGGGGCATAGATATTGGGTAATGCGAAGATGACACCAAAGATCAGGGTGATGATCACCAATAGGTTTTTCCAAAGCGGAAAACGATTCATGAGGAAAGTCCAATGTACATTGAGTTATAGGTTCGGCAACGAAGCACGGCCGTTTGTTATCAGGTTGTTGGCCTCTAGCGCCATCCGTTACCAAAAATCTGGGGCATTATACCGACCTTTAATAAGGGCAGCTGCCCAACATTCAAGGCTATTACCCCTTATTTGAGGGCAACCGACCTCTCAAACTGGGCTATGAGGCACGGGTCGTCCGAGTTTAGTGTAAAAGCTGGTCACAAAATCATCGAGCCGATGGTTAGCAATAGCCTCCCTAAGACCTGCCATCAAACGCTGGTAGTGCCTGAGATTATGGATGGTGTTGAGCTCAGCACCCAGTATCTCACCGCATTTGTCCAAATGATGAAGATATGCCCGGCTAAAGTTCTCACAGGTATAGCAATCACACTGTGCGTCCAAGGCCTCTGTCGAATAGCGATGCTGGGCATTGCGAATCTTGACCACACCCGCGTCGGTAAACAAATGTCCATTGCGTGCATTTCGTGTGGGCATCACACAGTCGAACATATCCACACCCCGACGCACCGCTTCAACAATATCCTCTGGCTTTCCCACGCCCATCAGGTAGCGTGGTTTGTCCTTGGGCATGATTGGCGCAAGGCCATCCAATACCGCCAACATGTCTGCCTTGGGCTCTCCCACACTCAACCCACCAATGGCATAGCCATCAAACCCAATATCAGTAAGCCCCTCGAGTGACTGCTCGCGCAGATGACCATACATACCGCCTTGGACAATACCAAACAAGGCGGCCGGGTTCGCCCCATGTGCATCCCGGCTTCTTTTGGCCCAGCGCAAAGACAGCGACATGGAATGCAGGGCTTCCGCTTCTGTGGCAGGGTACGGTGTACACTCGTCAAATATCATGACAATGTCTGACCCCAAATCACGCTGCACCTGCATAGCGACTTCGGGGTTTAAAAACACCGGACTGCCATCAATCGGGGATTTAAAAGACACCCCCTCTTCCGTGATCTTGCGCAGGGCGCCCAAACTGAACACTTGAAAACCGCCAGAGTCCGTCAAGATGGGACGCTGCCACTGCGCGAAATCGTGTAAATCCCCATGGGCTTTGATCACCTCAGTGCCTGGACGCAGCATCAGGTGAAAGGTATTCCCCAAAATAATCTGTGCCCCTATGGCCTCAATGTCACGCGGCAACATGCCTTTGACCGTACCATAGGTTCCCACAGGCATAAACGCTGGGGTTTCAACCACACCGCGCGGAAACCTCAGGCGGCCACGCCGGGCAAAACCTTGCGTCGTGTCTAACTCAAATTGCATAAACGACATAGCGAGCCTCTTAACGATCGGAACTTGGAGTCAGCTCCAAGTGCGCATTGGTGTTGCGCGTCACAAACATGGCATCCCCATAACTGAAAAATCGATACTCTTGCGCCACGGCGTGGTGATACGCTGACAGGACATTCTCATAGCCCGCAAACGCACACACCAACATCAAAAGCGTCGACTCAGGAAGGTGAAAATTGGTAATCAGGGCGTCTACGACCTGGTACTGAAAACTGGGGTAGATAAAGATATTGGTTTCACCTTGATAAGGCGCAATTTGCCCCTGCAAGGCCGCGGTTTCCAAACATCGAACACTGGTGGTCCCCACGGCAATCACACGCCCCCCCCGAGCCTTAGTTGCCTTAACCTGATCGCAAACACGCGAGTCCAAGCACATCACTTCCGAGTGCATGGCATGGTCTTGGATTTTGTCTGCTCGCACCGGTTGAAAGGTCCCGGCACCCACATGTAGGGTCACAAAGGCGCTTTCCACCCCCTTTGCAGCCATAGCCTGCAATAGCGCATCGTTAAAATGCAGGCCCGCTGTGGGCGCGGCTACCGCACCAGGATTACGACCATATACGGTTTGGTATCGCTCCTTATCAAGGTCGCCATCTTCTCTTTCGATGTATGGCGGCAACGGCATATGGCCGATATCATCAAGCACCGCCAATACCGATTTCCCACCCAGGACATCCAATTCAAAAAGGTCCTGCGCACGCGCCCTAACCAACACTTGGGTACCGTCTTCTAAATGCAGAAACGAACCCACCTTAGGGCTCTTACTCGCACGGACATGGGCCAGTACAGAAAACTCACCCAACACGCGCTCCACCATCACTTCCACTTTGCCACCCGTGGCCTTATGCCCAAACACGCGCGCAGGGATCACCCGAGTATCGTTAAAGACCAACAAGTCACCGGGAGCAACAAGCGTTAAAAGATCGGAAAAGTGCTTATCTTCCAGACATCCGGAAGCGCCGTCCAATACCAACAGACGACTATCCCCTCGCTGCACCGGTGGCTGTGCAGCGATCAAGGTTTTTGGGAGTTCATAACTGAAATCTTGACGACGCATTGGGGTTTCACATCAGCAAAAGGCGCAAGGGTATAGAAATTTCCCCAACAACGCACCCCTTCACCACCATAACCCCAGAAAAACTACCCACAGCAATCCAAACAACTGCTATTGATTTGAGTTGACGTACCCAAAACCACTGATATAATGCCGCCCTCTTCACTGATGACAGTGAGACAGAACGAATGCCAGAGTGGCGAAATTGGTAGACGCAGTGGATTCAAAATCCACCGGTGTAACAACCGTGCCGGTTCGAGTCCGGCCTCTGGTACCAAACAAAAAGAGCCTCGCGATAGCGGGGCTTTTTTGTTTGTACCGGAGGTCGGCGAAAATCGGCACCCCGGTTCGACTAATCGGCAGGATTGCCGATTGGACGCCTGCCAAGGCGGGCGAAGCCC
>JBNKWZ010000004.1:0-145078 GCA_050300015.1 Cellvibrionaceae bacterium | reverse complement strand
TGCGCATACATTTTATGCCCGTAACGGGTATTCCTCTATTGATCAATCGCGTCTGCCTGCTGACTTCCCGGTTATGGCCGTGGACAAACTATTTTTCGAAAAATTGCTCTAACAAAACAATCTACCCGAAGCCAAAAGCGTAACACTTTTTGTGTTACGCTTCGCTAATAACACAAAAAGTTCGCCACTTCCGGCTCGGGTAATTGTGGCGTTATGTTCCAAGTTACCCACGAATAGTAGACACCCTGTATAGTTATATTAGCCCTATATGGAGGTGTCCAAAATGGCACGTAAAAGGCATCAGCATTACACTGAAGAGTTTCGCAAAGAGGCCATCAAACGGTCTGAAAAACCAGGAGTAACTCAGGCGCAAGTGGCGAAGGAGTTGGGTATTAGTGCTCAGCAGATTTCAAACTGGAAGCGCCAGCTCAACCGTCTTTCGAATAAGCAGTTTAATACCGTAGATGGTGTTGATGGCTCCAAAAAAGAAAGTAAAGAGGTTCGTCGTCTAAGGCGTGAGAACAAGCGTCTTCAAGAGGAAGTGGAATTTCTAAAAAAGGTTTCTGCGTACTTCGCGAAAGACAAAGAGTGAAGTACGCGTTAATTTTAGAATACGTGGTCCACTACAGCATCTGCTTGATGTGCGACGTTTTGGGTGTGCATCGATCGGGTTTCTATCGATGGCGAGGTGCCCCACAAAGCAAGCGAGAGGCTCGTAAAGAGACCGTAACGTCGTTGGTCAAAGACACCTACGAAGTATTTGAGGCGGCCTACGGTGCCCCACGAATCACTCAGGAGCTGAACGCTCTCGGTCACAGGTGCTCCGTCAACTATATCGCCCAAATCATGCAGGAACAGGGCATATTGGCCCGCAATGGCAAAGCCTTCAATTACGGTGGCCATGCCCTAACCATGCACAATGTCGCCGATAACCTGCTATGGCGCGATTTCTCAGCAGAGCGCCCTAACCAGAAGTGGGTCACAGACATTACCTATGTGTGGGTTCGAAATCAGTGGCTATACCTGGCGACGGTGATGGACCTCTATTCACGCCGTATTATTGGCTGGAGCCTGGACACGAGCATGACAGAGCAGCTGATCACTCAAGCGATGCAAATGGCCATTGATGCTCGAGGTGTCACCCCGGGATTGATCGTTCACTCAGACCGGGGGACGCAGTATCGCTCAAACAGCTACGTTAGTTTTCTTGAGAGGCACGAGATTACTCGGAGCATGAGCAGGAAGGGAAATTGCTGGGACAACGCCGTAATGGAATCCTTCTATGCTCGACTTAAGGTAGAGCTCATTTATGCGAAAAGCTACCAGTCGATTGACGAGGCAAGATCAGGTATATTTGGCTACATTGAAGTCTTTTATAATCGCAAAAGAAGGCATTCTGCAAACGACGGCATGAGTCCGGTCGCGTTTGAAGAGAAAGCAGCGTTGGCTGCATAGTAGAGTGTCTACTTTTTGTGGGGAACACCAGCAAAATAAGAGAATTGATGCCTTGAAAGAATTGGAAACATTAGAGACTACAGTTGTTTACGAAAATCGCTGGATGCGAGTTCGAGAAGACAAAATACGTCGTCATAGTGGAGCTGAAGGAATTTTTGGAGTCGTCGATAAGCCTGATTTTGTAGCTATTTTAGCTATCCAAGACGAATATATCTATTTGGTTGAGCAATATAGGTACGCAGTAGAGAGTAGGTACTGGGAACTGCCTCAAGGATCATGGGAGTTAAATCCAGAAGCCGACCATTCATTGCTCGCAGCAGGAGAACTTAAGGAGGAAACAGGTTTGGTTGCTGGAACAATGGATTACGTAGGTCATCAGTTTCTTGCCTATGGATATTCGAGCCAAGGCTATCACATCTACCTAGCCACAGATCTAAGTGAATCCACAATGAAATTAGATGAAGAAGAGGAAGGGTTGATATCCAGAAAGTTTAGTCTCAGTCAATTTGAGTCTATGATAAAAAGTGACGTCATTAAAGACGCAACCACTGTTAATGCATATGGACTCGCAAAATTAAAAGGGTTCATCTAAAGGCATAACAAAAAGCTGCACGCGGAAACACTTTACTTTTACGGCGCTCGTTTTTGTGCATTCCGCGTTGCTTCATTGTTTCACAAAAACGCTCCCCATAAAATGTTCCGGTGAGCTTGGCGTTATAACACTTGTCCAGCGTTATGGTTAACTTTTCTAATCTCTTCTGCAACCTGTGCAATTTCAAGCTTGTTTCGCTGAAGCTCTTCAACGATTTTAACGTTGTTTGATGCCGCCAGTTTTACAGATTTCAATATATAGTGCATTAGAATGCAAATATCTAAACTAATAATGACAAGAATCCATAGGGCCATTATTTTTTCTCCTTGATGTTGGGATTAATTTTCTTTGACTCAAGCCATTTATCAACATCCGCTTTGTCAAACTTAATATTTTTTGAACTTATCTTCATATAAGGAGGACAGTCTCCGCTTGCCATATATTTATATATGGTGCGTTTGGAGTCCCCTAAATACAGGGCTAGTTCCTCAATAGACATTAGTATCATGAGATGAGCATTTGATCGAAATGGTGTAATATGCAATAATATGCAACAATATATGTTGTAATGTCAATAGTCGATTTGGCTATAACAAGCAAATCACGCATTGCCCAGCAAAAAACGCTGGACATGGGCTCCTTCACGTTGTTTCGCTCGCCCGTGTTTGCAGCGTTACATGTCATCGAGGATTTAAGTAAGTGCCATTTGAAGAGGATGGGTTTGAAATCTTAGAAAGCTTCATGTCGTGTGAAGAAATCGAATCGATTAAAAAAGAGCTGGCTGGCATAGAATGCAAAGGCGGCGGGATACGAAATGCCGATAAAAAGCTTTCCTCAATCACTAATCTTGTAGAAAGCGAAAAGTATTTGTCAATTGCATCTGCGTACCTGTCAAGTAAAGCAGAGCTTGTCCGCTCCATTGTGTTCGTTAAATCAATCGAAAATAACTGGCTTGTAACGTGGCACCAGGACAAGACGGTTGCTGTCTCGAAAAAATTCGATATTCCAGGCTGGGGGCCTTGGAGCAAAAAAGACGGTGTTTTACACGTGCAGCCCCCAGTTGAAGTCCTGGAGCAAATGGTGACCTTCAGGGTGCATCTCGACGAATCGACAGAGGAAAACGGTTGTCTTAAGATAATGCCGCATAGTCACAGGGAGGGTGTAATGCCTCAAGAATCGATCCATAGCTACACGAAGTCACGTCCTGCCATTAGCTGTGAAGCACCTATTGGTTCTGCATTAGTTATGCGCCCTCATGTTTTACACGCATCAAGTAAAGCTAAGTCAACAAAGCCACGCAGGGTATTACACATTGAATATAGTAGTTATCTATTACCCAGTGGTGCCACATGGGCATAAAAACATGTAACAAGCCCCTGTACCGGAAAACCAAAAGCGCCGCTTCGCTATGCTTTATTTTCCGGTGAGGTGAGCGATACACAAATATTTGCTCCCGAAACACTGCTATATAAGACCTAAACCCTGTAGTGCTGGGATCTCAGGTTAACTGAAAGTGTTGTACAAAAGACGGTATTGATGAAAAATCTAGATACAAGTACAAGTTGCACAATAAAAAAGCGACTATCACCCACTTAACTATCATAACCCATTGGACTTATTGCGTTTAGGGTTGGTAGTTGTGTATAAAGCTAAGGGTGAGCCTTAGGGCTTTTTTGCCGAGAGTATTATTGAACAACCCTGATGGCATGTGCCACCCATCAAGCTCAAGTCTGTGCAAGGCGGTACTACCAAATAGAATCAATCAGATGTGTTTCCATCGAACATCAGCTTAGTAGTTGCCAGCCTTTGTCGTTGCAAAACCTTGGCTTATTGTTAAGCTCGTGCGTATCGAATACAGTCGCAGCTCGCAGACGGCCTCATGAGCCCAATGCAGCGGCTTTGATTTATTGAGCCATCTTCGGACAGAATACACAGGTCACTCAACCCGCTCTCGCTTATGCTCACATGACCTTCCTGAAGCGGCATGAAGCAACCACACAGGAATGCTCCGCGAACGCAAAGTGACATGCCGTGGTAATTGGGCGTAATCCCGGGTGGAGTTGGGGGCTGCGGGCTATTAGCCCGTTAAGGCTTCGTGTCTGCTGTAATAGCTACAGCTTAAAAGTCTGATGTCAAGCGTTAAAGTGGGTGTATTGGTACGTTGCTAGTCGGCGCTGCAAGCGGAAAGCCGGGACGAGTCGTAGGGGGGGTCGCCCTTGTTTTTGTTCGGTATCCTTAGGGTTTGGTTGGGTAAGGTTTATAATGATATCTACTGGGCCGATCATAAGTAGTGAGCCCCCCTCGGGGCATGAAGTTGCGAATTTATCTTATTGCGCAGCAGGTAAGCCAGGGGAGGCGCTGTTATTGGCCGTACTCCGGGTGTTGTAGACAGAACTACCGAGTTTGAATTTAGGCATTGTGGGTCACTCTACATTCCGTATAATGCAAACTGCAGATAATAATAACAGTTATGAAGCTCAGCGAGCCTTACTGATGTCAATGGGTTTCCGGCCGGGCTTTCCTTGAAATCATATTAAATTCAAATAGATAGAAATGACCCGAGACATTTTTAGTTTCACTCTTCATTGATCCGAATTCTGAGGACGTTACATGGATTCCAATGCAATTAAAGCGCAAATTCAGCAAACTTTAGTCGAAGTGGGAGGAATCGTTAATGCCGGTGAGGCTCTGACAGACACCACAGACCTTTATGAGGCAGGTTTAACCTCTCGAGCAAGTGTGAGCGTCATGCTCGCGCTTGAAGATGAGTTTGATATCGAGTTTCCTGATCAAATGCTGAATCGGCACACATTTCAGAGCATCGCGGCCATCAGTCAAGCGATTGAAACCATTTTAAAGGACGGTAATTAATATGGAAAGTTCTGGCACGTTTCAGTCTTTGTACGCTCACATTCAGCGCATTGGTCAAGAGGTGGCTGCGGTGCATGCTGATGATGTGGATCAGAACGCGCGCTTTCCGCACGAAACAATTGACACTCTTAAAGTTCATCAGTTACTGAGCGCTTGTGTGCCATCAGAGCTGGGTGGCGCAGGTTTGAATATTCGTGAGTTGTCGATGTTGTGCGCCGCGCTGGGCCAATATTGCTCGGCTAGTGCGATGATTTTGGCAATGCACTACATCCAGGTGGCTTCCATCGCATTACATTGTGACAGCAAACCTGAGTGGTGTGACTATTTAAGGTCCTTGGTAGCAAAACAAAGGCTCATTGCCAGTGCGACCTCTGAGGTGGGTGTGGGTGGAGAAATGCGTCGCAGTATTTGTGCCGTGACTGTGGAAGGTGACACTGTAAAGCTGAGAAAGAATGCCACCACCATCTCCTACGGTACCTATGCGGATGATTTGCTTATCAGCGCGCGCCGAAATGAAGAGGCGCCCGCCAGTGATCAAGTACTGATATTGGCCGAGCAGGGGGATTTTACACTTAGTGAACAGGGTACTTGGGATACGCTTGGAATGCGGGGGACCTGTAGTCCTGGCGCGACGGTTGATGTGAGTGCGGCGGCTTGGAAGATACTCCCGCAGGATTTCAGTGTGATAGCAGGGGAAACCATGGTGCCTTATTCACACATACTCTGGTCGGCGCTGTGGGTTGGTATTGCTACGGACGCGCTGCGCCGCGCGCGCGAATTGGTCAGAGGGCAGGCACGTAAACAGCGTGGAGAAATTCCTATTGCGGCTCAAAATCTCACGACGCTGTACGCTCAGCTGCAAAACCTAAAAGATGGTTTAAGTGCAGTACTGAATGAATACCAGAATTACTTGGATACAGACAGAGCGCAATTGGTGGGTATGGGCTTTGGTCTGCGTATTAATAATTTGAAACTGAATGTATCGCAACAGGTGGTGACCATCGTCTCTCAGGCGCTGTATACCGCTGGCATTATGGCATACAAAAATGGCACACCTTTTAGTATGGGAAGGCATTTGCGCGATGCCCACTCCGCGGTACTAATGATACACAATCAGCGGTTGGTGGAGGCTAACGCCTCCATGCAGGTTTTGATTCGTGGTAATGATGACTTTTGATAGAGGAGACGCAGGGTGAGCAGAGAGCTAGAACAGAAGGAATTATTAAACGTACTGATTGAAAATGGCTTTTTTATCGCGTCGTCTTCGCCGGGCCTGTTTGGTCGTACGACGAAGTTTGAGTCCATTGTCCAAGGCCTAGAAGCGTTTATTGTCGAGACCACGGGTGAGGCCGAGGTGGCACACTTCCCGCCGGTTATGCCGCGTCAAATTTTAGAAAACAGCGGCTTTATGGACAGTATGCCTCACCTGGCCGGTCTTGTTCATTGTTTTTGCGGAGACGAGAAGGACTATCAAAAAGTGAAAGCCCGCTTGGCAACGGGTGAAGACTGGGGTGACCTATTGACCTTGTCAGACTTAAGTCATGCGCCTGCCGCTTGCTACCCTTTATATCCTACTTGCACGGGTACGCTGCCAGCAGGTGGTCGCTTGGTGCATTTGGGCACCACTTGTTTTCGCCACGAGCCGTCGCCAGATCCTACCCGTTTGCAGTCTTTTCGAATGCGCGAACTGGTGCGTTTGGATACGGCGGACAATGTCTTAAGTTGGCGAGAGTCGTGGTTTACGCGCGCGATAGAATTTTTACAGCGACTCGGCCTTGCGCCCGAACGAGTGGAGGCCTCTGACCCGTTTTTTGGCCGTGGTGGTCGCGTGATGGCTAACACCCAAAGAGAGCAAAAATTAAAGTTTGAATTGACAGTTAAAGTTTATGAGGAAGGCCCAGACTTGGCTGTGATGTCACTGAACTATCACCAGGATCACTTTGGCAAGCAATTTAATATTAAAACTGCGGATGGTGAAGTAGCCCATTCGGGCTGTATGGGTTTTGGTATCGAGCGTATAGTATTGGCAATGATCAAGCGTCATGGGCCAGACATACAGAGCTGGCCGGCACCTGTTAAATTGCTTTTGAGCCTTTAATTTACCTTTTGCCATTTTAAAACACCAGTGGGTGACCTAGTGCAATCACGAAGCCTATTGCAAGCATCAATTTGGGGTCTTGACCCCAGTGCTTATTCCGTTCATGAGTTGCATCAACAAAACAGAAATTTTGTGGAGAGCAACTGCTATATCGACATTTGGGTCGAGTTAATCCACGCCCTAAATCGACCAGTGTACCCGGTCTTGGCTTTTACTCTGGCTATGGATTTTGAAGGGGATCAGTGGACGTTTTATAAGCCGAGTTTTGCTGATCTTAGTGTCCTTTATGGATTTGATGTCCAAGAAATGTACTTGTGGGGGAGTTTGCCTGAACAAGTATTGAAGCAACTGCAAGGTCATAAAATTGTCCTGCTGGAGGCGGATGCCTTTTACCTGCCCGATACACTTGAAACCGACTATCAAAAAAACCACGTTAAAACCACTATCGGTATCGAAAGTATCAACCTCCAGAACAAAACGTTGAACTATTTTCACAATGCAGGGTTTTACCGGTTAAGTGGTGAAGATTTTGATGGTGTGTTTCATCTAAATAAACCCAAACCCGAAGGATATTTACCGCCGTATTGTGAGTATGTAAAGTTAAATACGGGCGAACCTTTAGATGACGAAGCGTTCTTGCAGCAAGCACGCGCGGTTTTTAACTTCTATTTGCATCGTATTCCAAAGTCGAATCCCATTGAAAAATTTGGTTATGCATTTGAATCGCAAATGGTCGAATTGTGCGAGCAGGGCTTAGATATTTATCACCAGTACGCTTTTGGTTCTTTGCGACAGCTAGGCTCTGGCTATGAATTTACCGCTTATTGTTTACGTCAACTGCAAATAGCAGAAGGCCACAATCAATATGAGGCGGCGGCGAATGAGCTTGATGGCATTAGCCAACTGGCTAAGGCCCTAATCTTAAAGGGCGCTAGAATGGTGAACCGAAAAGCATTGAAAAATGTGAGTGCGGATTTCGCTGAAATGGCACAAAGCTGGCAAAGTGCTATGTCTGACATTCAGGCAAAGGCTTTGTGAACAACAACGCCCGCACCCCATCCAATGTAAGTGCCGTTCCTCGGTACTACCCGTGGCTTGAGGGTCACCCCAACCAAGTTTGTCTGGATGACTGGGAATCTTTTTGCACGCCTGCAGGCGCTCATTCGGATGCCAATACGTTAAAGCTGTCAATGCCAGAATGGCGGCAGGGATTGTCTCCATGGGCGTTTGAAGGCGTTTGCGATGACGATCGAGAAGGTATGGATTTCTGGTGCCGAACGATATTTACCTTACCGGTGAGTTCGGATGTCTCCAAGGTATACCTCGATTTTGACGGTATCGCGACTTTTGCCGAAGTATGGCTGAACGGCACCTCAATATTGAATTCTGACAACATGTTCATTGCGCATCGCTTGGATATATCCCAACTGTTGCAGCCTGAAAATGAGATTCTAATGTGTTGTCGTGCATTGCAGCCAATATTGAATGTTCGCAGACCTCGTGCGCCTTGGCGCACCACTTTTGCCAACCATAAAAACACCGCTTGGGTTCGGGTGACACTGCTAGGACGTGTGCCTACTTGGTCACCGCCCCCCGCAGTTATTGGTCCGTGTGCGCCGGTCAGAGTTACTGCGCTCCCTTTTGACTGGCTGCAAGATATCCAAATCAGAAGTTTACTTGAGGGCGACCGAGGGAAGGTTTTGGTCAACATCCGGCTCGACAAACCTTTGCCGCCGGATGTTCAAGCCATAGCGCTGAGTGTAGAACGGCACTGCGTGCAATTTGATTTGACGGCCAGGCCTGCTCTCGATAGCTTGGAAGCAGAATTGATGATCGACGAGCCTGCCTTGTGGTGGCCACACACCCATGGCGAGCCTCATCTATATGACGTAAAGCTTGTTGTGACGAAGCGGAATGTTCAGGGTGAGACCGCAAACGAGACGTTGCCCTTACCCGCACTGGGCTTTCGACAATTACACTGGCGTGATTTAAACGAGGCTATGCAGGAGCAAGCCGTGCCAGACTTGAATTTTGGTTTGGACGTGAATGGTCAGTCCATATTTTGCCGAGGTGCTTGCTGGACGCCACTGAATTCAGTGCAATCCAGCAGTTGGGAAGATTTGCGCGATGCACTGGTGTTGTTGCGTGATGCGGGCGTGAATATGTTGCGTGTCAGCGGTACTTTTTTGTACGAGCAGGAACGCTTTTACGCGTTGTGTGACGAGTTAGGCTTGCTGGTCTGGCAAGATTTCATGTTTGCAAGGCTCGCTTATCCATTTGACGATTCCACTTTTTTTGCCTCGGTTCAATCAGAATGTACACAAGTGATTCGCAGGCTTTCCCATCACCCTTGTATGGCTTTGTTTTGTGGCAACACAGAGATAGCTCAACAAGCCGCAATGCTCGGCGTTGCTGAACATGACGCGGGTCATATCTTCTTTCGTGAAACGCTAAAGCAGTGGTGCCAAGAGTGGGGCAATGGTATTGATTATTGGTACTCGTCTCCGGGTGGGGGGGATTTCCCTTTTTCCATTACGCAGGGGGTGAGCCATTATTTTGGTGTGGGTGGGTATAAACGACCACTAGAGGATGCGCGCGTAAATACCCCACAATTTGCGAGCGAATGCTTGGCGTTTTCCAATGTTCCTGAAGACCGTGGCTTACAACCTTTTTTACCGGGGCAAGGGGCCTATCCTACCCACCCTTTGTTTAAGTCTGGTGTTGCAAGAGATGTCAGTTCGGGATGGGATTTTGCAGACATCACCGACCACTACCTGGAAGATCTACTGGACGTAGAGGCACGAACACTTCGCCACCAAGACCCCAAGCGATATTTTGACCTGTGTAAATTGACTACGGGAGAGGTTGCCAAGCACGTTTATGGCTACTGGCGCTCACCCCATTCCGGCTGTAATGGGGCATTGATGTGGTGGCTAAAAGATCTACAAATGGGGGCGGGCTGGGGCTTAATTGATGCTGAGGGTTACCCAAAAGCCTTGTACTACTATCTTAAGCGCATTTGGTCTTCCTCTTGCCTATGGTTTGTGGATAACGGACTTGAGGGGTTGGCGCTTTACTGTAACACCGAAAAAACCTCTTTTACCGATTGTGTATTAACATTGCGGCGATTTAATGGCGCAGGAAAATGTATCGATAGCCAAACTCTGCCCATAAATTTGCAAGCCAATCAAACCCAATGTTGGAATGTCGAAAAGCTATTGGGCACATTTACAGACATTACTTATGCGTACCAGTTTGGCCCCGAAGCTGTTTGCGTGACCCACGCGGAGATTCATCGATCGGAGGTTGACAGCGAAACTCGCGAAATTGGAACGAAAACGGAAACTGCTACAAAAGCAGCGCCTGTCAGTCAATCGTTGGTAGAAGCGTTTTATTATCCCATAAAGTTAGGCATTACTCAGGCGACCTTAGAGCCAGAGTTGACTTGTGTCAAGAAAGACCTAGATTCAGGGGTTGTTGAATTGCAGGTCAGCAGTAAAAAATTTGCGCGGGCTGTGATGTTGAACCTATACCCGGGTTTGGCGCCCGATAATTATTTTGATTTATATCCTGGGCAAACAAAAACATTTCTAGTGCAAACTGAAAAGCCTTTGCGAGGCACGGTGAGCGCTATGAATTCCACTTCCGTGATCACGCTTTGATAAGCCGAGTGTATTTAAACTGTATCGCTTTTATCTTTGTGTCATAAGCCCTCCTTAAAAGTCAAACCAACCACTCAGACTAAAAGCCTTCGGTGGGTTATTGTTTTTTTAGGACTGCTGTTTCAAAAGTCTTTCTATCTGGACTTGATTCGAACAATGAACGCCACTTGAGTTCCAGTGGTTGACAACCTTTGAGTCGCTTTCGATGACAGTAAAGTACGCCAGAAAATAGTGCGCAGTATCGGAATTGTTGGCACGTTATTACAACCAATAAAAAAGGCGTTAGCAGGGTTGCTAACGCCTTCATTCGCTCGGAACCCTTAAGGGTTTCTAGGGTGTTACCACACTGTACCAATCAATATTCGGCGCGCCACCTGAGGCCAGTGAAGTTAAGCGAATGGTATTGCTGCCAGCGGTTAAAAATACCGTTGTGGATTGGGTCGCCCAGTTAGCCCAGGCACCAGTGCCGTTCATATTCAGCGATGAAATTTGTGTGGTGCCATTCACCGCCACAGCTTGTGGGCGATTGCTGCTGCCGTTGGCGTAGCGAATGGTCAACCGGTAGTCGCCACTGGAGGGCACATCCAAAGTAAGTTCAACCCAGTTGCCAGCGTAATTGGCCGTATTCACAAATCCGATGCCGCTGTAGCCTGCGTGGTTAGAATCCACCGTGGAGTCAAGCCAGGTTTGTGCTTCTGCTTCACTGAAGAATTCAAAGTCTTGTGGGGGATTGACGGTGACGCCAAAGGCGGTGCTGACCTCATATTCACCATCACTGGCCGTGATCGTGTGCAATGTTGTGCCTTCTGACGCGGCCGTTATGGTGAGCGTAGATCCCGCCAGTTGCACATTGCTGTTAGCACCGCTAAGAGTGTACGACAAGGCGTCACCGTCTGGATCACTAAACACCGTATCCAGCGCAATATTCACCGCACTGTCGCCCACTTCACGGGTTTGGTCACTGAGCACACCGGTAATTTCAGGGGCGCGATTCGGCATGCTCACCTCCAATGTAAAACCGAATGAGGCGATGCCGCCGCGTCCATCCGATGCGGACACGGTGATGGTTGCGGTTTCGGTTTGCGTTGCATTCACTTGCAATTGGTTACCTTGCAATACCACGTTGGGTGAAGGCGTTGCCGAGAAGCTTAAAGCATCGCCGTCGGTATCGCTAAACAAGCTGTCTAAATCGTAAGTCACGCCGGGCTCTCCCACGACCAAGGTGGTATCAGTAATGGCCGATACCACTTGCGGTGGAATGTTTGCGGGCGTCACCGTTAAATTAAATTGTGCGGCCACTTGTCCACCGCGTCCATCATCCGCACTGACAGTGATCACTTCCGACCCCATGCTGGTACCTTGCAGCTGCAAGGTATTACCGCTTACCGACACATTGGCGGAAGCTGAAGTGTCAAAGTCGAGACTATCGTCGTCGGGGTCATTAAACACTGTGTCTAAATTAATTGAATTGCCAGTGCCTACTTCCAATGTCTGGTCGGCGATGGTTTGAACCACAATGGGAGTGCGGTTGGCGGGAGGTGGGCCGTTGCCTTCGATCGTGAGTTGATCAAGGTTTAAACCCTCCGTAGTGCCGCCAAATAAACCGCCACTGAGTTCGAAGTAGTCCATTAAAGCACCATCTTCACGGCGCATGATTTTCAGTGTGTAGGTTTGACCTACGGATAATCCATTCCAGGTGTGGATTTCTCGCTGCTCAAAACCGGAGGTCGCTTGGTTGTTGAACGTCCACCAAAGGGTGTCGACTTCTTCCAATTGGTAAAAAAAGCTGTCGTCGTTGTAATTGAACAGATCCACAAACGCAAATAGCGTCATACTGCTGGCTGTGGCGGTCACACTATAGTGCAATTGCCCAGGAGTATTGTCTTCCGGCGCTGTCATGATTTGACCGGTTCCAGGCCAGGACATGACCGTACGGCCACCCACGTTGGATTGCGCAAGTGGGGCGACAAGCGAGGTATTTTCGTACGCTTCTGCTTCGATGACTGGAGAACCACCGCCGTTTGCTGGTATCAGACGTACAGCATTTAGGCCCGCATTTAAATTAACGGTCATACTCACTTCAGACCAGTTTGACCAACTGCCGGTGGGTGGCAGTGCGAGATTGGTGATTTGCACCGCGCCGTTGACCACAACCGACACGGACTGTGTGTTGCCGCCGTTGGCATAGCGCAGTGTGAGCGTGTGTTCGCCTCGCGCTGGAAGGTCAAGGTCGAACTGCATCCAATTGTTTTGGCTTCCTGCCAAGCTCACAAAACCATTGCCGGCATAACCCGGTTGGTTGGTTTCCACTTGGCCGTTCATCCAGTTGTGGTCTTCGGCTTGCTGTACATCAAAGTAGACGCCACCGGTGGCAGGGGGGGAGTTGCCATCAATTTGTTGCACATAAGCGACCACGTCGCTGAGTTCACTGCTGGTCAAAGACAGGCCTTGGTGTGCACTAATGGCCTCTGCCAATGTTGCGGCGCTGCCATTGTGTAGGTAGGGCGCAGTGGCCCATACGCCGCGCAACGTAGGTGTATCCAACTCAGTAAGCGGGCCACCTTTGCGTTGGCCACTGGCGGCATTCAGTGTCCCTATATTGGTAAAGGCTTGCTCGTCACTACTGTTGGTAAAGTGAATGCCACCGTGACAAGCGGTGCATTGCGCGGCAAAGGTGGCCTCTCCTGCTTGAGCCTCCACTGTATAGCCACCGTCGGCTGCGCGATAGGGGCTGGGACCAAAGCTTCTGTCGGCGGAATCCCCTTGCAAAGACCCAAGGTAAGCTGCAAGCGCATCCAGATCGGTACTGAAGCCGGCTTTTTTGGCGTTGCTAAACTGACCACCTGTTAAGTGGAAGGAATCCAACAGTGAGCCATCTTCGCGCCGCAGGATTCTAAGGTTGTAGGTTTGACCCACAGTCAGGCCATCCCAAGTGAAAATCTCGCGCTCTTCAAAGCCCGTGGTGGCTTGGTTGTTAAAGGTCCAAAAATCGGTGTCCACACCGTCGAGCCTAAAATAAAAGCTGTCGTCCACGGGTGAGGGTAAATCCACAATGGCAAACAAAGTCATGCTTGCAGCGGTTGCCTTAACACTGAAGTGCAACTGGCCATCGGTTGTTTCTGTAGGGTTGAAGACCATTTGGCCTTCACTTTGCCAGCTCATCACAGTTCTGCCGTCCACGACGGACTGGGTTAGAGGTGCAACCAGTGAAGTGTTCTCAAAGGCTTCGGCTTCGACGGACGTTCTAAAAAAGTCTGCATCCGACATTAAACCAGTGCCGCCCGCGAAGTTACGGATTTGGGTTTCGAAGTCTTGCACCTCATCAAAGTTGCCGCTCCAGTGCAATAGGCCGTGGGTCATGTTGCCGCGCCCTTTGAGCTCTATGGTATTACGCAAGCCTTCACCAAAATTGGTGAAGTCCCAGGTGCGTCCATCTTGTCCACCATCGTTGTGACAACTGGCACAACTGAGGTAGGCATCCAGTGCTAAGCGAGGGTCTTTGGCATCGTAAAAGAAAGTTTTGCCCAGCAGCACTGCGGGGGACAGGGCTTCTTCTTGCACCGTACCCACCGAGGCGACCACCTCAGCTTGCAGCTGGCCAGTGGTGATTAAGCTGGTGAGGTCGGCAATGGTGACTGTGCGACTCATAAAGTTTTTCACATATAAGGTCAAGCCATCGGCGGCAATAGCCAGCGCTTGTGGTGCCACATCCACGGGTATACGGAACAGTTCACCACCGGTGAAAGCGTTCATCACGGCGACTTCTCGGCTGGTTTCCAGCGCCACGAACAGATATACGCCGTTAGGGTGGTAGGTCGCAGCGGAACTTAAACCGGCGTTATCGTGGTCTGCGCGGCGGCTGTAGTCTTCAGCTAAGGTATTTAGGTCGATGACCGATGAGATTGCACGAACGGAGTTTTGAAAATCCAAAGGTTGGCCATTACGCAAGGTTCCGCGCGCAATGTTGTCTTGTTTAGAGGGTACCCAAGCAAGCTGACCGTCCGGGGAAATTGCCGCTGCGCCCAAATAGTTGGGGATGCCGCTGCCCGTGACTGAGGTATCGGGCTGGTTACTGTGTTGCAAAATCACGGTGTCGACCAGTGACAGGCTCGCCACGCGAACCACGAGAACCTCGCCACCGCCAGATTGGGTTAACACATTGTCAGTGTCTTCGCCATCAAGCGGTGGGGTAATAAAGCGAGAGACCAGCAGTTGGTCGTGTGTCGCGTCGTACCCGATGTGGCGAATGTTTTGACCTAAAAATAAAGTGCCGCCCACTTGTTTGGTGTCTTGCTCAATGGCCAATAGTTCGCCGGAGGCTTCAAGTGCTACAAAGGCGGTATTACCCGATGCATTAAAAACCAAACCGTGTGGTTGTGAGCCGCGCGGCAGTGCAACGGTTTGTTTCACGCTTAGGGTATTGCGGTCCAACACCGAAATGGATGCGGAGTATTTGTTGGTCACCCAAATTTCATCACCGGCCCCCATGGCTAAGTTGCGTGGCGAATCACCCACTGCGATCTCTGCAATGACCTTTTGGGTTTGTGTATCCAGCACACTGACAGTATCGTTGTCGGGGTTGGCCACCCATAGGCGATGATTGTCATCATCCAAAAGTAATTGTGAGGATTGTGTGGAAGATGCTGCCGGTACTGGCGTAGAAACGGCCTGTACAAAGGTATAGCTTGTAACGATGCTATTGGCGTCGCGCGCATTCACGGTCACGGTGTACAAGCCTGGCGCGGTAAAAGTATGGCTGAAACCGGCGTTAGATGAATATGAGGTTTTGGTGCCGTCGCTCACTTCCCAGCTGTAAGTGAAGCCCGCCACTGCGGTGACGGAATAACTTGCCGATTGGTCAGGAAAAACCACCGGGGTTTGAATGTCGTAGTCTAAATTTGGTGGATCGTAGGGTGTGGTGATCACTGGCGGTTCAGCTTGGTTTTGACCAATGCCGATAATCGTGCCGTAGGAGGGCGTGCCATTCGCGCCAATGGCGACCACTTGATAGTAACCGGGCGGGGTTAAGTTGGCGTTGGGAATGGTGGCAGTCAATCGAATTTTTTGTTGGCTAAAATTCAAGGGGATGCGGCGCTGCCCAGAGTTAAACGAGTGTGTGCCATTACTGGTGCCGATTAATACCAGTTGGGAGATCGCCTCACTGTTGGCCATATCAATTTGCAATGCAGCACCGTGGTCATAAGTAAGTCCGCTGATGCCCGACATAACAGGGCGAGGAGCCAGAACAGAGCCATTGCCATTGCTTTCAAACAGGTAAGGGGGGTAGTAAATTTCACCATTTAAGTTGGTGACCGGACCGGGCGTACCGCCACCGGTGGACAGCACGGCGCCGTTGGCTAAAAGTGTGGTAATGGAGTGGTAGCCTCGGTAAACCGCTGCGCTTGCTCCTACTTCCCAGCTGTTGGTCGTGGGGTTCCAAATTTCTGCTTCTTGCACGGATTGCGCAGGTTGGCCCGCGTAAAAATTGCCATAGGTGGCACCACCGGTGATCACGACTTCGCCATTGGCAAGCACCACTGCGTTGGGGTAGCGACGGGGTTTGCTCATAGGCGGCTGCTCAATCAGTACCGGTGAGCCTCCGTTGATGTCGATTAACGTGGCCATATTGCTGGCAGGTAGCTCTTCACCATTAAAGCCGCCATTACCACCTACCTGAAGAATTTGGCCCGGTGCAAACATTGCCGCGGTATTGGTAGGGCCCACGTTGAGCGGTGCGCTGGCGCTGGGCGGTCCCTTAAAGACGCCGGCGGAGGTTACAACCCCTTGGTTGTTATTGGCATTTGGGTCCAGGTACCACATCTGATCGGTGGAAATACCAAACACGCGACCATCAGGGGCCACCCAAGCACGCGGGTAGGAGGTGCGCAGGTAATCCGGCCCAAAAGCGATACGGCTGTAAGCGCCGAACAAAGAGCGCCATTGGCCATTTTCGTAAACCTCAGGAGTCATGGAAGGCCAGCCATTGGCAATGGCTTGGTCGGGTTGGTCCTGCATTTGCTCTGTGTAGGGCATCATGCCACCCAAAATAATGGGGCGGCCATCGGCCAAATTAATCAGTGTGGGGTACCACCGTGCCTCGGCCATGCGTTCGTTGGCGGTGTAAGAAGAGTGACTTGCGGAGTCGTAAATGGTGCTGGTGTCGCTGCCATTACCACCTGATATCATCATTGAGCCATCGGGCAAATAGATGGCTGCCGCGCAAAAACTGTCTTGACGTGCGGGGTCATAAATCGTGTCGTGAGCGTTGCTGTCAAAGCCCAAGGCGGGGTCCCACACGTCGTACCAACGACCGTTTTGGGCCACACCATCGAGCGAAGTTCCAAACGTGAGTACGCGCCCATCAGGCAGCAAAGCCGAATGCAAACCATTCATGGGCCAACTAAACACTGGAGACCACATGCCTTTTTCATTTGCATCCGCGGGTATATTCAAATTCTGCAGTGTTTGGTCTTGCGGAGCGGGTATTTCTACCCATTCGTCGGCAGGGACGGTTTGAGCTAGAGAAACGCTCGGTGAGAGCAAGGCTGCGCCTGCGAAGGCCCAATAAATCCAGGGCCTTCTGGCGATTGATGTGTTCATTTTCATGATGGAGTTTCCGTAACGCAATGAAAAGTTCAGTGTGAGAAGGTTAAAGTGCTCAGTTGTTTTATTCGTCCTGGCAATGGGTATGTCAAAGCCTTGCCAGTGGTTGTTATTGGTTAAAGCGTTTTTACCGCGCTGTAACTTAAATTTGTTATTTGTGGTAGTTCGCGCACCAGGCGCTTTTTGTCCACCGGGTCGCCTTTGTAGCGTTGCAACATACGCCCGTTTTTATCCACAAGCCAAAGGGAGGTTCGGTGCACTTCCGGCCCCACCGCTTGTGCGTTTGGGTCGAAAATTTTCAGGCGGTTGAGTAGTGTTTCCACTTGTTCTGGCTCGCCCGTTAAGAATGACCAGTGGCTTAAATCCGCATGTAGCTTTTGAGAAAATGCTTTTAATTTTTCTGGCGCGTCGTATTTAGGGTCCACGGAGACAGAGACAAAGCGAATATCTTTTTGAATTTCAGGCGCTAATTGCTTCTGAACGCTTACCAAATCTTTGGTTTGCGTGGGACAAGTCGAGGCACATCGGGTAAAAATGAAATTAAACAGTACGACTTGACCGGTGAGAGTCTGTGGATCAAAGGTAACACCATCCTGATCGATCAGCGTTAAACCGTCCAAATTACTTAAAAAGCTGGATTTTGGGATGTTAGTCGGAGCGGGTGTTGCCAGTACCGATGCGGCTGGGGGAGTGGCCCCGGCGAATCCGCAAACCGTCATCAATAGCCCAAACAGCAAGCCGCGTAAGGCGCTTCTCCTTAGGTCGCAATTCATAATGATTCCTAATCCTAGTATTTCGATTGATCGGTGATGATGGGGATAGACTCAGTGAGTCAGCGCCTCGCCTGTTCTCTTGTAGAGGATCGTCGTGCAAGTTACAGATATTGCGCCCTATTGAGTGCGGCCCTAAGTGCGGCGCACATCGTCGCCAGTTGGCGCCCACTCACCACCTTGTTCTGGACGTCAGCAATATTCTGGCCATCATTCCAAATGCCTTTAAATTCATTGGTTTATAGGTGTTTTGGCTATATGGAATGGTTGGATTGTCAAATATCTCGACTGCAATCTCGGTGCGATCAGTGCCGACGGGGCGGCGGAGATGTTGTCGTTATGATGCCTAAGGTAGGTGGTTGCTCGGGTATTGGGGGCAAGTTTATCGGTGGGCTGGCCGCCGTATTTGAAACGAACAAAAGCCTTGGAGGGTTAATCCCTTGCTTTATCTGAATGGAATTTCTACAGGCAACATGCAGACGGCATTGGAACCCTAGTCGGTGAAGACGCCAACGGATTGCGCAGCAATATCGTCAGCCACCTTAAACATCAGTGGGAGAGAAATACGATCCATGGCGTCAGTAGGACATGAGCCACAGACGATACTTATATCTATGGGTAAACGGTATCTACAGCTGGGTGAGCATGGATGACAAGTTTTGTCTGCTGGTCGTTATATGAGCTGAAGACACGGGCCGAAACGAATTTTGGCAGTGGTTGATGGCTATCGAGTGAGTCAGGTGAAGCTGGCACGGGGTATTCATAAAACTGTCTACTCAGGGTTTGAAAATGCCTCCCAAATTGGCGTCTAGTGGCGACGCGTTGGGGTTTTGGAATGCGCTCGTCAATCATTGGTCTACTACAAAACAACAGTGGTGCTGGCTGTACAAAACTACGAATATTTCAAACAAAGTATTGAAGACGGTAAAGTCGAAGATGAAGCTAAAAAAGCTGCAAGATATTTGGATGTTGGACGCTCGATGAAATACCTATTAAGCATTTGGGAATTGTGTTGAGCAATTCTAACTAAAGTCTTCAGCGGAACGCAGGTCACATATACGAGCGACCAACCCGATTGAATTAGCGTTTGCGATCATACGTTTGAAGGCCAATAAAACCAAATCTTGTGACTGTTGAAAAACAATGTTCGCAATGACCTATAAACTGGCGGTGACGGCATAAAACCTGCGGCGACGATTGCGAAGTTTTCGGAAGTTCGCTGAAGTTATTCGGGGAATAAGGCTCAAGAATGGCGAACCTGGTCGGAAAGATTCAAATCCGAAACGCCGCATGATTCCCGTGCGCCTGATTTTACGATAGATGCTTATTTTGACCAGAAGAAAACCTGGCCAAACTACCACTAAAAAGGTAAAGTTTTGGCTGCTTAACGATCAGTGTGTCAAATTTAAGGGGCTAAATACTCAGGTCCTATAGGAGGCGTTAGTGGCAGTTATGGAATTTTCGAAAGGCGAGAAGGAAATATTAGCTCAGAAAATCCAATCTTACTTTAGGGAAGAGCTTGAATCGGAGATTGGTCAATTTGATGCTTTGTTCTTGTTGGATTTTATCTCAGAAGAAATAGGTTCGTATTTCTATAATCGAGGCTTGTATGATGCTCAAACAGTATTAGAAAAGCGTATTGAGGATGTGAATGACTCAATAATGGAGCTGGAAAAAATTACAGAATTTAGGCGCTAATAGTAGATTTTGGCTAGCCGTAGTTTTGCCTGACAGGCACTTCATCTACGCTCCGTTTAGCGCATTGCTTGGCAATTGTACGTGCTGAGCCATACCCTCGGTTTGATCGGCTTAGCATGGTATTAGCATTCTATGATCACGATACAAAATTATTACAACGGAGTTGAGTGTGAGCTCTTTGGAGTATTTACTTCGGCAATTCGCGAGGTATGCTCAAAAGACTATTCTCCAAAGCAGATAGGCGCATGGCTACCATCTGAATATAATGCTGAAAAATGGAAGGCGCGGCTACAAGACATCAAGCCCTATATTGCCAAACATGGGGGAATAATCGCAGGTTATGCAGATATACAAAAAGGTGGTTACATCGATCACTTTTTTGTAAGTGCAAAATATCAGTCAAAAGGAGTTGGTAGAGCCTTGATGAAAGCTCTATTGGAAAATTCTAATTCGGACAGGGTCTACTCTCACGTAAGTATCACCGCCAGGCCATTCTTCGAGAAAATGGGTTTTTCTGTCGTAAGAGAGAATACTGTCGATATGCGAGGTGTAGAGCTTCCTAACTACATTATGGAGCGTATATCGACTTGTACACCCAAAACAAGTGGTAGAACCAAGCGTGACAATTAATAAACGCCAGGAAAGTGAAGCTGTAAAGCGGTTGATCGCATTTCTCTTGTTGAGGGTCGCTAAACTTTAGGTGTTCAGCGAAAACCAAGTGTTTTTATGCGGTGGCACGAAAGCCCATTTCAAAAGTGCCTTAAAGGTACCCAAACAACCCCAAGTTGCACTAAATTCAGATGGCGTTGTAGCTTGTGCCCATAACGGACGAGAGTATGTTCAATACTATTGAGTCAAGCAAATACTCTTTCAACCCCCAACGACAAGCATATCGTCTCAAAAGTAGCTTGAGTCGGTTTGTTGGAGTAGATGGCGGCCGGCTGGTATGAATTTATGATGGTTGGGCGCTCGAGTTATAGGCCGGCAGGGTGTGTAGTGATCTAGGTGTTGATTTCATAGCCCCCTTATATTCCCTGCGGATGAAAGCCATTGAATCAAGTTTATTCGCATATCTAAGTTCAGATTTTGGACTATAGTTGTCAATGGAGGATGGCAGCTTACCCCAAATCCGAGTCATCTAAATCCACTTCACAACATGAAATTTTGGGCGCCAGACAACTCAAGGCAGAAAACCCATTGATCGAACAGGGCGATCTATTGATCTAAGGGGCCTCTGGTTCAGTCCAAATGGTTTCCATACGAGAAGAGGGCTTTTGAGCTTCTTGATTTCTACGTTAGTGCTTCTCGACAGGTCTCCAGTATATCTGGGCTGTCATGGATGAAGAAAATGCCTTTTTGCAGGGACCAAAAACGGCCAAAGCACGGTCTTGAACACGGAAAACACTGACGGCCAGAAGCTATCGGGACTTAATCAGAGGTTCCTAAACTAATAAAAACAGACAAAACATGTATAAGAAGGACTGTTATTCCAATGCGAATAATTACCTGCCTGATATTTTTAACCATACTATTTGTTGCCGTTCGCCCTCCAATAAGTCATGCCGACGAGATAGATTTCGGAAATGCCCCCACGTTCAGCGATTCAGAAAAGCAATGGCTTGAAAGCCATCCCGTTATCACGGTCGCTTTGGATGGCTATTTTCCACCTTACAGTTTTCTGAACGACCACGGGGATTTGGAAGGTGTGTCTGTTGATGTCGTCAGAATAATTGAGAAAAAACTAGGGATAAAATTTTCTATTTACCCCCAATACACTTGGGACAGTCTTTTCGAGGCCGCAAAGGTAAAGCAGGTGGACCTGGTTGCAACAATGGTTGAGCGGCCAGAGCGCCTACAATGGTTTACTTTTTCTGAGCCCTACATAAAGAAATCTCTGGTTATTATCACCGAAGGTGAAAACCAAAGTGTTACCCAGGCAAAAGATCTTGATAACAAAACGGTCGCCCTTGTTAACAGTTACCAATATGTTCAGGACATTCTCTATAAACACCCTGAAATGACGCCCTATTATGTCGACACCATGCTAGACGGCCTCAGGGCGGTTTCTACGGGTAAGGCAGATGCGGCCATTGCCTTTTTGGGCGCGGGGCATTATTTGCGCAACAAATATCTATTAACCAACCTCAAGTACGCCGCGGTCTACGACAAAGATAGCGCAGCAGAAAGCTTTGCCGTGCGTGCTGACTGGCCAGAGCTCAAAACCATTATTAATAAAGCGTTAAAATCCATTCCTGAAAAGACCATGCACAAACTCCGTGCTCGCTGGTTACCCGATGATTATCAAGAGCTATTAATTGATATCGATTTAACGGAAGATGAAATGCGCTGGATCGAACAACATCCGGAGATTCGTTTGGGTATCGACCCCGAATTTGCACCTTTTGAGTTTATGGAGGATGGTAGCTACAGCGGAATGACTTCTGATTATGTTCGATTGTTAAATCAGCGCCTGAATTTAAACATGACTATTGTTGAAGGGCTCAGTTGGAAGCAAGCTACCGAGGGGGCTAGATCTGGAGGAATAGATGTTCTTCCTGCGGTTGGCAAAACTGAGGCGCGCGAGAAGTATCTTAATTACACCAAACCGTATTTGGAATTTCACCGCGTTATTATCGCACGTGATGATGCTCCTTTTATTCTGTCATTGAGTGACATAGAAGATTTGCGAGTGGGTGTGCAGGCCAATAGTTCACATCATGGATACCTGCTAGAAAACTCGAGCATTGTTCCCCACGCTTACCCAACTCTTGAGGCTTTGTTGATGGCGCTTTCCGGAGGAGCTATTGATGCCCTAGTAGGCAACGTGGCTTCGGCAACGTATTGGATACGAAAGTTGAACTTGACTAACTTAAAAGTCGTGGCTCCCGTTTCTAGAGAAGTACAAAGTTTACACTTTGCCGTAAGGAAAGATTGGCCAGAGCTTGTACCCATTTTGCAAAAAGGGCTCGACAGTATCAGCCATAAAACTCATAAAGACATATCTGAAAAATGGCTGCACATTGAATATCAGGGCGGTATTGACCACAGCCTACTTACAAAACTTTTGGTCGGCTTTTCTTTATTGTTGTCTACTATTTTAATTTGGAACGTCACGTTAAACCGAAAGGTCAAAAGGCGCACTAGCGAACTGATGCGTTACGCCTACTACGACCCCATTACCCGTCTACCCAATCGGTTTTTAATACAAGAGCGCCTATCGCAATTTATCCGACAAGCTGAGGAGAGCAATGAGAAAATAGCCATGCTCTCTATTGATCTCGACGACTTTAAAAAAATCAACGATATTTTTGGGCACAAAGCTGGGGATCGAGTGCTGGACCAGATTTCAGTCATCTTAAGTCAGGCTCTGGGCGCTAATTCGATATTGGGGCGATTAGGCGGCGATCAGTTTCTTGCAATTATTACGGCTTTGCAGGATGACAGTACGGCAGCGATTATTGCTCAGGGGCTTCATCAAGCTCTACAGCACCCTATAGACATAAACGCTCAGGTCGTTACTTTAAGTGCCAGCATTGGTATTGCCATCTATCCTAATGACGGCGATTCACCCGAGGAGTTGTTAAAAAATGCCGATTCCGCAACGCATCATGCTAAAGACAAAAGCTATGGTTCTTACGCATTTTTCACGACGGAGCTTCATAACAATGTTTCACGCAAGCTTAAGCTCGAAGGGCTTATGCGGCAAGCGCTTAAGCGCAACGAATTTTATGTGCTTTACCAGCCAAAAATTTCCACAAAAACCCAAAAAATTAGGGGCTTCGAGGCGCTCTTGCGTTGGTCTAATGAAGAGTTAGGTGAAATATCCCCTACTGAGTTTATCCCCATCGCTGAGGCCAATGGTCTGATTAACCCTATAGGTTGTTTTGTATTTCAAACAGCCATCAAATTCCTAGCCCAACTGCATCGTGAGTTTGATCCTGCGTATTCAATGGCGGTTAATTTGTCTCCTCGGCAATTCTACGCCACAAACCTGATATCTCGAATACAACAAACACTGCATTCAGAGGGAATGAGTCCAGAGCATCTGGAGCTTGAAATTACCGAGGGCGTGTTGCTAAGCGGCAGCCCTGATACCGACAAAGTTATGGCTGAACTGCATAAGCTGGGGGTTAATTTGGCTATGGATGATTTTGGTACCGGCTATTCTTCTTTAAGTTACCTACGACAATATCGCTTTAATGTATTAAAAATTGACCGAGAATTCATCAATGATTTAGCCACGAAAAAGCCAGACCGCCAGCTAGTGTCAGCGACCATAGCCATGTCTCATAACCTCGACATGGAAGTTGTCGCAGAAGGCGTGGAAACTCTAGATCAATATAACATTCTGAATGAGTATGGTTGCGATATTATACAGGGCTGGTTGTTTTTTAAACCGCAAACAGACAGCCAGATTCTCACGATTCTTAGGGGTGAAGCCCAAACATTAAATACGCTTCTATCTGGTCAACAACACTGAAAACGGCTGCAAACAAGGCTTTTCGCCATAAGGAAGACCAACACTTTGCCCACACTTAAAAAAGATCTGGCCGATAGACTAGGGGCCTGATGAAGTCCAAGTGGTTTTTGCTCGAGACCTCAAAGATCAGTCACCTCTTAACCTGGCTGTTCCGGCCTATGGTGGCACATTCTTGTACCGCATTAATCCGACATAAAAGATTGCCGGGTTAATAGGTGCTTTGTGAAATGAATGACTTTACTGGTTAACAGGTAAAATAACAATGGTGGGTGTGTTTTGAGTCGGCGCCGTCTACCCGTTATTTAGAAAAAGTATAGTTTGAGGCTTCGGGCGTGGCGTCATGTTTGCAAAAATTTATTGTTAATGAATGGGTTCCGTATTTGAGGCCCAAAGATTGTACCCAGGGCCTGGGTAGGGCATAATCCCTTCCCTGTCTGCGAAGATGGTGTTGATGGGTTTAGTCTGTACTTACCATCTGACATTATGGGGTCCGTTAGGCCCCACACATCACGCATATGGCCGATAACAAAAATGCATTTCAAGTTATTATCTGTCGAAAACTTGAGCTTGTCGCGGCTTTGTTAGTTAACCAACAATAATAAACCCTATTCTCCGAGTCATCACAACAATAACAACGGTGGTTTTTCAGTGTACCTTTCCGAATAAAGCGAAATCAAAAATACATTCAATATATAAAGAAGTTTGGCTTGCTGAGCGCTTAGGCAAGTTCTGGTACTTATTTAACTTATATAAGGTTAACCAATGAAGCTCAAAACCTCGAAACGCGCCCTTTCCCATCTTGCTCTCTTCGCTTTTAGTCCCTTACTCGCCAATGCGGCTGACATAGTGATAGATGGCCGTACGGACACGGAGGTTACCACTGATGGTCTGGTCACAGATATTACAACCGAAACACTTCACGGCGACAAAGCCTACAATAGCTTTCGCAAATTCAATGTCGATACCGATGATACGGTTAACTTACATCAACCCTATGCCGCCAACGCTCTGATCAATATCATCACCGATCACCAGGTGAATATCGATGGAATTGTTAATGGATTACACAAAGGTCAACTTGATGCCAATTTGGTGTTTGCTGCCTCCAACGGCATGGTGGTGGGTAAAAATGGAAAAATTAATACCGGCTCATTGAGACTGCTAACCCCCTCCCAGCATTTCGTTGACTCGTTTTTTGAGGATGTGAATAGCATCGGTGAGAAGACCTTACAGCTACAGCAGCACAACGTTCCCCTTTCGGACGATGGTTTGGTATCAGTTGAGGGCACCATTTACACTCGCACGCACACTGATATTCACGCAGGGTCCGTCGATATCTCCGGAGAAATTAGAAACGCCGCGCTTGTGGTGCCACAGCTCGTTAATACGGGTACCAGCGCCAATGACCTCCATATTGACCAATACGGCATTTATTTGTCTGCCGGCCACGGCCTCACCATCAGTGGTGATCTTGTAGCGCAATCGGGAACTGATTTGGCCGATGGCGGTTTTATCGAAATCCGCGCAAAAGACATTCAAGTTCAAAATGGTGCACTGCTGGACACCAGTGCTATTGGCGGTGGCAATGCGGGCGTCATTGATATACTGGCCTCGAATCAGGCGGAGCTGCACCAAGGCGCCGAGCTCAAAAGCACTGCAATCGCGGGCACAGGCGGGTTCATCGAGTTCAGTGCTGAGCGCGAAATTGTACTGAGTGGCGGCTCGTTGGATGCTTCATCTTTGAACGGCGACGGCGGGGCAATCACCATTGACCCAGACACAGTTACCGTAAGCCAAAACACGCTGATGGCTGGCAAAAACATTAAATTCGAGGCCGATAAAAATATTGTTATCGAGACGGGCGTTACCGTTTCTTCCCGCACGGTCGGCACAGTAGATCACGCCAATGCCGATTCTTCCGGCGATTCAGGTAACATTCAAATCAAAGCACCGGACATCAACATTAAGGCGGGCGCACAGGTGTTGGCCCACGCCACCGGCGACTTTAAACCCGGTGACGTGACCATCAGCAACCTGCGCCAATTTGATCTGGGGGATATTGACCCCAGCCAAGTTTCCATCGGTGGCAAAACCCTTGCGCAATGGTTTGGCTCAGACAAAACCATCGAAGATATTGCCACAGAGCTGGGTATCGATGCGGATGACCTGGCGCGCATACTCAACCAGGACAGTACCGCTAAAATCGCGATTGGCGAAGGCTCTGGCACACCCGTGTTGATCAAGGGCGGCAATATTGACATTCACAGTTACGCGTCAGACCGCTTTGGCCTCAGTACCAACGAGGCCTTTATCAAAAAAGCCACGGCCTCCGTCGACATCGTTAACGCCACTATTACTGGCAGCGACTCGGTAAAAGTATTCGCCGAGGCAGACACCATCATGTTGCCGGAGTTTTTCGATGGTGAAAACCAAGTTGAACACAGCGGCTTTAGTGTCGACTTAAACGATGTATTGCAGACGTATCTCGACGGCCTTACCCCCCCAGACAGCCTTTACTACATCAATACCCAAGCCGATGCCACCACCACGCTCGGCAATGGCGTTAGTATTACCCAAAGCCCTAAAGTGAATGTGCAGTCCCTCGCAAGGGTAGGGGGTGATCCGGCCTCCACAACCTATTTTCTTGGTCTGGAAGGCATTAAAGCCGACGCCAGCGCCACCACTATCCTCGCCGACAACGTGCAACTCACGGGCGACGCGGTTTCGGTAACCTCGGCCACAGAGTCGAGCCTGGAGGTAAACGCCGCCAACAGTAAGCCGATTCCCGGCGCCAAGTTCGGTTTGGCATTGGGCATGGTTATCGCGGATATGACCGCCACTACCGATGTACAACAGAGCGCGACTGTCTCCGGCACCACTGTCAACATTGCCAGTAGCACTGAGCAGTCGGTCACCAATACCACCTCCGCAGAAAAAACCGGCGGCAGCACCACCATGGTGGCAGTTGGCATCAACGACACCAATAACCATGCCTTCACTACCGTGGCAGGCACGCTTAATGCTATCGACGCAATCACCGTCAGCGCCCAAACCGATACCGAAGACAACGAAGTTTCGGTGACCGGCGGCAGTGCTGGCCGCTTAGGTTTAGGTGATCGTTTTAACAATCTCAAAAACGCCGCTGGTGGATTGTTGCTTAGCAAAGCGCTCTCGCCGGTGACTAAATGGAACGAGAAGGCCGGGGATGTTTTGTTCAAACAAACCAAAGCCGGTAAGCGTAATATCGCCGGGGCCTTTAGTATTTTGGATACAGACAATACGGCTACCGCGACCATCGCAGACGGTGCACGTATGAGCGCTTCCAAATCCATTGATGTGACCTCTAACGTTAATGACGCGATCCAAGTGCACGCCAACGTCAATGCCACGTCCGAAGGCAATGCGGTAGGCGGCGCCTTGGCTCTCACACTTCAAGACAATAAGGCAAACACGGATGTGCAAACCAATACGGTGTTAACCGCACGCGCGGTCAATATTACTGCCGACACCCAAATCGAGTACCCGTGGAGTTTCGATTACAAATCCCTAACCGACTGGTACGACTTTGCTTCCGGCAGTTGGCAAGAGATGCTATTTAACACCGTTGCATTTAATGCAAACAACGCCAAAAAAGGTGGGGCTGCCGCGTCGGTCAACACTCAATTACTGAACAACTCCGCCAGTGCCATTGTCAGTGACGGGGCCACGATTCACCTGACCGCCGGCGACGCCAACAACAACCCTGCTCTCAAAGTCGCCGCTAAAACCGACACGAATATGATTGGCCTTGCAGGTAAATCACCGATCAGTAACAGCAAATCAGCGGTGGGAGGCTCGGTATCGGTCGTTACTCTGGGGGGAACCACCGAAGCCAGACTTGGCGCCGCCACCGTTGACGGTGAGGAAGACAGCAGTAGTGTCGATGTGGATGCCGAAACCATCGCCAACTACATCGAAATTTCTGAGTCCGGCGGCTATGCCGAGAATATGGCCATTGCCGGCTCTGTCGGTTACTTCGAGACCGATTTTACCACCGAATCCGGCATCGACAGCGACGCCGATATTACCGCCTCCAAAGTCAGTGCCACTACCGGCACCGACCAAGCGATTTGGAACGTGGCAGGTGAGCTGATTGCGAGCAAGGGCACCGCCGCGGGCATATCGGTGGCCATCAACAGCCTGAACAGTACCACCCACGCCTATGTTGGCGACCAATCCGAAAGTGCGACGCTCACCGATCACCCCAATACTGCAATCACCGCGGATACTGTAACTGTGAGCGCCCGTACCGATGGGGTTGCCGAAGCCATCAGCGTGACAGGTGCAGTGAGTGCAAACAGTGACAGCAGTGGTGGGACATTGTCCAAGCTGTCCAACGCCTACAACAAAATGAACAATGGCTTGATTGCCGCCACCGACTGGCTCAACTCTCAACGCGGCACCAAATCCAAATACAACGGGAGCGGTGTGTCTGGCAGTCAATCAGAGCCAAACAGTGAAGCCCCTAAATACGGCATTGGCCTATCTGGTAGTGCCTCAGTGAACGAAGCCGCGCTTATCACCACCGCAGAGGTCGAGCATGCGCGTATTAGTGCAAAGGACCTGATCGTCTCCGCTGTTAATCATACCGATATAACCGCCGCAGGCGGCGGAGCTTCTTTTGTGCGCGCCAACGCATCGGGCGGCAAAGGCTCGGTGGCCTTTGCCGGAAGTGTGGCGTACAACCGTGTGGAAAACCAAACCCTAGGGGCGATTACCGATTCGGTGGTCGGTTTGGCAGACGAGGTCGTGGTGCAGGCTTTGAGCGGTGGAGAGCAGCTCTCTGTCGCCATCGGTCTAGCGGTCAATGCCTCCTCCAATACTCAAAAAGCTTACAGCTCGGCAGGCTCGGTTTCGGTTACCGAATCCGCCAACACCACCGATGCTACAGTGGAAGACAGTGAGATCAATGCGCAAACCAGCGGCCAAGAAGTCAGTATTACAGCTTACGACAAAACCGACATAGGCACTGGCGCCGGCGCGCTGTTTGCCGGTGGTCGTGGCGGCGTGGGTGCCAGTGTGACTGTCACCACTATTCAAAACAGCGTGAGCGCAGAACTCAACCGCAGCAGTCTGAACAACTTTAAACGCCTGGCAATTAACGCCATCAGCTCTACCAATATCGTTGCCGGCTCGGCCATGGCTGCAGGTGGCACGGAGTCCAGCAGCCTGGCCGGCAGCTTCATTTTTAACGACATTGGCAACACCGTCAGTGCTGGCACAAGCACCGTTAACGTCGTCACTGCCGACAGCGTTACGGTCAATGCGCTCGACAGTAAAGGCGACGCCACTCTAGACGGCATCATCACCGAGAAATCTGCCGCCACCGATGCCAGCCAAATGGATTACAGTGGCCAAGAGCTGGAAGCCGAGGGCAAAGGCACTAGCATTTTGGCGGTCGCAGGGCAGATACAAGCGGGTAAAAACAACGTCGGAGTCTCCCTGGTCAGCAACGCTATACACAATCACTATCAGACAGAGATTACGGACAGCTCGCTGAGATCTAAGCAAGTGGATGTGGGCGCGCGAGGGGAGTCCGAAAGCATCGCCCTGGCTTTGGGCGCGGCCCTGGCCAAAGGCAGTTTTGCTGGGGCTGGGTCGGTGGTCCTCAACGACACCGCCAATGTCATGAGTAATACCATCGCCAACAGCACTCTGGCGGGGGCTGGCACTCAGGTAGAGGCAAACGACAAGTCCACCATTAAAGCGCTGGCCGGTCAGGTGGCGTTCTCCAAAAAAGCCGCCATCGGCGCTGCAGTCGCTAGCAACTCGATTGCCAACCAAGTGACCAGCACGCTGGATGGTGCAACCCTCAGCCTCACCCAAAACGCAGACATTAACGCCATCAACGAAGCCGCGATTAAAGTCATAGCCGCAGCGGGTGCTGCAGGCAGCGATGGCGCAGTGGGCGCATCGATTGGAATCAACACCATAGGCAATCAAACCACCGCAAAATTGTCACAAGGCCAATCCGACAGCAAACACAGTCTGTCAATTTTGGCGCAGGACAACTCCAGTATTGGCAATATTACCGGCGCAGTTGCAGGCGCTGGCAAAGCCGCAGCGGGTGCCGCAATAACGGTTAATACCATCGACAATCAAATTGATGCCAGTGTCGAAGGAGGTGTTTGGGATCTACTGAACTATACCCAAAAAGCGCTCTCCAGCAGCCGCATCGACGCCATTGCCATTGGCCTCGGCGCGTCGGGGCAAGCAGCCCTGGCCGGCAGTGTCGCGGTGGATACCATTACCAGTCACACCAACGCCAGTGTTGCCGACTCCGCTTCCATCAGCGCCGATCAAAATGCGCTGGTATTGGCCAAAAGTGACGATGCCATTACCGTGGCGGCGGGTGCGGCAGGTGTTGGTTTGAGTACCGCTGGTCTCGGTGGCTCGGTTGCGGTTAACGACAATGCTGCACAAACCACCGCCAAAGTGGATGGCGCCAACATAGAAGCCCTCGGCCAAGGGGATGGAGCGGAGGTGACCGATGGCAGCCTTACGCAAACCGACATAGCCGCAGGCATTACCGATCTTACCAAGTACGACAAGTTGGACCTGACCCAACTGCAAAACCACAAAACTGTGCATGGGGTTGCCATCAACGCAGCCTCTACCCAGCAGATAGACACCATTGCCGTATCCGCCGGTGTTGGTCAGTACGCCGGAATCGCCGCCACTGTAGTGGTTAATAGTTTGGGTGGCCAGACCGAAGCGGCTCTGCTTAATAGCGAGGTTAACCCATCCGGCAATGGCGCTAGCGCCCAGCAAGTGGACGTTACCGCCAGCGATCACAGCTACGGTAACAACTTTATCGGCGCTTTAGGCCTAAGCCTGGAAGGTGCCGGGATTGGTGTCGGCAGCGACAACCAAAGCTTTTCGCACACTACCCGTGCGCGCATTGACACAAGCTCCGTGAACGCCAAAGCCGATGTGGGTTTGACTGCAGAGGCTAGCCAGGCGGTCACCTCCACCTCTTTGGGGGGCGGGGGGGGCCTCGGCGCTTTGGCGGCCAGCGGTTCAGTGATTGAGTTCGACGCTATTACCGAAGCCTTGGTGAACGGTGCGACCTTACAAGCCCAGGACTTTCGCATCAATGCCCTGGGTCTTAACGATTTTTACGCCACTGACGCTTCCGCCGCATTCGGCGGCATTGCCGCCAGCGGGGTTTGGACCGTTGTGCAAAACAACTCGCACTTAGAAGCCTCCGCCACCGACAGTCCATTAACCATTAGCAACAGCATTGCGGTGAACGCGCAAAACACCACTGAGCTAAATGGTATCTCCGCAGCCGGAGCGGGCGCTGGCGGTTATGCGGTTGCCGGAATGGGCGCTTACTACGATATGAAGGGCAGTACTACAGCGGGCCTTTACAACAGTGATAACACAGGCACGTTGGACAGTGTAAGCGTGGCTGCCTCAGAAACCCTGAATGCCAAAGCCTTCGCCGGCTCCGTGGCACTGGGCGGTACCGCCGGTGTCGGCGCCAGCGTGTTAGTCACCAACATCAATAGCCAAGTTATTGCAGAACAAGTTGATTCTGGCGTAGATGCTGAGTCGGTGGTGGTATCCGCCACCACCGCTCGCAGCCTGGATGGTGAATCCCTTGCCGGCGCCGCCGGCGGCACTTTGGGCATTTCAGGCACTGCGCTGGTGGCTAACTTGGGGTCAGAGCGCTCGGCCAAGGCCGACCAGGAGGTCGATAGCGACGGTGACGGTACGGTCAGCAAAATGAACCAGCAGGCGGAGGAAGACAAAACCGCTTCATTTGCCAACACCAAAGCAAACATCATCAGCAGCGATCAACGTCAGGCCCTGGCCACCAATACGCAGACCAGCCTTAAGTCGAATGCCTCGTTCAACCACCAAACCAAAGCCAGTGTGCGCGGTAGCGACCCAGTCAGCGCCAATACGCTGAACGTCACGGCTACCGATAACACCGATTTGCAATTGACCGCCGGTGCCGGCGCCATTGGCGGTGTCGCGGCGGGTGCAGCGGTGATTGTCAACAAAGTGAAGAACTCGACCGAAGCTGAATTAGCCGGCAATGTCGACGCCGCTACAACCCACGTCAACGCCATTGCACAAGATCGCAGCAAAGGGATCGACACCAAAGCTTACGCGGGTGCCGCGGGGCTGCTTGGCTTGGGTGCCGCGGTGGTCATCAACGACATTGATAACCAGGTAAGCACTTCTTTGGCCGGCGATATTCGTGGCAGTGATAGCTTGGATGTGACCGCCAAAGACACCAGCACGGCCAGTGCAGATTTAGTGAATGTTTCTGCGGGCGTCGTCGGTGCCGGTGCGGTTGTGGGCGAGTTACACAAAGCCTCAACCATCACCACCGATATCGCCGCGCAGCTGCATGACTTCCAAACGGTTAACCTCACCGCCAACAGCACAGGCGCCATGTCGGCCACTGGTTTCGCCGCCGCTGGCGGCATATTAGGGTCTGCCAACGCTGCTGTCGTTACAGTCGATCAAAAAACGGCGGCTACGGTAACTCTGGCAGACAACCTCAATTGGGGTGATCTTGGCAGTGCCGTCATCAAAGCCACAGGCGGCGCGGACGCGAGCAGTAGAGCAGAAGGCGTTTCTGTAACAGCCGGTCTCGGCATGGGCGCGTCGATTGCGATTGCCGAAAACAGTGCACAATCCGTCGTCGAAGTCGGCGACAACGTGTCTATTGCTGCCGATGCCATCAGCTTTGAATCCTCCTACACCAACAGCGAAATCACTGCCGAGGCCTTTGCCAGTACGGGAGGCTTAGTGAGTGCCACCGCATCCCAAGCGACGGCTCGCAATACGGCCAACGTCAGCTTGACGGTGGGTGACAATGCGCACTTTGACGCTGCCGAGTTGAGCTTGACCACGCAGGATGATTCCACCTTAGATGCGACCTCATCTGGCCTGACTGTCGGCGGTTTGGCTGCGGTTGGCGCCAACAAAGCCGCTTCACGCCAAGAGAGCGAAAACACCCTAACTGTTGGTAAAAACCTCACCCTCAGTCACAACGACAACACCGACATCAGCGCCGAGTCCAACAACCAAAGTCGTGCCAAAACAGTCTCTGGCAGTGGCGGATTGATCACGGGCGTCAGCAGCATTGCGGAGACGGACACCCAAGGCAGCACCCGCATTACTTTCGGCGGACGCGATGACGCCTTGCAGCTTAAGGTGGGTGATCTCAGCCTCTTTGCAACACGCAACAACAACGTCAACAGCAGGGTGGACGCCACCGCAGCCTCATTGGTGGGCGCCAGTGGTGCCTCCGCAAAGAACACGGTGCAATCGAATGCAGAGGTGAATATTCGCGAAGGTGCCAGTATCAACGCTGAGCAGGCAACCCTGTTGGCGAAAAATACCTTAATCAAGGATTGGTGGAGCGGCTCCAATGCCGACAATGCCAGAGAAAACGCCAAGTCGGCCTCCGGCGGTGCGATTGACGCACCCGCCGCCAGCAGTGACACCAACGCCACCTTAACGGCACGGGTTAACATTGCCCAGGCCAACGCCAGTACCCCCACTGCCATCATTACGCAGCAATCTGGCACCGACGCGCAAAGTCATGGCATCGACATTCGCGCGCTCAACGACGTCACCGCTCGTGACAAGACGGTATTGAACTCCGGCGGCGCGGTCAGCGTGGCCGATGCCTCCTCCAAACTGGTGACCACCGGCAATGCCACCATCAATGTGGGGGATCAAGCGGGATTAAGCGCCGTGGGGCTGGGTCAAGGGGTGCTACTGAGCGCGCTCAACCGCGGCAACCTGGACAGCAATGCCAGCGCTGATTCTTACGGTTTGGCTGGCGCGCCCAGCGGTGCTGCATGGTCCAAATTTTATGCCAACAGCAATGTAGACCTCGCCGTACGCAGCCTGATCATGGCCAACAAGGGCGACGTGTTTATTGGTGCTGGCGAGGACGACCAAGGTGGGCAAGTCATCAATGCCCGAGCGCGGGTCAATTTGTGGAACAAAACCGCAGTCCCCATCTCAACCGACCCTGATGCCGTGGCCTTAATCAACAGCAATAGCGACATCCAAGTACGCGGTAATCCTGGGGCTGCCGACTCCGGCGCGAACGTGCTGGCAGACCAAAGCATTTACCTGTACGCCAATCGTGGCCAACAAAACGTTGACGCGAAAGGCACGGGCAAGGATCTTTACCGTGAAGTGGTCGGCGCCGTGGCCAGTGGTATCAGCGAAGCGTTTGGTGGTGGCAAGGTGTCATTGGACATTCATCATCAAACCAATACTCAGTCCGGTGAAGCCACCGTGCAGGTGGACGGTCATGTGGAGTCGTCTATCCACCGCAAGCAATACCTGACCATTACCGACTCCGCCACGGAGATCAACAACGGCAATACCAAGAGTTATGGCATCACAGCCAGACAAATACCCGAGAACGATTCGTCCAACCAGGTAGCAGACGGTTCCAGTCAATACTACGTCTTCCAAAGCAGCGACGGGATCCACTACGACGCTCCGCGGGTGGAGAGCATCATTGGCAAACTGGATGAGCGCATCAAAGAGCTGCGCAAACTACAAAGTGAGTACAGCAACGACGAAGTTGCCCAACTGGCATACCAGGCCGAAATCAACTTTTTGGAAAAGCAAAAAGAGGCTTTGGGCTTGAGCTTCTCTGCCCCGGCTAACGAAGATGGCAGCGGTGGAACACTGCAATACGACAGTTTTTTCGCCAACCGTGAAACCCTGCAGCTGCAATACAACGATTTGGATTCCAGCTTTAAAGAACGACAAACTGCTGTGTCTGATCAGCTCAGCGCTTTCAATACCGACATCACCTCAGTTAACAACGCACAAACCGCATTTCAGACGCTGAGCGCTGCCCAAGCGGCCCTGAATGCTGAGCTTGCCAAAGACTCTGACGATCAAGATGCCGCAACAGTCACGGCATTAACCAATGCCCGTAACGCTGCGCGCACAAACTATGAAAGCAAGCTTTCCGTCGTGGCCACCGATATCGACAGTGCCATCGATTTTGAAAAGACTGCCTACGGACCCGTATCAGCAGAGGATACAGCGTCAATTGACGCAGCCATCGCCAGCGGTGACCAAGCGAGCATTGCCAGCGCTATTGGCGATGCCAATACCAATATCGAAGCCACGGAGGCAAACAACATTGCCGGCCAAATTGTGCAGTTGACCAGTCGCAAGCAAAATGTTGAAGGCCAAATTGCCGACAACACCACCGACGCGAGTGTGCTGACTACCCAAAAATCCTATTTGCAGTCCACCCGCGATACTTACGAAACCGAAGAGAACCAGCAATTGGCCAGCCTTCAAACCGCGCTGGACAACTTTAAACAGGATATTGACCAACTGCCGGCGGACTACACGGGGCCTATCGGGGATTTTGTGGCCGTGCATGACATCGACATACCGCTTGGCAATGTCAGCGTTAAAGCAGACAACTTGGTCGGGCAAGGCAATTTGTGGGCGCCGGGGGATGCAGAGGTAAAAGTGGACAGCAGTTCACCCGTGCACCTCACCTTTGGCAGCATTCGCATTGACGACGATGGCGGCAACCTCTACTTCAATCGCGGTTTGGTCTACTCCAATGCTGACATCAATCGCTACAATCAAAGCGGTGTGGCTAATTTCAACGTGGTCACAAACGAAACCAGCGTACCGCAGGTCGACATTCAAACCCACTACAACCCTCTCAATGTCGCCGACACCAGCCGCGTGCGGGCAGTGGCTCCCGATCTGCGCTTTGGTGTGAGCGGAAAGGCACGTTCGGTCATTAAAAACGCACGCGGGGCGTTCTCGGTACTCTCGGAAGCCGGCAGCCTCTACTTTGAAAACACTGATGTCCTGGCCGGTAAGATCGACATCAAAGCCAAGAACGGCAGTTTTGTGCAAAGTTATGCGGCAGACGGCAGTAGCCAAGACGATGGCAGTGCCTTTTATCATGTGGCGGGCGACCCTGGCAGCGCGCTGACATCCAACCGCAACACCCCGCTGTCATCCGCCATTGGCGACGGCTCTGGTAAAGGCATTATCTCCAACGGTGATGTATTCCTAGCTGCGCGCTACTTGAATATCAATGGCACGATTCAAAGCGGGATCGAAAACTGGGCCATCGAAATTCCCTCCGATAGCGCTTTTAAATTTCGGGTTGCAGCCAGCAATTTAGATAGCGATTTGCGCGCTAAGGTGGATAAGTTGCATTTGGGCCAAGCCTATACCGACAATGATAATTATGTGGAATTTGGACTGCCCTACGCAGAAGCCTACTTTACAAGGTTGCAAGCATCCCAGGGCGCCGCGACGGCGCTGGATTTGCCCTTTAACTTAAGCCTGGCTACCGGCGAAGAAGCGCTTGGTGCGACCTTTCATATGAGCGGCGAAGGCCACAATATCCAGCTGGACGGCGTGGAAGTGAACGGCGGCTTTATTCAAGTGCTCGGCCAGATCATGAATACGTCTGCCAACGGCAAAGGCAAGCTCCGTGTGTTAGACGGTTACGGCAAAATCCGAGTGGACAACCAAAGCGACTATCCGCTGTACGTGAACAGCGTCAGCACCGGCCGCGGCGTGGAAGGCATCGTCGACATAACAGATATCCGCGAGCAAGAAGACGGCAAGATTAAAACCTTAGTGAACACGGTTTACCGACGTTTCAATGGCGTGCAGGAAACCAGCTCGGTCACCTTGCACGGAATCACCGAATCTGCCCCCGACCTGGATGCCCGCAACTGGACCACCAGCGGCGCGGACAGCTACCTGCCTAAGGGCTACAGCGCCAATAACGCGACCGACGGCCAATGGTATGTGTGGACCGAAGGCCTCGACTTCTCGGAGAAAAAACGCTACGAAATCACCAGCGATGTGTTGATTGGCGCGATTGATATCTCGTCTAAACTCACCGACAAATACTTGGTCAGCAGCAAAGTGCTCGACTCTTACCGAGTGGGCGACGGGACCTTTCTGTTGAATGGCTTGGACCCCAGCAAAAACCCCGAGCTCGATGGTCTTGGCAATACCAAAGACCTAACGGATTTACGTAACAACATTAAGCCCGACCGTACTTCTCTAGCGAGTAACACCCACACCACAAGTACCTCCAAGCCGAAAAAGATCAAGAGCTGGAACAACTGTAACTGGTGGACTTTGTGTATCGCCTCCAAGCGCCATGAAATTTGGGAAAAAACCGTTGGCAAAACCAACATTACCAAAAAGGCACTCTACGCCAGTTACCCCATCGGCATTGAGTTTATCGGCGACGAAAGCGGCGGTGACATCAATATTCAAAGCAGTAAGGACATCGTCCTGCAAGGCAATATGGTCAATGGTTCCGGTGGTGTTGATGTTCGCTCCGCACAAGGCGACATCAAAGTTGCCAATCAGCAGGCGGTACTTCGCGCAGGCATCGTTCAACTGTTTGCCCAGGGTGATATCGGCACTGCGCTAAATGGCGCTGCCGAGGAGCCCAGTTTCGTCAATATGGACCTCGGTACCAATGGCAAGGTAATGGCAACCAGCCAAACCGGTAATGTGCAACTGCGCACGGCCACCGGCCAAATGACGCTTGGCGACATTTCTGCCGCCAAGACTGCAAACATTTCTGCCGCTGGGGATTTGCGACAAAGCAGTGGCGATGTGCTCAAGGCGCAACGCGCCAATATCGTGAGTACTGGTGGCATTGGCAGCGAAACCGAAATGCTGCAATTGCAATTGGGCTACAGCGCCGATTTCAGCAACCCAGAAAGCGTGGGGCTCAACGCCGAAGCCGGTGGAAATATCTATTTACAACACACGGGCAACGAAAGTATCGGCAACAAGGACGGGCACTTGTTGGTGGACCAAGTCGTCTCCCTCGGTGGCGATGTGGTCTTACACAGTAGCGGCGACATTGTGGACAACAACCCGGATCAATCCATCGACCAACGCACCTGGGACCAATTGATCAGCTACTGGGATGGCTTGTCACTGCTCAAAGATACACAAAATAACAAGGAGAAGCAGGCCCGCGAAGAGAAGAACTTTGGTGCCCTTAAAACCCAGGATTACCGCAGCTATTGGGCGATTCGTAACACTCAGGATGACCCTTCGGTGTACAACCCTGACTTCACCTATCACGTCAGCGACGTTGAGAAGCAATCCCTCCAAGCAGCCTATTTGCAGCAGGATCAGACTTTGACCGAGCAACAGATGCAGGACAAAATTGCAGTCTATGCCACTCAGCGCACCGACTTTTATCATGAGTTGCACACCAGCTTAGGTGCCCTAACGGATGGTGCGTACGACCCGACTTATCATTACCAACTCACCGACGCCGATAAGGCGAACTTACTCGACGGCAGCAGTTGGACCGAGGTAGAGCTGGGCTTGGCACTGAAGCCCGGCGCGCTCAAAGAGCTGACCGACACCAACCCTATCCTTAAAGCGCCAAACGTTCAGGGCGACTCAGTCACCTTGGTGTCCGATACGTCAGTGGGCGACAAAGGGTTCAACAGCGGTACCTTTGTCATCACCGTCGACACCGCTAACCCTGCCGCCACCGTGGCGGCACTGACCGATGAAGAAAAAGTCGCCCTGGCCAGCGCCGAAGTGGGTGACATCAGTATTCAAGACAATGTCATCACGGTCACCCGCCATTCACCCTTGGTGGTTGGCGTGAACAGCAATGGCGCGCTTGATGTGTCCGCAATGGATAACATTTATTTGGCCAGCGAACAGGCAGTGCGCTTGAATCAATTACAGGCCGATAAGGTCATTAGCATCAAGTCTGCAGACGGCATCACGCCTCTTACTTCAGGCAGTTGCGGTGCTCATATCTGCGCAGAAAGTGTGATTCTTGAAGCCGGGGAGGGGGGCATTGCCAGTGTTGCGCAACCCATTAGGGTGAGTGCTAGTAAAGACCTGACTTTGCGCGGCACCGGGGACGCTGTGGTCAGCGGGGCCGAGTTGCCTATCGCCTCCGCTTACAGCGCGAAAGGTGCGGTGGTGCTCACCACAACCGGGTCGATTACCGACGCCTTACCGGGTGATAACAACTACAGTTTGAACATTCTTGCGGACGACGTACGTTTGAGTGCAGGAGTTTCCATTGGCGAAGTCGACAACAGCCTCGAGGTTGCCACCCAGGCAAAAGGCAGTGAAGAAAAAGACTGTGCCGACGACCCCTTGTGTGAGAAATTCCAGGCGAAAGGCATTCAGGCCGATGCTGGCGTAGACATTTACCTCGCCGCACCGAGCCCCCGTTACCTGGTGACTAAAGCTGTTGATGCTGGGGCCAACATCCGAATTGCAGGCGGCAGCCCACAATTGGTCATTGACGGTGTGATGCAAGCGGGGGGCACTATTGATGTCGCCGCCAGCGAAAGCTTACTGTTAACGCAGAACGCCCACGTGCTCGCCAAAAATGGTGCCGACCTTACCGTCAATATCAGCAGTGAACAGGATATACACGCAGACCCCGCGGCCAAGATTGACGTGCTCGGTGGTAACCTCAACCTCACTGCCCTGGGCACTGTCGACATCCCCGGGGTGTTCACCAACCCGGATGGGGCCCTTACCGGCGATGCTCCGGTGGCACCTTCCGCCAATGCGCAATTGGACATTGCGGGACAAACGAACGTCGATACCAGCGGCAGTGTGGTGATGACAGGGCAGATTAAACCCGATGGTGAGCAAGCCAGCGGACTCAACATCAACAGCGGTGAGCTGATCTGGCTGGAAGACCTCAGTGTTGCCGGCAAGGGCAATTTAAATGCGACGCAATCGACTTACACAAGCCAAGCACACTTCGAAGGCGATCTGAATGCCAAGGCACCGCAAGCGGTGGAGATTCACCAAACCACTGTGGATGGCGAGTTGATCGTCAACGGTGACCGAGTGGTTGTAGATAGCGCTCTGGTAAACGACGGTGATTTGATGAGTGAGCAATCAAAGTCGACCGCGATCAGCAATTCCCGGGTTAACAACGGCACAGTGCAGGCCGTTGCATCCGAACGCATTGAAGTACGTGAGACCACAGTTGCCGAAGCTGAAGGCTCGCTGACCCTACTCGAAGCTCCAGAAGTGGAATCCGATATTCTGTTCAGCCAGCAGGGCCGTATTGCTGCTGTCATCACCGGTACTGATTCCGGCTTGGCCGAGACGGTCGATTGGAAAAGCGCCACCAGCCAAGGCAACCCGCTGTACTTATCTAAGCTATCGAGCCGCGAAGCCAACGTGGAGCACGAAGGCAATCGTATACAAGTTCAGCAGGGGCAAGGTGACTTGGCAAACTTCCAATCCTTTGCTGCCAATGCACAGATCAACAACCGCTCCTTTGACAAAAGCGATGCCGATGTGCAGTTTTACAACCCGGATCCAAGTTATTGGTTGGATATGGATGGCAACAAAATCAGCACAAACGCACTCTTGATGTATCGTCGTTACGGCTACGATGTTGACAGCCCGCTCGGCAAAAATGTCACGCTCGCCGATTACAGTACCGCCCAGACCGTTCTCAACCAGAACAATCTGCAGATGGCACAAACGTCTCTCACTCAATCAAACGAGCCAGTCGTCACTATGGCGAAGGACTCCAGTACCTACTGGGAAATTCAAAGCACAGTATGCGACGAAATGGCGCCGCAACAATGGTGTGCATTTCAAAGCAGTGAAGACAACAGTTGGTTGTGTATCCCAATCGCAAACGTACCTGGTGGTCGATGCGACCTGTATTTCAACTCCTTTTAATGAGCGATATAACACAACCGGCCCCCAGACATTGAGGGCCCGTGATCGTATAACCAGAAGAACACTTTATGAAACCAACAACCTACTTAGCGGCACTATTGATTGGCACCTCCCCGTTGGTGCTCGCCCAAAACATCGATACAGGGGCCATACAGCGGCAAAGTATCGAGCAGCGTGAACGTCAGCGTATCTTGGAAGACGAATTACGCGAGGGCATTCGCCTAGATGCCGACATGATTGTGGAGCAACCCAAAGCGTCAAACGCGAATACCAGTAATGCCGAATTTGTGCTGCAAAGCATCCGATTTTCATCTTCGAAGATCTTAAGTCGGGAAGCCCTTACGGAGCTGGCCAAGCCACATTTGGGGCAAAAGGTCTCCTTCGAGGAACTCATGCAATTGGTCGAATCGATCAATCGAACTTACCGTGAGCGTGGTGTGTTGACTGCGCAGGCGATCTTACCACCTCAAAAAGTTAGCAACGGGGTCATCTATATTAGGTTAGTAGAAGGCACTGTCGGAGACGTCATCATTGAGGGAAACAACTCGACCAAAAGCGATTGGCTCGGTAAACGTTTACCTCACAACAAAGGCGCATTGGTACAGGTCAACACGCTGCAAGAGTCTTTGCATCGCTTCAACCGCTTGTACGATATTCAAGCACGGGTAGAGCTCGCCCAAGGCGACCGCTTTGGTACCACCGATTTGCACTATAAAATCCATGAGCCCCAGCGCCACAGTTGGCAAGCGTATTACGATAACAACGCCTCTAAAACTCTAGGGCAAGACCGCGTAGGGCTGCAATACGTCAATGCCAGCTTAACAGGGGTGCGCGACAACCTTTCTGCTGGCCTGTCTAGAACTGAGGGCAACGTGTCGGCAGTAGTGCAATACAGCTTACCCGTCGGCAACAGCGGTAGCAGACTTTCCTACACCGGAATTGGCGATCGCACGGATTTCACTTCGCAAGCCCTCGCCGAGCAAACCATTACAGGCAATGCCGGAACCCATATTTTTAATTGGACACAGCCTTGGTATGTTGATCAAGAATGGAAGATCAGCACCTCCGTGGGCTTTGAGTTTAGTGAGTCCCATACATTTTTGGAGGACATCGAATTTGTCGATAAACGCTCACGCAGTTACCCCATCAACCTCAATGTCAGCCGTCTAACTCCCAAGGGTAGCTGGTACGCAGCACTTGGATATGTGCGTTTTAATGTGAAGGAGGATTACGGGCGCCTGGATGATTGGCAATCCAAATGGACTGCCAATCTTGCCCGTTACCATGTTTTAACGGACAACCTTGCAATGCTGTTTAACTCTGCCTTGCAATACAGCGACGAAAAATTTCTCGACAGCTCCGAGCAGTTTTATGTCGGCTCGGTAGGTTCCGTGCGTGGCTACGATTTAGGGGCCAAATCCGGTGCAGCTGGGTACCTATTAAACGTCGAATTACAATATCAACTCCCACTAAGCAGCCCAGACTGGTCCGTCACCAACGTCTTGTTCGTCGACCACGGCGGCGCCTTCAATCGTAACCCCGATACCCGCTTAGTGCACGGTAGTGACATCATTTCATCCGTCGGTTGGGAGTTGAAATATCAGTACCGACAACTCTGGCATTTGGACGTTGCCATTGCGTACCCCATAAATGACAACCGGGTTGGACCGGATGATACATCGTTGTTGCACTTGCGCACGGCGTTTGTGTTTTAAACCTCGAAAAGTGCGGCTTACGGGTGTAGACGATATGCAAGCGGCACGAAACGGCGCGGAAAAATAACTTTTTAGATTGCTTCTTAATAGTAGCGAGGCAACGTTAAAACTCGAAAACGCATTTTCATATCTATCGAAAAGCAATACCCCTCGATTGCGCCACGTTTGTCCTCGCGGACAACTTGCTGTACCTAGGGGGTGGCCACGAACGCTATTACCGCAGACGTACATCGCATAGCGCGGCCTAATACATCCAGTCTCTATGAATCCACACGCAAATACCCCATCTATATCAACAACTAAACAGATCGCATCACTAACTGAGTAGAGGGTTTGAGGGGTAAAGCAGGGAAGGAAAATTGAATGGTTAAAGGGAGCAACAGCCAGACAAACATAGGTTTCAGATTTTTTGGCACGCAAAACAACATTACCGACTAAATATTGTTTAGATAGGGTATTTTGTAGGCCTCAGTGTCTATTGTTAAGTATTTGGCGGAGCTGCACTCGTTATTTCTCGCGTCTAAGCGCGCCTTTACCTAAGCTGTTGTTGCAAAAGGGTTCTTGGCGAGCATGCACCAAATGAATGGTGGAAATACATAGTCACCACTCCAAAATAATCAAAATAAAGTGCGCGAGTTACATAGTCAGCGCTCTTGAATAAATTGTTACACCTTAAGAACCCGCCTCATCAACTCAATTAAAAATAATTGCGTTATATCCCTGGGCTGATATACTTAACTTCTTCTTAAACGCAATTCCAAGGAATTGAGATATGGCCAAATCTGTGGTTGAAAAAGCGCCAGATTTTGATCCTGGTCGAGATTTAAAGAATTTCTCTGAGCTCTATAGATACTATGAGCTGTATGACGCCACTGATTCCAAAGGAAGATATCTACATTGGAGCCAGCTCAAGTGGCGAGTCCCTAAAGAGGAGGCAGGCGACATTTGGAAGGTTGTGAAATTTAAGCGGCTTTCACAAATTAAGTACCTACCGTTGGTAGATGAGAGAGGTAAGTCTTTTGGTTATTGTTCACCGCCTTCACTTGAGGCGATGTTACACCAGGTTGTAAAAATTGCAGGGGGAAATGTTGGAGCAATAGACGATCAAGGAGGGGCCGATAGATTACAGAATCGTTTTTTAGTGTCTTCTTTGATTATGGAAGAGGCAATAACAAGTGCACAGCTGGAGGGAGCTTCGACAACTAGGGAAGTGGCAAAGAAAATGCTTGAAGAAGAGCGAGAACCTATAACAGAAGATGAAAGAATGATTTTAAATAACTATCTTCTGCTTAAATATGCGGAGAATATTAGTCAAGAGGAGCTGTCAATTGACCAAATTCTAGAGTTTCATAGAATAGCTACAGCTGGAACGACCGAGAATAACGTTAATCCAGGAGAGTTTAGAGAGGAGAATGACATATATGTAGAAGATGGGCATGGCAATATTGCTCATCAGCCGCCGGATTACTCATTGATTCCCTTACGGCTAGCTAACATATGTGATTTTGCCAATGAGGATCATTCTGGTTTAAATGGGAATACCTTTATTGCACCAGTTGTTAAGGCAATTATCCTTCATTTTATGTTGGGATACGAGCATCCTTTTAGGGATGGAAATGGAAGAACTGCAAGAGCTTTATTCTATTGGTATATGCTGAAGTGTGAATACAAGCTATTTAAATATATTTCCATTAGCAAGTTGTTAAAAGAAAAGCCAAAGGATTATGGTATTTCGTTTATGTATACAGAAACGGACCAGAACGATTTAACATATTTTATCTATTTTCAATTAGAAATAATACTGGCGGCATTCAAAGAGCTAGAAAAATATTTAAATGACAGAGTAATTGAATTTCAGAGGATTACTGAATTATTAAGCCAAACTAAATGGGGTGAAATTCTAAACTTTATACAAAAAGAACTGATAAAAAAGGCTGTTAAAGAGCCCGGAAGAATTTTCACCGCTAAAGAGGTTTCAAATTCGTATTCTATATCCCAAAACACTGCTAGATCGCATTTGCAAAAATTAATAGATTATAAGCTCTTTCTTTCGTCGAAAGACGGAAAAACAGTTATGTATATCGCACCGTCTGATTTGGCCTCAAAGCTTACAGAAAAAAAAGTGTAACAAATTGCATTACTTGACGCAGTGGTCTCCGCGGCTTGCCGTGCATTCGCTTCGCTCATTGTTGCACGGCAATCCACTCCAACCAATGCGCAAGTGTGCAACGCGTTAGATTACTTTAAACATCCAGCAAGGAATAAGAATGACTGAAGAAGTAGAACTGAAATGGATTTCCGGTTTCTGGAGAAGAATAGGTGCTCTATTCATAGACACATTAATACTCGGAGTGCTCGGCTTGGCGCTTGGCTTAGTTCTTGAAAGCCTGTTTGCTCAAATTGGAGGGTGGGGGCGTCTGGTTGGCTTCTCAATAGCTCTCATTTACTTCGGTGTCATGAACAGCTCTATCGTCGGAGGTCAAACGTTAGGTAAGAAGGCCTTAAAGATCAGGGTGGTTGATTCTAATAACTTTCCAGTAAACCTTGGGAAATCAATACTCCGTTACTTCATTCTGGCAATTCCGTTCTTTCTAAATGGGGCGCAATTTTCTAATGAGGTGATGCTTTCCTTTCTTATGTATCCACTTTCATTAATAATATTTGGTGGTCTTTTCTCAATTTTATACTTATACATATTCAATAGAGTTACTCGTCAGTCACTGCATGATCTAGTGGTTGGCACCTTTGTTGTAAATGTGAATGTAGAAAAGCAAGAAACAGGAAGGGTGTGGAATCTTCATCTTATAATAGTTGCATTACTATTTCTGGCTGCTGCCGTAGTTCCGGCTTTCACAACTCAGCTAGCTCAGAGTGAGCCATTTAAGGATATGCTGTCCGTCCAATCTGCACTATCAAATGATCAAGATGTTGCTTACGCAACCATATCCACTGGCTCATCAACTTTCAGTTCAACCAATGAAGGGACAAAAACAACGACATATGTAAGCAGTCAGATATTTCTAAAAACAAACAATGTTAGTGATGCTGAGCTGGCCCGTCGGCTAGCAATTATCGTTGTCGCTAATTATCCCGAAGCTCTTCAAAAAGATACAATTCTCATTAACCTAACGTATGGTTATGACATAGGTATCGCATCCAGTTGGTCTAACCATGCATATAATTTCAACCCTCTGGAGCTTCAAAGTGCTGAGTAGGCGTAATCTAACAAGTTGCGCAAGCGGGACAGCTGCATTGCGCCGTTACGGTTTGTGGGTTCGCTACGCTCATTATCCCGCAAACTCCCACTCTGCAATGCGGCCGGCTAAGCACGGCGTTATGCCCTAAAATTCACACTCGTCTAAATTGGAGAATTGTTTGGAAAAGGAACCATTAAGTCAAAATCAAATAGAACGACATGTCTATATTGACTTCTTAAGAGTTGTGGCGATCCTGTTAATGTTTGTTTATCACGTAAACATGATATTTGTAGCGGAGTGGGATTGGCATATAAAAAATGCTGTCAAAAGTAACGTTTTGATGGAGGTGAATTACTGGATGGCATTTTTTAGAATGCCTCTGTTATTTTTCGTGTCGGGGTTTATCTCTTGTATTCTTCTTGAAAGACTATCCAATACAACTTTTATCATTCAGAGGTTTAATCGATTAATTGTACCGACAGCGATTTGGACATTTTTGTTGGTCGCGCCTCAGATTTACTTTGAAAGACGGTTGCAAGGAAATGATTTCACATATTTAGAGTTCTATAAAACATTTTTACAATTTAATTGGTGGCCAAACGGAAATTTTCACTGGTTGCACCTTTGGTTTGTACCTTATCTATTTCTTTATAATATGATGTCGATACCCGTGTTTCGTTTTCTTCAAAAGTTTCGTGGTATTACTGTGCTTGAGACAGGATCTCAAAGCACTTTACTTCTAATCGCTTTGTTTGTGGTAATTGCAATCATTCCGTATACGATTCTGAGTGTCCATTATCCGGTAACATACGACTTAATACACGATTACGCGAGACACTCTCAGTTTATTTTCTTTGTGTTTGCTGGATTGCTTTCGTATAAGTATAAGCAGATTATGTTAGCTATAGAGCTTAATAGAGCACTATTATTTCGCTTGGCATTTGCATCCATCATCGCAATAAATGTTGTACGGTGGAACGGGTTGGAACCGAAAAACATATGGAATAATTGGTTAGGCCATCCTATGTCATGGTTGTACCTGGCATTGCTTAACGTAAATTCATGGTTGTGGGTGTTGACGATCCTCGGGTATGGAAAGAGATATATAAAAAAGGGTGGTAAAGTGCTCACGTATTGTAACAACGCTGTATATCCCTTCTATATCTTGCACCAAACAGTTATTGTGATAGTGGGCTACTATGTTGTACAAACTCGGGACGATGCTGAATTTAAGTATGCATTTCTTCTTGTTGCATGCTTCTTAATTAGCGCGTGTATTTATCATCTGTATATTCGGCCTTTTAAAATCGTGAGATTTACCTTTGGGGCAAAATAGTAACAATACGTGTCAGCCGGACAGTTTGTTCAGTGGCTTTTTTGTGTTGTCGCTACGCTGTAACACAAAACACCACTTCACAAACTGCCGCTGCACTCAGTGTTAATCAAAAACAGGGTAAAGATAATGAAAATACTTTTTAGCTTAGCTGTCGCGATATATTCACTGCCGGCAATTTCGATGACGGAGTGTGAAGTTAACGTGGATCGAATATATGTTGGCGATAACAATTCGGTTTGGGTGTTTTTCTCGGGAGGCGGCTCTGGAATAATACGATCAAGTAATCCTGTGCAAGATAAAGCTTATAGTGCAGCTTTGTCAGCGTTGCACTCGGGCAATAAAATAAGGTTTAGATATAGTTCAGATGGGGTTAGTTGCCTTGAAAACGGAGTGGATGACTTTCAGGGCCTATACATACTATCAAAAAAATGACTAACCAATTGCTCCAGTTGACACCCAAAGCTACGCGTCTTTTTGTGTGTTCGCTGCGCTCATTGTTACACAAAATTCGCTCCGCTTCGGGTGCAACTTAGCAAAGCGTTATGTGCAACAATAAGCATGCCGTTTCAATTGCGGCAATATTTCGTTCTAACCCTTGGAACGGGATTCGCGGATGTAAATTGTACTAAAAGAAAGATGGTCGTGGCTCATAGTATCGCAGCCCAAAGTAAGTCTACTTGCCAATGAGAAAAAAGGACGAAGGGTCTTGGCATTTTGGCGCGGTGCGTTTATGCTCTTTAATCATCAATAATGTGAATGCGTCCAAGTAAATAGTTCACGCTGTTCAACTGCATTGGCTAGGGTAGGCTTTTGGCAAATCAATCATCACGTAACAATGCGTTCAAACATCGTTCCGGCCTGATGGCCTCCACTGGACAGCCAAAGCTACGCTCCTTTTGTGCATTTGCGGAGCAAATTATTACACAAAAGCATCACAACTTTGTTTGCCGTTTAATGCGGTGTTAGATTTTTCAAAGTATAAAAGAGGTATTCTGTGAAATTATTTAGTAAATATAAGATAAATTCTTTATTAATATGTTTCTTTGCTCAGTCAGGTATAGCTTTAGCAAATAATACTATGTCATCTGTGGTAGCAAAAGTTAGTGATGTCGGTATTTATGGAGACGGCTCTATGTATGTCTTCTTTGATCGGCAAATCTCATCTTGCAGTAGTAGTAGTTTCCGACTTGATTTGGAGCCTGATCATCCGGCAATAAATAAAGTATATTCAGCTGCACTAGCAGCGCTTGCATCAGGGAAAGATGTTAAAGTTCTTCCTAAGCTATGTGATGGAAATAAATCAAGGTTAAGTAGAGGAAAAGATAGTTTTTTCTACATTATAAAATAGTAGATCTAACAATTTGCTCAACCTGAATTTATTCCGGCGCTCGTTTTGTACCAAATAAAATTTTGGCACAAAACACCACTTCACAAACTGCCGCTGCACTCAGTGTTAGCCATTAAAGGAAAGTCTATGCTGCGTATTCCTGAAGCGCCAAGTTCAATACGGAAAGGATACCCGTTGAAGAATGTTTTGGGCTTAGAGGCTGTACATTGCTTGGCGAATAATATCTCATATGTCTATCCAGAATTTCCTGAGGATGAGTTCAAGAAAGTTGCACTTGAGGGTCTTGAATCGCTTGAATTCATGGAGAGGGGGGTGCATATAGCTGGAGCGCTTAGGAAGCATTTGCCCCAAAAATACGAAAAAGCTATTGAGATAATTCTGGATTCACTGACACCGCCAAACGCTGCAACGGATGGGCTCGGTCTCGCTATTCTATTTTATCAGTCGCATAGTTGCTTCATTTCTGAATACGGAGTAGATAGCGAGTTCAACGAAGGTGAAGATCCTTTTGATATCTCAATGAAAGCGCAATACGAACTTACGAAGAGAAATACATCTGAGTTTTCCATTCGACCATTCTTAATAAAGCACCAAGGTCGAACACTATCGTATCTAGCCGAGTGGACTACCGATCCTGACCCCCATGTTCGGCGTTTATGTTCCGAAGGCTCTCGCCCTCGGCTTCCGTGGGCGCAGAGAATACCGGCGTTTGTTAAAGACCCAGCACCAATATTGCCAATTCTGGAGGCGCTTAAAAATGATACAAATAGCTACGTTCGTCGCAGTGTCGCTAATAGCCTTGGTGACATCGCCAAAGATCATCCAAACTTGGTGTTCGGAATATGTGAACAATGGCTTGGCGATCCAACCAAGGAGGTTAAATGGATAATTCGTCATGCTCTGAGATATCCTGCAAAAAAGGAAAACAAAGTTGCGTTGCAGCTTAGGGCTAAGGCGAAATGATAAAGGTAACTGTCGTGGCTAACAAAGCGTTGCGCCGGACACAAGGCGGAGTGATCAGTCGCCATGCTGGCGAATATCTATTTGCATTACGCCTTGGATGTTCGCTTCGAACGACACATTAAGCCAACGCTTAAGGGCAAGGCAATGCTGATCCGTTATGCGGATGATTTTGTCGTGGCGTTTCAATACCACGATGAAGCTCAGCAGTTTTATTCAAATCTTAGCGAGGGACTGAAGGAATTTAATTTAGAAGTTGCTCCTAAGAGAGCATCGATAAAACTGTTCAGTCGTTTTCACCCGAATCAAACGTCAGCCTTTGAATTTTTGGGTTTCCAGTTATATTGGGATACTGATTTCAAAGATGAGCAGCGAGTACGGAGATAAAACGTCACCGAAGAAGCATAAGGCGGCGCCGATAAACTTTTACGAATGGATTAAAGTCAATCGTCACAAACAATTAGAATATTTTATTGCTGAGCCGAATCAAAAAGTACAGAGTTTTAGGAATTACTTCGCTCTCTCTGGAAACAGCGTGAACGTAGGTAAGATATTTGATCATGTACTTAAAAGTTTGTATAAATGGCCTAATCGACGAAGCCAAGGTAAAAGTTACACGTGGCAAGTTATGAAACGAATGTTAAACCATTTTGGGTTCCGATCAATGCACGTGCGCAAACATGCATGTGCATGTTGATTGGTTTTAGGGTGCCTGTACTTCATGCGGGCAATGATATTATTGAAGAGCCGGATGCGGTAATTTCGCACGTCCGGATCTGTGTGGGGGCATCTCAGTGATGGGGCGTTCTACCTGACTGTATTTGTTGAAAATAACACTTGCACCTCACGTTACGTAAGGATCTAGACTTTCCATTGTCCATCATCAACGAGGAAAAATTGTGGTTTGGAAAATTGGTGAAGTTATTGATAGAACTGGATTAACCGCAAGGGCTTTACATTTCTATGAAGAGCAGGGTCTTATTGGACCGATTCCCAGGAGTGCTTCTGGACATCGGCTATATGATCAATCAGATCTGTTAAGGTTGCAGCAGATAAGAACGCTTCGACAATTAGGCGTTTCTTTGGCTGATATGCCTCCATTGCTAAGTGATACGGGACAACTGGTGCCTCAACTCAAGCGGCAACTATCAAAACTCAACCAACAGCGCCAGACAATTCAAAGCATTGAAAGCAAGATCACTAAACTTGTTGATGTGCTCGAAACTCGATCAATACCTCAAGATGATTTAGACGAAATCCTATTTCAAACCTTGGAGAGTATGACAATGTATGACAAATATTTTAATCAAAGTGAAATCGATGCAATGCATAATCGTGAGCACGTCGCTGGAAGCGGCGAAAGTTTTGAATCTGCGTGGAACGGTTGGGTAAGTAATATGCAATCAGCGCATTCAAATGGAGCTGATCCGAAATCGAAAGAAGTGCAAGATCTAATGCATCACTGGAATGAGCTGATAACTCAGCTTACTGAGAATGATGATGAAAAACTAAAAGCATTTAACGATCTGCTTCACAATGAACCTCAAGCTAGAAAAGATCATGGAATCAGTGATGAGTTGTTTGAGTTTATGGCTCAAGCGTCTGGTGAGCACTAAGTTTAACGAGGATAAACGGAAATAAGTACATAACAATCGCGTAGACTCGGTCTGCTCAAAGCTGCGCCGCTTTGCTATGCAGATTTGGTCATCCGGTTACGCGAAGCGTTATTCTAAAAGAGGGAACCGCAAAGTATATGCGTAAAGCTGAATTTGATGTGAATTTAGAAATATGCCAAAAAGTTTCGGCGGCTCTCTCAGGTGTCGGGTGTGAAGAATTAATTCTCATTATCCAGAGCTTTTCTAAGCCTATTAGCCCGAAAATTAAATAGATTTCCTACCTATTGAATTGCACGCCCATAAAATACTGGCGGAAATGTGTGAAATTTCTCGTATTTTAAGGGCTTGCATTGGCCATTCCGGCCAATGGCGGCACGTCCTTGTGCCGCATTAACCCGATATAAAAGACTGCTGGGTTAATAGTTGTGTTGTTATCAAGCCTTGCTGATGAAATCAGGCATTTAGGTGATTCAGAAGAAATTGGAGTTACTGCCCTCGTTACCGGTGCAATTATTGGCTTTTTCTCATTTGTCATGTGCTAAGAAGATGAGCGTTGCGAACACCAAAAAAGCGGCAGGGGTCGGTTCTGGGGCGCTGTCAAAAGTCGGGTGTCGCTCGATAAGGTTGCTGTCCTCTCATGCATGACTTGAGTGGGGTTAAACCCAATTCGACTGGCATGCCAGGACTTGCTCGGTGGTGACTTCGCGGCTGTTCAGCAACGCCTCTGTGATTATGTGCAACACAAGCCGGTGCTGAGATTACTTAAAACAGCATCAACCGACAGGGCAAAATCCGCTCAGGTCTAAAGCCTATTAAGTTGTCGGAGGCCTACATATTGCCCTTTGACGGCAGCTTCCATGCCTATGTGCAAGGGCCTCTGACTTTTACCGGGGAAGACGATTTAGTTCTTGTGGATACGGTGGGCCGGCTTCTTGTGGAGGGTCAAGGAGGGTTTACCCTGCGGAGGTTGCTGGAATCATCAAAAGGCTCGGCCTGACATCTGGTCGATGGTTGGATCAAGAAACAAATTTCAGTCGTCGCTATGGCGCTTGTGTTGTCAGCATGGGAAGTTATTCGGACTGCCGGTAGGCGTTGGCGTAAAGGCATAGGGATGGTTTCGCTACAGGCCTTGAATTGATCAGCTGGAAAATGAAAATACGTGCCAGATTTAGACTGCGAAAAATTAATGGATGTCCCGGCTTTTCGGCCTCCTGCATCACCTTGACCTAACCGGTAGGTCCCAGTTCGTCACAACACTAAAAAGTCTCTGAGTCTATTGGCACACTAACATTAAAGCTAATTATCCGAAGTAAATTGTTCCAATGTTGTGGTGCAAGCTGTTAAGTCGAGGTTGTCGTCTGGATCTTTTGTAAGAGCGAGCGTCTTGATTATTCCTACTATTAACAACCACTTCACACTAAATATTAGACGTGGCTCAAAGAATTGATCATGCAATTCCACTGATAATGCGCTGAGGTAAGTGGCTGTTCTTCGCTCAAAATGCTCTACCGTACGCGATAACGATAAGAGATCACCACTCAATACATCAATAACAGAGTGATTCACATTCATGAATTGGACATCAGCGAACAAAAGGGTTTTATCACTGGCGCTTATTGCCACCAGCATTGGGTTCGGTGGTTGTGGCGGCGGAAACACGGCAAGCTCGAGTAGCAGTTCTACTAGCAGTAGCTCTACCAGTAGCAGCTCCAGTAGCTCCAGTACCAGCTCATCTTCTTCCAGTACTTCGTCGAGCTCGTCGTCTTCTAGTAGTTCGTCTAGTGGGTTGATGACCAGTGGCGATTTGGTGGTGGCCGTGAATGCCGGTGGCAATCAAGTGACTGTGGGTGGTATCAGCTACCAAGCCGATCAATACAGTCGCGGGGGCGTGGCAAACGCCACTACGGACCCCATTGCAGGTACGGACGATGATGGCCTGTATCAGACAGAGCGCTATGGAACGTATTCGTACGAGGTGCCCGTCTCTGAGGCAACTTACGATGTTGAGCTGCATTTTAACGAGATGTATCAAACCACTGCTGGTTCGCGCGCATTCAGTGTGACAGTAGAAGGCCAAGCGCTTTTTAGCGATCTTGATCTATACGCCACCGCGGGTCACGATACGGCGTACTCCCGAGTGATAAAGGACGTGGCCGTGAGCGATGGTTACCTCAACATTACGCTGACAGCCAGTATCGATAACGCCACCATCAGTGGCTTTGCTATCTACTCCGAGCAAGGAGCTCTCGACACAGATGCAGGTCCGTGGTCGCGTGGGGAGAACCCCTTCGTCCAAACCAACTACACAGCAGACCCTGCACCCGTGGTGTATGGAGATACTTTGTACGTCTACACGACCCATGACGAAGACGTCACTTTGAACAACTTTTACACCATGAATGACTGGCGGCTTTACTCCACTACGGACATGGTGAACTGGACAGACCACGGCTCTCCGGCCGGCATCCATACGTTCCGTTGGGGCAACGACAGCGCCTGGGCAGCGCAGGCTATCGAAAGAAACGGAAAATATTTCCTATATGTGCCACTGAACAACAACTCTGGCTCCAGAATTGGTGTCGCGGTTGCCGACAACCCAATCGGTCCGTACACAGACCCGCTTGGTACGCACCTGGCACAGGGTCCAACGAGCAACATCGACCCGACCGTCTTTATCGACGATGATGGGCAGGCTTACATGTACTGGGGCAATGGCACGTTGCAATATGTGAGGCTGAACGAGGACATGATCAGCTACTCGGGAGGCATCCAGACTGCCGGTCTATCTGGTTTCACCGAGGGGCCATGGCTCTACAAGCGGGGCTCTATCTATTACATGGTCTACGCCGCGCTAGGTGGAGGAAGCGAGAAGATTAGTTACGCCACCAGTAACAGTCCAACGGGGCCGTGGACTTACAAAGGCGACATTATGGATGCGGGGCGGACATTCACCAACCACCCTGGTGTCGTCGAATACAAGGGGCGCTCCTACTTTTTCTATCACGACAGCTCGCTGCCCGGTGGAAATAACTACAAGCGTTCTGTGCGCGTACAGGAGTTCACCTACGAAAGCGACGGTAGTATTCCGAAGCTGGAGATGAACAGCGAAGGCCCCGAAGGCATTGCCCGGTTGAACCCGTTCTCACGAGTTGAGGCGGAGACCATCGCCTTCTCTTCTGGCATCAAGACAGAGAATTGCGACGACACCGGTGGTGGTCAGAACGTCACGCGCATCAGCGGTGGCGACTACATCAAGGTTAAGAACGTTAATTTCGGAGATGGCGTGACGTCCTTTGAGGCACGAGTGTCGTCCTCGGCTGGTAATGCGAAAATCGAGCTGCGTCTGGACGGTGAAAACGGTACCTTGCTGGGCACCTGTGATGTCTCAGGGAAAGCTTCCTGGAGCACGGTAACGTGTCCAGTGAGCGGGGGAAGCGGGACTCACGATCTCTTCCTGGTGTTCTCTGGCAGCGGTGACAACCTCTTTAAATTCAACTGGTGGAAGTTCGAATGATGTTCCGTTGAGGTCTACGGAACCTTTGATTGGGTTCCAGTGCCTTCTGCGCGAGACCTCAATGCACTGCTGGCAGGGCGCTTTTCTAAGTTAATGGCTGTAGCCCTTAACGAGGAGAGTAACATCGCCAACTGCGCTTTGAGGCCGCGCCCTTCGGGGCATTCACCGCTTTCCAATCTCTTCGTTAGTGTTTTTCGCCAGAACGCCAGTATGACTTGACCGACATGGATGGCGGAAATGTCGTTTTTGCAGGAGCAAAAAGCGGTCAAAACACTGCATTGATCTCGAAAAATTGAAGCTACTGGGATTCAGTCATAGGTTCTCTAGCTAAGGTGATCCCTCGGTTGTGCTTTGCGGGCACGCAGCAAATCCGCTCGCATATCCGTTATTTTACTGGCGAAATCAAATCATTCGCCGCTCTAAAGCGGCCACCAGGCTCAGCGATATTCCTTCTCAGGTGGTTTTCTATTCGGCGTTCCGTCGAACAAATAAGGCGCCCATATTTAACGTCATCATTCAAACCCTTAGGCAACCGCATAGCTCGAAATTTTACTATTGGCTATAGCTTTATGGGTGAAATAAACATAATCGGAAGAAAACTTTAAGCGGGATGGCGCTATAGGCCACGCACCTGGAGATGTCGTGCGAGTGTTAGCCTTTGCCACCTGCGTCAGCCACTGTGAATTTGAGTTGAAGGGTAATTCATCTAGAAGCTGTCTCAAATAGAGATTGTTGTACGAGCAAGGCCCGAGCGTCTCGAAAAGCGTGGTTTACGGGTGTAAATGCGCATTTGAGCGACGCGATAACGCAGCTGATACGAAAAAGATCATTTACGAGTACGAAGCACAGTCGCTTCAAAAAAGGAAAAATATAGTAAGCACCCTCGAGGCGATAGAAGAAAGATTTGGGTAAGGCCAATTTGAAGCCCCATCGCCCGGGGCGCTGGCCTACATGATGTCGAAGAGGCCAAATTTTATAACCACTTTGAGCAAAAACTGGTGGATGTTAGTCTGCACATTATACTTTATTTACCCAAGGTTAGTGAAAACAGTCTGGGTTTAGACGGACAAAATGGATTACTAGGGTTTTACAGTGAATACCCGTATTTAAGCGTAATACATATCGGAATTGACTAACTTAACAAAACAATCTACCTATTAACCCAGCAATTTTTTATGTAGGGTTAATGCGGTACAAGGACGTGCCGCCATTGGCCGGAATGACAATACAGGCCTTTAATATACAAGGAAATTCACACATTTCCGCCCGTATTTTATGGGCGCGCAATTCAATAGATAGGAGATTTATTGCGTTGCCGAGTTAATAGGCGAGAGCGTTCATGTTTTGTATTGCGCTTTGCTTATGGTAAGCCCGCGCCACTTTTGGCTCGCGTCATTGCGGCGTCAGGCACCAAGATAGAGTCTAGAAAATTAAACTATGGACGATAGATTACTAAAAAAATATCTCGCTTACGCGAATACTGATGAGGCATTTGCGGTTCTTTTTGTTAAGAAATATCTACCTCAAGCCAAGGGGTGCTGGGTCGATATAGTGGACTGTGCGCGTTACGAGATGTCTTCAAATAATTTACATTTTCGCTTCGTCGTTGGCGGGCTTTATGACAAAAGAATAAAGCCAATATATCCCACTAAGGCCACCTTTACCAAGGAAGGAAAATTTGATGAGCGCAGCTATTTGATGATGGTGCGTGCCATTACCTGGGAAACTGCTCACTTAGATATTACACAACAAAAGTCCAAGAAGCAGAGGAAACACAAATTCAAAATAACTGGCGTGAGTTATGACAAGAACAAGCACAATGATAATTTCTTTAAGGAGGATGCCCCTCCAGAAATCAAAGCTCTTGCGAAGAATCTTAGAGATCGCACAGATCCGCTCTGGGATAGGGCGCTGAGATACGCAAATCGGCCAGAATTTGTATATAAAATTAAGCGCATTAATTTACAGTAAACACGTGTTACCTATAATCAGCCTAGCGGCTTGCCAAGAATGACCTGAAGGATGCACTGGGCAATAAAGTCAATCTATTCATGGCTGCCGGTACCTGGGATGTCAGGAAGTGGCTTATTCAGACTTAGCCAAATAAGCCTGTGAAATTATTCAGGTCGCCGAAGGCCCTGACATTTCTTCGTATGCTTTGGAGGAATGTGATGCAATTAACGCTTTAAAGGGGTATTTCGAACCTTGCACCTACTGTTTGATATGTATTCATCATGCGATGACCTGGTGTACACTTAGTGGAAAGTAATAATTAAGTACTAATAAAATAAATTAAGGCGAATAAATGCTAGTTCTATAGTGTGGGTAGTCATGGTTTTTCCTTTCAGGATGTTGAGGAATTTGTGAGAATCGAATAAAATTTGTGCGTTTTTTATCAATCAACAGCGAAAAAGTGAAGAATAATAATGATGGAAGCCTTACTCAAACCTTGCCAAAGCTGCCACAAGCCCATGAACGGCGGTATGTATAGAGCCCCCAATGTTTGCCCTCATTGCAATTTTGAGCATGAAGGGCTTGGGCGCAAAAAGAATCGAAAGGTGAGCCTGAAAGCTGTTAGCAAAGCGCCCTCTGATGCCGTGATTGCTGATGACAATAACGCTGCGGTGCCACTGAACGAGCAATATGGCGTCGAAGAAATTGAGCCAGAAAGTGCCACGCCTAACGAAAGTGTTCAAGAGGTGCAAGCCGCTGAGGCAGATGCAGCCGAGGCAGCACCCACCGAGACCGCTGAAGCTGTTGAGTCAAGCACCGCGGATGCTAGTGAAGCCGTTTCAGAGCCGGCCAAGGCGGCAGAGGTTGAAGTTGACCCTGAGGTACTAAGCAAAATTGTGTTGTCAGGGAAGCCTCTCAGTGAACACACCATCGCTGCAACCCTAGATGATGTGACCGCTAATTGTGTTCTGAACTTGAAGTTGACTCCGGACTTATTTGAAGACGGCAAGTTTTTGGGCGCGAAGGCCGATAAGGTTCAGGCCGCGTTGAAGCAAGGCCGTAAGCACGTATTGGCGCAGTTGCGAGCAAAGGCCTATGATGGCGGTGCGAATTTGGTGGCGGGCGTTGTGGTTAAAAATGCCATAAAAGCCGTGGATAACAAAACAGCAAAAATTACGGTTCAAGCCAAGGGCCAAGGCGCTGTGGCGGAAATGGACGAAGAAGTCGAGACCTTTTAAGTTCCTATTAACCCTGCAATCTTTTATGTCGGGTTTATGCGGTACAAGGGCGTTCCGGCATTGGCCGGAATGATCAATGCCGGATTATCGGATTAATAGAAAGCTTATGGGTTCGCCGAATCTCTTAAGGCTTATGCGAGGAAAAAAGCGCTTACCCCACGGTGTTGGGTAGGCGCTTTTTTTGTTTGTCTGACCGGGCCTTGGTACCCTTCCAGGGTGATATACCGTTTGCGTGGCGACTGTTTTTTTAAGCCGGTTCGAGAGTTTTAACCCTGTGATAGGCTACAGCCACACCTGCGCAAGCTACCAGTGCAGCACCGAGCGTTACACCCGCCAGAACGCCAAAAGGGCCGGCCCACTGGCCGCCGAAATAGGCAAAGGGCATAGTCCCCAATGTGGTTTTTGCCACGTTAAACTGTGTGGCGCGATGAGCGACACCAAGGTTATTAAAGAGCGCATTGGTGACAAATGTGGCGCCATTAAAAACGAACATCAAGCTAAACCCATAGCAAGTCCAACGAATCAAGTCTGCGGTTTGCGCCTCGGCGTTAAAGGCCTTTATTAACCAAGGGCATAAAACGGCCAACAGCGAACACACCAAAAAACAATACGCGGCCACAAACTGCAGGCTCCTGGTGAGTGTTTCTTGAACGCGTTGGTGATAACCCACCCCCCAATTTTGCGCTGCAATGGGCCCAATTGCGCCAGACAGCGCAAACAGCCCCGCAAACGATACTTGCTGAATACGCGCAGCAATGGCGTTGCCGCCCACGGCATCGTCGCCGTATTGCGCCATTATGGCGGTGACAAAGGCGACGCCTATGGGCGTAGAAAGGTTTGTGAGGGTTGCGGGTAAGGCGATGGTAAAAAATTGTTTTGCGTCCTCAGCCATTTGTTGGGGTTGCCAATGGCCCAGTAAGCGATGGTCCACCAAAACAATTTTCAGTCCGTAGCCGAGCATGGCAACGCGCGCCAGTACGCTGGCGGCTGCGGCGCCGGGCATGCCCCAGTCCAAGGCAAAGATAAAAATAGGGTCTAATATGGCGTTCACAAGGGCGCCCACAAGTGGCAAAAACATGGCGTTTTTGGCCTCGCCAAACGCGCGCATGATTCCACCACACGCCATGGCTATGGCTAATAATGGCATGGAAGGCAAGAGTATCCGCAAGTACTGTTTGGCGTGTACGTATGCCTCGGCGGAAGCGCCTAATAGCTCTAACGCTGGCGCAATGAACACCCACAGGCCTGCCGCAGTCACACTGCTGATGATGAGAATAATGACAAAGGCGTGTGTGACAAACCTTTGGGTGAGGGGGCGATCTCCGCGGCCCGCCAGACGTGCCACCATGGCGCCACACCCAATTGATAACCCTATACTCAAGGAAACGGTGAAAAATAGGATGGAACCGGCATACCCCAATGCCGCCAATATGGCGACTTCGCCCAAAAGGCTCAGAAAGAACGTGTCTACCAAGTCCACCATAAACAATGCAATTAGACCGGCCGCGCCCGAAAACGTCATAACGGCAATGTGCTTGAGGATATTGCCCTGAGTGAATTTGGCCTGCATGGGGGGTGTCCTTTTGGGTCTCAGAGATTTGTTACAATGGCGAGCTAAGTTGAAGAGAGTAAACCATGAGTAAGACTGTTATCGCTGCATTGTACAAATTTGTGGCATTGCCGGATTTCAAAGCGATGCGCCAGCCCCTGTTTGATTATTGTGAGCAACAGGGCATCAAGGGCACACTGCTGCTGGCGCACGAGGGCATCAATGGTACGGTAGCGGGGCCACGTGAAGCAATCGACAGTTTGTTGGGGTATTTAAAAAGAGACCCGCGCTTGGTGAATATTGACCACAAGGAGTCTTTTGAAGCATCGCAGCCCTTTTATCGTTTAAAGGTCAAACTCAAGAAAGAGATCGTGACCATGGGCGTAGAAGATATTGACCCTAATACCTGTACCGGCACTTACGTAGAGCCCGAAGATTGGAATGCGTTGATTCAAGCGCCGGATGTGACGGTGATTGATACCCGTAATCATTACGAGTACAACATTGGCACTTTTGAGCGCGCGATTAACCCACAAACTGAAACCTTTCGCGAATTGCCAGAGTATGTGGCCGCAAACCTGGATCCAGCAAAGCACAAGAAGGTTGCCATGTTTTGTACTGGTGGTATTCGTTGTGAAAAGTCCACTGCTTATTTAAAGCAGCAAGGTTTTGACGAGGTTTACCACTTAAAAGGTGGAATTTTAAAATACCTGGAAGCGGTGCCTGAGGCCGAGAGTTTGTGGCGTGGGGAGTGTTTTGTGTTTGATAACCGTGTGGCGGTGAATCACGATTTGGAAAAGGGGCAATATGACCTGTGTCATGGTTGCCGTTACCCCATTACTGAGGAAGACAAGCGCTCCGATGTGTATGTAGAAGGCGTTGCATGCCCGAAGTGTCACGACGCCTTAACCGATGAACAGCGGGCACGTTTTAGTGAACGACAAAAACAAATGGCGCTGGCAAAGGCCCGCAATACCGTGCATATCGGCGCGCCGCCACCACCGCGTCAAGCTGTTACCAAAACAGATAAAGACTAAGCTTTGTTCTAGAACGCAAAAACGCCCCACTGGGGGCGTTTTTGCTAAACGAGTGGTGTCTTTGTTAGGTTTTAGTCACACAAGGCATCTATGGCTTTTTGGGTCACGGCAATTTCGCGCTGAATTTCGCCCTCATTGAGAGTTTTTAGGTTGCCATTGGCGTCTTGCATGTGCACCACAGAGTTGCTTTGTAAAATGCTCAGACGCTCCTTCTCTTGCTGGCAGCGCAGGTCGCGCGGCGCATTGGGGTCAACCGAAATGGGGGCTTCTGGCGCCTCTTCGGCAGCTGCTTCTGCTTCGGCGGCTTCGAGTTCTGCCTGCACCTCGTCATCGGCTTGTTGTTGGAGCGTGCGAGGGACAGGTTTACGAGGCTTCACCACCTCAACTTGGATGTCTTCTGGGCGTTTATCTGTCATGTGAACAACCCCATTTTCATCTGTCCAGCGGTAATATTCCGCCGCAGCCAGGCTGCCACAAGTCACACAAAGGAAAATCCCCAGTGCGGCGCAAGCGCTGCGCTTAACGGGATGCCGGTTGTTGTTGCTCTTATGGGTCATCGCAATTCCTGCCTTTTTTATGGTTAAAGCATTTGCCGTACGATATACACTTTAGCAGCTTCGGTGAAGTGCTGACAGTTTGACAAAGGGTTAGAGACGTAAAGCGTGAATAAATTCAACGATGCAGCCGCAAATAGGCCCACATTGGGGCAAATATACCCGTAAACTGGCCCTTTGTGCCAGTTGAGGTGCTGAATGAAGCGTCGAAACGCTTGGAAAAGCCCCGTAACCCTCGCTTAGCTATTGGGTTCGGGCACATAAACACGTATCATTTGCGCCCTAAAAATTTTTGACCTCAGCCGCATGGGCTGAGATGGTACCGTGTCTAGGAAGATGCGGTGGATTTTCCTAGGACTCCAACTCGACAAACTGTGAGGAAAAATCGGTGGAATTGCTCTCCGGTGGCGACATGCTGTTACGTTCGCTGGCAGACGAAGGCGTAGAGTGCGTTTTCGGCTACCCAGGCGGCGCAGCGTTACATATCTACGACGCACTGTTTCGGCAAAAGCGAATCAAACATGTGCTCGTGCGACACGAACAAGCGGCAACGCATATGGCAGATGCTTACTCGCGCTCGACCGGAAAAGTGGGCGTTGTAATTGTGACATCGGGGCCTGGCGCTACTAACGCCATTACGGGTATTGCGACCGCGTATATGGATTCAATCCCCATGGTGGTGATTTCTGGGCAGGTGGTCTCCGATAAAATCGGAGAGGACGCCTTCCAGGAAACGGATATGGTGGGTATTTCTCGTCCTATCGTGAAACACAGCTATTTGGTGAAAGATGCGCGTGATATACCATCCATCATCAAGAAGGCCTTTCACCTTGCGGGCACGGGTCGTCCAGGGCCTGTTGTGGTGGATATTCCAAAGGATGTGACCAACCCCATTGATAAATTTGAGTACAGTTATCCAGAGAAAATTAAACTGCGCTCCTATTCGCCTGCAACGCGCGGCCATGCAGGGCAGATTAAAAAGGCGGTGCAGTTACTGTTGGCGGCCAAGCGACCCGTGATCTACGCTGGCGGAGGGGTAGTGCAAGGCAACGCCAGCCAGCAATTGACAGACTTGGCTCGACGTTTGGATATGCCTGTTACCAACACGCTCATGGGCTTGGGTGCTTATCCTGGGTCTGACCGCCAATTTTTGGGTATGTTGGGCATGCATGGCACCGTAGAAGCGAATTTTGCCATGCACGAGGCCGACGTGATTTTCGCGGTTGGCGCTCGCTTTGACGATCGTGTGACCAATACGCCGGCTAAGTTTTGTCCACACGCCAAGATCATCCACGTGGATATCGATCCTGCGTCCATTTCCAAAACGGTGATGGTAGATGTGCCCATTGTTGGGCCAGTGGATAGCGTGTTGAACGACATGCTGGATTTGCTGAATAGCATTGATCAAAAGCAAGATGGCGCAGCCATTGTGGCTTGGTGGAAGCAAATCGATGCATGGCGGGAAAAGCATGGCTTGTACACGGGGCCAAGGTATCGCACCGGCGGTGACATGATTATGCCGCAAGAAGTCATTAAAACCTTATACGAGGTTACGCAGGGCAACGCCTACGTGACGTCTGATGTGGGCCAGCATCAGATGTTTTCGGCTCAATATTACTTGTTTGATCAGCCTCGTCACTGGATCAACTCTGGTGGTTTGGGCACCATGGGGTTTGGTTTGCCTGCGGCGATGGGCGTTCAGTACGCGTTCCGTGATGCGACGGTTGCCTGTGTGACAGGCGAGGGCAGTATCCAAATGTGTATTCAGGAGCTGTCAACCTGTACTCAATATCACTTACCGGTGAAAATTATCTGCTTAAACAACCAAGCCCTTGGAATGGTGAAGCAGTGGCAGGACATGCAGTACGACAGTCGTTACTCAGAGAGCCTGTACGAGGAATCCTTACCGGATTTTGTGAAGCTCATGGAGGCGTACGGTCACGTGGGAATGAAGGTGACCAAGCGTGAAGAGCTGCGAGCAAAGATGGAAGAATGTTTCGCCATGAAGGACAAAACCGTGTTTATGGATATTTATGTGGACCCAACCGAGCATGTTTATCCAATGCAAATAGCACCCGATGGTGCAATGCGAGACATGTGGCTGAATAAAGCGGAGCGAACGTGATGCGTAGAATCATCTCATTGCTTTTAGAGAACGAACCCGGTGCACTGTCTCGCGTGGTAGGGCTATTTTCGCAGCGCGGTTACAACATCGAGTCCCTCACTGTGGCGGCCACTGAAGACAAGACACTGTCTCGGTTAACGCTCACGACGATTGGTGACGATCACAAAATCGAACAAATCACCAAACATCTCAATCGGTTGGTGGATGTGGTGAAATTGGTGGATTTGACTGAGGGCGCCCATATCGAGCGTGAGCTCATGCTGATAAAAGTGCGGGCTACTGGTGCGCAGCGGGCAGAGGTCAAACGCTGTGTGGATATTTTCCGCGGGCAAATTGTGGATGTGACAGCGTCCGTTTACACCATTCAAATTACTGGGACGAGCGAAAAACTGGATGCCTTTTATCAGGCGGTTGGTGAGGCGGCTATCTTAGAGGTGGTTCGCTCTGGGGTCTCAGGAATTGCGCGAGGCGAAAAAGTCCTAGGTCTGTAAGCCATCAGTGTTGATGTGAACGTTTCCAACTAAAAGCCGGCGCATGCCGGCTTTTTTGTATCTAAAGCGGGTTCCTCGGGCAGCTTACAATAACCTGTGGAGGCTGCTACAATGTACTGTATGTAAATACAGGTGTTGGTGTGCGTAAGATTATTCATATTGATGCAGACAGCTTTTTCGCTTCGGTAGAGTGTCGCGATAACCCAAAGCTTATAGGGCGGCCCATCGCCGTGGGTGGTGACCCAGGTCGCAGAGGGGTGATTTGTACGGCCTCCTATGAAGCTCGGCACTATGGCGTGCGCAGTGCTATGGCCTCAGCACATGCAATGCGGCTGTGTCCTGACCTTCTGATCATTAAGCCGGATATGAGTAAGTACAAGGCGGCCAGCAGCGCCATCCATGAGATTTTTCAGCGCTACACCGAACAGATTGAACCTTTATCCTTGGACGAGGCTTTTCTTGATGTGAGTGACAGCGACTTTTGTCGGGGCAGCGCCACGTGGTTGGCGCAACGCATTCAGCAAGATATTCAATCAGAGCTGGGCTTGAGTTGTTCGGCGGGCGTTGCCCCGGTGAAGTTTGTGGCCAAGATTGCCAGTGATTGGCAAAAACCTAAGGGGCTTACGGTGGTGATGCCAGACCAGATCGTGGCTTTTTGTGCCAAGCTCCCTGTTGAGCGATTACCGGGCGTGGGCCGGGTGACCCGGGACAAGCTCGCGCGCTTTGGTTTGTACGATGGACGTGATATTCGTGAATTTGGTGAGTTTGCCATGGTCAAACACTTTGGTACGCTTGGGCAGCAGTTATATCACCGTGCCTGGGGGCGCGACGATAGACCGGTGACCGCAGATCGAGTGCGCAAAACCTTGAGTGTCGAACGAACCTTCTCTGAGGATATCGACACTTCGGTGTTCGGCCATGCGGCAGCGACACTGTTCGAGGACCTGAAAAGTCGTTTTGATGGCATACACGAGCGGTATTTGCCCACCAAGCACTTTGTTAAACTCAAGTTCTCGGATTTTAGTCAGACGGTGTTAGAGGCGGCATTGCCACGTAGCGCACCCTGGGCGCCTTCCCATTTTGAGCGCCTATTGCACACCGCTTGGTTGCGTCACCGCCTGCCCGTGCGGCTGATGGGTTTGGGAGTGCGTTTACAACCCCAAGGGGGCGGTGTGAACTGGGGGCAGGCCACTCAGCTCCACCTTTTTTAGCCTCTCCCTAGAGCCCACTTTGGCCGACAAGGCAGTTGAATAGGCGGGCTTGAAGTCGTGCATAGGGAAGTCGTCAAACGCTCGGAAATGGTGTAAGCTTGCCGGCAGCGTGCGCAGTGGGCTTTTTAGGTCTGGGATATGGCTGGTTTTTGCCCGTTCTGACTGCTAAGTGCGCAAAAAAGAATGACATAATCAAAATAATGGTATTTTCTGCTGCCAGCTGATTTCGGCTGAGGTTTCTTTGGAGAGGTGAAGGTGAGTCGTAGAAAACGCAAAATTCAAGACGAAGGCGATAAGGCTGAAATCGATTTGACCCCGATGTTGGATGTGGTCTTCATCATGTTGATCTTCTTTATTGTGACGGCGTCGTTTGTTAAAGAGAAGACCATTAATGTAAATGTGCCTGAAAATGCTGATGCACCCCCGCCGCCGCCTTCCGATGACAACAGCACCATCTTGATTGTCGTGGATGATCAGGACGAAGTGTTCATTGATGGTCGGCGTGTGGATATCCGTTCGGTTCGATCCTTGATTGCACAAAAAAGTGCCGCGAACCCCGGTGGTGGTGTTGTGGTTAGGGCGCACGAAGATTCTACGACGGAAACTTATGTGGCGATTGCCGATGCATCCCAGGATGCCAGCGTTTATAACATTTCATTGGTTACATACGGTGACCCTAAGCGTTAATGACGCTTTATTGGGCCGTACATTTTAATCAAAACAAAAAAGGGGCTTTGGCCCCTTTTTTGTTGCCCATAATTCTTCAAGAGCTTAATAAAATACATTTGTTTGTGTGGTATACCCTCTATTCAGTGCAATGAGGTTTCTGCTGATCTCTATGAGGTGTTTGTCGGCGGAGACACTACTGCCTTCGACGGTGTGCGCGCATAGAGGCGCCTCTTTGATTGGGGCTGCAGAACACATCCAGCGTTTGGTGCTAGCATGACAAGCAGCAAAAGCAGATGACGTTCTTTTTTGGTGAACACCGCTAATAAGTTTAAGTCGGAAAGCCAGCAGCGTCTCAATCCATTCAATCAATATGCGGCTGCCAGTGTTCACTTGGCAACCCAGAGTTACAGCCAAGGCAATGCCAGTTATTAATCCGGCAGGAATGTTGTTGGGTTAATGGTCAGGGCAAGGATGACCCATCATTGGCGTTGACGCCAATGAAAGCCCATAAAATGCCAGTTCATTCACGCATCAGCGCCAGACTTTTTAGGCGGTGCAATAAAACAGATAGGAGATCTAACTTATTGCCAGATGAATAGATGTCGGTGGAGGCCTATATTGTCGACGCTGGAATAGTCTAACCGTTGTTGGCGCTAATCGAAGCTATTTCACCGTTTTCCTTGTTTTAGTCATGGAGGCTTGCCCACATTACGCTGCTGTAAAGTTGGTTCTAGGCGCTGGGTTAAAGCCGGGATATGTGAAGGTGGATAACTTTGGTTTTTACATTAGCCGCTTGGTAAACGAAGCCGATAACTCGAAGGCGTCATAGATATGGTTGGAACTGAGACGCAGGGGTTGTAAAAAACGTGAGCTAAAGAACATTTGGTGGATGAAGTCTTTTTGCCGCCTATCTTCCAAAATCATAACGTATTCACCGTTTCTCAATAATGAGGGTTGAGTGGGTGCGTGATGCTCAGTCTTGCGAGATTCTTGCCTTTGTAGGCGGTTTGGTGATAGTAAGTGTTTATAAACTAATCGTTGGCTTGGGTGTTATAAGTGCGCTTTAAGGTGTTGTATCCTGCATATGTTAACTATTTTTCGGGGTGGGTTATGTGTCTGGGTATTGCCCGTTTATCGGATGTTTACACTTTTAGTCGTAGGCACCTCGCTGTTGAGTGGGGTATGGCTTGGTCGTTTTAGTTTAAATGCTTAATGCGATTTTGGCATTCAATAAGTAGACCGGAGTAAAAATCACAAGAGGAAGGTGAAAGTCGTAAATTAGTTCGACGACTTTTGAGTTGTTTTTCGAGTATTCAGTGATTAATCAAAATTTCGCTTGACCCCAGATTTTTCACCGAGTATTTTTATCGGGAAGCGAAATCAAAATCCAAAGTGATATGCCGTTTTGATTTTTTGAAAAGAAACAGCACAATCATATTTTTGCAGGCCTGGTTATGGTGACGGCGTTATTGCAAGGTTGGTTCTTTAAAGGCTTACAAAGTTCTCCTCGATCCATCTGGATAAAGCGTTGTGCATCACAGGGAATTCTTGAAACGTTTAAGATCGCGCGCGATGGTAAGCAGCTCAGTGTGTGTGTGCTATCACCGTCTGACGACCAGCTGACGTGCCAATGCGATTCCAGCTCAGTGGTAGTGCTGGCGCACCCACTGTCCAAAAAAGCGAAATACTTTTTCACCGAAACGGAGCGTGCGAAAGCGTATTTGACCTGTGGAGCCACAGTCGTTTTTTTTGACTTTAATGGTTTCGGCGAATCGGAGGCCATTGATCTTTTTTACTGGAAAGATGCGCGCGCCGTTGTTGAGTGGGTTGAGCAACGTTTTGTCAACAAACGGGTGGTGCTGCATGGTGCAAGTTTCGGGGCGTTTCATATCATACGAGCCGCCGAGTACCTTCCTCAAAATGCTACGTTGATCTTGGAGAACGTTAATAGAAGTTTAATGAGCTACTGGAAACGCTGGCCGAGCGCCCGCGCCTTGGTGGCCGTTTTAGAGATTTTACGTTTGCCGTTCGTGCGTGACATGAAAGTCGACAAAGTTTTCAAGGAGTTTTCGAGAGGGGATATCCGAATTGAATTTCTGGCTTGTGAAAACGATACCTATACCACGGCAGAAGAAATGCAAGTGCTTTATCGTTCGGTCAATTCTCCCAATAAGTACTTCACGTTGTTTCACAATGCGTCACATTTAAATGCTATTAGGCAGGATCGCAAGTTGTACTCGAGTGTCATAAAAAGGGGAGGCGTCTGCCATGCTCAATGAAACCGTAAAGCATTACGATTTAGAGGTCGATTTTTTCCAACAATTTCTAGACCCTTATATGAAATATACCAGCGGACTATTTGAAAAGCCTGGAGAAGATTTAGCGGTTGCCACACGCCGAATGCTCGATACCATTATTGATATGGGCGGCATAACCAATGGCGCTCGTGTGCTCGAAGTTGGCCCGGGGTGGGGCGCACTGTTGAAGCGGTTATTGGAGCGTGGCATCAATGCACATTATTGCGGCGTGTCGCCTAGCCGTGTGCAGAATGACTATATAAAGAATTTTAAGCCTGATTCTGCTCGGCTGGTTACCAGTACCTTTGAGAGCCTTAATTATGATGGACCGTTGTTGGATGTGATTGTGTTAATTGGCTCTTATTGTCATTTGAGCCAGAAGTCTGAGCAATTGGCACGTATGCGAAAAATGCTTACACCTAACGGCTGTATTCTTATTGAAGATACTTTTTTTATATCCAATGCGGAATACATTAAACACGCTGAAAAGCCTGCAACTCGATTTGTGCAAGAGGGGGTTTTTGGATTTGCAGAGATATTGTCGTTGGAGGAGCAGCTTAAACAAGCACAGCAAGTCGGGTTGAAAGTGAGCGCCATGTTAGAGCACTCTAGTTCTTATAAGGCTACGATCAACTGCTGGATAAAAAAACTGCGCCAGCTGGACCCCAAAAGGTTTCCTAAATCTCGGGAGTTCATCAAGTACATGAATATTGCGCAACGAGGCTGGAACAACACTACGCACAACCAGTTGCTTGTCTTACAACGGAGTTAGCGAGGTTTTATTCGACAGAAAAAAGGGCGCTGGTAAGCGCCCTTTTTGATTGGATTGAATGCTGTTTTATAAACCGACACGAGAGGGGAGCAGGCGTTCGCAATCCGCGTTGGTGGTGGGTTCTGCAGCTGTAGTGGTAAGGCCATCAGTGCTGTACCAGGTGCGAATTTCATCGCCGTAATCAAAACGAAATGCGCTGTATTCCACGTCTTGTTCGACGGTGGTCCCCGCTGGTTTCATGATGGCTTGATAGGTAGCCCCCAGGAAATTCAAAGTCAGTAGTAAGCTATAAGATTCTCCATTGTTGGCATTGGCGCCCAGTAAGCTCCAGTAGCCCGATACTAATTCTCCTCGCGTGTTGCCTTCGCCCAAAGAACCGCTGGTATCGGCACCATCAATGTATTTAACACAGGCCACAAACTCGCCGTTGGTGGCTTCGGTATCTCCGCTGAAAAAGGCTATCACTTCAGAATCTTTTAAATTGTTAGGTGCCCAGCCCATGTCTAAGTCGGACACATGGAGCTGCTTGCCGGCAATGTAGCTGAATGCTTGTGTGCCTTCGGGCAATTGTGATGCATTGGTAATGTCGTCACTGGAGTCAAAGTCATCACCGACAAAGTCGTTTCGAACGAGGCTGGATAAATCTGCGCTTTCTTCCGAGAGGGATTGAATTAAGGCATCGACCAAGTCGTTGTTGTCTTCTCTTGAGAAGAAGTTTACAACATTTTCAATGGTGGTATCGGCTACTGAAGTCTCTTCAACCGCTTTAATAACATAGGACTCGATCGCTCGAGCGCGTCCGTTCAGGTTCGTGCGGTTCGTCGTGTTGTCATCTGCATTTAATACACGATTCACAATATTGACCACATTGGCAGCGTGTTCTGAGGAGCGTAAATAGTCAGGTAAGGCATTGCCTGTGGGGTTGAGCGGCGGTAAGTCTAGATTTCGATTGTCGTATATCACGCGCGTGTCGGCTTCTGTTTGTAGGGTGACGCCTGATAACGCAGTGGTATCGGACAGTACGGTGTCCAAACTTGATTCTTGCATGTGCAGAGTGTTCGCTAAATTTTTATAGACCAGTGCACTTAAATCGTTAGGTGTACCCAGTGCCGTACCAATTTCGGGGTAAGTATCCCTCACTCGGTCAGACAAAACAGTGACCACTTTATGGACTTTAACAGCTTTGTTTAACAGGCCCATGTTTATTCCGTCAGAGCCATCGGTGTTGAGGTAGTCCACGTCTAAGTCACTTTCTGATATATCCAGTGACGCGAGCACCCGAGTACGCTCTTCTGACGTGGAAAGGTTGGTTAACAACGACGTAAGAGGCGAAACAACGCTTTCAACGGTATCTTGATTTTGTGATACCGATTGACGACGACTCATTTGTCCGAGAAAAGGTTCACCCGTTAATACGTCATAGCCTCCGTCAACGCGAATGACAGCATTGTCTATGGGGCGCGTGGAGACCAAACAGTAAATTTGTTCGCTGGCGGGAGCATTTACACGGCAATAATTGGTGTTGGTCTTGGGGTTGTAAGAATAGTACCCATCATTGTCGGTAAACGCTGAAGGCTCCCATGGGTCACGGGTACCGTTATTGTCATAGTCCAGAAACACCAGCGAACGCGCGACATAGCCATCGACGGCCACGCCTTGGAAGGTTTGTGAGAAGGCTTGCCGCTTACCGATGTCTTGCCCAGTGCCGCCACAAGCAACAAGGCTGGCTGCCAGCGTAATGGGCGCCCATGGTAAGAGTTTAGATGAATAAAAATTTTGATACTGTTTCATTGTTGATACTCCGGTGTTTAGCCATTCAACAAGCATGCTTGCGAGTTAAAACTTCTCTTGAAATCCTAAGGCGAATCCAGTGGTGCGAGGTGCGCTAGAACCATCCACTTTAATGTTATCCAAGGCCACTTCCAGGTCGAACGTGAACACACCAAACAAGGTTGTGCCTAACGAGAGACTGGATATTTTTGAACCTGCCAAATTTTTGTGATAGCCGGCGCGAATGCCGGGTATGAGATAGGAGTCCGGCAGGTAAGTGGTTGCCACATGTAGCCACTGGTTTTCGGTACCTACAAGGTCGTCGTAGGCGGCGAGCTCTAAGGAGCTTGTCACCATAAACCGAGAGCTGAAATAATAAGTCCCGTCGATAGTAGCTGTGGGATGTTTGGTGTGCTTTTCTTTTAGCTGGATGTCACCCAGTTGGGCGCCGAAATAGTAGGCCGCATCACAATTATTACGCTGTACGCTACTCTCTGCGTATTGAGAGCAGTTGACGCCAATGGAACCATAATCAAATTCGGGGGAATTGATATTGGTGATGGTAAATCCTGCACGATATTTTGGTGTAACCCACAATAAGCCCGCGTCCAAGCCCACATTGGCTGTGGCCTCTAGGTTGTTATCGTATTCGTCTTCCATGGTGTCTTGAATGTCTTTGCCATCCAAGTTTTCTAAAACCATCACCTGCTTACTGAGTTCGAGGCTGATCAAGTTGACTTTAACGCCTCCGTAAAGCTGCCCCCCCCAGCGCTCGAACTTGTTTTTGTTAAAAAGCTCCTGCGCGTAGCCCAAGGCAAACCGCTTTTGAATACCGCTTTTGATATAGGCGGAAGAGGCGGTGCTAAAGCTTTGGTTTTGGTCATCAAAGGTCAGCTCATCGTCTAGAATGGTGGCGCTAATCTGGGTATTGATATCAAATTCCGCCACAATCGCGCCCGAGAAAAAATTAGGTTTCCATACCATGGGAAATAAGGGCATTGAGAGGCCAGTGTTGATCTTGATATAACCTTCTTCACCCACCTCCTTTAGTACATCGTTAAAGTGATCCAGGGTCTCTTCCACGCCATCATCCGTTAGGGATGGGTCATCCAGAATGTCGATCAGCTCGTCAATTTCATCGGCGAAGTTACTCACATCGCCAAGCTCTGTGCCAAACCCAAAGGTGGGTGAGTAGGCGAATCTAAACTGCTCTTTTTCGTTTACCATAAAAAACGCGTTGGCCGGATTGTGGTGCGCCGCAAACAGGGAGTAGTAATTGGGACTGGAGCCCGTGGTCAATGTATCGCCCGGGTTCAGTACAACGGCGTTGGCGTGCGCTAGGCTGCCTACTACGCACAAGGAAAGGATTGCTATTTGTTTCACACTCACTCCTGTGTGTTGGATATTGAAAAACCTGCCTTTAAATACAGCAGTGATTTCTCCAACACTCCAGGCTTATGACAACTTAATCTGATAGGTTTAAGAACGAGTGTTATTTGCCATAAATGAGAGCTGGTTCAAACTAAAGTTTGTCTGAAACTGACATTTTTGGGCTGAATCAGCGGGCTGTGGTGCCTTAGGCATGGCTGGCCGGTATGGCACACTGCCACCAGTCGGCGACCAATGGCAGCATTTCCCTGAGCAAGACAAAAAAGGTGTGTTACAAGCCCTCAAAATCTGTAGAGGACGTTGCACGGAGGGTTTTTCGGCGGAATGGCGGTTTGCGTGGAGCAAGCTTGCTCGCGCGGGCTCTTGCAAGTTAGGGGCGCCACCGCGCGGCGGCCCATTCCCAAACAGATTCCCAGAGTTCGGGGCGCTGCGTGGCGCCTTGCCAGGTACTGACTTGCCCATCGGGATCAATGGCGTAAACCAATGGGCCCGTGACGCAAATGGGAATGAGATATCTCGGCAGCCCCTCGTCCCAAGCCGTAGCCGCCAGTTCTGGGATATATGTGTGGGATTGAGGATCAGCTGCTGTGGCTGGCTCCAGCGAGCCGATCACTAGGTCGCTGACCGACAGCAAAAAGGTGCGGTATTCCTTAGGAAGCTGCAACAGCAGTGCTTCCTCCACATTGAGTAAGTCGTCCTCGGTGGGTAGATCGAGGGGGACTGGAACTTTTTCTGCAAATTGTTGCAACTGCTCTATTACGTCTTCCATAGGTGCCTTCTTAGGTGGTGGGGTCGCTATTTTGATGGGGGAGGGGGATCTGTGCAATGGTGCTGACGGTTAGGGGCGTGAACCGTCCGGCTCTAAAGTGTCAATAATCCGTGATATTGTCCCCGTTTCTGGCGTTTTAGTGTTAATTGGCAGCGTTTTGGGGGTATAATTCGCCGGTTTTGTAGGCAGCGCAAAGGCCCAAGCCCGGCCAGAGACATAGAGCAATATGGTTTAAAAAAATACGACCTGTTCAAATAACATACTAAAAAAGGTCAAAAAATAAACATTTCTGTAGCATAAAAAACAGAAATTGTATAAATTGACGCCAGTTGATTTATGAGTTCCCCTGCCCGCCAGCGCAATTTGGGGCTGAGATACAACAATAAGAGGTATTTTCGTGAAGCGATTTGTTACCAATAACAATGGCCAAGAAGCGGCCATCAGTAAGGATGCTATGGTCAGAGCTGTAGCCAAAAAACCCCTCTCTGTGATGGTGGAGCAAACTAGCCGTTCTGCGGTTCGTAAATGGGTATTGGCCGCGAGTGGGCTTGCTCTAGGTACTGTTTCGTCGTTGGCCATGGCACTTGGCCTGGGTGATATCAGTGCTCAGTCCTATATTGGTCAGCCGCTTCGAGCCAAAGTGGATTTGATTAACGTCAGCAGTGACGTTGAGGTGAATAACCTATTGGTGCGCCCCGTGGGGCAGGAAGAAGCCGTGAACATGGGCGCAGATGTCTACTACGGTGTCCATCGCTTAAATGTAGAAGTGGTAGAGCGGGATGGTAACGTCTTTGTGGAAGTGCTCACCGAGGAGTCGGTAAAAGAGCCTTACCTTTCTTTGCTGTTGGAGCTGCGCTGGCCCACGGGTGTGATCTATCGTGAATACCCCATCTTGTTGGATCCACCCCCTGTGATTAGCACACCTGTGCGTGAGCGGAATGAAACGCCAAAACCCAGTGTTGCGGCCCAGGCAAGGCCTGAATCAGTCGCCTCCAACTCGCGTATTACTCCGGTTCGAGAGCTACAAGCTAAACCGCTAGAGACCAGCGAGGGGGAATACAAAGTTAAACGCGGTGATAGTCTATCGAAAATCTCTGCGCGTTGGGTGTCGGGAACGTCCGAAACCATCAACAATATGAACGAATGGTTGCTTACCAACAATCCAGAAGCCTTTATCAACAATGATATGGATCGCTTGATTGCAGGCGCAACGTTAAGAATGCCCGATTTAGAGGCATTGCGAAATGCCGCATCAGAAGAAAAAGCGCCACTGGAAGATATCTCTGAAGCACCAGCAGCCGTGGCAGTGGCGAGTGAAGAATTGGCCGACCCTGAAGTAAATGCTGATGCGCCTTCTGCGGACGTGGCGGTGTCTGAGGATGTGCGCGGGTTGATGACTGTGAGTGCCAATACAGATGACCGCACGCGTGAGCTGATTGATATGTTGTCACGTGAGAACGAAAATTTACGTTCGCAATTGGAGAAGGTGGAGAGTTCTGAGTATGTGACCACCATGCGCGAGCTGGTGATTTTGCAGCAGAAACAAATTCAAGATCTGCAAGCTAAATTAACGAATGGCGAAGAAGTGCCGCCACTGGAACCTGAGACCGAAGCCATGTTTGAAACTATTGGCATTGAAGCGCCTGTGGTGGTTGGCGATTCACAGGGCGACAGCGACAGTGACAGTGACCTCACGAAACAAGAGTTGTTGCGTGAGCTAAATAACAATCAAGACAGTGTGGCGGTTGAAGAGCCCAACGAGCAAGCCATTATTGAAGTGGAGCCACAAGGCGTTGAGGCCATTGTGGACCAAAATAGTGAGAAGCGTTCACAGTTGATTACCATTTTGTTTATTGTCGGCGGTATTTTGGCGGCACTGTTTTCTGCAATGTTGTTCTACTACCGTAAAATGGTCAAAACACCCATTAAAGGTGGGGCTGAGGCAGAGGAATTACCGCCGCTCAATGCTTTGGATGTAGAGCCTAGTATTGGTCAGCTTGAAGACGATATGGCGCTGTCGGAATCCATGCCGATTTCCGCCGAAGAAATTGAAGAGGCCTTTGAAGACCTCGACAATATGATCCTTGAAGACTTGGACGGTGATGGCGAATTCGAAGGGGCAGCAGACCTTGACGATGGTATGGGCCTTGAGGAAGACATCACTCAAGTGGTCGGGCAGGATGAAGAAGATGTAACTCTTGTGAAAGCTATCTCAAAGGAAAGGTTTGATGGATCTTCGGATATCGAGGAATCCACAGTGATCACAGAAGATTTCTCTCAAGATTGGCTGGGTGAAAAAGCTTCCATGGATGAGATTGACCCAGAGCTGGAAGGCGCACTGGATGACCTGCAAGATGAGTTTGGTAATCTAGAACTGGATGATGATTTCTTAACCGATTCTGGTGGTGAGTTGGACGAATCCGTTATAGAGGGTATGACCAATGAATTGCCCAGTGGCGATGCCCGTGAGGTGAAAACCGCGTTAAACGCTGAGGATGCGGATGAAGCAGTAGAAGACAAAACACAAGTGAATGAAAAGGTTCGTCGTAGCGATGAAGAATTGAAAAATTCCATCGCAGAGAAAATGGCGCAATACGATGGCATGACCGGTTATGCGCCGAATGATGCCTTTGTAACCATGGAGCTTGATGAGCTGGACCATTTGGAAGGTGATGAATACGATGAAGTTGAAACCATTATTTATCGCGCCATGATGTACTGTGAATTTAAAAAATTCGACAAGGCGCGCCATCTGGTAGAGTTGAAAAAGGAATCCTCATCGGATGAGCGTTTAGATGAAGCCTTAGAGCAAATCGAGGCACTGCAGCAGGAGTCGATTAATAAAAAAAAGGTGCCAGTCAATAGCTAACGGCGACGCCTGATTCGCAGGCGTTATCGAAGTTCAAAAAGCACCAAAAACACCAGGCGAGCCCTGGTGTTTTTTTATGGCCTACCTGCGTGCCAGCATGGGTTTTAAAAAACGACCGGTATGAGAACCTTTAACTTTGCAGATGGCCTCTGGCGTACCTTCTGCAATAATTTCACCGCCACCGCTGCCGCCCTCAGGGCCTAAATCCACCACCCAATCCGCGGTTTTAATTACATCCAAGTTATGCTCAATGACGACTACGGTGTTGCCGCGATCGCGTAAGCGATGAAGGACGTTCAGCAACTGTTGGATGTCGTAAAAATGCAATCCTGTAGTGGGTTCGTCGAGAATGTATAGCGTTTTACCAGTATCCCGCTTGGAAAGTTCTTTGGCCAGCTTGACGCGTTGAGCTTCGCCACCCGACAAAGTCGTGGCCGACTGTCCAAGGCGAATGTAAGAAAGGCCCACGTCAATAAGCGTTTGCAATTTGTTGGAGATGGCGGGGACCGCATCAAAAAAGATGCGTGCATCTTCCACGGTTAAGTCTAGTACCTCATGAATACTTTTACCCTTGTAATGAATATCCAAGGTCTCACGATTGTAGCGCTTGCCTTTACAGATGTCGCAAGGTACAAATATGTCCGGCAGGAAGTGCATCTCTACTTTCACCACGCCATCACCTTGGCAGGCTTCACATCGGCCACCTTTGACGTTAAAGCTGAAGCGGCCAGGTTTGTAGCCTCTTGCGCGCGCTTCTTGTGTACCGGAAAACAATTCTCTTATGGGTGTGAAAATGCCTGTATAGGTGGCGGGGTTCGAACGTGGTGTGCGACCGATAGGACTTTGGTTGATGTCGACGCATTTGTCCAGCTTGTCTAACCCATGAACTTTTTCGTAGGGTGCCGGCGTCAAAGTAGAGGCGTTGTTCAACGCTGTGGCGGCCAAAGGGTAGAGCGTGGCATTAATTAAAGTGGACTTGCCTGAGCCAGAAACACCCGTAATGCAGGTCATAATACCCAGCGGTACTCTGAGCGTTACGCCCTGCAAATTGTTGCCGCTGGCGTTTTCTAAAATAATATTGTGCCCGGCGACGGGTTTGGTACGCTTAGCGGGAATGGCGATGGACTTTTTCCCAGATAAGTAAGCGGCCGTTAAACTTTGCTTGTTGCGCAATACGGTTTTGAGCGTTCCTTGTGCAATGACTTCTCCACCGTGAACGCCTGCGCCTGGGCCGATATCAATAATATAATCGGCTGAACGAATGGCATCCTCATCATGTTCCACGACGATCACCGTATTGCCGAGATCGCGTAAGTGGGTCAGGGTGTTTAGCAGTCGGTCGTTATCGCGCTGGTGTAAGCCAATAGAGGGTTCATCTAAAATATACATAACTCCAACGAGCCCGGCGCCAATTTGGCTGGCTAAACGAATGCGTTGAGCCTCCCCGCCCGAGAGCGTTTCTGCGCTGCGACTCAAGGTAAGATAATTTAAGCCAACGTCCACCAAAAATTTTAAGCGCTCGCGTAACTCTTTTAATATCTTGTCGGCAATTTGGCCCTTGGCACCACTAAAGCGCAATTTGGTGAAATAAGCGTGTGCCTCACCCACGGGTAGCTCGGTAATTTCAGGTAGGGTTTTTTCGTCAACAAAAACATTGCGAGCATCTGGGCGTAAGCGCGTGCCCTCACAGGTAGGGCATTTTTGTGAGGACAAATATTTGCCGAGTTCTTCGCGCACAGAGGACGATTCCGTGTCGCGGTAGCGTCGTTCAAGGTTAGGAATAACCCCTTCAAAAGTGTGGCTGCGCTGCAGGCGGTCGCCGCGCTCGTTGACGTAGGTGAAGTTAATGATTTCATCTTCTGAGCCATGTAAAACCACTTGTCGATGTTTTTGCGCCAATTTATGCCAAGGTTTGTCCACATCAAAACCGTAATGTTTTGCCAGTGAAGTGAGCATGTGGAAATAATAGAAATTGCGCTTGTCCCAGCCGCGCACGGCACCCTCAGCGAGTGACAGCGCTTGGTCTTGCACCACACGCTCTTCTGCAAAGTACTGTTTGACGCCTAGCCCGTCGCAGCCTGGGCAGGCCCCTGCTGGGTTGTTAAAAGAAAACAGTCTGGGTTCGAGTTCAGATAAGGAATAGTCACATTGCGAGCAGGCATGTTTCGCAGAAAATACTTTATCTTCCTGGTTGCCTTCCATATAACTAATGGCAGCGAGACCTTCTGCGAGATTCAATGCCGTTTCAAAGCTTTCTGCAAGGCGTTGTTTCACATCTTCGCGCACTTTAAATCGATCCACCACCACATCAATGCTGTGTTTTTTGCGCTTGTCCAGTTTGGGAAGGTCGTCGAGCTCACTGACGAGCCCATTAACTCGCACACGAACAAAGCCATCGCGACGCAGGGCGTCAAACACGTGAAGATGCTCACCTTTGCGTTCGCGCACCACGGGCGCCAACAGCATAATTTTGGTCCCCTCGGGTAGTGCTAAAACTTGATCGACCATTTCAGAGACGGTCTGGGCTGTCAAAGGCTCTTGGTGAATCGGGCAGCGAGGCTCGCCAATACGCGCGTACAGCAGTCGCAAATAGTCATATATTTCAGTAATGGTCCCCACGGTGGAGCGTGGGTTATGCGAGGTAGATTTTTGTTCGATGGATATGGCCGGGCTCAACCCCTCTACATGGTCTACGTCGGGTTTTTCCATCATCGACAGGAATTGGCGCGCGTAAGTTGAAAGGGACTCCACGTAACGGCGTTGGCCTTCGGCGTAGAGGGTGTCAAAGGCGAGAGATGACTTTCCAGAGCCTGACAGGCCTGTAATGACGATCAAACGATCACGTGGTATGTCTAAGTTGATGTTCTTGAGATTGTGGGTGCGCGCACCCCGTACAAGAATGGTATCCACAAGCGGTCCTAATTCTAGGCAAAACCGCTAGTTTAATGTGCATCGGGTAGGTTAGGGAACCTTTGATTAAGTCCTTGCTGCCCCGAAGGGCGATGCCTAGCGTGGTCATTCGCCGCGCCGGCTTTTGCCAAGGGCTACAGCCATTAATTACGATTGCCGTCTTGAGGCTGCTTCGCGCCAGATTGTACAGAGCTTATAAGGACTTAAGCAGAGCTTCCCTAGAAAGCACTGTGTTTAAAGTGCTTGGTTTAGAGGTCTTCTAGGTCCCTTACCCAGTTACTGGCTTCCAGGCGGTTGCGCACACCAATTTTTTTATAGACATTGTAAAGGTGGCTCTTCACCGTGTGTTCCGAGACATCCAAAGCCGCGGAGATGTCTTGGTTGGTGGCACCGTCTTTAATTAGGCGTAAGATCTGGCGCTCGCGCTTGGTCAACTTGATTTCATTTTGTTTAACGGCTGGCGCGCGACGGTTCTTTTTCAAAAAGTGGTGGAGCAGTCGGCGGGGCACCCAGTACTCACCGCGCATAAGACACTCTAACCCTCGAATAAGCTGCTCTTGGTCGGTATCGGTAAAGAACAAACCCGATATACAAGGCCACTCAAGCAGGTCCTCGTGTTCGCTGTTCGATTTTGCGTTTAATAACGCGGCGTAGAGTGGGTGGGATGTTTGATGGATTTCTGCCACCAGGGCGCGAAGACCTTCTGTGGAATGGCCTTGGCAGTCAATGAGCAGCAGGTGACAGTCAATGGTTTCCGGGGCAAGGCTATGGACAACCGTGCAGTTGAAACCGGATTTTTCACTGATCAATGTTGCCAATAAGCCGGTTTGCAAGCTGTTATCCAAGGAGTACAGCAGGATTCCCTTGGTGTCTAACTGGTCGATGGTGGCTGTCACTCTGTATTCTGCCTTTTGTTATTGTGTCGCGCCGGGTGTGGCTGGAGTACGCTACGAACCTTTGTACAGCCGTACTGCGCGCATAAATTGGCGCATACTCGCGAATTTGGTCCGTCTGATTGTTTGCCTCGTGACCAAATTTCACTGGCGACACCCTGATCTTGGGGTGTTATGTGGCGACTGGTTTGCAAAATTGTAACTGAATGCGTCGCCGCGCTCCAGTGGGCACACCAAGGAATGCGCTATTAGCCTGCTTTAGGGCTTTAAAACGCATAATTACAACGTTCGAATTGTTGACGCCTTCCCTTCGCTGTTAGAATTGCTGCCCTTTTCAAGTATAGAGATCAAAGTGGCTTCGAGAGCGATATCTGATACTCGCGTAGTTATGACCCTGTCATTGCTCTACGTGTTCCGAATGTTGGGCCTTTTTATGGTGTTCCCAGTGCTCAGCGTGTTTGGGCAAGCTTATACGGACGCCACCCCGTTCCTGTTGGGGGTTGCGCTCGGTGGATACGGTGTGACACAGGCCATATTTCAAATTCCATTGGGGGTGCTGTCCGATCGTGTTGGCCGGAAGCCTGTGATTGTGGCGGGCTTGCTACTTTTTGTCATAGGCAGTGTGATCGCGGCCACATCGAGCAGTGTCTGGGGCCTGGTGCTGGGGCGAGTGGTACAGGGGGCTGGCGCCATTGCCAGTGCGGTCATGGCTTTACTGGGGGATTTGACTTCAGAGCAAAATCGAACCCGTGCCATGGCAGTGGTGGGGGTTTCCATCGGCTTGTCGTTTACCTTGGCGATGATTCTGGGGCCAGCGCTGGCAGGTGCATTGGGTTTATCGTCCGTATTTTGGTTGTCGGCGGCTCTGGCGCTGGTGGGTATCGGTATTGTGACGTTACTCGTGCCATCGCCACCGAAACACCGCTTAGAGGTGGGCAAGAAAGCCATTCGCCATATGATGGTTGAGGTGATGGCCAATACTGATTTACGCCGGTTGGATGTGGGCATTTTTGCGCTGCATTTTGCCTTAACCGCCACATTTGTGGTGGTGCCGATTCACCTGCAGTCTCTGGGGTCGCCAGTGTCTAGCCATTGGTCCTTGTATTTACCTATTATGCTTGGGTCTTTTGTGGTGATGATCCCCTTTATGTATCTGGCGGAGCGTCATCGTCAGCTCAAGCGTGTATTTCTAATGGCTATCGCCACGGTGGTGGTTTCGCAAATTGCTTTGTTTAATTCAGAGTCTTTAGGGCAGTGCTTGATTGGCCTATTCGTGTTTTTTGTGGCATTTAATTTACTCGAGGCTACGTTGCCTTCATTGGTGAGCAAGCAGGCCCCTGCGGGCAGTAAAGGCACTGCAATGGGGGTTTATGCCACCAGTCAATTCCTTGGTGCGGCACTGGGTGGCATCAGTGGCGGCTGGCTGTATGGCGCCTTTGGGTCTTTTGCCGCGACGGTGGCGGGTGCTGTGGTGTGTAGTGTTTGGTGGCTGTATGCGCTGTCCATGCGAGAGCCAAGGTATCTCACCAGTTTGGTGATTCCCTGCAAATATGCAGTACCCGAAGGCGAGCTGTTGGCCAATGTGCCTGGTGTGATAGAGGCCCATTGGGCCAAAGAGCAGGAAACCTTGTATTTGAAAGTCGAGGATTCGGCATTCGACAAATCCCAGTTGCACAATTATCTAGGCCAGGTAGCATAGGCCGGTGCTGCCCCTATGCAAAAGGGGCAGGCAATTTTGAATTCATCCAACGTGGAGGTTAACCCGTGGCGAGTCGTGGTATTAATAAAGTGATTTTGGTGGGCAATATCGGGCAAGACCCTGAGACGCGCTACACCCCATCGGGCAGTGCCATTACCCGTATCAGTGTGGCAACCTCTGAGTCTTGGAAGGACAAACAGTCGGGTGAGCAGCAAGAGCGCACCGAATGGCATCGAGTGGTGTTCTTTAACCGGTTGGCAGAAATCGCCGGTGAATATTTGAAGAAGGGCTCCAAGGTGTATATCGAAGGGTCTCTACGCACGAATAAATGGCAAGACCAGCAAGGGCAGGATCGCTACACCACCGAGATCGTGGCGGGTGAAATGCAAATGCTGGATTCGCGGGGAGATACGGGAGGTCAGGGTGGTTATGGACGTCAGGATAACTATAGTGCGCCTGCGCCACGCCAAAATGCACCTGCAACCCAGCAGCAGGCCCCCAAGCAGCCAGCCGCTGCAGAGCCCAGCTTCGATAACTTTGACGATGATATTCCGTTTTAACGATTACCATTGGTTAAATTGTAAAAAAGCCCCTATTAACGGGGCTTTTTGCTTTTTGGGCTTATGCTCCATGGGGCGGTGCCCCTGGTTGACTAGAACTTAGAGGGTCTTCAAAAACTCAATCAGTGCCCATTTGTCGTCCACGTCGAGTGCAGTGCCGTAAGCATGACCCACGGCGAGGTTGCCAGGCACCTGGGTGTTGAGTTTAAACGCCCCGGGCACCCAATCTGTGCGGTAACCAACTTTTGTGTTGTCATACAACATATTACCCACCCAAAATTGCGTGGGTCGTTGTTCCGGTGGTTGCAGTAATGCCCAGAGCGAGGGCACGGACCCGTTGTGAAGGAAGGGGCCGGTGGCCCAGATTCCATTTAAGGGTCGAGCCTTATAGCCGATAGTAGGCGCACCGGGGTGGCCGGGACCCGCAATTCTAAAGCGTGAGAACGCGACTTGTTGTTCTTGCGTTAACGCAGGTGCTTGGGCAAACAAATTGCCAACCGTGGCGCCTGTGACCATGGATAAAAATACGCCCCCAACGATTTCGGTTTGTCCTCCAAGGGCTGCGCTAAGTGGACCGGTCTGCAAGGGGGTAGGGCTGTAAACGTTTGCCAGGGTGTTTGGGTCTGTGCCCACCTCTGCTATGGGTGTGTTGTACGTTTGAATAAACTGCATCCCAAAAGCATTGTGACTGGCAGGGGTTAAAGGGTATTGCCCCGTATCGTCGTCAGGCAGTGAATGACAATCGACACATGCGTACCCAGAGGCGTCAGGGGTTTTATACAGGGTTTTACCTTGAGCAGCGGCAATGGGGTCAATATCGCCTAACACGGCTTCAGGCCATTTGGGGGATTGCAGTTCTGCCATCCATTCTTCCAACAGAAATACACTGTCGCGGCGGACGGAGGAATTAAAAAATTCGCTTGGGTCTTGCAGGTTGAGGCGCCCCAATACGCCTAACACTTGACCTACGTTCCTGGCGTAGGGGTTTTCCACATGTCCCGTCCACTGCACGCGATCAAGATGAGGCGTGTCCCACAGGAAGGGGTAACTGACAGGTGCATTCGGTTGTTGATAGTTGGCCTCGATACCTAAGTCTGTTACAAACACTTCATTTTTAATCGCGGCAAAGGCGTCAATACGACCATAGCCTGGTATGTGGTCGGGGCTTGAAGCATTGGTGATGGACTGATCCAGCTCGGACACTGTCGCTTCTAATTCATCTCGCAGTTGAGATTTAGCACTTTGGGTTTTGATATTTAAACGTCTTGCGAAGTGATTGAAACGACTGGGGCTTGCCAGGGTGGCGCCGATGGCATCTCGCACAGTTTGCAGCAGGCCACGGTAATCCCCCATGGATGGCGCGCCATCAATGCGTAATAGAGTGGTATCAAAGATGAGTTGCCCCGTATGGCAGGCAGCGCAATTAATACCAATCCAATCGCCGGTATTGGGGTCCGAATCCTTAACAAAGCCAATGGGTAAACCGTCGGGGTTGACCGCGGGATCAGGCGTGTAATCGGGCAAGTAGCGAAGCGCTTCGTATGTGGCATTGTCATGCAGGGGGTGTAACCCGTTGGCCGCCTGCAGGTTGATATACCAATCATAGGGGATCAATTGACTGCCTTGCGAGGTATGGTAAGACTGCACTCGAAAGTCGTTCTCTTCTGTCCAGTTTTGGTCTAGGTATTCCGGCTCACCAAAACAACCGGTTAAGCTTAGGGTGACAACAGGCAGGGAGGTAAGGTATTTGGCCCAATATGATAGTGTTTGCATCGTATTTATCCTTATCGTTTTGATGCTATAAACATAGCATATACATTGATGTTCGTTCGTCAGAAACACAACATGTTCAATATGATGTATGCGCACCGAAAGCGCCATGGACAAGATTTTTGGCCTTGTATATTTTAAGCATTGGTTGGTTATTCGCTAAGCGGGTGTTCGGCTGCCTAGCAATTAGCGATGCTTTTCTTTTCTTTTGTAGTCTTGCTTGCAGTTGTTGCTGAGTTTGCAGAATGATGGGTGGATTTGAAGCCTCGTGTACTGGTGACAACAGACAGCAGAGACGGGGTGTGATGAATTCAATGGCTTTTGTTCTTTGGGGTTGATGCCGTCACAATGAGGGTTTGTGCCGCCGCATCAAGTTCTTACACAAATTTGTTCATGGCGGTGGCATAATTGCGAGCGGCTTGCGCCACATTTTGTTGGCGCAAAACTTTCATCAGTCTTCGGAGGCCCCTTTGGCATACAGAGTTATCATTGTGCATCCAGAGCAACAATTTAGCGGAGCGTTGCAGAAAGTGCTGGATGACCATGGGTACGATGTGGCCATGATTGAGGCGCAAGAAGCAGCCTCGGGAGCGCTCGCCGGTGCCCTTGAGCAGCAGAGTGTGAATCTTCTGGTGGTCACGGGCTTGATGCTTCCTGCTGGGGTCCCTGAACAAGTGGCGCGTTTGAGCCAGCGCTACGAACTACCGCTTATTGTGTTATCTAGCCATAAGGTGTTCGAGGAGGGGCCTCCTGACGAAGCTTTACTCGAAGATCATACCCCGACGCCGAACGCACCAGAATCCGTCGCATTGCTGGCTGAGGAGCAAGCGTTTTTGCAGCATACCAAAGCGGCTGTGGTGCGGCTGCCCTGGGTGGTCGATGATGTTCAGGCGCCGGCACTTTATAACCTGTGTGAGGCTTTGATAACCGAGCGCAAGCTCATGGTGTCGGATCAATGGCGTGGTAATCCAGTGGATGTCAAAGATGTTGTTCGAGTGGTGTTTGCCATGTTGCAGCAGATGCTTTGTGGTGCCGAAAACTGGGGGGTGTTTCATTTACGTTCAAATGACGACTGCTCTGAAGCTGAATTTGCCGATTATGTACGCAGGTTGCTTCTTAAAGCGGGCTGCCAAAATCTGGCTGAAATTGCAGCTGTGCGCGCCGATCATCGCCTAATGCAATATCATAGTTGGTTGGGGGGGCATCGCTTGACCAATGACTTTGGTGTTCAGTTGCGCAGTTGGCGTCAAGGGATGAAGACGAAGGTGGTTGAGTGGCTGAGTGAGCAGGTGGATAAGGGTCGTTTAGAGCTGCCCCCCGATAGGCCCAGCGGCCCATAGGGGGGCTTCTGCGTAATCAGCTACACTGAGTACTTTTGAAAAATCAATGTGGCGTTGGTGCCACCAAAGCCAAAGCTGTTTGACATGACTTTGTTTAACTCGGCCTCTTGCGCGCGGGTGGCAATGTTCATGCCTTGCGCTTCGGGGTCCAGTTCTTTCACGTTGGCTGAGCCCGAAATAAACCCGTGCTTCATCATTAACAACGAATAAATAGCTTCTTGTACGCCGGTTGCGCCAAGGGAGTGGCCGGTAAGGGACTTGGTTGAGCTGATAGGTGGAGCCGCATTGCCAAATACTTCTTTGACTGCACGCAGCTCTGCCACATCACCCACTGGAGTACTGGTGCCGTGAGAATTAATGTAATCAATGGCAGCGTCATCTGTCATAGCCATAGCTTGGCGCATACAGCGTGCAGCGCCTTCACCCGAAGGGGCAACCATGTCATAGCCGTCTGAGGTGGCGCCGTAGCCGACGATCTCGGCATAAATGGTAGCGCCGCGAGCCACTGCGTGATCCAGTGATTCCAACACTAAGCATCCACCGCCACCGGCAATGACAAACCCATCGCGTGTTGCGTCATACGGGCGCGAAGCGGCTTCTGGCGTATCGTTGTATTTGGTGCTTAATGCGCCCATGGCATCAAACAGGCCGGTCAAGGTCCAGTGTTCTTCTTCGCCGCCGCCTGCAAACACCACATCTTGCTTGCCTAACTGAATCAACTCCATGGCATTGCCGATACAGTGCGCACTTGTGGCGCAAGCTGAGGAAATGGAATAGTTGACACCCTTAATTTTAAAGGGTGTCGCTAGGCATGCGGAGGTTGTGCTACCCATGGTCTGTGTGACACGAAAAGCGCCGGCTTTTTTAACACCTCGGTCGCGAATAATATCGGCAGACTCCACCACGCTGCGGGTGGAAGCTCCGCCTGAGCCCACAATAAGGCCCGATCGCTCGTTGGACACTTCGCTGTCACTCAGGCCTGAATCTTGGATGGCGCGATCCATGGCGATATAAGCAAAGCTTGCGGCATCGCCCATAAACCGTAAGGATTTACGATCAATATGTTCGGCCAGGTCTAAATCAACAGACCCTGAAACTAAACTCCTGAAGCCGTGTTCTTCGTAGCTGGGATTGTACCGAATGCCCGATTTTCCCGCTTTCAGTGCCTCTAACACGGTGGGCATATCGTTTCCAATGCAGGACACAATGCCCATGCCGGTGACAACAACACGCTTCATATTAAACCTCTTGATAGCTTATTTTGGCTGCAATTTTACCAAACTGGCGCCTTAAAATGTTTCAGTATTGCTAAACAAACCCACGCGCAGATCTTTTGCGAAGTAAATGTCCTTTCCGTCAACGCTCACGCGTCCGTCGGCAATGCCCATGATCAATTTGCGTTCAATTACGCGCTTCAAATTGATATGATAAGTGACAGTCTTGGCGGTGGGTAAAATTTGGCCAGTAAACTTCACTTCGCCGGCGCCCAAGGCGCGGCCGCGGCCGGGGTTGCCCTTCCAACCTAAAAAGAATCCCACTAACTGCCACATGGCATCAAGACCGAGGCAACCCGGCATCACAGGGTCTCCGGGAAAATGACAGCCGAAAAACCACAAGTCGGAATGGATGTCGAGCTCTGCAATGATTTCGCCTTTGCCAAATTCACCACCGCTGGCGCTGATGTGTGTGATGCGATCCAACATCAGCATGTTGGGTACAGGCAATTGGGCATTGCCAGGGCCAAATAATTCCCCATGGCCGCAGGCAATAAGTTCTTCTCGGCTATAGGCTGGTTTTTGCTCAAAGGATTGCATGGTTCGCTCTATAATATTTGGGTGTTATTCTTACGAGACAGGCTTTTGCACCGTTTTTGTGCATCATTAAAAAGCTCTCACGCGAGGGAGTGCCATTCTAGCGACAAAAGCGTTGTTGTCCAGTAAAAAGGCTGACTTGGCGCCAGCCAATGGCTGGTCCGGTGATTGCATTAGTGATAATTGACTATGATATAGTCGTTCTTAACAACCGCAAATAATCAATCAAGGATACATCATGATTAAGAAGTGTCTTTTTCCTGTGGCAGGTTACGGAACCCGCTTTTTGCCCGCCACCAAATCCATGCCGAAAGAAATGTTGCCTGTCGTGAATAAACCGCTGGTTCAGTACGGTGTTGAAGAGGCTTTGGCGGCAGGGTTGACTGAAATCGGGTTTGTCACCGGTCGAGGCAAGCGTGCAATCGCCGACCATTTTGATGTGAGTTACGAGCTTGAGCATCAGATCGCAGGCTCCAAAAAAGAAGAGTACCTCAAATCCATTCGTGATGTGATGGCCAAAGGGTCGTTCTCCTTTACTCGCCAACGCGAAATGCGAGGTTTGGGCGACGCCATTTTGAATGGCCGACGGTTAATTGGTGACGAGCCCTTCGGTGTCGTGCTGTCAGACGATTTGTGTGTGGCGGAAGAGCAAGGGGTTCTTGGGCAGATGGTGGGCCTTTTCAAGCAGTTTCGTTGCAGTATTGTGGCAGTTCAAGAAGTCCCTGAAGAGCACATCCACAAATTTGGTGTGATAGCAGGGAGTCAGATTAAAGAAGGCATCTATCAGGTAACCGATATGGTGGAAAAACCCGACGCCAAAGATGCGCCTTCCAACTTGGCCATTATTGGCCGCTATATTTTAACGCCGGACATCTTTGAAATCATTGAGTCTACCCCTCCAGGTAAAAACGATGAAATTCAATTAACCGATTCGTTGTTAGCGCAAGCCCAAAATGGTTGCGTGTTAGCGTACAAGTTCAAAGGGCGTCGGTTTGATTGCGGCAGCGTTGAAGGCTTTGTGAGTGCCACCAACTTCGTTTTCGAGAATGTATACAACCAAGCGTAGAGCCATATACCCGAATTAAGAGTGAAACATGAAAATTACTTGTTTTAAAGCCTACGATATACGTGGGCGTGTGCCCGATCAGCTGAATGAAGATGTGGCCTACCGCGTGGGCTTTGCCTTTGTGCAATTTTTGCAGGCCAAAATCGTGGTAGTGGGTCATGATATTCGGTTGACCAGCGAAACCCTGACGAATGCGTTGGTAGATGGCATTACCGATGCTGGCGCGAATGTGATTCATATTGGCCAGTGTGGTACCGAGGAGGTGTATTTTGGCACTTTCGAGCTGGGTGTGGACGGCGGCATCTGCGTGACGGCCAGTCACAACCCCATGGATTACAACGGCATGAAGCTTGTGCGTGAAGAATCCAAGCCCATCTCCAGTGATAGTGGCTTGAATGACATTCAGGCCATGGCGGAGAAAGGGGGTTTTGAGCCGGTAGCCAATAAAGGCACCGTGGAGCATCGGGATATGCGGTCTGCTTATGTGGCGCATTTGCTGAGTTATGTGGATGTGAGCAAAATCAAACCGCTAAAGGTTGTGGTGAATGCTGGCAATGGGGGTGTGGGTGCAGTAGTGGACGGCTTAGAGCCGCACTTGCCTTTGCAGTTTATTAAGTTGCATCATGAGCCAGATGGGTCTTTCCCTAATGGTATTCCCAACCCTATTTTGGTGGAAAACCAGGGCGTGACCTCAGAGAAGGTGAAGGCGGTGGGCGCTGACCTTGGGGTCGCCTGGGATGGTGATTTTGATCGGTGTTTTTTCTTCGATGAAAACGGCCGATTTATCGATGGCTACTATGTGGTGGGTTTGCTGGCAGAGGCCTTTTTGCTGAAAAACCCCGGCGCAAATGTGGTTCATGATCCGCGCTTGACCTGGAATACCATTGATATTGCTGAAGCGTCGGGTGGGCATGCCATACAAAGTAAAACAGGGCATGCCTTTATTAAGGAGCGAATGCGCAAAGAAGACGCCGTTTACGGTGGAGAGATGAGCGCTCACCACTACTTTAAAGCGTTTTCCTATTGCGATAATGGCAATATTCCCTGGTTGTTGGTGACCGAATTGATGAGTGTTACTGGTAAAACACTATCGCAATTGGTGGATGAGCGGATTGCCAAATTCCCCTGTAGTGGTGAAATCAACAGTACGGTTGAGGACCCTAAAGCCTTATTGTCCGTTATTGAGGCGCATTACCAGTCGCAGGCTGTGGACATTGATAAGACGGATGGGCTCTCTATGGCATTTGAGCGGTGGCGCTTTAGTGTGCGAAGCTCCAGTACTGAGCCAGTTGTTCGCTTGAATGTGGAGTCGCGTGGCGATATAGCGCTGATGAAGGCGAAAACCCAAGAGTTGTTAGGGTTTATTCAGCCCTAATCAAAGGCCGGTTCAACCGGCCTTTTTTGTGTGCGCTACTAGCCCGGCAATCTTTTATGTCGGGTTAATAGTGTCATCGTATTGTTGTGTAAGCCCGTATATTGGTCAAAGTAACAGTGCAGGAGCCTGATAAAGCCCCAGAAGCTATTGGAGCTTAATTCGAGGTTCCCAAGGTGCAGCAATGGGAGGTGATCGGTTGGCCAAAATTCCAGTGGGTATTTCTTCTTGTTTATTGGGAGAGAGTGTCCGTTACAACGGAGGCCACAAGCACTCTCGTTTTTGCACCGAGCAACTCGCCAACTATTTTGAGTTTCGACCCTTTTGTCCTGAGGTGGCCATTGGCTTGGGTATTCCTCGAGAGCCGATACGGTTGCAGGGCGACTGGGAAACCCCCCGAGTGGTGGGCACCGTTGATGTCTCCAAAGACGTGACGCTGCCGCTCGTGGATTACAGTCATGAGGTTGCCGACGGCTTTGAGCGCTCACCGGTTAGCGCCTATATCTTTATGAAGGATTCTCCGAGCTGTGCGGTATATAGCGCAAAGGTCTATACCGATAGAGGTGTGTACCCAAAAAAGCGCGCAGGTATCTTTGCCGGTATTATTCGAGAACGCTTTCCGCTATTGCCTGTTGAGGAGGCGGGACGTTTAAACGATGCCCTTTTGCGAGAAAATTTTATCGCGCGGGTGTATGTGTATCACGAATGGCAAACCCTCATCAGTGAGCCTTTGAGTGCGGCAAAGCTTGTGGGCTTTCACTCCCGTCATAAATATTTTGTCATGAGCTACAGTCAGTCGCTTTATAAAACCCTGGGTCATTTGGTGGCAGATGCGGGCAGTGGAGATATTGATCAGCGGGCCAAAGACTATATTCAGGCTTTGATGCAGGGCACAGAAAAACCGCCATCCAAGAAAGGGCATGTGAATGTTTTATACCACCTTGTAGGGTATTTGCGCGAGCAAGTTCCCGGTGGCATCCGCCAGGATTTAACCGAAGCCATTGAGGACTATCGTAAGGGCATTGTGCCGCTTGCCGTGCCCATGAAATTGATGACACATTACATTGATAACTACGCTGGGGATTACATTCGCACACAAAACTATCTTAATCCTTACCCTTACGAGCTCGGTTTGAGAAACGCGGTTTAGCGAGGCTTTGATTACATTTTTTGCAATCTCGGCGTCCCTTCTAAAAGCCCCGAGTCCCCGTTAAAGGATTGTGGTCTTGGCTGGGTTGCCATTAATTGCAAAGTTTTTCAGGTTATCGGTTGACGCCCTCAGACCCTCCCCCTATAATGCGCGACCTCAGTTGAGCGGTACCAGCCTTTGATTGAGATCAGCCGATGTTCCAGGCAGCGGGATTTTAAACGCTGTTTTAAACACTAAGGCGAAAGGCGGCAACAGCCTTGAAAATAAAAGTTGTTTTTAGCTGCGAGGTGGTGATGCGGGTAGCTCATGGAGTTGCCAAAATAGCCACAAAAGTTCGAAGGAAGTAACAGCCTTCGGTTTTTGGCCCCGGTAACCAATCTTGGGTTCACGCAAAAAATGTTATACCGGTGCGGGGTGGAGCAGCCTGGTAGCTCGTCGGGCTCATAACCCGAAGGTCGTTGGTTCAAATCCAGCCCCCGCTACCAATTATTTTAGAATCCAGAGGTCGGCTCGACCTCTGGATTTGTTGTTTTAGGGGCTTGAAATCTTCGGTCTACCATTGGCGAAAGCCCAGAGATTGTTGGTTCGGTCTCTGGGCTTTATTGTTTGGGGCCCTGTTGAATGCCGGTCTTTCAGCGGTGTAAGCTGTTGAGCTGCTGGGGCGATAGGGTTTGAATCTTGACGCATACAGCTTGCGGACTTATAATTCGCCCCGAAAATTCGGGTGTCGGTTAAGTCCCACCTTGAATGCTAGTGTCGCCCCTCCCTTCGGTCGACGAGCGGATGCCCCTTATTGGGGTTTTTTATTATCTGCAGGCTGCACAATGTTGACGTGGGCGGCGCAGGATCGTGCATTTTGCGCACTTTTCGAATGGGCTTTAGGCCCATTTTTTGTTTGTGGTTGTTGAATATGGCGTCTATCCAGCAAGAATTAACCGAGTTGTTGGCCCCCGTTGCGCAGTCCTTGGGCTGTGAGCTTTGGGGCGTAGAATATCGGGTACAGGGACGCCGCGCTTTGTTACGCATATACATTGATCGAGCGGAAGGTGTGTCACTTGAAGATTGTGAACGAGTGAGCCGTCAAGCCAGCAGTGTATTGGATGTAGAAGACCCCATTCGCAGTGAATATACCTTAGAGGTCAGTTCACCGGGAATGGACCGACCGCTATTTACACTTTCGCAATTTGAGCGAAGTGTGGGTGAGCGGGTGCAAGTACGTTTGCGCAGTGCTTTTGATGGGCGACGTAAATATACCGGCTTGTTGAAAGCTGTTGAAAACGAAGAATTAATTTTAGAAGTCGATAACGAAGAATACGTCTTGCCCATCGAAACCATCGATAAGGCAAACGTTATTCCCCAATTTTAGGGTTTTGCAGAGGCTTTTTCATGAAGAAAGAAATTTTGCTGGTAGCAGATGCTGTTTCCAACGAGAAAGGTGTCGATCGTGATGTGATTTTTGAGGCGATCGAATTGGCGTTGGCGACAGCCACCAAAAAGCGCTACGAGGAAGATTCCGACATCAAAGTTACCATCGATCGCAAGACCGGTGATTATGTGACTGAGCGGCGATGGTTGGTGGTGGCGGATGATCAATTGGCCGAGTTAGGAACACAATTGACAACGGAAGAAGCTGCAGAAGCAGACCCTGAGTTGAAAGTGGGGGATGTTCACGCCGAGATAGTGGAAAACGTCGAGTTTGGGCGTATTGCGGCACAAACGGCCAAGCAGGTGATCGTGCAAAAAGTACGAGAAGCTGAGCGTGCCCAGATTGTGAATGAATATCGGCATCGAGTAGGCGAGTTAATATCAGGCACCGTTAAAAAAGTGACGCGTGACAATATTATTGTTGACCTAGGTGGCAACGCCGAAGGCTTGCTGCCGCGTGAAGAGTTGGTGGGACGCGAAATCTTTCGCATGAATGATCGAGTGCGTTGCATTTTGTTGGACGTGCGCCCGGAAGCGCGTGGCCCGCAATTGTATTTAAGTCGGGCTTGTCCACAAATGCTGGTGGAACTCTTTAAAATTGAAGTGCCAGAAATTGCTGAGGAAGTGATCGCTTTGCGAGGCGCTGCGCGAGACCCCGGGTCGCGAGCCAAAATCGCTGTTTCAACCAATGACGGTCGAATTGATCCTGTGGGTGCTTGCGTGGGAATGCGAGGTTCACGGGTGCAAGCGGTATCCAATGAATTGGCCGGCGAGCGCATTGATATCGTATTGTGGAACGATAATCCGGCGCAGTTTGTCATCAATGCAATGGCGCCAGCGGAAATCGAATCCATTGTGGTCGATGAAGATGCCGGTTCCATGGATGTGGCCGTGGCGGAAGACAACCTCGCACAAGCCATTGGCCGGGGTGGACAAAATGTTCGTCTGGCGTCAGAGCTGACCGAGTGGGAAATCAATGTGATGAGCGCTGATCAATGGAATGAAAAACAGAATGCCGAAGCCAGTAACGTACGGGATGTTTTCATCGAAGCACTGGATATCGATGAAGATGTGGCAGACGTTTTGGTGGAGGAAGGTTTCACCAGTCTTGAAGAAGTCGCTTATGTACCTTTGGAAGAATTCTTGGCGATCGAAGGGTTTGATCAAGAAATTGCCGAAGAGCTAAGAAGTCGTGCAAAAGATGCGCTTTTGACCCAGGCATTGGCCTCTGAAGAGCAGGCCGGTACAGGTCAGCCCGCTGACGATCTTTTAGAGATGGATGGCATGGACAAAGAGTTGGCTTTCCAGCTGGCTGCGCGTGGTGTTGTTACCATGGAAGACTTGGCCGAACAATCAGTGGACGACATTGCAGACGTCTCGGGGCTCGGAGAAGAGCGAGCAGCGGCTTTAATTATGAAAGCTCGCGAACCTTGGTTTGCAGAAGCAGAGCAAGCACAAGATTAATCAATAGTTGAGGTGACGAGGAAAAACAATGGCTGATGTAACCGTAAGTGAACTCGCCAAGTCCGTCGGGGCCTCGGTCGACCGCCTACTTTTGCAGATGGACCAAGCAGGTCTTTCTCATAAGTCGGAGGACGATACGGTATCTGATGAAGAAAAGCAGAAGCTTCTTGCCTTTTTAAAAATGTCCCACGGCGAAGCTGCGGCGGCACCCAAAAAGATTACGTTGAAGCGTAAAACTACTACCACGTTGAAGACAGGTAGTGGTAGTTCACGCAAAACCATTAACGTAGAGGTCCGCAAAAAGCGAACCTATGTTAAACGCACCGAAGTTGAAGATGATACGAGTGAAGCAGAATTAAGCGAAGCTGTTGAGGCCGAAAACCTGGAGACCAATGAGTTACAAGGTCAAGGTGAAGAGGCAAGTTCTGAGAAGCCCTCTGATGAGTCTTCCGTGGTGGCAGATGCGGCAGAAACTGAAAATGCACAAGGCAGTGACGTAGTGACTGATGCTGCTGTGCAAGAGCCTGTTGCTCGTACCTTTGTCGATGATGCCGAACAGTTACGACTGGCTGCGATGGAAGCCCGTCGCAAAGCGGAAGCAGAGGCAAAAGAGCAATCCAAGAAAGCTGAAGAAGAGAAGAAGCGCTCTTCAGAGGGTAAGAGTGGTACAGCCACAGATGTTGCTGCTGGCGTCGATGCGATTCCCGATGGCGCTAAAAAGGACGATGCGCATAAGCACAAAAAGAAAGAGAAGACTGCCAAAGAATTTGATGAAGAAGAAAAGGGCAAGCATGTAAAACGTGCGGGTAAAGCCGTCAAAAAAGTCGAAGTGCCCACTGCGAAAAAAGGCTCTGCGGTACTGAGCTATTTGGATGAAGTCGAAGAAAATACGAACGTTCCCGTGGCTGTTCCGGTGCGTAGAAAGCCTGCGGTAAAAGGGCCGCGTCCAACCATTAAAATTGCAAATAAACATGGCTTCAAAAAGCCTACTGGAAAAATAGTGCACGAAGTAGAAATACCTGAAAACATTGTTGTTGGTGATCTTGCGCAACGCATGTCTGTTAAAGCGGGCGAAGTCATCAAGCAATTAATGAAAATGGGCGCTATGGCCACGGTTAATCAAGCCATTGATCAAGAGACCGCGCAACTGGTGGTTGAAGAGTTTGGTCATAAGGCGGTATTGGTTAGTGACAATCAAATCGAGGTGGACCTCGATAATGAAATTGCCGCAGTTGAAGGCAGTAGTGAGAAGCGCGCACCCATTGTGACCGTAATGGGGCATGTGGATCACGGTAAGACGTCGTTATTGGATTATATTCGAAAGGCCAAAGTGGCAGCAGGCGAGGCCGGTGGTATTACACAGCATATTGGTGCTTACCGTGTTCCCACCAGCCAAGGTGAATTAACGTTTTTGGATACGCCTGGCCATGCTGCATTTACAGCAATGCGGGCGCGAGGCGCCCAGTGCACAGATGTGGTCATTTTGGTCGTGGCGGCAGACGATGGTGTGATGCCACAAACAGAAGAAGCGATTCAGCACTCGAAGGCGGCTGGTGTCCCTATGGTTGTGGCCATCAATAAGTGTGATAAAGAAGCCGCAGATCCTGATCGTGTAAAAAATGAATTGGCAGCCAAGGATGTGATTCCCGAAGATTGGGGTGGAGATACTCAGTTTATCCAAGTGTCGGCCCATACCGGCCAAGGCATCGATGAGTTGCTGGAGGCGGTTGGCTTGCAGTCTGAAATGTTGGAGTTGTCGGCACCAATCGATGTACCCGCGCGTGGCGTAGTGGTGGAATCACGAATGGACAAAGGCCGCGGAGTAGTGGCCACTGTGCTGGTACAAGGTGGCCATCTGAAAGCGGGTGAAATTTTATTGGCAGGGCAAAGCTTTGGTCGTATTCGCGCAATGAGTGACGAACGTGGTCAAAAGGTTACGGAGGCAGGCCCTTCAACGCCGGTTGAAATATTGGGTTTGGATTCGGTTCCGAATGCGGGCGACGAATTTGTGGTTGTACCCGATGAGCGCAAAGCACGAGAAGTTTCTCAGTTTCGTGCGGAACGTGAAAAAGATGAGCGTATGCGTCGCGCCCAGGCAAGCAAGCTGGAAAATATGTTTGCCAATATGGAAAGCGATGAAAAGAAAGTTTTAAGCGTTGTATTAAAAACCGATGTGCGCGGTTCACTCGAAGCCATTACGGCCTCGCTGTTGGATATGGGTAACGATGAAGTAGAAGTACGTGTGGTGGGTGACGGTGTTGGCGGCATTACCGAGAATGATGTAAACCTGGCGCTCACTTCAAATGCCATTGTTATCGGTTTTAATGTACGTGCCGATGGTGGCGCTAAGCGTTTAGCCGAGAAAGAGTCGGTAGAAATTCGTTACTACAGTATTATTTATCAGCTGATTGACGAAGTGAAAAGCGCGCTATCAGGTATGTTGGACCCAGAGCGTGTGGAAGAAATTGTGGGAATTGCCGCAGTACGCGATGTTTTCAAATCACCCAAGTTTGGCCAAGTGGCTGGTTGTATGGTGCTGGAAGGGACGGTTTATCGCAACAAACCTATTCGAGTGTTACGCGACAATGTGGTCATTTTTGAAGGCGAGCTTGAATCCCTGCGCCGCTTTAAAGATGATGTCAGTGATGTGCGCAATGGCATGGAGTGCGGTATTGGGGTTAAAAACTACGACGTGAAAGTTGGCGATCAGATTGAAGTCTTTGAAGTCAAGGAGGTCGCAAGACAACTGTAGTTCCTTTCTACAGGCGTTGTTTTGTTTCAATACCATGGCAAAAGAATACACTCGGGCTGACCGCATCGCTGATGCGGTTCAACGATTTTTAGCAAAGGCCATTCGCGAGGAAATTCGCGACCCAAGGTTGGGAATGGTCAATATTAACGCAGTGGATGTCACCCGAGATTTGTCTTTGGCAAAAGTGTATGTGACATTCGTGGGCGAAAACGATGCTGAAAAGTGCCGTGTTTCCACGGAAATTTTAAACAAAACAGCCAACTTTTTGCGATCGCTGCTGGGTAAAGAATTGACCATGCGATCTTCCCCTCGTCTGAGTTTTATTTATGACGAGTCCAATATCAAAGGGCAAGCCTTGAGTGCACTGATCAACAACGCGATATCCGCAGACGAGCAGAATCGTCGAAACCGAGGAGACTAGGGTTTGGGTCGCAAGCGATCATTTGGTCGGCCGCTTTCTGGGGTTTTGGTGTTGAATAAACCTTCGGGGTTGAGCTCCAACGATGCCTTACAAAGGGCCAAGCGCCTTTTTTTTGCGAACAAGGCGGGGCACACCGGAAGTCTAGACCCTTTGGCGACTGGGGTACTGCCTATTTGTTTTGGTGAGGCAACCAAGTTTTCGCAGTTTTTGTTAGATGCCGATAAGCGTTATGTCAGTACCTTTGTATTGGGGGGAAGCACTTCCACGGCAGATTGCGAAGGTGACATTTTGGCGCAAACGGACGCTAGCCATATAACGCTTGAGCAAATTGAAGTCGAACTTTCGAACTACCGTGGAGACATATTACAAGTGCCGCCCATGGTTTCAGCGCTCAAGCACAATGGCCAACCCCTTTACAAGTTGGCGCGTCTCGGAATTGAAGTTGAACGTGAGGCTCGGCCAGTGACTCTCTATGAGTATACCGTTGTGGACTTTCGTCCCGGTAAACTCGCGGAATTGGATGTGGAGGTTCACTGCAGCAAAGGGACTTACATTCGAAGCCTCGCCGACGATTTGGGTAAAGCCTTGGGCGTAGGTGGCTATGTAGAACGCTTGCACCGCACGATGGCTGGAGGACTCGACACCGACCAAATGGTGTCGTTGGAGGCTCTAATGGATGAACGCGGAGAACGCCAAGCCGAAGTGCTGGATCACCACTTACTACCGGTGGACACTTTGTTGGGCGATATGCCCCAGGTACGGTTGGATGCGGACAGTTGTCACTATTTTTGTCATGGCCAAGCGGTTATGAACTTAAAGGTCTACCGCTTGGGAGAGCAAGGTGATACAGTGCGCGTTTGTCGCGAAGATGGTGAATTTTTAGGCGTTGGTGAGATCACCGACGACGGATGTGTGGCCCCACGCCGTTTGGTGGTGCCGGGTTAACAGAAATTTGGCTTAAAAAAGTAATCTATTTTCGAGCCAAGACGACCAGCCTGTCGATATGCACGGGTTGGCCGACACTCTCTGTAAGGGCTCTTGCAGAGTGCATATTCATTATAGATAAGAGGAATTTGACATGGCACTGAGTGCTCAAGAAAAAGCAGAAATCGTTAAAACGCATCAAACCGCTGAAGGTGATACCGGCTCACCAGAGGTTCAAGTGGCTTTACTGACCGCTAACATCAATAAGTTGCAAGGTCACTTTGAATCCAACAAGCAAGACCACCATTCTCGTCGCGGTTTAATCCGAATGGTTAACCAGCGTCGCAAGTTGCTGGATTATCTTAAGTCCAAAAACACCGAGCGTTACGCTAGCCTGATTCAAAAGCTAGGTTTGCGTCGTTAATTGACAGTGCCCGCACCATGCGGGCATTTCTGTATTATTCCAGTGTGTTTTATCGGTGGGTAGGCGCTTGTTTGTTGCCCATTTTGCATTGCATTTGTAATGGCACTGAGGTGCCCTTATGAGGTGTTTGCAGTACCCGTTTGAGTGTAGGTTCAAACGGCTAACGGCCTATAGATATACCGGTCGTTAACAGTTATCAGATGTCACTAAAATTAAGAGTGACCCATTAATAGAGAAAAATACAAGGATATAATTGTGAATCCTATTGTTAAAAAGTTTCAATACGGTGATGACACGGTCACCTTAGAAACGGGAAGAGTTGCGCGGCAAGCCACAGGTTCTGTGGTGGTGTCTGTCGGTCAAACCAGTGTTTTGTGTACCGTGGTTGGCGCAAAAGAAGCCTCCCCTGGGCAGGGATTTTTCCCATTGTCCGTTCATTATCAAGAGAAAAGCTACGCCGCGGGTAAAATCCCTGGTGGTTTTTTTAAGCGCGAAGGCCGCCCTTCTGAGAAAGAAACGCTCACATCACGTTTGATCGATCGCCCCATTCGTCCGTTGTTTCCCAATGGTTATATGGCAGAAGTGCAAGTGGTGTGCACCGTGTTGTCCTCAGAAAAAAATGTGGACCCCGATATTGCGGCAATGATTGGTACGTCTGCGGCGTTAACGCTGTCGGGCATACCCTTTAACGGCCCTATTGGCGCTGCTCGAGTGGGCTATACCGAGGCCGATGGCTATTTGCTGAACCCCACCTATTCAACGTTAAAAACAGCAGAGTTGGATATGGTTGTGGCCGGAACCAAAGATGCCGTATTGATGGTGGAGTCCGAAGCCAACGAATTGCCAGAAGACATCATGCTAGGTGCTGTTTTGTTTGCGCACCAGGAGATGCAGGCCGTGATCCAAGCGGTGTCAGAATTGGCTGCAGAAGCAGGTAAACCTCGTTGGGAGTGGACGCCTGTTGTCCAAAACGAAGCACTGGTTGAAGCCATAAAAAGCGAGTTTGGGGAATCTATCGCAACAGCTTATCGCATTACCGATAAAGCTAAGCGCTACGACCGTTTGGGTGAACTGCGCTCTCAGGCCGTGGAACAGTTTTCCGATGAGGCCAATGGTGCCAGTGAAGACGATGTCAAAAGCGTTTTCAGCAAGCTTGAAAAAGCTATCGTGCGTTCGGCGATTGTGGCCGGTGAGCCTCGCATCGACGGTCGCGACAACAAAACCGTGCGCCAACTGCAAATCGAAGTGGGTGTATTGCCTAAGGTTCACGGCTCGGCATTGTTTACCCGCGGTGAAACGCAGGCTCTAGTCGTTTCCACTCTGGGCTCAGCGCGTGACGCACAAATTATCGATGCGCTGGAAGGTGAGCGACGCGATAATTTTATGCTGCATTACAATTTCCCACCCTATTCTGTGGGCGAGTGTGGTCGTATGGGTGCGACTGGCCGCCGCGAGATCGGTCATGGTCGTTTGGCGCGTCGTGGTGTTGCTGCCATGTTGCCAAATGAAGAGCAGTTTCCTTACACCATGCGTGTTGTCAGTGAAATCACGGAATCTAACGGCTCAAGTTCAATGGCGTCTGTGTGTGGTGCCAGTTTGGCGCTGATGGATGCTGGTGTGCCCTTGAAGTCTCCGGTGGCGGGTATTGCCATGGGATTGGTGAAAGAAGGCGATAGCTTTGCCGTATTGACCGATATCTTGGGAGACGAAGATCACCTGGGTGACATGGACTTTAAAGTCGCCGGTACTGCCAATGGTGTGACGGCGTTGCAAATGGATATCAAAATTGAAGGCATCACCGAAGAGATTATGGAAGTGGCGCTTGAGCAAGCTTTGCAGGCACGTTTGCACATCCTTGCTGAAATGAATCGAGTGATTTCTACACCGCGTGAGAAGCTTTCAGACAATGCACCCCAGTTCCACACCATGAAAGTCGACCCCGATAAAATTCGCGATATCATTGGTAAGGGCGGTGCAACTATCCGTTCTATTACTGAAGAGACCGGTGCGTCTGTGGATATTGATGACAATGGCACGGTTAAAATCTACGCAGTTGATGGTGAGGGTTTGGAAGCGGCCGTTAATCGTATTACCGCCATCACAGCGGAAGCCGAGATTGGGGAGATTTACGAAGGTAAAGTGGTTCGAATTGTGGATTTCGGCGCTTTTGTTAACTTCTTGCCGGGTAAAGACGGTTTGGTTCACATATCTCAAATTGCCCATGAACGTGTCAATACTGTGACCGATTACTTGCAAGAAGGCCAGATGGTTAAGGTCAAATGCTTGGATGTGGACAATCGCGGTCGCATTAAGCTTTCCATTAAGGAAACCTTGCCACCACCGCCACCCAAAGAAGAAGTCGCGGTCGAGGCTTCAGACGAAGCACCGGAAGCGAAAGAGTAATGATAAAACCCGCTTAGGCGGGTTTTTTTTCGAGAGGCTATTATGCATTTTTTGCGATCTTTCGCCGTGGGCGCACTGATTTTTGGCGGTGGCTTGCACAGCGCATTCGCTGCAGAAAGGTCATTGCCAAGTGAGCCAAAATGGGAGGTGGGCGTTGGGCTTCTCTCTCAATATGCTGCGGATTATCGGGGGGCCAAACACACTTCTATGCGTGCACTGGTTTTACCTTATGTGCTGTATAACGGTAAAATTTTTAAAGTGGAGCGTACGGGTGTCAAAGGACAGTTGTACGCCAATCGGCGTGTAGAGCTTAACCTTTCGGTGGATGGTGCCCTAAGCGGAGACAGTGACGACAGCAACCCGCGAAGGGGAATGCCGGACCTCGATCCGATTGTTGAAATTGGACCGTCTGTGGATATTAATCTCAGCGGACAAAATTTTAGCGAGGGTTGGTCTATGCGTCTGCCTCTGCGTTGGGCCTTATCACTCAGTTCCAGCGGTATCGATGGTGTGGGCATGGTATTTAACCCCCGCTTGACTTGGCGCCACCCCAATATCGGTTCGGGGTGGCGCTTGTCATTTAACACTGGAGCGATTTGGGCTGATGCGGACAATCATCAGTATTTTTATGCCGTGGCACCGGAGTTTGTGACGCAAAATCGGCCGCTTTACCAGGCGTCTGGTGGTTATGGTGGGGTATTTTCGCGCCTGGGGTTTTACCGTCAGCTGGGGCCCTGGCGATTCGGCGTTGCTTTGCGTTACGACAACCTAAAGGGTGCCACGTTTGAAGACAGTCCTTTGCTGGAAACCACTGATTATGCCAGTGTGGGGTTTGTGATCACGCGGCGATTGTGGCAATCCAAATAGTGCCTGTTCGCGCGAGCTATTGACGCGCCAGCCCATCCGCACATTGGCGCCAGTACCTCAATTAACGCGGGGCCTTCGGACTTTTCTACTTCAGCGTTCATGCCACCCGACAGTCCACCAGTATTCCTTGTACTTCTATGCGGCCACATACGGATCGTTTGTGTTAGGGGAGTAAAAGGGTTTGATGGAATTGCTGGCAGTAAACCAGGTTCTGCCAAAAAAGTTGACAACAAGCGGCGCTCGCTTATCATAGCGGCTTCCGTGTTTTTTTGAGTGATTAGGGTATGAGCGCTGTACGTCATGATTGGTCGCGCGATGAAGTTGTCGCTTTGTTTCAACTGTCCTTTAACGATCTGTTGTTTAAAGCCCAAACGGTGCATCGTCAACATTTTGATGCGAATTCGGTACAAATTAGCACCCTGTGTTCCATCAAAACTGGCGCTTGTCCAGAAGACTGTGCCTACTGCCCCCAGAGTGCTCGGTACGACACGGGCCTTGAGCGTGAAAAGCTCTTGGCGGTGGAAAAAGTCCTTGAAGAAGCCAAGCAAGCCAAGGCCTCTGGCGCAACACGGTTTTGTATGGGGGCCGCCTGGCGCTCTCCCAAGCACAAAGATATGCCCTACGTCCTGGATATGGTTAAAGGTGTAAAAGCTTTAGGTATGGAAACCTGTATGACACTTGGAATGCTGGCGCCTGACCAAGCGAACGCGTTGGCGAGTGCTGGGTTGGATTACTACAATCACAACCTGGATACCTCTGAAGAATTTTATGGTGAAATCATCACCACGCGCACCTATCAAGATCGTCTGGACACCCTATCCCACGTTCGCGGTGCAGGAATCAAAGTGTGCTGTGGTGGTATCGTAGGAATGGGCGAGAGTGTCAATGATCGCGCGGGTCTTTTAATGCAGTTGGCGAATCTTGCCGAGCACCCCGAGTCGGTCCCGATTAATATGCTTGTGCGTGTGCCTGGCACCCCCTTAGAAGCCGAAACGGCACTGGACCCGTTTGATTTTATTCGCACTATTGCTGTGGCCCGAATTCTGATGCCGCGCTCCCATGTTCGCCTGTCTGCCGGGAGGGAGGATATGAATGAGCAAACGCAAGCGCTTGCGTTTATGGCAGGGGCGAATTCTATTTTTTATGGTGAAAAACTGTTAACAACGCCCAACCCCGAAGCGAATAAAGATATGCAGCTTCTACAGCGCCTCGGCATTCAGCCAGAGACGCTTGAGATACACGCAGACGAAAGGCAACAAACAGAGGCGGTTTTAGAGCGAGTGAACGCCGCGCAAAACGATCGTTTTTTTTATGATGCCGCCAAGGCTTGAATGCTAGGGGAACCTGAGGTGTCGCAATCACTGGCCTCGTTTTTACGCGAGGGGTTGGATCAACGGCAGTTCGAAAACCGCTATCGGAAAAGGCCGATTTTGGAGTCCTCTCAGGGGACAGAAGTTTTGTTGGGTGGCGGGCGTGTTGCGAATTTTTGCAGCAACGATTATCTTGGTTTGGCCAGCCACCCCAAAGTGCAAGAGGCGTTTGTATCGGCCGCTAAACAATGGGGGGTAGGCAGCGGTGCCAGCCATCTGGTTTGCGGGCACAGCCGTGTGCATCACCAACTTGAAGAGGCTTTAGCAGCGTTTACTGGGCGTGAACGTGCGCTATTGTTTTCGACGGGTTATATGGCCAATCTGGGTGTAATTAACGCGTTAACTGATAAGTGCAGCGCTATCATCGAAGACAAACTCAATCACGCATCCCTCATTGATGCCGCGCAATTGTCTGCAGCACACTTCCAGCGCTTTCGTCACAATGACATTCCTCATTTGCGTTCACGTCTGCTGCACACCGAGCAGCCCAAAAAACTCATTGTAGTGGATGGTGTGTTTAGTATGGATGGGGATATGGCGCTGTTACCTGAAATGGTCCGCGCTGCAGATGAGTACAACGCGTGGTTAATGGTGGATGATGCGCACGGCTTTGGTGTTTTGGGCGAGCAGGGTAGAGGTATCGCACAGCACTTTCAGTTGGGGCCTGCGGCACTACCCATTTATATGGCGACGCTAGGCAAAGCCCTAGGAACTTTTGGTGCGTTTGTGGCGGGCTCTCAGGATCTGATTGAGTATTGTATCCAGTTCGCTCGGCCCTACGTGTATACCACCGCCATGCCCCCGGCCGTGGCCGCTTCAACACTCGCGTCGTTGCAGCTATTGCAGCAAGAGCCTGAGCATCGATTGGCATTACTGGCCAATATTGAACGCTTCAAGCACGGTGCCCGCTCTCTAGGGTTACCCATACTGCCTTCCGAAACGGCCATTCAACCGCTGGTGGTGGGTGATGAAAGCGTGACTTTGGAGCTTTCTGCGCGATTATTACAAAAGCAGTTGTGGGTCTCTGCCATTCGCCCGCCCACTGTACCGGTGGGCACATCTCGGTTGCGGATCACTCTTTCAGCAAAGCATACTTCAGCGCAGATAGATCGCCTGTTAAGTGTTTTAAGTGAAGAGCTTAAAGCCCTTCAGGTTCACGTATGAGTGAGTCTTTGCGTTGCGCGACCACGGTGCCAACAGTGGTGTTTTTGCATGGCTGGGGGGCGAGCGCTCAGATTTGGCAAAACTTTACGCAAAACTTTCCAGCCGCTTTCGAGTGTTGGGATTTACCGGGCTTTGAAAGCAGTGCCATTTCTACGCCCAAGTCGTTGACAAGCTATTTAAACGATTGTGTTGAACATTTGCCGGCCCCCTGTGTGTTAGTGGGGTGGTCTCTGGGTGGAATGCTTGCGACACGTTTGGCGTCCATGGCGCCAGAAAAAGTGGTGGGTCTGGTGACCTTGGCGACGAATCCAAAGTTTGTCGCCTCAGATAATTGGCCTGAAGGTATGGCGCCCGAGGTGTTTAATGCCTTTGTCTCAGGCTTTCAGGCGGCCCCACAAAAAACCTTTCAAAGATTTTGTGCGTTGCAGGCCAAAGGTGATTGCCATGCGAAGGCCGTGATGAAAGCGCTCAAAACCTTTGAACCGACATCTGCGCAAGTGCAAGCTTGGAGCGAGGCTTTGGGTTGGTTGGCGGTATTGGATAACCGCGAAGCACTGGCGCAGTTAAAATTGCCTCAGCTGCACCTTTTTGGCAAATATGACGCTTTGGTTTCGAATGCGGTGGCCAAACGGCTCGAAGCCAACGCTGGCGCGCGAGCTGTCGTTATCAGCCACATGGGGCATTGCTTGCCCTTAGATTCGCGCGGCCAATGCCGCGCACTGATCATGGATTTTTTACAGCGTTGGCAGGGTATTGATAAAACCAAAATCGCCAGTAGCTTCGGCGAGGCGGCTTCACGCTATGATGCGGCCGCACTGGTACAGCGCACCGTTGCGCAGCAGTTGGTGGAAATGATTGGTGATCCGCCAACGGGCGCTTGGTTAGATTTAGGGGCTGGTACAGGGTTTGTGGGTCAAGCCATTGAGAATAGATTTGGCTTGCCAGACGTTTGGGTCAATGGGGATTTGTCGCTTGGTATGTTGCAGCAGTGTCGCAAAAAGGGGGCGCCTAGTTACTCGTATTATACGGGCATGGATGCAGAGCAGTTGCCTGTGGCTAAGGGCGTTCTCGACGGTGTGGTGTCCAGTCTCACTCTGCAATGGGTAAGTCGGTTGGATCAATGCATGGAAGCACTCTTTGAGGTGTTAAAGCCTGGTGGGCGTTTGGTGTTTTCCACGTTGGTGACGGGCTCTTTGTGTGAACTCAAGCGGGCTTGGTTGGCGGTAGACCCTTATATCCATGTGAACCACTTTCTCAGTGTGGATGCCGTCCTGCGAGCGGTGCGTGGCGCCGGGTTTCAAGTGGTGCGCCAAGAGGCGTCCGTTGTAGAGGATGCTTACCCGGATGTGCCCGCGCTGTTGCGGAGTTTAAAAAATATTGGTGCGCACAATATGAATGCTGGGCAAAAAAAAGGGCTAACGACTAAAGCTCAGTTTCAAGCACTGCAGCAGGCGTACCAAACCTATCAAACACCGGGCCAACAATTTCCTGTCACCTACAGCGTACTGATGATAACTGCGAGCAAAAATGGCGAATAATTTTTTTATTGCCGGCACCGATACGGGTGTTGGCAAAACACTGGTGACCACGGCTCTCCTGCGAAAAGTGGCTTCAATGGGGCTTTCGGGCTATGGATTAAAACCCATTGCCGCTGGGTGCGAGTTAAAAGAGGGGCAACTGTACAACGATGACGCCTTGGCCATTCAAGCAGAGAGCACAGTAACACTGCCTTATGCCCAAGTGAACCCAGTACCTTTGAAGGCCCCCATTGCACCGCATATTGCTGCCGCACAGGAAGGTAAGCGCTTACAGTTGGAGCGAATTGAAGGCTATGTACGTGGAAGCTTGATGTTAAAGGCCGACTGGCGTTTTGTGGAGGGTGCGGGAGGGTGGTGCGTCCCTTTGGCGCCTGGCGCTTTTTTGTCTGATTTGCCCAAGCGTTTGCAGCTGCCGGTGATTTTGGTGGTGGGACTGCGGCTTGGATGCTTAAATCACGCGTTGTTAACAGCAAAGGTTATTCACGCAGAGGGTTTAACCTTAGCCGGGTGGGTGGTCAACAGCATTGATCCAAATATGCAAGCGATGGACGACAATATCAATACTCTGCAGTTTCTACTGCAAGCGCCACTTCTAGGTGTTATCCCTTGGCTGCAGACGCCTTCCTCGGCTGGGGCAGCCGAGTATTTGCAGTTGCCTAGCGATACGAGTGAGTCAGACTGATAGCCAGTTAAACCCGTTGGCAGACGTAAAAAAGGGGCCTTAAGTTGGCCCCTTTTTAGGATGGCTGCTGTTGTGTGAGCAGCGCAACGGAACGTCGAGGTTAAACCTTGCGACGTCTTTCGCGAATGCAGGCCATGAAACCTGCCAGCAGCGCCAATACAATACCAGTTTGAGCTCCGTCAATTTCGGGGACGGATTGGCTAGGCTTAGAAACGCTGATCGAAGTCAGCTTGACGTAGTCAGGACCCCATAAATTGTTTGAGCCTACACGTTCAAATAGTGCGTCAACAGGGGCTAAAAATGTCCCAATCAACCAACTGGTGGCAGTGAGTTCGGCTGGGTTGCTTGCCACTGTGCTGCCGTGTTGGGCTACGTCAGTGAAGTGGTTGCCGCTCCAGGAGTCTGAAGTGATGGCTTCTCCCCAGGTTTTTCCCGAGAACGAGTCGGCTGCATTGCCTGCGCCCGTGTATGCCAAAATGGTCATATCGCTGTCGTTGGTCCACCAGCCTATAGAGGTGCTGTCCAGGCTAACGGCTTCATCAAAGTTAAACAGCAACATGTCGAAGTAGTTGTTTTCATTGTCCAGTGCGTGGTTAGGAGAGTATGCATACTCTGCCCCCAGGCCATATGAGCCAAAGGAGCCCACTGTGGTGGCGCTGATGTCAGAGAACAGGCCGCCGGTATAGCCGGATACATTTAAATTAATGCCGTCAGCTGAATAACTTCGGTTGTTCTCGTAACCCCACGAACTTGTTAAATCAAATGTGGTTGCTAAGGTGGGCATAGGAATGGCCAACGCCAATGCCGCCACTACTCCTAAATAAGGTTTCATCATTGTTTCCTCTGTCATGATCATTTGGCCTTGGCCAGTTTTAAGCGATCCATCTGCCCAAAGATATTGAGGGGCTTTGTCGCTCACGCTTATCTTAAAGCAATTTGCGGGCCAGGGGCTGGCTCTCTCGCTGAATGAGCTTATACATGAGGGCTGGCGGGCTTTTCATGATGGAGCTTTGGTGAGCGCTTGAATGTTGGGCCGTGCAACTGTCAAAATTATCGACGGCCCTATTACGTTGATCGTGATTTAGGGGGCGTTAGGTTTCACAAAAACCAAAGTCATGCGATCGCTTTCGCCAATTGCAAGATAGGGCACTTCGGCGGGAGTATTTTTTGTATCGCGAAGTGTTGGCGGTAATTGCCAGACACCCGCTTTGTAATGTTTGGTGTCCAGCGGGTTTTGGTTGAAATAGCCCTCTGCCTCCAGTGTAAACCCTGCCTTCAGCGCTGCGCTAATCAGATAGTCTTTGCCTACGTAGCCAATGTTGCTTTGCATCCAGTTTTGGTGTGGGTCGGCTTGATGTTGTACGACCCCCAGTTTGCCGCCGGGCTTGAGAATGTCAAAAAAGTGGGAGAGCGCTACATCCAAAACACCCGTGTGATAAAGGCCGTGGGTGTTGCGAAAGGTCAGAACGCGGTCCACTGAGTTTTTTTCTGCGGCGCCAATCGCGAGTGTCCTTTTTTGTTGGTCAAACATTAACGAGGACACTTTCACTTTGCCGTAAATTTTGCGGTTTTTGGTTAGTTTGTCCTCAAAGTTTTTACGGCTGTTGGCTCGGTAGCTGGCCTGAGCGTCATTGGCATCATAGTGAGCCGCGATTAACTGGCCTTTCTGCTTGAGGTAGGGCGCGAGAATCTCGGTATACCAGCCGCCACCGGGCCAAACTTCTACAACAGTGTGATGCGGTTGTACGTCAAACAACTTTAGGGTTTGGAGGGGGTGTCGGTACTCATCTCGAGACCGGTTGGCGTCTGAGCGATGCGCACCGTCTATGGCTTTTTGCAGCAAGGCGTCGTCAGCGAATGCAAAATTGCATGCGATAACACTCCATACAATCAGTGCCCATTTTCTCATTGTGTGTCTCCTGTTAATCCGTCGTCGTGGTGTTGGTTGTTCTTGGTTGTATTGTGAGGTGTTTGTCCAACTGGGTTTCGGGTTGGGTGGGGCGTTAGAGTCATGTTGGAAGGATTGGTTCTATTGAATGCTCTGTTTCGTTTATGCCGAAGCTTAGGAAATCCTTTGTAAAGCGACAACTACTTTGATTTTGTAAAAAATGTCGTAACCATGTGGATTTAGAAGCTAGAATGATGCAGGCGGCCCGAGTTGAATGACAATAGGGTATCGCATCGAGCGAGATTGGGTGTTTTCGAGGCCTTGGAGTCTGAGCTGCCTCGGTCATTCGAATGCTATATGAGCGTACAGACTGGTTGTGATATGTTCAAGCGTTAACGTGAGTGTTTAGGCCGCACTTGGGTCTCAGCCGATACCAATGCGACACACGACTCAGGAGAGTCATATACGACTTGACCTGCATTCAAGGGTAATTAAGAATGCTCGGCCCTAAAATCGACAATTGATGCGACTGCTAAAATTTAGGCATTTGCAGACAATCGAAATATTTCGTGATCCATTATGTTAGATTTTTATTACAAAGCGATTGTCCGACTGTTGGCTCTACTGCTGGTAAGCGCAGGAGCCGCCTTTGTTTGTGTGCGATCCACCTTTCTGGATATGCCATTGCTGCCTCCCGGTGCGGCCAATTTAGCTTGGGAAATGGTTTCGCATACCGATACCCACATGGGAGGAGGGTCTACGGTTAAAATAAACGACGCTCGTTACAGTCTGGACTTCGAATTAAATCTTTCTGAGGGTGCACAATACCCTTTTGCGTCTATATCATTAGAGTTTAAAGACGACAAGGGTCAGCCCAAAATGGTCGATCTATCGGCCTATTCCAAGCTTTCGTTTCTGGTTAAGTGCTCGCCGGCGAATGTACTTTCATTTATAGCCACAACTGTGGATGAAGAAGCCACAACACCTGAAAACTACTTGTCGTTTAGAACGCCAATGACTTATTTTTCTTGCGATGAAGAATGGAACCGAACTGAGCTCGATCTTCATCATCTGGAAACGCCGCAATGGTGGCTGGATATGTTTCAATTGAAGCTATCGAGCACAGAGTACAAGCTTAAACAAGTGCCTAAGATTCAGTTCGGCTCCAGCCACCAAAGCCCCATGAGAACGCCGTTCAGGGTACAGGTACTTGAGCTAAGCCTGCAGGGGCGCGAATGGCAATACCTTTATTACCTGGCAACTTTTTTGTTAGTGGTCTGGGGGGCGTTTGGCTATTGGTTTTTTCGACAATTGACCAAGGCATTGATTAGCGACTTAAGAAATAAAATCCAGCGAGATCGACCGCTTGTTGCTTACCAGCAACTGTCAATGGAAACGCATCGCGATAAGGCACAAGAAGATATTCTGCGGTATTTGAGTACTGAGTATACGAACCCAGAGCTAAACCTGGATGGTATCGTGGCCGCACTGGGGATGAACCGCAATAAAATTAATGATGTACTAAAAGAAGAGCTGGGGTATACATTTACCAGCTACCTGAATAAGTTGCGCTTAACCGAAGCCGCTCGACTACTGGCAGAGAAAGACAATGCCAGCGTTTCTGAGATCGCTTATTCGGTCGGTTATAAGAACGTCTCGTACTTTAATAAGCTATTCAAAGAAGAGTACGGCTGCACTCCCAGAAGCTTCAAAAACCTTTACGATCAAACACCGCTGAGCGCCAAATCAGAGGAGTCCTAACCTTGTCTGGGGCGCGTAGTCGCCCCTCCGGGTCAATCTGATCGGTCAAATTTCGCTCTATTACCAGCCGCGAATGGTCGATTAACTTCCACTTCTTCACGAAAAATTTCAATTTTCTCCTCACAGATAGCATTTTCGCATTTTGAACTACCTATAAGCCTTTGAATTCAATAGATTTATCATCAGGCGCACATTCCTGCTCCCTCTGGGGGCAGGATGCTGCTAGACAAAACAATAAAACTGCCGGAATCAAACCGATGAACTGTTGGCTTCACAGCACAACTTTGCGGCCTGCGGCCGATAGGTCATACTTGTCCATTTTCCCAGCATTGTCGCACGGTGACATTTCTGATTGCGACTAGCCCTGTGAGCTAATGCTATTTCTCCGGCAGATATCAACTTTGTTCCAAGGCGGTTGCTTGGACATTCAACCATCAAAACCTATTGAGAGTAATATGAAAAAACCTATTCTATCAATTTCGTTGCTAACACTGGCCGTCCCCGCGCTGGCCAATAATTGGTCAGTACAGTCTCCCGACCAAACCCGGGAGATTCAAGTGCGTCAAACCCAGAGTGAGAAGCTCGAATATCGAATGTTGCTCAATGGCGCAAAGGGGAGTACAGAATTGCTGGGGTGGTCATCTCTTGGCCCCGTGATTCGTGGCTATTCTCATCAATCCATTACCCTCAAACCCATTATCAGTGACTTTTCCAGCACCGTTAAGTTTCTGGATCAACGCTCCGCCCAAGTTAAAGACGATTACACGCTCCTCACCGGAAAGCGCAAGGAAAATCATACGCAATATCGCGAGCTTGACCTTGATTTTGCAGACATCGAAACCGACCTTACAATGACAGTTGAATTGCGCGCCTATAACGATGGCCTCGCTTTTCGCTATGTACTGCCCGAAAAAAGCGAGTTTTTTTATCAGCTGATCGAAGAGAAAACAGCGTTCAATGTTGGTAAAGGTAATCGCGTTTGGAGTCATGCCTATGATTTCACGACGCTCTACCATCCGTCGTATGAAACTCCCTGGCAGGAAACAGCCAGTGGTACAAGCACTCCCGCTACCGATGGCGTGGGCTGGGGTTTCCCCGCTCTGGTGAAAAAACCCAAGGCTTGGATGTTGATTCATGAAGCAAATGTGGATCAGAACTTTCACGGTTCCCATCTACGCCCCAATGCAGACGACGGGGTCTATCACATAGCCCCCCCTTCGGCTGATTCCGGCTTGGGATTTGGCAGTAATGTTGCCGCGTCAACGCTGCCATGGAAAATGCCCTGGCGCTTTGCAATAGCCAGTGAAAATCTCGCAGACATCGTTGAAAGTAATTTGGTTTTTCACGTATCTAATGAGAGTCGTGTTGAGGATACCTCATGGATTAAACCCGGCATCTCGTCGTGGAGCTGGCTATCGGATCACGATAGCAGCCAAAATATGGATAGCCTGAAGAAATTTATCGATCTGGCTGCCGAAATGGGCTGGCGCTACTCGCTGATTGACTGCAACTGGAATACGATTGCTGAGGATGCGATGGAACAACTCGTAGCCTACGCGAATAAGAAAAAAGTCAGTCTCATTTTTTGGTATAACTCGGGTGGTCGTCACAATTTTATTTATGACTTCCCGCGCAACCGCATGAATGATCGAGAAATACGCCGGAAAGAATTCGCTAAGTTACAGAAGCTGGGCGTGGCAGGAGTAAAAGTAGATTTCTTTCAGAGTGATAAACAGGGCATGATGCGTTTGTATGAAGAAATCCTAGAAGATGCCGCACATTTTCACCTGCTGGTTAATTTTCATGGCAGTACCATTCCGCGTGGCTGGCAACGCACCTGGCCTAACTTAATGAGTATGGAAGCGGTACGTGGCGCCGAGTTTTACACGTTTTCTGCGGACGCAGATTACGACGAGAAAGCACCGCGTTTTAACACCATACTGCCTTTTACTCGAAACGTAATTGGTTCCATGGATTATACGCCAGCAATTTTCTCTACACCGCCCGCGGGTCGAATCACGACTAATGCCCATGAAGCAGCCTTAACAGTGGTTTTTGAATCGGGCATTCAGCATATTTCTGATAGCGCAGAGTCCATTCGAGCGCTGCCGAAAGATTATCGGAAATTCCTTAAACAATTACCTACCACTTGGGATGAGTCCCATTTGTTGGCAGGTTACCCCGGCAAAGATGTGGTCATTGCACGACGCAATGGCAAGCGATGGTTTATTGCCGGCATTAATGGTGAATCGAAAAATAAAACAATAACTTTGGACCTCAGCCAATTGTCTGGCCTCGGCACCAAAGCGCTTCATTTGTTTGACGATAAATCGCATTCTTTTGCCTCACGTCACACGCGGTTAAAGAAAAACGACACCATTGATATGGTCATGGCCGGCAACGGCGGCTTTGTCATGATGGTTGAGTAAAGCTAGCGCCTCTAGTCTTGCGCCCTAGCGATTTGCTTCGCTAGGGCGCAGTTGATTGAAAATAAAAAGTAACTGATTCCCATGAAGAAAAATTCTTTTATTTCCCGCGTCGTATGTGCGAGCTTTGTTCTTTTTCCGGTCATTACGCATGCTCAATTGGACGGAAACCTAAATCTTTGGCCGCACAGCTCAAGCCCTGCGAGCAACGAAAAAATCGAATTACAGGCGGAAAAACTCCTCGCCAAAATGACGCTGGAACAAAAAGTCGGTCAAATAGTGCAGGCCGAAATACAGAGCATCACTCCTGAACAGGTAAAAAAATACCATATCGGATCGGTACTTAATGGTGGCGGTTCGATGCCGGGTCGCAAAGAAGATGCAAACGTTCATGACTGGCTTGCCCTTGCAGACGCCTACTACGAAGCATCCGTGGACACCTCTGGCCGCGACGTCGCCATTCCAATCATATGGGGAACGGATGCCGTTCACGGCAACGGCAATCTCATCGGCGCGACACTCTTTCCGCACAATATTGGACTTGGTGCGGCACACAATTCTGAGTTGATCCGAAAAATTGGCGCTGTGACCGCAAGAGAAGTCCGTAGCACTGGTATTGAGTGGGTTTTTGCGCCCACATTGGCGGTGGCCCAGAATGATTTATGGGGTCGCACCTATGAAAGTTATTCTGAAGATCCGGCTCTGGTGCGCGAGTATGCCACTGCCATGGTTGAAGGTTTGCAAGGCAAGGCATCAAGCATGACATTCCTTGATGCTGACCACGTTATTGCTACAGCTAAGCATTTCCTCGCCGATGGCGGGACCGAGGCCGGCGATGATCAGGGTGACGCCCGAGTCAGCGAGAAAGCGTTGGTGGATATTCATAATGCGGGCTATCCGGCAGCGATAGAGGCCGGAGTACAGTCGGTGATGATCAGTTTTTCCTCGTGGAACGGTGAAAAAAATCACGGTAACCGGTATCTCATTCACGATGTATTGAAAGGTCGCATGGGCTTTGACGGCCTAGTAGTCGGTGATTGGAATGGCCACGGTCAACTACCCAATTGCAGCAATGACAGTTGCCCAGATGCGATTAATGCGGGGATCGACATGCTGATGGTGCCGTCAGATTGGCAGAAAATGATCGAAAATACTTTGAGCCAAGTACGTGCAGGTGAAATCCCTCTTATGCGTTTAGATGATGCGGTGCGAAGAATTCTTAGGGTAAAGCTGCGCATGGGAGTATTTGCCAGAAAGCCGTCTGATCGAATGGTCGCTCGCAACAATAAAGTTATCGGCTCTGCGCAGCATCGTGCGCTGGCAAGGCAAGCGGTGCGCGAGAGTCTCGTGCTATTAAAAAACCGCAATAATATTCTGCCATTAAAGCCCAGTCAGACGATTTTGGTCGCCGGTTCTGGCGCTGATAGTATTTCAATGCAGTCCGGCGGTTGGAGCGTCAGCTGGCAAGGCAACGGCATCGCTAATGAAAAATTTCCTGGCGCCACATCAATCTATGCTGGTATAAAAGCTGCGGTAGAAACAGCCGGTGGTAAGGCCTTGTTGGTACCAGACGGTCAATACGCACAGAAGCCGGACGTGGCGATAATCGTTTTTGGTGAACGCCCTTATGCCGAAGGTCGCGGTGACCTTAGTACGCTCGAATATGCGGTAAGTGACAAGCAGAGCCTCGCGCTTCTAAAATCACTGCAAGCCAAGGGTATCCCGACAGTGTCCATTTTTCTGTCAGGCCGCCCCCTCTGGGTGAACCCAGAAATAAACGCATCAGATGCGTTTGTCGCAGCCTGGTTACCGGGCACGGAAGGTGCAGGTATTGCTGATGTCATTATCGCGCAAGCCAATGGTAAACCGAAATTCGATTTTCAAGGCAAGTTATCGTTTTCTTGGCCTAAAAATCCTTTGCAGTCCAAATTAAACCCTAAAGACGCCAATTACGATCCCTTGTTCGCTCTCGGATACGGCCTCGATTATACGGGTGCTGGTCAGGGCCCTCATAAGCTTGAGGAAAATGTTCCAGGCCTAGCGCTTGCCGCAAGCGATACGATTCCGTTGTACGACCAGCGCCCATTGCAGCCTTGGGTGATTCGTATTAATGATTTGAAACAAGAGCAACAATTGAATAGTGCTTTCGCCACGTTAAGCAATGGCCACGCCACCGTAGTCGCTACGGACAAGGACGTGCAGGAAGATGCACTGACATTTACCTGGAAGGATACTTCGTTTGCTGCCCTTAGCCTTCGTTATGGCGACCCCTTAGAACTCTCTGGTTTCGTTGCCCAAGGCGTCATCAGCTTTGATATAAAGGTTGACGAACTTACCAAAGGCAGCTTGGAGCTTATGCTGCAATGCGCCGGCGACTGCGAACGAAAGCTAGACCTCACCCCGTGGGCATTGAGTCGGCCTGAAAAAACGTGGCAACAGCTGAGCATCAAATTGGGCTGTCTCGCTCAAGATGGCGATGACTTTTCTCAGGTGCCGGTACCTTTTGAGCTGCGTGGCGGCGGAAGTGGTCAGGTGGCGGTGGCGAATATTCGCCTACAACGGCAGGGTGAGTCCAACCTGGACTGCGCCGGCGAGCGCAAGCCGGCCACCACTCCGGCTACGCACGATCGCTAATGGTTTTGAGGTTGGTGGGCGCCAGGCTGTCAACAAAAACTGAAGCGCCTGCCTGCGGGCAATGTCGATTTGCTAACGTCCGGAGATTCCATTTCTGAATGTTGGCAAACGGAATGCGAAAAATTAATCGCATAAACCAAAGGTATTATCAGCCGGTATGCAGAGGACAAGCATGTTTTTTACCTGGATATCGCTTACGAATTTTTAAACAAGGGCGATGAGCCAAGCAAGGGAATTTTACTTGCTCTGCAGCACCCGAATGAGCGGGGGCTATTCGATCTGGGCGCAGACAATGGAAGCCGCATTGGTGGAACGCCTACAGTAAATAACTTAACCCGTTTTGCGACAAACACAAATTAAAAAAATAGGCGGCAGGTAGCATGAAGAAGCGTTTAACAAGGTTAATGAAGTCCAGCGTGCGCTCGGTCATTGCGACTGTGGCCGTTGCTGGCGTTATTTTATCTTTTGTGCCCGGCGAAGCGCTCGCTGAAAAGCAACAGTTGAATGATGGCTGGCATTTCTTCAATGGCGATTCTGAGGGCGCAGAACAACCGGAATATGACGATAGTCACTGGCGGCAGGTGATGGTCCCCCACGATTGGTCGATCATGGACCGACCCGGTACCCAATCTCCGTTTGTGGCCACTGCCCAAAATGGCCAGGACTCCGGCTACCTGGCGGGCGGAACAGGCTGGTACCGGAAGTCCATTCATTTCACCGAGAAGCAGGCCAAAAGTACCGTTAAACTTAATTTCGGCGCAGTGTATATGGACGCTGAAATTTGGCTGAATGGCAAGCTGCTCGATGAACACCACTATGGCTATACTGCCTTTACCGTCGATTTGACCGGAAAGCTGCACAGCGGCAGAAACCTTATCGCCGTAAAAGTGCAGCATGACGACCCATCCTCGCGGTGGTATGCAGGCTCAGGCATACTCCAGCCCGTATCACTGGAAATACTGGATTGCGTATACATTGACCCAGATTCCATTTTCGTCAGCACACCGCTTGCCTCCGACAAACTCAGCACGGTCAAGGTGAGTGCGCAAATTAATGCTTGTGGATCGCCACCGCGAAAGGTGTCACTGTCCTCACGCATACTGAATAACGCTGGCGTTACTGTTGCGTTCGCTGCCAAGAAGTCACAGCGGTTGACTGGCAGCACCACTTCTTGGGATCAGTCTTTTTCCATTGAAAATCCAGCGCTTTGGTCGCTGGAGGAGCCCAACCTTTACACACTGGTCCAAAAACTGACGGTGGACGGACATGTGGTCGACACGCGACACACACGATTTGGGATTCGCCAAATCACGTTCGATGCGAAAAATGGCCTGCAGCTGAATGGCAAGAGCATTCTGATGCGAGGTGGTAACATTCATCACGACCATTACATGCTGGGTGCCGCAGGTTTTCCAGACGCTGACGCGCGTAAAGTTCGCCTAATGAAGGCCGCTGGATACAATGCCATTCGCAGCTCCCACAACCCTGCCAGCAAAGCGACACTCGAAGCGGCGGATGAACTTGGTATGCTGGTGATCAATGAAGCCTTCGACAGCTGGAACGTCTCCAAACGCGCGCACGATTATTCGCGTTTTTTTGCCAACGACTGGAAGAGCGATATTGAAAGCATGGTGGTGAGTGCGCGCAATCACCCCAGTGTGGTGTTCTGGAGTATCGGCAATGAGATCCCCGAACAGGGCACTCCGCAAGGTATCGAAACTGGAAAAGCCCTCGCAGAATATGTGCGTAGCCTCGATCCTACCAGACCTGTTACTCAGGCCGTAAGCATCGATCCACCTGCCAGTGCGAAGCAATACGCAACCCTGGATGTGGCCGGATACAACTACCGGTCGCACCTGTTTGCCAGCGATCACACAACGCATTCACAAAGAGTCATGTATTCCTCAGAGTCCTTGCCCGGGAATGCTTTCGAGGTTTGGCAAACGGTCGAATCGATGCCTTGGGTGATCGGGGATTTTGTCTGGACAGCGGTGGACTACCTGGGCGAGGCCGGCATTGGCTGGATGGGTTATAGCCAAGATTGGCAGAAGCTCGGCCCCTATCCTTGGCATTTGGCATATTGCGGTGAAATCGACGCCACTGGCCGAAAGCGCTCCGCAGCTTATTATCGTGAAGTGATTTGGAAATCCGGTTTGAACCCGCTGTCCATGTTTGTTCAGCAGCCATCGGGCAGTGTTGATTTGCCGGATCGTCATTATTATGAAATTGAACCTCCCCACCTGGATTGGTCTTTGGCTGACGTTCATCCGAGCTGGTCTTGGCCCGGGCATGAACAACAACCATTGACGGTAGTGGTGTACTCCGAATATCCCGAAGTGGAGTTGTTTCTCAATGATCAAAGCCTCGGCAGTAAGTCGGTTAGCGCAGCCACGGCTTATATGGCTAGCTTTACAGTGCCCTACACTCCTGGCTCACTCAAAGCCGTTGCGTCTAACAATAAGGGGCAGCGTATTGCCACTTGGGAGCTGCGCACTGCCGGAGTTGCGGCTACAGCCACGGTGCAGGTCGACAAAACGTCACTGCACGCCAATGGTCAGGATCTGGCCTACGTCACTATTGAGCTTAAGGATCGCAACGGTATTCCGATTTATCACCAAGCACAGGATCGCTATGTCACTGTCGAAGCCGAAGGTCAAGGTGAGGTTGTCGGCATTGGCAATGGCAACCCCATAGACGTCAGCAGTTTTCAGGCTGGGCGCCGCAAAACTTTTCATGGCCGCGTGGTCGCGGTCGTCAGAGCAGGAACAGCACCCGGTCCGCTGACCATCAAGGTGACAGTAGAGGGGCAGCAAATGCAAAAACAAACGCTGTATGTTCTACCCAATGTCCAACATTAACGCGACTTTCTGAGGCCTCAAAACCACGCTAGGCCTCGGCGGCGCATCCGACACGATCATACTAAGGATTAACAATGAAGCTTCAGAAACTCAGTGGCGTCATGGCAGCCAGTTGTTTGATTTGCCTGAATGCATTCACTTACGCGGAACCAACAAAGCAGGACCCGACGACTTTTCGCTGGAGCTCCAGCGAGCCATTGATTTTGCCACCTGAAAAAAGTGAGCAAACCATTTATGGCGTTAAAGATCCCTCCATCGTTCAACAAGATGGCAAGTACCATGTATTTCTCACCACTGCAGGCAGTGAGGGATGGGGTTTGGCCTATACGTCATTTAGCACATGGGAGCAGGCCGCCGCTGCGCCCATCACCGGGCTTGATAAATCCCCTATGGGACCGGGTTATCGTGCGGCACCACAGGTATTTTTCTTTGCCCCCCAAAAATTATGGTATTTGATTTATCAGGGAGGCGATCCACTGTATTCAACCTCTTCTAATATAGATGATCCGCTGTCCTGGAGCGCACCAAAACCTTTTTATCCAACGACCCCGAAAACGGTCATAGGCGAAAATGGACAAAGCCTCTGGTTGGACTTCTGGAATATTTGCGACGACACCCGTTGTTATTTGTTTTTTACGAACGATCACGGTGATTTCTATCGCGCGGAAACGACTATCAAGGATTACCCAAATGGGTTTGGCGAGCCTGAGCTCGTCATGAGCGGCGCAACGCGAGACGACCTTTTTGAAGCCAGTAATACTTATAAAATTGAAGGCTTAGATCTCTATCTTACGCTTGTGGAGGCCATTAGTTCAGAGGGTCGCTATTTTCGTGCCTGGGTAAGCGATACGCTGGATGGCGACTGGAGGCCGCTGACGCCAGATCGTATGAATGTATTTGCTGATGCCCGCAATGTTGATTTCGAAGGACGAGCTTGGTCCGAAGGTGTTTCTCATGGTGAGATGCTACGGGCTTCCTCCGATCAAACACTGGCCATTAACCCTTGTAAACCATTGCAGTTTCTCTATCAGGGTTTAGATAAAGCACCGGGAAAAACGTACGAATATATCCAGCTTCCTTATCGGTTGGGCTTGCTAACCGCAAGCACTCAAAACCCGATCAGCGCGCTGTGTAACTCGAACACCGAATCGAATCTACCTGTGAGCAAATGAACTTTTGCTAAATTCGAGGCCTTGAATAGTGATTAAATCAAGCAAAATCATTTTTTCTGCTAGCTTACTTGCACTGATTATTTCACACAGCGCAATGGCTCTGGAAAAAAAATTACCAAAATCCGATGGCTGCGAATGCGACAAAAAATCTGTGGAGAATGGTGACGTAAAATACACCATTCCCTTAACCGAAGGGCCTTTCAGCGCCTCTGTTAATTCGCTGCAAGCTTACAAAACACCTGAATGGTTTCGCGATGCCAAGTTCGGCATATGGGCGCACTGGGGGCCTCAAGCAGTGCCGCGCGCGGGTGACTGGTACGCACGCAATATGTACATTCAACTGTCTGATCAATACAAACATCACCTGGAGCACTACGGACATCCCTCTAAATTCGGTTATAAAGATATTATCCCGCTTTGGAAGGCCGAAAAATTTGACCCGGATGGGTTAATGAAACTGTACGCTAAAGCCGGTGCTAAATATTTTGTCAGTATGGGTGTGCATCACGATAATTTTGACTTATGGGATTCGAAATACCATCGGTGGAATTCGGTGAACATGGGGCCGCATCGCGATATTGTTGGTGAATTTAAAAAAGCGGCAGAGAAACAAGGGCTTCGATTTGGTGTGTCAGAACATCTGGGGGCCAGTTATTCCTGGTTTACACCAAGTCGCGGCAATGACCAGTTATGGACAAACGGAACAAGCAATGCCCCCTATGACGGTAACGATCCAGCTTACGAGGATCTTTATCACCACGGCGACGAACCCTATAAGCTAACCGGAGAAACTTGGTACGCCAAAAACCCTGCCTGGCATCAGGAGTGGTTTGATCGAATTTCAGACCTGATTCAGCGTTATGAACCCGATTTGCTGTACTCTGATGGCGGTATACCATTTGGCGAGGTTGGGCGCACTCTGGTGGCCAATTTTTACAATCAGAATATTGCCAATCATCGGGGCAAGTTGGAAGCTGTGTTTAACCACAAAGATATCGGCTCTGGTGAGTTTATCCGCGAGGCTGGCGTCCAGGATGTGGAGCGTGGCGTAATGAGTGGTATTAATGCCTTGCCTTGGCAAACGTGCACATCTATTGGTGATTGGTACTACAGCGAAAATTACGAATATAAGTCGACAACACAGATTATTCATATGTTCGCGGATATCGTCAGCAAAAATGGCAATTTACTGCTGAATGTCGTCCAATACCCCGATGGCAGCCTACCCCCAGAGCCACTGAGGTTCTTGAAGGAAATGGCGCAGTGGATGGATATAAACAGTGAGGCCATATACGGCACTCGGCCTTGGACGACATTTGGCGAAGGTCCTTCTGAAACCAAAGCTGGGGCCTTCAATGAAAATATCACGTACACGGCACAGGATTTGAGGTTCACTCAAAAAGATGGGGCTTTATATGTCATTACCTTGGGGGTTCCCGAGCATCAGGTCCGTGTCACATCTTTGGGGTTGTCGTTGCAGCGCAGCAAAAACAGAATCAAGTCTGTGAAACTGCTCGGTCATCCTAAACCATTGCGCTGGGCGCAGAAGAGTGATGCGCTGCTTATCGACATCCCGCAGACGTTACCTAGCGAGCATGCAGTCAGCTTCAAAGTGGAATTTTATTGAGATTGATCGCTTGCTCTTAGTTAAGGCGTGCTAACCCGTTGCGTATTGAGTAGAAGTTGCCCGCGGGTTGGTGACCTGCGCTGGGTCTCATTCGAGATAAGTGTGATCTACTTCTCGCACCGGCCGAGAAGGCATCAATATGTGGTTTTTTTAATTGGAATGCCTGAAGGAATAGAAATCCAACAAATTCAACCTGTTGGTTATATCGCCACTGCGGCCGCGTTAAAACCACGCTTCCCTTCCCAAGACAACTGTAGAATACATTAGAAAAACCTCTTGGTTGTGCAAAATTTCTATTTTTGATGCTGAAAATATTACTTGTGTACCGATGAGACCATTAAGCTGGTTCGATGGATGAGTGGTTTATGCTGTACCCCAAGTCTGATGCCTCTGGACTTACGCTGGTTAGCCATTGGTCGAAAACAAGAATAAGTGAAGGTAGATCTTATGAATCTCAGCGATCTTTCATAGTCACACCTACATAGTCACACCTATTGAGTATGCAGTATGGCCGTTATTCTTCATCGCCTTGTGGAAAATAGCTGGTGAGACAGAGTGACAAATATTTGGCATTCGTCCTTGATGGAAGGCGGCGCTATCATTACTAGCAGAGTAGCTGTAACGGGTAGGTAAATGGCTAGGTTGCAAGATTAAACCTATTAAATTGGCTAGGGCCTTAGGCAAAGGTCAACGCCGACAGTGTCTCAAAAATCGGAGTAGTAAATATCATGATCAGAGTCCTAATTTTGTTGCTGTCTACGATGACCGCAGTATTGGTTGGCTGCGGGGGCGGGGGCCCTGTAAGTAGTTCTAGCTCTAGTTCCAGCTCCAGCTCCAGCTCGAGTTCGAGTTCTAGCAGCTCTAGCACTAGCAGCTCCAGCTCTAGTAGTTCGAGTTCCAGCTCCAGCTCTAGCTCCAGTTCCAGCTCCAGCTCCAGCTCGAGTTCTAGCAGCTCTAGTTCGAGCTCCAGCTCCAGCTCTGGGTCTACCCCAGTCAGTAACAACTGGACGAATGTCAAAATTGGCGGGCATGGCTATGTACCTGGGTTGATTTTTCACCCAAATGCAATCGATGTTTACTACGCGCGTACCGATATCGGCGGGGTTTATCGCTGGGATAGGAATGCCTCAGGTTGGGAGGCCATCACTGACAATTTTGATGTAACCGAGGGTTATCACATTGGTGCGGAAAGCGTAGCGCTCGATCCCAATGACGATTTTCGGATTTATATGAGCACGGGGCTGTATGTTCCGAATGGTAACGGGCGTATCTATATTTCTACGGATCGTGGCGACAGTTGGGCCCATGCCGAATTGCCTTTCCCGGTGGGAGCCAACAACGATGGGCGTGCCATCGGCGAACGCATGATGGTAGACCCAAACCTGCCGTCGACACTGTTCTATGGCTCACGCACTGCAGGGTTGTGGAAATCGACGGATAGAGGCCTGAACTGGGCTCAGGTGACTAGCCTGTCTTCTGCTGTAATGTCAGTTGGCTGGGGAGATCCCATGCCTGCGGGTATTGAGTTTGTTGTGTTCGATACCAGCACTATGGGTAGCGGATCGGCAACCCAAACCATTTATGTTGGCGTGGGCCCTACCTATGCCAATGCAGCAGGTCTTGACAAAATGATTTATCGCTCGACGGATGGCGGGGCTACTTGGCAGGGTGTAAGCACACCCCTGGATGGTGACAGTACCGATTACTATATCCCGCACGTAGTGCGCTCAGATGATGCAAACCTCTATTTTATCTTTACGGGAAGCATAGGTCCTGGCGCCTCTGGTCCTGGACGGCTTTACCGCTTTGACGGTAACAACTGGGATTTACTGCGCAAAAGGGATCCCGTTGCAGGCGTCAATGCTGGCTATTCAGGTCTTTCGGTTTATGGCACAGGCAGCAATACCAGAATCGCACTGGGTATCAGTGGCACTTGGGGTACATGGGCAGATAAGCCTGTCGTTGAGTTCTCCGAAAACGCCGGCGTCACTTGGAGAGAGATTTCCAACGGCAAACCCCATACACCTAACGAAGAAGTCTCGGGCTGGATTGATGACGTCGAGATAGACCCCTTTAATCCCGATCACGTTATGCATGTGACTGGCGGTGGCCCGTGGGAGACGTACAACGCAACTGATGCGAATCCGACCTGGAATAAAATGGTGGAAAATCTTGAGGAAACCGCCACCCTCGACCTCACCACTCCACCGCCAAGCGCGTCCTACACACTTTTGAACGCATCGGGCGATATCGGAACTTGGGTGCATACAGATTTAACCACCGAGCCAACCCGTACGCCGACGGGTGACCTGAAATTTGCCAACGGGGTCAGTGGGGATATGGCTTGGTCCGACCCATCGTACATAGCAACTATCGGCACCAGGCATTGGGCTTTTGGGGCTAATGCTCCAGCGGCCCGCTACTCACGAGACAATGGGTTGACCTGGACAGCTTTTGGTTCATTGCCAGAGGGTGTAGTGGCAGGTGAAGGTTTGTCCAACCCTAATAACATTGCGGTGACTTCACCCAATAACCTCATATGGTCAGTAGCCAAAACAAAGCCCTACTACTCCAACGATAGTGGCAACACTTGGCACGCAACTGACCTGCCCGTAGCGGCGTCAGTGAATAGTGCTACCACCGGTTACCATGTGGCGGCGGATCGTAAGAATCCGAATATGGTGTATGCCTACGACTTCGGTGGGGCTTGGTGGGGAACACCTGGTAAGTTCTATTACTCAACAGATGGCGGTAAAACCTTTACCAAAAGTACAGACGTTAATTTTGACGCGAGCCCCAATGGCTGGGACAGCACATCCATTGCCGTTAACCCAAATGCAGAAGGTGATATTTGGTTGGTCGATGGTCACAGTGTGTTCCACTCCACGAATCACGGTGTGAACTGGACAAAGCTTGCGGTCACGGCATCCATTTACGGTGCGAACCAATGGCCTGATGTCTATGGCGCTACAAGTATTGCTGTGGGTAAAGCCGCTGATGGCTCAGCGTATTCGGCTGCAGTTTATCTTATCGGTGTTATTAATGGCCAATGGGGCTTGTACCGCTCGGATGATATGGGTGTGAATTGGGAGCGAATTAATGACGATGATCACCAGTATGGTGGTATGGGTCGACTGGCCGCCGACAACAAGGTTTATGGCCGAGTTTATTTTGCTGGGACTGGCCGTGGTATTTTTTACAACAAGTAATACCTATTTAACCCGCATATAGTGGTAACAACGCTCCAGCTATTCATCCGGTAGGAGTAATCGTCGGGTGAAGGGTTGGGGCACGGATGCCTCTTCATTGCTTTGACGTCAATGAATGCCTTTAAAATACGAGGTGATTCACACATTAACGCCAGTATTTTGAGGGCCTCCCGTTCAGGCTGATGCAAGGAATGACCTCTGTATCGTGTTGCGAGTACTAAAAATCAGCGCTACGAAATAGAAAATATTCGGCTGATAATCTTCGCTTGGTTTGGTGTTGGCAGTTTTTCCTCAAACTAAAGCACCTGGGCCCTAGGCCAAAATATTCAGCATGGATGACGATCTCTGGAGTAATGGCTATCTGCATTGGCCCGGCTGCAGGGAAAGCCACCTTAAATTCCAGCGACCCGGACATTAAAAGGACTTTTGAGCAATGCAAGGCATTCGTTGTGTGACGCCCTGATACATCAACGCTTGGCAACAAAAAAATTATGCTTATTTGGCCCGTGATTATTGTGGGTTTCGGGTGTGAAATTGATTTTTTTTTAAACGTATACGAGAAATATTTGTGATGAGAAAAGCTCTTTTAGTGATGATGGCTTTATTAATGTTGACAGTGGTCAGTTGCGGCTCAGGCACCATGAAAGAGCCAACGACGATGCCAACAACACCAACGACGCCAACAACACCAACGACACCAACGACACCAACGACACCAACAACGCCTCCACCAGTGTCAGTTACCCCCTATTCTGTGAGCTACAGTAATAACAGTGACAACCTGTCTGCGAGCAGTGAGTCTGCCGTGGTGCCGGAAGGTAGCGATAAAGTCTCTCAAAAATTTGTTGTTTCTGACACCGGCTGGAACGGGGTGTTTTACTCGGACTGGAGTGCACATGATGTTTCTGCTTATAACACTTTGGCTTTTTGGGTAAAGAGTGAATCGGGCTCTGAAACGCTGTCTATTGGTTTAAGTGACGGCACTAATAACAGCGCCACCACTACACGGATGCCCGCTGATGCTACCTGGAAACAGGTTGCCATTGATATATCTGCGATGACCGAGGTGGATTTTACCAAATGGACATCCATCACCTTTACCTGTGGTGGATGTGGTGTTGATACTACCTTCTACATTAACAGCGTACAGTTTTCATTTGTAGCGCCATACACTGGCCCCCAAATAACCGTTATGCCATGGAATGGGTCTCAGTCGGCAATATCACTTACCTTTGACGATGGGGTCGATTCTCATCTTGATGTGGCTGTTCCCGCATTGGATGCGCTGGATATAGACGGCACATTTTTTATTAACGAGCCAGCGATTACAGGCAGTCGAAAAGATGACTGGAAAGCCCTTGCTGCAAGTGGGCATGAAATTGGAAACCACTCCAAGCATCACTATCAACCCAGCGACAGCCCAACCAAGAGCAATGAAAGAACTTTTGATGATGTCTTGGGCTATGACGAAACCGTCGCAGCTCAAACGGACATGGCGCAAGCGTTGGACACGAACGTTTACAGCTATGCCTATCCGTACACGGACAATGACCCCTACCTCGTGAAGTACCTGACAGACACACATGTTTCAGCAAGAGGAGGGTGGGGCCCGGATGGTAACTTCAGAATGAAAGCCTCGTACCAACCAGATTGGATGAACATCTCTTGCCTGTTTACTTCGAACGAGGGAACCTTCGAAAAAGATTATAAAGCTTGGATCGATGACGCCATCAGTGATAAGGCGTGGACAGTATTTGGTATACATGGTGTGGGTGATATCCCTTACACCAGCCTTCCGTTGGAGCAATTAAATTCAGTGCTCAACTATTTGGACGCCAATCGTTCTCGTATTTGGATTGCGCCTTACGGCACCGTAAGCAGCTACTGGAGAGCGCAACAAATCATCGAGAATCTCGAGCCAAACGCAACTGCAGATGGCACACGTTACAGCTGGGACGTGCCTGAATTCTTTCCCAGTGGTATTACTTTGAAGGTGAAGATCGACAATGGGGGCTCCTACCAGCTTTTACAAAATGGTGTCTCGATTCAACCAGACGCAGAGGGCATTTATACAATCTCATTTGATGTTGCGACACTTGAATTATCAAGTGGTGCGCCCTGAGGTTGAGATACAAAGATGATTTTCAAATTTAGAGTTTCTCCGAGTTAAGTCGACATGAAAAAACATTGGATAGTCTTACTTACTTTACTAGCGTTGGCTCTAGTCGGTTGTGGCAGCTCAGGTGACGGCGGTGCAACGCCGTCACCGACGCCAACGCCGACACCGGACCCCACATTAGGATCGGCGGCCTATGAATGGAATAACCTGCCCATTGGTGGTGGTGGCTACGTATCTGCGGTGATCCCGAGCAAAACCGAAAACGGTCTACTTTATTCTCGCACCGATGTTGGTGGCGCATATCGCTGGGACAAAGAAACGAGTCACTGGATACCACTTATGGATTGGGTGTCGGAAGCAGATTTGGGATATCTGGGTGTCGAATCTCTGGCGATCGACGAATCCGAGCCGAATAACCTCTATATCCTGGCGGGTACAAGCTACTTTAGCGGAGGCCGTACGGCGATACTCAAGTCGACGGACTATGGTCAGACTTTTAGCGTTCGAGAGGTGAGTTCTCAGTTCCGTGCACACGGAAATGGCCTCGGTCGTGCGACGGGAGAAAAGCTGCAGGTTGATCCCAACAGTAACAATATTCTCTATACCGGCACTCGCTGGCATGGTATGTGGAAAAGCACAGACTTCGGAGATAGCTGGAGTAAGCTAAACGCATTTCCAGTGGAGTCGACGCCAAACGAGAACGGCGTGAGTTTTGTTGAGCTGGATAGCCGCGCTGTTGCCGCCGACACGCTGTACGTAGGCGTTTCACGATATGGCGAGAATCTTTATGTCTCTCGTGACGCGGGTGCAAGTTTCACCGCAATTTCAGGTGGGCCAACAGGCTTAATGCCCATTCGCGCGAAATTGTCGGAGGATGGGTTTCTCTACATCACCTACGGTAATGGATCGGGGCCTCATGGTCATTGGGATGCGAGCTTGAACGAACCCCTGCAATCGGGTGCTGTGTACAAACTGAATACGAGTAATAATCAGTGGACGAATATTACACCTTCTGGGCGCACCGGACCCTTTGGCGGAATTTCTGTCGACCCGAGTAATACGCAACGAATCATTGTGTCGACCCTGAACACCTATATGTTGCAAGCGCCCAACAGCTATGGGGAACGCTTTTTTATCTCCATCAACGGAGGTCAGAGTTGGACTGACCTAATCGAAGACAACGGTTTTCAACTCGATAATGACGGCAATGGATGGATTGACGGACGTTCGATTCATTGGGCGGGATCAATTGAATTTAACCCCTTTAATACAGATGAAGTTTGGGTTACCTCGGGCAACGGATTGTTCAAGAATGCCAATATTGATGCGGCACCAAGCACCTGGACTTTCGCGGTGCGCGGGCTTGAAGAAACTGTTCCGCTCGAACTTGTCAGTATTGAAAATGGCCCTGTTGTTTCGGTCATTGGTGATTACGATGGTTTTATTCATTACGACGTGACCCAATATGCTCCGGTCCATAAACCTTCTATGGGCACAACCACCGGCCTCGCCGTAGCTGCAAAAAATACCAATGCCATGGTACGCGTGGGGAACAAAATGTATTACTCCAACGATTTGGGTCAGAGCTGGACGCAAACTGCGGACCTTAAAGGCGAAAAGGGTCACCTGAGCATGAGTGCTGACGGCAGTGTCATATTGCATACGCCGAAAGATTCGTCGACGACTTACCGTAGTAGCAACAATGGTAGTACTTGGACGACGGTTACGGGCCTCGCAATCAACAACGCACGTGCCATAGCAGATCCAGAAAAAGAAGATGTTTTTTATGCCTACAACCCCGCCGGTAGTTTTTGGAAAAGTAGCGATAAGGGTATGAGCTTTTTCAAGCTTAGCGATGTTCCCTCCAATGGCGCAAGCCGCTTGGCTTTAGCCCCCCATCGGGAAGGCGATATTTGGCTGGCACTTAACGATAGTGGCTTGCGACGTTCAACCGACGGTGGAAATACCTGGACTCAAATAAACGGCCCCAGTTTTGTCAAAGCGGTAGGCATAGGTAAAGCCGCACCTAACGTTGAGTATCCAACGGTTTACATCTGGGGCGATGTGAATGGTGTTCGTGGTCTTTATCGGTCCATTAATGAGGGCACTAACTGGACCCGAGTCAATGACGATGATCATGAATACGGTGGTCCTGCCAATGGTGAGTTTGTCGTTGGCGATATGAATGTCTTTGGCCGCGTCTACATGAGTACGGCCGGTCGCGGTATTGTCTTTGGCGAACCCGCTGCGCCGTAGTCTTTTGGTTGTACGCCTGTGAATCTTTGATTCAATCGCCAGAGGTACTGTCGAACAGTAATTCTCTGGCGTTAAAAATTTATCCGGGGTTTATCACAGAGGCAAACCCTCGTATTGACGACCCCAGCTAGCGATGATGAACCTCAATGAGGTTTTGTGGCGAATAGCCTGTAATAATGTGAACGTTGAAGCTTTGAAGCAAACCGCCTGAGTTAGAACATGCGAAGCTCAATGTGCATCTCTATTGAATTGCGCGCCCATAAAATGCTGGTGGAGATATGTGAATTTCCTTGTATTTTAAGGGCTTGCACTGGCCATTCCGGCCAATGGCGGCACGTCCTTGTACCTCATTAACCCAAGATAAAAGATTGCCGGGTTAATAATACGAATTATTGTGTAACTGGATCTTTCTGCCAGTCAATATGCACAATTTTGTAGCCCTGATTTTTAATTGTTTTTAAGAGCTGAGGTAGTGCTTGCGCCGTCGGGGCGTTGGCGTCATGCATCAGCAGAATTCCACCGCCGGATGTTTCCAGGCTTTGCGTAAGACGGGACACCAGCGCCTCTACCTGCATATCGTTTGGCCAGTAATCTTTAATTCCCAAATCCATTGAAGCTACGGTCATCTGCTTGTTTTTCAGTGCATTTAAAATGGTAGGAGTCTCTGCCAAAAAAGGAAAACGGTAACTCGCTGGTTCCGTACCGAATGCGTCGCCGTAAGCCTGCAAACCTTTTTTGAGGTCGGTGAGCTGTTCCTCCTCTGACATAGAAGGCAACTGCGGGTGAGCAAAGCTGTGAAGGCCTACAGAGTGGCCTTCGGCCACGACACGACGAGCCAGGGCAGGATGCTTATTTAAGTTGGCCCCTGTCATGTAAAAGGTTGCTTTGACACATTCTGCTGCTAGCGTTTCTAACACAGAATCAAGGGTGTCTGGATTTGGCCCATCGTCGAATGTTAGAACCACCTCTCTAGAACTCAAGGGCAGTCGTTGATATTGCTCACTTCCATAACCGACAAACTCGCGTTTTAGAGTGAGGGTGCGTAGTGTGCCCAACGCCTCAGGTCCGCAATGAGATTCCGCGTACGCATAGTGGCTAGATTGCGTGATAAATCCTGCCGCGATCAGAGATAAAAACCATCTATTCATAACTTTCCTTCCGAGTTTTAAACGAGCTATGGTAATTTCTGGTGTATGAGCTGAGAGAAGAAGCGGTGTGCTCTGTTGGCTGATCCTGGCGGATCACAACCTACAGAACAGATGCACGATATGCAGGATAGTAACGTTTCAGAGATTAAATCACCAGTGGAAGACGCGCAGGCAGAGTTGCAAACGAAGTGAGCGTTAGGCGATCAATAAAAATTTAATCGTTAAAGTCCGCATGCGGCCTTTGCTTTTCGCTGTTAATTCAAATCTTGTAATCAATCTCATTGTTACCTCCTTTAGGTTGGAGGCCGCTGAACTATTTCACGGCCTTTGATGACCGCGTATTTCAAAAATAATGTGTTCAGAGAGATGCATCTTGAAGCATTCGGTTTCAGGTCGTAATGGATATGTAGAAGCCTTTAGTGCTTGAAGCTCTATGTGGTTATTTACATTAAGGTCAAAAAGGCATGGGTAATGTGGGTGAGGTATCCAATCATATAGGCAGGTACGGATATGGAGTTATTGGTTTGAATCGTTCAGTGATAGCTGGATGGGCGTTACCCCTAGGGGGGGGCGCTTTAACGCCTTCGCTAAACGCTCATCCCTTCGGGACGTTGGGCTGGCAATCGCTAACGCATAGGGAGGGGCGTTGCACCCCCTCAAAATCAAGAATAATAGACGGTCTCCCGAGGCTCACTTCGCTGCGCCCGCCGTCGATTTTTCCTGATTTTTTCACCCCAGCCTAGTCGCCCTAGTCGGCAGGAGCGCAGGACGCAGCGCTTTGAAACTGACAAGAGAAAGGGTGAAATCATGAGCGAAATTCAAATCTATGTAGCTTGTTTAGCTGCTTACAATAACGGTTATTTACACGGGGCTTGGATCGATGCCACGCAAGATGTTGACGATATCCAAGACCACATTAACAAAATGTTGGAATCTAGCCCTGTCGAAGATCCCGAAGAATACGCCATTCATGACTTCGAGGGCTTTGGTAGTTACCGACTCTCTGAGTATGAAGGCATTGAAAGTGCGCATGAGGGTGCATGCTTTATCACAACGATTCAGTGTGATTGTAAGGTTGGATGCCTCTGGGGAGGTGGGGTTATTAAGTTGATCTTAATCAATCTTTTGTACCATGGGTGAATGGATGAAAAGCACGGAAAGCTTGCCTTTGAGTTCTCAGGGGTGACACTTGAAAACCAAGTGTTGAAGTCGGGGAGAAGGTATTACATCGGTACATTCGACCCTGAATCTGGACCTGTTAGTCGCGAAAGCGAGGAGTATTGGTCGTCCGAAAAGTGCGCACAAACAGCCCTTACTGAGGGTGGCTGGACGCAACGACGGAGCCCATGAGCCCTTACCTTCAAAAACCACCTTTTATGATATATAAAAGTATATCTTACTCTATTTTATATATATAAAAGCATATCAGATGTTGTTGTTTTGCCTCTCTTGTGATATATATAAATATATATTAAGTGTTAAAATATATGTAGAAATAGATAAAATGTCATACTTGAGCGACCAGATACTCGAAGGTCTGAAAGAGGCTCGCAAACGTAAGGGGCTCTCCCAAAGGGAGCTAAGCGCCCGATCTGGCGTGCCTCAGAGCCATATTTCGAAGATCGAGAGTGGTGCTGTAGATATCAGGGTTTCCAGTCTCATTGTTTTGGCCCGTGTGCTCGATCTGGAGTTGGAGCTCGTACCCAAGAAAGCCATACCAGCGGTCAGATCGATTGTGCGTTCTAGTAACAACTCAGAAGTATCTCAAGCACAAAAGCAGTTAAAAGCGCAGGTCAATGCGTATCAAGATGTATTTAAAGCGATACCTCTATTAGATAAAGTCTCAACCGAAAACCTAAAAAGGGCGCAGGACGCTGTGGATGCAATAGCCAAACACCGACCAAGTCCCACGGCCTTAAGGGCGATTGAATCATCAAGGGAGGCAATAGAAAAAGCCCTGAAGAGTAGCTCTCTGTATCAGTTGCAGAGGGCTATGGATGAATTACCTTCTAACCGGCTACAGAAGGCCATAGATGACTTGCCTTCTAGTAAATTAAATCATTCATTAGAGGTAGATGAAAATCTGAAGAAAGCTATTGCAAACACGGCACGGCAATTGACCAGTATCCGAAATAATCTTGCACATCAAGGAATTGAAAACAGAGGCGATCTATCAGGTCCAGCCTATTCATTGGAAGGAGATGGTGATGGCTAATGTTTCTACCTTAAATGTACTGCTATACGGTCAGCTAATCGGCACGATTACTAATGTCGGGCATGACTGCAGCCTGTTTGCTTTCACAGACGATTATATCAATGATGAAAATCGTCCCATTCTAAGTCTAGGCTTCAAAGACCGTTTTGGTGGTCTTGATTTAGATATAAAGCCCACCCAAACAAAGCTGATACCATTTTTCTCTAACTTATTGCCCGAAGGCAATATGCGCGACTACCTTGCCGAAAGGGCCAAAGTTAATCCTGCGCGAGAATTCTTCCTTTTATGGGTGTTGGGGCAAGACTTGTCAGGTGCAATTACTGTTCAGCCAGCAGACGGTGAAGAATTGCCTCCAGGCGTAAGTGAGGCTTTGGAAAAAGAAGATCGAATAGCTGGTCCGATGCGTTTCTCTCTGGCTGGTGTGCAGTTGAAGTTTTCGGCTGTTCAGAAGACCTCGGGAGGTCTCACCATCCCTGCCTCAGGAATGGGGGGATCGTGGATTGTGAAGCTTCCGTCGAGCAAATTTAATCATGTTCCTGAGAATGAATTTTCGATGATGGAACTCGCTCGCCTAATCGGCATGGATGTTCCTCAAACTCAGCTGATTAGTATTGATGAGATTGAAAATATACCTGATGGTATCGGTCAGTTCGGGGCAAGTGCTTTTGCTATTAAGCGGTTTGATCGAACCGATAGAGGCCAGTCCGTCCATATAGAAGATTTTGCGCAAATCTTCGGCGTTTATCCTGATGGTAAATATAAGTCAGGGCGTATGCGCAACATTGCGCAAGTCATGGGGCTGGAAGGGCAGGAACAAGATATAGAAGAGCTGATCCGCAGGCTTGTCTTTAACACACTCATCGGCAATGAAGATATGCATATGAAGAATTGGTCGGTGATTTATAAAGATAAAGTGACTGCCTCCATCGCGCCTGCCTACGACTTTGTTTCAACCATTCCTTATATGAAGGATGAGTCCGCTGCGCTCAAAGTAAGCCGCAGTGCGAAGTTCACAGATTTCACCCTAGATGAGCTTACCCATTTGGCAGCAAAGGCGATGCTTCCCGAAAAGCTGGTGCTTGATACAGCCAAAGAGACGGTTGAGCGGTTTTATGAGGTATGGGGGCGCGAGAAGACGAACTTGGCGCTCCCAAGGGACATGATTGATATGATTGAGAAACACCTAACAACCATTCCGCTTGCCGCAACTGATAGGCAAGGGTAGTAGAGAAAGGGATTTGGGTCTCAGATGACCAAGATTCATGCTCTTAATGGAATTCGTAGGAGCAGGACAGGGCTAGTTTCGATAGAATACGCGCCCTATTTAGCAAGCCCCGAAAGGGTAAAGTAACGAACAAGTACAAATACAAGTACAAACTAAGGTTTTTGCAGCATGATCGATAGCAAATTATCTAATGAAATCAACAAGAGACGCACTTTTGCTATCATCTCGCATCCTGATGCGGGTAAGACCACCATTACCGAGAAGCTCTTACTGCTGGGCAATGCAATCCAGTTGGCGGGCTCGGTCAAGGGTAAACGCGGGCCTCACGCTAAATCGGACTGGATGACCATGGAGCAAGAGCGTGGTATCTCGGTAACGTCCTCGGTGATGCAATTTCCCTACAAAGGTCGCACAGTCAACCTTCTGGATACCCCGGGCCATGAAGACTTTTCTGAAGATACTTACCGCACTTTGACTGCGGTGGACTCGGTGTTGATGGTGATTGATGGTGCCAAGGGGGTGGAAGACCGGACTATCAAGCTCATGGATGTTTGTCGCCTGCGTGATACGCCCATCTTGTCTTTTATTAATAAAATGGACCGTGATATTCGGGACCCTATCGATGTAATGGATGAAATCGAATCCGTACTAAAAATTGCCGCGGCCCCGATTAACTGGCCCATCGGTATGGGTAAGGAATTTAAGGGCGTATACAACCTCTATACGGATACCATTCATGTGTTCGAACCGGGCCATGGATTTTCGGTGGCACCAGATATCACCATTGAGGGTTTGAGCAGTCCTGAGGCAGATCAATTGTTAGGCGAAGACGCCATTGCCATTCGGGAAGAAATAGAATTGGTGCGTGGTGCGACCCACGAATTTGACGTTGAAGCTTATTTGAAGGGTGAATTAACGCCGGTTTTCTTCGGTACGGCATTGGCCAATTTTGGTGTGAGGGAAATGCTAGATGGGTTTGTTGAGTGTGCTCCCAAGCCTTTACCTCGACCCACCGAGACACGTGAAGTATTGGCCGATGAGGACAAATTTTCAGGTTTTGTTTTTAAAATTCAAGCCAATATGGACCCCAAGCACCGTGATCGCATTGCTTTTATGCGTGTGTGTTCGGGCAGTTATACGCAGGGCATGAAAATGCGCCATGTGCGGCTGGGAAAGGATATTAAAATTAGTGATGCCGTGACTTTTTTGGCGGGCGATCGCAGTGCGGTGGAAGAGGCGCTCTCCGGTGATATTATTGGTTTACACAATCACGGGACCATTCAAATTGGCGACACCTTTACCGAAGGAGAGCCTTTAAAATTTACCGGTGTTCCACACTTCGCACCAGAGCTGTTTCGGCGTATTCGCTTGAAAGACCCGTTGAAAACCAAGCAATTGCAAAAGGGTTTGCAGCAGTTGTCCGAAGAGGGTTCCACACAAGTGTTTTTCCCTTTGAACAACAACGATATTGTGGTGGGTGCGGTGGGAGTATTGCAGTTTGAGGTGGTGGCCTACCGCCTAAGAGATGAATATAAAGTAGAGGCGATTTACGAAAATGTGAGTGTCACCACCGCGCGCTGGGTTGATAGCAGTGATAGCAAAAAGCTGGAGGAATTTAAACGCAAATGCGCGGATAACCTTGCCATAGATGGAGGTGGGCATTTGACGTATTTGGCGCCTACTCGCGTAAACTTATCCTTAAGCCAAGAGCGTTACCCCGATATTGTGTTTAGGGCAACGCGAGAGCACTAACCCGTGGCATGTCCTCTTACGCCACCATTACCCGACTGTTTGCCGGCCAAATCCAACCGTTTTAGCCGAGGAGTGGGATGGGCGTTGCTCAAGCTTTTGGGGTGGCGTGTGGAGGGGAGCTTTCCTGAAGCGCCAAAGGTCATGGTGGCCCTTGGGCCGCATACCTCCAATTGGGATTTTGTGGTGGCTATGGCAGCCATTCTGGCTAGCGGCATTCAAGTCAGCTATTTGATGAAAAAAGAGGCTTTTGTATGGCCGTTTTCAAGGCTGTATGTTTGGCTGGGTGGGGTTCCCTTGAACCGAAAATCCGCGACGAATACCGTGGAGCAGTTGGTGTCAGCCTTCAACCAGCATGACAAACTATGGGTTGCCATCGCACCAGAAGGTACACGTCAAAAGGTCGCTTATTGGAAAACGGGGTTTTTAAGAGTGGCCCACCAGGCACAAGTGCCGGTTTTAACCGTGGCGTGGGATTACGAGCGCAAGGTGCTCATTTTAGATAAACTCTGGCGTGCCAGCGAGCATTACGAGCAGGATGCACAGACAATTCGTGAGCACGTGCGCTCGAATTTTAAAGGCAGGCACCCTCACTTACAGTAAATACGGCCTCTTCAGAAGGCCTATTTCTGGATTACATCACTTTAGAGAGCAAATATGCCAACACACTCGCCCATCGCTCGATTTTTATTGGTTCTGGCCGCTTTTGTGGTGGTTGTAGCCGGAATGAAGGCCGCAGAGCAGCTGCTGGTGCCGTTTTTGCTCTCTTTGTTTATTGCGGTGATCTGCTCGCCACCACTGGTTTGGATGAAACAAAAAGGGTTGCCCAATGGGCTTGCCATTGTCGTGATTATTGCGTTAGTGGTGGTGGTGGGTATTTCCATTGGTGCGGTGGTTGGGTCATCCATTACCAGCTTTAAAAATGACCTGCCGGATTATCAAGCACGGTTAACTCAAATGAGCACGGGTCTGTTCAATCAACTGGCGGCAATGGGGTTGAATGTGGATCTCACGCAGCTAAAAGAGAGCTTCAATCCTGCGGCGGCATTAAGCCTAGCCGGGTCGACTATTGCCTCTTTTGGCAACATCATGACCAACGCGGTGCTGATTCTACTAACAGTGGTGTTTATTCTGGCTGAGGAAGTGGGTTTTGCCGATAAGCTCCGCTTGACCAACAAAAACAGCGAAAAAACCTTGACGGCGATTGCCCATTTCACCAAGAGCGTGAATCGTTATATGGCCATTAAGACTGCACTGAGCCTAGTGACGGGTTTACTGGTGATGATTTGGCTGTGGGTGCTGAAAGTGGATTATTTTGTGCTTTGGGGGCTGCTGGCCTTTTTACTCAATTTTGTCCCTACGCTGGGGTCTATACTAGCGGCGGTACCTGCGGTGTTATTGGCGCTGGTGCAGCTCGGAGTGGGGGATGCGGTGATCACAGGGGTCGGTTTTTTGCTCGTGAATTTCGTGATTGGTAACTTGGTCGAGCCCCGAGTGATGGGCAAGGGGTTGGACCTGTCGGCCCTGGTGGTATTTTTATCCTTGGTATTTTGGGGGTGGGTACTGGGCCCTATTGGAATGCTGCTGTCAATACCCTTGACTATGATGGTAAAAATTGCACTGGAAAGTTTTGAAGATACGCGCTGGTTTGCGGTCATTTTAGGCTCAGGGAAAGCTCCGGCAAATCTTCCCGTATCGGTGAATTTGAGCAATTTAACGCTCGATCATCAAAAGTAGTAGTATCACCTCCCTTCAGGCCTGGCTGCCAAGTGGAGCACCAACAATGGCTTGGCGCTTCAGTGTCGCAAAGAGCCGAATGCCGGCTAGCTGATATTCGTCCGTTGAGGCCATCGCTAGCAGAATTAACACCTCTGTTGAGTTTCCAGGCACCACTGGATACGGTATTAGCTTGAGATAGATCAATATTTAATCAATTTCCTTCTGTTTAGCAGGCTTTTGGCCTAGATTGAGATAAATGACCATCTTTTGTTGGCATCCGTAGACTTCATTTAGCGGGCGCGGTCAAAGTTGGTAATTACCTTTATGTCGACTAGATTTAATATTGGAAAGCGGGGTTTTGTAGGAATCCCTTGCTTTTCAGATTTGGGAGCGCGCTTGATTAACCCGTTTGTGCGAAGGGATGTGGCATTTTACATGGCTTACGAAATTCTTGTACTCAGTGAAGACCTTTCCAGTCTGGGGCAGCACGTGATGGACTTTTTTAAGGCCGAGCACGTGCAGCACGTGAACACCGTGGCGGGAGCCCTAGCAAACAAAAAATTTAGAGCTGTAGTGATGGACTCTGTGTCCAAGCCCGATCCAGGCCTAAAGCAGTGTGAAGCGCTGTTACAAGTTGAGGGTCTACAAGGTATCCCTGTGATATTGTTGACCTCCCAGTACACGCTTCAAGATAAGCTTAAAGCCTTTGATCTTGGCTGCGATGACTTTATTGATGGGACAACCCCTGGGGATGAAGTGTGCGCGCGCGTGAACAAATCTGTTTTCCACCAGATCGCCAATGATCAGCTCAGCCAAAGACTGCTGCAGGCTACAGAAACAGTTCGCACGGCCATGGTGGACAATAGCGATCTCGGCGCCAATATTCAATTTTTGCTGCAAGTGCATCAGTGCGACAATCTAGACCAATTGGGCCAACAGTTATTTGCTACCATCGATCGGTATGGGTTGTCCTGTAGTCTGCAAATGCGCAGTGAAATGGGTGTGAAAGACATGGAGGCGCATGGAATGGCGAAGGACCTAGAGTCTCAGCTGCTGCTGCAGCTTAAGGACAAAGGGCGCTATGTGGATTTTGGCAAACGCACCATTGTTAACTATGACCGCGTGTCGTTGTTAATACGCAATATGCCGGTTGATGACGCAGAGAAGTATGGCGCCATTAAGGACAATACCTTTTGTCTGGTCCAAGGTATCAATTCGCGCATTATCGCGCTTGAAGATCAATTCAAACTGTTGTCAGAGAAGGACTCGTTGCGTAAGCTATCGGGTGATGTAAAGTCAGTGATTGGCGGGCTCAAAAACTCGTATCAGGGCGTTATGCAAGAGATCGTACGTGAAGTGGAAAATGCATCTGAGCTGATTCAGCATCGTGTACCCCACCTGGCCTTAACAGAAGAAGATGAGCGGTTTTTGGAAAAAGTCACGGATCAGATGGTGGCTCAGGTTAACCACACCTTCAATGAAGGGCTGAAAGTAGATGAGCTATTTGAAAAGCTCGAAAATGCGGTGGATCGTAGCCTCAAGTCCGTGAGTCAACCCTCCAAGTCCTGTAGTCCCGATGACTCTCCGCCGAAAAAGCCCCCCAATGGCGATAATGTGGTGGAGCTATTTTAAACTGCACTTTGGTAGTCTGAGTGCTTGTTTGGGCCTTGATCTCGAAAAGCTTTGAAAGCCAGAAGTTATCGGGGTTTAATCTCAGAGGTTCCCCTAGATATCAGTTTTATAACAATAAAATCAAATGGTTAGCGCCTATGTTGTAATTGCTGTTGCCAGTTTCAGGTAAATGGGGCGGCTGTGGACTAAAATCAATGTAGAGTGCAAATAAGCACTTCTATCAATGCTAAATTCGTCAGAAGAAGGCAGCGCTTGGATGTTAGAAGACAGTAACTCACTACTTGAAGATTCCGAGGACAATAAAGACCTCATTTGGGATCTGGACATGTTTTCCCAGCGCAAACGGGCACATGAGTTTGTTTTGAACTTCGAAAATAAACTGTGCGTATTTTCGGGTTCCGTCCGGCAGCTGTACACCAACTACAATATTTTTATGCCTGCGGAAGAAAACAGCCGCCTGGTCATACTTCCCAACCCCTATGCGCATCACGACATATTCCAAAATGTGGCGGAGGATGCCATCAAGCCGACCGGGCTTTATATTGTGCCGGGGGGCAAAGGTGAGCTGTTGCTGCGGATTCCTTTACGCAGTAAAGAAGAACCGTTTCGCTCTGTACCGTTGCAAGTAGGGTTTCGATTGGTTAATCAAAGAAGACCCTCAAACCTTCCCATTCTCCCCGTACTGGTAAAGGGCGACTTGCGCGAGTTGAACGCCAAAACGCCTTGTTTACATCTTCATTCGGTGACACTCAAGTGCATCGACAACTTGTCTACGCTTGAGCTTAACGACCTTCGGCGCGTTATTTTGGACCGCTTGGCGCTCCTGAGCTAGAGTGCTACTGTAATTTGAAGGTGATGGGAATTGAAAAGCTGAATGTGTCACCTTGAATAGAGTCTGGAATGGCTGGGTAGGGGCTTGCCGTTTGCACAGCGTCGTAAGCGCCTTGGTTCAAGGATAGGTGAGGTGCTTCTGCCTCATAATCAATATTTTGGACTTCGCCCTGCCTGTTAATGGTCACTTTTAGGCGCACGCTCCCTTCTTGCTCTTCTAGCAACGCACTGGCTGGATACTCCACAAAATTTCTGGTCCAGTGCGTAAGCTTAGAAATATACAATTGTTGATTCAGTAAATTCTCTGCGGTGAAAGGTTCAGAGTCCCCGTCTAAAATATCGTCGTCGTCAAACAGGCCTTCCTCTCCTTTCAGCCCAGTGTTTGTCCGTGACCCAGCCTTCGAAACCGCTGTTTCTTCAGTGGTTGGACGTGGGGGGGCTGGTGCAACAGCTTTGCCTTGTGTGGTGTTTTTCTGGGCAGCCTTACGATTCGATGTGGCGGCAGTTTTCGGACCAGATGGCGAGGTCGATACCGCAGCAGTCTTGGGGCTGGCTTTGCTCACTTTTGAGGGAGAAGAGGCAGGTTTTTTGTTTTTAGAAGGCGCTGGCGGTGCGGAAGAGGCAGCAGCAGTTGCGCTGCTTAACGCGTTGGTAATGGCCAGAACGCGACTGGGGCTTGGTTTTGTGGCGTTAAAAATACGGCGTTGGTCGTCATTCACGTTACCCGCTGCAAGCAGGTTTTTTTTGAACTGGGTGGAAAGCGGCACAGGGCCTACCCAGGTTCTCAGTAACAGGTCAAAAAAGTGCGGGTCTTGAATGGTGCCGAGTTCATGGCCATCAAATAACACCTTTACGCCGGATTTGGGGTCGCGCTCCACCCTGAAAATGTCGCCAACATGTAGCTTCATCTTTAACAGATTGGCAAATTTCGCCATGTTTTCGGCCTGGCTTTCTAACTCCACGGAGCCGGCATTGATGGCAATGCTCTCCACCCACATCCGCTTAAAGCGACGCGCGTGAAGCTGCTCAACTACCACGCGCACCTCCAAGGCTTTGCGGCCTTCGTCGAGTAGAAGGGCACGTGAATCAGTGGTGGGCGATTCACAGTAAACAGCTGCGATAAATTGATCTTGACCGTAATTGGTGTGCGTGGCGATACCGTTGAGTGTTAAGTCTGCCCAACAGTTGGTTATCCAGCTTGCACAAAGCAGCAGTGTAAAGGTGCGCGCTAAAAATTTGTATACTTGCTTCATGCCATACTCATACAGGTCATTTGGTTTTCATCTAAAGTCTGTCAAGTTTCTGTCAATCCGCTGCTAAGCGGGTTGTCTATTTAATTTGCCGTCAAGCTTAAGTTTAGTCCTTTTAAGTTTAGCCTGAATTGGCCAGTCTGCTCGTTGCCGATAAGAGGATCCTGGTGAGGCCTAGTACTCCCTCGTATTATCGGTGCGCAAAATGTTTGCAAATACGGTAGATCTGCGCTTTCATACATACCAATTCGCAACTGCAGTTTGCATTAGGGGCAAATTGTAATTGCGTGGTGCGCTTATCAGAATGGCGCGTATCTCCCTAATCTTTGGAGTGGTTTTGTAAAACATCGTTCCCACTTCGCCATCTTAATAACAATTGTAAGGGCCGTCCACGCGAATGTACGTTCATCCCCTCGATCTCTATCCTCAAGAGGCCTTAAATCAACTCTTAGCGTCGGTTCCCTTTTATCGGCAAGTCAAGCAGCAAGATGAAGCCCAATATAAGTTGCTGATGCGCTACTCGCGTATGGCGGAATATCGCGTGGGAGAAATGATCATTGAAGCTGGGCAGCAAGATGATTGGTTGTTCTTTTTATTGAAGGGGCGGCTGGCAGTTTATGCGGGGGTTAAGCCTTTGGGTATTCGCAGAGTCAATCAAATTGCATCGGGAGAGGTGTTTGGAGATCTTGCGGTGTTGCTGAACCATAAGCGTGCTGCCACGGTGATTGTGGACACCTCATGCAAGAGTGCCCTGGTCTTTTGCACGGATTTCGCGGTGTTTGGCGAAATATTAGATTTCACTCGGGTCCATTTGAATACCAAGCTGTTGTATTTTCGCAATATGGTGCACGGCTTGAGGTGGAAGTTAGAGACTTACCGTCAGAAATTTCCCGCCGGTGAGAGCCAGTTAGGACTGGCGGGCGTCAAACCCTATGCAGGGGTCTCCGGCACACAAGAGGAGCTGTTGAGCCTTTATGAGCAGGCTCAGACCTTAGCGTTGCACCTATTGGCCTGGAATAAGGAATACACCAAAACGGTTTAATTGCCGTCAAGCACGCGTTTGGTGGTAAGTAACCCCTTCGTTTTTCATAAACCGTCTATGCTTATAAAATGTAGGGCGCTTGGACGATGTGTTTGCCGGGCACCTTAGCCCACCGTGATTATTTGAGTGTATAAACGCTATGGGCGTTATTGGGTTGAACGGCGAGTGTGTGTTGAATACCACTTATGAAACCGGTTTCATTTTTTCGAGCCTTATGTCAACAGAGCCTTATTCATTTTCTGAATTTTCCAATCTCGATTTGAGGTTTGGGCAGGCGCTCACTCTGATTCCCAACCCGTCTATACCGAAAGAAACCTTTAGCTGCCAGCTGATTGGCTGTATTCCCGAAGAGGCCATATTGATTGGCCCGGATGAGCAGGGCATCTTACCGCAGCTCAGTGAAGGCCAGCCTGTTGTTGTTCGAGCAAAATTGGCCACTGGGGTGGCTTTATTTCATAGTGTTGTTTTGTTTGTTGGGGAAGAGCCCACTATTTTGGTGTATTTGGATTACCCCAAAAGTATTAAATTTAAGGAAGTTCGTGGCGCTATTCGTGTGCAAGTGGTCTTCCCTGTGCTGTTGGAAAACGTATCAGATTCCAATGTCGGTATCGTCACAGGTAAGGCGTGTGATATCAGCGCCAGTGGCGCGTGTATTGAAACCGAAGAGGAGCTTGGGCGCGTAGGTGAGACGGTGGAGGTCAAAGGTAAGTTTCACGTGGCTGACATGCAACGACGGTTAAAGGTGGATACCATCATTCGATCGCGAACTTTAAAGGATGGCTGCTATACGTATGGTTTAGAATTTAAGTCTTGCGACGAAGACTCTCTATTGGTTTTATTTGGTTTTTTGTTTCATGCAATGTTTTCTAAAAAGATACAAACGATTTCTTAGTGTTGGGTTTTTAACGGTGTGTCACCCCCTGGCTTTCGCTTTGGATGAATCGCGTTTGTGGCTTGCGAGATCGCATCAAATTCACTACTTGCCCTTGGTGCATTCTGCGCAGGCAGCCGAAGCTATTAGTCGCTGCACGGAAGTAATGGAAGGCACTTTAGACTTAGATCAAAGCAGACCTGGGCATCCTATTTTTCGAATACTGTGCCGACAACCGGATGGTCGTTCTTACAATGAAATGGTAGACGGCCTCAGTTTTGAAACCCTAACCACACCTAAACCCATTGAAGTAGCGTTGACCCCCGAAGAAGAGGCTAGAATAAAAAGAGAAGAGGAGGCCAAACGGCAAGAGGCCATAGCACAACGTAAGTTGATGCTTTGGAAAATGTGTGAAGTGCAATTGCAAGCGCGCACCAAAATGATGTTGAACTTAACATGGCTTCACGAGGGTCATCCCGAGCCGATCGAATTTAGTGAGCAAGATGCCGTCTTTGAAGTTGACTTTGATGCCAAAAGTATTTGGGGTGTCGAATTGAAATATCAGGCAAGGTGTGAGGTGAATGACGAGGCCGTTACCGCCACCCAGTTAACTAAGCGTTGATGTGTTGCGGCGCTTGCTCCCAAAACGCCCGGACCAAAGGGTTTTTTAAGGTTTTTTCCAATACGCACAAACCCACCTCGTAGGGTTGTAGTTGGGGTGCATTGGGTGCTTCCGCTACTTTGTCTGACAAAGGGCTGTTGTCTAGTACGATCTTAGGAATAACCCCGACACCGAACCCCAAACTCACCATGCTCACAATGGCTTCATGGCCTGCGACCTGTGCGTAGATCTTGGGGGTGATGTGCTTTTGGCGAAACCAGCGGTCGAGCCGCTGACGCGTTACGCCTTGTTCCGACAAAATATAAGGCACCGTGTGCCAAAAGTCGGAGGTGTTGGGTTCAGGCCACCACGAGAGTGCACAGGCGTCAATGGGTTGAATAAACACCAGGGGTGAGAAGGTCATGCGCTTAAACTTCACCCCCGGGGGCATGACATCCAGGCGTGCGGCAATCGAGATGTCTTCTTGCCCCGACAGCACCCGGTCCACGGCCAAAGCTGGGTCGCCCGTGTGCAGTAGGATTTCAACCAATGGATGTTGTCGTCGAAACCCCATCAATACGTCGTATAAAAAGCTATAGCTTGCGGTAACTGAACAATAAAAGCTCAGTGCGCCCCGCAACTGATCGGCATTGGCCATGACCATTTGTTTGAGTGTTTGCCATTGGCCGAGGGTGTCTTTGGCGAATTGCTGCAGTTGCCTGCCTTCCTGTGTGATGACCACCGATCGATTGTCCCGGTGGAACAAAGTGGTATTGAGCTCTTCTTCTAATTGAGAAATGTTGCGCGACAGGGTGGATGGGCTGACATGACACTGCTTGCTGGCTTTACCAAAATGGAGGGTTTCTGCCAGGGCAATAAACTGGCGGAGTTTGGTGGCGTCCATGATGTCCTCCGGAGGGTTTCATTATTTTCATGTTTCAAAAAATGAAACAATTGGTTTTAAATAATTCATTTTACACAATATTTCTTGAGCTTTACCATGGCGCCTTCTTTTATGTACCAATTTCACAATGGGGTGAAGCTATGAAAGTGTATTACGATAAAGATTGTGATCTTTCCATTATTCGATCTAAGAAAGTGGCTGTGATTGGCTACGGCTCGCAAGGGCATGCGCATGCCAATAACTTGAAAGATTCTGGTGTAGACGTGGTTGTGGGCTTGCGCTCAAGCTCAGCCTCTGCCCAAAAAGCCGAAGCTGCAGGTTTGCGCGTGGCACCGGTTGCCGAGGCGGTGGCGAGCGCTGATGTGGTGATGATACTCACTCCCGATGAATTCCAGTCGACTTTGTACAAAAACGAGATTGAACCCAATCTCAAGCAAGGCGGCACGTTGGCCTTTGCCCACGGCTTTGCCATCCACTACAACCAAGTGGTACCCCGTGCAGATTTGGACGTAATAATGATAGCGCCAAAAGCACCGGGTCACACCGTGCGGTCTGAGTTCACCAAGGGTGGTGGTATTCCCGACCTGGTGGCAATTCATCAAGACGCCTCAGGCAATGCTTTACAGGTGGGGCTGTCTTACGCCAGCGCCATTGGTGGCGGCCGTACCGGTATTATTGAGACCACCTTTAAAGACGAAACCGAGACAGATCTATTTGGTGAGCAAGCCGTGCTCTGTGGTGGAGCGGTAGAGTTGGTGAAGATGGGTTTTGAAACGCTGACCGAAGCGGGATACGCGCCTGAAATGGCGTACTTTGAATGTCTTCATGAGTTAAAGTTGATCGTGGATCTCATGTATGAAGGCGGTATCGCCAATATGAACTACTCCATCTCCAACAACGCCGAATACGGTGAGTACGTGACCGGTCCGGAAGTCATCAATGAGGAAAGCCGTAAGGCCATGCGCAATGCGTTAAAGCGTATTCAGAATGGTGAGTACGCCAAGATGTTTATCTCTGAAGGCGCTACCAACTACCCATCAATGACAGCCTATCGTCGTAACAATGCTGCGCATCCCATTGAGCAAGTCGGGGCTAAACTGCGTGAAATGATGCCTTGGATTGAATCCAATAAAATCATCGACAAAACCAAGAATTAGTGCCCATCGCTGAAACGTGAGTTTCAAGTGGGTACTGACGAGGCACACGGAAGAGCCTCCAAAATCGTTAACGCAAATGTATGATTTCGCGCGAGCGATTGATACGCCGGATCAATTGCATCATTGTTGGCCGCACCTGGGATGGGGCGGCTCCTTCTGTTTGTTCTGTCTCGTCTGTCAAATTTCTTTCTGCGGTCATAGCGTGACCGGATGGCCTGAGTTACCATTATGTCTTCATTGTGGATGCGAGTGTGCCCATGTCCGATCAAGTGCAAAAAGAAGATGTTGACAGTTCTCTGCTCAACATAGTCGACGATCACGTCGAGGAAGTTACCAGTGCCAGTGGCCGAAAAGTGCGGCGAAATGGCGTTTATCTCCTGCCAAACTTAATTACCACTGCGGCATTGTTCGCCGGTTTCTTTGCGATTATTTCTGGTATGAATGGCAATTTTGCCAGTGCGGGGCTCGCTATTATTGTGGCGCAGTTGTTGGACGGTTTTGATGGTCGTATTGCGCGTATGACCAACACCACGAGTGCGTTTGGTGTGGAGTACGACAGTCTGTCGGATATGGTGTCGTTTGGTTTGGCGCCCGCGCTTGTGATGTTCAGTTGGGGGCTGGAGCCTCTGGGTAAATTTGGCTGGGCTGCGGCGTTTTTGTTTTCCGCCTGTGCAGCGCTTCGCCTAGCACGCTTTAATACTCAGGTTGCCAAAGTAGACAAAAGCGTATTTGTAGGGCTGGCAAGTCCTCCTTCGGCGGCGGTTTTGGCCACTATCGTGTGGAGTTGGCACGATGTAACGCCCTCTTATTTTGTCTCCGTATTGGTTGGGATATTAACCGTTGTTCTAGGGTTGCTTATGGTCTCCAATGTTCAGTACACCAGTTTTAAAGGCTTGAATGTGCGTGGTCGCGTACCGTTTGTGGTGATGTTGGCAGCGCTTTTGATCTTTGTGGTGGTGGTGATTGACCCTGCTCGCGTTCTGCTGACCATGGCTTGTGTTTACGGTCTTTCAGGCCCTGTGATGTGGTTGTTGAAATTGCGTAAGCCTGCGGCTGCTTCTGGTGCCGACGACGACGGCCCGGCACAAGACGAAAAAACTTCGGAAGATCCTCAAAAATCGGTTGACTAGCCGCAACCGTCTCTTCATAATTCGCGGCCCTCGCTTGGGGAGGGTTTGTTAAAAAGCCCCTGAGCGACCGGCGCGTAAAATCGTTACATTATTTTAAAGAAAGTGGTTGCCAAGTTCTTAAAAATGCGTAAAATGCGCGCCTCACCAAACGGTGGCATCCAAGCCTCAAGCAGGCTGGAGCGGTTTAACAAAGAGGTCAAGCAAAGCGTGTGGGATCTTGTGTGGGTGATGTTTAATCACTAAGAAAAGACACAAGAAACCGACAATTCAGCTTAGTATTTTC
>JBNKWZ010000003.1:0-67762 GCA_050300015.1 Cellvibrionaceae bacterium | reverse complement strand
TGGTACCAAACAAAAAGAGCCTCGCGATAGCGGGGCTTTTTTGTTTGTACCGGAGGTCGGCGAAAATCGGCACCCCGGTTCGACTAATCGGCAGGATTGCCGATTGGACGCCTGCCAAGGCGGGCGAAGCCCGAGCGCCAGGGGTGGCGCGAGTCACTAATCAGCGGGGTGGCGATTGGACGCCCGACAAGACGGGTGTAACCAGAAGACTATGGACGGACTGAGTCACTAATCGGCAGAACAGACAACGTGGACACCTGACAAGTCGAGTTAGTTTGTATTGAACCAGTGACGGGTTTGGTTCGCAAAGGCCACCAAAGACAGCATGACAGGCACCTCCACCAGCACCCCAACGACTGTGGCTAAAGCGGCTCCAGATTGCAGGCCAAATAACGAAATGGCAACCGCCACGGCCAGCTCAAAGAAATTTGAAGTGCCGATCATGCAGGCGGGTGCCGCGATGCTATGTGGCAAATGAATCCATCTCGCCACAGCATAGGCAATAAAAAATATCCCATAAGTCTGAATCAATAAAGGGAGGGCAATCAGAGCAATCGCTTGCGGGTTCGCGATAATCGTGCGTGCCTGAAAGCCAAATAGCAACACAACCGTCGCCAAAAGTCCCAGCATCGAAAAAGGTTTGAGCCGTTGTAGAAAACGGCTGAGCCCATCGCGATCGTGTTTGGCATTGAGATAGCGACGAGTAAGCACGCCGCTCACAAGCGGGATTAGAACGTACAGCACCACCGATAGCAGTAGAGTATTCCAAGGAACGGCAACATCGCTAACACCCAACAGGAGCGCCGCTAAAGGCGCGAACGCAAAAACCATGATGACGTCATTGACCGAAACCTGCACCAGAGTATAGTTTGGGTCACCTTGGGTAAGCTGACTCCAAACAAACACCATCGCCGTGCAAGGCGCGACCCCCAGCAAAATCATCCCTGCAATATATTCAGATGCCGTTTGCGGATCAACGAAGCCTGCAAAAATCACTCGAAAAAACAGCCAGCCCAGTGCGGCCATGCTCAAGGGCTTGATCAGCCAGTTGACAATCAACGTCAGGGCAAGGCCTTTCGGCTTTTTACCGATGTGTCGAATGGAAGCAAAATCTATCTGCGTCATCATCGGATAGATCATCACCCAGATGAGCAACGCAACAGGGATATTCACATGAGCAACTTCCAATGAAGCAAACCATTGAAAAGTCCCGGGCATTGCGATGCCCAACGCCACGCCCACACCTATGCTCAACCCCACCCACAGAGAAAGCCACCGCTCAAACATGCCCATAACCTTGCCCTCTTTGGTGCCCCCTAAATCAACGGACGTTAGGCGTACAATCAAAATTTTACATTATTGAGTTTATGATTTACTTATTCTTGCTCAATTAACAGCTGGGTTAAGGCTACCAGGGTAAGATTTCGCCATTGGAATGCCAAAAGGTACCCGTATTATCGAGACTCAGCTCGCCAATACGTTCCGCTAACCGGGAAGCCGCCACATCCGGCGTGATGTCGCCTCGACCACCCACCATCTCTGTGGCAACGTAACCTGGGTGCAAAATAGCCACGGCAATTCCTCGCGGTTCCAAATCTTTGGCTAATGAAACACCGACAATGTTCAGCGCCGCCTTAGACATTCGATAACCGTAGCGACCACCCGAGGTGTTGTCGGCCATAGAGCCCATACGACTGGTGATCAGTGCTATCTTAGCGTTTGCCGACAATTGAGGTAAAAGCGCTTCGGTAACCCGTAAAGGACCGAGAGTATTAACCTGAAACTGTGACTCGATGGTTTCGAAATCAAGAGACCCCAAGCGTTCATCGCGCAAGATCCCGGCATTATTAATCAGAAGATCAATGCTCACTCCCGCCAGTGCTGACTGCAACCGCTGACTCACAGAATCATCAGACACATCCACACCGGCCACCACGTCGGCACCTGTTTTTTCCAATGCCTCGCTGGAATGCCGACAAACACCAAAGACTCTGCAGCCTTGCGCTCGATACAGTTTTACAAACTCTAAGCCAATTCCACGATTGGCTCCTGTCACTACAACTGTTTGACTCATACCTATCTCCAGTGCTTTATCGTTTGAAGGGTTACATGCGGGCCCCAAACCACTATTCAACCCTCCCCAAGCGAACCACCATAAAAAAAGCCCCCCTGGAGAACCAAGAGGGCCTTTCTATTTAGAATCATTAGCTGACTGGATAACTAGCCGAGCCTACACTGCAGCGCAAATTCTATTGCTTGCGACGGCGACGCTCACGGCTGATGCCAAAAATACCGGCCAACAAGGCCACCGCCAGACCTGCGTGAGCAGTATCTATCTCAGGAACAGACTTAGAGGGACGCGCGGGCTTATCGTGGCATTTGTGCATTTTCATCTTGAAGTGAAACATCATTTTTTTCAGCCAATGAGACTTACTAAAGCTCACATCTTTTGAAAAACTAATAGACTTGCTCGCACCTTCGTTGAAGTCAAAAGCCAACGCAGGCGAAGAGACCAGGCAAAATGACAAAACCAGTGCAAACACTGCAAACAACCTTTTCATACTTTCTCCAATAATTCTTAACAGGCCAACACAGTAGGTTGATGACTCAAAGGTGCACAGTAACGTTGCTACGACACCTCGAACACCTTGTATACTGCATAATTACTGCCAACTTTTAAAACAGTATAAATTTCAACAAGTTAGATTAAAACCTAGGCAAAACCGCCATTTTTTGCGTAAACTTATTCGACACATCCAAAGTAACCTACCCCAAGCCACTCCCTTACGCCCTTTTTAGACCTAATAAGACATCAAAATAGGAGGGAAAGGTCTTTGAAGTACAGCGTGGGTCATTGATGGTAATGGGCACATCACCAAAGGCTGCCAAAGAAAAGCACATGGCCATTCGGTGGTCGTTGTAAGTATCAATACTCGCCGATTGCACTTTTTCTGGGGGCACAATTTTAATATAGTCCTGCCCCTCTTCCACTTTCGCACCAACTTTGCGCAACTCTGTGGCCATGGCGTGTAAGCGATCTGTTTCTTTGACCCTCCAATTGTAGATATTACGAATACAGGTGGGCCCTCTGGCAAATAGGGCTGTGGTCGCAATGGTCATAGCCGCATCTGGAATGTGGTTTAAATCCACATCGACGCCTTTAAGGGCTTCCGTTCCAGTAACCTCAATCCAGTAGTCGCTGTACTCAACACTTGCCCCCATCTGCGCCAATACTTCTGCAAATTTCGCATCCCCTTGAACACTGGCAGAGCCCGTGCCGTGTACACGAACAGGGCCACCTCCAATCGCGGCAGCTGCCAAAAAATAAGAGGCGGAAGACGCATCTCCCTCGACCATAATTTCGCCGGGAGACTGGTAAGTTTGCCTCCCCGCCACCCTAAAACGTTTGTAATCGTCGTTTTCTACCGTAACACCAAACTTCGACATGGTATCCAATGTGATATCGATATAGGGCTTAGACACCAATTCGCCCTCCACCAAGATAATCAGCTCAGAGGTCAGCATAGGAGCGGCCATCAAAAGTGCCGTCAAATACTGACTGGAGATATTGCCTTTAATGGTGACAGTTCCTCCGCTCAATGAACGACCCTGAATGCGCAATGGCGGGTAGCCAACGTCGTTTAGATAGGAGACTGTCGCGCCCAACGCTTGCATGGCATCAATTAGGTCCCCGATAGGGCGCTCGTACATGCGAGGCTCACCGGTCAAAGTGAATTCACCCGCCCCTAGGCACAGTGCCGCAGCCAGCGGACGTACGGCGGTGCCGGCGTTCCCCAAAAACAACGTCAACGGCACCGATGAACTCAACGGCCCCGCCTGCCCCGTGATCAAACACTCCGTACCATTTTCGCTCAGCTCAAAGTGCACACCCAAGGCCTTCAGTGCATTCAGCATATGGCTGACATCGTCACTGACCAACAAATTGGTAATACGCGTCTGCCCTTTTGCCAAAGCCGCCAGCAACAATATGCGATTTGACAGGCTCTTCGAACCGGGGAGCACTACACTACCGGACACTGCATGTATCGGCTGTAAGGTTAAAGATTCCATAAAAGGTCTACTTCCAATGCGAAAGGCGCGCATTCTATCGCGTTTACCCGCCTATTGACCACGGCAAGCTTCTGCCGGCTGTGCTATAAATTTATGTACATCACTGATTGATTCAGCGCCAGCCGGTGCGTACAGGCACAAGACCTCATGAGCGCCTCTCAGACGACCCCGCCGCCCGTTAAACCGAGATTCACCAGCCGCCTTTGGGCGGTAGCTGCCGTTGCCTCACTGCTGGTGTCTTTGATGGCGATTATGGTTTACGTGGACCATTTGACACTGCTCAATTACCAAAAGGATGAACGCACGGCAGTGCTGCAAGAAGTTGCGCTCATCCGAGCTCGGTTAGAAGGCAATCTTTCCTCCAACCTACAGGCTGTTCAGGGAATGGTAGCCGCCATTTCGCTCAACCCCAACATCAGTCAAGATGAGTTTGCTCGGCTTGGCGAGCATTTGATTTCCAGGCACAACCAGCTTCTTAACATTGCGGCCGCACCAGACTTGATTATTCGCTATATGTATCCCGTAAGGGGTAATGAGGCTGCCTTAGGCCTGGACTACAACAAAAGCCCCTCTCAAAAAATGGCCGCTTTACGTGCAAAAGAGACCGGCGAAATGGCCGTTGCTGGCCCTTTAACACTGGCCCAAGGTGGACAAGGCATTATTGGTAGAATTCCAGTATTCAACCTACACAACAACCGACAACGCTTTTGGGGCTTGGTGTCCACGGTTATTGATATAGAGCGATTTTACAAAGCCAGCCTCTTGGATGAAGCCAACCCCAATCTTAAACTGGCCATAAGGGGCAAAGACGGACTCGGTGAGCGTGGCGAGGTTTTTTATGGCTCCGAAGCGGTCTTCAACGATAGTCCTGCAACGGCTAAGGTAATACTCCCCGGTGGCCACTGGCAAATTGGCGCCACCCCCATTGCGGGTTGGGCTACCACTGCGCCAAATGCCTGGGCCATTCGTGCGATTATGATCTTAATTGCACTTTGCGTTTTAATCCCAACCGTCACGGCCATTCGCTATGGCCAAAGAACCCGTGAAAACGAGGGACTTCTTCAAGGCTTGTTTGACTTATCTCCCATGGGTATTGCACTAAACGACTATGCCACTGGGAAATTTCTGCGCGTAAACCGTGCTTTACAAACCCTTTCAGGGTATGCGTTATCCGAATTGAAAGAGAGACGCCACACTGACTTGAGATCACCCGAATCACTCGAAGGCACTCAAAACCGCTACGAGCAGTTGCGTACCGATGGTCACATCGGGCCAATAGAGCAAACGCTTGTGCGCCAGGACAATCGTACACTCCCCATTTCTATGAGCAGCCTTTTAACCAACGACAGCAAAGGCAAGCCCGTCATTTGGAGCATTATCGAAGATATCTCAGAGCGCAAAAAAGCCGAAGCCAAACTGTACGAAGCGCACGCCCTACAAGCCAAACAGATGCGCCTATTAAAAAGCATCGCCAATGCGCAATCTCAAATCATTGAAGCCAAAAATACCGACTATGCTTTTCGCACTGTACTGACACACCTTCTGGATTTAACCGACAGCAACATGGGTATTATTGGTGAAATTGACACCCATTCTGAGCGCGAATGCGAACATCTTTTCACGCGTTTAGCCAGCATCGACAATTCGCAAACAGACAAGGACCCGCGATGTATCGATACACCACACACCGCCCACATATTCCCCGAGCCTATTAACGATTTAATTACCGCTGCCATTAAATCGCTGCAGCCCGTCATTTGCAATTCGTTTAAACACAATAATCATGACAACATTCAACCCTTAACAACGTTTTTGGCATTACCCATTATCAGAGAAGGCAAAGGCTTGGCCGTCATTGCCATTGCCAACCGCGAAAAAGGTTATTCGCAATCGATAATCGATTGGTTAGAGCCCTTGACCCACACCATAGGCCAAATTATTGAAAACGTACGCGCACAAAGAGAGCGCGACGAGGCTCAAAAGGAACTTATAAAATCCAAAAATGTAGCCGAATCGGCGGCACGAGCAAAAAGTGAATTTTTGGCCATTATGAGCCATGAGATTCGAACACCTTTAAATGGAATTTTAGGTATGATCAATCTCTTAAGAAAAAGCCCTCTCAATGAGAAACAATCACACCAAGCCACTATCGCCCAGCACAGTGCAGAATCTCTTCTCACCATCATCAATGACATTTTAGATTTTTCCAAAATAGATGCTGGAAAGTTAAGCTTGGAATACCTGGATTTTGATGTACGCTCCATGGTCGATGATGTCATCGGCACATTTCTTCTAAAAGCGGCAGAAGCTGGAATTGAGCTGATGGTTGACCAGCACTCACTGAATGAGCCCATGGCCAAAGGAGACCCCAACCGCATCCAACAGGTGCTCACCAATTTAATCGGCAATGCCATTAAATTCACACCCTCAGGCTATGTACTGGTGAAGGTCGCCTTCTCCGACCAAGATCAAAGTAAAAAACTGGTCGTCACTATCACCGATACAGGCATTGGCATTCCGGCCGAAAAGTTCAACACCTTGTTTGATCCATTTACTCAGGTAGATGGCTCCACCACCCGTGAATTTGGCGGTACGGGTTTGGGATTGGCCATTTGCAAACGACTATGCCGGTTGATGGGTGGCGACATAATGGTCGAAAGCACTCTGGGGGAAGGTAGTAGTTTTACCTTCACCACCACCCTTGTACCCAGTCGCATAAACCGCAATGTCATCGATTTGTGTAACGCCAAGGCTTTGAACGTCTTAGTGTTAGATACCAACCGCATTCATCGCGACTTGCTACAACAACAATTGTGCGCGCTGGGTGCCGAGGTTCAGTGCACGCAAATTGAAGGCGACGTCTTAAACTGGGCTCAATCCTTAGATGACGCTAGAAAGCATTGCTTGGTGGTCGGGCAATTTCCCGTGCATACACTCTCAGATGCCTGTATGGCACAACTGCAAAGCCACCCAGACCTCCGCCTGGTACACTGGTGCTCCGCAATTTCGTCATCCGAAAAGCCAAGCGTGCCACCCTTGCACTTTACAGCGGAACTCCAGCGCCCCATTCATACCGATAACCTGATAAAAGTGGTCAAACAATTGGTAGACGAAAGTTTTACGCAAACACCGATTAAAAGCGCACCACAGCCTCATCCAGCTTGGTCTCGACGCATGAAAATACTGCTTGTGGAAGACAATGCCGTCAACCAAGAAGTGGTATTGATGCTCATGGAAGATTTGGGCATTGAAACCGAGGTGGCCAACAATGGACAAGAAGCGCTACACAAGCTAAAACAAGCCGTCACGCCGCCCTTCACTGCCGTACTGATGGATTGCCAAATGCCGGTATTGGATGGCTATGCCGCCACTCGGAAGATTCGTCAAGGCGCTGCAGGCAAGCATTGCCAAAACATCCCCATTATCGCGCTGACCGCAAATGCCATGAAAGGTGATGAGGATAAATGCAAAGCGTGTGGAATGGACGATTACCTATCAAAGCCGATTGAAGAGCAACAATTGATCACCCAGTTACAAAAACATCAACCTACCAGCTTGTAACACAGGGTTCTAAAAACTAAGGAAGCTGATTCTGTTTCGACCGTTTCTGGCCTTAAGAACGCCGTGAGCTCAAGCCAGGGCTTTGGCCGTAGTACACTGGCTCGGTGCTGACGACATTTTGCAGCCCTTTTGTCAGGTCGCTCTACTTATCCTTATCGTCCAACCCAAAATCGTCAAAATCATCGATATCAGAGTCTGAACGGGAACGGTCTCCATCCAACTCATCGATTAAACTGGAAATGGCATCATCGAGCTCATCTTCGGGAATATCAAGCCCTTGTTGAATGGCCGCTTCCCGGGTGAAGTCTTCCTCGGTTGAATCCTCTGAATCCCCCCCCATTTCATCTATCTGCTCGCGCAACTCCTCTTCGAGATCATCCACGCCAAAGTCATCTTCATCTTCTTGTGGGGCCGCATCTTTTAACTCCGGTGAGGCTTCCACCGAGGCTTCATCTTCCACGCCATCCATCGCCGCCATAGCTCGCGCTATATCGTCTTCTGCTGTAGCGGTATCTTCTGGCAATTCAATGGACTCTTCCATTGGCGACTCATCGAGCACAGGAGGCTCGATATCCTTCTCATCCAATTCCTCGCTCTCGTCCTCGTCAAAGCTTTGCTCGCCATCGTCAAGGTCTTCCATCGGGGGCTCTTCATCCTCCCCGCCGCCGTCATCCATGGGAAGCGCCGGCTCAATCTCTTCTGCGGGAAACTCATCGACTTCATCGGCTTGCGCGTCTGCCATCTGATCAAAAGCTTCGTCTTCCTCTTCATCTTCCAAATCTTCGCTGCTGTCGGACATAAGCTTTTTAAAAATCCAATAGCCCCCACCCAATAACACCAAATTTCCCAAAACCAATAAACCATAAAGAACCCATTTGGGTAACCCTTGCGCTCCCTGTGGCGGGCTCTCATTGTTATCAGACACTGACGCTTCTTCAGGAGCGGGTTCGTCCGTTGGTTCGGATTCGGATTCGGGTTCGGGCTCCGATTCCAGTTCGGATTCCGGCTCAAGCTCGACGACGGGATCGGGCAGAACTTCGGGTTCCGGTTGCGTCTCAAACAGAGTATCTGGGTTGTTCTGCCAAGTCAGTGGCGTCAGTTGATACTCAAAGGCTTCACCCATGGCGTCTTCGCCGGTCACCTGTACCGCAATACTGTACGCCCCTGGCATATCAAACGTTAACAGGGTTTGCCAGTTATCAAACTCCGACAACACTAAAGGCTTCACCACTTTTCGCCGCTTAGGGTTAACAATCGCCGCCGCAATTTGAGTTTTATCCAACATAACGTCATCACCATGGGCCCGCACGGTCAGCAGGTGTTGGCTTTTACCCTGCGCATCAACCGTCTCTGACAGTTCCGCGCTAAAAGGTTCTCGTACTTGTAGCCGGTGCGTTGTCTCGCGTTTAAAGGTTTTACCATCCACCGTCACTTGTATGTCATAAGTGCCCAACGTCGAAAACGTTGGCAGCGTCGTCGTATAAATACCGTTTTTGGGTTGGGGGGCTTGGCTAAAATCGTACTGCCAAATTTGCGCCATAGAGGTGTCGTCTTTACCAAAGCCAACACGCACGGTATTGGTGAGTAGATTTAGAAACTCGGGGTTCACCACCGTTTTGCCCTCCTCCAACAGGACAAAACTCAAAGTTTCAATGGCCCCGCGAAAGGTATTGTTTGGCAAGGTTTTGATCCGCAACCGCAGATCACTCACAACGGTTACTCGACTGTCTGGTGCCACTGCAGCCTTGATTTGCCATTCACCTTCCAGGGGCTGTTTAACCGTAATTAAATCGTACTGATCGGTATGGTGCCAATTAACATCCTCTGACGCGGTAGCCTGACGGATTACCTTTTCGTCAGGGCCCAGCAATTCTGTTTCTTCACTGGCCACTTGGCGGAAAATAAGCGCGGTAAACTCCTCGACACTCGAATCCACCACAAAGCTATTGTTGACCAGGGGGACTTTTTGCGCAGGGGCAGACGCATCAAAAGCATCTAAGAAGATCTTCAGCAAGTCCTCGGCGTTACTGGCCACCGCGGCAATACCATCGGTAGATAACGCGAGCTTTTGCAACAGATCTTTGTCCGCTTTGTCGGACAAAGCCACGGTGTGAACGGTAAAACCCGCGTCTTTAAGCCTGGGTAACACCTCATCGACTATTCGTCGCCATTCTGCCTTGTTTTTATTGGGCGATTTATCTACGTCCACCATACCATCTGTCAACAAAATGATACTGGTGTCAAAACCGGCTTTGGGATATGCCACATCGTGGGCTGCGCGCTCTAAAGCCTCGCCAATGTTGGTGAACAAACCTACCGAATTAATGTCTTTCGCTTTGCTTTTTGCCAACTCCCGCCACGCGTCATCCACCGGCTGATGCGGGACCAACATGTTCACATATCGTCCAAAGGTCCACACGCCAGCCTTACTGCCCTCGGGTAACAATCTCACCAATAGGTCCACAGCCGGCTGCCTTAGATTATTGGGGTCATTCCGCTTCATGCTGCCGGAGACATCAATAATCAATCGAACGTCTGGTTTGCGCGGAGCATCCTCAGCACGGACCAAAGCGGTTAAGCCCATGAATGCGACAAACAATAAGCTCTTGACAGTAGCCGACATAAGTAGATGAACTCTTTGTGCGAAAAAGTCGTTATATGGAATATTAGAATCACTCCTACTTAGTTATAGCAGTCGTGCGGCAGTTTGTCGGCTAAAGCGCACGTTTAGCCGGTGGGTGGGGCGTTTTAAAATGGGACGTTTTAGAAGAGAAAGTGCTTTGGTGCTTCTGGTGCAGCGCACCACAGTTCGGTTCGAACGCCTTCAAGACGCCCGCCCCAGGGTGGCACGGGATTAATTTGGGGATTGTTGAGGTTTTTCGGGCGTTCGCCAAGCCAACAGACCAAATACGGCTCCATACACCAGTGTGGTACTACCCAGGGCTACCAGCAGGGGTGTTCCGGCCCGCCAAAATGCGCCGTCGCCATCAAAAAGCCCTTCAAAAGACGCTATGATCCAAGCGGGCGCGAAGTAATCCAATTCGGCTGAGGCGTACCAAGGTACCACCAGTACAACGCCAACCCACAAACGTAGGAGCTGGCGTAGTAAGATCGGCCAACGTCGAGTTAACAACCAGCCACATACCATTACAATAAAAACGCCAAGCAAATAAAACAGCCAGCCGTATAGATAGTCATCTTGTGTGTACATAATTCGTTAAATTCCTATGCCCTATTGACCAACAAGCTTTTTCGATTAATAAGCCCCTTTGATTAAGGAAGCCATATTCAACAGTCCAGCGGCCAAACCTCTCAATAATGTGGTGGTGGTTCGTTGTCTTGCGGTGAACCGCCTTGATCTATTTGCATAAAGATCTCTTTGAGTTTTTGGTTTAATTCACGGACTTGCGCTTGCAGTCTGCTCAAGTCTCTATCTTGTGCAGCCACCTGATCACTTAAGGTGTTGATCAGGTCTTCCTGAAATGCCAGGCGAGATTGTAAGTCTTCCACCTCTTTACTCATGTGTTATCCACCCAATAAATCACACGCTCTTGCCAAAGCGCCTCGGGAATATCAGTTTCACTCACTACCCGCCCCAATACGCTCACACCCTTTTTAAGCATTTTCTTTTGTGCATTCTTAGCAATCAGCGGGTGCCAGCTGGCCAACCCCTGCCCTCGCTCAAGCCTTTTATAAGCGCAACTGTCGGGTAACCAGGTCATGTCATTGATATTGCTCGGTGTGACCGACACACAGTTGGGGACATTGGATTGGCGGTTAACATAGTCTCTGCAGCGCCCGGTCAGAAGGTTTAAATATTGGCACGCCACATCAGTGTAGTAAACGGCACCATCATCCTCGTCCTCGAGTTTATGTAAACAGCACTTGGCGCAGCCATCGCACAGGCTTTCCCATTCGTCAGCGCTCATTTGCGCAAGTGTTTTGGTTTCCCAAAAAGGTTTCATGGCTAATAGAGTTTGCTGTTGCGTTCGGTGATAGCACGCCGCTCGTTTTCCAGAACCGGGGGCATCTGCAAATAAAAGCCCTTCGAATGCACCTCCGCCATAACTTTGTCCACATCGGCTCTCGCTAGCTTTCTAGTCGGCGTGAGCATGAGTGTCATGGCATGTTCCGCTTTGCCAAATTGGGCCATTAGGGCCTCTGGCACCTCCGACAGTCCCTTCGATTTTTCAACGTACAGGTACATACCCTCTTTCTTGGGGCTCCGGTACACACTACAAATTAACTGGCTCAATGCGGGTCACTCGTACTGGGTGTTTAAAATGGTTTCAAGTAGCGGCTTGCGCCAGCCCTGTAAATGTTTAGGCAATGGTGTGTTGTCATCACATTGCGCCAAAAACTCCAAATCCCTGCGCGTGGCGACTAGCTCTGGGGCCAAGCCCATACGCTCGGCCAATTGCTCCACATTCGTGCGAAGCTGCTTTACCCACTTTAGCGAGTCACCCTTGGGGGGGCGAGCCATCTCGGGCGGGAGCATCGCATCGTCCATATCCATCGCCGCTTTCACTTCCATCAGTAACGCACTGCCATATCGACGAATGGCACCGTCACGTAAGGTTTCTAATTGGCGTAACTGTGCCATGTGAGTAGGAAGAACTTCTGCGATGGCGGTAATGGCTTTATTGTCCACTACCCGATTGCGCGGTACATTACGTTGCTGGGCAGTGGCTTCGCGCCAATGGGCCAATCGAATCAGTACCGCCAGATTTCGAGGCGCCAAACGCCAGGCTCCCTTGAAACGTTTGTGCGCCTCCAGGGGTGATTGCATCAACTGCACTTGCTTAACAATGGCATGACATTCGTTCATCACCCAAGGTAAACGCCCGTTATCTTCAAGCGTGACGCGCAAACGTTCATAAAGTTGAAACAAATAGGTCACGTCATTGGCAGCATACTGGGTTTGGGCATCCGTTAAGGGGCGCTGCAACCAATCGCTGCGAGTCTCCTCTTTAGGTAAAGACACGCCCAATAGTACTTCCACTAAGGGCGCATAGCCCTTGGAATAACCAAACCCACAGAAAGCCGCTGCCACCTGCGTATCCAACAGAGGCCAGGGCGATACGCCCAACAACCGTTCAAAGACCTCTATGTCCTCCGAACATGCGTGCAGTACCTTCAGTACACCATCGTCAGCGAGCAGTTCTGCAAGTGGTCGCCACTCGCTGATGGTGGTGGGGTCAATTAATGTGCTGCGCTCGCCATCAAACACCTGAATCAAAGCCGGTTTTGGGTAATAGGTGTCGGTGCGCATGAATTCGGTATCCACGGCGAGCACCGGTTGCGATGACCAGGCTTGGCATGCAACGGCAAGCGCGGCATTGTCGGTCACCCAAAGAATCGGAAAAGGCTTCACTTAAAGTGCCCTCCGGCTACTAAGCGCATGCGCCAGTGTGCCACCATCAATATATTCAAGCTCGCCACCCATGGGCACACCGTGCGCAATTCTAGAGACGTTCAGCCCCTGGGCCTTGGCTTTTTGAGCGATGTAGTGCGCGGTAGCCTCACCTTCAATGGTGGGGTTAGTGGCGATAATAATCTCTTCAACCCCTTCTACAAACAAAGATTGTAACTCCGTCATACCCAACTCATTGGGCCCAATACCGTCAATGGGGGAAAGGTGCCCATGCAGCACAAAATAGCGTCCCGAATAGGTGCCAGACTGTTCTATTGCAAATACATCCGCTGGAGACTCCACCACACACAGCAATGCTGGATCTCGCCTTGGATTCTTACACAGCCCACACTCGGCTTCTTCCGTCAGTGTCCGACAGGTACGGCACAGGCCGACATCTTGGCAGGCGCGATCCAACGCCTGGGCCAATAGCGTGGCCCCCTTGCGATTACGCAACAACAAGTGCAAGGCCATTCGCTGTGCAGACTTTGGGCCCACGCCCGGGAGTATGCGGAGCTGCTGGATAAGCTGGTCAATTAATGGGCTAAACACAGAGATCCTTAGAAGGGCATTTTAAAACCGGGGGGAATATTCATACCGGCCGTCAGGCCGCTCATTTTTTCGTTTTTGGATTCTTCCACCCGCCGCACTGCGTCATTGACAGCTGCAGCAATCAGATCCTCTAAAATGGCTTTGTCCTCAGTCAACAAACTGTCATCAATCTCCAGTCTACGCACATCATTACGCCCGGTCATGGTGACTTTAACCAGCCCTGCAGCCGCGGTACCTTCCACTTCAAGTCGAGCGAGGTCCTCCTGCATTTTTTGCATGGTTTCCTGCATTTCTTGCACTTTCTTCATCATATCGTCCATGCCAAACATGGTGTCACCTCTCTTTAAAGTCAGGTTGTAACGGGTATTGTCGCAAGATTCCGCCATCACTGCAGCATGGAGGGTTTGGGGAACTGTATCGTATCGGCCACAATTTCAGCATCAAACAGTGTTTGCAGCGTCTGCACAACGGGTTCCTTGGCCACACAGTCCAAAGCATCCGCCCTAGCCTGCGTCATTCGCTCGGCGTGGTGCCGGGCTGGGGTCACCACGCCCTCCCCTAACAGTTTTGGCTCGATAGCAACCGTGACCGGTTGATTAAAGTAATCACCAAGGTGTTGCGCCAAACGGTCCGCATGCGTTTCGTCGTATAAGCTGGCCTTGTTCTCGTCCAACCAAAAATTGAGTCGATTACCCTCAATACCCACTAACACACAATTGGCAACAGTGCTCTGTAACACACCTCGGATGTTCAACACGAAAAAGAGCTTCACCCAATGGTCAGGGGTGAGTGATGCCAACGACACGTGAAAAGACGGCTCCATCCTTCCCTCTTCAGAAGCGTCAGGGGTATTCGCCACTGCCACATTAACGACTGTGTCGGTGGGTGCGGGCTTCATAGGCACTCCCCCCGAGGGCTTTAATTCAGGGACGTTCAAACCTGGTTGGGCAACCGCCCCCACCAAAGCGTCGCGAGCGGCCCTATGCTGGGGCGTGTCCTGCAAGGCTCCGGTCTCGTCTCTCTCTTTGCTTATCTCTTTGCTTATCTCCTTGCCCACTACCTCGTCGATCGCGGCCAAAGCCCTGCTGGACTCTGGACTAGCGTGGGGCTTTTTTACGCTGGCATCGGCCTCCGTTGCCGAGGGAGGGTCGCGGCTTGGCACCTGTTGGTGTGCGCCCTCTTCGGTGTTGGGCACCAAAGGCTGTGAGGGCACGTCAGCAACGCCCTGTGGCTTAAACGCCAACATGCGCAATAAAATCATCTCAAAACCCGCTCTGGGTTCCGGTGCCAGGGGTAGATCTTTGCGCCCCATCAGCGCCATCTGGTAAAACAACTGTACATCTTCGGCTGCCATACCGGAGGCAAAGCGCATCACTTGATCGCGGTCCCCTAGACTGTTATCCACCGCTTCGGGCAGTACTTGCGCGATGGCAATACGGTGCAAAAGCCCAATCAGGTCATTCAGTGCCGCAAAATAGTCCGGAGCGTGTTCGGAAAAGTCTGCCACCGCCTCTAACACAGCCTTGGCATCCAGGGAGACTAACGCACCCACCAAGCGCTCAATCAGTTGCTGATCGATAGTGCCCAACATACTGCGCACATCCGTCTCGCTGACCTTACCATTACCAAAGCCAATGGCCTGGTCAGTGAGGCTTAAAGCGTCACGCATGCTGCCATCAGCCGAGCGCGCCAGGGCCCATAGGGCCGCCTCATCAAAGGGCACCATCTCCTCCCCCAACACCTTTTGGAGGTGCGCCACAATGCGCTCTGGGGTCATATTTTTGAGGTTAAATTGTAAACACCGCGACAATATGGTCACCGGCAACTTTTGCGGGTCGGTGGTGGCCAATAAAAATTTCACATGTTCGGGGGGTTCTTCCAGCGTTTTTAACAAGGCGTTAAAACTGTGATTTGAGAGCATGTGCACCTCATCGATGAGGTAGATTTTATAGCGCCCACGCGTGGGGGCATACTGCACGTTGTCCATCAGCTCACGGGTATCTTCCACGCGTGTTCTTGAAGCGGCGTCCACCTCAATCAAATCCACAAACCGCCCTTCCGAGATCTCACGGCACGCACTACATTGATCGCAAGGCTCGGAACTCACCCCTGTTTCACAATTCAGGCATTTGGCCAAAATACGCGCTATTGTGGTCTTGCCCACACCGCGAGTACCGGTAAACAAATACGCGTGGTGGAGTCGGTTGTGATCCAGCGCATTGATCAACGCCTTAAGCACGTGCTCTTGGCCGACCATTTCGCGGAAAATTCTGGGGCGCCATTTACGGGCTAAAACTTGATAACTCACTCGCTTGGGGCTCTTTTGATCAACATGGGGCGAGAGTATAACGCATGCGCAGTGGGGTTTGAGTTTAAACCACGCAACTGACGGACGTCATCCGTCAAACGGCTGGATTCAGGAAAAGCGAGGGGATGAACATTTTGGAGGGAGCCCTAACCAGCCACACCCCGGCACACACTTTAACCACTACCGTTGCTCCCTTCCGGGCCTGGCGGGGTTTGCGGCAAACTGTTGCGAGGGGACCGGAAAGGGCCACCATATTGCCTTCGCACTTGGCGATAGAGCGCCGCATTATCCGGTTTTTATCGACGATTGCAAGGGGTGGCTCGCGCAACCCCCACACCTTGGCTATCATGGCGGAAAACTCACGCGTGCAGAACCCATGAACCTAACCATTCAAATCCAACACCAAGACTTTGACCAGCAACGCCTGTATCAGACCTTGGCCTCGGGGTCTGAAGCCGGTGCGGTGGTCACCTTTACTGGTAAAGTAAGGGAATTTGGCCCCGAGAGCGACAAAGGCCTTTGGTTGGAGCACTATCCTGCTATGACCGAAAAAGTACTCCGGGAGATAATCGAGCAAGCACAACATCGATGGCCCATACTAAAAGTCAGCGTGGTGCATCGAGTCGGCCAATTACAGCCGGGTGATCACATCGTCTTTGTGGGTGTGGCAAGCCAACACCGCAAAGCGGCATTTCACGCGTGCGAGTTCATTATGGACTTTCTCAAAACGGAGGCCCCTTTTTGGAAAAAAGAAGGGTCTCAATGGGTAGAAGCCAAACACCAGGACCAAATAGCCGCCGATGAGTGGAAAACGTCTTAAAACGCTTAGTCAGTATTACAGGTGGGTAAAATCCGCCCTTTTACAGTATTACAACGTGCCCACCACCGTGGCGTTTCGGCAATTCCGCAATGGCGCCATTTATTTTGGCGTTGGCATCGGCATGATTCTCATGGCAAACCAAATGTTACCGCCCTCCGTTCGCCAGGAATGGATAGTGGCATTTGGCTTAGTCATGGCGACGGTCGGATTTTTAATGGCCATGACCGCAGAAATGCGCCTAATTATTAGTCGCCTAGTTCAATTTGCTCGCCCCGACAGCCGTAGTCCCCCCAAGACGCGGCAATAAGGGTAGACTCTTCGCCAAATTGGAACGTTTCGCTTTCCAAGTTAAAATGCCCTATCAACCACTATTGTGAATTCCTATGATCCCTGCCCTTGATCAACAGGCGCCCGTCACCGAGCTGTACCTAACCTTTTTAGACGCATTAGGCGCCTCAGGCTTTGAAGGCGAGATTGCCTCCGACCATGGCAATCGCACCGTTCTCGCCACCGACAACTCCATCTACCAAGTGCTTCCTCAAAGCGTGGTTTACCCCAAGCACATCGACGACCTCATTCGCCTGGCCGAACTTAGCGCCAAATCAGAATATAGAGCCATCGTGTTATCGCCCCGAGGGGGCGGCACAGGCACCAATGGGCAGTCGTTGACCCAGGGCATTGTGGTAGACATATCCAAACACATGAACAAAGTATTGGAAGTCAATCAAAGTGAGCGCTGGGTGCGAGTGCAAGCTGGCGTGGTTAAAGACCAACTCAACGCGGCACTCAAACCCTATGGCCTATTTTTCGCGCCCGAACTGTCAACCAGTAACCGCGCCACCATTGGCGGCATGATCAATACTGATGCCTCAGGACAAGGTTCTTGCCTATATGGCAAAACCCGCGATCATGTCTTAGAACTGACCACCGTATTGCTTGATGGCTCCGTATTACATTCTCACCCACTGAGCACCGAAGCCTTCCGCGTTCACGCCAGTGAGCAAAACCGAATCGGCCTGGTCCACCGCTTGGTCAACCACGTCCACAAAGAACATAAAGCCACAATTGCAGAAAAATTCCCCAAACTTAATCGTTGCTTAACGGGTTATGATTTAGCGCACATCATGACACCCAAGGGGGAGTTCGATCTCAACAGTGTCCTGTGCGGAAGTGAAGGCACCCTGGGGTTTATCAGTGAGGCCAAACTCAACGTTCTGCCCATTCCCACCTGTTCAGCCTTGGTGGTGATCAAGTACAGCAACTTCGACAGCGCTCTGCGCGATGCCAAGCGCTTAATGTTGGCCAAACCCACCAGTATTGAAACTATCGATTCTAAGGTTTTGAACCTTGCCATGAACGACATCGTCTGGCACGACGTCGCAGAATACTTTGCCGAAGCTACTACACCCGTGCAGGGCATTAACTTGGTGGAATTTACCGCCGACAGTGAAGACCAGTTGAAGTTAAACCTACAACGACTAAAAACGGTGCTTAACAAATCCAAAAACGATGACTGTTTGGGCCAGTCCTTGGCCATGGGTGATGCAGCGGTCAAGCGTATTTGGGGTATGCGCAAAAAGGCCGTAGGCTTATTGGGCAACAGCAGCGGTGAGGCACGCCCTATTCCCTTTGTGGAAGATACCGCCGTGCCGCCAGAACACCTGGCGGATTTTATTGCTGAGTTTCGCGCACTGCTCGACGCCCACCAATTAGAGTACGGCATGTTCGGTCATGTGGATGCCGGCGTACTTCATGTGCGCCCGGCCATCGACATGAAAGACCCCAAGCAAGCCGAATTGGTTCGCACGATCTCTGATGAAGTAGCAGTATTGACCCAAAAATACCACGGGCTCTTGTGGGGCGAGCACGGCAAAGGTGTTCGCTCTGAATATGCGCCTCAATTTTTTGGCGAACTCTACCTAGAATTGCAACGCATTAAAGCTGCGTTTGACCCTCACAACCAGCTCAACCCGGGCAAAATTGCAACGCCGGCCAAGGATCTCAAACTTCTGAAAATAGATGAGGTCCCCACCCGAGGGCAAACAGACAGAACCATCACGCCTAAAATTTGGCAAGATTTTAATGGCGCGGTGTACTGTAATGGCAATGGTGCCTGTTTCAATTGGAACTTAAATGATGCTATGTGCCCGTCTTGGAAGGCCACTCGCGACCGAATTCACTCCCCGAAAGGCCGCGCGTCGCTCATGCGAGAATGGTTGACTCAATTGTCTGCACAGGGGGTAGACCCCATGACGGAGCTCGAACAAACACCCACTTTTAAACAACGCTTAAAATTCGCCAAGGCCCGCTGGCAAAACACCAAAGCCAAAAAAAGAGGCGAGTATGACTTTTCGCACGAAGTGTTTGAATCTATGGCCGGATGCCTGGCCTGTAAATCTTGTGCTGGGCAATGCCCCATCAAGGTCGACGTACCTACCTTTAGAAGTCAATTTTTGGCCCTTTATTACACCCGCTATCAAAGGCCGCTAAAAGATTATTTGGTAGGTGCTTTGGAGCATACACTGCCATGGGCATCAAAAATACCCAAGCTCTACAACGCATTATTAAGCAATAAGGTGTTGCAAAAAATCTTATCGAATTGGATTGGCTTTGAGGACCCTCCCAAGCTTTCCTCACAAACCCTTGTGGCGCTCGCAAAACGTATACAAGTGCCCATGGCCGACCCACAGTTAATCGCCAACTTTAGTGATGCCAAACGTAAATCCAGCGCAATCATTGTGCAAGATGCTTTCACGTCCTATTTTGATGCCAACGTGGTGGCCGACATTTGCCGATTGCTTAAATTATTGGGCTTTAATCCGCTGCTAGCGCCCTACATACCTAACGGCAAACCTTTACACGTGCACGGTTTTTTAAAAGGCTTTAGTGCAGTGGCTGAAAAAAATGCCCGGTATTTAAATACGCTTGCGGCGACTGGCGTGCCCTTGATAGGGATTGACCCTGCCATGACACTCACCTACCGCGCAGAATATGTCAAAGCGCTTGGTCAAGATACCGCGCCGAAGGTTCAACTGATTCAAGAATGGTTGGTAGGTTTTAAAGACGTACTGCGAAAAAAACAGCCCTTGTTAACACCTAATGGGCGTTTTAAACTTTTACCCCACTGCACAGAAAAAACCAATGCACCTTCAGCCATTGCCGATTGGAAAAAACTATTTAATGCACTAGGACAACACTTAGAGGTGATTGAGGTAGGATGTTGCGGAATGTCGGGCACCTATGGTCACGAGTCTAGCAATAGGTCTACTTCGACTAAGATATTTGAACAAAGCTGGAAAGGCCCCGTCAATGCTCGCGAAGACCTAGGTCGCATCGCCGCAACGGGCTATTCGTGTCGCGCACAAACCAAACGCGAAGCCTTCATCAGTATCCCACACCCCTTACAGCTACTTTACGAGCAGCGCACACGACATGAAGACACCTGATAAGGGCTTAAGCTCTGATTCACTGAAACGTATTCCCACGTCCTATTAAGTCGGCAGGAATTATTGCCGGGTTAATAGGCCTCGTTAAAACGCAGACTGCTGTGACGCGTACTTTGAATCCGCTGTTTGTTGGGAATGCTCTGGAGAAAGGGCCGGCTGACCGTCCTTGGTCATTAGATCCTCCACGGCTTGTGGCTCCGGCGCGGCTACGGTATCACCTTGTTTTTCTCTTGTTATCACAGACGCGTCAACCTTTAGAAGAACCGCCTCAGTGCTTACGCCCTCTAATTCCAAGGGTTTTAGGTCACTTTTTACGGAAATCAGAGACGCTTGTGACGATTCGGGCGAGACGTAAACCATGAATTGAACCGCCACCGAGACCAACATTAACCCGATGGTCGTCACCAGCGCATATTTGCAGTGGTACTGGCTCTCTGTTTGCAGTGGCATGGTACCCGCCCAAGATCTCGGCTTCTGTGGGGAGCTATCGTGCTAATAAAACAGAGACCGGTCACGGTACAATGTGGCATCTATTTGGTGAATATTACCCTTGACAGTAGGCAAAGTCTTTCTGCAAGCCGCTCAAGTGGCATCATCCAGTGCTTTACGAAGAGCCTCGTCTTTTGCCTTGAGCGTGTCCTCTACCGCGTTAGCTTTCTCAAGTGCCTGTTTTTGTGCTTCGGGGATCACGCCAGTTGGCTTTTCCTGCGAGCACCCCCCCAAACCAACGGACAACAACGCAAGACCAAGGCCTTTGTAAACCAGGGAAACAACTTTCATCTTGTGACCTCACTCAATTGTTGATAGATACGCTGCCAAACACTTTATAGCCCGCTCAAGCACCTCCGGTGGCTGGCAATAAGTTAAGCGTATGCACTGACGGGCGTGGTGCCAGGTATGCTCTGTAAAAAAGAAGGTTTCTCCAGGCATAATGAGCAACCCTTCACACTTCAAGCGCTGATAAAGCGCCGTAGCGGTTATCGGTAAATTACGCAACCATAACCAAACAAAAAACCCGCCTTCTGGCTCATGTAATGCGTAATCAAATGGTGCCAGGTGCTTGTCTATCAAATCCACCATCACTTGGCGCTGCGCTTGATAAAACGAAGGTAAGATACTGTGGCTTAAGCGATCCATATCGCCACTGTCGACCAGTCGCTTTAAGACCGCAGGACCTAAATTGGGCCCCGCCAGGTTCATAATGGTATTGGCCCGGGCCACAAGCCGAATCACCTCTGGCTCGGCCACCACCACCGAGCACCTCACCCCCGGCAACCCGAGTTTTGAGAGGCTCAATACAGCAATACTCCCCGCTTGCCAAAAAGGCCTTTCATCGCCCCACACCAACCCCGGAAAGGGTTTTCCGTAGGCGTAATCCAGCACCAACGGGATTTTTCGCACCCGTGCTTGCTCGGCCAAGCGCTCCATTTCGCGCATGGCAAGTACATTGCCAGATGGGTTGGCTGGGCTAGAAACACACATTAAGCCGGCGTTGGGCTTGCAGCTTAGTGCGTCAAAATCCACATGATACTTGAATCGATGGTTTTCAAATTCGTCTATCGTTGGGCGCGTTACGCTAAAGCTATCACCACTTAAGGTTTGTGAACCGTAACCCAAATACTCAGGCACCATGGGTAAAAGCGCAGGATTACGAGTATCACAAAAGAGGTTCAGCAAGATAAAAAAGGCTGTTTGTGAGCCCCCAACCAATGCAATGTTGTCTGCAGTCACTGACCAATCACAACGGTTTTTAAGATAATCGGCCACCGAGCGGCGCACATCGGCATTTCCCTCGGGAGATTGATACACCCCCAGCCATTGGTGCGGCGACATTTGGGCAAGTGCTTGGAGGTGTTTGGCAAACACAGGCTGCGCTTGGGGTACAGAAGCTGGGTTGCCACCACCCAAAAACAGGCTGTCTGGGTTGTCATTCAAGGCCTCGCCCAAATCCTCCATAAGTTGGACAATGGGGGCATCAAAGGCCAACACCTTGCCGATGGCAGTGAGCTTCATAGCAGGGTTCTCGCGCGTTTTGAGCCGGTATCATACGCGAGCACAAGTCAATTTACAGTAACCCAAAAGTCTCGAGCGTATCGGCGAGCTTCTCTTTATTGATAGGCTTTTTAATGAAGGCGAGTGCACCGAGATTCAACACACGATCGCGGGCAATAGGCTGAATATCGCCCGAAATCACAATCACAACACATTTGAGGTTTTCTTTGCGAATGGCCTCAAGCACATCAAAACCGTCAACCTCAGGCATCGTAAGGTCTAAGAACATCATTTCGCCCTTACCTTCATAGATGGCCTGCAGGGCTTCGCGTCCATTGGCCGCAAACGTAATGTCCACATCCCAGCCATCCGGCAGAGATTTGGCCACCTGCTTGCGGGCCATATTGGAGTCGTCACAAATCAACAATGGAATTGCCATATAGCGTGTCAATAGGTCAGAGTGTGTGCTTATGGCTAAGTATAGTCGGGCTGAGACATTTCCAAGCAGAAACTTCAAATTCGCTTAGTTTGCCTCAGAATTGGCGCCTTTGTCGTCATTTGCCAACAAGGTTTCTAAGGACACCCCCAGTGATTTCTGAGAGTGATCCAGCACTTCTTTGCGCAAAGATAAATACGCTTTGAACCATTGCGTTTTCGGAGCCCGTGCCACTGTGGCGTCCAAGTCGGTGAGCTCTAACTGCACCACGGCCGCCAGGTCCCACAAGGTGACCTTCCTGAGATCTCGGCATAAAACGTAATGTCCACCGCTGGTAGTGGTCAGCCAATTGTGCTTAATGAACTGCCAACGGAGATACTGCCAGTGCACAACCCCCAACCCCAAACGGTAACAGTCGCCGTCGGAAATTCTATCGCCCGTCTCATTGGCTTGTCGAAACAGCGCTAAACATTTTAATGCCGCCACCATATCGGTGGCTTTGCCATCTAGATTGGCATACTCGCGCTCAGCCAAAGTTCTCACAAAAATGGCACCTGTCAAAATGATGGTCCACACCAAATTGACCCACAACAAAAATAAGGGCACCGCGGCAAAGGCACCATACACCAACTGAAAACTTGAGTGAGCCACCAATTGACTAAATGCGCCTTTTAACAGCTCAAAACACACAGCGGTCACTGCGCCACCCACCACCCCATAGCGAAAAGGCACGCGACAATTGGGAACGGCCACAAATAACAACGTAAAGGCCGCCGCCGTGGACAACAGGGGTACCGCCCTAAAAAATAAGGCCGTTAAGCCCAACGTATCGTAGGTGTTTAGCAGATACTTTAACGATAAAAGATAGGTGTTCATGGCTATTCCCGCACCGAGCAAAAGCGGACCAATACTGAGTACCGCCCAGTAAAGCAAGAAACTGGACAACCCACGACGAGGCTTGCGCACCCCCCAGATGTGATTAAACGTCTTCTCGATATTGGTGAGCATAAAATAGGCCGTCACCACCAACATCAATACGCCAACACCGCTTAAGGATCTGGCCTGTGATGAAAAATTTTGCAAATAAATCTGTATTTCTTGCCCTGATTCAGGCACCAGGTGTGAAAACAATAGGGATTGAATACTCTCGCCCACTCCACTTGAGGAGGGGATCACTGAAAAAACAGAATAGGCAACCGTCATAAAAGGCACGATAGCAAACAGCGTCATGTAAGTGAGTGCAGCAGCACTTTTTTGGCAACCCGTTTCGAAAAATGCTAGGAACAAATGCTTTAGAAATACCACAACGGTGCGATACCACTTTAACAATCGCGCCACAGACGCCTCCTTAGTCTATATAAGTCACTTAGTCTATTTAAGACGCTTAAGCCTGATGAGTCGATACCCCACACCCGCCGGAGCAATGATCGGTGCGAGATGAACTGTATATCAGAAGTCCTCTCACGTTACGGATGAAGACCTCCGTCGAACCCACGAAAGCCTAGTGAGAAGCTGTTACAATACCACGCTCTCTGCATAGAGGTTAACCAAGACGCTTTTCACACAGTTAAAGGACCACAATGAGCGACGACATTACCATTTACCACAATCCCCGCTGCTCCAAATCCCGACAAGCACTTGCCATCATTGAAGCCAAAGGAATTGCGCCCAAAATAGTGCTGTACCTAGAGTCTCCACCCTCTGTACAGGTCCTCAAAAAGCTGCTTAAAGCACTCGATTTATCACCCCGGGCTTTGCTGCGAAAAGGCGAGGACGCATACAAAACCCTGGGACTTAACGACACCACCTTGTCTGACTCGGCTCTCATAAAAGCCATGGTGGAAAACCCCAAATTGATAGAGCGCCCCATCATCGTTAAAGGCAACACCGCCGTGCTGGGCCGCCCTCCAGAGAATGTGGAAGCGCTATTGTGATGTCTGACCCTTACGTATTGGTGCTCTATTACAGCGTACACGGCCACACAAAGGCGCTCGCTGAGCACATTGCCGCAGGTGTGGAGCAGGCCGGTTGGGAGGCTAAGTTACGTACCGTCCCAAAAGTCTCAGCCACCAACGAAGCCCTTGAAGGCACAATACCCTCTGAAGGCGACCCCTATTGTACCGAAGCCGACTTGAAAGGCTGCGCGGGCCTGATCATGGGGAGCCCTACCCGTTTTGGCAACATGGCCGCTGCACTCAAGTATTTTTGGGACGGCACTGCAGCCACCTGGTTAAACGGGGATCTGATCAACAAGCCTGCCAGCGTTTTCACGTCCACAGGGTCCCTCCACGGCGGACAGGAATCCACTTTGCTGACCATGATGATTCCTTTACTGCATCACGGTATGGTGATTTCGGGGATTCCCTTCAGCGAGGAAGCCCTAAACACCACCGAACAAGGCGGCACTCCCTACGGCGCATCTCACACAGCGGGGGCCCAACATCAAAGCGCCCTGTCCGCGTCTGAAATTACGCTTTGCAAAGCGCAAGGCAAACGCATGGCACTGTTGGCCAATGCTTTGCGAGGGGCCCGGTGAACCGCAACAAATACTTACCCTACGCCTTCCATACTACGTTAACACTCGTGGCACTGTTGGTTTTCTGCTTCTCCCTTTGGCACCTTCTATTTCGTCCCGCTGGACCCTCTTGGCTATTTTGGCTAGTGCAGTGTATGCCTATCGCTTTGGTAGTGCCTGGAATGTGGTTGCGCCAACCTCGCGCATTTATTTGGTTGTGTTTTTTAATGTTGATGTATTTCGTCAAAGGTGTCGATGGCTTAGTGTTTCCCTCTCGCGCTTGGATCGACTACGTTATATTGATCGCCAGTATTGTTATTTTTTGCAGTGCCATGCTGACCGCACGCTGGCTACAGCAATCCCCGAATCCTCAATCCTAAAGGCCTCCCATGCAAGATTCGAAGCATCCCCCCAGAAAACCCATCATCTTAGGCATTTTGAGCGGCTTGTGGCGCACCCTAACCTTTATGCGCCAAGCCACCTTAAACCTCCTGTTTCTGATAATCGTAATTGCAATCATCGCGTTTATATTCGAGGCCACCCGAGTCTCCCCCCCCAAAAAAGCGCCCCTTTTGATGAATTTGGAAGGAGTGTTGGTGGACCAATTAACGTTCGTACCCGCAAGCCAACAATTACTAAAAGGCCAAACACAAGGGCCCAGCGAGATCGCGCTTCGCACTTTGATCAACACCATTCATAAAGCCGAGACAGACGCCAACATCACCGGCCTTATTTTACAACTTGACTACTTCCAAGGCGGTGGCGTTAGCAAAATGCGCGAATTGGGTCACGCGCTTGAACACTTCAAAAACAGTGGCAAGCCCTTGATTGCCATCAGTGACACCTACTCCCAACAATCCTATTTTTTAGCCGCCTATGCTGATGAAATTTATATGCATGATATGGGCAACATCCTACTTGCCGGCCTTGGCCTTTACCGCAATTACTATAAAGCGGCATTGGACAAACTCGCCGTACAGGTGCACGTATTCAAAGTGGGAGCATTTAAAGATTTTGTGGAGCCCTACATTCGCGACAACATGAGCGATGCCTCGAAAACACATCACCGCCAATGGCTTGATCAATTATGGACAACCTATACACAGCACATTGAAACCCAGCGCGACCTGCCCAAGCAGTCAATCAATCAATTGGTGGAACACATTGACGAGCGCATGAGTGAATTCCAAGGCGATATGGCACAACTGGCTCTAAACTATAAATTGGTGGATGCAGTAGGCTCTCGACAAGATGTGGAATCTGCATTGATAGAACGCTTCGGTCAAAATGAGGAGGGCCACTTCAAACACATTTCCTATTTGGACTACCAAACCCCTGAAGAAGAGTTGCCCTCTCTAAATGAGAATAAGCTTGCACTCATCAATGCAAGTGGAACCATTTTAGATGGCTACCAACCGGCCGGAAGCATCGGTGGAGAAAGTTTGAGTGAGCTCATTCAACAGGCTCGAGAAGACGACCACGTTAAAGCCCTTGTACTGCGGATTGACAGTGGTGGCGGCAGCGCCTTCGCCTCTGAACTTATTCGCAAAGAGCTAGAAATCACTCGAGATGCCGGCAAGCCTGTGGTGATATCCATGGGGTCTATTGCCGCCTCTGGGGGATATTGGATCGCCATGGCCTCTGATGAAATTTGGGCGACACCAGAGACCATCACCGGGTCCATTGGTGTATTTGGTATTTTCCCAACTTTTGAAAAATCCCTCAAAAAAATTGGCGTAGAAACCGACGGCATTGGAACCACAGATTTGGCCGATGCCCTGCGCGCAGACCGCGCCTTACACCCCAAGGCCGCAGCCGCTTATCAAACAGGTGTAGAAGCGGTGTACGACCGCTTTTTGAATGTGGTGGCCAACCATCGAGGTAAAACACCTGATGAAATTCACGCCGTGGCACAAGGGCGTGTATGGACGGGGGAAAAAGCCCTTGAACTGGGACTTGTGGACAAATTGGGGTCACTCGAGGACGCGCTGGCTTCTGCGGCAAAATTGGCCAATCTTACGGATTACGATATACAAGAAATTAAAGCCCCACTCACCACACAGGAAATGATTATGCAGTGGCTGATGGAAGAAACCCATATTCAGGGGCTGCAGCTGCCAGGTGCAACGCTACCTGCGCCCATATCTCAAATTTTAGCCGATTGGCAAGCCCTTCAAGCAGTTTCAGGCCTCCCCTCTCAACGCAACACCTATGCGCTGTGCCTCACTTGCAGCGCACTATAAGGCATGTAGTTGCACGCAAGACGGGGCCACGGCCCCGCTTTCGCTTTCATCACAAGTTTTACTGCTAAGCTTTATACGCCAGTTATTTGCCTAACACGATAATAAGAATAATTTAACTCGTAAATTTGGGGGTCGACGTGCGTTTTGCCATTGTTTTTCACGGTCAATTAAAACCGGGAGTTTCTCAGACGCAAACCATCGCGATACTGCAAAGAATCACCAAACTCGACAAAGCGACGGTGAGCGCGCGCTTTTTTTCAGGCAAGCCTGTTAAAGTCAAAATAGTAGAAGAAGAAACAGATGCAAAAGCGTTCCAAAAGAAACTCGAAAACGCAGGTCTATTGGTCAAAGTTCACGCCCTAAAAGCCTCCGACGCCGCCAAACATCACAACACATCACCCGAGCAAAAAGCCGCCGCAACCCCGACGGAGGCACAACCTGATGCTACCAAGCAAAAGCAGCCCCGCATAGCCCTCTGGGCCACGCTTTCGTTGAGTGTGCTGCTATTGGTTGGCATGACCGTAGTAAGCTTTTGGTTACACAGTGTGTTAAAACCCACCACGCATGAAATTGTAAAACAAGCAGAAAACGCACTGTTCTCCGAAGATACGGTTGTGCTCGGTCATATCAACGTTCAAAAACTTGCCAATATTGAACAAATAGTTGCGTCTCTTACGGGTGATACTGCAATCCCATTAAATCAAATGACTTGGGCTCAGGAACTAAACGATGTTGGCATCGTACCTAAGCGCGATATTGGCGATATTGTTTTTGCATACAACTACGATGAGCAGCTGGGCGCCTACCCTGCATGGATACTCAGTGGTACTTTTAACAAACAGCAGATTGACCAATATTTGGCAAAACATTACGAAACCGAAGCGGTAACAACCACATCAACACCGCACACGCTTTTTCGCAAACAAGACATCAATACCTGTGAATATTCCACGCTTTTGGCCATGGTTGCCAAAAACGGATTAATGATCGTCACTCACCCGAAACATATTTCTAAACTTGCCAAAAAACTCAAAAACCCAAGTGACGACGCGACCATCACGCCGGCAGCGTGGCGAGACTATCGAGCCCAACACCTCGCGAGTGCCGCCCTGCTCAACCCACAAGTGTTAAACAAAATGACCCGCGGTATGGCGCGCATGATGTTAAGCGGCATCAGTGGAGAAACCTCTCCACTTGAACAAATATTTGTAGGATTCAAAGGCAACACTTTGCCTCCCCGTTTTACAGCGCAAATACTAGCCAATGTGAAAGACCCTGCATGGGTGGCCATGATACAGCCCAGCATTGAAACGCAAGTAGAACAAATGCAAAGCCAAAATAAGGGGTCAAAAATCGCAGGGCTTCTTACACAAAACCTCTCAACAACCTTTACCGAAAATTCTGTAGCCGCACAATTAACCATTGACCGGCCATTAGTCAACGCCCTCCAAGATGCCGTCAACCAGGGGCTCTCTACCTTTATGAGTTTTGGCGCCCCCTCGGGGAACTCTAAAAACCTACCCGAACAAATTGACGAAGAAGCCACGTCCTATCAAACGGAGGTGGCATCATTTGACCTTGAAGATTGGCAACCCGAATCCGGCGAAGTGCCTACCGCCATTGCAGGCCCTTTCGCCATTGATATCAAAAGCCTTCGGCAAACTGCAGAGGGTCTAGTAGAAATTGAACTGACTGCGCAAATCAAAGATATTCCCAATTTAGCTAACACCAATCCACTCGGAGCTTTTAGCATCACCCAGGTCAACGACCACAGCGGTGACAACATTTTACGTGTAGAAACCTGTGGGCCAAGCCGCAATCACGAACCTGCGGCTTTTGAAAAGGGCTTTTTCAACACCTTGGAAGCAACGAAAACCATCCGCCTAAAACCGGGGAAAACGCTCGCAGACATCGCGGTCATTCAAGGCTCCCTGAATCTTCCTGTAGCCACGCAAACGAACATCATGCAGCTAGGCACGCCGATTTCCGACAAAGTCATTAAACACCAAGGCAACACGCTCACCATCAACCAGGCCACAGGCAGCACCTTAAATTACACCATCGGTGCCAACCACAGTACCTTACTGAGTGTGCGTGCACTCAATCAAAACAAACAGGTGCTCCGCGGTGCAGGATCCTTTAGCACCGGAGGTGGCGATTCAACCAAAACGGTCAATGCCTCAATCAATGGCAACATCGCTTATGTAGAAGTGGTGCATGCGGATACCTTTAAAAACCTTTCAAATACCTTTACCTTAAACAAGGCCTTACCCCAAACAGGGGTTGCCAGTACCGGTGACCCGTGGCAGCCACCAGCTGCCTTTTCGCAACCCTCCTGGCCGGCGTTTTTAAAAGCGGCCGAGACACTAGCCGAGCCCGACACCAACAATGGCTGGCTAGGTGAAGCCTTGTCCACCACCAAAATAGGGCCCGGCTGGCTTGCGGTTTATGCGCAAACATTACAAAACTGGTTTGACGGCACCAGGCTTCAAGGCAATATCGGTCTTACCCTTCCTCAGCTTGATGCCTTAGAAACGTTTCACCCTCTCACGCAACTTCATTTGAAAAATATTACTTTCGACAATGGTCAGTCGATGGATGTTGACTACAGTGTTAGAGCACCGCAATTTTCAAAACCCTTTTCATCCAGTCCAGCAGACGGGGGCTCGCACATATCCACCACCTTTGCCTACCAAATAAATTTGGGCAAAGATGCCGTCGACGAAAGTGCTCAAGTGGAAGCGCTTGCGGGTTACCTGTCGATTGATTTACCCACAGAACTATCCGTTGAAACCCTTTCACTGACACGGCTCGGGACCCTGTATGAAAACAATGAATTCTCACTGACCTTAGCCGAATGGACGAATTCCAGGCTCGCGTTTATCGTAAAGGGCGACGCCAGTAAACTCGCAAGCATTGCCCTGCTCAATGCCAATGGCGTGAATACACAAATGGGCTATGAACTGCGTGACCCCAATCCTTTTGATCAAAATCTATCAATCGAAGAAGACGCTTTGGTCAAAATATTGGATGTAAAACTAACAAGCCAACCAGTGAAATCTTTGATGTTGGTGTTGGCTCAGTCCAGTAGCCGATATCAATTTCCCTATCAATTATTCACCCGGCAGGAATGATGGCCGGGGAATGGTTGGGGGCGCTAATGCGCCATCACTGACGGCAAAATCAATAAAAGCCCATAAAATAATGGTCACACATCAGCACTGGTATTTTTATTGTCAGGTTAAAATGTACAAAAACTGAATCAAAAATGAATGCGAGCTTGTATGCTTCACAACCCCCAGCCTTTTCACTAAAATCCATAACACATCATGTTTAACAACAGATTGATCTAAGACGTCGGCCATATTTCAGACTCCGTTCAGCTCCAATGCGCACAATAGAATTAAAGCGCAAAGGAGTTATTATCATGATTCAGAAACTGTTCATTTTTATATTACCGACTCTTATTTTATTATCGGGCTGTGAAGGTGGTGTTTACCTTCATCCCTCCCCACCTGAACCCCAATTGAATGGTTTCCACGTAGTGGATTCGGATGGCATCAGCAGTGAATCATCACCTCACCACTCCGCCAACCTGGACCCCTACACCAATGAAGGCATATTTGAAGTATATTGGTATGCAGACAGTTACTACGACTACCGGACATACCTAAGCCTAAATGATCGCCCGGGCGTTAGAGGCGCCATACTCTTAAATCAAGAACGCTGTGGCGAAGGCCTACACTGTGATTACGACGGCTGGTTAATGTGTGAATACACGGCCGACTATTATGTGGGCTGTGGATTGGATTTAACTGAAACACACCGCAACTTAACGGATGTGGCCGAACTATTTCAAAGCGTTCCAGAGGCGCTATACCTCAACTTTGAGGTTTGTGACACGGACAATCACTATTGCGAAATGGATAGCCGCCCAGTCATAATGTTCTAGGGCGCGCAGGAAATCCAATGGTGAGCCATACAGGAGACCGATTGACGGCCAACAAACCCACTGTGAATGACAATCGAGTTGGAACACCATAGGACCCAAATGAACAAAAGTGAAAAAAGTCCCGACGGTAAAATGCGCTGCCAATGGTGTAGCGTCACAGAAGACTTCATCCCTTATCATGATTTGGAATGGGGTTTTCCAGTGGACGATGACCAGAGACTGTTTGAAAAGCTGTGCCTTGAAAGCTTTCAGTCCGGCTTAAGTTGGCGCACCATATTGGCCAAGCGAGAGAATTTTCGCAAAGCATTTCATGGCTTTGATTTTAATCGGGTAGCGCGCTTTAACGAAAAGGACGTGGAGCGCCTCTTAAAAGATGTAGGCATAGTCCGTCACCGTGGCAAAATTGAAGCGGTCATCAATAATGCGAAATGCGCGCGCGAATTGGTTAAAGAGGCAGGCTCCATTGCGCACTTTGTTTGGCAATTCGAACCCCGACTCAAATCTTCCGGTGACGACTTGCCCTCTACCACGGAAGAATCCATCGCCTTATCAAAAGCCCTAAAAAAACGCGGTTGGAAATTTGTCGGTCCCACCACTGTCTACGCCTTTATGCAAGCCATGGGATTGGTGAATGATCACGCCAAAAACTGTGTGATCCGAAAGCCCGCGGAGAAGGCTCGGAAAGCTTTTCAACGCCCGTAATGTGCGTTAGCGCGCAGTGTTAACAAACTTCAAACCTTACACTAGGCCCCAGATTTAAAAAACGACTGAATTACCATGCTGAGTTATCGACCTCTAGTACTTGCCTTCACTTCCTGCGCTTTTTTCACAGGCCTCACTGCGTGTGGCGGCAAGCCGTCGGTCAACGAAGACTGCTCTCCTGCGGCCAGTAATGCGAACTACTGTTTGGTCTGGCAAGACGAATTTCAAACCAGCAACCTAGATTTAGAGCGATGGCAGTTCGAAGTTAACTGTTGGGGCGGTGGGAATAACGAGGCCCAGTGCTACACATCAAACGCCAACAACCTCTGGCTTGATGGCGAAGCACTGCATATACAAGCACGTCAAGAGGCGACACAAGGCCCAAGCCTGCCCATGGATGACCCCGACTATAATGCCGACGACACCAGCGGCACCGGCACCTTTACCTCGGCACGCATTCGCTCCAAAAACCGCGGGGATTGGCAATACGGTCGCATGGAAGTGCGTGCCAAATTACCACAGGGCCAAGGCACATGGCCCGCCATTTGGATGCTACCGACGGATGAAGTTTATGGTACTTGGGCATCATCGGGCGAAATAGACATTATGGAAGCGGTGAACCTAAAAGTAGACGGCGAGGCAAGTATTCACGGCACCTTGCACTATGGTGATTTATGGCCCAATAACGTGTACTCCGGCGAGGCCTACACCCTCCCTAACCAACAAAACCCCGCCGACGACTTTCACACCTACGCGGTTGAGTGGGAAGAAGGCGAAATACGCTGGTATGTGGACGACATTCACTACGCTACGCAACAAGCCTCTGGCTGGTACAGCACCCAAGCATTGGATAACCCAATGGCACCTTTTGACCAACCATTTCATCTGATATTGAACCTGGCAGTGGGTGGAGATTGGGCTGCCAAAACTCATGCCACGGGCATTGACGAGAGCGCCTTTCCGCAAGAGATGGTAGTGGACTATGTACGCGTGTACGAATGTTCGTTGGACCCGATCACGGGCAAAGGTTGTGCATCGAAGGGAACGCAATTTGTGTTAAACCCAGGAACGCCGCCACCAACACCCATTGATACCGATGTACCTGTTCTCACGATGTTTGAGGACACGCTAGCACCTCAATACCAATGGTTCACATACAAAACCCTGGGCACTGTTGAATGGGCAGTGATGACACTCAGCAGCGCACCTGGTGCCGTGGCGCAACTGAACTTGAGCGAGACAGATGGCATCGGGTTTATTCAATCCGGTACACCGGCTGATTATTCCGGGTTTGAATCCGTGAGTTTTGACTGGCGGGTGGTCAGCGATACACGCGGGCCCAATGCGGCTTTTTATTTTCGAGCCGATTGTAATTACCCCTGCACGTCGGGCAATGTCCCACTGACAAGTGCCGACCTGGGAGTTTGGCAAACCACCCAAATTAATGCCAGTGACCTGGCCAATGGCGGGTTGGATTTAAACCGAGTGAACACCCCTTTTGTGTTCGGCGCCAACACCACGGACGCTACTATAACGGTGCAAATCGATAACATTACTTGGCAATAATTCAATAGGCTCGACGTCAGCCATACACCCCCAACAACATTATTCAAGACGACTTTGAAAGCGGTGGCAGTGGCGAAATCCCGCCTGGCTGGCGAACCATTCTTGGCCACGGCCTGATGAATTTTAGCTACCAACCGGCACCTGGCTCGGAAGCGGTGATCGACACATCAAAATGGCATAGCGGCTCGCAATCCGTGCGTATCGGTTGTAACTGAGCCATTCGGGCCATAAGTACAGCGCTGCCGATGCACCTCTGGCAGCGCTGTCGCCTGAATCGATGCGGGTAATCATGAATTACCTTCTCTGCAAAATACCGAGCCTTTGCGCCCCATCCATTTAGTCACGGCAGCTTACTGATTCACGGCGCTTTCATTGATTCCAAGCACATTATCGGTTCTTCGTGCTCACCGCTTGAGCGTATAAAGGGGTGTGCGCAGCGTTAATCCTCATCGGCCAGCTCTGCCTGACCGCCCCCACAAAAATCTTACACTTTGTTATGCACTATGAATTAACGCACATTACTTGAGCCTGCATCTAACTAAAATAGCGTTAACATCTCGAATGAGTATTCATCGAATATCCGCGAGCCTAGGCAGTTGAATCGATAAAAATAAGATGCCAGGCGGCTCTAGCACCCTTTGATTGATGTCCGCTCTGCGAAACTGACAACCGATAGGCGAACGCTATGTCTCATAACCGAGGTTCACTCAAACACAACCACTCCAACGTCTTGGTATTTGCCCTGCTAACGGCAGGCTTAACGATGACAGGCTGCGGAGGTAACAACGGGTCTTCATCCAGTAGTTCAAGCAGTAGCTCATCGTCGAGCAGTACCAGCACCTCTTCAAGCAGCTCGAGCAGTACAAGCAGCAGTTCTAGTTCTGGGGCTTCTGTTCCTGCAAATGCGGCCTTGGTGTACGCAATCAACGTAGGCAGCCTCACATCAACAACATTTGAAGGGGTGGAATATCACCCAGATCGATTTTATTCCGCCGGCACAACACAAACCGTCGCCAAGGACATAGCAGGCACCACAGAAGATTCCCTCTACCAATCCGAACGCTATGGCAACAACACCTACAATATCCCGGTCACCAACGCCACTTACAGTGTCGTGCTACATTTCGCCGAGCTTTACCATAACGCCGCTGGTGCACGAACCTTCGATGTCAGCATTGAAAACACCAAAGAGATCTCGACGCTGGATTTATACGCCATGGCCGGCCAATACGGCGCTTATCAAGCGGCCATCACCGACATTGCTGTCACCGATGAAGCCCTAAGCATCGCGCTAACCACAATAGACGACAATGCCACTCTGAGCGGTATCGCCATCTATTCAAACGATGGCGGTCAATTTGAAGAGCCGCCGGCACCTGTGTGCAATGATGCACAGCGCCAGACACCTCGGCGCGTTAATTACGACCAGGAGTTCCCAGACCCTCAATATTTTGATCGCAACGTGGCCACCCCGCCCACAGGGCCTTATGGCTCTGTGATCGAACACGCAAATCAAACTTTGCAAAACCACACCATATACCACCCCACGAATTTAGAAACGGTTTCAGATCTCCCCATAGTGGTTTGGGGCAATGGTGCGTGCTCCACCGTTGGCTTAAGCCAAGCAGACCTTCTCACAGAGATCGCCTCGCACGGATATTTGGTGATTGCCAACGGTGCTCCTACGGGCGGAGGCGATGGTAATGGCCATGAAGGAGAATTGGTCAAAGCCATCGATTGGGCACAAGCCGAAAATACCCGTGAATGCAGTCAATTCTACGGCAAACTCAATGCGGATAAAGTCGCCACAATGGGCTGGTCTTGTGGTGGTGGGCAAGCTCATTACGCGGCAGTTGACCCTCGAGTCGACACAGCAATAGCGTTAAACAGTGGCCTGGGAAATTATGCCGCAGATCGCTTTGATTACTACCCGCGGTTTCATTCACCCATAGCCATATTTAACGGTCGACCCTCGGCCATTGAGCACGAAAATGGCTTATTGGAATATGACGAGCTGGACCATGTTCCGGTTTATCACGCCACCCACGCCACCTACGACCACGCCACCGCTTACGCCATTAATAACGGCGGTGACTTTGGTCCCGTGGCCATCGGCTGGCTCAACTTCATATTAAAAGACGATATGGGCCCCACGGGAAAAGAAATGTTTTTTGGCAACAACTGCCATATGTGTGGCCCGCCATGGACATCAAAACACAAAGGCTTTGAATAACCCCCAAAATTCAAACGGCGCCGGATAGGCGCCGTTTTTTAGGTTCTCTAAGCCCTTTCCCATTATCGCCGCTTCCCCACCCTACCCCTGGTTAGGCCCCCCGAACCACGATGAATATTTGCCTATATTAAAACTAATGGCCTATGGTTTTGAAATGCGCAGATCAAAGAGAGTGGCCGGAGAATGCTAAAAAAACTTTTAAAGACCATTGAAGATCTGAAAGCCGCCCAGCAAGTCAATATCACTGAACGCCTAGAGAGCTTCCAGGATACCTTTGCCCAAACCATCGAATGGTCACCCAAACGATCAGGTGGGGCAAACTTTAAAACCCACAAACTGGTCACCACGCCCGAGGGAAATTTAGTGATCAAGTCCACCCTGGGCTTCTATCTGTTTAGAGTGGTATTCCTATTAATGGGGTTGCTGGTCATGGTCGTCAGCTCTCCCACCTTGCAATCTTTAGCCGTGTCTTTTTTCGAGCACCCGCTGTATACAGTCAAAGCCATGGTTTTCAGTCTGCCGCACGCTTGGCGTGGTGAAGCCATCTATGGCGCACTTTTTGGTGCAGTGTTTTTTTTCCTGGGGATTGGCATGCTGCTCTTTGCCCGCAAAGGCGGTACATTCAGGGTACTCGAAAGGGAATACACACGCCCCAAACATCCGCCGATACCTTTTGGCAATATTCACGCAATACAAATTATCTCTGAGCATTGCACCAGCGGAGGCAAACACAAAAGCCACTATTACAGCTACGAATTGAACTTAGTGCTCAAAGATCACTCGCGCATTACCGTGCTGGATCACGGCAACCGCGATTGCGTTCAAGAAGATGCAGCTACCATCGCTCAAAGTATTGGTATACCCGTATGGTCGCTTGTGTGAAGACCGCGTTGATTTAAACCATCGCACTGTGTTCACGCCTCACCCTAACACAATACCTCGCTTACCCTTGGAAGCTGACCAACAACTTCTATTAACACCGCGCCTTACATCATAAACCCGCCTCGCTCAAACCTATATAAGCTCTTCGCTTAAGCCCCACCATGTCGGGTTAATTTACAACTCTCCCCTCAGCAATTGTGATGCCGCTCACAACCCCTTATAAACAAAAGCTATGGCGGTATCGGTATATATATTGCTGTTGAGAGTATCATTAGCAGACGCGAACGCGAGCACAACGAATCACGGTGGTCAATTTGGATGATGAATAACCGCCCAGTAAGATACCCAATAAGAAAAAGCACCCAGTTGCTCCAATGATTTGCGTCTGCTAGTGATGACTCTAAATGGAAAGCAGCCTAAGGATAGTAAGCTGGCATACCCCACCACCCATCGGGCAACCACGCAGCCACGCTACCCTCTTTTCCCTGTTCAATTCCATTTGACTTTTATGTATGGAAAATAGAGGCAAAGCATGACCAAACGAACCCACAAAGCCACACAAACCTATTTATTATTAGCCAGTGTGGCTTTTTCAGTTGGAAGTTACGGTGCTCAAGGGAGTTTACTGTCTAGCAACGGCACGTTTGACAGCGGCCAAGAAGGTTTTGGAACCTACTTACCGAACAATTCTGCTCTGGCAACTTTTAACGGGGAGGCAAGCTTTGACATTCAAGCCGTTCAGGAAAACGCATGGGAAGTCCAATTCAGTCACCCAGGCTTTGCCATCACTCAAGGCAGCACCTATACCCTGTGCTTTAGCGCTAAAGCCAGCGCCAACCGTACCCTAATCACCTACATCGATGCAGATGGCACCCCAAATTACAGCAGCATAGTGACTGGGGATACGCAGGTTAGCCTGACCACAACCTACCAAAATTACACCTATACCTTTAGCGCCAACCAAACCGACGATTCTGCGCGCTTGGTCTTCAATATGGGCCTCAATAGTGCCAGCGTACAGTTGGATAATATTAATGTATACGAAGGCACAACCTGTGGCGCAGAGCCCACAGATGGTGACAGCGACGGCATTTTGGACGATGAGGACTTATGTCCATCCACTCCACCGAACGTCTCTGTTGATACCCATGGATGCCCCATTCAAACCACAGACACATACCAGATAGAAGCAGAAAACTATACTGCGGCCTCTGATACCAGTATTGGCAATTCTGGTGCACCCACCCAATGCACATACAACGGATTGGATGCTGACATAGAAAACACCACGGATACCGGAGGCGGCTGTAACCTCGGTTGGATTGACGCGGGAGAATGGGTTGAGTATGGCTTAGCCTTACCTGCCGGTGTTTATACTGTCTCAGCAAGAGTGGCTTCCGATTTGACGGGCGGAACTTTTTCCATGCTGATCGATGGCAGTGAAGTCGCCATAGGAACCGTGACAAACACGGGCGGATGGCAAGTGTGGGATACCATTACACTGGGTTCCGTTACCGTGGGAAGTGGCGCTCAAACATTACGGCTCGAAATGGCCTCTGCCGATTTTAATATTAACTGGCTACTGTTTGAGCCCATTAACACAGCGACTGACAGTGACGCCGATGGCGTCAATGACGACGAGGATCAGTGCCCTAGCACACCTGCCGGTGCGGCAGTGGACACTGTCGGTTGTCCGTTGGATTCTGACGGCGATGGCGTGTTTGATGGTTTAGATCAGTGTCTCAGCACCCCCGAAGGGGCTGTAACTGACGTCAATGGCTGCCCATTGGATTCGGACGATGACGGTGTTTACGACGGCTTAGACCAATGCCCACAAACTGCGCCAGGCCTTGCCGTTGATGCCAATGGTTGCGCCATTCTTGTAGACACAGATGGCGACGGTGTAAACGATGCCGCAGACACCTGCCCTGCAACCCCACAAGGAGCTCTCGTCGACACCTCAGGTTGCCCAATTGATAGTGATGGTGATGGGGTTTTCGACGGCCTTGACCAATGCCCGGGCACACCTTCTGGCGCCTCAGTGGATGCCCTGGGGTGCAAAATATCGAGCGACAGTGACAACGACGGAATTGATGATGCAAATGATCAATGCCCTGGTACACCGACCGGTATTGCGGTCGATACTAGTGGCTGTCCATTGCCACAAGACAGCGATGGCGATGGTGTATTTGACGAGAATGACGACTGCCCAGGCACAGCGCCGAATGTTTCAGTCGACGCCGCAGGCTGCCAGGTAGATGCTCAGACAGAACTACAAATAGAAGCCGAAAACTACACCGCAGCGTCGGACAACTCTGTAGGCAATGAAGGCGCTATTAGCGATTGTAACTACAACGGCTTAGATGTAGACGTTGAAGATACCTTAGATACCGGAGGTGGCTGCAATGTGGGCTGGATCAATGCAAACGAATGGCTAGAGTACTCCATTAATCTGGTTGAAGGTGCCTATACACTTTCTGCACGAGTGGCTACCGATACCGCAGGTAGCAGTTTTACCGTATTGATCGATGACACAGAAATCGTCACCACAACATTGCCAACCACCGGCGGCTGGCAAGTTTGGGAAACGGTGACCGTTGCAGACATTAACCTCTCCCCTGGCCCACACACCCTGCGTATTAAGATGAATACGTCTTGGTTTAACTTAAATTGGCTGTCGATAGAACCCGCGGGGGCTCTTGCAGATGCTGACGGTGACGGCGTCATAGACGCTGATGATCTGTGTCCACAAACGTCCTTTGGCGCAATGGTGGACCTTCAAGGTTGTGCGTTGATTTCGGATTATAAAATCGAAGCGGAGGCCTACAGTGCAGCCAGCGACAACACCGCAGGTAACTCTGGCGCACCCACCCAATGTGATTACAACGGCCTGGATGTAGACGTAGAAAACGCGAGTGATGCGGGTGACGGCTGCAATGTGGGCTGGCTTAACGCAGGCGAATGGCTGGAATATACCTTTGAACTCTCCCATGGGACATACGCATTAACAGCAAGAGTCGCAGCAGCCCAAAATGGTGGCGCTTACACACTACTGATCGACGACGAGCCACTGTTTAATCAAAGTGTCGACAGCACTCAAGGCTGGCAAACCTGGACTACTCAATCCTTAGGGGACGTAACGCTCGCAGGTGGTAGCCACACTCTACGAATCGAAATAACTGCAGCCGGCTTCAATATCAATTGGTTGGAGTTTACCCACAGTGCGATTTCACCGGATTCCGATGGCGACGGCGTAACAGATGACACCGACCATTGCCCACAAACTCCCTCTGGCACCGAGGTGGATGAAAACGGCTGTACCCTTGTGCTGGATACCGACGGTGACGGGATTGACGACACAGTAGACCAATGTCCAGGAACGCCTGCCGACACATCCGTTGATACCGTGGGTTGTGCGCTGCCTCAAGACTCAGACGGTGATGGTATTGTCGACGCGCAAGACCAATGTCCAGGAACACCCTTTGGCACCGCGGTGGATGGAAACGGTTGTGCCCTTGCTCAGGATGCAGACGGTGACGGTGTTGACGATACAGTAGACCAATGTCAGGGAACACCTTCCGACACGCCGGTGGATGCCGTGGGTTGTGCGCTGCCTCAAGATTCAGACGGTGATGGCGTTATCGACAGTTTGGATCAGTGTCCTGGCACTCCATCTGGCACCGAAGTAGATGTCATGGGCTGTCCATTGCCTACAGATTCTGACAACGACGGCGTAGAGGATGGCATAGATCAGTGTCCGGACACTCAACCAGGGGCTTCAGTTGACGCCAATGGCTGTGAAACAACGGCCACTTTGCCTGTGCGCATTGAAGCAGAAGACTATACCGACGCAGCGGACACCACCCCAGGCAATGAGGGCTCGGTGACTCAATGTGTATACAACGGATTAGATACGGATGTTGAGGATACTCTGGATAGCGAAGGAAACTGTAACCTCGGTTGGATTGAGGCCGGTGAATGGGTGGAATACTCCCTGCCCGCCAGTGCCGGGCGCTATTTGGTTAGCATTCGCGTGGCATCAGCCAACGACGGTGGCGCTTTCACCTTGTCACTGGATGGTAATCTTCTCACCTCTCACACCGTCACCAGCACCGGCGGCTGGCAAACCTGGCAGACTCAATCCTTGGGTGAAGTCGACATTCCTGCCGGCGCGCAGACCTTGCGGATGGATGTGGACACTTCATGGTTTAGCCTCAACTGGCTCGAATTCACACCCTTGGAATTGAATGATACAGATACAGACGGCGACGGCGTGCTCGACAGTGCCGATCAGTGTCCCGGCACCCCCACAAACACACCCGTCAACGCGGAAGGGTGCGAGTTGGGTAGCGTACCCCCTTGGACGGGAACCCCCCCTGCCATGTCCGACTTCCAAACCATTCCCTTAGCGGTGGGCATTAACCTACCTATGCAGCTGGAAATCTCCAAGGCGGGCGACTTATACGTTATCGGACGCCTGGGCCATTTCTATGCATTTGAAAATGGTGAATTGGTGGAAAAATCTATTTTAGCGACCAACAGTTTTGAAGAGGGTGGCTTAATTGGTATGGCGTTAGACCCCAATTTCCTCACTAATCGATATGCATATTTTCATTACACAGACCCCACCGACCCGGTACACCACATTTCACGTATCCCCATTAACCCCGACAATACATTGAATGTGGCGGCTGAATCCATTCTCCTCAGTTACGGTGTTCAACAACAATTTTGTTGCCATATGGGGGGAGCTATGGTCTTTGATGCCCTTGGGAATCTGTACATCTCTACCGGAGACAATACAGACCCCTACTCGTCCGATGACTACGCACCCATCGACGAACGACCCAACCAAAGTCCACAGGATTCGCAAAAATCTTCGGCCAACACCAACGACCTGCGCGGCAAAATCCTTCGCATTACACCAACAGCAGACGGTGGTTACAGCCTCCCACCCGGCAATCTATTTGCACCAGACGCATTGCACCGAGGAGAGATTTACACCATGGGGAATCGCAACCCCTTCCGCATTGCCATCGACAGTCAAACCAACTGGTTGTATTGGGCTGACGTTGGGCCCAATGCGGGTGCGGGTGACCCCAGTCGCGGTCCAGCAGGTTATGATGAAATTAATCGCACCAACCAAGCGGGCAACTTTGGTTGGCCGTATTTTGCGGGTAACAACGAAGCGTATGTTGACTATGATTTTGCAACCGGCATCAGTGGTGCGCCCTTTAACCCCACGAATGTCATCAATGATTCGCCGAACAACACCGGGGCGCTCAATTTACCCGACGCGCAACCGGCCTGGCATGTGATGAGCCACCGCGCCACCATGCTTGCGGGTATTTATCGATGGGACGACAGCATTGATGACCCCTTTAAATTGCCTAGCTATTTTCACGGCCGATTGATTTATTGGAATTTTAATAACGACGAAGTGTTTGAAACCGATGTCACACAAAATACCGCGCAACCTCGGCTTTGGCTCGACAACGATTTGGTCGGCGGCATTATTGACGGTGAAATATCTGCCCACAATAACCGGCTCTACATGCTGGCCTATGGTGCGAATTGTTGTTCGTCACCGCCCTACGCCGGCGTACTAATGGAAGTACGTTACACCGGCACAGGGCCTGATGTAATCACGCCCAAAACCTACTATGCCGTGAATGTCGCGGGTGATGCGTATTCTGCCGCAAACGGCACCGACTACGAGCCACACAATTATGTCTATGAGGGTAATCTTCAAACGGTCAGTACCGCCATTGCCAATACCGAAGATGACACACTGTACCAAACACAGTTATGGTTGGATGGCGACCTGAGCTTTGAATTTCCGGTGGAAGATGGCACCTACGATGTTCAAATACAAATGGCCGACATCTTTTTTGACGCACCGGGCGAACGCAGTTTTCACATCGACCTTGAAGGCCAACGTGTAGTGACCAATTTGGATATCGTTGCAGAAATTGGCGCCAATACCGCTTATGACCGCTACTTCACCACCACCGTGAACGACGGTATTTTGAACCTGAATTTTATTCAGAGTGTAGAGAACCCCACGGTGGCAGGCATCGTGATTCGTAAGCAAGGTGACTACACCCCTGGCAAGACCATTGTGATGAAAGCCAGCAATGGTCAGTTTGTGGCGGCCACCAACCCACCGGTGGCAAACCGTGTATCCGTCAACAACGACACCATTTTTGCCATTGAAAGCACCGGCACTGGGAACATCGCTTTGCGCTCAGTCACATCGGGCTTGTACCTCGGGCAATCGAACGGGGGAACCGTGATACTTAGCGCAACCAGCATTGGGACGGACCAAAGTTTCAATTTAGTGGAAACCCCCGACGGCAGCTATGTCATTCGGACCATCAATGGCCAATATGTGTCCGCAGACAGTGGCGGCACATTGCAATTGGTGGCGACCGTCTCTGGCACCACCGACTTTACGCTGCACCTGGCCGACGAGTGCACCCCAGACCCAAGCTATGGACTGAGTTGTCGACCCTTCGCAGAACCCTACTTAAATATGCCTGCTGACGCAGCACCAGATTTAAGCAATGTCCCCACTTTGTTGTCGCAAACGGGCGCTTTTTCGGACGTGGGCAATTTAATACCGGCCAGTAGCTTTGTACCCTATGAGCCCATATCCCCGCTTTGGTCGGACAGAGCCGTAAAATCTCGTTGGGTTTCGGTACCGTCCGGCCAGAAAGTCGGCTTTCAGGCGGAGGGCAAATGGCAATGGCCTGAAGGTACGGTATTCCTCAAGCACTTTGCATTACCCGTTGACGAGGCTGACCCAAGCAACCTGCGCCGCTTAGAAACCCGTATTACGGTAATCCAACCTGGCGGCTCTCTCTATGGGGTTACCTACAAGTGGCGAGCAGATGGGTCGGATGCAGATCTATTAACCACGGTGTTCAATGAGGACATAACCATCAGTGCGCCTGGTGGTGACTGGACGCAAACCTGGACATACCCCAGTCCCAACGACTGTTTAACTTGCCATAACGAAGATACCAAAGGTGTGCTCGGGCCCAAAACGGCGGCACTCAACAAAGAATGGCTGTACCCCAGTGGGGTGACCACCAACCAGCTGGCCACATGGAATCACCTTGGTTTGTTTGATCAAGCTCTGGATGAAGGGGCTTTGAACACCCTGCCCGCACATGCACACATTGGTGACACCACCAAAACGCTCGAACACCGCGTGCGCTCCTATTGGGACTCAAACTGCTCGCAATGTCATGGCCCTCAGGGCATCGCCTCCAATTGGGACGCGCGATTCGAAACACCGCTTGCCGAGCAAGGTGTTGTCTTGGGAGCCGTGGCTGAACACCGGGACTACCTCGCCGACTATGGGCTGGCCAACCCCTTTGTGGTGGACCCAGGTAATCCCGACAACTCCATACTCTACATTCGGGATCAAAGCGTTGATCCCGATGACCGCATGCCGCCCTTGGGTAGGCGTTTAGAGGACGCGCAGTATATGGATGTCCTAGAGCAGTGGATCAATGGGCTACCCTAGCTGACTCAATCACCATCAGCTCAAACCGAAAACGGCGCCTTTATCGGCGCCGTTTTAATAAAGTGACATTGCAATGACGCGAGTGCGCCTACAATCTTGCTACGACGAAGGGTCTTGAGTCGGAGGAGGCGCTTCAGTCTTGGGCTTTTTCGCGGCGGGGGCTTTGCGCTTGGCCGGCGCTTTTTTCTTACGTGCAGCGGCACGTTTGGCCTTGGCTTTCTCCGCTTCTTTTTGTTTCTTTTCCCACTCTTTCTCAAACTGCGCTAACGCTTTGGCACGCGCAGCCAATTTTTTATCAAAGGGCTTTGCGCTTTTAAGCTTATCTTCCGCGGTAGTCATAATCTCTTTGGCTTCGCCTAGAGAAGAAGCCATCACTGTCACAGCCGCTTTAGCCTTTTTCAACTGGTTGTTCGCCGATTCAGTTGAACTTTTCTTGGCTTTCGCCAGTGCCTTGGCATAACGCTCTTTCGCTTTGCTCAATTTATCACTGAACATACTTACCTTCTTCTTGGCAGATTCCAGCTCCTTCTCATGTTTAGCTACATAATCCGCGCGCGCTTTACCGATCTTGTCGTGTATCGCATGGAACTGATCTTCAAGTTCTTCCACTAGATGATCGAATTTTTTGTTCCCCGCCATAGTCTCACCCTCTTTTAGATAGACTTTAGAAACCCCTAATCAAGTCCCAATAGCTTCTGGCCTTCAGAGCTTTCGAGATCAAGGCAGTGATTTGGCCGTTTTATGCTCCTGCAAAATGGCATTTCCGCCATCCATAGCGGTCAAGTCATACTGGTGGTCTGACGACAATCACTACCGCAGATATCGGAAAGCTCTGTAAACCCCGAAGGACACGGCTTCAAAGCCATTGGGACTTAATCAGAGGTTCCTTTAAACAGTATAGGAAATTTAAGCCCACAGGGCTTTACTAAACCGGAATAAGAATACTGCGTAATACTACCGACTGCACAAATTACCGATGGACTGACTCTTCTTTTTCAAGCTCTCCTCTTTTTGACCCAACTTATGATCTTCCACCTGACTTGGGGGACACGAATGGTCCCTTTGGAGGGATTCGGCTCCCCCAGAACTTCACTAAAATAAAACCAAACAGTGCCCCACCTAAGTGCGCAAAGTGCGCAATATTGTCAAACGAAAAATTCTTAACGCCCAAAAACAATTCCACCAACATCAAAACGGGGATAACATACTTGGCCTTCACCGGAATGGGTAAAAATATCAGCGCCATTTTGGCATTCGGAAACAGCAAACCAAACGCCAATAACACACCATAAATAGCACCCGACGCGCCCACCACCGGCACAAAATAATAGTGATTCAGCGTTTGATATTGCGAGCCGAACAAATATCCCTGCGGCAAACCCCAGTCACTGCCAGGGGTTAAGGTATCTACCAGTTGGTACACTTCATAGGCTTGCATGGCCTGGTGCAAAATGGCGGCACCGAGACCCGTAATGGCATAAAACACCAAAAACCGCTTGGCTCCCCACAGTGACTCCAGCACCACACCAAAGGAATACAATGCAACCATATTAAATGTAATGTGTAGTGCTCCTCCATGAGTAAACAAATGCGTCACAACCTGATAGTAATCAAACGCATAGGAGTCAAAATAATACAACCCCAGTACTGGCGCAAGATGATACCCACCGCTTTCCATGACTAGCGACAACACAAACACAGCCAAGTTAATGGCCAACAAACTCGCCACCGCAGGGCGGTGGTAAAAAAATGCCTTCATGCACTGCTCATTCTATTAACAATATAGGCTTTGGGGGTTAAGCCCACAAGGTGTTGATCCACCTGCCTATATCGGTTAATTGCTCGGGAATCACACTGTGATCCATTGGGTAGGTTTGCCAATCCACGAAATAGCCAAGCGCTTTTAATCGCTCTACGCTGAACTGACCAATGGCCATCGGCACCACGGGGTCTGTTGTACCGTGCATGGCCAATATGGGTGAGCCTACATTGACGCCAGAATGCTCCTCGGCTGTTTGCTCCCCAAAAGGTAAATAGGTCGACAATGCCAGCACTCCAGCCAGCCGGTGTTGCGAGCGAATGGCAGTGTAATAAGCCACGGCACCCCCCTGAGAAAACCCCGCCAAGAGTATGTGCTCGCTGGGAATTCCCAAGGCGATTTGCTCTGCAATCAGCTGCTCCAGCGTGTCTTGCGAAGCCGTCATGCCCGCAAGATCTTCCTTGTCTTTAAGGTCAACCCCTTTAATATCGTACCAACCCGGCATCATCATCCCGCCATTAACAGTAATGGGGCGATCAGGCGCCTGAGGAAAAACAAACCGAATATTCAAGGACGTCTGTAAACCCAAATAGGGAATCACCGGCACAAAATCATCCGCCGTGGCACCCAGGCCATGCAGCCAAATAACAGCATGTGTGGGCGGCTTTGTGCCCCATAAACGTTCGATGACCTGGCTCATAACATTCCACCCGTTTGATTAAACGACTTCTAGGGAACCTCTGATGAAGTCCAAACAGCTTTAGGCTTATTAGAGGCTCCCTAGAGTACTGCCACCGGCTGACTTATACAAACGACGATCCAGCCGTACCAAACACCAAGTTGCTCGACAACACCATGGTCGCGCAAGTGATTTCTGACGGCGACAGCGAAGTCCATTCGCCATTTAACCGACCTCATGTAACTGCCACACAAATGCCAATATTAAAGACCGGTCTTGCCACACGGTAAATTTCAGATGATGGCAACCATTGACGGTTATGACAAACCGCTGCCGAGGGCCTAGGGCTTGAGGCCTACATTGGCAAAGCGAAGCATCCCTGTACTGTCCCTGTGGTGGCGGTGTGATTACCGATTTACTGACCTTGGGAGGCGCTGCGATAACCCACGAGCACATCAAATGAAGGCTTCAGGCGAACCCCCAGCACAGTAGCGAGGGGCCGATACAACTACCGAAACACACGCACCTTATCGACACCTGCCTCGGCGAGTTCGGCTAAGACTTCTCCCACAAACAATCCGTTGCTGTCATCATGAAAATTTAAGTAAAACGTCACATCGCTGGGCTTGCGACCGGCAAGCGCCTTTTGGATGGCCTCATCGAGTTTTGACCTTACCATCAGGGTGGAATGATTAATAAAAATCGTCCCCTCCATGGCTAACGTTATGGTGATCACATTATCGGCATTGGGATCTACGGGTTTTTTTACCAATTCCCCAATCGAGACGGTAACAAATTGCCTGGTGGGCGTAAAAAACGCATCGAAGTGAGTACACTGCCAAGGCTCTCCAAGCAACTGACTGATACGGTTGCGCACGCTGCGGTGAAACGTGGTGAACGTGGAAACATCAACCTTCGAGAGCGCCTGCCTCAAGCTTTCATCGCGCAATACGTACTGCTGTCGCTCAAGGATGTGATTGGCAATTTGATTCAACTCCGGGCTATCTCCCAAAGCGCGCCAGGACACGGGGTTATAAAGTTCACAGTAGAGCTCTAGATCTTCCTCTAGAGTGCTCGCGGCACTCATCGCTGAAAGTGTTAGGAGTAAAAGGAACAACGCGGATCGAACCAGCATAAAATCACCGTCAGTTAATGACCGTCATGTAAAGTGAGTTCACTTCAATGGAAGCGATGGTCAGTATAACCCGACAGGGAACCCTCTCCACAGCTCGATGTCTCACAAGCGAATTCATTCACACAACTCACATCAAGGCGTATCATCGGCATCATCGACAGTTGAATTGCCCCTAAACACCCCTATAATTCGACGCCCGAGCATGTGGAAAGAACGGATAAATTAGACTGATGATTCAAAAACAAATTCAATATATCTCAAAAGTTTTAACCATTGGCCTGTTTAACCTAGGCATCTTCACTGCAGGCCATCAGGCTCTTGCCGCCCCCGCGATGCCCAAAAGCCTAAAACCCGCTCCCCAATACAAAGCGCTTGCCTTGGTGGAAGTCACCAGCACCGAATTCCCGCACCTCAAGGCAGGGTTTGTGACCGATACCGCTGGCAAGGAGCAGCCCGCACTGCTAAGTACGGGTACACAACCTATGGTTTGGCTAGCCGCTAAGCCCATTCTGAATATTTTTAAGTGCGCTAAAAAAGCCTGCGCCAACGACGCCCAAGGCAATGTATACGAATTAAATGGCAAACAATGGAAAGTATTCCCTGATCAATTGCGCCCTTGGACCACGCAGGTGCACTACCACAAGGCTTTAACCGCTTGCACCAAGCCCACCGTCACTCCACATAAGGGGGTGGAAGGCCGTTGCTATGCAGGGGACAATAGCTGGATTCTTAAATATGACATTGCGGGCCCTAAACCCACATTTTGCAGTAAAGATGAGCTTAGAATGATTCAATCCAGAGCCGGAAAAAAGAGCCTATTGATCGTATCGCTGCCAAATGGTAAACCCCGAATCACAATACCTGTCACCCCACCCTACAAACCACTTTGCGATTATCCAAAGTCCATACCCAAAACAGAGGCTCCCTCAAAAGGGTAAGTAAGCTTCTATCAAAAAAAGAGCCCCGCAATTTTCAGTTATGGTTCACTGGGTTTTATTAAACCAAATGAATTTTGGCCAGTACATAAGCGTGGTCGCTGGGCTTATCAGCATCAGCGCCTGGAGGCACCCCTAACAACTCGTTACCGTGGATAATTTCGTAATCCACCTTTTTGTTTTCCACAATAGTCTTCGGCACAATCCCATGCATCAACACTTGCAATTTCCCGCGATGATTGTAATCGAAGCGTTCATGTGGCGGTAAGTTAAAAACCAAATTGGCGTTCTGTTTACCTGTTAAAGTTTTTAAGGTACGACTGTGCTCGTGGTCGTTAAAATCCCCTGTAACGTAATAGCTCTCACCTTTGTCGTGAAGGGATTCTACAAAGCGTGCAATAACACTGGCTTGTTCAACGCGCACGCTTTCTTTCACATCAACACCCGGCTGAACTGGCGCAAAGAGACTTGTCTGCTGACGCTTAGATACCAAATGTACATTGATAACCGTCAAGTTATTTTGACTTTGGTGTTCGCGAAAAGACGCCACCAAGGGTTTGCGTGAATCTTCGAAGCAAGGCGCTTGCTCGCCAAGTCGTAGCAATGAGTCTTTCACCAAATCCACTCTTTTGGGATTATATAAAAAGCCATTGCGGATATTGCCCCCTGGCTGGCCACCATCGGCATCCACCTCGGGTGGAATATCGGCCCACTGGTAGGTCACTCCCGACAAGGCCTTTACAAGATGAATTAACGCTGTGTAGGTTTTGCTCGCGCTGACCTCAGGGGACAGTTCTGCGCCGTCGTTGTCCTGAATCTCCTGCAGCGCCACGATATCAGGAGTGTTGGCTTGTAAGGCTATGGCTTGGGCCAGGGTATGGAACCGGCCCTCCCCCCAGTCGTCGTCCACATCTTGTCGGGGGTTGGCTACCCTTGCTTCCGACTCCACATGCCAATCCAAGTTAAAGCCATTTAAAGTCAATACCGTAAGCGCGCCATTTTCACTGTGGAGTCGGCTTTTTTGTAAAACAATGGGGTTATCGTCAAACTCAATCGCGCTTGAGACAGCCATTTGCCAGGCATCCACGCGATAATGTAATGGCCCTGCAATGGTCTGGGTTAGCCTTGCACCCACATTCAGCTTGGGGGCCAATTTGTAATCCCAAATGCGAAACCCTGGAAACCAGCGTTCGTGCGCATTCCCTTCTACAATCAAACCACCCACTTTGGTTGGGATAATGCCGGGCTCACTAAATTGAAGCGGCAAAGCACAAACATAATCCCCAAATGGATTACTGGGCGCGATAAATGTGGCGTTACCTGGCAATGCCACGAGCATACCTTCAAGGCTGTTTAAGATTTTGGCGAGTTGCACGTGGTCTTGTGGCAGCAGCTTTTCAGACAATACGATCGGCTCAATGCCGGGACCTTTCTCTTCCACTAGAAACAAACGGTTCATTTTGATCTGAGTGACGGGGCGCGCCGTATCGTGCTTCAAATAATCCACACATTCACCACCCACTTGCACCCAATAGCCAGGCTTCACCACATTTGAGTCGCCAAAAACGAATATGGCATCTGAACGCTCGCCGTCCCATTGAACATTAGGTGTTTGAACGTAAAAGCCCTTGCGGAGAATACCGGTAACAACACCTTGCGTTTCTACCAACTGGCCCGCCATTGGAGAGCACAATCCATCTCCTTGAATATCTCGAATCGATAGCGATGTCATTGCAAGTCTTACCATACATAGTCGTGGTTTGAACCATGCATTACATCGCTCCAGAGAAATAAAGTAAAGGGACAGCAAAAGAGATCAGCCAACAAGAAAGCGCGCCGCTGGCATTCAGTGGCAGCAACCGATATGGGCGAGCAGTTGGAATCAATCAGACAATTTTTGCTCCCCCAGCAGGCTTCGCCAGGCGGTACGCTCAACGGGTTGATGGGTGCACGCGATCCACTCGTCCCGAGCGAATCTGACATCAGCACGCACCCTTACGTCTAATACATTTAATGCAGAGCGAAGGCCGAGCGCTTAAAAATTGGCGAAATCTGCAACCAAAGCCTCAATAATCAAACAGTGGCGACGTAAGTCTTCCTCTGTTTCGCCTTCACTAATGTAATTCAACCCATAAGGCCAGAGGTGTGTCCCGTCCGATTTGATGACGGCAACAGAGTCACCCGTCAACTCACGCAGTTTGGTGGTAACAAGCTGACCGGTCAGCACCCCGTCTTGTACCATTACGCGGTAATTCGGATGGGTGCCCACACCAAACACGTGGGAAATTTCGTGCATCGCAGTCACATGGTGCATAGAAGCGCGCGAGCCAAAGCGTATGGTGCCATTGGAACTACCATCCGCCGTGGCAACTGAGGGATTATATTCTACGTACAGGTGGCGAGTGAGATTGGTGTAACAATTGTATTTCTCCACCGCCACATCCATGGCTTGCGTAATTAAGTTATAGGCATCCGTTTGGTCGGCATTAGGGTTTGCAGCGCGAGCCAATTGATAAGTTACATTACCACTGGCAATACAACCTTCTCCCGGCTCGGGCGGCCGATAGATTTCATCAAAACGAACATTGTCCAGCTCAAACCGAACGTTGCGATCTTGCTCATACCAGCGTGGGTGGATCATCACGGTGAAATCCACTTGGTTGATATCCAAGCCCGAGTCGATAAACCTTTGTATAGGAAAGGTATAGGTATGCCACTCGTTAAGCTTCAAATGCGCATTGGTTATCGGCAGCTCGGCACTTTGGCAAGGGTGCCCACATTCCATTTTAACAATCATGCCCGCAGTAGCACTGGCATTTTCATACTCAGTGACCTTTAAGTCAAAAACCAGAGCGCCATTGGCATACTTCGCAAGAGAGCGCTTAACCCGCCCTGCCTCATTGGCCAAAGCAATGCCAATCCAACCTTTCGCGTCTACGACATGATCTCGGTCATCGTGGTTAAACGTGACCTCCAGCACCTCAGGGTGTGCTTGATCACCGGTAGTTTTCCAGTCCCAGGCCACATGGCGCCCAGCCTCATTTTGGGTATGATACAAGCCTTGGTATTCGGTGGAGGTATGGTAGGCGATAAGGGGCCCAAATGCGCCAGAGACACACCTTTCGCCGAAGATGATATTAACATTCGTACCGCAAGGAACCACGGTAAGGCTCAAGCTATCGCTGGCACTTAAGGCGCCCTCGGTTACCGTCAACTCCAATTCGAGATTTGTAGCCTGGGTCACAGAGGGCAACAACACTCTTGGGTTGGCCACCGTCGGTTCGTCTATCCACATCACAGCAGGGCCTGCTGCTTGTGCCCAAGTGAAGCTTAACTCCCCAGATTCGCTCGCTTGAGATTGGTCACCCAGAAGCTGCACAACTTGATTGGTCACTGTGTCGCTGCCTTGCAATTGGGCATACACAACGGGCGGCATTGGGTTTTGATTGTCCACAGGAGGCTGCTGAGTGTTGTCACCAGGGGTACCATCACCATTACCTGGCTCGCCACCGCCACCACAGGCCGACAACAGACCGCAAAATAAAGCACTCCAAATTATGGCCTTCACCACCAACACCCCATCATTAACGTGTAACGCACGACACTATCACAGGCCGCAGGAAACCAAGGTGACGCGGTTTGCAAACCCTGATGCTACGACACCCCTAGCGCCTTTTAGTCATCAGAATCTTGTAGTCACCAGAGAATCCTGGCCGACAGAACACGGCAGGGTCAACACGGTTTGAGGGCTTTGTGACGGCTTGCCCAATCAATTAATTCGGCACATCCACCGTGCGCTTGATTTTTCGACTTTGCAGAGCATAAGTCAACTCTAACTGCGCCGCTTGCGTGTACACCAGCAGTTCTCCTGTGGTATCCATGCCCAACAATTGGCCGCTATCGGCGTCGCGAACCCATAGCGTATGCTGGCCATCTGCATTCCATTGAATGGAAACGTTGTTGTCATCTACGCGACGTAAAGTCTCCCAAATCGATACGCTAAAGGCCGAGACCGTTTTATCCAACCACGCTTCAGACAGCAACACGTGGCCTTCATAAAAGATCTTTATTCGATAGGTATCGCTATTGAGCAATTGACGCGGTAACGGAATGTCAAAGTGCAACTTGTGGCTGTGATCAATCACACTGGGCACAAACCCCGCGCGGTGTATTTCGTTACCCACTTCGTCATACAACACAATGCTGTAAGCACCCACATCCAATACCCGGGGGAAATTTCCGACTACATCCATGACACCCTCAATACTCGCCGTGCCGCCATCAATAATGCCACTGACAACTGCTGGGTCCACAATCGTGGGAGCAAAAAACTGAAAGGTTCGCGGGCTTTGGCCAAGAGCAAAGTAGTGAATCATTTTTTCAAAACTAAAACTGCCTATCCATGAGGGATAACAGTAGCTCATCAAGTCCGCACGATCGGGGGGAATTAATCTTTGGCGACCAATATCGTAACCCCAGTTGCCTGTTCGGGCGTTTGCATAAGGGTAATTGGGCTCTGGCATTGCGGGGCCACCACAATCAGTATGGCTCAAACTCAAATTGTGGCCAAACTCATGCGCAATGGTATCCGGGTCGGCATAGCTCAATGCAGATTTAGAAGACACAAACGCGATACCACCCGTATTGCCATCGCCAATGAATCCGTTCACGATACCGTGATAAAACTTATTTTGGTTTTCCTCGAAACGAATGGTATTAATCAGTTGCAAGGCCTCCACCCAATCGGTACCGGAATAGTTCGCTGGCTGACGAATGCTGTAGCGGTATTCGTTGATGGGCAAAAACACCATGGAGGATTCCATTAAAAATTCAACATCTTGGTCAGTCAAATTAAACTCTCGATTGCCCGACACGTACAAGGGCACAAACACAATATCCATCACCGGTGGTGAAACGATATCCAGCGGGAGATACCCATTTTCTGGGTACCGATTATTGGCTTCTGAATTTTCGGCGATGGCGTTGTTAGGGTCGACCACCACATAATACTCAGTGCCCGGCTGGAAAAATGATTCTGGCAATAAATAATTATAAGAGGCGCCCAACTGCCCCTCATCGACTTCGAAGGGAATGGCGGGAGGCTTCGTTAACGGATAGACACCCATCGCACCGGATACCAAACGGTAATGTAGCTCTACCTGCGGCACTGCACCATTGTCGAAATTGTTTCTGACAACAAATGCGCGTGCCAAGCCCTCCCGCCCCTTGACCAAACGCACTTTTGAGCCATCACTCCCCTCAAGGGAATCGTTTGCTGGTACCACTTGGTTAAAGTAAAAGCGTTCAATGGCCAAATCAAACGCCGGCTTATCACTGCAAGACCAATTCACGTCAATATTTTGCGTAAAACCATCTGCCTCACGTGCAAGCGTGAGCGAGCCACTAAGCTCTGCATTTTGCAGACAAGTAGGGCTTGTCAATGTCAGTGTGCGTGTTTCTCCGGGCTCAACCTCCCCAGCATTACCCACGGTTAACCACTCTGGCGCACTCACAACCCTCACTGAGCTTACAATATTGCCAGAGTTCTCAACCTCCAAAGTTGCCTGGGCTGGCGCCCCCATAGCCAATGAGGATGTCATTCGAATGGGGGCATCACTCCATACAAGCTGAGACCGCAACAGCTCAATCATGATGCTTTTACCTGCACCTATTTCACCACCGCCATTTATCTCTGAATAAGGCATTGCTGAAATGTCATATCGCCCTGGTTGTAAATCAAATGGCAAAGGTACCGAACCAGCAGCGTTGGAGGTAATGGCAAACGGCGCGCCATTATCCACCCGGTATTGGGAGCCATTGAGACTGAATATCACGCTGGCCACTGCTCCCTCGTGATTCGCGATGATGGAAAACTGATTGATATTAAGAGCATCTAAATTGATTTCAACAAGCTCACCTATGGCGATAGGGTCAAAATTGGCAACGGTTTGTTGACGGCCCACATCAATCAACGACAGCCCATCCACGCGTAAGGATGCGGGTACAATCTCAATCTCAATACTTCTACTATATTCTTCGCCGCTAAAGGTTCTTGCCACGGCGGCCAGCGTATGTTGCCCCGGTAATAAACTGCTTAAAAGCGTATCGCCCTTCGCTGGGTTCCAGTCCCACGGGGTAGTCAGCTCGGTGCGAAAAAACTGCCCATCAATGTACAAGTCCACCTCATCCACTTGTTCATCGTTAACCGCCAACACTTCAACACTCACACCCAGCCCCTCTTGAATGGGTTGGTTACCCAAGGGACTGCCAAAGCTCAATAAATCAGAGTTATTGCCAGAAGACGAATGACTACCTGAGGTGGATGAGTTGCTTGAGGAAGTAGTACTACTCGACGAAGACCCCGGCTGCTCTTGGCCACCACAGGCTACCATCGCCGTACACACCACTATCATTATCCAGAGTCGCTTCATATCATCCCCCTTCTTATGGGAAAGCCGCCCGAGTATGGCCACAATGGCACCTGCTATCGCATGCCTGCGCCATTTGCAACAGCTATAAGGTTGCTTCGTTATCGTGATGGTTACATTTTGGCACTGCACCCCAGCCCGACTGCAATTCACTCAAATCGCGCTCTAACCACCACAACCAAAGGTTTTAACGGGCATCAGCAGGCAGCTTATTTTCTAAACGCTCGGAAGAACATTGCCCAAGTCTCAAATATGTACAATCGATAGGTAAACCGCCACCCTTCTGCGACCAATGGTTTAGCTACAGCGCAATTGGGCATACGGCCTTCAGAATACGATGCATAATAAAAGGTCGCCCAGTGGGTGGGACAATTTGTATAGCAATGGCTTAGTCCTTAACAAGTAAAACAACAACGGTTAGTGGGCTTTAAGGGCGTACTCGACGGGGCCTTCAGAGCTGTACAGTTTTTGCGTTAGCGCTTCTCTGAAGACCACAAGTACACCTTGAGCGCCATGGGTGGCGGAAATGCCTTTTTTGCGAGAGTAAAAAAAGTCAAAGTACTGTATTGAACTCGCCAAACACTGAGGGCCAGAAGCTATTGGGATTTAATCTGTGGTTCCGCTTGCAACCAATCGAGTGACAAACGGCGAAGTGGCTAACTTTTGACGGTCATCGCTATGCCGCCTTGGAACTTAGCGCCATCTTCTATGATCACGCGCTCTGCTTTTAAAGTTCCAGTCACTTGACTCGGTTGCTTTACCGTTATCAGTGCAGATGCTTCAATGTCTCCCTCCAGGGTTCCCTCTACGGACACCGTTTTTCCTTTTGTATTCGCCTGTATAACAGCCTTCGGCCCGATAGATACCGAATGTTCGTTTAACTCGATACTGCCTTCAACCGAACCCTCAACGACAATATCTTCGGATCCGGTCAGGACCCCCTTCAACTGAATCTTGGAGCCGATATAGGTCTTGGGCAGTTTGGGCTCAGCCGGAATTCGCGTGCTAATAGCTGGCCGGATGACTACATCGGCAGCAGGCAAATCACCCTTATTCGGGACAATTTCTTTTCGAGATAAGCGCATACTATGACTCCTATAAGATGCAAATTAACAGCAGGGACTTCGCCACATGAGAAGAAATAAAAACGCTTGCTGACTTTAAAGCCAACCACGTTAAGTTAACTTTAGATTAATCTTCTTTCCACTGCCCAAAACAACAAGCCATAGAGCTCGAAAAAAGAACAGCAAATTTTTTATAACGAAATACTGCAGTAAACCACAACCATTCGTTGAATAAAGCAACCATCAGAGCTTTACAATTGGCGCTACTTAGGTCGATCAGCGACTAAAAGCTTACCCAGTTCCGCGTAATGGCTTCCCCCAAGTCGCGACAGTGGATCAACCTGCTTGGGATCAATAATAAGCCTCGTGTCATACGAGGAGACGAGCGCGTCATCCACATACATTTTTTCAATTTGACCGTAGATGACCGCTTGCGGTGTATTACCAATTTCGTCCATTTGATACAGTCTGCACCCTAACGCGATACCACACCCTGCCACCCGCGGCAACGAAAATCCCTCAAAGGTTGCTGTACTCAAGCCCGCGTGATCCAACTCTGAATCCCCATGATTCAAGGTTGCAGCCGTCTGATTCAAGGCATTTAACTGTGTCGTGTTGGCAATATGTACCACGAAGAATTTGCGTTCAACGATGTTTTTGCACGTATCTTTCTCTGTCCCCGCCTCACAACCCGAGGGCTTTTTACCCACGGACAACATCAGCAAGGGTGGGTCGCTGCAAATACCTGTAAAAAAAGAAAATGGTGCAAGGTTGTAAGAGGGTTTTAAACTTTGCGGGGCCTCTCCCGTCGCGCCATTATCCGACAATACCCAGGCAATGGGCCTGGGTATAATGGACTGCACCATGGCAAAATAACATTGACTGGCACTTAGCTCATTAAAATCTAAAATCATAGGATTATCTTCAATGGATTGATGTTCATTTACGTTTCAAGCAGAACCAGGACTTATTGATGCATTACCCATTCCCGCCCTAAACCGTTTTATTAACCCGGCAATCTTTTATGCCGGGTTAATGCGGTACAAGGACGTGCCGCCATTGGACGGAATGACCAATGCAAGCTCTTAAAATACAAGGAAATTCACACATTTCTGCCAGTATTTTATGAGTGCGCAATTCGATAGATAGGAGATCCATTAAATTGCCGGGTTAATAATAGTAAAACCATTATGGTACGCAAGTAGGTTGACGTTTTCCATTGCAATGAGGGCGCCAAGTTACTCTTAAACCGTGGTTCGGCGCAGCAACCCAACCCCATAAAAAAAGCCCACACCCCAATTGGGACGTGGGCTTTTTACAGCTTAATATAATTGACACTCAACCCATCGACTGATGGTGATCGGTCGCTTGTGCGCTAAAGAGTCGGCTTATTCAACCTCCACCAAGATTGCCATACCAATGGTATCAGGTTCATTTTCACCTGCCATTCGGTAAGCTGTTTTAAACACGCCGTAGCTGCCCGTTTGATTAAGAAAGCCCGTTAAGGTGAAATATCCTTCCCCATCGTTAACCGTCAGTGTAGTAGCACCGTTGGCGCCAACATCTGCCACAACATCCATAACATCTTGAGGGAAAACCTCAATTTCCACATTCGCACTCAATGAGTCTTTGTATATTTCACTGCCCTTCAGGGTAAGAGTACCCGTAGATTCTGACGTTAAATGAATGTAGGAGTCAAACGCCGAATGGGTGATACCAAAAGATTGACCACTAAAGTTAACATCTAAAAACATCAATCGATACTGCTTACCCGCAACACTGGGCGCGGACGAAGGCAACTTCACCAGCAATGTGCTGCTGAATTGAGATTCCATTTGGTCTACGCCATCACTCTCGGCAAATACGATCAAGTCAAAGGTGTCGTTCACAAACCCATCTGCAGGCTCTCCACCAATCGAAAGCAGATCTCCATTTTCATCCACTGAAATGGCCACACCCGTGGCCGCTTCATCGGTCACGATACTTGCCACGCTCACCACACCATCAGTCGATCGACTCATACGGGTTTGTTGCGCATTGCCAATATCAAGCGTTCCATTCCCTGCAAATGTCACTTCACTATTTTCCACTTCAATTTCAATATGAGCACTGTTATGCAAAAACGCTCCCATATAAACGCGCCCAAATGTACCCATTAAATCGGCATCCGTCATCGCAGTGGGCTGTTTATAAAAAACTTCTAAGCCGCGGAAAACTTCATCACCGCTTCTAGCTGCGGGATCAATTGCATCCTTAATACCGTCGTCATTGGTGTCCACGATTTCGTAGCGAACAGCAGCCTCTTGACTGATCTGGAAGAAGATGTCGCGATCACTCACTTTTTGTAACCGGTAATTCACTGGTGGCCAGCGCCAGCCATAGTCATCGCCGATATCTTCTTCAAATTTTCCCGCAACATTTAGCACGCCGCCGTCACTGAAAGTGCCAGGAAAGGTATCTGTGCTTTGATCAATTTCAACTTCGTAAGTCAACATGGTTGAGTTACCATCAACACCACTGACAGTAGACCACGCAGACTCCTCCCCTTTAAACAGAATATCGATATTACCATTGGCATCGCCGGTAAATGTGAACTCCGATGACCAAAGGTCTACCGCGAACGACCCATAGCCACTGTTGTCTCCATCATGTAGCGAAAGTTGTATGGTGGCACTGCGATAGTCACCAGACAAATCTACCGCAGTTGCAGGTACAGACTCTATGAGGTCAATTTCACTCTCAATGTAAGCCCCCACCTCGGTTTCTAACTGCGCCAACATGGCGCTAATGTCGTTACCCGCAGTGATATCAAATGCTTCTACCTTTCCGCTGAGTTTTACCACGGCATCGATTACCAGCGCCGCTAAATCTGTATCCTCTGCAATAAATTTCTGTAAGACAAACTCAGATACCGGGGTAATATCCACGGTTTCTTCCACCACCTGAGCACGCATTTGAAGATCATTGGCACCGACAATGCGTACCACCAAATTGCCCGCCAAACTCACATCTGCAGGTAAAGTCAACATGTAATCACCCGTAACCGAAGTCGTGGTGGTCGCCAATATATCTCCCACTTGCAAGCCGGTATTGTCCACTCGAATCAAATCCACGGTAGCACCTGCGATTGGCTCAAGCCCGACCACCGCTGCTGCGGCTTCAGGAATAAGGTAGCCGAGCACCACCTCATAGACCGACTTGGGCTTAAAGGCACTCACCGAGCCCGCCGGAGCGCTTGCCGTACCATTAATGCTTTGCCCACCGGGGCTGCCGGAACTGGAGGACGAACTCGAGCTGGATGTACTGCTGCTTGTGCTAGACGATGAACTCGAGCTAGATGAAGAACTGCTGCTGGTGCTTGAAGTTGAGCTCGAGCTGGATGATGAACTACTGCTAGTACTAGACGATGAACTAGAGCTGGACGTGCTCGAATTCGACGTAGAGCTGGAAGTGGTGCTGGCACTTGATGAACTACTCGAGCTCGAAGAAGAGCTGGTACTTGACCCACTACTCATACCCGACGTGGTACTTGAAGTACTGGATGAAGACGAACTGGTGCTACCACTGGTAGAGCTGGAAGTGCTCGACGAGCTGGCGCTGGTGGATGCGCTAGAGCTACTACTGCTGGTGGAGCTCGTACTGGACGAACCTGAACTTGAACTACTGGAGCTTGAGGATGAGCCACTGCCACCGTCATTACTGTTATTGGAACCGCCACCAGAGCTACAGCCGTACACCAAAAAGGACAAACTCACCACAACAAAAAGCTTTTTGAACATAAAAAAACACCAACAGTCGAATCGTTATAACGGCCAGACCAAGATTGTTCGCTTTACAGAAGACAAACGACTAAAACCCATGCGGCCCACAAAACGTAAAAACTCGTTCTGACAGCACCGCTATGGCAAGCGGTTATAAACAGATTTTGGAATATAGAAATGAATTTTGAGTATAGAAGAGGAACTTTGTGGCGCTTAAAACATTTTAATGTAGTTATTGGCAAAGTTAGCACTAACCGGAATGGATGCCGGCAAGCCTATACTGTAGGATTTAAGTAACCCGGTAGGCTTTCAAACATTCAAACCGGGTTGTAAAAGCCATCGCTTTACCCGCCTAAAAACCCGGGATCGAAAAAGGCCTTTTTAGGGAAGCGGAATAACGGCTTAGTCTGGCATGGCGCCAATGCTATTGTACCTGTGGCGCGGCCCACTCCATAATATCTTTACTTAAGTCCCTCAGGCACTTTTTAGTCGCACCGCAAACCGTGGTATTAGCACCCAGATCTAACACGTTGCTGGAGGGGGTAAACTCATTCAATGTCGCAATTGCACAGGTGTGTTTCGCAGTGGTCAATTCCTTGCCTTTGATCACCGCCGCCGTCACCTTTACCTTAGGCAAATTATGTCGGGTTTTGGTTCCATATTGAAAATCTTCTCCTAATACCAACTCTTCAATATCCATAGCCAATACCGGCGCAATACCGTTGTTGATTTTATCTGCAGTCCCCACAGGCTCTAACATCAAGTTTAATTTTTTGGCATCTTCCAACAGGTACTCGACCAAGTGCGTATCGATATTGCACGGAAATTCGTTCTGGGCATAGTGATAACCAGGCACATTAAAGCCAAGGTTTTGGTTCACGTAGACCAAGGGCGCTTTGTCTTCAGAATGCGCCTGAACATGCGTACCAAGAGCCAACAGCACGACGACCATTTGGGACAAATACGTTTTCATAACAGTGCCTCTCATAAATTCGGGTTGAACAAGTTATTGATCATGGATTTACTATAGTGGCTTGTGAAAAAACCTATCTTACGCGCCGCTGAATTCTGGCGGAACATTCGCTCACCAAAATTAAACCCAATAAAATCAATTATATAAACGACATTTTACGAAGTGGGGCCATTGGCCAAAACCGCAATAATGGGACACAATAAGACAAAGGAAGCGCGCTTTCACAGGCGCTTTAAACGGTCGGCTAACAGGCGAAGAGAATAACCCTTGAACAGTGTGACTGACGACAACGCCTATCGGATTGGCCCCATTCTGGTCTCTTCACAACACAATGAAGTGAGTCGTGAGGGCCAGAAGGTATCGCTGCAACCCAAAGTCATGGCCGTGCTCGACTATTTGGCGCATAACCGTGGCCGAGTCATTAGCAACGAGGAGCTTCTCGACCAAGTCTGGCAAGGCCGAGTGGTCACTCACAGCTCAATACAAAAAAGCATCAACGCCCTTCGCGCCGCATTGGCCAAGCTAGACCCTGAGCGAGAGTATGTTCTACACTTTTCCAAACGTGGCTACCAATTAAATACGGAGCTTGAGCACCACACCGCCAAAAGAATACCGTCTTTGCATATCACCAAACGTGTGGTGGTGGTCATTCTATTACTCGCGGTGCTACCAATACTCGGTTGGCACCTGACTCAACCACTCGAGTCCAGCATCTTCGGCACCAACCACCAATTGGCCCACGCCAACCTATTTGAGGCTTCCTGGCCCAAAACCACCTCGCATGAAAGCCTAGTAGAGCCCCATCCGCCATCAGGTCGTATCGCTTTGGTCAAACAGCAAGGCAACAACGGAGCGTGGGTACACCAGTTATGGGTTCGAGACCAAACCGGCGGGGAATGGATGGTATCAACAGCCCGCGGCGGGTTTACGGATGTTGCTTGGTCCCCGAGTGGACGCAACTTGGTGGCCTTAGAGGTTCATAGTGCTTCAGGCGCCGTAGAAGCACCCGACTTTTATGGCATACCCAGTCACTACCAAACCTTCCACATTTATACCTTAGACTTTAAAGGCGAGCGTTTGCTGGAAAAAAACGTGCTGAGCCATTGGCTGGGTACCGTGCAAAGCCTGGCTTGGGTCGATGAAAACACGCTCGAATTTGTCGCCAGCCAATCACCCTCAACGGCACACCATCGATACCAATATGGGATTCCAGACCAGCACCTCCAAAAACTGGCCCCCTTAACGCCCGCTTCCGTGCCGGTGATGAGCAGAATTTACGATAGCAAAACGCTATTGCTGCGACAGGAAAACGAAGAAGCCATTATCAGCCTGCTAGACGAACAACAACAAGCGATACAAGAATGGCGTTTAGGCGCCATAGCCGACCTCAGTTGGATGCCCGGTGGTGCGAGCTTTGTTGTCCTACCCAAAAGTGGTGCCGAGCCGCGGCTCATTCATTTAAACGGTGAACAAAAGGCACTGAGCTGGCCGCGCGATTTCAACGTTACCCCCAAGCGAATACGGGCTGCAGGCCCCAAAGAATTGCTGGTTGACACGATACAGCCCGCCAGTATTCACTGGCTGTGGCTTCAGCCCAAGGACGGCAACTGGCACCCGTTGAACTTACCCAAGGCAACGGCATTTGTTTTGTTTAATCCAGCAGACCAAAGCATTATCGCGCTGGCTAAAAACCGTCATCGTTGGGCCATATGGCGTTATCAGGGCCATAAATTCATTAAGTTGGATGAGCTACCCATCACAGGGAAAATCGTGACGGTAAAAAGGGCCATCCAAACAAACGCACTGTTGATCAGTCAACAAGGCGCACTGGGTGCATACCATCTGGACAGCGGGCAATATTCAACGCTTCTGGATACTGTGAGTGTGTTTGAGCCATTGGACTACAACCCAACGACCCATCAAGTATGGGGCGTGCAGACGAAAGACGGGCATCGAAACATCTGGCGCTACCAAATTAAAACCGGCACCCACCAACAAATCACCTTTGCCAGCGTTGGCACGGTGGCAGCAGGCTCGGAGGGCTTGTATTTTCAAACACTGTCACAACCCGGCGTTTGGACTGTCGATTATGCCAGCAGCCAAATTCAACCAATATCACGGTCACTACCCGCCAACAGCAAAATTTTATTAGCAGACTCACTATCGCTCTATTTTCTCACCGGTGGCCCATGTCGAGAATCCGCCGTAAACGCACTGAATTTACAGGAGGACGACATCACAACTGTCATTGAACAACCCCCAAGCGGTGTAACCACCGCAGACTTTCACCCCACCCAAGGCCTATTGGCGAGAGCGTGCCAACCTGAAAGATCCGAAATTTTTAAGTTTGAAATGTGACTTGAATATGGGCTCTCGGGTAGTTCTGGCGAAATGCGGAAATGACGACTCAATTTTTTAACGCTGCGACCCTAGGCCTCTGGTTCGATGCGAATATGTTTTAAATATTCTGTAACCAGGTATTGTTTGAATTCGTTGAGGTCGGGAGCGTTTCTATATCCATCACGCAACATTGAAACACTGAAAGAAACATACAAAATACTTTCTGGAGACAATGCCAAATTAAATCGTGCTGACTCCATATCCATGTTAACTGAACCACTCACCGAATGTTTCCACTTTAATCTTGCGCAATGCACATCAGAGAAGTCAGATTGTAGCCTTGCAAAGTAATTATCCTTACAGTATTCCTCAAATTCTTTGCCAAAGGTTTCAGCCACACTTCTCTCGGCAGCATCAAAATCCTTTATTAAAAACTCCATCAACTCATCAGATAATACGTTCCATTGAGAAGACGCCTCTTCACTCAGTATAAATATCCCGGCTTTCACACTCACCGACAAAACTGTCTGAGCAACATTGTCATAACAAGGCCAAGAACAATCAAAAATTTTTACAAATTTTCCAAATTCAGTTTGCTCGATTAAATATGGTGCAACAGCATCAAACCCGTCGGACGCCACGAAATTGAGTGTACCACCAGGCTGCATTGCATCCCGCACCGGGCTCTTAAAAATCAACTTAAATCCCGGAACGAGAATTTCGATATCATCACCCTCTCCATGTGATATGGTGACCAGCGCTTCCTTTAAACTCATTTGATCACCTTGCTGGCCCTGGCCACAGCATCGTAAAAAGTACCTCCACTACCCGAGCCCGCTTTATAATCCGCCACTTTGCTGCCAACCGCTTGCTTAAAGCGCTTTGTCACAGCTTGGTTATATTCCGGGCGCGTGCCGAGTGTGCCCAACCGCTGAGTCATTTGGCCATATTCCGCAAGTGCCGAGACTGTGGCGGCACGCCCTGGGTTATCATACGTCAGCACTTGCTCAGAAATATTGGATTTTTTCTGCCGCAACAAGCCCAGTAGCTTGCTGGTATCCCCCACAGGGTTAATCACTTTAAATTGGTAATTTGAAAACTGGTGCTTTTCATAATTCAAATCTTTACGTGAGTTACCCGTGGCCTGGGTAACCGCCTCTAGCAACAGGGCGGCGCCCTCGCCTTCTGCCACCCACTGCTTTTTCTCCCCGGCATTCAGCTCCAGCGCTTCACGCACGCGCGAGACCATTTGCTTTCTTTCCCTACTGGCGGAGGCAGTCGGCTTCCATACACCCAGGTCGTTTACCACATCACCGGTGCTATACATCATCAAGCAACTACTTTGCTGGCATCTGGTGGTAGCCATTTCAGCAGATTCTTGAAGCCCACCATCTCCTGAGCCTGAAGTACCATTCAGATATATAGCGTTACTTGAAAATTTCTCACCCTCATAAGGGTCTACTTTCATGGTGCCCCGAGCCCCAAAAACACTATAAAATCCCGACTTCCCAGCACTACTGTAATTCGAACTTACCCGCGTAATATAGACAGTGCCCTTATCATTCTCTCCCTCTGAACTCACCCGATATCGAATGGCCACGTTACCCGCGGTCATTAAATATTCAAAGGCGTTAAAGGCATTGGCTTGGCTGCCCATCTGGCGAGCGGTACTGCGTAAATTCACAATTGCGCGTACCACTTTACCACCCATGTAGGTTGCTGGGTCCACGAGTGCCAAAAAGGCGGGGAATAACGAAACATCAATTTTAACCGCACGACCAAAAGCGCCTTTGGTCTCGTGTGAAAAGTAAACGAAATTTTTGCGGTCTTTACTTAAGGTTGAAGAAGAAATGCCCACCGTGTGGCGGGGCTGAAGGGGTCCCTGCATGCCATGCTCCTAGTTACGTCAACTACTCAAACTTACGTTAATACGGCTCTCACTAACGACACGGATGCTAGCATATCCCTCACGTGTTGGGGAGCCCTCAGCGCCATATATTAAGAGCCCCCAGCAAGACATATTAAGAGCCTTTAGCGGGGGAGAAATGAGAGCCCTCAGCGCGATATATTGAGAGCCTTCGGCGGAGTATTGTGCAGTTTTTGGGCGATTCACCAACCGCCCTAAGACGCACGCCATTCATAGGCACCACGCCCAGTCCACAACCAAGTGTGTGTAAAAAAACCATTCGCGACTGGCACCAAGGCATTCTCAGTAGCCCTCCGCGCGTTGGGCCTGTCATCAATCAACAGGCCAGCGCAATTAGCATTACAATGATATGAGTAGTAAAAAATTGTGATGGCTGCTGACACATGGTTTTGAACTTCCTTTCGTACTCAGCACAGTTAACTGGGACTCACACAAGAGGAGTGTCAATTTAAATCATTAGTATTCCAACAGAACTGCCGTTAATCTTACTCAAATTTCGGCTCAAACCATTGAGCCATGTTCTTAAAGTATCCTTACGGAGCCCGCAATGGACATGGAAACATTGACATCCCACTGGCAACGACTGGTCAGTACACTGCAAATGCATGTGCTTACCAAGGAAACGTTGGCCCAAGTGGGCTTTATCTTGGCAGCCTATATTCTGGCCTACCTTGCGGGCCGGGCTATCAAAGGCTACATGGCCAGCACCCGTTGGGCAACCAAGATTGACAGTGACCACCCCATTCGACGGTTTTTCTTCACGCTAGGGAATCTGGTCTTCCCCGTTTTAACCATATTCTTTCTACGTTTATCGGTAGAAGTCAGTACCAAAGCCATCCACCAAGGTTGGTTGGTCAAAACCGCCATGGTGATTGCCATCATGTTACTGGCCAACACCTTCATCACCTACTTTGTTAAGCGCCCTGTGGCTGCTAATTTATTACGCTGGTTGGTGCAACCGGTGCTGTTCTTACACCTACTAGGCGTACTGCCTTACATTGTTAATGTATTGGAATCTATCTCGATCAGCGTGGGCAATATCAATCTTTCGGCTTACGGTATTGCAAGAGTCATCATTTTTGGGTCACTCCTGTTTTGGTTAGGCCGAGCATCCAATGCCACAGGGCAAGACATCATTCGTCGTCAGGAAAAACTGGACTTTAGAACGCGAGAGGTGGCCGCAAAACTCCTGGAAACGGGCATTTTTGTTGTCATCTTTCTCTTGATACTGCAAATTATGGGCATCAACCTCACCGCACTTGCCGTGTTCGGTGGCGCTGTGGGTGTGGGTTTGGGTTTTGGCTTGCAATCCATTGCCTCTAACTTTATTTCTGGCATCATTATTTTGCTGGACCGATCCATATCCATTGGCGACTATGTGGAGATGGAAAATGGGCAAAGCGGCATTGTGCGGGAAATGAACATGCGATCCACCACGTTGGAAACCTTTGATGGCAAAGACATCATGGTACCCAATGAAAAACTCATTTCATCCACTTTTGTCAACTGGACCCATAAAAACAAAAAACAACGCTACCGTGTGGACTTCTCTGTGGCTTACCACTCCGATATTCGCAAGCTAGTGGAGCTGATAAAAGAAGTGGTTACTAAGCATCCTCAAGTGCTTAGTGGGGATAACATTCCAATTGAAGAACGCCCAGACTGCGAGATCGACAGCTTTGGCGATTCGGGCATCAACATGTTTGTCGAGTTTTGGATCGAGGGCATCGACGATGGCAAAAATCGAGTAGGTGGCGATTTGCTTTTGGACATCTTAGAAACCTTGCAGCAAAACGGTTATGAAATTCCGTTTCCACAAAGGGAAGTGCGCATCATTAAAGATTCCGAGTTCAATATCAAAACACCGGCGTCATAATCTAATAACCGTTGGCTCACATCCCGGTGAGCCATCCGGTACGTTAAACTCTGGTTCTACTTACAAATATCCCCCGTGACTGTGGCATTACCGGATTCACTCGGTAATTTACTGCCTTGGAAGCCAAAGTTAATTTCCTGACCAGGGTAAATAGCCATGATTTAACCTTTTTTCAGATTGTTTTTTCGTATAGTGGCAACCCAGTCAACGGCTGCACCGCAAACAATCGCTCACCTGAAAATCTCATAAATATTTTGCAGGAATCATAAGTGCCATAAGTGTCGAACCTATCAACATAATGTGTGTTTTAGGAAACCCCAATTAAGTCTCAATGGCTCGTGTGCGTATCTTTAAAGCTCATCTACCTGGGCGATTTTCGACGCAAATACTAATTGGGTCACAATAATGAATACATAAGTGTTTTCATGTATCATTTATCCTATGAATTATGACGCACGATCTTTAAGCACTGAAGAGCAATACCTGCTTCGCAAAATAGCGGTTCAACGAGTGTTGGATGGCGAGGCCGCTATTGAGGTTAATCGTAGCCTTGGCTTAGGTGGACGGACCATCTACAAATGGCTAAAAACTTACCGTGAGGGTGGTTTTGAGGCCCTTGCGCCTGTCGTCCGTATCGGTCGCAATAGGACGTTATCGGA
>JBNKWZ010000002.1:0-30702 GCA_050300015.1 Cellvibrionaceae bacterium | reverse complement strand
CTCGCCGTCCAACACTCGTTGAACCGCTATTTTGCGAAGCAGGTATTGCTCTTCAGTGCTTAAAGATCGTGCGTCATAATTCATAGGATAAATGATACATGAAAACACTTATGTATTCATTATTGTGACCCAATTAGTATGTGCTCTCTGTGAATTGGCAAGAAGGTCCGTACAGTATTGGCTTGAGTCAAAAGCATGTGGGTGAGCGCTGGCTGGATGAAGAAAACACCAAACGCCTAGACCCCTATGATGTGGCAGATCTTTACGTTGCCGTCACCGGTGAGGCCATAGGTCCGCTTCAAAGTTACGCCTTGCGCATGACAGTGAATAACCTGTTCGACGAGGATTACCTCGGTGGCGGTGCAGGAGGCTGGGGCGCTTGGATTGGGGGTGGCCGAACGGCTGCCATTTCGTTGTCGGCGGACTTTTAGACACGGCTATTGGTCAGCTTGGACGTTGATTTTACGGGGGGCATGCCCCCCTTTTTTTAATTGGAATGACAATGAAAAAGATCTTAACGCAGAGGGTTTGGGTATTGTTGGGTTTGATTGCGCTTTCTGCTTGTAGTACAACATCAACCCAGCAAGCGTCGAAACCTGTCGAAAATATTGTTTTAATTACCATCGACGGCTTGCGTTGGCAGGAAGTGTTTCGAGGTGTGGACAATCGCCTGTTAAACGTTGAAGAATATACCAAACGCAAAGCCACGTTAGAGCAACGCTTTATTAAAAATGTTCCATCGCCACAAGCGGCCTTGCTGCCATTTTTAACGCAAACTATGGCGACCAATGGCGTTTTGTATGGGAATAAAGATGTGGGGGAGTGCATGAAAGTCACCAATCCCTGGTACTTCTCCTATCCCGGTTACAGTGAAATATTAACGGGTATTGCTGACCCAAACATCGACAGCAATAAAAAATTGAACAATCCTCATGTGACATTCTTGGAGTACCTCAACCAATCGCCAGCGTTTGCAGGGCAGGTGGCAGCCTTTGGATCATGGGATGTGTTCCCTTATATCATTAATGCCGAACGCAGCGACATCCCAGTGAATGCGGGCTTTGATGAAGCCACCCAAAACCCCACCCAAAAAGAACTTTGGCTAAATGCACTGCAGCGTGATATTCCAAGCCCCTGGGAGACTGTACGCCTTGATGCCTTCACTCATCACTACGCATTAGAAGCCATTCAAAAAAGGCGTCCACGGGCATTGTATATTGCTTACGGCGAGACCGATGATTTTGCACACGACGGACACTATGATCAATACATACTGGCTGCTCATAGGACAGATCGTTTTATTAAAGAGGTCTGGACCACTCTGCAAGCCATATCACAATACCGAAATAAGACTTTAGTGCTGGTGACGACCGATCATGGTCGAGGGGAAGAGCCATTAGAAACCTGGCAGCATCACGCCAGTCAAAAGTCTTTGCAAGGCTATATGAAAAGCCTCAGTCAATACCAAGAGGGTATTGTGGGTTCCGACGATGTTTGGATGGCTGCCATGGGCCCTAATGTTGTTGAAATGCCAAAACTTCATGATTCAAAGGCTTGCTATGGCAGTAACCAAATTGCAGCGACATTGCTCGCCGCGTTGGGTATAAATTCAAGTGATTTAAATTCTGAAATAGGTAAGGCCTTGCCAGTACTGGAGGCCTCCCGATGAAATATTTTTGGGTGATTCTATTATTAGGTGTCTCCAGTTGTACCACACAAACAAAATACACGGATTTACGCCCGACAGACACACCGGTTACCCGCATTGCCTTTGGCTCTTGCGTCAAGGAGAGTAAGCCCCAACCCGTTTGGGCGGCGATTAATGCTTTAAAGCCGGACGTATTTGTATTTCTTGGTGACAATATTTATGCGGACACTATCGACCCTCAAGAAATGAAGGCTAAATATGATGCATTGGGCAGTAAGCCAGGGTTCAAAAAATTGCGGCAGCAAAGTGTAGTCTTGGCCACATGGGATGACCATGACTATGGTCAAAACGATGCGGGGCAGGAGAACCCCATTAAAGCGGCCGCGCGTGAACTCATGATGGATTTTTGGCAAGAACCACTGATGTCGAAGCGGCGCAAACAGAAAGGTGGCATTTACACTGCCCATACTTACAAAAGTCATGGTAAAACTGTGCAGATCATCCTTTTGGACTTGCGTTGGAATCGTACCGCGTTGAAAAAAGTGAGCGCCGAAACCTGGGAGACAAGGAAACGCAACAATCAAGGCCCCTATGAGCCGAATTGGGAAGATGACGCCGTGTTTTTGGGCGCGGAGCAGTGGCAGTGGTTGGAATTAGAAATGGCCAAGCCTGCAGATCTCAAAATTGTAGCCAGTAGCTTACAAATGATTCCAGAGTTTACCGGGTGGGAATCTTGGGCAAACTTTCCAAAAGCGCGTGAGCGGTTTTTCGGCTTGATTCGCGACCTCAATTTACACAATGTGGTGATTATCAGCGGGGACACCCATTGGGCAGAAATCAGCGAGTATTCCGAAGGTTTGCCGTCGACCCTGACAGAAATTACATCCTCTGGCTTGACCGAGGAGTGGCAACTGATCAGCCCTAACCGCTATCGCACCTCGAAAGCTGTGGCTGAGGCCAACTTCGGGCATCTGGATATCCATTGGCAGTCCAACCCAATCCAGGTAGAGGCCTTTATTCGCGACAAAAATGGGAGGATCTTGATTGAAAAAGTGCTTTCAATACCATTGCCCGATGTCCGTAATCCCGCCGTGACCTATTTCGAGGGATCGGTTAAGCTGCCTTAACGCCTCCCTTTCACTCACCTAAAAGGCAGCCCTATGTTCGAACTCTACCATGCTACCCATCTGGCCATTTTAATGATTCTCGTCACTATGCTGGTGCAAACACTTGTGGCCACCGTGGCCCACCGTAAGCAAAAGCTGTATGTGCCCGGAGTTGTGGATGAGAACCTAGGGCACGATTCCTTTGTATTTCGCAGCCACAGAACTTATCAAAATTCATTGGAGAATACGCCTCTGTTCGTGGCCACGGTGTTTTTGGCTATGTTTATGAATTACGCCCCTGTCACGGTAGCTTGGTGTGGTTGGATATATGCGGTAGCGCGGATTTTTCACATGGGTTTGTACTACGCCATCGCTACGGAAAAAAACCCGAGTCCCAGAAGTTATTTTTACGCCTTGGGGTTATTTACTAATATCACTCTCATGGTGCTATTGATGGTGGATAACGTTATTTGAGTGTGGCACGCGAGCCATGCTTTTTATTTCTCTCATGGCGGTGAACTCTATTCATCTGGCAGGAATAACTATCGGGCGAAAAGCGGGGGCATGGATGCTCCCGCTTTGGCGTTGACGCCAATGACGGCACGTCTTTGTACCGCATTAACCCGACATAAAAGATTGCCGTGTTAACAATAGAGGCTACCTCAAAAATGATCTTTTTCGCACCAGCTGCGTTCTTGCGCCTCTCAAATGCTCATTTACACCCGTAAACTGCGCTTTTCGAGACGCTCGGGCCTTGCTTGTACAAAAAAATCTCTATTTTTGAGATGGCTTCTAGCAACAACGAGCGGTACATTCCAAGTTTATTTACGAAGAAGGCTCAGCGGTACGTTGGCCTCGCTAAGGCCTTGTGCCACCATTCCCGACATGATACGAGCGCCCTGTTCTTGGAAGTGCGTGCCATCCACCGAACCATCAGGCCTAACAAAAAAGAAGGTTTCAGGGGTGGGCGCAGGGCATATGGCCATCAAGTAATTCACGACCTTGGCATTTAAGTCAACCAAAGGAATGCCATTGTCTGCGGCAAGCTCACGCATGGCACTCGCATGGGCGCCAGTGCCATTGCCACCTGTGCAATAAGCAGAGTTGCGAGGGGGGGGCGTCACAAATACCAGGTGAACACCGCGAGCGTTCGCACCGTCCACGTATTTTTGCAGCCAAAATTTAAAATCTGTGGCGGGGTCCAAGTAGTAAGGTATGGTGTTGCCATTAATCGTGTAGGTGGCGGTTTTGTGCCCGTCGTTTGTACCAAATTGAACGAGAAGATAGTCTCCGCGTTGAATATCATTCCAGATGGCATCTAAGCGGCCTTCATCAATAAATCGGCGAGACGACCGTCCGCCGATGGCCCGGTTGTCCACGGTCACTGACGACGTGAACTGCTCTGGCAACATTTGACCCCAACCAGCTTGATCATTGGGGCTTGCCGTATCGGTATAGGTGGAAACAGTGGAATCGCCCGCGATATAAACCGTTGTGGGCGCAGGAAGGTCACTGACTTGCACGCTCTGCTGAATGGACGTTTGCGTGCCGGAGTTGTCAGTCGATGTCAGTGTAACCGTGTAGGTGCCACTTTGTGCATAAGCATGTTGGACTTCCTCTCCCATCCCTGTGGCGCTATCTCCAAAATCCCAGTCAAAGGCATTGATGAGCGCGCCACCGCGGTAGGGCTCGGCGGAAAAGAGAGCGTTCGCCCCAGTGGTTAAGAGAGCGGGTGTGACCTTTGGTGTGGCGGCGGCACAGTTACCCGCTGTGAGCTCTGCCCCTGTGATGGTGATCTGATCAATGTTGGGTAAGCCTTCAGTATTTAAGGCTTTCACGGTGATGACATTGCCGCCATATTGCAGCGCTACGTTGTTACGTTCCGTTTGCCATAACGTCCACCCCTGTGTGGGATCAAAGTTGACCCCTGTTTGAAACTCACCATTAATGGCGATTTCAGCTGGGCGTGAGTTGGTGGTGCCGTTGGCATAGCGAATGGCCAGTTCTACGGATGCAGGGTTGGTTGTGTGGATATGCCACGCAACAATCGCGCCTTGCGCGTTGTCACCATTTAAGTAGCCTGCACCATTGAAGCCGCCATGTTCTGTTTCGATTACCCCCTCACTTAAACACGTTTTGTCTGGAGCAACATCCAATGACAGTGATGTTACGCTCGGTTGCCCCGTGGAGCTTGAGCTACTGGAACTGGATGAACTCGAGCTGCTAGAACTAGAACTGGAACTAGAACTAGAACTAGAACTGGAACTGGAACTAGAGCTAGAACTAGAACTAGAGCTAGAGCTAGAGCTAGAGCTAGAGGAAATCGTCTGGCCGCCGCAAGCAGCCAGTAGGAAGCTTACTAAAACTGTGGCCAAAAGCGTGTGAGCCTTCAGCTTGTGCGTCAACAAAACATGGGTCATCTTCATGGGGTTTGCGATTTCAAGTAATTGGCTAAGGGAATGAACTGCGACTGTAGCGCCTCGGCAATCAGTTGACTGATTTGTTGTGCGCCTGGCGTGTCAAAATGCGTGTGATCATCACAAAAAAATTGCCCAACGGGGCCTTGGGTACTTGCCGATACATCGCCTCCGGGTACAGGGCAAAAAGCCAGCTGGTTGTAGAGGTTGATGCCCAATTGGTGAAGGTCTATGACGGGAATATTGAGCTGGTTGGCAACGGCTTTTACTTCGTTGACAAATCCCCGGTTGGCGACTGCGGTACTGCCACTGCACGCGATGGCGGGTGAAGGCGTTACCAAAATAGGGTGCACCCCTTTCGACATAGCCGTTTGTGCCATGTAGATGTACTCGTTTTTAAGGGCGTTAGTTCCCACGTGACGCGGGCAGGTGCGCGCGCCATCATTGATGCCAAACTGTATAAATAGGTAATCTCCTTCAGACATTTGCGCCATCATTTGAACCCATCGGTCTTGCAGTATTGGGTTGCCATTTCCTTGGGTATTCACGACGCACTCACCATCGTTGCCCATGGTGTCGGTCACGTCGTACAACCAAGTGCGCACACTGCGTCCACCCGCCGCGTAGTTTTGCACGTTGACGTTATCGTTGAATAATGCGTCGAACGTTTTTCCCCAGCCTACGGGGCAGGGTGTTTGTCCATTGGCTACGGTGGAGTCTCCTGCCAACCAAACGGTGAGGGGGGCTTGTGCGGGACACATGGCGGGGTTTACGGTGGCGCCACCAGTCACATGCAGCACATCAATGTTGGCAAGACCTGCGTCTTCTATGGCCTTCAATTTCAATAAATGGCTGCCCGAGGTCAGGTCAAATGTTTGGGATTGCGTCGCCCACACATCCCAGCCGTTGGTGGTTGGAAATGTCAGAGTCTTACTTTGCCCGTCAATGGACAGCTCACCGGGACGATTGGTGGGGTTACCATTCGCATATCGGAACTCAAAGGCATAACTGCCAGGCGCTTGCACCTCAATGGCCCAAGTTAAGGTGGTGCCTATTTTGTTGTCGCTATTTACATAGCCCTCCCCGGTAGATCCGCTGTGTTCGTTTTCGACTCTACCTAAAAATGGGCAAAAATGAGGGGTGCTCTCGTCTATGACTGTGATTTGAGGCATTTGCCCGGATGTGCTGCTAGACGTGCTTGAGCTGCTGCTGGATGACGCGCTACTGGAGCTTGAACTGCTACTGGATGAAGAGCTGCTTGAGGTTGAACTGCTACTGGATGAAGAACTGCTTGAACTTGAGCTGCTGCTACTCGTTGCCCCATTGTTTGTCTGTCCGCCACAAGCTGTGAGCAGAGCGAGGATGATGACTCCAAGGCATTGTATTCCCCGAGATTGGCGTTGACCTTTCATGTTGTTGCCCTAAACGCTTCAATTGAGCCCGAACCCTGCCCTGTTGGCAGAACGTGGCCTGACTTGTCTGGTTATTTGTAGGATGAATTCTAAGGGGTTTGTTGGCGCGCGCGATATACCTCAGGCGCAGCCGTGAGAGTGTCTTCACATATTGACAGTATTGAGGGCCAGAATTGTGAACGCTTTGCTTGTCGGTGGTGCATCACCGTGCACGGGGGCATGTGTTTTAGGGCACAACTTCGAAATAATTGACGTCCAATTTGGCTGAACGGGGAGATTCGGATTATATTGAATTGGGAACGGTAATTTTTTGCCTGATTATCTGTAAGTGAACGTGGAAAGGGCTCGATATTTGAGCCTCGATTTATGAGCAGGCCGAATGTGCAGTGCGTGGCTTTGCGATGCACTATGGTCGAAGTAGGAGGTCTAGGATGTCTGGAACCCTCATGACAGACTTTGAGCGCACCCTCTCGCAGTACTTTTACGAAAGGCTCGCGGAGCTGGGTGAGACCGTTGTACCTAAGCCTCACGAGGATACTCTCTGGTATTTAGGGGGAATGTTGGGTCGATTGGGTCAAAGTTCTAACGTTTTCACTTATGAGCACGGCAGGATAACGTTGCGCCCCTTGGCCTTGCTGTATCACGATGCTTTGTCCGTAAGCGAGGGTTGGCAACGCTGTTTGTTGTTGCGTCAACTGGGAGATTTGTCTTTGTTTCTAGGGGGGCTTTTTTCCGATCGGTATGCCAAAAAAGGCATAGGTCAGGATTACTTTGTAGGAATGGGTGGCAGTGCTTATGACTATCTAGCGGACAATGCTCAACAAAATCGGCATATCTTTTCTGAATTGGCGGCAATGTTTGTGGGTATGTTGGAATTGGTTGCCCGTGTGTGCTCTAAACAAAACCCTTTTGATGCTATGGACGTGATGGCCTTGATTCAGCGCTATCGCCAAACCAGCGACCCGGTGGCAGCGCGACAGCTACAGAGCATGGGTATCGCGCTTGCTGGTGTGCAAACGTTGCAATAGGCTGCTCGGATGGACGCAGTGGATTCGTGGTGGTGACGCATGAGAGAAGAGCTCACGCTATTCTGTCACCTGCGACAAATGCACAACGGCCTTGGCGAAGTTGAGCGTGTCCATGGCACGTGCAAGTGCCTCGAAATCCTCATGACCCATAGTCTGAGACAATACAGGGCGTAGGGATTCGAAAATGTCGCACGCAAGAATATTGCTGTCGAGCAGGTATTCTTTAAACCGCAGTAGTTGCTCGCTATGGTCGGAGCGCGGGTTAATTTTGGCCTCACGTGCGTTCATCCAGCGGCGCGCTTCTGCTAGAAATGTGCGTAACTCCTCTTCCAGCTGCGTGAGCAGCAATTCCACATCTTCCCTGTCAACCCGGGCTTCGAGCTTTGGCTCGAGTACGCAGGCCAAATTAAAAACTCGCACCCCGCCTAAGTTTGCCGCGCAACCTTTTAGGTTGTGAATTACATGAGCTGCTTGGGCAGGCTGCTTCCTCAAATAGGCGCTTCGAGCCTCTTGCACCGGTGTGGTACCGTTGGCCACCACATCGGCCAAAATACTGAGTAGCGCATGTGCTCGGTAACTGTCAGCTTTCAATAATTTTGCTAAATGCGTAGCGTCAAAAGCAGGGTGACAGAGGCTGCCACCCTTTGAATCGGCGTGTTCAATCATACGAATCAATATTCTAATTTTGTGTGTGCAGAAAACCTGCACACCAGACGGTTGAAGTTATAGCACCGTGTTACTGTACCCTTGTTAACCCGCCAAGAATGATTGCCGGGTTAGTCGTTGGTGAACGGATGCCCCATCATTGGCTGCGAAACCAATGAAAGCCCTTAAAAATATATATTATTCGCACAGCAGTGCCAGTATTTTTAGGGCGTGCAAAAAAACAGATAAGAGATCTATTTTATTGCCAGGTTAATAAGTTGTTACGCATTCGTTAACTTACCTCACGAATGCTTTCGGCCTCAATAACAGCCACTTTGTATTGGTTTCGGCCCGATTGCTTTGCGCGATACAAAGCGGTATCTGCCGCATCTACCAATGTTTCCAAGCAGGTATCGCTGTTTGGTATCAAGGTTGCAATTCCGGCACTGATGCTGACAAAGGGCAGCGTAGAGGATTGCGAATGAGGAATGGCCAATGAGACCACTCGCTCACAAATCCAGTGACCGTACTTATTGGCACACTTTTCATCAGAATGCGGTAGTACCGCCACAAACTCTTCACCGCCATAACGCGCGACAAACTCCCCTGGCCTTCGTGAGCCTTGGCTAATGGCTTGAGCCACCTCCCGTAGGCAAGAATCTCCATGCAAGTGGCCGTAGGTATCGTTAAAGGCTTTAAAGTAGTCAATGTCCAGAAGTGCCAAGGTGATGGGCAAGCCCTGGCGCACGTGACGCTGAATTTCTTCGCGAGCTTGCGACTCAAAGTAACGGCGATTGTATACCTCGGTGAGCCCGTCACGATCGGCCAAATTCTGTAATAAACTTTGTTGTCGGGAGAGCATTAGGTGCGTTTTCACGCGAGCCTTCACCACCGGAGGGCTGTATGGGCGACTGATAAAATCCACTGCACCAGCTTCCAGTGCGGCCACTTCGCTGGCCTCATCCTCACATTCGGTGACGACCATTATGGTGCTGTCTCGGGTTTCACGGGTGCTTTTGAGTTGACGGCACACGTCTATACCGCTCATGTCGTGCATGTTCAGAGCGGTGATGATGAGGTCTGGACGGCGTTGGTGGGCCAGAAATAAGCCGGCTTCAGCCGAAGTCGCTACAATCACTTGCCCTTGACCTTTAATGAGTTGCCCCAACGTTCGCAGCTCATCCACCTTGTCATCGATAATCAATATCAGGTAGTTCTTGTTCACTCGCATATGGGTCTTGCTCTATTTATTGGCTTTGCCTATGCAAAATGAGTCTAGGCAAACTAAATGGGTTGTGCCAATTGGAGCGGGGGTCAGCGCTAAAAGTTATAAGGTTTCCGACGAGCGGCCGTGTAAGCAGCGTGTGTGGGCGGGCAGGGTGATTTAACCGGCACTGCGGCTCTATGTGTAGGGATACCCCCGGCGTTACCACCGGGGGTGTGGGGTTTAGTTTAAGGTTAAAACGAGAATGGCCTTCGAAGGTACGGTGAGGGTACCGTCACCGCTCAAATCAAATGACACGGTCTTAGGCGCCACCACACTGGGGGCGGTATAGGTGTTTTCTGCGTCCATTTTGGTGGCAGACAGCTGGTGGCCCACGGCTTTGGTCAGCTTGCCGTCTTTCAATTGCAGCGTCACTTCGTGGTCTTGGTTGGGGTCGATATTGGCCAAAGCCACAACCAATTTGCCGTCTTTGGTCCGCGCGGAGCTAAAGGAAAGAGCATCCACTTTGTGTTTACCCAGTTTGTATTTGGGCAATTTTTTAGCCTTGAATGGCAGTGAAGTGGCGCCCTGGAAGGGAATGTACATCTTGAACGCGTGGTAAGTTGGCGTGAGCACCATTTTATCGCCTTCTGTCAAAATCATGGCCTGTAGCACATTCACCATCTGGGCGATCATAGTCATGGTTACCCGCTCGGCGTGGCGGTGGAACATGTTGAAGTTGACTGCGGCCACCAAGGCATCCCGAATGGTGTTACGTTGGAACAAAATGCGGTCTTTGGTTTCCTCGTCGGTATCGAACCAGGTGCCCCATTCGTCCACGTAAAAACCGATTTTGCCTTCTGGGTCATTTTTTTCCAGTACTGCCACATTATCGACAATAAAATCTTCCATTTTCAGTGTATTCACAAAAGTAGACATCCACTCAGCTTCAGGAAACCCCGTGGCAGCGCCTTTTTTGCCCCAGTCTGCAGTGGGTAGGGTGTAGTAGTGGAAACTGATGCCATCGATATTGTTTTCGATTTTGCTGAGTTCTTCTGTCCAGGCCAGTAGGTCACTGTGGCCGCCACTGGCAATTAGCTTCGGACGGTTATCTGCTGGGGCTTTTAAAAACGTTGTCCAGTGTTTGTAGAGGTCCGCGTAGTGTTGAGGCGTCATATGCCCACCGCAGCCCCAACTTTCGTTACCTACGGCATAGTAGGCGAGCTTCCAAGGCTTTTCACGGCCATTTTTACGGCGCTCGCGCACCACTGCCGAGTCATTGTCAGAGGTCATATACTCCAACCATTCCACCATTTCTTGCACGGTGCCGGAGCCTAAATTGCCATTGACATAGGCCTCTGCGCCCAACATTTCAACCAGTTGGAAGAATTCATGGGTACCAAAGCTATTGTCTTCTTTTGCGCCACCCCAACTCACATTGGTGCGCAAAACACGTTCATCATGTGGGCCAATGCCATCTCGCCAGTGGTATTCATCGGCAAAGCAGCCGCCGGGCCAGCGAATCAAGGGCACGTGCAACTCTTTTAACGCACCGATAACATCGTTGCGAAAACCGTCGGTGTTGGGAATGTCTGAATCCTTACCAACGTACAAGCCGCCGTATATGCCATCACCCAAATGCTCGGTGAACTGGCCATAAATGTGTGGGTGGATGACCGGGCCTGGTTCCACGTTGTTAATGGTGATCTGTGCGGGTTTTGCATGGGCAACCCCCGTAAGGGCTAGCCCAAGAAGTGCGACAAAACGCAGTTTCATAGTGGGTCCTTATTGGCTTTATTCATGAATTAACTGGGGAAGAGGGACTATATCACAGTGATACCGTTATCTCGGCTACTTGGCGTTTGATATGCCGTTAACGTGGTGTGAGTCAGCCACGAGTTTTGGTGAGCTGACCCGTTGAAAAATGGGGGCGGGTTGTGTTGTTTGCGACTGATTAAAAACAGAGATGCCAATAAGGGTGGATGGCCATCACAGCGCTAGTGAATTTCGTATTTTTACGTATTGTCTGTTGTTATTCTCTCGGTGTGCAATGGCGATTCCAATAGTAACAATAAAAAAGGGCGCATATGAAATTCATGCAAAGCTTTTGCATTGTGGTGTGTTTGCTGATTACTGCTTGCGATGACAAGGTGCAAACACTGGACATTGAAGGCACTTGGTGGGTCACGCTGGGGTTTGACTCCACCTGTGAGGTGGGCGTGTCCTTCAGTGAAGATTACTTGTCTATGATCTTTAATGACCTCGAACCCGACGGTTGCTGGTTAGAAGATGTGCCCAACGATAACAATGTGTGGGTGTGGGATATTAATACTCGTGAGGATGTGATGCTCGATAGCGGCTATCGGCAAGTGACTTTAGCTGTGAGCGACGGTATGACTGAAGCCTCCGTGATACTAATGGAGACCGACAATGGATTAACCGGCACCATCGGTGACAATCTCATCGATCCTTTTATGTTGGTAACCCACTGGATAACGTTCGCACACGAGGCGGGATTGGAGGCATTGGCCTTTCCGCTAGTGCGGATGGATAATGGCTTTGAGTCGAGTTTAATGGGAATGTGGCAAGGGCCCTGCGAATTAACCCAGTCGGACGCTATGGTCGATGCGTTGTGCGACTTTTTAGAATTTCAATCGCTCACTCAAGTGTCTTTTCCCGCCGAGTTCGCAGATGACCCAGAAAGAACGCGGTTGACGCAGATCTATGGCGTGAAACGCAGTGAGCGGAATGGGCAAGGTCAATGGCGTTTAATAATTTACTTCACGACAAGCGTTCCCCTCTCACCAGATTTTGTGTTGACGCTAGATGAAGACACATTGATGATTGAACCCCGTGACCCGTCGGAATTTGACCTAGCCGACGAGCCGCTTTCGGTTACTCTCAGAAGAGCGCCCTAAACGCCAACGCGACGTTCGCTGGCTTCGATGGGTAGGTCGTTGATGCTGGCGAAGCGGCGTTGCATTAAGCCATTGTCGGCAAATTCCCAATTCTCGTTGCCATAGGAGCGATACCACTGGCCGCCCTCGTCGTGCCATTCGTATTCAAAGCGCACGGCGATGCGGTTGTCTGTAAAAGCCCAAAGGGTTTTCTTGAGCTTGTAGTCCAATTCTTTGGCCCACTTCTTTTTTAAAAAGGCGACCACTTCATCGCGGCCATTGAGAAACGCACTGCGGTTGCGCCACTCGGTATCCGGAGTGTAAGCCATGGCCACGCGCTCGGGGTCCTTGGTGTTCCAGGCGTCTTCTGCCGCTTGAATTTTCTTTTGTGCCGTCTCTTTCGTAAACGGAGGGAACGGGGGGCGAGGTTCGCTGCTAGTGGGGTTGTAGGTCATTGTTGGGTTTCTCAATAAGGCATCAGTAGAAGACTGAGCGATGGAGGGGGCTGGCCTCCACCGCCCGAGGGAAAAAATCACCAGGCGTTATAGGGCAAAAATTTACCATTCAGGGTGATCACCACGCGATTGCCCTTCGGGTTTTCTTCTTTATCGACATCCATAGAAAAATCGATCGCACTCATAATGCCGTCACCAAATTTTTCGTGGATCAGTTCTTTGAGTGTGTCGCCGTAGACGCCAATTACTTCATACAGGCGATAAATTAAGGGGTCTTGTGGAATGGTGTTATCCCAGCTCTTGTGGGGGCATTCCATTAACACCTCTTTGCTGCCTTCTTCCAACTCTAACAAACTGCAAATGGCTGTAGCAGGGGCTTCGGGCATGCCGTTCATGCCTAGGCATGCTGAGGTGGTCCACACGGGTGACATGCCAATTTCACTGGCTATGCCTTCCCAGGTGAGGCCTTTGTTTTTTTTAGCAAGGATGATGGCTTCGGTAACATCGACTTTGTTCATAGGGTGTTCTCCTTTGTGAGGCGTTGTTGTTTATTCGTTTGCGGCTTTAGCGCTGGCTGTTGCCGCAGCAGTGGGGGTGTCGCTGTCAGTAATGGGGTCAACCATCTCTGGGTGGGTGCGGCCTTTGTAAGTATCGCTGTCTGAGCGATTGACCAGAAAATCCACCAGATAATTACGCAGTACGTAGTAACCCGAATTTTTGATAATCTCGGCGCGCTTGCGCGGCTTAGGAATGTTCACGCGAACCGATTCAGCAATGGACGCATTGGGGCCATTGCTCATGAGCAGTATGCGGTCAGACAACAAAATGGCCTCGTCCACATCGTGGGTAATCATAAAAACCGTTTGCTGCGTTTTGTCGCAAATGTTTAACAATTCATCTTGAATATTGCCACGCGTAAGGGCATCCAGTGCTCCGAAGGGTTCATCCAGTAACAATAATTTCGGTTGTGTGGCAAAGGCCCGAGCGATGGACACGCGTTGGCGCATACCACCGGACAATTGCGCAGGTTTGCGGTTTTCAACTCCCTCCAAACCCACCATCATTAAATATTCTTGACTGTGTGCAATGACTTTTTCTTTACTCCATTCAGGCCATCTTGCCTGTACGCCAAATCGAACGTTATCCAATGCGGTTAACCAAGGGAGTAAAGAGTAATTCTGAAAAACCACGCCGCGGTCGAGACTGGGCCCAGAGACCTCTTTGCCGTCCATAATCACCGTGCCTTCTGAGGACTGGTCCAACCCCGAGAGAGTATTCATGATGGTGGACTTACCACACCCGGAATGACCGATGATACAAACGAACTCACCTTTTTCGATGTTGAAGTTGATATCCTCAAATACCGTCAGAGTTGGTTGATTTTTAGATAAAAAACGTTTCGCTAATTTTTGAATTTGTAAAAATGACTGTGCCATAAAAACCTCTTATTCTTTGTACTGCACAAGCTTGGTTGCGCCGTTTAAACCGAGGTCCAAAAGCATGCCCACTAAGCCGATCATAAGAATTGAAAAAATCACACTGGTCAGATCCAAATTATTCCACTCATTCCAAACGTAATAGCCAATACCGGTGCCTCCGACGAGCATCTCGGCCGCGACAATCACCAGCCAAGCAATGCCGATGGAAATGCGCATACCTGTGAGTATGGTGGGTGCTGCCGCAGGCAATATGACTTGGAAGGCGGTACGAATGGGGGAGAGTTCATGTGTTCGTGCCACATTGACCCAATCTTGACGGACCCCAGCAACCCCAAAGGCGGTATTAATCAGCATGGGCCAAATGGAACAAATAAAAATGACGAATATAGCCGAGGTCTCGGAATCTTGAATGATAAACAGCGCCAGTGGCATCCACGCCAAGGGCGATATGGGCCTTAAAATTTGAATATAAGGGTTGAGGGCCTTGTACATTAGCGGTGACATACCGATTACGAAGCCAATGGGAATGGCCACCAGCGCCGCCAGCAAATATCCTGTTAATACTCGGTACAGTGAGTAACCAAGCTGAATACCAATACCTTTGTCGTTGGGGCCCTTATCATAAAAAGGGTCGGACAGCTCGGCAATCGAGTGCATGATGACGGCTGAGGGCGGTGGTACGCGTGCTTCTTGGTCGGCACCGCCCATGAGCAACTCATATTCCGTAAGCGCTTTTTCGGCCTTCGGAGGTTGGCTTGTGGCCTCCCACGCGCCCAAAAATACGGCGAGAAAACAAATAGAAACGATGGCGGATTTGGCTTTAAGACTTAACATATTCAAAACTCTGGATTGAATAGGGTGGGTAACGGTCAGCGTGAGGGAGGCTCTGCGGCCTGTCCCTCATGCTGGGCGATCCACACCTATCGTTTGATGTCAAAGCTTGCGATGTATTCTTCAGGTTTGGTGTAGTCAAACTCTTTACCCATGATGGTGTAGTTTTCATAGGTTTTACTGGGAGCTTCATAACCCAAGTCCTTCATTACCGCAGCGGTTTCTGAGGCCACATACACTTTTTCTGCAATGCCTTTGTAATCGATATCACCTTCAACATAACCCCAGCGCTTCATCTGAGTCAGAATCCATACAGCCATGGAGTGCCAAGGGAAAGGGTCAAAATCGATGCGGTTAGGAACGTTTTGTACTGCCCCCAGGCCGTCGGCATAGCGCCCCGTCAGGACTTGTTCAATCACCGGTACCGGCTGGTTTAAATAGTTTTTGGGTGCGATGGCTTTGGCAATTTCTTTGCGGTTTTCAAACTTGGCGGAATAATGTGTGGCATCCACAATGGATTTGAACAGCGCGCCATAGGTGTTGGGCATGGCTTTGGCAAATTCTAAGCTGCAGGCAAACGCACAACAGGGGTGGCCTTCCCAAATATCTTTGGTAAGGGTGTGAATAAAGCCCACTTTCTCCCATACCGCGCGCTGATTGAATGGGTCAGGGGAAAGGTAACCATCCAAATTGCCCGCGCCCAAATTGGCCACCATTTCGGGTGGGGGCACTACGCGAATTTGAATGTCTTTATCGGGGTCTAACCCATGCTCGGCCACGTAGTAGCGCAGTAAGAAGTTATGCATGGAATATTCGAAAGGCACACCGAATTTAAAGCCTTTCCAGTCTTTAGGGTTGCGTTTATTTTTGTGTTTCACATGCAACACAATGGCTTGGCCATTAATGTTCTCCACTGCGGGCATGATAAAAGGCTTGGCGGTAGAGCCTGCACCCATGGTCATGGCCAATGGCATGGGGGTTAACATGTGTGCGGCGTCGTACTCCATAGCAAGGGATTTATCACGCGCCACTGCCCAGCCTGCAGTTTTAATCACTTCCACATCCAAACCGTATTTGGCATAAAACCCCATTGGGTGCGCCATGATGATCGGTGTAGCACAAGTAATGGGTACAAATCCGACTTTGAGTTTGGTTTTTTCGAGTTTGCCGGTGCTTTCTTTTACCGCAGCTTTGACGGCGTCCATAGGAATGATGGAGCCCAGTACCGCTGCGAGTGTAGAGCCGCCGACGGTTTGTAAAAAACGTCTTCTGGAGGCGTCGTTGTGACCAAATACACCGCGAACAATGGCGTTTTCAATGGCGCGGTCCAGCATATCTTCTGAGCTGGGTACAGTGACTTCTTGTTCACTTTTAGAGACAGTTTGTAGGCCGTCCGCATAACGTTCGAGTGCTTCGGTGCTCATGCCCTTTTCTTGACAGGTGGGGCAATTGCAATCTTTTTGATGAATGAGAGAAGTGTTGGCATCAAAGGCGTTGCCTAGGCTTTTGGGAATAAATGGTGAATCCGGTTTTTGCTTCGTATCGTCTGTCATCGTGCCCCCCAATGTTTGTTCAAGCACCAATTTGAATCAACTGAGTGCGTAAAGAGTGCAAAAGGGTCACGGCAGGGCCGTATCCCCATTTTTGCTATTCACAGTAGTGCGAGCTTTGTGCCAACTCTTATTGCTTTGGGGGCTCGATGCTGGGTGATGCGCCTTCAGTTGCTCAGTAAGGCCGTAACGACGCGCTTTGCGTAAGCGTTAATGAATGAGTTAGGGCGCAATCATTTCCCTCATGCCGGCTTGCTCACGGGCCACACAAGGTTGCTGTTTCAACGAAAATTCGTGGTCAACGAAGTATCGTTGCAGTTGGCACGATTTTTCGTTGTGTAAGGGGGCGTTAATAGAGGAACAGTCATGCTTGATATTGATGCACTGCCGGAGGCCTTTCTCATCATTGATCCAAAGCTGGATCAGGTGGTGGGTGTTAATTTAAAAGCCTGCAAGCTTTTAAACATGGACAAGGGCCACGTGCTTGCGCGCTCGGCGAGCCATCTTTTTGGCGCTGGGCTGCCCAAACTGATCGCGTTTACGCAAGAGGTCATGGATCAGGGCAGCGCCAAAACGGAAGAGTTGGTACTGATGCGATCTGGTAATGAAGAATTGCCACTAGAGGTCACAGCTTCCGTTCAGTGTGGTAAAAGCCGTTGGTTGGTGAATATGGTGCTGCGAGACAAAGAGGGGTTTCAAAAGTGGCGTGTTAAAAACAGTGCGCAAAAGCAACACAATTTTGGTTTGGTGCAATGGCAGCGTATCCACGATGTGTTTCAGCAAATTGAAAAGGAAAATCAGCTCATTTTGAGTGCGGCCGGTGAGGGGATATATGGTGTGGATATGGATGGTAATACAACTTTTGCCAACCCCGCAGCTGAAAGGCTTCTAGGTTGGAAGGCCGACGAGCTATTGGGAAAAAATGCACACGCGGTGATTCATCACTCGCATGATGATGGCTCTGACTACAGCGTCCACGATTGCCCCATTTATGCCGCCTTTAAAGATGGCGCTGTTCGCAAGGTGGACAATGAAGTGTTTTGGCACAAGGAGGGACACCCAGTGCCAGTGGAATACACCAGTACACCCATTGTGGACAACGGTCGCTTGGTGGGAGCTGTGGTTTTGTTTCGGGATATTTCTGATCGCAAGGAAGCCGAAGCAAAATTACGGAATGCTTTGCAAGAAGTGGAAACGCTAAAGCAAAAGTTGGAGATGGAGAATGCGTATCTATTGGAAGAGCTGAGTGCTGGCTACAATGCCTATGAGATTGTGGGGCGCAGCCCGGCTATCCAAAGGATTATTCATCAAATTCAATTGGTGGCACCCACCGATGCGACAGTTTTGGTGACGGGGGAGTCGGGAACGGGCAAGGAGTTGATCGCGCGTGCTATTCATACCGCGGGCGATCGTGCTGGGCGCCCAATGGTTAGAGTGAACTGTGCAGCAATACCTGCGGATCTGTTCGAGAGTGAATTTTTTGGCCATGTGCGCGGTGCATTTTCGGGTGCGGTGCAAGATCGTCTTGGCCGGTTTCAAGTGGCCGATGGGGGGACCTTGTTTTTGGATGAGGTGGGCGAAATTCCCTTGCCATTGCAGGGTAAATTGCTGCGTGTTTTGCAAGACAGTGAGTTTGAACGCGTGGGTGAGTCTAAAACACGCAAGGTGAATGTGAGGGTCATTGCGGCCACCAATAAGGATTTAAATCAGCTGGTGCGAGAGGGTAAGTTTAGAGAGGACCTGTATTTTCGGCTCAATGTCTTTCCTGTGCACTCCATTGCGTTGCGTGACCGAAAAGAAGATATTCCACTGCTGGTCGCGCATTTTCTAAAGCGCATTTGTCAGCGCTTTAACAAGCCCGAATTAATCGTTAGTAAAAAACAAATGCAAACTTTGTCGCAGTATCAATGGCCAGGCAATATTCGAGAGCTTGAAAATTTGATCGAGCGCAATGTTATTGTGAGCCAGGGGCATAAACTGGAACTTGCGCACTTGCCTGAACCTGTTGACGTGACTGGAGCGTCTGAGCTGCCCGTTTCTGCTCCAGTGTATGAGCTGACAGAGAAGGACTGTCAAACGTTGCGCTATCAAGCGGTAATTAGAGCCTTGACCAAAACCAAGGGCAAGCTTTATGGCGTAGACGGCGCTGCGCAGATGCTGGGTGTCAAGCCCACAACGCTAGCCTCCAGAATCAAAAAAATGGGTATTGATCGCACGTTATTTAGTCGTTCAGGATTGGGTGGCTAAGTGGGGTGCTTTTATCTATCACTGGTATAGGAGCAGGTTATGGAAACAATACACGGTTTGGTATTTGGTTTTGAAAAAATAGATGAAGACAGACTCTTAACGTTTAAGGTCACCGGAAAGCTCACTCATGCTGATTATGAGTTCATCACTCCTGTGTTAAAACAAGGCTTACAGGGGGTACCCAAAAACAGTGTGAAAGCTCTATTTGATATCTCTGATTTTGAAGGTTGGGATTTGCACGCCGCTTGGGATGACTTTAAGCTTGGGTTGGAGCATGGCGCGCAATTTCAAAAAATAGCCCTTTATGGCGAGCACAAATGGCAAGGTGTTGCAGCCAAAGTGGCCGGTTGGTTTGTTCGAGGCGAGGTTAAAAGCTTTGACCACAAACAAGACGCCATTGAATGGTTGCAAACGTAAACCTTAACGTGACGGCGCCGCCACCGGCGCAGGCGAGAGGCGCGCCTGCGTGAACACCAATACTCGACAATGCAATCAGTTTTGTGCGGCCCCGTGGGCAAAAAAGCTGAGCGGAATCCTCCAAAAGTTTGTCATCGCGTGCCAAGGTTTGAGTTGTAAGGCCTTTAGTTTTGGCGAGCGTTGCGAATAATGGTCACCAGCGGCGTTCTACAAGTGCCGCATCAGCATGGCGTAGCCGCCGTTTTGATCCAGCGCCAAGTTGGGTACTTGCAACCTAACCACATGACCCGACCCGGGTGCCACTTCGATGGCTGCGCCTTTGGTGTTTTCCAAAGCCTCGATTGCAAGCCCGATATTCCCTTGAGGGGTAATTAATTCAACTTGGTCGCCACGTTCAAAACGATTTTTCACGTCTAGCGTTAACCATCCGTTTGCGGCGTCATACGCGAGCGCTTCACCCACAAATTGTTGGGCGCTGTTGTCGGACACACCTTTTTCATAATTTTGATATTCACTGGGCACATGGCGTCGATAAAAGCCTTCGGTGTATCCGCGATTGGCCAAATGCTCAAGCTCGCGCATTAGGTCCATATCAAAGGCTTTTCCGGCTTCGGCCGCATTGATGGCAGCGCGATACACCTGCGCGGTGCGTGCCACGTAGTAGTGAGATTTGGTGCGGCCTTCAATTTTGAGGGAATGCACACCCATTTTTACCAGTCGCTCCACATGCTGAACGGCACGCAAATCCTTGGAGTTCATAATATAGGTGCCGTGCTCGTCCTCAAAGGCGGGCATGTATTCACCCGGGCGATTTTTTTCTTGCAGTAATACCGGCGCGTCGGTGGGCTGCCAAGTTTGAGTATCGCCTTGTTTGGCGATGATGTCGCCCGTGGCGGTTTCTGTGGCTTCGTGTACGTTGTACTCCCAGCGGCAAGAGTTGGTGCAAGCCCCTTGGTTGGAGTCTCGGTGCGTCATATAGCCAGACAGTAAACATCGTCCCGAATATGCAATGCAAAGTGCGCCGTGCACGAAGACCTCCAGTTCCACTTCGGGGCACTCGTTGCGGATCTCTTCCACTTCGTCGAGTGATAGTTCGCGTGAAAGAATCACCCGCTCAATGCCTTGCTTTGCCCAAAATTTTACCGTAGCGTAATTCACTGCGTTAGCCTGCACGCTTAGGTGTACGGGCTGGTCTGGCCAGGTTTCGCGTACCATCATAATAAGGCCTGGGTCCGACATGATCAGTGCATCGGGCTTCATGGCAATCACTGGCTCTAGGTCGCGTAAGTAAGTGCGTACCTTGTCGTTATGGGGCGAAAGATTACTGGCCAAATAGAATAACTTATTGTTTTGATGGGCCTCGTCGATGGCCATAGCGAGGTTTTCAATTTTATTGAATTCGTTGTTGCGCACCCGCAGACTGTACCTGGGCTGCCCCGCGTATACGGCATCCGCACCATAAGCGAAGGCATAGCGCATACTTTTGAGTGTACCGGCGGGGGAGAGTAGCTCTGTGGTCATGGGGTGTACCTCTAGTTGAAACTGCGCGCATTTTAATCAAATACTGAAAAAATACCAGTTATAGTACAAGTGACGGCCATTCGAGTTGTTTTGGCATTTTCTGAAAGTGAGGAGGCGTATGTCCAGTTGTTGTGAGTCACCCAAGAAACCTGCGACAGAACCCGGTACCTCTCATGGGGGTTGCGCACCCAGGCGCTCGCGCCCGGATTACCTATTATGGGGATCGCTTGTGGTGGTGGTGCTCGCCTATGGGCATTACTGGTTGTGGGAGTCTTCGACGCACTTTTTAGCGGGGTACCATGCGTTTGTGCACGGCGTGTTTGAATTGATCAACACCATGTGGTGGGGGGTGGCGCTGGGTATTGTGATGCTGGCATTGCTCGCCAAAATACCCCGAGAGTTTGTGATGTCGGTACTGGGCACCAGCCAGGGGCTCTCCGGTATCATACGAGCCACTGCGGCGGGCGTGCTGCTGGACCTATGCAGTCACGGTATTTTGATGGTGGGCGCCAAGCTTTATGAGCGCGGTGCCAGTGCCGGGCAAGTGATGGCCTTTTTACTGGCAAGCCCTTGGAATTCCTTCTCCTTAACTTTGGTATTGGTGGCCTTAATTGGTTTGCCCTGGACTCTGGCTTTTATCGTGTTTTCGGGACTGGTGGCCATATGCACGGGCCTGGTTTTTAACTTTTTGGTGGCGCGCAATGTGTTACCTGCTAACCCCCACAGCCATGCGCTGCCTGAGGATTTTAAGTTTTGGTCAAGTGCCAAAGCGCAACTCAAGGCCGTACAGTGGCGGCCGTCTTTATTCAGTGCGCTTTTACTATTGGGGATTAAGGAATCGCGCATGGTAATGCGATGGCTGTTGTTTGGCGTGGTATTGGCAGCCCTTGTCCGCGGGCTGATGCCCGAGGGCGGGTTCGATACCTACTTTGGGCCTACCTTACTGGGGTTGGGTTTGACGGTATTGGCGGCGACCATCATTGAGGTGTGCTCTGAAGGCTCTGCGCCAATAGCAGCCGATTTACTGACAAAAGCCAGTGCGCCCGGCAACAGTTTTGCGTTTCTAATGGCAGGTGTGGCTACAGACTACACCGAGGTTATGGTGATAAAAGATGCCACCCGCTCTTGGAAAATGGCTTTGTTCTTACCCTTAATTTCAGTGCCGCAGGTACTGCTGGTGGCGGTTCTGATGAACCAAATTAGCTTTTGATGCTTTGGTTGGAGTAGCTGTGTGAAATCGATTTTAGGTTGTTATGGTGACCCGAAGGCTAAGTGTGAAGCGCTCCAGCAGAAGCTGGCGCAACGGGGCACTAAAGGGTTTTTGAGTGAAGCGGAAGGCGAATGTTTGTACGCATACGCTGCCAGTACAGCCCGTAAGGGCCCAGTGCTGGAAATAGGCAGCTACTGTGGGAAGTCCACGGTGTATTTGGCGACTGCTTGCGCAGAGGTGGGGGCGGTGTGTTTTGCCGTGGACCATCATCGTGGGTCTGAAGAACACCAGTTGGGAGAGCAGTACCACGACAAAGGCCTTTATGACGCACAAGCCTCAAGAGTGAATACGTTTCCGCCGTTTGTAGACACATTGGAAGCCTTTCAGCTAATGGATACGGTGATACCCGTGGTGGCGTCATCGGAGTTGGCCGCGCGCGCTTGGCAAACCCCCCTTGCTATGGCGTTTGTCGATGGTGGGCACAGCGAGGCGGCAGCCCGGCATGATGTATTGCAATGGGGGGCTCAAATACTGCCGGGTGGGGTGCTTGCCGTTCACGATATTTACCTCACGCCGGAGGCGGGTGGTCAAGCGCCTTTCAACGCGCTTTTGGCGCTGCTAAGTGCCCAGCCTTTTTACTTGGAGCGCAAAGTGGGCTCGTTGGTAATGTTGCGGCGTGTCTGAGCACGTTCTTCATAAGTGGGTTATAGCAAGCTGGTAGAGTGTAACCATCTTTGTTCGGGAAATGGTAATGGCAATCAATGATGTAAGGTGCAGCGCCGATGAATAAAATCCAATGGGTTGTGGTAGTCCTACTAGCAGGAAGTTTGGCTGCCTGCGGTAGTGCCGAGGATGAAAATACCGCCAGCTCTAGTTCTAGCAGTTCTTCTTCTACCTCTAGCAGTTCCTCTTCTTCTAGTAGCTCAAGCAGTTCTACCAGTGGCGCGGGCACCAATCAACCTGCCATGGGGCCCTTTGATTGGGTTGGGTTTGGTAGCAAACCCACCGGAGGAGAGGGCGGCAATGTGGTGTATGCCAGTACGGGTACGCAAATCAACGAGGCCATGTGCCATCGCAGTTCAGCATCAGAGCCCATCGTGATAATGGTACAAGGCACCATTACACACGGTAATACCAGCAAAGTGAGTGGTAATTGCGACACTGTGGAAGACGGCATTCAGCTTAAGAGTGTTTCGAATATTTCTTTGGTGGGTGTTGACACCAGTGCCGTGTTGGATCAAATCGGTGTGAAGATTAATAAATCCAATAATATTGTTGTGCGTAATTTGCACATTAAGAATGTTAAGAAGTCTGGCTCACCCCTTTCAAACGGGGGGGATGCGATCGCCATTGAAGGTGGCGGCCAATCCAATATTTGGATTGACCACAATACCCTAGAGGCCTCGGGCGGAGAATCACAAGGTTACGACTCATTGTTGGATATGAAACAAGGTACGACCAATGTCACGGTTTCTTACAACCACTGGTTGAACTCTAGCCGGGGTGGTTTGATTGGCGCGAACGATGACCCCGATGGGAATGACAATATTGTGTTCCACCACAATTACTACGAGAACATTAGCCAGAGGACGCCCTTGCTGCGTCGTGCACGTATTCACACGTTCAATAATTATTGGGAAAATAACAGTGGCAATGATCAGATCCATTATTTAAATGCGCGGGCTGAAGGTTCGGCACTGGTACAGAATAACTATTTTAGAAATGTGGACAACCCCATTTTGGCCTCTACCGACTCAGATGTACCTGGATGCTGGGCGGCCAGTGGTAATGCATGGGAGGGTGGCACCTACACGCGTACACCAGAAAATGGCAAGGCTCACAAGGTGCCAACAAGCTGGGCTAGCGGCGACCTGAATGGCAATAATTGTGACGTGAGCGGTGTGAGTGGCGTAACGCTAGATGCTGTTGGCGACGTCCCCGCGATTGTGAAGACGCACGCAGGGGTCGGCAAGATGTAGCCTCCACGTGGGGTGGTTTTGGCGTTGGTTTTGTCGGTCTACCCACATACAAGCCTATCCTTTACTGGCGAGGCTTTTTTTGTTTGGAATTTATGCAGAAAAAGGCGCGCCAAGTGATACTAATGCCGCACTGGCCACTTCCTGTTTGGCCTCCTGGCCCAGTAGCTTTTCGATGATGGTGAGGCCAAATTCAAAGGCCGTACCGGGACCTTGACTGGTGATGTAGGGCTCGTCTATTTCTACGGTTTTTGGGGCGTGCACGGCTTTGCTTTCTTTTAACGTTTCTACGAAGCTGGGGTAACAGGTAGCGTTTTTGCCCGCGAGCAATTTGTTTTGTGCCAGCGCCACAGCGGGTGCTGCACATATTGCGGCGACCCATCTATTTTGGGCCGCGTGACGGGCTACCAAATCCATTAAGGCGTTGTGCTCGCCCAACGTTTTTGCACCAGGCATTCCGCCGGGTAACACTATGGCATCCCATTCAAGGTCAATGCAGTGGTCAATGTGCGTGTCGGCTTCAATCTTAACGCCACGGGAGGCCGTAATTAGATTGGAGGTTTCAACCGATGCCACGGTGACATCAATGTTCGCGCGGCGTAATAAATCGATAGTGATCACGGCTTCCATTTCTTCGGTGCCGTTGGCGATGGCGACCAATACTCTAGTCATAATTAAGCCTCAGGTTGAACGGGTGTTTTGGTGGCATATGGCAAGCCATTGCGCTATGCCTGCACTTTGGTATTTGTCTTTGTGCAGGGCGATATAAAAAGTGCGTGCGAAATTCCGATGGGGTACAGCAAGGGGTTTTAGAGTGCCACGTGAAAAAGCATCTTTTAAAGAAATACCGGATAGACAGGAAATGCCCAGTTCAGCTTCGACCGCACGTTTAATGGCTTCAGTGTGCTGTAGTTCCAACAAAATATCGAGTTGTGGTAGCAGGCCTTGCATGGCTCGGTCAAAAGCCTGGCGGGTGCCGGATCCGGGTTCCCGGAGTATCCAGCGGGCGTCAATCAAATCATCATCAGTAATTGTCGTTTTTTGTGCAAGCGGGTGACTGGGTGCGCAAAAACAACAAAGCTCATCCGGTCGCCAGGGGATAAAGGTTAGGTCTGAGTGGTGGTATTCGCCCTCTATTAGCCCTATGTCGATGTCGAAATTGAGCAATTGCTTGGCAACGGTTTGGGTATTGCCTACCTCTAGGCTTGCCGTGGCGCCGGGCGCACTTTGCATAAATTGGTCTATAAGGCCAACAGCCAAATAGTTACCAATGGTGAGTGTGGCGCCTAACTTGATATGTCCGACACCCTTGTGTTTTTTGAGGTTTTGTTCGAGTTCTTCGGCACGTTCGATAAGTGCTTCGGCTTTTGGGCGCAACAGATTACCCTGTTCATTGGTTTGCAACCGTTTGCCGATTCGGTCGAATAGCTGCACTTCATATTGTTGTTCCAGTTCCTTTAACGCACCGCTGCAAGCGGATTGTGACATGGCCAGAAATTCCGCTGCACGGGTAACATTTTGAAACTGGGCGATGGCAAGAAATACCTCGAGCTGTCGTAGCGTGAAGTGCATGGGCGAGCCTCGGCAGGCGGAAAGTTCCATAGTAGCGATCCGAGGGGTGAATCTCAATGGTGTTTGGCTTGCGCCGGATACACATAGAATAGTGGGCCGTGCCACTCGCACGTCTAGGGTTACATTAGATAGCGTGTAAGCAGGGGGCAAGAGTTGTTGTTGGTGGGGAATGCTAAAGTTACGGTTTTAGCTACTGAACAGAATGTAAACGTGTGTTTATATATCCGCTTAATTCACTATTGACTTTGTGTATCACATTAAGGATAAATGTTGCTTTACAGGTGTGTGACCATTAACTACTGTGGTTGTAGCCCTCGAATAAATACCTAAGCCATAACGACGGTAAGCCGTCTGGGCGGTTATGTCATTGTGCATTCTCGTTCGATGAGACGTCATTCAACGGGTTTTGGAGATAGCAGAATAACTTTGTGGTGGGTTGATTGTGCCCATTTAGATTATTGTCATAAGGGTGCCTCCAAAAATCAGTATTTTTTTGTGGGAGCAAGGAAGCATCGCGCAGGCGACTGCATGGCCGCTGGAGGTAGAGCAACGCATGGAGCCGTTGCCGAAAACTGCAGTTTACGTGGGTAAAAGAGGGGTCGAGCACGGAGCTGACGCCGCTGTCGCGGGAAAAGTCAATTTTTAGCGATGCCCAGAAGTATTCAGTTGGCTTTTGTACTAGCTGGTTTGTGAACCATTGCTTTTGGCAGGAGAAATGTTCTTATGCATGAGAACGAAGTACTGGTGCTATTACTCGGAACAGTCGTTCTGGGCTTTATCTTTCTATTTCGTCTACAGCTGATGAGTTTGCCTTCGGTCAAGTGGCTGTTCGCATCCTATTGTGCTGCCTGGGTGGCTTGGGTGGCAACGGTGGTTGAACACTTGGCGTTCCCCGCCTTATTTCATGTATTGGAGCATATGGCCTATGCGTTGAACGGACTCCTATTAATGGCATGGTGTTGGATTGGGTTAAGACAAGTGCCGGTTAGCCAAGATGGTTAGTTTTTTTGACTTAATTGGCGCTTTATCCGGTGCGGGAGCAATGGCCATACTGCTGGGTTCATGGCGCCAACACTTAAGTCGTGAAGAAAAATGCATTGTGCTATTGGTGTGTTCCTTAACGGTATTGATCAACGGCCAAAGTGTGATGTATTGGTGGGGCACAACATTGGGGGATGACCTTTCTGAGACTTGGGCAGATTACCTACAAATATTGCAGCCCGCACTGTGGGGGATGTTTTTTTATGTGGTGGTACAAGCCCAGCAGCGCCGTAAACTGCTAGAAAACCGCAAGCAAATGCGAAGCATTGTGGAAAATATGCCCGTGATATTACAGGCTTACGATAAAAAAGGGCGTTTATTGGCGTGGAATCGTCACGCTGAGGAGGTCACCGGTTTTACGAAGGAGGATCTCATTGGGGATGAAAACGCCCTGGAGAAATTGTTTCCCGATGCGCAAGTGCGTGAGCAATTGTTGGCGGAATGTGCCAAGCACGGCGGGAATTATCGTCACCGAATTTGGGCATTGCAATGTAAGCAACGTTTTGAGCGCCAGATTGCGTGGTATAACTTGTCTGAAAATTTTCCCATCCAAGGGTGGTGTAATTGGGCTATTGGCCTGGATATTACTGAACAGCTTGCGGCTCAAAAGGAGCTGGAACACAAAGCCACACACGACGAATTAACAGCCTTGCCAAACAGGGCATTATTACGGGATCGGTTGGTTCATGCGTTGAGTAATGTCGAGCGCAATCGCCGTATGGGGGCTCTGCTTTTACTCGATTTGGATCAGTTTAAAATCGTCAATGACACGCACGGTCACCCGGTGGGCGATCGTTTATTGTTTGAAGTGGGGGAGCGCCTGCGATGTTGTCTAAAATCCACGGATACGTTGGCGCGCTTGGGTGGCGATGAATTCGTTGTGTTGTTAGAGGATGTTCGTTCGCCAGAGGAGGTGGCTCTGATCGCCGAGCGCTTGAGTTCTGTTTTGTCGTCGGAGCCATTCTTTTTGTTTGGGAACGAGGTGCGTGTGACAACCAGTATGGGCGTTACCATCTTTCCCGATGACGATGTGCGTATTGATGAGCTAATGAAGAACGTCGATATGGCACTTTATGCGGCTAAAGAGGCTGGTAGGAATCGGTATCATTTTTATTCTCGAGAAATGCACAAAAAACTGCGTTGGCAGCATAAGATATCAAATCAGCTCCGAGAGGCGCTGGCTTCTGAGTCGTTTGAGCTACATTTTCAACCGCAAATCGCAATGGATACTCAGCAGCTTATCGGCGCCGAAGCGTTGTTGCGCCTAAAAAACCTGGAGGATATTGCCTTGTCGCCAGGTGTGTTTATTCCCATTGCCGAGAACATGGGTTTAATGCCCTTGCTGGGTAAGTGGGTGGTGGAACGAGCTTTTCAGCAGGCTGCAGAGCTAAAACGGCAAAATATGGTGTTGCCCTTGGCTATTAACTTGTCACCTATTCAGTTTTATCAACCATCATTAATTGAAAACTTGCACCATGCTGTGGAAGAGCATGGATTGTCTCCAGAGATGATTGAGTTTGAAATTACTGAGTCAACTGTGATGCGTAATATGGATACCTCCATTGCTACCATGCGCAAACTCGCTAACCTTGGTTTTGGTATTAGTTTAGATGATTTTGGTACGGGCTATTCTTCGCTATGTTACCTAAAGCGCTTTCCGGTATCGAAAATTAAAATCGACCAGAGTTTTGTTCAAGGTATAGAGACGGACCCTGCAGATGCTGCAATCGTGCGCAGCGTGATTGATTTAGGTCATTGTATGAGAATGAAAGTGTTGGCTGAAGGTGTGGAAAGCCAAGCACAATTTCAACATTTAAGCGATGCTGGATGTGATTATATGCAAGGATATTTTTGCTCGAAGCCCTTGTCTATGGCGAATTTCCAACGTTATGTCACGAAATGTGCTTGATGTGTTTTGGCGAAACCCATTGCGTGTGGTCAACTGACATTGTTGTGTTTTGCTTTGTTGAGAAAGGACGACCACATGGTGCAACGGTTTCTACCGTCTTCCTTAGATTTGTATAAGGCTTGGTTGGCAAGATGAATTAAATCATTTGGTGTTTTCGCGCCAGATTTTATTGAGGTCACACCAAAGCTAGAGGTGATTGTGACCTCTTTTATACGTTTTTCTGCAATGGCGTTGCGACACGCATCTGCGATACTGCAGGCCGTCTCTATCTCTGTATTGGGCAGCAGAATGCAAAATTCCTCACCTCCAAACCGGGCCACAATATCCCCCTCTCTGGTCTGCGCTTTTAATGTGGTGGCGACAGATTGAATGGCCTCATCGCCAAAGTTATGGCCGTAGGTATCGTTAATGTTCTTGAAGTGATCAATGTCACCCATAATTAAACACAGCTCTTCATGATTACCTGTGTCTGATTTTTCGAAATAACCGTTGAGAAAATCAAACAATGTTCTCCGGTTGAAACAGTTGGTCAGTGGGTCGCGCGAGGCCAAGTGGTGTAACTCTTGGTTTTTGGATTCAATGGCTTGTTGTTTTTCGGCGAGGTTTTTAATCATTTGTTTCAGCAGATTACTTTTTTCTTCCAGCTCGGTAATGTTATCTAAGCTTGCGATGACGCCTTGGTTATTGCCCTTGCGGTCCTTGATGGGGATGGCGTTCACGCGAAATGCCAGGCGTACGCCAGCCTCGGTTTGATAGGTCATGCGGACGCCAACTTGCTTTTTACCGGTCGCTTGAACCTGTGTCCATGGCGCTGCATCTTGGTTAATCTCCGGTTCAAAACCCAAGTCTCCTGCGGCCCTACCTATCAACTTGTTTTCCGTCTGGTTCAACAGTACGGTCATAGTTTCGTTTGCGAGTACCACTTGTTCGCGACGATCCAAAATCATCACCCCTTCCGCCATAACATTGAGAGCATTGCGAACGGGTGTGGGCATCACGGCGGAAGGGGCGAGTTGCTGTAATGCGCGCTTGATGTAAAACCAAAACGCAGTGAAGCCAGAGAGGCACACAAAGGCGGTCAGCCATAAAAAATGTCGGGTACCGAATAGATGCTTTTCTTCGCTGGTGATGGGGACGAACGTGATTTCTAAAGAGCCTTTTTGCTCATTGTCGATGGTTATGGGAAGCCGCATGAACTCAGCGCTGGAGGGTGCCCCAATGGGCAGCTTCCAGTGGTGAGAGTGCAAGAGGGATTCATAAATACGGGCACCATTCTTTTTTTGCAGGCCTATGGATAGGATATTGGTATTTTGTTCCACTGCGGCATTGAATCCGTTGCGTAGCAGGGCCTGATCGTTGTGTTTGACAGCCAATGTGGCTTGCTGTGCCAGGCTTTGAGCCAGTTGCTCACGCGAACGTAGGTATTCCTTCTTCAGGTTTGGAGTAAGCCCGAGTCCTTGAGCTGCCACAATGATGGATAGGGTGATAGTTGCTAGGCCTAGGCTTAGTCGAGCGGCTGGCGTTAACTTCATCATAATGTAAGTTTAGACCGCATTTTGAAATCTGAAAGAGGCGTTTTGGGGCGTGCGCTAATGATCCTTGCCGTTATCGAGCGTGCGCCTTGCCTCAAAGCGCTTTTTGTCTTCTGGCGCTTGATCTCCGTTGAGGTTATGGCCCAGGCTTATGTTTTTCGCGGTGACTGCGGGGCCTTATCTAATGCATTGCGGCCGGGTCATTGCGCGTTGCCGTGGGCGTCAAGCTTCGTCTAACCCTTGGTGGTGGCCCGTGATCACCTGCCGTTGCAGGTCTAACCGCAACTTGTAAACGGAATGGGTGCTTATGTGCTGTTCGGTGTCCTGCGTGGTGATATTGGGCCTTGGCAGGGCTGTGTTTTCTTGGTGCGGTTCAAATGTAGTTTCAAGCTGGGAAGCGCCATAAGTGATGATTTTCAAAAAAGGGTTGCGCGGGAGTAAGTTCTGCGTATAATGCGCCTCCTCTGAAGGGGGCCAAAGCGCTTCCTCGCTCTTTAACAATTAGTCAAGCAAAGCGTGTGGGATCTTGTGTGGGTGATGTTTAATCACTAAGAAAAGACACAAGAAACCGACAATTCAGCTTAGTATTTTCGATGCGTTTGATGGTTTATTTTGAGGTGTAAGCCTTGGGATTGATTGTTGGAT
>JBNKWZ010000001.1:0-105715 GCA_050300015.1 Cellvibrionaceae bacterium | reverse complement strand
AATGGTAATACCGCGCGCTTTTTCTTCTGGCGCCGCGTCAATACCATCAAACGCGACTGCTTGACCGCCCCATACTTCCGAGCACACTCGGGTCAAAGCCGCGGTTAAAGTCGTTTTACCATGGTCAACGTGACCAATCGTGCCCACGTTTACGTGGGGTTTGCTACGTTCAAACTTTTCCTTTGCCATTGCTAGCGCCTCTCGTCGTTTGTTACCCAACAGTTCTCTATATTCACGCCGACCACAATGAGGAGGAAGTCAGCAATAAATTAGTGGAGCTCATAACCGGAATTGAACCGGTGACCTCTTCCTTACCAAGGAAGTGCTCTACCGACTGAGCTATATGAGCTCTATACCTTACAATTGAGAGAATTCTCTCTCACCCCAACCAAGTCGATATGAAACTGGATTGGAGCGGGCAGCGGGAATCGAACCCGCATCATCAGCTTGGAAGGCTGAGGTTCTACCACTAAACTATGCCCGCATTCCCCTGGGTACTTATGGGCAATACCTTGCCCCGACCCACCGCAACCGCCTGGTTGCGTCTTCTTATCTCGGCGAAGCCTTTTGGCTACGCTTACTTATTTTGGTGCAGGAGGGTGGATTATTCGGATACCTTGCATCCTCACCCTTCGGGTCGCCGCACTAAGTGCGGCAATCTCCCCGCTTTCGCGGGTAGTCGAACCGCGGTGGTCTCAACCACCCCCAACGACTACTTTTCTTATCCTGCTGTAGCCTTCTGGCTACACTTACTGTTTTGGTGCAGGGGGGTGGATTCGAACCACCGAAGCTTTCGCGTCAGATTTACAGTCTGATCCCTTTGGCCACTCGGGAACCCCTGCCAAAATTGCACCTAGTTGTTCTCATCCACCCCCCCGGGGTAGATTACGTGGGCTGCCCTGCCCCTGCACGCCCCTCTTTCGGACTCTAACAGTCCACGGCGGCTATAATTTCCAGCAGTCTGCCTCCATGATTTCTCAGGAGTCGCTGCAATTTTTTCACTTCAAAACGCCAAAATTGACGTTTGAGCAAATATGGAGCTGGCGAGAGGAGTCGAACCCCCGACCGGCTGATTACAAGTCAGCTGCTCTACCAACTGAGCTACGCCAGCATTCAAACTCGAGGCCAACTATAGGTGTGCCCCTGTTTGTGGAGGCGGGATTCTAGAGAAAGTTTTACTTGGAAGCAACATCTAAACAGAATTTTTGTCTTTCTATGAGTTTAAATTGCTCGTTTACAATTTTTGACCAGGCTTTTTTGCTTATTTTTTGTGCCTCAGCATACTCCACACTCACCCAGTACTCATCCACCGACCGATTGACGGTTCTTAGCATCGGCTCGTACCCCTGCTTCACCAGGCTTTCCAATCGGGCCTGCGCCAGCCGAAGCTCGCTGTAAACCCCCACAGAAATGGCGTTGTCCAGTTCACCCTTAGAAATAATATAACTGTCAATTCGCTTCGCTTGAAGCTCTTTTAATTGTGCGCGAGCCTCCGCCCGGCTGGCTAGGGGCCGCAGGTAGACCCAATGACTGGCGCCTGCCGTGGCCTTTTCGACCTCTAAAGCACTATGTACGTCCAGCGCCGCCAACCGCTCAATAAAGGACTGCGCGAGCTTTTGCTCGGCAAAAGGCCCCATCCAAGAGCACATCGGCTGCCCCTGGACATTTGAATCCAATGCCTCATCAGAGAGTGCTTCGGGCTTTGGCTCTCCAAGCAACAACACTTTTCGAACCCCTCGTGGCGGCTGCCACGCCTTCGATGGCTCCGTCCGCGACGTTTCAGACTCCGAGGAAAACCATAAGCTCTTAACCCCGAGTGCCATATTGGCGACAATCAGCACGTAAAAAATCCAGCGCATGCCTAAATTTTTGCCTTATATTGATTAATTGAGGAATAGACAGCCAACCCCTGCAGCACAACATCAGGTTTTAACGTCACTCGAACATCCACGCCCAAATCACGCAACACCAACCCCACCTGTTCGGCATCACCTCCCCCTACCAGTATATGAACCGGCGACCTCAACACGGATTGCTCGATGCACACCTCGCGAATAAAACCCAAATAGAGCGCCGACACCCCCTGATGAACGCACTGCAGTGTAGCATTTCCTGGGACCCAGTTCGGACTAAGGGTGCCCGCATGATACCCTACTTGGTCGGTTTTGCCCCCGAGAGATGCGTAGCTGAACGAAACCCCGGGCACGATAACCCCCCCCATATGAGCCCCTTCGGCATTCACGTAATCTACCGTCCACGCGCTGCCGGCACCGACGGCGATCACATTCTGATGAGGATAGAACGCCTGAGCGGCCAACATAGCTAACCAGCGATCCACCCCCAGCGAGTCAATCGGATTGTACTGTAAAGACAACCCCTTCCAGTCCGGGTCTACACGAACAAATTCTGGGACGACTCCCAGGCGTTGTGCACACTGATCGCTGAAACCTTGGCACCATTGCGGCGCCTTGACGCTGGCCACCACAATATCGTTTAACCCCAAGGCCTGCCAGGGCCCAATGACTTGGCTCCACTGCTCTGAAGGCACCGCGGAGACTTTTTCTGGTTGGTCCGCAAGGCACCATTTCAGGCGTGTATTGCCTACATCTACCAATAATTTCACGCGCGAACCCTAAGCGATAATTCGCCACCGGTAAATGCCTTTGCCTCTCCTTTGGTTTCATCGCCGCGCAAAACAATCGCACCTTTTTCATCGACGCCTTGAAACACTCCGTCTACCGAATGGGCCGCTGAGGTCAGAGTGACCTCCAGCCCCAAATACGCCGCGCGCGCCATCCACGCCTCCTGGTACCGGGCAAACCCTTGCCGCTCAAAACCATTCGCCAATGCCACAAGGTATTCAATCAGGGTCGCCGCCAGCTCATCACGAGCCAGGACAAACCCCGCCGATTTCAAATCGACCCAAGGCTGGTCGATGGTCTCAGCTGCCTGTTCAGGCATTCTTACGTTAAGCCCCAAGCCGATAATCGCATGGCAATCGCCGGATAAATCCCCACCCACTTCTATTAATATGCCACCGAGTTTTTTACCGTTTAATAGAATATCGTTGGGCCACTTTAGCGCCACATCACTGACGCCGAGTGACTCAAGCGCCTGAGCCACCACCACACCTACTGCCAGACTCAACCCCTCCAGCGACGCCACCCCAGACTCTGCACGCAACTGGATGGACAGGCAAACACTTGCGCCCATGGGGCTCACCCACTGGCGGCCGCGGCGGCCCTTCCCTGCAGATTGAAACTCAGCCAGACAGATCGCCAAATGCTCGGGAGGCTGGCTCTGAAGATAAAGATTAGTGGATTCCACCTCGTCAAAAACCGAAAACACACCCAAGTGTTGGCGCACGGGGCCTGAAAGCTTCGCCACAATATTGGCTGGGTTGTACAAATCAACACCTTCCGGCAGGCAATAGCCCAAGCCCTTACTGGACGCCACGGTCAACCCAAAGGCCGACAACTGCTGAATTTGCTTCCACACCGCCGCACGGCTAATGCCAAGCGCCTCACCCAAGGATTCACCGGAGTGATACTGGCCATCGGCCAACGCTTTGATCAGTGGCTTCAAGGTAACAAGCTTCATAAACCTGCCTCGCTATAACGCACATCCAGTCGCCCACCCAAACGCGTCAGCACTTCATAACTACTGGTTTGTGCCGCACGCGCAAAAGTATCCAGCGAGACATGCGGGCCTATCAACTCAATCTCGTCGCCTTCTTTTGGCCATTGTGAGCGCGCCACATTCGCCAAGTCGAACACCAACGAGTCCATTGAAACACGCCCGAGTAAAGGCAGGTGGCCCGCAAACCACCCCTGAAAGCGCCCAGCCAGAGAGCGCAGCACGCCATCGGCGTACCCGCAGGCGACGATGGCCACCTGGGTATCTTCCGAAGCGGTGAACTCTGCACCGTAGCCCACTGACTCGCCCTTGTATAAAGCTCGAGTTTGTATCACCGGAGCATTGATGCGTACCACCGGCTTCAGGTCTGCTCGCCCATCGGACTGTGGCTGGCCACCGTACAGGGCAATACCGGGGCGCGCCAAAGCAAAATGCCATGGCTCCCCTAACAGCACACCAGCGGAATTGGCCAGGGAAGCCGGAACCTCTGGGCAAGCCGCACAGGCTCTTTGAAACTGACGTAATTGAGCCTCGTTCATAACATGGGTAGGCTCATCGGCACAGGCCAAATGGCTTACGAGCAGCTTCACTTGCATCTGGAGGAGGGTATCTGACTCAGCCGCTAGACTTAAGAATTCCTCAAGCTGTAAGCCTAGACGGTTCATTCCAGTATTCACTTTGAGCGCACTGGGCGCGAATGCCTGCTTCGCGGCAAAACTTTGCCAACGACGGGCCATTTCAAGGGAAATTAACACGGGGATCAATCGATGCGCCACACAAGCTGCCTCCTCACCCGCACGCACGCCCTGCAATACGTAAATATCACATGCCGCAGGCAACAGTCGGCGTAGCGCCACCCCCTCTTGAATGTGCGCAACAAAAAAAGTTCGGCAGCCTGCGGTGTAGAGCGCCTGCGTGATCGGCGCGACACCAAGACCGTATGCATTGGCCTTCACCACGGCACCGCACTCAGTTTGGCTCGACAAAGTAGCGCGCAAGGTGCGCCAATTATGGCCCACAGCCAAAAGATCTACGGTTAGGGTGGCCAATGTGGAGAGCATAAAATGCCTTAATGTTTCTGACTGACTGTGGCGCATATAACCAAAGTCACCGACAAAACTCCAGCCATTTAGCATTCTTCCTCCCTGTATTCACTCGTGCTCGGCCTGTCCCGTTCTCTATACTAGAAACATGAACAACAGAGGGTCTGATAATGCGTGTCGGTGTACTAAAAGAGATCAAAGCACAAGAGTACCGCGTGGCAATGACACCCGCAGGCGTGCGCGAGCTTACCCAAGCCGGACACTCTGTGTTAGTGGAAACCCACGCTGGAAGCGCCATTGACTTTGACGACAGTCAATATCAAGCGGCCGGCGCTACCATTGTGCCCAGCTCACAAGCGGTGTTCGAGCAGGCAAAACTGATCGTGAAGGTAAAAGAACCTCAGTTAAGCGAAATTCAACAGCTTAAACCGCACCACATTTTATTCGCCTTTTTGCATCTCGCTCCAGACCCTGATCAATGCGAAGGTCTACTGCAAAGTGGCGCGAGCTGCATTGCCTACGAGACCGTAGAAAACAGTGCCGGCGAGCTGCCACTTCTGGCCCCCATGAGTGAAGTGGCCGGCAGGCTGGCGGTGCAGGCTGCGGCCAAATGTTTGGAGAAAACTCAAGGCGGGGCTGGTGTGTTGCTGGCAGGATTGCCAGGCGTGCCGGCTGCAGAAGTGTTGGTTCTCGGCGGCGGTGTCGTGGGCCTAAATGCCGCCAGAATGGCCGCCGGTCTGGGCGCAAGGGTAACAGTGGTCGACCAGTCAATCGCAAAGCTTCGCGCCATTGATGATCAGTTCGGCCCCCTCATTCAAACTCTATACGCATCGACGGATGCCATCGAAAGCCGGCTCCCTACCGCTGACGTCATTATCGGTGCGGTTCTTGTCTCCGGCGCAGCCACCCCCAAGCTACTGACCGAAGCCCACCTACTGGAGATGAAACCCGGCTCAGTACTGGTGGATGTAGCCATCGATCAAGGAGGGTGTTTTGCCACCTCCAAACCCACCACACACCAAAACCCAACGTTTATTCGCGAGGGCATTGTGCATTACTGTGTTGCCAACATGCCTGGCGCCGTGGCCAAAACGGCCACCTTAGGGCTATCTCACGCGACAGCGCCTTATGTACGCACACTGGCCGACAATGGGCTACATGCACTGTCATCAGACGCGGGGTTTCGCAAGGGGCTCAATGTGCACCAGGGGGGTATCACGCACGCCTCCGTGGCCCTCGCACGGGGTAAACCGTATTGTTCACCCGAAGGCATCGTGCTTTAAGGCGCAGCGTCAACCTTAATTGGCGTGTTTTCAAACACCTTATCAAATTTCACTTTAGGGTTATTCCAGTCCCCCTCCACGTCATAGCGAAGGCTGGAGGCCTTGTCCACTTGCTTTTTAAACACTTTTCCGAGCAAAAATACCGTGATCGCCGTGGGGAGCCCCCCAGTTAAAGCCGCCGCCAAGGCCAAATTGCCAGCAATGGGCAAGGTGGCCACCAGTTGGGCATCCACTTGCTGCTCCCGCAAATCGATTTCCCCAACCCACAGTAACTGACTAGAGGGTGTATCCACATACAGCGGGGTTTTCATTTCGATGGTACCACCGGTGAAAACCATTTGTCCTTTGACCGATTCGTAGGCCATGCCCTCTGGGTTTAAATCAGAAAAATCCAACCGCAAGCGCCGCGCCAGCGTGTCAAAATTCAGTAGCCCAATCAGCTTTAACAGTGGGTTTTCACCCGCCGATGCGCCACGAATGAATCGCCCTCGCTGGAAGGATAAATCAACTACGCCTTGAACGGCCGAAAGGCTGAGCCGATCTGGCTCTGCTGACCACTGCAAGTCGGCATGAAGTGAAGCTGATTTACTGGTCAAAAAAGGCTCTCCAAAAAAGTCTGTCAACACCTTTCCAATATTGGGGGCCTGAAACTCACCCGAAAAGTGGGTCCGATGGTCTTGGCCATGCGTCAACCAAATCAGCTCTGCCCCCCGACCCGCTTCGCCTTTTAAATTGAGAGGCTTGGACTGCCCAAAAATATCGAAGGCCATGGCACCCCGCTCGACAGGACGAACCTTAAATGACCAAGTGCCGTAGTCTTCCTCCCCCAAATAGACTTGCTGCAGGGTGACATCCGCAGCCAGTATCTCCTCAGGTTGCAGACCACCGAAAACACTGCCCGCTTGACTGGCTTGGGGCGCACGATTGGATGCCGCTGATGATTCGAGAAACCCTGGAAGATTGAGGCGTTCAACGGTAAGTGCCATGGGCCTTTCGTCGTGAAACACCATGGCTTTACCTTGAAGAAGCGGACTGCGCAGCTGGTACTCCCAACCCTGAGCTTGCGTTTGCATCTTAAGCTGCGCGCCTGCAAAAGTTGAACGCCCGATAATAACGTTATCCGCTTCGAGCGAGAGGGTCATCGATATTGGCTCATCCGACTCTACCTGCGCCTCACCATCTGCTTTGTCGTTTCGAATTGCGGCCAAATACTGCTGTACGCTTTCGTACCACGCCAATACATCCAGTGAATCCAACTGCCCTTCGATAACAATCCGTTGCTCACTCACGGGGCCAGGTTCACGATAGAGACCAATCGAGAGTCCCTGCCAACGCGGGCCTTGGTTCTGCCATTGCGCGCGCAAAATGCCATCCACATTCACAGCAAAATGTGTCACTGCAGGAGTGTCGGCCTTGGCTTTTAACTGTGTAATCGTCAATAAACTGGGGAGTGCCTGCCCTTGCGATTTACTCAGAGGCTCGGGCAAACCAAAAACCACCCCCACAAGCGGGCTCTTGGCTTGAAATCGCCAAGCCACTGTTTCATCCACGCCCAGCGTCATCACCCCTTCAACGGGTGCCTCACCCGTCACAAATGCGAGCTCTGGGCGCTGAGTCCAATGTGCCAGTTGCTCCATATCTACGGTGCTCGAAAACGCCACCTCCACGGAACGCTGCAAAGCGGAAGTGTCTGTTACAATTTGAGCATTAATCGGCCGCCCCCAAAGCTTTGCCGTCAAAGCCTCGCCGTGCAATTGACGCGTGTCACTATAGGCCAGTGTGCCATTAAGCTCTGTGAATGTGAGATCTGGATTGGCTAATGCCAGCTCGTTGTCTTTCAGCACCGCCTGTACCTCAGCACGCACTTGAGAGACATCGCCCAGCGGTATCATTAAATCTACGGCGGCGTCATAGCCACCGTTCAATTGCCACTGTTTTAAAGTGTCGTCCAAAACAGACTGTATCGGGCTATTCAGTAACAGTGACAACGCCTTTTGCGTTTCGCCCTGGATGCTGCCCTGTAATGCCAAATGGTTATTTTTACTGGCATCACGGTTCAGCAGCACTTTGGCATCCATTACTTGATTGCCTAGCAAATCACCTCGTAAATTCGTCACCTGCAGGGTGTCGTCGTCCAGCCACAAACGGCCTTTGCCATTCACCAAAGGTGGCCATTGGGAATCAAAGCGTACAACGGCCTGCTCCACATCCGCGGATAATTGCACTACGCGAGCGAGCTCCGATTGCGTCATTAGAGTGCCGTGATAGAGAAAGGCCACATTGCGCCCAACACCGTCTAGCTCTGCCTGCGATAGCCACTTTTTTAGAGGTTCCGGTACCGTTTTCGGCACCAAATACGCCTGGGATGACACTGGCGCCGATGCAGCCCCCACAAGCAGGGTCATTTCTGGCTCGAACCATTCACTTCGCTTGAAGGGTATACGCAGATTTAACCGGCCCATGGCAGAGAATTCGGAATTGGCAAGTTGAATTTGACTGGAAGACACCCCTACCCACTTTTCGTCCGGATAAACCTGCCAACGTACATCCCCGCGAGCACTGTTAAAGGTTAAAGGCGCCTCGTAAATCTGGGGAAAATACATGGAAAAGCCACTGGTGTTGTCGATTTGGATGTGCCCACCCAGAGCGTCACTCTCCAAAAAGCCGGTCACGCCTTTTAGGGCTGGCGCACCCTGCCACGCACTCGCCTGGACATTGCGCAAATTCGCCTGCAGGTTAAAAAAACCTTGCTCTTTACCCAACCATTGCACAGCCACATTATCCAAGTAACCAGTGGGGTTAAGTGTTTCTAACACTTTGGCGAGTTTTTCCGGCAGTGCCCTGGAATACTGTAACGCGGCATGCCAGCCGCCAATATCCAAAAGCGGCGTTCGCAGAACAACGGGGGCGTCCACCGCGCCGTCAATTTGTATTGTGGTGGGAGGCAACCCAAAGGTATCCCACTGGGCTTGCAGTTCGCTAAGGTTCAACCGCCATCCGGTTTTACCCTCCCAATAACCCACAAATTCTGAGGCCACACGGCTAGGCCACTGTATTTGAGAATCACCGGGCGCCGCCATATCACGCACCTGTGTACGACCTGAAAAGCGTATACCACGCAACCAAGTACCCTTGAACCACAGCGCCAAGCTAAATTGCCCCTGGTTTGGCGTGGACTGTTTAACCGCGTCGCTCAAGGTATAAAGGCCTGAGCGGTTGAGTGTGGCGATCACTTTTGAAAGCGCCGCGCGCTCGCTTTGCACAAAGCCTTTGAGGGTAAAGGTAGATTCATCGCGAGGGTCACCATAGCCTTCAACCAAAAGTGACAAGACCTCATCACCCTCCAATGCCAGCGCAGCGCTCAAACGGTGAAATCGATTGTCATTTTCCAGTCGAATATCCGGCACAGTCAGCTTGGCTTCCGTTCCGGTACGAAAACGCAACCTAAGAGTCGTGTCCACCAGTTCGATGCGGCGCCCAAATACAAAGATATCAACCGGGTCATCCACTATGGGGGCGTTGTCAGCGTCTTGCGACGCGGTGGTGGGCTCAGGCAATCCTGCCACCCGCCAAAATCCGTTCGGTTGCTGCACGAATTCGGTATTCAACCCCTGAAAGCGCAAGCGTCTAAGCCCCAACCGCCAGTCGCTTAAGGTCGCAAGCAAGTTCCATTGCAGCTCCACCTGTTCAGCGGTAAAAACCGTTTGTTCGCCATAGCGTACCGCTAGATTTTTCACCAGCAGTTCTGGGGTTAGGCCGCGCCAGTCAGCCTCGAGGGTTTCAAATCGAACATCCGCTCCCAACTGCTCGGAAACAAAGTTTTCGAGTACAGAGCGGTAATCACTAAGAATGGGGAAAGACAGACGCCCAAGCTGCACCACCACCGCCAAGCCAATCACCAAAAACAGAACGCTGGCCCAAAAAGACCGAACGAATACCCGTATGTTGGCTTTAACTCGCTTATGCACTGGACACGTCCGCGGGGCAGCTACACCAAAATGATGTCGTACTGCTCTTGGTTGTATAAGGTTTCCACTTGGAACTGAATTGTGCGTTCGATGAACTGCTCCAAATCAGCCACGTTGGCAGACTCTTCGTCTAACAGACGATCGATCACCACTTGCGATGCCAACACCATAAAGGTACTGGCGTCATAGGTGCGTGCTTCACGTAGAATTTCACGAAATATTTCATAGCACACCGTCTCTGCAGACTTTAAGCGCCCGCGGCCCTGACACACGGGACAAGGCTCACAGAGGGTTTGCCCCAGTGATTCTCGTGTGCGTTTGCGTGTCATCTCCACCAACCCCAGATCCGACACCCCATTGATGGCTGTTTTGGCGTGATCCTTTTCCAAGGTTTTTTCCAGGGTTCGCAACACTTGACGTTGATGCTCTGGGTCGCTCATGTCGATAAAATCGAGAATGATAATGCCACCCAAATTGCGCAACCGTAACTGCCTGGCAATGGCAGTAGCCGCCTCCAGGTTGGTTTTAAAAATAGTTTCTTCCAAATTGCGATGCCCCACAAACCCGCCGGTATTCACGTCGATGGTGCACATGGCTTCGGTTTGCTCAACAATTAAATAGCCACCCGACTTTAGAACAACCCTGATTTCCAATGCCTTTTTTAATTCATCTTCAACGCCATACATATCAAACAAGGGGCGCTCACCGGGGTAATGTTCAATTCGCCCGCCAATTTCTGGCGCGTAGTGCTTGGCAAAATCCTCCATGCGCTGAAACGATTCCCTTGAGTCGATACGCACCTTTTCAATTTGCGGGCGCATCAAATCTCTCACGGTGCGCATAAACAGCGGCAAATCTTCGTAAATCATCGCGGGCGCTGAGGCATTTTTAATCTTGTCTGCCAAGTCGTGCCAAAGTTTATACACAAAAGGAATATCTGCACGCAGGTCCTCTTCGCTAACGCCCTCGGCCACCGTGCGGATAATAAAACCGCCTTGGTACTGCTGTTGATACTGGGCCGCTAGATTTTCAACTGCAGCCTTAAGCCTTTCCCGCTCGCCCTCATCTTCAATACGGTTAGAGATCCCAATATGGGGGGTGTAAGGCATATAAACCAGGTATCGTGCAGACACCGACAAGTGCGTGGTCAAGCGTGCGCCTTTGGTGCCAATGGGATCCTTGGTGACTTGCACCATAAGGTTCTGCCCTTCGTGAAGCAATTGACGTATGTCGCTGACTTCTGCCGTTCGCGCTTCCATACCGTTGGCATCCAGTGGAGCAATGTCCGCCGCATGAATAAACCCTGCCTTGTCATGCCCAATATCCACGAACGCAGCCTGCATGCCCGGCAACACCCTGACCACCTTGCCTTTGTAGATGTTGCCCACATAACCTTTGCGTTGAACACGCTCGATATAGATCTCTTGCACCACACCGTTTTCGATCAATGCCGCGCGAGTCTCTGTGGGCCCTACATTAACCAGAATTTCATCACTCATTTGCGTTCCAAATGCTTATTCCCTTACGATCGAGCAGTTGCGCAGTCTCAAACAAAGGCAATCCAACCACATTGCTATAGCTGCCCTCGATATGCGCCACCAAAGCGGCGCCAAAACCCTGTATGCCGTAGCCTCCCGCTTTATCTCTCGGCTCGCCACTGGCCCAATACCTGTCGCGCAACGCTTCAGTTACGGGGGTAAAGCGCACCACCGTTTGGCACACCACCGAGTCAGACTGCCCGTTGTGCCAAAGGGCGACCGCGGTGACCACTCGATGCTCTCGGTTCGACAATAATGCCATCATGCGCTCGAAATCTTCACGGTCTTTGGGTTTTTCCAATACCTCATCATCGACCACGACAATGGTATCGGCCCCAAGCACCGGCAATGATGTTTTAACACCACCCGCAGCGGCTTTATCGCCAGCCAACCGAGAAACGTAGGCCTGCGGCCCTTCGCCAACCGCACGGCACTCGGGCACATCAACAGACAAAACCGAAAATTGTACGCCCAGCTGTCTCAGTAGTTCGCTGCGCCTTGGTGACTGAGACGCCAACACCACTGCCTCACACATTGCTTTGCTCCTTGGGCCTGTTCAAACTCATTCACAGAGGCCAACTTGAGACCATGATAGGACTACTGGAACCACGCCAAACGGCGCACATCAGTAGGGATAGGGGCTAGTCATCACCCTCAACTTACGGAAAAACAACACCAAGATGGGCCAACACAGAGCAGCAGTTAGAACCGAAGCCATCATTTGATGAACGGATGCGCTATACCCACTAAAACTTTGCACCCAATTGACGAAAACATGGTGACCGCCGACAAACACAAACACCCAAAAACTCTGCTGTGACAGGCTGTAGGTGCGCAATCGCCTGTAAGACTTTGAACAGAGGTACACCACAAAACACAGCGCCAACGCATGTGCCCCCCACACGCCACCCACCAAAACATCTTGCGCTAAACCTATGCACCAGGCCAAACCCACACCCAGGCTATGAGGGCGATATACGGCCCAATAGATCACCAACAATGCAATTAAGTCTGGCCGGAACCAGGCGGCAGTGAAACCTAAGGGGTATACCGAAACCAAGAGCCCCACCAGCAAGACCGACAAAAATACCACGCTGTGATAAACGGGACTTTGCACCTTAAGGTACCGCCGAAGAGATGGGGTGTTCGCGATCAAACACCAACAACATATGACGATTGCGATTGAGCTCTGCCATGGGTTTGGCCACAACACGCGCGAAGGGTTGACCTGGGTCGTAATGCACAGCATCAATAACAGCAACGGGATACCCTGCAGGGAAACGCTGCCCTAAACCCGAAGTCACCAATAGGTCACCCGCTTGAATGTCTAAGGTGCTGGAGATATGCCGTAAATTCAACTCAAATAAGTCGCCCTTGCCCTCTGCCACCAGGCGAATGCCATTACGATTAATCTGTACCGGCAACGCGTGACTGGGGTCGCTAATCAGCATCACCATACTGGTGGACTCTGCCAATTCCGTCACCTGCCCGACTAAGCCGTGAGCATCCACCACGGGCTGCCCCAGGTACACACCGTCGCGCTGACCTCGGTTAATCATGACTTTGTGGCGCACGGGGTCTGGTGAAACACCTACCATTTCAGCCACCAACACACGATTCTCCAGCGTGTCGGCGGAATTCAGCAGCTGCCTCAGTCGCGTGTTCTCTGCCACCAAAGACGCCATTTGTTGCAATTTGCGCTTGTGAATAAGTAATTCCGTGCGCAGGGCTTCATTTTCTTCTTCGAGGTCCGACTTAGGCACCAGGCGTTCAGCGCCCCAGTTGGATAAACGCCCAGGGAGATCTGTGACCCAATAGAAAGGAAAGGTAAAATCGCTGGAACGGTGCTTAAAGGGGTCTAACCAAGAGGTAAAGGCGAAAATCACTGCCAACACCAAGGCCGCAGCGCCCAGCACCAAAACGCGCACTCCGGGCGAAGGACCTTTGGTAAAAATGGGTTTGATGGCACCACCCTCTTGTTAGATTATGAATGTAAATCCATGCCACGGCTGTCCATCATTTCCAGCGCTTTACCGCCACCGCGCGCAACACAGGTCAGCGGGTCTTCTGCAACCACAACGGGCAAACCGGTTTCTTCCATCAGTAAGCGGTCGAGGTCGCGCAATAACGCGCCACCGCCTGTCAGCACAATGCCGCTTTCGGCAATATCGGAGGCCAGTTCAGGTGGTGACTGCTCCAGAGCACCTTTAACGGCCTGCACTATCCCCGATAGGGGTTCTTGCAGTGCCTCTAAAACCTCATCGCTGTTAAGCGTAAAACTGCGCGGCACACCCTCGGCGAGGTTGCGTCCGCGCACATCAATCTCCAACACTTCGCTGCGCGCATAGGCGCAGCCAATTTCTTTTTTGATGCGCTCGGCCGTGGCGTCGCCAATCACACTGCCATACTTGCGACGCACATAATTCACAATGGCCTCATCAAAGCGATCACCACCTACGCGCACCGAATCCGACAGTACCACACCGTTCAGTGAGATTATGGCGATCTCCGTAGTACCACCGCCAATATCCACCACCATGGAACCAGTGGCCTCGTCCACCCTTAGCCCCGCACCAATAGCTGCAGCCATAGGCTCTTCGATCAATCGGACCTCACGTGCACCTGCCCCCATGGCCGATTCGCGAATTGCCCGTTTTTCCACTTCCGTAGACAAGCAAGGGACACACACCAATACCCGCGGGCTTGGCTGAAACCAGCTGTTTTCATGCACTTTACGAATAAAGTGCTGCAACATTTTCTCGGTGATTTGAAAATCCGCAATGACACCGTCTTTGAGTGGACGAATGGCGGTAATGTTCCCCGGTGTACGGCCCAACATGCGTTTTGCCGCCATGCCCACCGCCTCAACCGACTTTTGACCGTTGTGATTGCGAATGGCCACCACGGAAGGCTCGTTGAGCACAATACCTCGATCTCGCACATAAATCAGTGTGTTGGCCGTACCCAAGTCAATAGACAAGTCATTGGAAAACATTCCGCGCAAACGCTTTATGAACATATGAGGGTTAAAACCTTATTCTTTTGATCGTTAATGTAATAATCGCGTGAATACCCCAGCTCGACGATATCGCCTTTGTGAACACATACCATACACAATAGGCCGATCTGCATCGGAAAATTCTAAACAGTTGATTTCACTAAGATAGTAAAATCCCAACTGCCCATGGCATCGCCTCAAGCTAACGTTACAACAACAGGTAAACCGCACAAACGGGTAGGCACATGCAGAAGCGCTCGTATCCTGCACAAAATCGGACGCACTCTATCAACGCCAGGGATTTAGAGCAAGGCGCAAATATGTTAACTTAGCGCGCTTATTCTAACCCGATAAGATTACAGCGTTTACAATCCAATTTTGCCATTGGTACGAACAGCAGGAACTCACCTTTAGAGGCTACAATCGCAAAGTATTAAGCACACTAACAATAGGTGTAAAAGTCGGTTATCAGGCACTAGATCTCCCAAATCCTCGGAGCCCAATGCCAAGAATATGCATACCCATAGGCAAGTGTAATCGAAAATGAGCAAAACCTCATTAAACCAGCCACATTGGAGAACAAAGTGGACCCGAAAGACATACAAAAACTCGCGAACTTGGCGCAGCTCACCATATCCGAAGATCAACTCGACGAAGTAGCCACAAGAATCAGTAACGTTTTGGCCTTGGTGGGGCAACTACAAGCGGCGGACACAGATCATGTTTCCCCCATGGCGCACCCTTTAGATGCCGTGCAGCGCCTACGTGCCGATAATGTCAGTGAAACGAATGTTCGCGAAGCCTATCAAGCCATAGCACCCGCCACTGAAAACGGGTTGTACCTTGTTCCCAAAGTTATCGACTGATTGGCCAACGGCTGCAAAGCCTTTTTGACTGGAATTCCTTGAATGCATAACCTGACCATTGCCCAAATGATCACCATGCTGCGCACTAAAGAGTGCTCAAGCATGGAACTGACCGACCATTTCTTGAAGCGCATAGAGGCGCTTGACCCCAATTACAACAGCTTTGTGACAGTGACGGCAGAGCGTGCTCGCGCACAAGCCGCCGCAGCCGATAGCAAGCTCGCCGCCGGAGATGCCCCTCCGCTATGTGGCGTCCCCATTGCACACAAAGATATTTTTTGTACCGAAGGCGTGCGCACCAGTTGTGGCTCCAAAATGCTGGATAATTTTATCCCACCCTATAACGCCACCATCGTGGATAACTTCAAAAATACGCACACGGTATGTCTAGGCAAGCTCAATATGGATGAATTTGCCATGGGCTCATCCAACGAAACCAGTTATTACGGTCCGGTCAAAAACCCCTGGGACACGCGCTGTGTGCCCGGCGGCTCTTCGGGCGGCTCCGCTGCTGCAGTGGCTGCACGCATGATTCCCGCCGCCACCGCCTCAGACACAGGCGGCTCCATTCGCCAACCGGCAAGCCTGTGCGGCATCACCGGCATCAAACCCACCTATGGCCGTATTTCACGCTGGGGGATGATTGCCTTCGCATCCAGTTTGGATCAAGCGGGCCTGATGACCCGTACCGCAGAGGACGCCGCGCTGCTGCTCAACACTCTCGCAAGCTTCGACGAAAAAGACTCCACCTGTGTCGATGAACCCATTCCAGACTACACCCAAACACTCCACAAGCCCCTGGCGGGATTAAAAATAGGCGTGCCCAAGGAATACTTTGGTGAGGGTTTGCACCCCGGCACAGCCGAAGCAGTAGAAACCGCGCTTAAAACCCTGGAAGCGCAAGGCGCCACTTTAAAAGAGATTACATTGCCGCACAGTCATTTGGCGGTGCCTGCCTACTATGTGATCGCGCCGGCGGAGTGTTCAGCCAATTTAAGTCGCTTTGACGGCGTGCGCTACGGCTACCGTTGCGATCAACCTGATAATCTAGAAGACTTGTACAAGCGTTCACGCAGTGAAGGGTTTGGTGACGAGGTGAAACGGCGTATTTTGGTGGGATGCTATGCCCTGTCGGCCGGATACTACGACGCTTACTACGCCAAGGCTCAAAAAGCCCGGCGTCTCATCCAACAAGATTTTGTGAGCGCTTTTAAGGACGTGGACTTAATTTTAGGGCCCACCTCGCCGTCACCCGCTTTTGAATTTGGCGCAAAAAGTAAAGACCCTGTGGCCATGTATTTAGAAGACATCTACACCATCGCCACCAACTTGGCCGGCCTTCCGGGAATGTCCGTTCCCTGCGGCATTGCTGACAACAAACCTGTGGGCTTGCAAATGATTGGTAATTATTTTGCCGAAGGCCTGATGCTAAACGTGGCGCATCAGTTTCAAAAGATTACAGATTTTCACACTTTGGCGCCCGCCAACATTGATTAAGGCACAGCACACTATGGAATGGGAAACCGTTATCGGCCTTGAAGTTCATGTTCAATTGGCCACCAAAACCAAACTATTTTCCGGCGCCAGTACCGCCTTTGGTGCTGCCCCTAATACCCAGGCTTGCGCCATCGATTTGGCCATGCCAGGAACCTTGCCACTGGTTAACGAAGAGGCCTACCGTTTTGCGGTGATGTTTGGCCTAAGTGTGAACGCCGCCATCGGCAAGCACTCGGTGTTTGAACGTAAAAACTATTTTTATCCGGATTTGCCCAAGGGCTACCAAACCACGCAATTGGCTGAGCCCATTGTGGGGCCAGGAGAAGTAACACTCACGCTTGAGGACGGCACTCAAAAGTTGGTACGCATTCATCACGCCCATTTAGAGGAAGATGCTGGCAAATCCTTGCACGAAGATTTTCATGGTATGTCCGGCATCGACCTCAACCGTGCCGGCACCCCGCTGATCGAGGTGGTTACCGAGCCTGACATGCGCTCGGCAGAGGAAGCCGTAGTCTTTGCCAAGCACTTACACAGCATCGTAACGGCTCTTGGCATTTGCGATGGTGAGATGTCGCAAGGCTCCATGCGCTTTGATGTAAACATTTCCGTGCGCCCTAAAGGTACCGACGCCCTAGGCACGCGCACCGAAACCAAAAATTTGAATTCGTTTAAATTTATGGAAGAAGCGATCGAATTAGAGGTAGAACGTCAAATTAATGTGATTGAGCAAGGTGGAAGCATCTTACAAGAAACCCGCTTGTACAATGGCGACACCAAAAAGGCCCGGTCCATGCGCTCCAAAGAAGACAGCAACGATTACCGCTACTTCCCATGCCCCGACTTACTCCCCGTGATACTGGACGAGGCTTATATTCAACGCATTGCCGAGGCCATGCCTGAATTGCCTGACGCCAAGTGCGCCCGCTTTATTGAGGCCATGGGGTTAGGTGAGTACGACGCGAAAACATTAAGCAGCGATACGGCAACGGCTGACTATTTTGAACAAGTGGCCGCAAAGTCCTCGGAGCCTAAATTATCCGCCAACTGGGTTATGGGCGAGCTGGCCGCTGCCTTGAATAAACATGAACTCTCCATCACGCAATCCCCCATCACAGCAGACAGGTTGGCGGGTCTGATTCAACGTCTGGCCGACGGTACCATCTCTAGTAAAATGGCCAAAACTGTATTCGAAGGCCTTTGGAAAGGCGAGGGAGACGCCGACAGCATTATTGAAGCCAAAGGCTTAAAGCAAGTTTCGGATACCGGCGCACTGGAGAAGGTGGTAGACGATATTATCGCCAACAACAGTCAACAGGTGGAGAACTACCGGAGCGCGGCCGAAGACAAACGCCCCAAGATGCTAGGTTTTTTTGTGGGCCAGGCCATGAAGGCCACCCAAGGCCAGGCCAACCCCCAGGAACTAAACAAAATCTTAAGAGCCAAATTAGAGCAGTAGACCGCGAGATGAAACCATGAGTTTAAAAAAAGACAAGGCCAAGGTACTTGGCGAAAACTTTGACGACGAGCGCATCAAAACCTTTTTGCACGTTGAGCCCTACGGCGGCTTGAGCCGCGACTATGTGGCGCTAGAGAAAGCCTACCGTGGAATGATCGCCGAAAATTTCGCAACCTTTGTGACCTTTTTTGTGGAGGCAGGCCTCGACCTCAACACCACCAACGAACGCGGCCAAACCTTTTTGCAAGTGGTCAGCACCCACCGCCACGCACTGGAATATACAGACGCCCTAAAAGCCGCGGGTGCCCACTAGCCCATGTCCAAACCCAACCATGTATTAACGGGCATCCACTACTTCTCTGAGGGGCTTAGCATGCTGCTACGCCCAGACCTCAGAAAATTTATCTTAATCCCGTTAATTATCAACTGTGTTTTATTTCTAGGTCTCACGTCACTGTTTTTTAGCTATTTAGGCGAGCTCTTGCAGTGGAATTTAAATTTACCCGCATGGCTGGAGTTTTTGGAAAAGGCCCTCAAATGGCTCGCGTGGATGATCATTGCGATCATTCTGGTGATTGCGTACGGCTACTCATTCAATATGATTACCAATATTGTCGCAGCACCCTTTTACGGGCTACTGGCGCAAAAAACGGAAGAAATTCTCACGGGTGTACCGGTCAAAGACGAGCCCTTAAGCAAAATGATCCCCAGAACCCTGGGGCGCGAAATTCAAAAACTATTCTACTTTATCGGTCGCGGCATATTGGTATTTTTACTCATTATTCTATTAGGCACACTGTTTGTGCTCGGTATACTCGCCCCTATCGTGGGCGGCTCATGGGGCGCTTGGTCTATGGCGATTCAATATGTGGATTACCCAGCAGACAATCACCAAACCCCTTTTCGTCGTCTGCGCAAAAAACTGCGCAAATCTCTCTATTCCAGTATCGGCTTTGGCGGTGCAGTGATGGCCACCAGTATGATTCCCATTGTGAATATTGTGGCCATGCCCGCAGCCGTGATTGGAGGCACACTCTTTTGGGTGAATGAACTCAAAGACAGCAAAATAGAATCACAGGAATAAACCCACCTCTAGCCCGGACGAAAAACGCACCCATGAGGCCCCCGGCGACGATCAGTTGGCCCTGCGCCGTCACTTACCTAGGCACAGGTTATCCCTTCCTTCGAACCTGTGCATATCGAACATAAACAAGCCCTGTGTCGTGGTGTAACCCATCGTACTCCCAGTACCATTCGGTATTTCCCTTCTGCATCTATTCGCATGCATCTCTACGACGGGAGTCGATATGGCTTTGACGACCATTTGTTGGGTCGTGGCCATGTTTTGGCCCCATTCATTAATGGGTTCTCCAATATAAAGGCGTGAGTTCAATTGAAACCGCTGCAGCCTTAATGGCTGCGATAAGCATAGGGGCTTTGAGAATAGAGACTTTCAACCAGCGTATATTTGAGCGCGTTAGCGGCGTTCTGGCGTAGCACAGAACTCTTCAGGCGACATATCCATAAAAAAAACCCAGCCTAGGCTGGGTTTTTTTGAGTTTCTAACTTAGCACGTCTTAGTCGTATTCGCTCTCACCAAGTGGTGGGTAAGCATTTTCAACCAACATGATAAATTGCTTATGGAACCAGCCTCCAGCGTGAGGAGACAGTGCCGTTTTATTCGTAGAGGGATCCACCATTGGTTCAGTCACAACGCCTAGCGTCTCGTAGCCATCGCGATGACTTCCCGCAATACACATGGTATCCAACTCTTTGCCAGCATAGATTGGATTATCCGCGTCACGAACAATCGCTTTGTCGATCTCATCCAATGCTAAGAACTTAGGGTTAGTATCAAATGGTTTATAGTCCGCCACATTAAAGGAAATACCATCGGCTTCCCCAGGTGGTTTCATCCAAAAGAAGGCATCCAAATGTGGGCGGCTGCTGTCTGGGTTGGCTTTTGGCATTTCGCCCACACCCGCATTATTCACATTACACCAGTGACCGCGGTGCGCACGACGATCCAAACGCTGGCTCGCATCTGTACCATAGGTCCTGGTGGTTCCTGTTGGACGGCCTGGTCTTCCCCAGCCGTTACGCGCCGTATCAATAATAAACCCTGGATTGTAGTCCGGCTGCTCAGAACGAATACGCGCATTGAACATATCAATGTAAGTCAGCTCATCCACTGCAGCGTTCCACTCGTAGTATTCCTTGAGCGCCTCGCGGTCAGCTTCCCGGTTTGAAATTTTCGGCTCGAACAAGGGGGTGTAGCCTGAAGTGTTAGAAGCGAAACCACGAACTTTCTCAAAGCCGCTCTTGCCGCCTTCGTTAGCCCCTCCAATGAGGTTTATGAAACCGTTAACAGCGCGTTTTAGGTTTGTAGCTTGTTTATCAGCAATATCCCAACCGAGCCAGCCTGCGTGCGCAATATCCAGATAAGTATAGACATTACCATTGCTGACCTTATCCAATTCATTGATCGCAATTTGCAAAGCATGACCATACACCCCTAGCCCAGGAGCCAATCCTGGCGCGGTGTAATCCAACAACGTGTCACAATACATACGACCGTCACTTGTCTGCAGATCAGGAAGGATTTTTTCATCCAAAGAAGGCTCTCGAGCAGGGTCGTCATAGGGGTTATTCGGATCGCCATGGGTATTGGTGATCATGTTGGGGTAGGAATCGGGCTCCAGCATGGCAACGATACGGAGATCTTTATACTTAGGCTGATCTATAATACTCACGATTTTACCAATGTAATCCGTACGATACTGCTCGATACCATTTCCTGGCGTACCGCCATTGGGTTTACCGATCTGATACAGCTGGCCGTTAGAAGCATAGGCCGCACAGTCCCGGTCGGGTAAGTTATAAATAATGATGACAATGGTCATCGGTGACTTCTGACCGTCTTGCTCAGCATAGAACTCTTGTTGTGCCACCGCAGCATCCAAGTGTCCCTCTAAACCGCGACGCGTACCATCAGACTGTTCTGCCGTAATGGTGCCGATGGAGTCCATCCAAACCGCACTGGGCTGGCGTTGAATGTACTTAATCTTTCTAACCAAATCGGTATCACCAGAATCTTCGGCAATTTTCAACGAACCTTCCATCAATAAAGTAATGTCTGGGCTCAGATAAAAATATGCATCCTCAAATGGGTTCCCGTCCGTTTGAAAACTGGCACCGGGGGTCCCAATTTCTTTTTGATCCAGAGGAATCGCGCCCGGATCGGACTCGTAGGTAGAGTCATCGACAACCGAGATGACCAAAGGATCGCCAGTGCCGCTAGAGCTACTGCTAGAAGAAGAGCTTGAACTGGTGGAACTTGAACTGCTAGAGCTTGACGTTGAACTCGAGCTTGAGGAACTAGAACCGCCACCACTGGATGATGAGCTTGAAGAGGTACCAGTATTCGCCCCCCCACAAGCTGACAATATGGCTACCGACCCAACAAGCAGCATGCTGCTGATGAGGCGCGAACCAAGACACCGCAAGTTTTTATTACGCATAACATTCTCCAATTCAGACCAAAAAAACAATCTGTATTTTTATAATAGGGCTCAAACAAAGCGCTCAATTTATAACCAGAAACCCAAACAAAAAAGGCCGAGACGTTAAAATTGCGACCCACTCGTCGAAACTGTCGAAACTAAGGGACTTTGAATTAAGCTTTCCAACATCTGAGTATAACGCTGTAACCCGTTACATTCTGTAGGGGCCTTCACATAAACAAACATTTGAGGCTACGCGTAACCGTGAGCGGCCAACACGCCAGAGAATTGCAACCCTTTGTTTTTTAAAGAATTATTTTTATATACAATATTATTTCTTGATAATGCGCCCCAATTATCGCACTACATTTGCCGTAGCAATACCCAGCTTGTGTTGATGCCAGCTAAAAAATGAATTGACTACAGCGTTATTCGTCATCGCCAAAGACAAGGTCACCGCCCGCCTCTTTGGCTCGACTCAAACAAGTGCCCGCAGATTTCATCAACTGATCGAGGCCACTACCTGATGCACTTGAGACACCAGCACTAAAAGTGAGGTTAATGGCTTGGTTCTGTACCTCTATTGCTTCACAGCCTAATAATTGACGCACTTTTTCCACAAAGGCCACCGCCTTGTCATTGTCTAAACCAACCATCAAGGCGTAGAACTCTTGCCCATCTGCTCGCGCAATTAAAAAGCGCTCAAAGGCCTTGATTAAGCGCTTACTGATGGCGCGCATCACCGCGTCGCCCACGTCGTTGCCGTAATGCTGATTGATTTCTTTGAAATTATCCAAATCAAGAATAACACCGGCCACCGGCACAGATTTGCCCCTCGCCTGTGCCAACATTTGTTCTCCTTGGGCGAAAAAATAGTGGCGATTGTAAGCGCCTGTATGGAAATCTCGGTGTGCGGCGTCGCGCAGTGCTTCGATCATCTCCAACATCTCCACGTTGTGGGTCACACGGCAAAAAAACTCTTCCTGGTTAAACGGTTTTCTTAAAAAGTCGTTGGCACCACTTTTAATAAATTTGGCAGACAGTGACTCTTCGCCCTCTGAGGATAAACCGATAATCACCAAATCCGATTTTTCATATTTCACACGAATGTTTTGGCACATTTCGCAACCATCCATGTGCGGCATGTTGTAGTCGGTGATGACCAACCGAATATTGGGGTTTTCGAGCAACACTTTAATACCCTGCTTGCCATCGGCTGCCTCGTGCACCTCATATTGATGCAGCCTAAGCAACTGGCTAATGTAGCGTCGCCCGGTTGAAGAGTCGTCCACTACCAACACGGCCACTTTCTCGTTCTTCGCTAAGCGGTGCAGCAAAGCCTTTGTGTAGTTGTAGGAATATTTCCCCTCTTTGGTGACGTAATCCACCACCCCCTTGGCCAGCAAAGCCTTACGGCGTGCCTCGTCGAAGCTACCCGTTAACACCACCGTGGGAATATTTCGGCTCAAGGTAAAATCCACCACCTCGCCGTCGGGCGCATCGGGCAAATTCAAATCCACAAGCGCCGCAAAAAAAGGCTCGCAAGCTTCATCCACTAAGGCTTTGGCCTCTAAAAAGCTGTCGGCATACTCAGGCGCTATCACGTCACTTTGTTGCATGACATGTTTGATCACCCGCATCACCATGGGACTGTCTTCGACGATAAGAACTCGCTTCATTACACACCTGCTATTCTGATACCGGCATTATTCCTAGCACCAAGCACTGTAGGAAACCCACCGATAGGTTGGCCTTCGTTTCAGTGTAGACAAGTCGCGAGGGGGGCAGTCGAGGTTTTAGGAATACTTACGGCGGCAAAGGCACCGCCCCACCATTAAGATGAGCCGCGAGGGCTGACAGATCAACCCAAGGCTGGATAGAAGGTTAGCGAGAAGGTCTGCGCGAGCGTCGCTGACCCGGTTTGCGAGATCCAGATGAGCGACTGTGGCGCTCTTCTTTAGCGAGCTTCACCGTAGGCTCGGGTACAGGCTTGAGCAACACCTCTGGGGGCTGTTCGCAAACCAGGGCCTTGCCCAATAGCTTTTCAAGTGCCGGTAGGCGAAAGGCATCATCTTCACATGCAAAGCTGATGGACACACCGGAGCTACCCGCGCGACCGGTACGACCAATCCTATGCACGTAGTCCTCGGGCTCTTCCGGCAAAGTAAAATTCACCACGTGAGACACATCATTGATATGAATTCCACGCCCGGCCACATCGGTGGCCACCAGCACTTGTAATTGACCGTCTTTAAATTGCTGCAGGGTTCTAAGGCGCTTGCCCTGATCAATATCGCCCGACAGTAGGCCCGCCTTAATACCATGAGACAGCAATCGACGATGCAAATCACGGCACTCATCACGACGGTTGGCAAAGGCCATCAATGTTTCCATTTTTTCTTGCTGGAGCAGGTTGTACAAAATATCGAATTTCTCATCACCTGAAGTGAGATAGATATACTGTTTTACCGTATCTGTCGCCACCGATTCCGGCTCGATTTCCACCTTAACCAACTCGTGCATCCACTGCTCGGCAAGGTTTAATACGTCATAAGAAAAGGTGGCCGAAAACATCAAGGTTTGACGGAACTCGCGCTTGGGGGCCAAGCGCACAATGCGTCGCACCTGGGGAATAAACCCCATATCCAGCATGCGGTCAGCCTCGTCAATCACCAGCGCTTCAACCTGATCCAAAAACACATCACGACTCTCGCAAAAATCGATCAACCGCCCAGGTGTAGCTACCAAAATGTCCACAAATTCTTGATGCAACTTGTTCTTCTGCTTGTTGTAGTCCATCCCCCCCACCAGGGTATGCACGGTCAAACCCGTAAATTGAGTGAGCTTGGCGGCATCTTCGGCGATTTGCATCACCAGCTCTCGCGTAGGCGCGAGGACCAAGGCCCGCGCCTCTCCTGCATAACGTTCCCCCTCAATCGGGTTGGCAAGCAAGTCCTCCACCACACTGATTAAAAACGCTGCTGTTTTCCCGGTGCCCGTTTGCGCGCGGCCCAGCACATCGTGCCCAGCCAGAGTATGCGGCAAGGATTGCGCCTGAATGGGGGAGCAATACTGATATCCCAGGGCATGTACCGCTTGCATTACAGGGGCAGACAAATTGAAATCGTGGAACCGAACTTTGCCCTTTTGGGGTGGCACGTCAAATTGCTCAATACGCCATTGTTCTGTGTCTTTGGTCAAAGTCTCTTTCCTGTGGTGGTTTCATGATCAGGTGCGCAGTCTAACCACATTCGCCGCCAGTGGCTAGGCCGTCATGAAGTGGGGCCCAAACAATGGCATAATGGCGCTTTCGCACGATGGACGTTCAAACGCATGAAGATATTAGTAACCGGTGCCGCTGGTTTTATCGGCTATCACACAAGCCAAGCCTTTCTAACCCGCGGTGACGAAGTAGTGGGCATCGACAATATGAACGACTATTACGATGTATCGCTCAAGGAGGACCGCTTAGCTGAACTCTCACCACACGCCCGGTTTACATTTCTACACCTGGATGTGGCCAACAGAGAAGGCATGGCCGAACTTTTCAAAACCCATCAATTTGACCGGGTGATTCATCTGGCGGCTCAAGCGGGTGTGCGCTACTCCATTGAAAACCCTATGGCCTATATAGATGCTAACTTGGTGGGTTTTGGCAACATCCTTGAGGGGTGTCGCCACAGCCAGGTACCCCATTTGGTTTACGCCTCATCCAGCTCCGTGTATGGCAAAAACCGCGAGCACCCGTTTTCGGAAGCGCACAACGTGGACCACCCCGTATCCCTGTATGCCGCCACCAAAAAAGCCAACGAGCTCATGGCACACACCTACGCCAACCTCTATCAACTACCCACGACAGGTTTGCGATTTTTTACGGTTTATGGGCCCTGGGGTCGACCGGATATGGCGCCTTTTAAATTCACCAAAGGCATTTCCGAGGGCAGCACCATTGACCTATACAACCATGGCGACATGGTACGTGACTTCACCTATATAGACGACATCGTCGAAGGTGTTGTGCGCGTGAGCGACCACCTTCCCACAGCTGACGACCAATGGTTCGATCACCCCAGCCCTGCAGACAGCTACGCCCCCTACCGAATCTTCAATATCGGTAATAATGCACCCGTGCAGTTAATGGATTTTATTGCCGCCATTGAGCGCTCGGTAGGTAAACCTGCAAATAAAAACCCCATGCCCATGCAACACGGAGACGTACCTATTACCTGTGCCAATGTGAGTGCACTGGAGAAGGCCGTAGGCTTTAAGCCTAAAACGAGCATTGAAGACGGCGTGCAACGATTTGTAGATTGGTACAAAGGCTACTATATGTAAGAAAACTCCGACCAAATCCCAATAGCCTCTGGCCTTCAGCGCTTTTCAAGTTCAACGCGGTGCTTTGGCTGTTTTTTGGCTTCTGCAAATAAGACATTCCCGCCATTCATGGTGGTCAAAACCTACTGACGGTCTATCAAGGAGAACCAACGCAGGGAACGCAAAGCGCTGACGCCCCCTCCAGCGCAACCTCAAAGCCCACTTCGCGCAGCTGATTTACTTGTTACAAAATAAGGCATTGACCTCACAAACCGTCTAGGCAGATGCGTTTTTAAAGTCACGTACAGAGCCATTGGGGCTTAATTAAGCTCCCTAGCATCACGTGCACTTAACGCACCCTTTTCGCTACCAGCCACCAGCCACCAGCCACCAGCCAATAGATCGCAGTAAGCGCACACCCACAAGAGCCCCCACTCACAACACAAAGTCATCGGTCACACGATAAAAACTCTGGTATCGGCGCGTCAGTGTTATTCTGGCGGCAAGCAGTGAAGGGCTTTAAAAATCTAAGGTGATAAAAACACACTGGCGCTTTATGATGCGTAACCTTATTTTACTACGGTGCCTCCAGTGAAAGATCGCACACTTCGACGCCTTTATTCACCCGTCAATCATGCATCTACGTTTTTCGTGACCTATACTATCGTGGGGTTTCTGTGAGAAAAAGCGTCTGCAATTAATTATTGGCGTCAAATCCAACCAACGAATTGTATCTTCCATACCTTTACTGGTAAAACCCCTCATACAATACTCTGTGTTTTAGCCCTCATAACAAAAATATCTTAGGAGCAAACTATGCGCTGCTGTCGAAACCCCCGATTCCCGGTTTCCCCAATGGCTGCCGCCGTTGCCTTCAGTGTGGGTTTTGGCTTACCACTCGCCCAAGCTCAGGAAAAAATTCTGGAAGAAGTGATCATCACCTCGCAAAAAAGGGCACAAAGCATTATGGATGTGCCGATCTCTGTTTCAGCGGTCACGGGCGAGAAAATGGAGAAGGCGGGCATCGAAAACATTGAGGACCTCACAGCCTACGTGCCCAATGTTCATCTCACCGAAACGGGGCTCTCTACCCAGTTGCGAATACGGGGCATCGGCTCAGACAACAGCCAAGGCTTTGAGCAATCGGTTGGGGTTTACATGGATGGCGTTTTTAGGGGGCGGGCGCAATTGTTCCGGGCACCCATTTTTGACGTGGAACGCGTCGAGGTTATGCGTGGGCCGCAAAACATTTTATTTGGCAAAAACAGTGTGGCAGGTGCCATTGATGTGATTTCTGCCAAACCCCAAGACGAATTTAGCGGCAAACTCACCGCCAGCTATGAAAGCGAATACGGCACGCAAGAGCTTTCTGGATTTTTAACGGGGCGTTTGACGCAAGGACTGAACGCACGCCTGGCGGTGCGTCAATATGACGACCCAGGCTATATGGAAAACACGTTTAAAGACACCGATGAACCCGACCAAAACGAAAGCTCTGTGCGCGGCTCCATCGACTGGGCGGTAACCGACAATTTTAGCGCGCTGTTAATTATCGAGCATGACACGCTGGACATTCAAGGGCGCGCGGTGGAAATCACCCAAGACCTACCCTCCATTAACCCGGCCCTGGGTGGTGCAAATTATCAGATGATATTGGCCTCCGTTAACAGTGGCGTCTCCTTCGAAAGCAATTTGGATTATAGGCGCCAAACCGACGCACCAGAGTATAGTGACAACACCATTGACAGCCAGACACTGGTATTGGATTACCAATGGGATGACTACACACTTACGAGCACCACGGGATTATTGAAATTTGATTACCTAGAAAACTGCGACTGCGATTTTACCGCCGCGCCCATTTTTGATTTGGATTTAATGGAGGAATACGAGCAAATTAGCCAAGAGATTCGTATTGTCTCACCCTTGGGTGGCAATGTGGATTGGATCGCAGGAGCGTTTTACCAAAGCTTTGAGCAGAGCTTTGCCGATACTTTAAATGTCACCGATCAAACACCCCTAACTACCATCTTAGCCCCTGCGCTAAACCCATCGCTGTCCGCCTACGGATTAGATGCTAACGTACTTGGCAATACGGGGGTGTCGCGCGCCTTTGAACAAACGTCTGATGCCTGGGCCTTGTTTGCCGAATTCACCTGGCACCTTCGAGATGCCGTGCATCTCACCTTAGGGGCGCGCTACACGGAAGAGGAAAAAGAAGGCACCAAACTACTGAATGTAGTGGATATCACCGATGGCACACCGGTACCGGTGGGTCACCCCCTGCTGTCACCGGTTTTGGGCAACCTTTACTTTCAAGTCTTCGGCGCCTATACCGAACAATTTGCAGCTGGCGGTGGTCACAACCTTGCGGAAACGCGCGACGAATCCGCCTTTATGCCAAGTGTGACCTTGGCGTGGGATGCCAATGACGAATTAATGGTGTATGCCAAATACGCTCGCGGGTTTAAAGCCGGCGGCTTTGACCCACGCTCAAATGATAATTCCCGCTTTGAATTTGAAGATGAAGAAGTGAGCGCGCTGGAGATGGGCTCAAAGTGGGTGCTGGCTGACGGCAAAGGAGAGCTCAATACCGCACTCTTTTACTCCGATTATGAAAATTTACAAACCAGTCAGTTCGATGGTCACGTAGGTTTTAACGTAGGTAATGCCGATGCTCGCGTATCCGGTCTCGAGCTCGACGGTCGCTGGCAGATCTCTGACCATTGGCTGGCCGCTTTTGGTGCCAGCTATTTGAACTTTGAATACACCGATTACACTGATGGCAATTGTTATTTCAACCAGACACCTGACAATGGCGTTTTTTGTGACAATACTGGCAAAAGCAGTACCTATGTACCTGACTTAACGTTTAATGGCTCGCTTTCCTACGAACGGCCGATTAGCAACACCCTAAATTTCGTCACCGTGATGGACATGCAATGGGTAGACGAACAGCAGGTGCACAACAACTTAGACCCGCTGGGCGTGATCGACGCCTACACCTTACTAGGGCTGCGTATGGCCGTGGAAGCTGAACATTGGGAGCTGGCACTGCTAGGCAAAAACCTATTGGATGAGGACGTGTTGACGGTATCTTCCAATATGCCACTGTCGGAAAGCTTGTTCGGCACCAACTCCTACTACAGCTTTGTGCGCCGCCCTATGACTGTGGCACTTGAAGCAACCGTTAAGTTTTAGTGTCCGCCACCCTAAACGGGTGATTTGGTGATCACCTGATTGGTTAGCCGGCGCCTTGCGCCGGCATTCAAGGGCTCAGTGATCTAACGCCCAGCAAAGGCCGTTTTCATCAACGCAACGCCTTCCATAAAGGTAGCCCGTGCCGTGCGTAAGCTGGGCCTGGATTGATACCGCTCAAAGTAGGTCGAAAGCGCCGGATACGGTTTAAGCTCGCCTTTCAGGCTCGCACTGTCCAAGAACACCAGCAACCCTAAATCCGCCAGACTTAACGCCCCACCCACCAAATAACCTCCTTCTTGCGACGCCAGAAGAGACTCCAATAGGTCCATCACCGCTTTGACTTGATGTTCTGCGGTGGCAATTCTGTCGCTGTCTTGTTGCTCGGCGGGCTTGAGGCTTTGAAAGAAAAGCATCGACTGATTAGACAACAGATACAAATCCACCATCCGATCCCAATAGCGGGCTTGCCTTGCAAGCTCTGCGTCTGCAGGCACCAAACGTGGCGCGGGGTAATGAATGTCTAACCACTCGATAATGGCAGTGGATTCACCCAATTGCATATCACCGTCTACCAGCAAGGGGACCTTCCCCAGCGGGTATCGTGCACGAAACACCTTACGGGCTTCGGGATCAGTGAGCGTTACGGGAACACATTCGTAGGAAACCGCTTTCTCCTCAAGTGCCATTCTAACTTTATGACTAAAACTGGATATGGGGTGGTAGTAGAGCTGCATAGAGCCTCCGCGAATTAAATATACCGACTAGTCAGTATAAAAACACATTACACCAAGTCAAGCCCTTTGTGGTACAAAGCGCCTATGTCCAATAAAGCCAATGCCACACGTGATAAAATTTTAGACGCCGCACAGTCCTTAATGATGACCGAAGGGTTTCATGGGGTGACGGTGGACCGTATCATTGAAGCCGCCCAAATCAGCAAGGGCAGCTTCTTCTACCACTTTGTCAGCAAAGACGAACTGCCAACCGCTCTGCTAGAACGCTTTATTTCAGCTCAAGGAGAAGGCATTCGGCAGATTCTCGCGCATCTAACACCGGTTGAAGATCCTCTTGAAAAAGCCACGCAACTGGCGGATGGCCTGATTCCGTTATTCACCTACACTTGTGATGAGCGACCGGGCTGTCTAATGGCCGCCTTCAGCTACCAACTTACTACGCAATTTCCCGCCATTACCCAAATGAGTGCCGCGGCAATTGACGGCTGGCAAAAAGGGCTCGCTTGCGTATTCGAGCCCTTTGCAACGGCAGCCGAAGCTTCGGGTGAATCCCTAGCGCTGCAATTACTCGACGTGTTACAAGGGGCCTCTATCGCAGCGCGCATTCAAAATAACCCCAAAACCATTCATATTGCGGTAAAACACTTTAAACTGTACCTAACCTTGCTCCACCAACGCACTAGGGCCAACAAACAGTGACAGAAAAAATGCCTCCACCGTCCGACGACTACGTGAACTGGTTTCGCCATTCAACACCTTACATAAACGCCCACAGAGGTAAAACCTTTGTGGTAATGCTACCTGGAGACTGCGTGTCAGGTGAGTATTTACATAACATCATCGCCGATATCGCACTGTTAAACAGTTTCGGCATTCAATTGGTGGTGGTCCACGGCGCTAGGGATCAAATTGACCAACACATCGTGAGTGAAAGCCAGTTTCACAAGGGTTTACGCATTACCTCCAAAGAAGATATGCAGGGCGTGTTAGAAGCCATAGGTGCTGTGCGTTTTAGGCTGGAAGCCAACTTCTCCAGCGGGCTACCGAACTCTCCTCTTTATGGCGCCAAAATTCGAGTTCGCAGCGGCAACTTCGTCACTGCCATGCCGCAAGGCATATTGGACGGTGTGGATTATCAATATACGGGTAAGGTGCGCAACATAGACGCCAACGGTTTACAGGCCCTTTTGCAGTCTCAAGCCATCGTGCTAGTGTCTCCCCTCGGATATTCGGCCACCGGCGAGACTTTCAACTTAAACTTTGCCGATGTGGCGGTACATATCGCTACCGCCATTGAGGCGGACAAATTAATTGCCTACAACGACGATGGCCCCATCCGCGACAAAGACGACAAAATTTTTCGCGAACTTACCCTATTAAAATGCGAAAAATTTTTACTCGACCAAAACCTTCGCAATCGCTCAAACACCTATTTTTCGCTACGCGCTTGTCACAGAGCCTGCGACGCGGGCGTACCAAGGGCACATGTTATTTCAGCCGAAGAAGACGGGGCGTTGCTGAAAGAATTGTTTACACGCGACGGATCGGGCACCATGGTTTACCGCGACAGTTACGAAACCATTCGTAGAGCGCGAATTGAAGATGTGTCCGGCATTCTGTCATTAATCAGCCCTTTAGAAACCAGCGGCATTTTGGTCAAACGCTCACGAGAATTACTGGAGCGCGAGATCCACCACTTCACGGTGATGGAAAAAGACAACGTGGTCATTGGCTGTGCTGCGCTCTATCCGTTTTCAGAACCCGGTGCCGGTGAGCTTGCCTGTGTTGCGGTGAACAAGGCCTATCAAGGCGGCGGTCGCGCAGCCAAACTACTGACCCACATCGAACGGCAGGCCATGAAACTCAACATCAAAAAACTATTTGTGCTCACCACGCAAACCGCGCACTGGTTTTTGGAACAGGGCTTTGTGGAAACCATGGCCGAGCTACTGCCGGTTGAGCGCAAGGCCCTGTACAACTACCAACGACGCTCAAAGGTTTTCGTCAAATCCATCGAGGGCATCTAACCATTAGGGCCCAGTAGGTATCTACACCGCCACTGCACGCCCAACATAGCGCGTCAAACCTCGTGAGTTCGCCGCTTAGTCGATTTGGGTCTAAACTGAAGAATAAGCCTACAGTTTAGAGTCAAACCGAATGGAACCTGCCGCCGCAGACATGCGCCAAATCGACATCATCAAGATCTACAGCAAGAAAAAGTGCTTGGTGATCGATGATTTTCCTGAAATTCGAGGGTCATTAACGCGTATATTACGAAATTTTGGCGCAGAATCTGTGGATACCGCAGCCGATGGCGACGAGGCCGTTAAGCTTTGTAATCGCAACCATTACGATATCGTCATTTGCGATTACAACCTAGGCATGGGCAAGGATGGTCAGCAAGTCCTTGAGGAAGTCCGCTACTTGCGTGTGCTGCTAATGACCAGTTTATTTGTACTGCTCACTGGGGAGTCCTCCCGCGAAATGGTACTGGGTGCTCTGGAATGCCAACCGGACGATTATATTACCAAGCCCTACACCGAAGCTTCCTTACGCACGCGTTTAAACCGCGCCATCGTACGCCATGAAGCCCTATTGCCTATCAAAAAATGCATCTCCGACGGCGATTACCAGGGCGCCCTAAAGGGCTGCAACGAGATGATATCCCAAGGCAGCCGCTACGCGGCCGACTGCATTAAAATGAAGGGCCAGCTGTTGTTTTTACTGCGCCAGCTCAAAGAAGCACAAGACCTGTACGAAAGCGTCTTAGATAAAAAACCCCTCGTATGGGCAAAACTGGGAATGGGCAAAACCTTGCTGGAGATGGGCAAGTACGATTCCGCTGAAGATATTCTAGAAGATATATTACGTGAAGACAGCCGCTACATTGAGGCCCATGACCTACTGGCCGACGTACATGAAGCCAAAAAAGACTACCTGAGTGCGCAAAAAGCCGTTGAGAAAGCCTCTCAGGTTTCCCCCAAGTCCGTCCACCGTCACCGCAAACTGGCCGGTCTTGCCGACACCAACGGCGATGATGAACTGTCGATGAAGTCGCATTTGCACGCCATTAAGTGGGGGGCAAATTCTTGTTATGAATCCGCTCAGGATTATTTTAATTACGCACGTAAAGTCTCTGACGTGGTGCGCGCCAAAGAGAACCCGTCAGAGGGCAATACCATAGTCAAACAGGCTATGACCTATTTAGAGCGCGCGCGTAAAAAATACAACAATGCTCCAGAAGTGGAGGCACAAACCCATATGGTGGAAGCTCAACTGTTTCAAAGCCAAGGCAAAATGGATAAAGCCCACGACGCCACCGAAAAAGCAAAATACCTCTACAACAATTTAAAGTCGCCCTCAGTGGATGCCAGTTTAGAGTTTGCTCGCACACTCCACACAATGGATGAGGAAGATCAAGCCCGCGCCATACTCACATCGCTTGCGGCCAAGCACCCCGGCGATGAAAAATTACTGAGCATTATCGATGGGATTACCAGTGAACCCATCAGTGACGGAGGCAAAGATACTGCAGCCAAACTCACCAAATCAGGCATTAACTCCTACGACCAGAAAGAGTATGACGCCGCAATTGAAGTCTTTAATCAAGCCATTAATGCCTACCCCAAGCATGTGGGCTTAAACTTAAACTTAATTCAAGCGGCCATTGCCGCCACCGATAAGGCGGGCGCCACGGTAAAATACGAGAAACTGTGCCGACGCAGTTTACGCGCCATTGGCGAGCTCAAGCCCGACCACAAACAATTTAAACGTTTTGCGTTTTTACAGAAACAATTAAGCAAGCATTACCCAAAGTTGTTGGGATCTGTGTAAATCCACAACATTGATGTGAACACCACACCTCCGTTCATCCGCAGCTTGTTGGCATTGACACGACAAAGCTCAAATATTTATTGGCATCATTCCAGCGTTGTCAGTGTTGTTAATCCGTCGATCTCGTCAAATTCAAATACGATCACATGATCTCTGTTTAATACCGCACCCCACCCATCTCTGACCAAAACATCTAATGGGTTTAGTACCACTAAACCATCTAGGGAGTTCAGTGCCGTGCGATCACTAACATCAAACCAAAGCAAACCGCTCAAGCCGTCGGTCACGAATAAATCATCGCCAACGACGGCGAGCCCTCTGGGTGCATCTAACGGAATTTGCGCCACCAACAGAGGGCTGGTGATATCGGATACATCTAAAAGCTTGCAAACCCTCCACACGGGGCGCCGCCTCGGAGGGTCGCATAAGCCCTTTGAACAACCAACGGGTCACACTGCCATGTATGCTGAAATTCACCTATTCAACTGAGCCGAGAGGGATCCAGAAAGGTCGCAAATAAAAACCCCGGCACCGCCGCCAACGTATAGGCTACCGTCGTAAGCAAACAAAGTCTGCGCACTGCTATCGCTAAAGCTCGCAGCATGCGTAGGGTGTGCGTACCCGCGGGATGCTTTGCCATAACGCCTCCTTGACGGTATAGATCGATTGACCTGCGCAAGTAGTCTAAAGGTTCGCCGCCCCCATCCAAAACCAGAGCTACCCAATGTGACACGAAGAGCCTTTCGCCAATGACCACAATTCTAATGTGTATGAAGAAAGCGCCTGATTTTGCTATGATTGCGTACATTTCAAGCAAGCATCACTGAGAGACCCATGCCTCAATACCGCTCAAGAACCACCACCGCTGGCCGCAATATGGCAGGTGCCCGCGCCCTATGGCGTGCCACGGGCATGAAAGACGACGACTTTCAAAAACCCATTATTGCCGTGGCAAACTCCTTTACCCAATTTGTCCCTGGTCATGTTCATTTAAAAGACATGGGCCAGCTCGTGGCCCGCGAAATCGAAGCCGCCGGCGGCGTCGCTAAGGAATTTAACAGTATCGCCGTAGATGATGGCATTGCCATGGGGCACGATGGCATGCTCTACAGCTTGCCCAGTCGCGATTTGATTGCCGACTCCCTCGAGTATATGGTTAACGCCCACTGCGCCGACGCCCTGGTGTGTATTTCAAACTGCGATAAGATCACCCCTGGAATGTTGCTCGCGGCCATGCGTCTCAATATTCCAGTAGTGTTTGTGTCTGGGGGTCCCATGGAGGCAGGAAAAACCAAACTTGCAGAGCATGGCCTTGACCTAGTGGATGCCATGGTGATCGCCGCTGACAGCTCAGCCTCTGACGAAATGGTCGCTGAATATGAGCGCAGTGCCTGCCCCACTTGCGGCTCCTGCTCTGGCATGTTTACCGCCAACTCCATGAATTGTCTCACCGAGGCTTTGGGCTTGAGTTTGCCGGGCAACGGCACCGTATTGGCTACCCATGCCGATCGTAAACAGCTTTTTCTTCGTGCCGGCCGCCAAATCGTTAGCCTCGCCAAACGCTACTATGAAGAAGGCGATGACAGTGTTCTCCCGCGCAGTATCTGCAGTGCTGCCGCCTTTAAGAACGCCATGACACTGGACATTGCCATGGGTGGCTCCACTAATACCATTTTGCATTTACTGGGCATCGCCAAAGAAGCCGAAGTGGATTTTGACCTGGCCACCATTGACACTTTGAGCCGCTCGGTGCCCCAATTGTGTAAAGTAGCTCCCAATACACAGAAGTACCACATTGAAGATGTGCATCGCGCAGGCGGTATTATGTCGATACTGGGGGAGCTTGATCGCGCAGGGTTACTGGACACTCACTGCCCCACGGTTCATTCTCCTTCGCTCAAAGCCGCACTAGAGACCTGGGACATTATGCAAAAACCCTCCCCAGAAGTCGTGGAGTTCTTTAAAGCCGGCCCCGCAGGGATTCCCACACAGGAGGCCTTCAGTCAAGCCACGCGCTGGCCCACACTTGATGCCGATCGACAGGGCGGCTGTATTCGCTCACTTGAGCATGCCTTCTCGAAAGAGGGCGGCTTGGCCGTACTGTACGGTAATATTGCAGAAACCGGCTGTGTGGTGAAAACTGCAGGCGTAGATGACCATATTTTGGTATTTGAAGGCAATGCTCATGTGACGGAGTCTCAAGACGAAGCCGTGGCCAATATTCTGAACGATAAAGTGAAGAGCGGCGACGTGGTGATCGTACGCTATGAAGGCCCTCGCGGTGGGCCCGGCATGCAAGAAATGCTGTATCCCACCTCTTATTTAAAATCTAAGGGGCTAGGCAAAGAGTGTGCGCTGTTAACCGATGGTCGCTTTAGCGGTGGCACCTCGGGGCTTTCTATCGGACATGTATCACCCGAGGCGGCCTCCGGGGGCGCCATTGGCTTGGTGCGCAATGGCGATAAAATAAAAATCGACATCCCCAATCGCACCATTAATGTTTTGGTGGACGATGCTACCTTAACCGAGCGACGAGCACAGCAAGATAAAATCGGCTGGCAGCCCGAAATGCCGCGTCCAAGAAAAGTCAGCACCGCATTAAAAGCCTATGCTTTATTGGCCACCAGCGCCGACCAAGGCGCCGTGCGCGATGCCGACCTCCTGGATAAATTAGCACGGCAGCAAAAATAGGAACCTGCTGGCCCTGCGCCTTTTCTTACAAGCCTAAAAAAAAAGCCCTCCAGTGGAGGGCTTTTTCGGTTTAGCTGGCAATTCAATTAAATCTTGAGCTTCGCTTTTCTCAGCTCTTCATCCCGCCTCTTCTGGTTTTTAACGTAAGTAATCAATTTCTCTGCATACTTCTGATATTTTTCATCGCGTAGCGCCTTACGCAAAGCACTAATGGCATCATCATAACGCTCCATATACATATAGGCCGACCCCATATACATATGCACCTCACCTGCGTTTTTAACGCCTTTCTTTAATGCCTTTTTGCCCGCACTCACAGCCTTGTCAAATTTTTCCGCATCTAAGTAGATGGCGGACAACGTCGAATAGAGCTTACCTTCGTCAGATTTACTTGCAGCCTCTTCCATAATCGGTAACGCTTCGTCAACTTCTTGCGCTTGCGACAGTGACGCGGCGTAAACCTCTAAATTTTTAGAGCTGCGCTCCATTTTTTTTTCTTTGAGGCCTTTAGCAAACACTCGGCTCGCTAAGTAAGGGGCATCTGCACTCAGGTACAAATACCCCAAATTACGATAATCACGCTCTTTGGTAAACCCTCCGGCCAAAAACAAAGCATCCGACAGCGCCAACTGCTCTTTCTCTTTACCGTTTACGCCATAAATCTGCGCCAAATGGCCAACGGACTTTAAGGTGGTGTAGTGCACAGCAATCTTTTCAGCGACCTTTTCTGCACTTTTATAATCCTCTCGATCAGCGTAAATGGCCAACTGTAGCTTCAACCAACGTTCTTTTGGGATACTGTCATGCTTCTCTTTAAAGTCGATGGCATAGGTAATAGCCTTAAGGGCTTGATCTTTTTTATCTGACTGATAATAAATTTGCGCGCGATAGTAATAGTAATCCTCAGGTACCACCTTAGGACACATGGCTTCCCACTTATCAAAAGTCTTCAAAGATTCGTCATAGCGCTCTTCAGATGTTAACAGCTGCGCAATTTGGTACAACAAGCTGCTTTCCAGCGACTCTGGGATATTGGGTGATTTGCTGACCACCTTTTTAAAATAATCAATGGCCCCCGGCGTATTCTCCAACTGGAACTGCAAGAACGCAGCGCGTTGGTACAACTGCGCCCACTCGTATTCATCACAATCATCACAACGATCAATTAATTTTTTCAACTTTGGCCAAGCGGCCTTATAGTCGGGCTCTGCCGCCTCACCGGTTTTTTCATCCGGGGTGGGGTTCATCAGCTCGTCAACGTCAGCGACTTTTTTGAAAAACTTTTGACTAAGTGACTTGAGCTTGCGCTTTTCGGGTGGCGACTTGCACTGGGTCAGCTTCATTTGTGGTGGCGTCGGCTTGTCTTCCTCTGCTGCCACGGCCTGATTGCCCACAAACGACATTCCGCCAACGGTTACGCTCGGCAAACTTAGGGTACTGACCAAAGCCAATACGCTGGCCACACCCAAAAACCTGAGTTTTGAAGATTGTTTCATGCGTATCACACTCATTCCTCTTTGGCCAGTTTGAAGGTGTACTTATACATTACACCAGGTACATCAACAGCCACGCCATCAACCACACGAGGTTTGTACTTAATTTTTCCAGCCGCTTTCAAAGAAGCCCGCTCAAATACCGAATCTGGGCAATCCACGATTTTGGCGTCCCTAGAGGTACCAAGTGACGTTACCGTAAACTCCACGGTACAGTAACCCTCTGTGCCACGCTGGGCAGCCCTTCGGGGATAATCCGGTTGCACAACGGTCAACGGAATCATGTCACCACTGCCACCGATACCCACACCGGCGATGTTAATTTTTTGCCCACGGAAATCAGGGTTAATGTTAATGCCATCTGCCGTTGCGTCGGGGTTGTCAAACTCTGGCTCGGGTAAATCCGGTGGTGGCTCTTCAAGTTCTTCGGGCCTATCCGGTTTACTGGTGTCGTATTCCGTTTTGATATCACGCTCTGGCATCACAATTTCAGGGATGCGATACGTGACAACCTCACCGGGCCCCTGAATATTGATTTGAATCAAAATGTGCATCAACATTAATAAGCTTAACGTGACGACCGCAGCCAGTGCACCAGCGGGTAAAAGTCTTGCGAAACTCATACGTTAATCCTTATTCGCTGCGATGGACACATCCGCAATGCCCGCCTCTCGAGCGGCTTGCGCAACTTCATTCAGCACTTTAATGCTGGATTTACCATCCGCTTGAATCACGATTGGGCTTTTGGGGTTTTCTGCCAACAGCAACTCAATTTGGTCAGTGACAAACGCTTTATCAACTTCGTTTTTGTCGATCCAAACTTTGTCCTCAGCATCAATAGCCACAAGAATCTTAGAATTTTTGACCTTAGCCGTATTGGCATCTGGGCGCTCAATTTCCACACCCGGCTCTTTAATAAACGTTGCCGTAACAATAAAGAAGATCAACATGATAAATACCACGTCGAGCATTGGGGTTAAATCAATCGCCCCAACGTCTTCATCGGCAGATTTGTTCCTGCTGGCCATGCTTTCTCTCTATCTGTGAAGGGCCGGCACGCCGGCCTCGTTAAATACGTGCGTTAGTGGTCCATCGTCAGATGGTCTTCTAACAACTGCTGTTCGCGCTGCGCAATCTGATTAATGATGGTAGAGCCAAATACACCCGAAATAGCTGCCACCATACCCGCCATGGTTGGAATGGTGGCTTGCTTAACGCCACCGGCCATGGATTTCGCATCTGCACCACCCGTGGTAGCTAGCACATTAAAAACTTCGATCATGCCCCACACCGTGCCTAACAACCCAAACAAGGGGCACAAAGCAACCATGGTACCGATCAAATCCATGTTGGCATTAATCTTTTCAGACACACGCGAGATCATCGCTTGGCGGATTTGATGCGCATTCCAAGAGCGTCTCTCGGGGCGCGCATCCCAATGTTTTACGGTCTTTTTCACCATGCCATTCAGCGAGGCTTTAAAAAACCAAATGCGCTCGAAGATCAACGTCCACATCACAAACGTTAAAAATGCAATCGCAATTAAAATTGGGCCACCGGAGGCGATAAACGCCTCCACGGTTTCTAACCAAACTGGCATAGTAACCTCGCTGAATTAACCTTCCGCTTTTTCGGCAATGATACCGGCGCTTTGCTCATCCAATATATGAACGATGGTTTTCGCCTTACCGCTCAAAATGGTGTGCATAAACACGGTGGGTATCGCCACAATCAAACCACAAACCGTGGTCACCAGCGCAGCAGAAATACCGCCCGCCATTAATTTGGGATCGCCCGCGCCGAAGTCTGTAATCGCCTGGAATGTTTGAATCATACCGACCACAGTACCCAACAGACCCATCAAAGGCGCCACCATGGAAATGATCTTAATCATGTTCAGGCCGCTTTCAATTTTGGGACGCTCTTTCAATACCGCCTCTTCGAGTTTCAACTCGAGTGATTCGCTATCGATACCAGGGTTTTCTTCCGCAACTTTCAATACACGGCCCAAGGGATTGTTGGGGTTGGCACGCTTGGCTTTCAGTTGCTTGCTCACACCACCGCTGATCGCCGCCAGTGCCGCAAAGCGCCAGAGAATCAAGAGTAAGCCTAAGCCACCCAAGCCGATGATAATAATGGCACCCACAATACCGCCTTGTTCAAAGCGTTTTTTCAGGTCAGGACGGTCCACCATAATCTGCATGATCTGCCCACCCAAGGGTAAAGTTGGGTCAATTGCCACTTTTGACAGCCCTGAACTGGCATTTTCCAGGCTAGACGGCTCTGGTAAACCACTGGGCTGCGCGGGTGGAATTTTCAAACTGCCCGAATCAGGGTCAAAGAACAGGTACTCGCCATTGGACACCACACCATAGTTACCGATGCGCACCACTTGCTGTTGTGACTCTTCACCACCGGCGTCGGCCACTGTGGCTGTAAACTTCACAATCTTGCCAGCTTCTACCGTTTCACGCTGAATCTCGTAAACCAATTGATTGATTTCTTCAATGGTGGGCAAGCTGGTTTCGCTGTCCATTTTCTTACTAAGATTTGCGGCAAAGTCGGCTCGACCGGGGTATTCAAGGCTGATCAAAGAGTTTTTCAGGCTCGCTTGCAAATCGCCAGAGGCGGTTTTTAAGTGACCAAACAACTCTTTCAAAGACCCCATGCGTTCATCGCGCTGCTCTCGCAGTGCTTTAATTTGCAGGTCTTGTTTCTCGTAGTCTGCTTCCAGCTTCACCGAGCGGGCTTCTTCTGCGGCCTTGGTTTTTTCCGCTTGCGCCAAAATGGAGGCGCGCTTGGATTTCTCGCGCATAAACTCCGCTTCACGGGCTTTATGCTCTTTGCTTTCGATGACTTGGCTGTTTTTCATCTTTTGCAGCAAATCTTCTAGGCTGGTGGCCTTTTCCGATTGTGCAAACACGGGGCTTGCTGCGGCAATCGCGCCAGCTGCAGCCAAACTCAACAACGTGTTCTTAACTAAAAATCTCATTGTCCAGCCTCCGGAGCAGAAATGGGCAGAAGCATAATGTCATTTTGTGCTTTTTTCTGAGCGATTCGAATAGCATCGCGAACAGGTTTTTTATAATCACCTGCATCAAGATCAACCCACTGGTTTGCAGTGCGGTCCCAAGCACCAGTGCGGCTGCCGTCCATGGTTTGATACATCAATGCGATGCGACCAATGGCCAACACGTCCACACGCAACTCTTCGCCACCAATGTTTAAGGTGTCTTCGTAAGAATCAATCTTACGAGAGTACTCGGATTCGATGCTGTAAATCTCCAGCACCTGACGAAATTTTTCAGCGATGGTGACATCGGCATCCGTCATAATCTCGCGCAACTTAGCAATACGCTCTAAGCGTTGCTCTTTGCGGTAGGGGGCATCCAGCTCCACAAACTGTTCAATGCCTTCCAGCATTTCCAGCACCAACGGTTGAATTTGACGCTGAATCACCGTGATCTGACTGATGGATTCTTCCAGCTTCCCCATGATGGAACGCTGGCTTTCCAACTGCTTTTCGAGTTGAGCGTTATAGATGCGCAAACCCTCAATGGTTTTGCTCACTTGCTTGAATTTATCGATTAGATCAGCGGTGTCGTCCTGAAGCTTATTGATTCGCGCCTGAGACTTTTGCGCCTGTACAACTTTTGCTTGGCCAACAGACACGAGCGCATCTATTGACTTGTCGGCATAAGCGGAACTGGCAACAATGGCCCCAGCAGTGATAACTGAGGACAGCGCCAGAGCTTTTATTCGCTGCTTTTTCATATTCCCCCCAACTCGGGTGCTAGCATGACTAAGATTTCTGGAGTTCACCTTTGGATAGATGACCCTAGAAGTTTTTATTAATGGAAATTAGGTCCTTCAAAGAGAAGCGCATTTTAAAAGGAGCCCTTCTTAACATTCAAATGTTTAGTTTGCTCCTGTACTTTTATTGTTCACCAGCATAACTTTTGGTAACACCACAAAATCAGCAATGCCCAACCAGTAACAATCAAGTAACACATGTTTAAAAATTAACCAGAGAGTCAAGTACTGCTCTCTCGTCATCTACAGCTTTGTGCGCCGCCGCATCGTAACGAACGCGAAATTATAATCGTTTTTTGCGTCACTTGTGTGATGTTCACGTGACACCTCACACCAATCCTCGCTCGACAAGCGAGGAAACACCGCGTCTCCCGCCACTTCGCAGTCAACCTCAGTTAAATATACAGTCTCCGCTCGCCCAATCCCCTGTGCATACAATGTTCCTCCCCCCATAAGAATGACCTCATCCACGCCGGAAGACTCTGCAGCCGCTTGTCCCACCGCCAGAGCTTCATCCAAAGAAGAGGCCTTGGTTACCCCCTCAAAGTGCCAATCCGGCTGGTGCGTCACCACGATATTGGTTCGATTGGGTAAGGGGCGCCCAATCGAATCGAAGGTTTTACGCCCCATCACCACAGGCTTCCCTATGGTCATTCGCTTAAAATGCTGCAAATCTGCAGACAAATGCCACGGCAGCGTATTATTGACACCAATCACGCCGTTTTTGGCGGCCGCGACGATAATGGCAAGGGAGGCTTTTTCTGTCATACCGCAATCGGAGCAGAGATGGGTGGGTGACACTCGTAATTTTTAAGCTCGAAGTCCTCAAACCGAAACGCAAAAAGGTCCTTAATGTCTGGATTGAGGACCATACTGGGCCGCGGCAATGGCTGGCGGCTCAATTGCGTTTCCACTTGCTCAAAGTGGTTGGTATACAAATGCGCATCACCGAAGGTATGCACAAAATCGCCAGGCGCCAGATCCGTCACTTGCGCAATCATCATAGTGAGCAAAGCATAGGAGGCAATGTTAAACGGCACCCCCAAAAAAATGTCCGCACTGCGCTGATACAACTGGCAAGAAAGGCGGCCATTGAGTACATAAAATTGAAACAAGGTATGGCATGGCGGCAAGGCCATTTTGCCCCGAGCGGCATTCTCGTAGGGCGGAATACCTTCATCGGGCAGTACAGAAGGGTTCCAAGCTGACACGATCAAACGACGTGAATCTGGCTTTTGTTTAATTTGCGCGACCACGTCACTGATTTGATCGATGGTTTCGCCGTCGGGCGTAGCCCACGATCGCCACTGCGCGCCGTACACCGGCCCCAATTCACCTTCGGGGGTGGCCCACTCATTCCAAATCCGAACGCCATTATCCTGCAGATAGCGCACATTCGTCTCACCGCTTAAAAACCAAAGTAATTCGTGGATGATCGACTTGAGATGGCATTTTTTAGTGGTTACCAAAGGGAAACCGTCGGCCAAATTAAATCGCATTTGGTAGCCAAACACACTCACCGTGCCTACACCTGTACGGTCTTCTTTACGAACACCACTGTCGCGCACGTGCCGCATTAAATCTAAGTACTGCTGCATATTCTGCCTTCACTTGCCCACGGCAGCTTTGCGCGCGGGCTCTTTGCGATAAGTCCAAATGAGTAGGCTCATGCCCACTACCACCATCGGCACACACAAAATCTGGCCTCGCGTCATCCAGCCGAACAAATCGAACATGATGTGTGCATCCGGCGCCCGATAAAATTCCACAAAAAACCGGAAACAGCCGTAACCGATCAGAAATAATGCGATCACCGCCGCGCGTGGGCGCGGCTTTTGCGAAAACCAAAACAGTAACACAAACAATACTATGCCTTCTAAAAAGGCCTCGTATAGCTGTGAGGGGTGACGCAACACACCCGGATCATTCGGGAATGCCATGGCCCAAGGAGCATCGGTAGCGCGGCCATACAATTCGCCGCCAATAAAATTACCAATTCGCCCAAAGAACAGCCCCAAGGGCGCAAACGGCGCGATAAAATCCACCAAATCAAAGAAGTTACGGTTCACTTTTGCGGCGTATATTAAAGTGGAGATCGACAAGCCAATCAAGCCACCGTGAAACGACATTCCCCCTTCCCACACGCGAAACAGCATCAAAGGATCATCCAAAAACGCGCCGACGTTGTAAAACAGCACATACCCCACTCGGGCGCCTAATATCACCCCCATGGCGGAGTAAAAAGTGAGGTCTTCCACTTGCTCGGGGCGGATCACACGCTCTGAATTTTTGGTTCGATGCACGGCCAAAAACCATGCCCCAGCAAACCCCACCAGGTACATCAACCCATACCAATGGATATTAAAAGGGCCCAATGTTTTGCCCGCGACGGTGAACGCATCGATGGACACGGCCACCGGGTCTATTTCAGGGTATTTCAACATCTTTAAAATCCTAACGATGGTTGCGCGCGCATCATACCACGGCCATTCGGTTGTTAAAGGTATGAACAAAACGGAGGCTCAATAGAGCCCAACTTAGACGAGCGTCGCCGTTAAAGTTTCTTTGATTCTTGTGACTGGGAGCAAACAAATTGACCAAACCCATGCACGGCGAAGTTTCAATGCTAGATGTCTCGCCTTAAATGGCGATTAGGTTCCCAAAGGCTCGCGGGGAGGCTTGGGCCGCAATAATCGCGCCAGACCGGAGGCCTCAAAAGCAGCCTCGATGGCGCGGTGAATTGAATCCGAATCCGGCAAGGTCATGACTTCAGCCAACACGGCTTCGGCATGAGACAGGGAAATTTGCCGCATCACAGATTTCACTTTTAGCAGGTTCGTGGCGTTCATAGACAATACGTCATAGCCCATGGCCACCAATAACATAGCCGCAGCTGGATCGCCGGCCATTTCGCCACAGATACCCACCGGCACGCCTTGACTGTGACAATCTTTCACCACGCTGTAGAGTGCCCGTAATACCGCCGGATGGAAAGCATTGTAAAGGTCTGCCACGCGCGCATTGTTACGGTCCACCGCCAAAAGATACTGCGTTAAATCGTTGCTGCCTACGGACAAAAAATCAGCTCTGGCAGCCAAGTCCCGTGCCTGGTATACCGCCGAAGGCACCTCAACCATCACGCCTATGGGTGGAATTTGAATATTGTAACCCTCATCCATCAGCTCATCCGCTGCACGGAATATCAACATTTGAGCAATTTCCAACTCGGAAATAGAGGCAATCATCGGCAACAATATACGCAGATTATTAAGGCCTTCACTGGCTTTTAACATGGCCCGTACCTGCGCCAGAAATATCTCAGGGTGATCTAAGGTGACACGAATACCGCGCCACCCCAAAAAGGGGTTGTCTTCATTGATTGGAAAGTAAGGCAAGGATTTATCCCCGCCAATATCCAACGTGCGCATGGTCACAGGGTGCGGCGCAAAGGTTTCCAACTGCTCACGGTACACCAGGCGCTGTTCTTCCTCCGAAGGGAATCGATCTCTCAACATAAAAGGCACTTCAGTGCGGTATAACCCAACCCCCTCGGCACCGCGCTCTAGCGAAAACACCGCATCCACCATTAAACCGGTATTCACCCACATAGCTACCCGGTGCTTATCTAAGGTCTCACAAGGTAAATCCTTGAGCTGCTCTAAACCCGCCACCAGTTGCCGGTCTTCCTCGGCAATCTCCTGGTAGTGCTTTTTTAAATTGGCCGAGGGGTCGGAAAACACCGTACCGTGATAACCATCAACGATCATCTCGCGACCATCAAGCTTGGTATAGGGCAAATCCACTGCCCCCATCACGGTAGGAATGCCGATAGAGCGCGCCAAAATGGCCACGTGTGAGTTACCCGAACCTCGAAGCGACACTAAGCCCGCCAAGCAATGCTGGGGCACTTCTCCCAAAACAGAGGCGGTAAGCTCCTCGCCGATTAATATGGTGTTCTCGGGGTAGACACGTTCCTTCTGTGCAGATTCCTGTAAATAGGCCAACACCCTAGAGCCCAGGTCTTGCACATCCGAGGCACGCTCGCGCAAGTATGGATCGTGCATACTAGAGAAGTTTTTCACGTGCTCAAGAATCACTTCACTCCAAGCATACTGGGCCGACACCCCCTCTAATATACGCTCGGTCACTTCGCCCCCTAAGGAGGCATCATCGAGCATACCGAGGTACGCATCAAACAATACTTGCTCTTCCTTATTGAGGCGCTCCTTGAGCTCTTCACCTAAGCGCTTAACGTCTTCGCGAACGGCAGACAGGCAGGTTTGGAAGAAAGCCAACTCTTGCGTGACGTCATCGCAAGTTTGATAGGGCACCGCGGTCAAATCCGCCAAGGGGGACACCACCACCACGCGCCCCAGAGCCACGCCGGGAGCTCCGGCCACACCGTTGAACCGCGCCTCGGTGGGTACGGTATTACTGCCAATAACCGCAAGCACACCGGTGGCTTCCGCATGCGCAATTACGCCGGCCAGTTGGGCCGACATGGTGACCAAAAAGGCCTCTTCACTTTCGTCAAACCGGCGGCGCTCACCTTGTTGTACCACCAATACGCCGAGTACCACTCGGTGATGAATGATGGGCACGCCCAAAAAGGCGCTGTATCGCTCTTCACCGGTGGCGGGGAAATACTGAAACTTCGGGTGAGAGTCGGCTTGATCAAGGTTGATGGGTTCCTCTCTGGCGGCGACCATACCCACCAAGCCTTCATTCACAGCCAAACGCACGTTGCCAATGGCCTCGGGGTTTAAGCCCTCGGTAGCCATTAAGCAATACATACCATCTGCATCACGAAGGTAAATCGAGCAAACTTGGGTCTTCATAGTTTCTCGAACGCGGGTCACAATAATTTCCAATACGGTGCTTAGGTCTCTTGCGGACACCACTTCTTGGACAATACTGCGCAAAGAATTGAGCATAAAGGTTACCCTTTGACTGCTATGCGCTCTTCAAACTGAGCGTGAAGGGGCGACAACTCCTTAAGCGCACGACGATACACATCACGCTTAAACGCCACCACGTTGTTTATGGCATACCAATAACTCACCCACCGCCATCCGTCAAATTCTGGCGTCTCGCCCTGAGTCACGTTAACGGCCTGATCGGTACCTAAAAATTCCAATAAATACCACTTTTGCTTTTGCCCAATACAAACTGGGGCTTTCTGGCGAACATAGCGCGCAGGTAAACGATAGCGCAGCCAGCCGCGAGTAACCCCCAATACGCGCACGTCACACTCCCTCAAACCCACTTCTTCTTCCAGTTCACGATAGAGTGCCGCTTCGGGGGCTTCGTTTTCTTTGATGCCCCCCTGGGGAAATTGCCAGGCATCTTGTCCACCCACACGACGCGCCCACAGTAATTGACCTTGGCCATTGGTTAACAGTATGCCTACATTCGGCCTAAAGCCATCGCTGTCAATCACAGGGTGTTCACCTTTCATTGTTATAATGTTTTGCCCTATTGTTTCACAATTTCAACAAAATCAGCAATTTTCGTCGCATCAGCCCCCTGGTGGCCTGCAACTTATAATCTTAAACGCCGAGGAGGCTCCATTTGACACTGGCAATATTTGACTTGGATAACACGTTAATCGGAGGGGACAGCGACCACCTCTGGGGAGAGTTTGTGGTCGAGCAAGGCCTGGTGGATGCAGACACCTATGCCTCAGAGAACGACCGTTTTTACCAAGACTATCAGCACGGCACGCTGGACATCAACGCGTACCTGCGCTTTGCGCTGGCACCACTGGCCACACGCTCTATGGAGGCGTGCCAACGCCTGCATCAACGTTTTATGGCGGCTAAAATCCTCCCCATTGTGTTGCCCAAGGCCCAAGGCTTAGTCGAGTCACACCGCGCCAAAGGGCATACATTACTGGTAATCACCGCCACCAACCGCTTTGTGACCGAACCCATAGTGCAACACTTTGGCATACAACAAATGCTCGCCTCTGAGCCTGAGGTGATCGACGGCCACTACACAGGCCGCCCGGTGGGTACGCCCTGCTTCCAAGACGGCAAGGTTACTCGCCTTAACGATTGGCTCCTACAGCACCCACACACCTTGGCAGACAGCTATTTTTACAGTGATTCCATTAATGATGTGCCATTATTAGAGGCAGTCACACACCCCGTGGCGGTGGACCCCGACGAAAAGCTGCGCGCCTATGCACTTGATCGTGGCTTTCCAGTGATCAGTTTGCGATAACTTACGCGAAAGAGGTAACCTGTGACGGCCCCAAGAAAACGGACATTTCAGCCCATTGTGTGGTGTCTGCTGGCAAGCCTTGCCATCAGCGGTTGTGACCGATCAAACCCCGTGCAACCAAGCCCCTCTGATGCGTCCTCACCCACGGCGGCGCAACCGGCCACCCCCTCGCTTCAGGCAAGTTTCTGGCCCGACGTACCAACATTGATCCATAAAAGCCAAACGGCCGCGCAAGCCCTCGATACCAGCATCAAGGCACTGCTATCTACCCCCAACCAAGCAACCTTAAGCCAAGCACAGACCGATTGGCAGGCCTTACAACAGGCACTGGAACTCTTAAACCCGTGGCTACAATTGGCCATGCGCGCGCCCTCTAACCAAACCCGCTTAGAACCTCTGTACCAAACTTTACTCACCTGGCCCATCGCACCCGGTGTTTTGGATGCCTTTGGCCCCTACGCCTATTCTGGCGTGGTGTTTGATATTGCATTGCCTTTGGCTGAAGACAATTTACGCAACCAACACTTGGCCATGGGGGAAGAAGAGGCGTTACTGGGGCTGTACCCATTGCAATATTGCCTACTGGGCATTAGTGGTGATCGTAGTGTTGAAAACTATAGGCCACCAACCGCACTTACAGACGCGCAAGCCACTCAGGGTTACCAAACCCTAGAAGAGCTGCCGGTGATGCGTCGACGCAAACTATTACGACTGCTCGATCAAGCCCTGAGGGCCGATATCCAAGCTTTAAAGGGGATTTGGCAAGCCTCTGAAACCGCCAGTGCACTCGAGCATCTCACCCAAAGCGATTTGACTTCAATGACCTTGAGCTTGGTGGCCGAACATATGGGCCAACTGGCAGAGTTGACCGCCACACCGGAGACAGAATTCGGCTGGAAACACGCTAAGCTTGTAACCCTTTACCAGCGTATTCACATTCAATTACCGGCGCTAAAAACCTTCGCCGCCGAAACCCCAGCGCTCGACGATGCCAAGCTCGAAACCGCCATCGCCCATTTAGCCAACTTAACCCAAGCGCCACCGGGCACAGACTTTCAGCTCTCCGCTAAAGCGCTGTACCAGGCTCTATCAGGGTTTGCGGCATTATTGCAACACCCCGAAAGTGCGCCAGCACCCACAGCACCCCCAAACACAGATGCGGCTCAATAAATCTACAATTCTACGATTTTGACCGCCTCAGTTTGAGTGCTCGGCGCGAGGTTGGTTTTACATTGATCGGCCGCGCGACGCACCGCACTTAAGGTGTGATCCTTCGACCCTGCACCAACGCGCGCCACCACTTGCCAAGCCCTGTGCAAGGGAGCCAACCACTTGTAGCGGTGACGATGCAAAACATCCTGGGCCAAATCCAACGCCGTGCAGGCACCCACATTTTTGCTGTAATACAAGGCTTTGTGGGCACCAGGGTAGCGTTTCAAAAGCGTTTGATATTCTGTTTGCGATAGACCATTGTCTTCCAGCACGCTTTTGACTTGCTGCTGAGCAGTATTGCGCGCTTTAAACAACTGCATTTGCACTCGACTATAAACATTCACCGCGCCGTCGCCATTGGTTTCAATGGGTAGGAAAATGGCGGTGGGATACAGCTCGGTAATAATGGACTGCACCCCGTCGGAGACCGAGCTCGAAGGCATACAGCCAAAAGGCTTGATGCTCAGGGTCATATTCACTTTTTGATCCACCACATTGTGAATCAACTTGCCCACTTCCATGTGGCCTTCACCACCGCGCAAATTGTTGTCGTAAAACTCGTGGCTGATTTCGGCAATATGGTCGAGGTCTGGCAAATGGTAACCGCGTAACCCCATCACCTTGGCGTAGGTGTAAAAACTCAAGCGGGTGTAGCGTTCCACAATACGCAAGCCCCAAAGTTTTTTAGCCACACTCACACCTTCGAGCGCAAACTTGGAGCCATTTTGACCCAAGCCCTTATCAGTGCCTTTGAGTTTCGCACGTTCTTTTGTGTCGTAAATCGCCGCCCACATTAAGTACAACATCCAGTTGGTTACTAACTGGATATCCACCTCAGCACCCTCCTTTTCCAAGAAGCGCTGCATTTTATAATTGCCATCACCCTCGGTGGTCATGGCCCAAAATTCACCAATAATCGCCACCCGCGGTTTCACCTGTGAGCGGTCCACTTGAATGCGATTAAAGTCCCGCTTGGTTTGCCAAAGTGCCCGCCAAAAGCCCTTGCGTGCCTCAAAGCTTTTGCCAATTCTCACCTTGGCACGCGCCACCGCCGCATCGGTCGCCCCAGGCTCCACTTCATAAGGGCGAATGCGATACATCATGGCGTTTAAGGCATCCCCTACCATAATGGCCTTGGCAATGGTTAAAAAGAATTGGGCGTTAATTTTTAATCCAAGCTCTTGTCCAGTGGCCTGTTTGGCTCCCCCGGATTGTTGAAACAAAATCACTCGAAAGCCTTCAAAGCCTGCATCGCGCAATGCTTTTCGATACTCCGTCACATAGGTGCCAAAACGACAGGGCCCGCACGAACCGGCAGTGGCAAATAAATACTTGCCGATAATGTCTTTTTTGGGAATGCCCGAGGCCTCCATCTCTTTCAATTTTTTTACCAAATTGCCCACAGTAAAATAGGTGGGGTTACACTGGCCGCGGTTGCCAAACTCTCGTCCAAACTGCAGCGATTTTTGGTCGGGCACATCCATGGCCTCCACCTTATAGCCCAGGCCCCGAAACGCATTTTGAATAAAAAAGTCGTGCGCCATGGTTAAGCCCGCATGCAAAATGGTGGTATGCGCGCGTTGTTCAGCCGTGAAAGTGGTGGGGTTGGCATCAAACCAGTGTTCGGTTTGAGTATCATCAATGGCCAACCGTTGTTTTTCTTCTACCTCGAATTGCTCTACGGTCTGCTCTACACTTTTTAAAAAGGCGTTGACATCATTCTGGCTACTGTCGGACGTTTGAGGGTTCACAAGCGGCACTCCTTCTGTTCGATTTTGATCGAGGGTTCAGTCGATTTCTACAGCGTTAATTCGTTGTTGTGGCACAAGGGCACTAACCCATTGCGCCTCTTGGCGGGGTGCGCTTTGAGTATCCGATACCGCGCGCAATTGCGCCTCCCATTTTTCCATCTCAGCCACATAAGCACCATCTTGCTTGACGCTATCCGGGGCGGATTCCAAAAGCGCAATGCGCTTTTCGATCAATGTTTTCTCCAGCGCCTTGTGTTTGCGGCGGCTGTCTTCTAAACGCTCTTCGGCGAGCTTCAAGGTGTAACCATAAGTTTTCACCCGAATTTTAATAGAGCCCGAGGGTTTGTTGGCATCGATATCATGCAGCGCCGAATAGGGGGTACCCGCCGCTTCAATCATGCGGTCCACCAACCCATAAGTGGGGGCATCGTGGCCGCATTTAAAACTGGACAAATCCAGCACGGCCACATTGGGGTGGCGCGCAGCAAACTTGGCCGACCACACTTTTTGAACGCTGTTCACGCTGTAGTTTTCTGGCCAGATATCGCTGATTTCCAAGGGCGATGTAATATGGGCTTTTTGCAAATCCTCTTTAAAAAAGCGCTCAAGGTATTTTTTGTCTTTGGGAATAGAGCGCATAGACAAAATGGGGTACCCCATGGACTGGTATTCTTCGAGCACACCGTGGTTCATGCCCGGGTCATTGTGATAAGGCCGACCTATCATTAACAAACCAATACGCCCTTCACGCTCTAGCGCATCCAGCATGGCGCGACCCTTGTCTTGCATATGCTGGTCGAATTTTTCCAACGCTTTAAAAGCTTGATCCACCGCAAAATTGTTTTCATCTTCAGTCAATTGCAACAGCTCACAAAAAGCCTCAAACATTTTACGTTTCAGCAACAAAGGCTCATTCATGGAAACCGCGGTATCCACATAGCTGATGTCACGGGTGGCAAAATAGTCTTGCTCCTTTCTAAACGCTGCATTAATCACCTTGGGCGTACCGGCCACAATCGGACAACAGGCCGTATCCATCACGTTTTCAACGAAGGTGGGGATGTGCGTAATAGAAGGGAAGAAAATAATATTAAGAGGTTTTTTGGTGTGATGCTCAAACAATAAATTATGGATATGGGCTTGTACCACTTTGGCAGGGAAGCAAGGGTCCACCGAGCCATACTTACCGCCCGCTTGCCACATCTCTTCGCCCGTATCATCCGAGAACACCACATTGCGGCTTTTTAACCCCAGGGCCTCAAAATAGGCTCGCCAAAAAGGCGCTGTACTCCATATATTTAAGGCCTTGGGAATACCCACACGCACTGAATCACGCCATTGCCACACCTCAGGCGTACTGCGTTCAAATCCTCGTTGAATGGTTTTGCGTTTAACGCCCCCAAATACCGTTCTTTTCACTTCAATATCAGCAATGGTGGTGCCGCCATCGGGCATGGGTTCTGGCTTCATCATTGGTTTAAAGGCCCAGGTGGCCTCGTAATCCACTAAGTTGGGGTACGCCATCATGCGTTCACGGCGTGTTCTATTGAGGGCGCGCAAAGCATCGTGGTCTTCCACCGTACCCTTTTCACACGAAAAGCCGGAGATATAACGTACGGTTTCCTCGTTACTGACTTCGGCATCAATAAAGGTACGCGAACAATTATTGGCGCAAAAAGTACAGCGGGTTTCTTCATCGTTACGGGTGGTGTAGTGCAAGGCAATGGCCTTATCCAACCCAATAAAGCGTGACTGCCCCGTGCGCGCCACCACGCGCTGCGCCTCAAAGGCTGCACCTAATGCACCAGCCTCACCCGTGTGAGGGTGTACGTGCACTTCGGCATCGGGTACACGCTCTTGAATGTAATCCACCTGCGCCTTCACCGCCGCCATATTTTTTTGCGTACCACCTTGCAATACAAACACGCGACCAAGTTCCGCCATTCGCGGTATTTGCACCACGTATTGCCAAATATTTTTTGGCAACACCAAGGCTAGCCCCGCCAAAAGCTCCTCACCGTTGTAACCTTCTTTTTGGAAGTTCACACGGTCGGAATCTAAAAACACGGCACAACCATAACTGAACTCGGGTGACAGCTCTGCTTTAAAAGCCTTCTCCGCGTATTGTTCTACTGGCACACCAAATTGGTCGGCCATGGCTTGTAACAACATGCCGTTACCCGCACTGCAAGAATTGGATAGCCTAAAATTTTTAATTACTTTGTTTTGCATAAACAAAACTTTAATATCCTGGCCACCCACGTCGCAGATCACATCCACATCAGGGAAATAATTTTGTGCGCTTTTCATATGGGCCACGGTTTCGACAATATTGGCATCCGCTTTTAGTGCGGCTTCCATAACGTCGCCGGCATAACCAGTCACCCCAAAACCATCAACCTGTAACTTGGCATTCTGCTTTTGAGCCCAATCCTTTAGCGTGCGAAACATTTGCTTCATATCTTCTAAGGGGTTGCCCTTAGACAACTGATACACCTTTTGCAAAATATTGCCGTCGGCATCCACCAACACACACTTACTGGAGGTGGAGCCACCATCCAAACCAATAGTGCCGCGAATCGTCTGTTGGGGCTTTACGGTAATGGCATTAAACGAGGGAACCTGAAAACGCTGCACGAATTCATTGGCAATGGCATCACTGGCTGCTAACGGGGGGCCGGCATTATTGCCCAACTGCGCTTTGCGCCCATCACGAATAAAAGTTTTTAGCGTGTCTAACTCTTTCACACACACATTGTGAGACTCATGCATGCCAAACAATACCGCACCATACGCGGCATAGTATTCGGAGTTTTGCGGGGCAAATATTAATTCGTCCAGGGGAGTGTCGCGAGGCCAGTCAAACCCCCTTTCCTCCCAGGTTTGCGGTATGCGATAGCGCCAGCACTCGCGCAAAAATGGCAGGTAACTGTTGGGCCCGCCCAACAGTAACACCTTGGGCTTGAGTGTATTGCCCCGCGTTAAAACCGAAATATTTTGACTGACAATTGCATCGGCCAACGAACACATAATTTCATTCGCAGGAATGCCACTTTTCACCAAATTTACAATATCGGTTTCGGCAAAGACACCGCATTTTGCCGCCACGTGATGTAATTTTGTGGGGTCGAATTGCAGTTCGGGAATCGCCTCTTTGGGCATACCAACTTTTACAAAACATTTGTCGATGGTAGCGCCCGTACCCGAGGCGCATTTGTCATTCATGGAGGTGGTACTGCGCTTTTCGCCCGTTTGCTCATGGGTTTTAAACATAATGATCTTGGCATCTTGCCCACCAAGCTCTACCACACTGCCCACATCGGGGTGCAGGGCTTCTACCGCCATGGTTACAGCGTTCACTTCTTGAATAAACTTAGCATTCACATGGGGTTCGATGGGGCCGGCGCCAGAACCGGTAATAAACGCGCGTGTGGTTTGTAGGTCTAACGTTGGTAATTCTTCGCAAACGGCTTGTAGCATCTCCAGCACTTTTTCCGCTTGACGGGTTTCGTGACGCTGGTAGCGGCTCCAAATAATGGATTGGCTTTTAGCGTTGACCACCACAAGCTTTACGGTGGTGGACCCTACATCAATGCCCAGAATTAGATCGGAAACTTGCCCCATGGTCGACACCACATTTGCTCATTTTTGTGTAAGTGAGTCGCCTGCGCTGTAATGGCCGCTATTGTCTAGCCGCACATAATTAAGCATAATTTTTTTATGGGTATTTGTACAAAGCGCGCAGACGGGTTAGACGCTTACGCCCAACCATAGCGTTGTCCGTGACAGACTGCAACTGATCCGTGATGGGTGAGGGTATCGGGTCTATGCCTTTTTCAAATTTTGCGAAATCTCCACGCAATACCCCCACAAAAACTGTGTGTGTTTAAGGGCTCACGCCAAGCGAAAGAATAAGGCTTTTAAGTATTGCGTTTCTGGAATGGCGGTGTGGACCGGATGGCAAGGACTTTGACTGCCCGAGAAAAATAATTGCGCCGCACGGTTTTGTTTATGCGCGGCCTGATGTGTGATGTCCAACAGCGTTTCCGCTTTTAATGGCATGGAGCACGAGCCCGCCACCAGCAAGCCACCGGGTCTGACTAAACGAATGGCCAGTTCGATATGGTGGCGATAGGCCGCCTCTCCGGCTTTTTGGTCTTTGCGCTTTTTAATAAACGCGGGGGGATCAAGCACTACCACGTCGAACTGCCGGTCGGCTTTGGCATATGCCTTAAGTACCTCCAAAGCTTTACCGCATTCGGCGGCGACCACATCCGACACATTATTGAGGCGTGCGTTTTCGTACACGCTGGCAACCGCCACTTCAGAGGCATCCACACACACCACCTGGCTCGCGCCGGCCACAGCCGCCTGAACACCCCAACCGCCGATGTAGGAAAACACATCTAACACCGACGCATCGGTCAAGCCACTGATACACCGCTGTAAAAATGCACGATTCATCCGATGATCATAAAACCAACCCGTTTTTTGTCCCGAGGTGGCCGGCACCATAAAGGTGGCGCCATTTTCAACAATGGTGAGCTTCTCCGGCACTTGCCCAATACACGCCACATGAGCCTCCAACCCCTCGCGCTCGCGCCCCACATGATTATTGCGCACCACAATACCCGTAGGCGAGAGCACTTGAGTCAGCGCGCCCACCACCTCATCCAACAGGCCGTCAAACCCAGCGCTCGAAATTTGTACCACACAAATCTCGCCAAATCGATCCACCACCAAACCCGGTAGACCGTCAGAATCCCCATAACACAACCGATAATATGGGCCGTCGAACAGGGGCTCACGCAACCTCAATGCTAGCTGTAAACGTTTGACGATAAAGGCCTCGTCAATGGTAACGCCGACCTCGCGGGTGAGTAATCGTCCACAAATCAGGGTATGGGGGTTCACAAAAGCAAGCCCCAATAGCTGACCGCTGTGACTCGCCACTTGCGCCACCTCACCGGCCTCAAACTGCTGAAGGGGGCTTTGCTGGGTATTCACCTCGTTGGAGTACACCCACAAATGCCCTTTTTTAATCCTTCGATCTGCCTGCGGACGAAGTACAACTGTTTTGATTTGCATATCACCTCAAAATTGTGTTGGGGGCTATTGTCTGCGGCGCGGCTCGTGGCGCCACGCTCATACAAGGAGAACCCTAAAACCTATTAAAATCAATCGATTACTGGCTTAATTGAACCAACACCCCAATGTCTGCGCGCTTATTATTAGGGTTTACCGCCTATAACCACAGTAAGCTCGCCGCCCTTCGCTTGTGGCCCGGAATGGCTGGGCTACACTCAAACAAAGCGCGCTTAAACACTGGGCCACACTATGGCGGCAGATCTAACCCAAGAACAAATTCAATCTATCCTGCACGGCATCGCCATTCCACCGCAACCGCAGGTGATGGTAGACCTGCAAATGGAGCAATTGTCACCAGACTGCTCGGTGGACAGTATTGCCCGCCTGATCAGCCAAGATGTGGGGCTGTCGGGTTACATTTTAAAAACCGTGAACTCCCCGTTTTTTAAACTCACCAATAAAATCACGTCCATCCATCAAGCGGTAAACATCTTGGGCATCAACAGCGTGGTCAACTTGGTAAATGCCTTTTCCATCAAAGGCGCGCTTTCCGACGAGGATATTATTTCGCTTGGCTCATTCTGGGACTGCGCCATGGATGTGGCCATGATCGCCGCAGTCGTATCCAAACAAATTGGGTTCCCCAATCCAGACGAGGCTTACACCCTTGGCTTATTTCACGACTGCGGCGTGGCCTTGATGACCTCTCGCCTTAGCAATTACACCGTCATTCTACAAGAGGCTTACGCGCGCGAAGATGAGATTATTACCGCCACAGAGAATCAGTTGACCAACACCAATCATGCAGTGGTGGGCTATTACGTGGGCAAAAGCTGGAATCTACCACGCTACCTGTGCGAGGCCATACACGAACATCATCAGGTAGAGAAAACCTTTGCCAGTGAAACCGCCGACCCCAAAAAGAAAACCTTACTGGCCATTCTAAAAATAGCAGAGCATATTGGGGGGACGTACAAGGTTTTGGGCGGCCAAGAGGAAGATTACGAATGGAACCGCATCGCCAATACGCTGATGATTTATGTGGGCCTCACGGCTTATGAATACGACAATCTCGTTGCACATGTGCACGAATTAGGCCTCGGCAATACCGACTTTTATCGCTAAGCTTGTATCCGCTATGACAACGTCTTTAACCGGTATAACTAAGTCTTTAACCAGTATAATTAAGTCTCTAGCCGGTACAACCAAGCCCGCAATCGCTATCACTAAGCCTCTAACCGCACACACACAAAACGCTTTAGCCCAACCGCCCCTTACTTATTCCGCAACGCTCGCCGCATAGGCTTCGGCGTCCATGGCGCTGTCGAGCTCTGCCACTTCACTGGGCTGAACCTTAAAAAACCAACCGTCGTCATAGGGCGAGCCATTGACGGTTTCGGGGGCATCCTCTAAGGCTTCGTTGATGGCGATGACCTCACCACTGACCGGTGAGTAGATATCGCTTGCCGCCTTTACCGACTCCACTACTCCGGCTTCAGTATTAGCCGTAACCTCACTGCCCACTTCGGGCAACTCCACATACACCACGTCGCCTAAGGCCTCTTGTGCATGGTCGGTAATGCCCACAGTTACAGTGCCATCGTCTTCTAACCGCGCCCACTCGTGGCTGGCCAAATATTTTAGCTCGGCTCTTGTTTCACTCATCATCTTACCTCTTCAAAAATACAACGAATCTCTGGTTTACACCAAGGCTTTGCCATGGCGCACAAATACAGGCTTAGTTACTGTTACTGGCAAAGTGCGGTTTCTAATTTGCACTTGAGCTGAGTCCGCCTCCTGCAGGGATGCATCGACCCGCGCCAATGCGATGGAGACGCTCAAGGTAGGAGAGAAGGTACCACTGGTGACAACACCTACAGTCTCACCATTCACCAGTATTGGGTAACCTTCACGCAATACGCCCTTGTCGCGCAGCACCAAACCTACCAGCTTTTGCGCAACACCGCGCTCGAGTTCCGCCTCCAAGGCTTCTTTGCCAATAAAATTCCGCTCGCCCAGGGCCACCGTCCAGGCCATATTCGCCGCCAGTGGTGAGATGCTCTCGTCCATCTCATGACCGTAAAGGTTCATTCCGGCCTCAAGCCGCAGAGTATCACGTGCACCCAAACCGCAAGGGGCAACACCATGGTCTGCCAAGGCCCGCCAAAAGCCAACGACAGCGTCATTGGGCAGCATAATCTCAAATCCAGCCTCACCGGTATACCCCGTTTTGGCGGCAAACCAGCCCTCGAGCTCGCCACTTAAAGGCACACCAAAAAAAGGCTTTAACGCACAGGCGGCCTGGGCATTGGCAGAGTCTAAAACGTCCTTGAGTGCTGCATCGGCCTCGGGGCCTTGCACCGCAATCATGGCCAAATCGTCGCGCTCACGAATGGTCACCTCAAACGCATGGGCATTTTGGTTCAACCACGCCAGATCCTTCTCTCGGGTGGCGCAATTCACCACTAAGCGATAGCCAAACGCAGTGAGGTACACGATAAGATCGTCTATCACTCCACCCTCGGCGTTTAACATGCCGGTATAAAGGGCTTTACCCTCGACGGTTAACTTGGACACATCATTGGCCAACAGGTAACTCAAAAAATCTTTTGCCCGCGCACCTGTCACATCCACAATGGTCATGTGTGATACATCAAACATACCGACCTTTTGACGTACGGCGCGGTGCTCATCCAACTGGGAGCCATAGTTTACTGGCATCCACCAGCCTCCAAAATCCACCATTTTGCCGCCAAAGGCCTCGTGGGTAGCCGCGAGTGGGGTCTTCTCAAGCATATGCGTATCTCAATAAAAAACGGCCGCATTCTATCAGATGCCAAGACATTTGCCTTTAAGCTTTAGTACTTGCGTGGAGTAAAAGTCGCGTTCTCGTGGTCTAGAGTCGGCGCCTTAGAGTTCACACTTGCGAGCCGCGCAATTCACGGTACCATGGGCGCTTCCTGGACACCCCACGCGCAGACGGATACTTTATGACATTGCTCAAACGCATCGTGTTACTGGTTATTGCTCTTCCCCTGGTACTTGCAGCTATTGCGCTGGTATTGGTTTTCACCCTAGACCCCAACCGGTTAAAACCGGTGATTACAGATGCCGCCGCCAAGCAAGGCATTACATTGGCATTTAAAGGGGATTTGGCCTGGCAGCTTTACCCTAACCTTGGCGTGACACTTGGGGCGCTTACCGCCAGCACTACCGACGACCAGCCTTTGATGGAAGTAGGCCAAGCCAGCGTCAGCGTGGCGTTGATACCCTTACTGCAAAGAAGTATTGAGGTGCGAGGCGTCACCCTTACTGACGCCAAGGCCTTTTATTGGGTGGATGAGGCAGGGCAAGACAACTGGTCGTCGCTCGCCCAATCTACCGGTAGTAGTGCCGCCGTAAGTGATACCCCCGCCGAAGCCTCCAGCGGGGCCTTGCCGGCCTTCAAGATCAACACCATTGCCCTACAAAACCTAACACTGGATTACCAAGACAAAAGCACAGGGCAAAGTGCCAAAATGCGCGATATCCACCTAACCATTACCGAATTTGCGCTCAATGGTTCACCCTTTAAAGTGGTACTTGAGCTCACCGCCAAAGCCTTAGATTTGCCTGCCACTGAAGTGAAGCTACAAAGCTCCGTGACACTAAACCTGGACGCAAAGCAACTGACGTTAACCCACAGCACCCTAGATCTATCCGCGGGCGATGCCGAGGCAAAACTGGCCTTTAACACCGAACTCAGTTGGGGTGAGGCGATGCAAGCCAAAGGGTCGATACAACTGGCACCGACCTCAATCAAACCCTGGTTAAACACTTTACAAATTGCCCTGCCCCCTATGCAAAACCCCAAGGCACTGACTCAAGTGGGTTTGAGCTCTCAATTCCAATATATCGGTGAGAACTTTGACCTCAGTGAGATTCAAATCACCCTCGATAACACCACCCTCAAAGGGCAGGTGGCGGTTAAGCATTTAAGCACCCCCCATATTAAAAGCCACTGGACGGGTACCACCTTGCAGCTCGACGATTACCTGCCTCCACCCAGTGATACCCCGGCACCCACAGCCGAACCCGGCGAACCCACCCCCTTACCCCTTGAAGCGCTACGCGCCCTAGATCTGGATGCGCACATCGCCTTAGAAGGCATCATTGCAAAAGGCCTGGTACTGGACCAACCCACCCTGACAGTGCAGGCCAAAGACGGATTAATTCAGTTGTCACAATTCAAAACCCTGCTCGCCGAAGGCGAAGTGACTGCCCACGGCCAGTTGGATACACGCACAGACGACGCCAAGCTAGACCTCACGCTGGATTCCAACGGCATTAGCGTGGGCACCCTGCTCAAGGCTTTTGCCGACGTGGATCAACTGGAAGGTTTTGTATTCGCCGACGCCACAGTACAAAGCCACGGCCAGACCGACCAAGCCATGATGGATAACTTACTGGTGAACGCCAAGGTAACTTCTGAGTCCTTGCAAGTGGTGCCCATTAACCTAGAGAAGGCGTACTGCCAAGCCGTGGCCTTGTTACAAAAACAAACGTTGCCCGCGTTTGAGTGGCCCAAGCGCACACAACTGGAACCGTTAACCCTTAACCTGCAGCTGCGCGGACCCGAGCTCAATGTGGCGCAATTGAGCGCGCAAATCGCCAAACTCAGCGGCAACGCCGAGGGCACTATGAATTTGGATAAAGGTACCTTCGACTTCCCCTTTAAGCTCTCCATTGGTGATTTTGCCGGCGACATTGAAGGCTGCGTGACCATTCCAGAAAAATGGCGTAAACGCCAGCTGCCCATCCGTTGCAAGGGCTCACTCGACGACATAGGGCTTAAAACCTGCCTCCCAGATACACGCCTTATGGAAGACATGCTAAAGGAAAAGGCCAAGCAAAAAATAGAGGCGGAAAAAGACCGCGCCGAGCAAAAGCTCAAAGACAAAGCCCAAGAGCTACTGGACAAAAACGTGAAAGACGAACACAAGGACGCAGTGAAAGATTTGCTCAAGGGGTTTGGTCGCTAAGATGCATTTTTCAACCCGTTTACTGCGCTGGTACGACCAACACGGGCGCAAACACCTGCCCTGGCAAAACCCCATTACCCCTTACCGGGTTTGGGTGTCGGAGATTATGCTGCAACAGACGCAGGTCGAAACCGTTATTCCCTACTTCGAGCGTTTTATAAAGCGCTTCCCCACGGTCAACCACCTGGCCAAAGCGCCACTCGACGATGTACTGCACCTGTGGACGGGCCTTGGTTACTACGCCCGTGCGCGCAACCTTCACCGCGCCGCAACCCTGGTTGCCACCGAGTTTCGCGGTGAGTTTCCAACCGATATGGTCACCGTGCAAACCCTACCCGGTGTGGGCCGCTCCACCGCGGCAGCCATTACCAGCATCGCCTACAACCAACCCAATGCCATACTCGACGGCAACGTAAAGCGCGTACTGGCTCGCCACGGCGCCATTGGCGGTTGGCCCGGCAAGCCGCAAGTAGCCGAACGGCTCTGGGCCGAGGCCGAAGCCCGCATGCCCAAAAAACGCGCTCGAGACTACACCCAAGCGATTATGGATTTGGGAGCAACCCTTTGCACCCGCAGCCGCCCCCAATGCGGGTCCTGCCCTGTAGCGCACGACTGCCAGGCATTGGCGGCTAGCTCGCAAAGCCAATACCCCGGCAAAAAACCCAGTAAAGTCAAACCGGTAAAAGCCACCTGGATGCTTATGCTCGAGGCCCCCAAAGGCCTGCTGCTAGAGCTGCGCCCAGCAAAAGGTATTTGGGGTGGGCTTTGGGGACTACCCGAATTTGATAGCCTGCAAGCCCTGAAGGCCTTTTTACAAGATGCAGGCTTGAACACCCAAGACGCAGAACCCTGGCCCAGCTGGCGCCACACTTTCACCCACTATCACTTGGACATCACACCCGTTCACTTACGCCTACCGCGCGCGCGCGCCGTTCCAAGCCTGCGCGACACACTGTGGTATAACCTTTGCGCTCCCCCTGAAGTGGGCTTGGCTGCCCCCGTGAAAAAACTCATCACCACCCTAACCGAACAACCGCCCAGACAAACAGCGATCGCCCTATGACCCGAACTGTACATTGCCGCAAATATCAAAAAGACCTCCCCGGCCTCGAAACACCCCCCTTCCCTGGTCCCAAGGGGGAGGACATCTTCAACCACATCTCCGCTCAAGCCTGGGGCGACTGGGTCGCGCATCAAACCTTACTCATCAACGAAAAGCACCTAAGCCTAATGGACAAAGAAGCCCGCGCCTACCTCAACGAGCAACGTGATAAATTCTTCAGTGGTGAAGAAGTAGACAACGCCGAAGGCTATGTTCCCCCGGAGCAATAAATCTCCCCCGACCGCTTGACTCAAAGCCACCAAACCGGTTTAATACGCGCCTCTTCGGGGCCAGCCCCCACAAAAGAGTACGCCCGGATAGCTCAGTCGGTAGAGCAGGGGATTGAAAATCCCCGTGTCGGTGGTTCGATTCCGCCTCCGGGCACCACGAATTTAAAGGCCTGTAGAGATACAGGCCTTTTTATTATCCAGCCTATGTCGCACTCCTGCCACACGTTGACTTTTTCTAACGACTACTTCAGAACGATATGCTTCGGGTGAATCTATGATGTTTCATATTCCGGGCAGTTTGAAACCCCATTCGGCACTATGCTATTCAATGCAAACACGATGACCAGGTTTAGTGGTATTATGCGGATTGAAGGAACCTTCAAAGCTCGCTCATAATGAGCGATTTCCAACTTTGATTCTAACGCAACAAAATCCAATACCTAAAATACCACGCACTGTATATACAGACAGTAAATTGTTGTTTAATTCTTAAATGCTGCTACAATTTGTTGCAAACGACCTCTCGGCTAACTATCTGATTGACTCGGCTCCAACTGAGCAAATAATGAGCAAACCATGCAGCTGAATGACAAAGAAATCAGGTTCGCACTTTTAGAAAAGCTCAATAATCAAGCTTGCAAGCCCCGAGCAATTATCGAAGAGTTGCGAGTGCACAACGGCAATGCAATTGCTGACGTAGTCGCACTTTATAGCGAAGCTCATTGTTACGAGATTAAGGGAGAAAACGACAAAATAGAACGCGTCGTAACTCAAGGGCTTTATTACAACAGTGCATTTAGAAAGATCACAATTGTAACCACACCAAACCACCTAAAAAAAACCATTCAAATTGCACCCGCTTATTGGGGCATCATGGTCGCACAACGGTCAACTCGCGGAATTTACTTTTCTTATGAAAGGGGAGCAAAACAGAATCCAGATTTTAACAAGCACCTGGCATTGCTTACCCTCTGGAAAAATGAAATGTTGAGTCTTATGGAAGAGAAGAAACACGAACGAAAACCAAGGGCATTTCTCGCACAACTAATCGCTCAAACACAGAAAAAATCAGAATTGAGCAATAAGATTTGCGAACAATTATTTGAACGCCATTCCCTACACTATGCCAGGCAATACTAACCGTTCACCATATATGTAATATGCGCATTTACAGACGGCTGAATTATTGCAGCTGGCGTAGAGCAGTTACCTTGCCTCTTACTTTTCTCAACAAAATAGGCATCTCCTGACGAGTAGCCCTCTCCTCTAAAAAACTCCTCAGCCACCAGACGTTCTGCCAAATCGAAATACTGCTCATATCCATTTGTACGAAGCCCTCCACCTCTCAAAAAGAAATGCTTGTTATCATAGGAGTATATGACTTTTGCGGTCATAACCCCCTGCATCATCTCTGGTGCTATATTAACGTCTGAATAGTTTGGGCTGACAATGGTGTAGTCTCCCAAAACGTACGCACCTGAGGAAATATTCAGGACGGCCAGATAAATGTCAATTTCTTTTCTTTCCAAATGACAGAAGCTGTTTACTTCGAGCACATCTCTAATTGAAGCAGGTATAGATGAACCCGTGACAACCTGCCTCCGAACCGCATAATCCTCCTGAAATAATCTAGAAAACTCCGCTATATTTTTTGCAATTTCTTCTTCATCAAAGTTAGAGCAGACTCGGCAATCAAAAATCAGGTCAACCGCATCAAACAACTCAAATACATCCCCCAAAAGAGCTTCCAAGTCGTCTTTCAAAGCAATATAACTAAGAAAGTCTTCCGCAGTTATTCTAAATGCGACTACAGAATTTTTTACGACTCCATCATTAACTAATGATACCACCGCATCAAGGTGTTGATCACTTCGATCGACCGCTACTACAGGTATTATATTTTCAAACTTTAAACCGTCAATCAAATAATAATAACTTGCAACTCCTTCGATATCTCCTTGATGTTCATAATCGTACGTATCAATATAAATTTCTGGAAATTTAGAGATATGTCTCTTTAAACTTCTAGACAATCTATCCACATCAACTTTAAACTGATCATCTGTTTTTCCGTCGGGCGGCCTTGGGAAATCAAAGAAGGGCGTAATTACATTAGATACGGAGGAATCCAAACGACCTAAGGCAACAATTTCATTTGATTTAGCTTTTAAAAATGGAATGTATTTATCTGTTTTCAAAGAGTATCTCCCTAACATTGAATTCATTCACAATATCGGAATAGATTGTGTAGTCTTCATTTTCCCTGCGCAGCATTCCTGCAACAATACTTCTATGGATGCCTATCTTCGCAGCAAACCTTTCAACGGCATCCCGCCCCTTATTATATTTAGGTTCACAATTCCTCCAATCCTGCCTACTAACAAATGAATTTTTTGCAAGTCTATTTGCGGATACCTCTACAGTAGAATTCACATCCTCATCCAGATCATCTAGTATTGGATTATTCAATAAATCCATATGAAGACATACATGAGCTAACTCATGCAGCAGGGTGAACCAAAAGTAATCTAGCCTGGAATACCTAATGCTCAACCCTATAACCGGCTGACCAGAAAACAATCTAAAAACAGCGCCATCTAATTTCATACCTTTGAGCGCCTGACAATAGATTAGCAAAATCCCCTTCTCAGCCAATATATCAGGTAAGACTTTAAGAGAGTCCACATCTACACTAAGTTTTGCTATTGCATTGAGGTCATCTTTAGACATACCACGAAAGTCCTTTGCCCCACCTGAAATAGCTCTTATTTCCGCCAAGGACCGCACCCTCGAAAGCCAGACTGAACATAAGATTTCACTAGCTGACTCTGACTTTCGAAAAAGCGCAGTGCTCTCACTTTGCTGGAGCTGCCTAAACATGTCTGAGAAGTAACCCAACTGATCATCAGAAGACATCCAGCCCATTGCAACGAGCTCTTTTTTAGAAACGCTATCTAAATGCTTCTTTATTATTTTATAGTTTTCAAAAAGCAATGCACCAGAACCACTACGATCGTGCTGAACTAGCTCAAAATCCTCCCAATCTTTTGTACTTAAAGAATCATCATCATCCATTACGCGGTCCCCAGTAGGTTCCCAGCTTCATTAACCGGTAACTCAAAAAAACACAATCTACCTTTGTCAAATTTGCTTAGGCGAACCATTTTCAATTTCTCATAGTAGACAGTTGCCTGAGGGAGAGAATGAAGTGAAAACCCTGGAGTTAACCCAAGGGTTACAGTGGAATACTTGAGTGCCGACCGCAAAAGATTAGAACCTACACCTTTAAAACGGCGCTCTCTGACAGAGCAACTTCGATTCCATGGCGCAACCGCCAAATACTCTACATAAAAAATATTTGCAGCCCTCAATTCGCTGCCTTTCGGGTGATATATGACACAAGCCCCTTGCGGCAAACCTTCCGCATATAGGAAAAACCACTCGTATTCTGAGCCAGAAAATTGATAGGCTTTCTTAAACCAGCACCAATGATTGTCTTCTGATTGAATGCTGCTGAGTACTTCTTTCAACTCAGAGTCATCTAAATTTAATGAGTCAATGTAACTCATTAAATTTAGATCGTCTTTGGCCCAAGAATCATCACAACTCGCAGCCAAACATATGTCCCATCCATGAACAACTTCAAATTCAACAGCATCTTGGGTGCCACTTGAGAGGACCCCCCTATCAACCACACAAGAATTGTAATCCCTTGAAATCTCGCCGGAATTTATCATCCTTCTTATTTCTTCAAGGTCCACTTAGAAATCCTTCTTAGTTCCATATTGCTCAAATGGCAGAGCGGCTTAGTAATAAAGGGCACTAAAAACGAGTATAGCCCCTCAACACTCAACAGCAAAACAGAACCAACAAAACCGACTCACAAATCGAAAATTCAACTCCAACTGTGTCACATATGTGTCATTGGCTAATTATTCTTAGGAAGAAATACCCTAAAGCATTGATATATATAGATATATTATGTGCCATGAGCACATATACACGGGGATTATATATCCCCTGCTGCACTTTGCGACTGCTTTTTGTACACTCATGCTGGTTGTAGTTGATAGGTGCAGATCTGTGGCCAATATAAGAGAACGGTTAACCAGCAAAGGTGAGAAACGATACCTGACATCCGTGAGGCGGAACGTTAACGGGACACCCACCCTAAGACTCTGGACGAGACAGTTCCCAATTCCAAGCGGCGTTAATCTTCAGTATGCTAGACCTATTGTCATTGAGAAATGCTCACCCATATGTCCATCATAAGCCGCCGTGTTATTCGCCCTGGAGATGTGCCCCTTGTGGTGCAATTAACTCAGTCCTTCCAATACAGTCATCAGCAACTGGGAGACGAAGCCTTCATTACAGAAATTATTGCTCGTTTGCTACAAGAGCGCGCGCTCAGCGGTATGATGCTGCTGGAAACAGAACCTAATGAGAGCCCAGCCCCCGAAAAAGTGATCTCACTGGCGATTACCGGCTTTATCAGCCGCACTGTGGAACAGGAGTTTCTTGGGGACAAAGCGGATACCCCCATAATTGAGTGGCTGTACCAACAGGAAAACCAGGGAAAGCGTGTTTTTCTACGTCCTGAACAGCACGCAGAAAGCAACCGAGGCGAAGGAATGGTACTGGTGTTTGCCCATTTCTTTGCCCCCTCTGGAGACCTAAACCAGCCGGAGGTGCAACAAGCGGTGGCCGAAATGCAGGCCTGCTTTCGGCTGATGCATGCAGGGCATCATTGTCGCGCTGCATTGCACCCAGTCAGGAACGCTGATGAAGCGCAACCTGGATCTTCTTTAAAAGCCATGGGCTTTGAGGCCATTGGCCAAAAAGGCATCTTGTATCACCTGGATTTAGACAAGCTTGGTGCGACTCCTTTTCACCCTTTTGTGTGCTTGGTGCGACATAAAGAGCCGATGCTGGCACTCTCCGCAGGAGAAAAGCGTTTATTGGAGCTGGCTCTGTGGGCGTATAGTGACAAAGAAATCGCAGATGACTTGCACATTTCCGGCGAAACGGTTCGCAAGCGTTGGCGAAGTATCTTTTTAAAAGTAGAACAACACCCCGAACTGAGTTTGTTTGGCAAGAGTGAGTCAGCCCCTACAAATCCGGTGCGTGGCCCAGAAAAGCGTTCGCAATTATTGCGCTATATCGAATCCAATCTGTGCGAAATTCGCCCTTAGCCAAACATCTTCTCAGCCATCACACTGCGTCGGTGCCGCTTCTCTGCTCATTGCGGCAAAACTCGTCAATAGTCACGACGCTTTTGGCAAAAAAACGTCAGCATTTTTACCCTAAATAGGTACTACTGCCTCCGTTCACCCAAAGCTACGCTATCGCCACAGACCGTTGGTTGTATGGGATTCATTCCATTCGATGAGCCGGCGGTAGCCGCTCATAAGAACTAGGGAGAATGGAGTCATGAATCAAAAAACACAATTTATTTCCCACATAATGCGCTTGATGCTGAGCATCGCACTAGCGCTTATTCTAAGCGCCTGCCCTTGGGATGAACAAAATAACAATCCTGACTTAAAGCCCGACCCTCCCATAGAGGTGAGTGCGGTCGTGGAAGTTGTGGTTCTGGATCGCCTGGGCGCACCGCTCGCCAATGTTGAGGTAACTGTCGACGGCGTCGATACAACAGCGAACAGCGACGCCAGTGGTCGCGCTTTGCTGGCTGGCTTACCGCCGGGAGAGACCCTAACCCTCAGATTTCAAAAGACGGGTTATGCGGCTCAGGTAAAACCGCTGACAACCCTTGAAGATGACACGCCTCTGAGTCTTGAAGTTGCGTTATTGCAAAGGGAGGCCGCAGTGGTTTTTGCGGCGGCGGAAGAGGCAAAGATTGTCGGCAAGCACGGCGCCACGGTGAGCTTACCTGAAGACGCTTTCGTGGATGCCCAGGGCAACCCGGTAGGCGGAGAAATAGAAGTGACCATTACACCCGTAGACGTGAGCACCACCATGGGCCTGCTCGCCTTCCCCGGTGAGTTCGCTGGCATTCTGCCGGATGGCAGCAACACCCCAATTGTTAGCTTTGGTTCGGTGGAATATGTCTTTACGCAAGGAGGAGCAGAATTGGCTCTGGCGCCGGGCGTGGAAGCGATTATTGAACTGCCAATGTATATCGACAGCTACCCGGATGGAACCGCCGTGCAAGTGGGCGACAATATTCCACTGTGGTCGCTAGATGAAAGCACAGGCACGTGGATGCATGAAGGCGAAGGCACGGTGATTGCCAGCCCCCAATCGAAAACAGGCCTGGCGATGCGGGCCTCCGCCACACACTTTTCCTGGTGGAATACCGATTGGTTCCCGGCTGCTTCGGAGCGCGTGTTTGTAACTGTGGACGTTATCGGTGAAGACAAACTCGGGAACGTGATCCACGAATTTGATGACCGCGTGGTGCAAGTGCGTTTTTATGCGCGAGGTTACCGTGAAAACATAGCCTCAGCCACAATAAACTCCACCTTGAGTGGCCAGCTATTTAAAAGTGTTTGGTGTTTCCAAGCCAGTTTTGATCACTACACGGTAAATGACGACGGCGAACGCGTTAGCATCACCATTTCTTCGCAAGAACAGTGCAAATCAATTACCCAAGACGACCACATTGAACTGCGGCTGGCGTTGGATTTTGGCTTTAAGGTAGACAACCGACTGCGCGCCACAGCTACAGTGGGCACCCCCTTTAATGCCTGCGGTGATCGATCGCAAATCGCGGTGCAGTCCTACTTCCCCGTCACCTTCACTCGAGTGGCAGGCCTCTTACCAGAGGGTTTAACACTGGAAGAGGACGGCCGCATTACCGGTATTCCCGAAAAAGCCGGTACCTATAATTTTCAGGTGGATGTAGAAACCTGGTACAACGATGGTACCCGGAACGAATACGAGATTGTGTTACACACCATTGAAGTGTCCGAGAAACTGGAGCTGGAGACCTGGGAACCGCCCTATTACTACGTGGGCAACGAATACCTCACCAACACCTTTACCCGCAGGGGTGGCCTGCAGCCCTACCAACCGCTTTACCTAGACGCAAACACCATAGCCGCCGTACCCGAAGGCACGACCTTTGAGGATGGAACGGTAGAGGGCACTCCCGAGAGGTTGTACGTGGGCAGTAGCCCAGCAGCGATTTATGTGGCCAATGTGGATGCGGTGCTGGAAGATCAGAACTGTGCCGAGGCTCGAGCTGGCTACAATCAGTGGGTACTTTGGGGCCCCTTACTTTCCGGCGAAGCGCCCCTAGCCGAGGTGGGCCGGCCTTACAGCTTTACCTTGTCCAACTCCGAAGGCCCCGTAGAAACCTGGAGTCTCGTTCTCGGCGAAGGTGATGGACTACCCCCTTGGGCCAGCCTGAACCCGGATACCGGAGAGATTAGCGGCACGCCAGAGCCGAGCGATGTGGACCAGGAATACGTGGCGTATATTCGTGCTCAAGGCCCGGAAGTGACCCTGGAAACCTTTGCGCCGTTCCAGCCGGAAGATATCCACCCCGTGCGCCTGAATGTGTTTATTAAACTGCCTGAGTTGGCACCCCTTGATGACCATTACCAAATTACTGCGGGCCAGCCCTTTAGCTTGCGGGCGACCAATATTGGCGCACAGGAACAGTACTGGGAAGTGGACAACCTGCCCGACTGGGCCAGCTTCGACACAACTAACGGCACCCTAAGTGGCACTCCCAGCAACCCCGGCACTTATAGCGACATACGCATTCGCGCTGTAAACGCCGGCGGCAGCGATGAAACCCGCAGCTTCAGCATCTCTGTTACGGTAGGCACCGCAGCGCCACAACTGTCGGCCGCACCTGCGCCGGCGAGTGTGGGTGTGGCCTATGGTTTTACGGTGAGCAATAGTGGGGGAGCGGTCAGTCGTTGGACCCTGACTGGCACCCTGCCCCCCGGCCTTGCCTTTAGCGATGGCACCATTACTGGAACGCCCACCGCAGCCGGTAACTACAGCGGTATTGATATTGAAGCCACTAACGCAGGTGGTGCCGACAGCGTGACGCTGAACATCGAGGTTGCCAGGGGCACCCAAGCCGTACTGAGATTTACCCAGGCAGGCCCCATTGTAAAACGTGAGAACGAAGCGCCCTTTACCAACGCGGTGCTTGGAGGCTCTGGCACTGGAGCATTGAGCTTCACGAGCAGTGAGCCCACAGTGGCTAGCGTTGCAAGCAACGGAGAAGTCACCCTCCATACCGCAGGCGAAACGGAAATTACAGCGATTAAAGCGGCAGACGCGAACTTCCAAGAGGCCAGTGCCAGTTACACGCTGCAAGTTGAAGCCAAGCCAAGCATCAGCGGCTCCCCAGCGCTGGCCACTTTAGGGGGTAACTACAGTTGGACACCCCAAGCGAATTTGTTGGTGGATAGCTGGTTTTTGGATGCTGGCGCGCTGCCACCTGGGCTTAGTTTGGATACCAGCAGTGGTGAAATCACGGGTTTCCCCAGCATTGCGGGCCAGTACTATTTTACACTTGGCGCGCTTAGTGGCGGCGAGGAATTTCTGGCTGACTTTACAATAGTGGTTAAAAACGTTGCATGTCTACCAGGCTCGGAAGGTTTCTGTTCCCTCGTGGCAACTTTACAGCAACCAGTGAATTACCAGTTTGGCGTGGCCTATGTGACCAATCCCACATGGTCAATAATCAATGGCAGCCTGCCGCCAGGCTTAAGCCTAAACACCAGTACCGGAGAGATTAGTGGTTCGCCCACAGTCGAGGGCTTGTTTAACTTCCAGCTACAGGCAACAAACGGGATAGATACAGAAATTTACACCATTAATTTATTGGTAAACCCTTTTGCTCCAACCTAGCGTGTATCGATGGCAGCTCGGTTTATATCGAGCTGCCATTTTATATTTTGCTCAAGGAATAACATGCTAATCCAACCAATGCCATGATCCTCTATAGCCATCGAAATTTTGTTTTGGGAAACTCACCTTACGAAGTATTAAGGAGTTTTCACCTGAACAGTGGCGCGCACTCCAACTTCGTGCACTTGATTTCGAGGGTGCCTGTCCTATTTTTTCTGTGAATCAAATCAGATAGAGCACTCGTACGATCATTTTTTTGCGAGCGCAATGTATCCTTTATTGGGGCTTAGGTTTTATCTAAGGGATTTTGCTCTTCGCAATCCCGTCACCTCCGTCACCTCGCCGAGCGGGACGCAGCAAACAGGGGACACTGACAAGTTAACAACTTAGCGCCGCCCAAACTGATCACCAAATCGTTTTGACATGCTTATACCCACGAATCTTGGTGTCAGTGGTTACGAGTGGTGCCGAATAGTGCCGAGCCAGAGCTACGATGATTCGGTCTGCCGGATCGGGATGGAATTCACCTGGTAGACGTACCGGCTGCACAGCCAAGCCAGTATTGACTGGAACAAAGGATACGCCCTCAATGGCGGCGACGGCCTCTAGCCAATCGTCAATATCCATTGTCAGCGCCAGCCGGCCTTTGGCTACCTGCATGGCAACCTCCCAAGCACTGATGGCAGAGACGAAGACTTCACCGCCCGGAAGTTCAGACTCAATGGCTTTTTTTGCCTTCGCTGACAATTGCTTAGCACCGCTGACCCACCAGATAAGCGTATGCGTATCCAGCACGATCATCCCAGCGCCTCCCAGTCACCTTCACCCACAGGCTAGGTAGGCTCAGAGTATCCGGTCACACTGCCTTTGAGACCTCAAAGGGCTGCGATCCGTTTTACCATACTGACGCACCTCAATGGTTGGTATACCGTGGTCGGTAACAATCACGCCATCTCCGCTAGATTCAACCTTCCGAAAAGGCTCCAGCGCTTTGGCCTTGAACTGAGACTTTGAAACCTACTCTTGCATCTTTTGCCTATAGTCATATAACTGTAGTCATTACAATGGCAAAATAAACGACTACTTCAAGTAGTCAGCGCCTCCCCTATCTTTAGATTATTTACGCCACAACACAAAGGGCAACTGATCGGTATTGCGCCTAGTTAAAACTATCCAATCCACACCCTCAACCGCAGAATTGGCCACTTTCCAATCCAACCGTACAAACCAATCCTGATACCCATCCTGGTTAAAATCTCCCTTCGCCAATACCACATAGATCACCTCCAACTGCCCCAGCAGCACTTTTAAACCATGGGTTTTACCTGCAACCGGCTGAATATCGGTACGCTGGCCAAGTTCAGTGATTGGGGCATCTGTATTCGCACCCGGTACGAGGGTGGCAGGAAAGGTTTTAAGCAATTCAAAGGAGAGGGACTCTGGCCAATAATCAAGTGCGGATTGGGGTGCGCGGAAGAAGCGGTTGGCCGCCTCGCAATTGGCCTGCAAGCGCTGCCATCGACTAAAGTGCGTTTGGACTACTACGCGGTCCTTCACCACGGCCACATCCATACAGCTGGTTAAATGCAAGGCGCTGCCGTCGGCATCCTGTAAGGTCAATTCAAACCGCAAGTCGTCAGGTGTTTTACCCAATTCTCCGGTCTGCCCAAAGGCATCAGGGTTAAACCATTTAGAGGCCTTAGCCACCGATGGCACGGCTTCGAACATAGTCTTTGAATGCGTCTCTGATAGGAGCTCGCGGGCCGCCGTGCCCTCTTTCACCGGTACCGTCTGGCAGGCACATAGCCCGGCCGCCAAAATCAACCCTGCACTGACTTTTGTTTTCATTTGGCCGTCCTTTTTGCGTGATGCCCAGCAGAACACAGATTGTACAGTGGCAGTTTATTTTAAATGGTGATTAATCGCACTATTGATATCGTGGTAGTCAAACTGCGTATTCAGAAGAATACAGGGAAAGTAACCGTATGAAAGGGGGCGATTTGTAACTGGGCATGGTCATTGTGCCGTACAGAGCGCGATGGCCCACGCGCCTAAAACGAGTTCAAGATCTGGGCAACCGTCAATTAATCCGCAATAGCTTCTGCCATTGCGGATTAACCAAGAGGTTATTATTAACCCAGCAATCTTTTATGTCGGGTTAATGCGGCACAAGGACGTGCCGCCATTGTCCGAAATGGCCAATGCAAGCCCTTAAAATACAAGGAAATTCATACATTTTGGTTAGTATTTTCAGGGCGCGCAGTTCAATAGATTTACAGAGTGTAGAAACTCAAGGTTTCAGAATCCATATTCACCTCAATGATCGAGCCGTCTTCATTTACCTCTACATCCATAACCTCCGCACCCTGACCATTGGTATGTATATGAAGTTTATCCAGCTCGCAGTCATAATGGCCGCTGCCGCTAATGTTGCTTAAAAAGAATTCTGCCCTGGCCCCAACATCCGATGTGGTGAAATAGATATACGGCGGCGGTGCTGGATCTGCCATTAAATTATTTGAGCCTTCTGCTGAGTTTTCAGCCTGCGCTAGATTAGCTGAAGTTGCAGAATAGTACTTTCCATCAACCAACTCGCAATCCGCTTTAAATTCATCAGACGCACGATAGTAGGTTTCTGTTACCGGATTACTGGGGAACCGTACGACTTCTATCTGGTTGAAATCAGCCGAGAACATTGCGTAACCACCCGTCTCGCCGATAGAAATTTCCAACGGGGTTTCTAAGTTACATTTATAAGGCTCGGGGGCAGAGAGACCTTCCTGAACAAACTCAACCTTTCCGTCATAAAATTCGACCCAAGGGTGCCGCAACACGCCAAAATCATCCGTCAAATGGGAAGCCAAATAAGTTAAGCCATCATATTGGTAACAAGTATCGGGATCTTCTTTGTGCAATGTTGTAACGGCATTCCCCCCCACCACGGTGACATCGATTGAAGTTTTATCATTACTCAGATGTAATTCGGCAGCCAACTCTCCTGAGGATTCATAATGTACATGCAGAGTTTCAAGCGCACAGTCGTACGTACCGTTGTAAACAAAGCCATGACCCAAATCAAAATCGACATTGTCATCATCTACAAAGGTAAAGTGCATTGGGCTCGTTGCCACCGCCACGTTTGATGCTTCCTTTTGCTCCATAAACTGCGTGATAGGAATCACCTCCGAATAAGTTGCTCCCGCAACACTGTCACAGTCGGTATTGGGCTTCGAAGGCGCTTTACGGTAAACCGCCATCACTTCATCGTTTTCGTTACGTTCAATAAATTGGCTTATGTCTTCTTCAAATTCCAATGTGGCAGGCATGCCACTTGGCCCTCGATTCAAAGTCACTACACCGTTTTTACACGCATACGCACTTTGGAATACCGCGTCCCCTTCCGTAAATGTTATGCGCTCATTTTCAAACATCACAGGTAAATGCTCTGCCAAGCCGTCGTTACCGACTAGGTCCTGCGAGTAAAATGTTGTACCTTCTAAGGCCTCACAAACGGGCGCTAGTACTTTTGGATCGGCTTCGATTAAATTAATGCGTGATTGGTTGGCGGTTAATAGGTATAACCCTGACCCTTGTTCGCGCAAATGGATTGTACCAACTCTTATGGAACCCCCCTTAGCATTGTGAATATGTAACTCGTTGCCACTGCAATCGTAGGTGCCGTTCTGGTCTGAGGTACCATACAATCGATATGCCACGGTTTCATCATCACCAAAATTCAAGAATTTAAAGTCTTCATTAGTAAAGTCGGCGACGTCGTCCTCAACGTAATAGCCATTCTCTACTATCGCGCACAAATCTACGCCTACCTCTGGTAGCGCGCGAATATATTTTGTAGGGTCTGCGTCGCCTTCTCGAACAACAATAAAGGACTCAAAATTTTCTGCAAAGGTTAGCTCTTCCGTTGTGCCCGTTTCTGAATTCGTAAATAGCACGGTATTCTGGTTTAAACACTCGTAAGTGCCGGCGTCTTCCGAATCATTGAAATAAAAGCGAGCTTGCGAATTAAACTGCGCCCATTCATGTGCGTAACGGCTACTGCCATTCAATTTTTGCTTGTAGCTCACAAAATTGGCGTTGGGCTGACTGATCGCATCACATAAATCGGTAGCCGACTTCAAATCGTAAGAGCCACCGCAACTCGACATTAACACCGCCACAACGCTAATGGACCAGATTCTTATAATTGCTTGATTCACGTACATTTTAACTCCTAGCCTAAACTTCATACGCAGCATTATGACTGCCTCTCGGGGCCTTAGAACGCCAAGCAGACCTGCCCCCTTCAACGATGTTACGCCAAGCCAATGATGCTCAATTGTTAAAAAGTGTAAAAACGGGTGTAAGATATTGTTTTTGTGAGGAAATATACGGAGTGAGGTTTTGAGATTGGGCCCTGCGGACGGCTAAATTCCTCGAAAATAAACCGTTTCACCTTGGGGCGAGCCAAGGGGGTTGCTCGCACCCCCTTAACGATCCGACCGATTCCTGCGCATCCATGCGCTCATTGGCATTAGTAAATTCATTTACGCCAATGGCGCCCTGCAACTGCGTAGAATACTTATTAAGCGCAATTCAATACACTCCAAAATAATGTTTCGCCTTGAGGACGAGGTAAGGAGTTTGCTTGCCCAAACTCCTTAACAATCCTCAGGGCACCCTGCACCTCGGTCTTCGGCTGCCCTTCTTCCTACGTTATTTTCAAGGATCGGCGCGAAGGCACCTCCTGTACGTGCGCGCCTAAAGTACGCTTCCTGCGCACTTTCCCCTTAAAAATAATGCTCCAGTCGGCGAGATGACGGGAGATTGTAGATCAGGAACTAAACGTTTTAAGGGCGGATTGTAGGGGTTTAGTTAGATATTTTGGGTGGACTTTGGATAAAGTTATTGTGTCGCATTGTTGGAATCTTAGGAAAGGCTTTAGAGCTTTTGCAAATGCATCGATAGTCTTATCTTCATCAAAATTGTGTTTCTCAAAATGAAGAAACTTAATTTCCAACTCACGGGTTTTGCGGTGGGCTTTGCAATCCATGCGGCCGATAAAGGTATCCCGGTATAATAACGGCAGGCTAAAATAGCCGTACTGGCGTTTAGCCTCCGGTACATAGCATTCTATTTGGTAGTCGTATTGAAACAAGGCTGTTAGGCGTTCACGTTGAATCACCGCGTTGTCAAACGGTGACAGTATTAATAGCCGACCACTGAGTTTTGGTAGCGGGTTTTCAAGGCTACCGGCATGGATATAAAACACCTCGCCATTATTTAGTTGTATTGACTCTAATATGCCTTCTGTTAGGTAGTCACTAATCAAGTGCTTTACCGCTTTACGTAACCCTGAATTACGACGCTGGTAGGTCAACCCCTTAAGGGTTACCAAGCCATGGCAGCGTAACTGCTGCTCAACAATATGTTCAGCAAATTCATTTATGCTTGGCACTTTTGTATTAACATGTGGCGGCAATACTCGCTCGGTCAAGTCATAGGTTTTTTGAAAGCCCTCACGGTCACTCACCATTAAATCGCCTTCCATATACAATTTTTCAAGCGCCTTTTTGGCGGGTTTTAAATCCCACCACCCACTGCGTTTTTTGACGTTGGCTTCTAAATCACGCGAGCGCAATGGCCCTTCTGAACGTATACGCGCCAGCAGCTTTTTCATCAATTTTCTGTCTGGCGTTTTATACCAATGGGTTTGCCCACCTCGAATCGCGTGCTTGTAAGGTAATGAAAAACGGTAATCGTCCATGGGAATAAAAGCCGCCGCGTGGGTCCAGTATTCAAAAATATCGCGCGCCAGTAGCATTTGGTGGATCATCGCAGGCTTAAAGTTGGGTACGCGGGAATACAACACATGGTGATGGGCCCGCTCCACCACCGAGATTGTGTCAATTTGTACATAGCCAATGTGGTTGATGGCCTTATGCACGCCTTCCAACCCCAAGCCATAGGGCTTGGCTTGCAGCAGCCCTTGGGCCCCTAAGGTAATACGGCGCAAGCGAGAAAGGTCTTTTGGGTGGGTAATTTGGAATGGAGGCATAAATTGCTGGCAGAGCCTTTTGTGTTTGGGAGGGTTGAGCGTCCCTAGATGCTTGTTGATTGTTAATTCATAGTATTTTACACAGAGATGCTTTCTTCTTGGGATAGAATGGATAAGTTTTCTGGCATGGGTTTGCCACCAAGCGTTTTATGGTCGGGTGAATCTCGCGCCTGAACGTAAACGTGTATATAAACAATGCTTCACCTTAATAGCGAGTTCAGGAATTTGCTTACCATGCGGCATTTGCATTAAGTGTTTCACGCTGCGAGCCAATTCGACGAAAAGTATTAAAAACAATGTTTCGTCCTGAAGAGGAAACATTGTTTATATCACGGCTATTCGTGACAAAATCACCACTCACATCAGAAATCAAAAAAACAACCAAACCAAAAATTATGTGACTCGCAACACATTTGCTTGCGACTTTGGATTGGCCAGGCCAGTCATCACACATCCAAACCTATGCAGGCAAATGATTAGACTATTTCAAGAACAGACATTACCGTTTATTGATTTGGCCGCTACGCGTCTAGTGATTACTTTGGCGGCGCAGGCGGTGTTGCGGTTGAGGTTTATACCTGTTGTCTTGCTCGGGACTATTAGCCTTATGCTGTTGACCATAGGCTTTAGAGGCTATGAGGGGCGAGCGCGGGGCTAAAATGACGGGGCTCCCGACGGGGTTGAGTGGAGCCCCGGGCCGCTGCAAGTAAGCTGTTGCGACTCCCTGCATTGATGATGATCAGCATTGGGCAGGATGCCTGCCAAGCCAAGCATTGAAGCCCTGACTTCACTACCGAAGACAAAATATTTGCAACTTTTATCATATTGCATGATCAGTAGCACATTTTTTACCCCCTTACCCAAGTATGCTTCTCCCTGAATTCTTAATTGATTATCTACAGAACGATTTTCTTGCATTCGAGCGTCGCAGTGCTTTGTAACGGGCAGCTTTTGGAGGAAGTCATCAACAATAAGAGAGAGTGAAAGAATGAATAGGGTATTCACAGCAAAGTGGGCTATAGCTAGCGCTTGTTTATCAGCAGTGCTGACCATCGGTGGCTGCGGTGGCGATAATACATCAAGCTCCAGCTCATCCTCATCAAGCTCGTCCTCATCAAGCTCATCCTCATCCAACTCGTCTTCATCCAGCTCATCTTCATCAAGCGGCTCGGTTCACGCTACCTGCCCAAGTAATGCGAGCAACGGCTATGAAGGCAAGGCTATAACGTTGCCGGGCAAAATTGAAGCCGAAGATTTTGATCCTGAAGGCTATTCAGACACCACCACTGACAACGAAGGCGGAGCCTACCGCTCCAATACGGACGTGGATATCAAAGAAATTACGGGTGGCTACGCTATAGGCTGGATGACTGTCGGCGAATGGCTGGAATATACCGTTTACGTGGCCGAAGAAGGTGATTTTGATGTAACCATTCGCGCAGGCGCGGTGTCTTCAGGTCGAACACTACAGTTGGTGCAATGTGACCAGGTGCTGATCAACACATTCGATGTCCCGCGGATACGCAACTGGGGCGAGTTTAAAACCGTGTCGGCTGGCACAATCCATTTAACAGAAGGGGTTCAAAAAATCCGCGTGGCAATGGGTTCAAATTCCGACGTAGACCTCGATTGGATACACATCGGCCCCTATGATGGCCCCATAGACACGATTGAGGACGGTGTTCCCGGTGACTACCCATTAGGTAACCCACCCGTATTGAGCTCAGGCTGTGGTACCGACGGGAAATCGGCATTGCTTGCAGGCGGCCAGTCCGTTAATGGCGGCTTACCAACCTCAACCCAGCTCTACATCCAAAGTAACAACCAAAACCGCGAGTATATTATCGATATCCCAACAGATTACGATAACAACAAACCCTATCGATTGTTTTACACCTCGCACTGGATTGGCAGTACCGATAACGCTGTAGCCACCGGCGACCACTTTATGGCCAACCAAAGCGTCAATAACTGGGCCTATTATGGCCTGCACCGCCAAGCAAGGTTGGCGGGTGAGTCGGCTATCTTTGTTGCACCTCAATCGGATGGTCAAATATGGCAAGAAAAAGACAATCGTTTCTTATTTAATGACATTCTGCAAAAAGTCACGAGCAGCCTTTGTATTGATGAATCGCGGGTGTTTGCCACAGGCTTTAGCTTTGGCGGTATGATTACCTACTCACTGTCAACCAACCACCAACAGCAAATTCGTGCCGCCGTTGGTATAGCCCCGGCCAACTTTAATATTTGGCTGCCAAATCCACTTCCTCGCGACCCCATTGCATGGATGAGCACCACCGGGATGAGCGATGGCACAACGCCATGGGAGAGGAACGGTGTTGGTGCGAAATTTGCTGCCGAGCAACGCGCTCAAGATAACGGCTGTACAGCAGCCAACATTCCTACCTGGAACCAGTCCAGTCCATCTCGACATATTTGCTATGACTATCAGGGGTGTAAGGAGAATTATCCAGTTAAGGTCTGTACCTTTGATGGCGGCCACGACCCGGCGCCACACGATGGCGGCGGCGGCAATGACGGCTTAAACACTTGGATTCCGTCGGAATCTTGGAACTTCTTCATGCAGTTCTAAGCCAGTACTCTTCTGTACTTAAAAACCGCGGCTGTCATGCCGCGGTTTTTTTTGGTCTGGTTGATGGCCATAAGGTGCTTGGTTTGTGCCTTAGGGCGTTTAGTTTGATGGCATCAAACTAAAGGTCATTTCGACGAAAAAAATTAAAAGAAATTTTTCGCCTTGAGGGCAAGTCAAGGAGTTTACTTACCTCAATTCCTTATCAATCCAGCCGATTCTCGCGCACCCTTCAAATGGGTGAATTATTTTGAATTGCACGACTGAACACTTTAAAACAAGGTTTCGCCTTTAGGGCGAGGTACCTTTACGAAGTAAATCCCTTTACTTCGCCTTTCAGGTCGGCGTGAAGGTACGCCCTATACATGCACACCTACCGCGCACATCCTGTGCGCCACCCAAAAAAATCACGCTCCGCTCGGCGAGATGACGGGATTGCGAAGTGCAAGAACCCCGAGATAACAACATAAATAAAAAGATTAAATTCACGATCACTCCGAGGTCTTTTGGTTTCTCAGCTTTTGACCTTCAACGTCCCGTCACCAGGTCGAATGGAAGTGGGATTTGGTAGGGCAGACGCGCATAGACGCGCGGCTGAGCGGTGGACGTCCTGGACAAAACTGCAGGAAAGCAGTTTGCACGGTGTAGTCGCCCTTGGGTGAGATACATGGAAGTACCGAATGATTGACCTTCACCGCGACCTGCCAAATCACACAATGAATGAGGGTAGCCTCTTTGCGACTCGGGTGCAGGGTGCCTTTGACTTAAAGGGAATTACTAATGCCGATGGGCGCATGGATGCGCATAAATCGGCCAGATTGGTAAGGCGTTTGGGCAAGCAAACGCCTTACCTCGCCTTCAAGGCGAAATATTGTTTTTTAAACTCTGAAGCTCATGCCTATGAAAATGCCATTTCAGAGGACAGAGTCGAACAACTGTAGGGCATGACTTTTTGGGGTACTTTGTAAAAATTACCCCCCCCCTGAAGTCATATGACTCTCGGCACTTATGTTTGTGACTTGGGCTTGGTTAGGCTGGCCATCCCATTTCCAAACCGGTGAAGGCAGATGATTAGGTTGTTTCAAGAACAGAAGTTAACGTTTATTTATTTGGCCGCCACGCTGGTGGCGATTGCTTTGGCGACGCAGGCGGGGTTACGGTTAGGCGTTATGCCGCTTGTGTTGTTAGGGGTTATTAGCCCTATGTTGTTGGCCATAGGCTTTAGTGCTTATCAAGGAGGCTGGCGTGGGGTTAAGGCGTTTTTCGGGCACCCAAAGGGGTTTAACTGGAACCCCGTAGCCCTTGCCAGTGCCTTGTTGCTACCCTTTGTATTGATGATGCTCAGCATTGGGTTGGACCGAGGGGAATGGGTGTTACCCAATTTTGGCGTATTTCTCGGCAAGCTACCTATTTTACTGATTTTGATGACGGGTGAAGAGTACGGTTGGCGGCGCTATGCCTTTGCTAAACTTGCTCATAGCAGTAGCTTTATGGTCTCGGCTTTGGTGGTGGCACTGGTGTGGTTGTTTTGGCATTACCCGGGCTATCTGATTGGTATGGGCACACCTGAACAAATGCCTTTTTGGATGTTTGGCTTAATGCTGCTTCCGGCTAGCCTATTGATGGCATTTCTCTACCGCTGGACCCAAAATATCTACCTGGTGATCTTGGCTCACATTTCCTCCAATATGGCCTTTAACGCCTTGCCATTTTTGCCGGAAGTCACGGGCGACAGCACGGCTTTTATCATCTACACCGGTCTAATATGGCTATTGGCATTACCTTTAATACTCAACAAAAAATACTGGTGATAACACCATGACAAGTGCCATCCCGCCTCTATCCCGCTGGGCAATGCTGACACTGGCCGGTTTTCTACTTGGGGGCTGTTATTTTTTTATACAAGGTCTTCGCGCCACTGGCCAATGGTGGATGCTCGTGGTACTGCTCGTCTTTATAGGCTTTACGGTGCTGCTGGCCACCCAACGCATTCAACAATGGCAGCAGGGGGTATTGGCGGCCCTATTGCTGCTCACCACAGCAATGACATTTTGGGTGCCTTCACACATGGCCATGCTGTATGTGGTGGTCAGCCTTCTGGCTATCGAAACGTTGCCCAAGCGCCGCGCCATCGGTTGGGTGTGCGCCTGTGTCGCCGCCGTTTTTGCCAGTGAACTGATCACCTCGACCACACCCACAGATATACAGGATGCCTCCGTCAACAGTCTGCTTACCCTATTTTTAAGCGGCTTTGCCTTTCTTCGAAGTGAAGCCGAAACCGGGCGGCAGCAAACCCGAATACTGCTGAGTAAGCTAGAGATAAAAAACCGACAACTGTCCGATTTTACCCTTGACCGCGAGCAACAAAACAAAGCGGAGGCCCGCCAGCAGCTATCGAGAGAGCTACACGACACCTTAGGGCATACGCTCACCATCTCCATCGTGCAGCTAGAGGCCGCTGAAAAGTTTTTGGCACGGGACCCTAATAGAGCGCAAAGAATCTTAACCACCGCACGTCAACTTCTCATTACGGGCCTGGATGAAACACGCAAGCTGGTGCGCCTTATGGATGAAGGCCAGGCCGAGAACGTACCTTTAGCGCAAGCACTGCCCGAACTGGTGGAAAATTTTCAGCGCCTTACCGCAATAAAAACCACGTTAACATTCGACGCTGATGAGGCACTTCTAAGCGCGCAATGTAAACAACACTTATTTCGTATCGTGCAAGAGGCCTTAACCAATATCAGTCGTCATGCAAACGCCACGGAAGCCACAATTATTCTCACTGGGAACGCTGAACTTTCCACCATCACACTGCAAGTGAGTGACAATGGCCGGCGGCTGAAAGACGATGAAAGTAAACCCCTACCCTCCATCAAATCTATCGAAAGCCGCGTAGCCGAGCTTAACGGCTCCATCACCTTCTCCCGTAAAGGGCAAAGCACCAAATTGTGCGTTGAGATTCCAATAATACACATCGGAGATTACCGTGCCTGACACCACCAAACCCATTACTGTGCTACTGGTAGACGACCAGCAACTGATGCGTGATGGCATCAAAATGCTGCTGGAGCTTGAACAAGGCATTGAACTTGTGGGTGAAGCCAGTGACGGACAACAAGCCGTTATACGTTACAGCGAGCTTAAACCCGATTTGATATTAATGGATATCGAAATGCCGGGTACAAACGGCATTCAGGCCACCCAAAAAATTCGGTCCCTTGACCCAAGTGCCCGTATTTTAATTCTCACTACCTTTGGCCAAGAAGACTACCTACGCAGCGCACTACTTGCAGGCGCCCAGGGCTTTCTACTTAAAGCCGTGTCGGGTGAGGCCCTCGCGCAAAACATCCGCAAAGCCCACCAGGGCAAACCTGTACTCGACACCCAGTCCACCGAGCTATTGCTAAACAGCTACCGAGCCCTATCCGACAGCCAAGCAGCCAAGCCCAATACCCTGCTTAACGTTCGCGAAGAACAAATCCTAAAACTCATCGCCCAACACCACAACAACCGAGAAATCGCCTTTAAACTAGAACTCGCCGAAGGCACTGTGAAGAACTACATCAGTCAGATTTTAGAGAAATTGAATGCACGGGATAGGAATCGGGCGGTGGCCATAGCCAGGGAGAAGGGGATTATTGATTGATAGGAGGTTGGGGGCGGTTGCGCCGGGGCAATTCTTGGGGCGAGGGATTTTTGCTTGAGGGTTAAGTTTTTTAGTTAGATCTACTCATTGGCGCTTACTAAAATTTGCAGACATTAAAATATCATTTCGCGTTGATGGCGAGGTAAGGAGTTTGATTGCCCAAACTCCTTACCAATCTGGCCGATTCATGCGCATCCATGCGCCCGTCGGCATTAGTAACTCCCATTACGTCAAGGGCACCCTGCACCAAGCCCACTTTGTGGGCACCTTCACTCCCGGCGAAATTTTAAGGGTCGAGGTGATTGCCAATCATTCGGTACTTCCATGTACCTCACCCAAGGGCGACCTGACGGTCGTGCAAAACTGCTTTCCTTCAGTTTTGCCCAGGGCGTCCACGCCTCACAAACATTCAGGATTGAATGTTTGCACCGCCAAAGGCAGCCTGAAAGGCGAGACACAAGGATGTGTCGAGTGAATCGCCCATCCTTGCGCGATTGCCCCTTAAAACCCCACCTCCGTTCAGCTTGGTGACGAGAGGATTAAGGTCAAAAGCAAAACAAAAAGCATACACACCACAAATTTTCCGGGTGCAAATTTGCACAGCTCCGCTGCCCGAAGGGTGGCCACAAGGACGTGGTGAATCACTATTGTTCCGGGCTAATTAAATGTTAACTTGTCAACGTGTCGAACTTTTCCTTTTACAGCCGCCGCGATTAACATAATTTAATTCTCGTATAAAACGTGAATATTACCCAATATTTTTTCCCCCAAGAGATTATTACTCGGTTATGATTTCCACCAGATTGTTTAGATGGAAACATAAACAATGTACTGCATTAATCAGAATAAGCTTTGGATTTTTCAGCATTTATTGTTCGATTATATCGGTACCTCAGCACACTGGCACAGGCCGGCAGGGAGTCCAATTTGACCAGTATTTATTATTTATAGCATTCAACTAATTTCATATTTATTAGCTTGCTGTTCACTGTGAGCAGTTTGGAAGCACTCGTCTCGAATTTATCAATTCGTGATTTTGACGCCCCTTCCAAATTCCTGGGCTAAATAACCGCTCGGAAAATGTTCCGAGAATTTAAAGCCGGTTGGCATGTGCTGACTCACTATGTGCTCTAGCGAGCCAATTAAATCAATTAATCAAAAGGTAATGTTATGAAAACTTTAGTGGAATACTTAAATAGCGAAGTGTCTGAAGAGATTTTAGAGGGATTGTATGTTGATCTTTACTCCTCATTGAGCTTTGTTGAAGATGAAGGCGATGAAGGCAATGAAGATGACGAAGACAATGAAGACAACGAATTTGATGAAGGCAACGAAGATAACGAAGGCAACGAGGACGACGAGGGCAACGAAGGTGATGAACATGACGAAGGCGATGAAGGCAATGAAAGCAATGAAGGTGATGAAGGCAACGAAAACAATGAAGGCAACGAAAACGATGAAGGTGATGAAGGCGATGAAAACAATGAAGGGAATGAAGGCGTAGAAGGCGACGAAGGAAACGAAAACGACGAAGGGAATGAAAACGACGAAGGAGACGAAAACAACGAAAACGATGAAGGAAACGAAGGGAACGAAAACGACGAAGATAACGAAGGCGATGAAGGTAATGAAGGTAACGAAGATGATGAGGGCAATGAAGGCCTATTCAACTTCGAAGATGAAGGTAACGAAGGGGACGAAGACAATGAAGGTAACGAGGGTGATGAAGGAGATGAAGGAGATGAAGGCAATGAGGACTCCGAAGGCGATGAAGGAAATGAGAATGACGAAGGTAACGAAGGCAATGAAGGCGATGAAGGCGATGAAAATAACGAAGGCAATGAGGGCAATGAAGGGGATGAGAATGATGAAGGAAATGAGGGAAATGAACTAGACGAAGGAGATGAAGGTAACGAGAACGACGAAGGCAATGAAAACGATGAAGGCGATGAAGGGAACGAGGCCAATGAAGGCGACGAAAACAATGAGGATAATGAAAATGATGAAGGCGATGAAGACAACGAAGGTAATGAAGGCGACGAAAATGATGAGGATAACGAAGGAGATGAAGTAGACGGATAATCTATCTCAATTGATCAGTCATTGGTCACACCTCCGGGTCATACCGGAGGTGCTTTACACCCAACGCTTTCAAAGGAGGCATCTGCAAATGTATCGAACTTTAATTGTCTTATGGTCCATGGTATGGACGAGCTTTGCCTTTGCAAATAAACACAATGCGTCGACACCAATATTACTCAGTCATTTTGTGCAGAATGTAACAACCCATGTTTTACTGCATGAAATGGGGCACGCCTTGATTCATGAATTTAGCATTCCGGTACTCGGTAACGAAGAAAATATGGCCGATAGTTTTGCAACAAACTTTATCACTCAGAATTTAAGAGACAACGCTGCAGAAATTATTACGGCTCGCGCCCAGTCTTGGATGATCGAGGATGCAGAAGTGAACCCCCAGCAATATGACCTAAAAGGGGAACATGAATTAGATAAACGTCGCGCTTACCGTGTCCTCTGCTTGCTACAAGGTGCAGACCCCACCGAATGGCAAAGCGTCGTTCAGTGGGCAAATTTTTCTGAACGCGATCTGGCGGATTGCTCGGATACAACACCACAACAAATCGAAAGCTGGAAACGTACACTCGCCCCACTACAACCATCTACCCAAACCAAATCCAATCAGGTTTCAATTATCTATGGAGACGGTCCTTACAAAAGTCTGATGCAGCAATCAGGCGTTATCGAGAGAGTCGCGCAACAAATGCGCCGCTTTAACTGGCCAAACGAAATAACCATCCATTTCGACCACTGTACAAAAGGCGCCAGTTGGAATCGACGGCAACGCAAAATTCTACTGTGCGACGACTATATTGAACGATTTTTACAGCAAGAAGCACAACTCCCTAAGTTAACACCAGCGCAGTTTACCCAAAAATAATCGCCTACCTTAATGACAATGGAGATCAAAATGAACATTCATCAAAGCCAACTCACTAAAACAAAACTGGCCAAGGAAGACATGAACGCACTAACGTATTTTCCAACATTACTATTCAAATTTCATATACCATGCGCGCAAGTATTGAATGAGGAACTGTTGGAGTGTATCTACAAAGAAAAGGAACACGATGCAAAGGGCATTCAACGCTCCAATTTTAGCAAACTGGGCGGCTGGCACAGCAAAAATAATCTTCATAAGAAAACAGAGTATCTGCCACTACTCGACCATATTAACGATGCGTGTGAATTAATCAGTCAAAGACTGCAATACCACCATGCTCATAAACTGCAAGTTGGCACCATGTGGTCGATTGTTAATCCACCAGGCAGCGTCAATCGGGCGCATGTACATCCAGGGTGTGACTGGAGTGGTGTGTACTATATTCATGCACCTGAAAAATCGGGTGAAATTGAGTTTGTTGACCCTCGCACCAACGTTATTATGCGTCAACCCAAATTTATACCCAATAAAAAGCGTCCAAAACAATGCTGGACCAAGGTATCTTTTCCCCCTACCGAAGGCACGATGATTATATTTCCCAGTTGGCTCTATCACAGCGTAGCACTCAATGAGTCCGAATTAGAAGGACGCGACGGTGAGCGCGTCATCATTTCCTTCAATCTAAGTCAAAGAAAAAGAAGCGAGCGCAAATAGCTGCTCGAAGATAGGTGAGCTTGGCTCTATAAAACCCGAGCTTAGTAGAGCCAAGCCCATCAAATACTACTATTAAGAAAATATTGAGTGAAGGCCAAGGAATCATGTTTGAAGAATCGTCACAGAAGCACCCACTAAAATCCGTTTTTTGGTCCGAAAGCTGGCTTCTTGGAACATCGTTCCTATTTAGCTTTTTCTTTTCTGTACTCATGTTGACCAGCCCAATGTTTATGTTGTTGATATATGACAAAGTGTTAAATTCACGCTCGTTAGAATCATTAACCTCTTTATTTATCTTGGTTGTGTTTCTATTTTGCATCATGGGTTTATTAGATTACGCGCGCAAACGCACCTTAGCGCGATTTGCCGCCCGCTTCCAAAAACGGCTTGAAGATGAAGTACTCAACGTAGAACAGCAATCTCCCTCAGACGGACTTCGTCATACGCGCTCGGCAATGAGCACATCGGAGCTTGATGGCTTGCGTCGCTTTTTTCATTCAGGATCGATCATCGCCATTTTCGATGCATTTTGGGCACCACTGTTTGTGGCGATTACCTTTTTTTTCCATCATTTACTCGGCTGGATCACGGTCTCTGGTGTTGCGGTCATATTGGTTATTCATGGCCTGCGCGCCATTTTTACCCATTACCGAAACATAGAATCAAAGCGATTATCAAACAAGTCGACACAGGTTGCCGATGAGATAAAAAGATCTTGGAAAACTGTACTACAACAAAATATGTCACACCACTTACGCGACCGATGGCAAACAGCTCGAGAACATTCTAGGAACGCCTCAGTTGCCAATAAGGATTTAAGCGTTTGGTTTGATATCGCCTCAAAAACCCTGAGACTGATATTTCATGCCGCTCTATTGTCTGTCGGTGCCTATTTAATTTTAGATCACAAATTAACGGTGGGCGCCATGATTGCTTGTGCGATACTGCTGAACCGGGTTTTTTTTCCCGTGGACAATATCGCTGGCAAGATTCCAGCAATTAAAAAGGCGATAAATCATTGGCAAGCCCTAGAGGCCAGGATCTCTGAGCCATCGCCTTCCTATAGTAATGATGCAGTGCCAGTTTCTCGCGACGTACTGACGGTAAACGCTATTCGGTTAAATGGCGCTCGCGGATGTGCAGATCTTTTGCATGATATCGATTTTACAATAAAGACCGGTGAACTGATTGAAATAACAGGACTGAGCGGGTCAGGTAAATCGATCTTGTGTCAAGCGCTTGTGGGCGCTATTGATATAGACTCTGGCTGCATTCAAATTGGATCGCGAAACATCAAACAAATTCCATCGTTCTACTTATCTCAACATCTTGGCTTTTTGCCCGACACCTTGGCCTTTTATCCTGGGACGATTGGTGAAAACATCTGCAGTATGGATTTAACTGCAGACAAGCCATCCATCGTCAACGCTGCGAAGCTCGCGGGCTGCCATAAAAAAATTGAAGGCCTGCCCAACGGATATGCCACGCAATTAGATACAACAGGCTCGCAAATTTCCACCGGTCTACGCCAGCAAATTGCCTTGGCCCGTGCACTGTTTGGCAAGCCCGAGTTACTCATTCTAGACGAGCCTGGCACTCGGCAATCTGGGTCTGCACCGTACGATATCGTTTCCATTATTGATAAATTTCGCAGAACCGGTGGGAGTGTACTATTGCTAAGTCGGCGTTCCTACAAACCCAATTCCGTCTGCGGCCGGTACCGCTTACAAAAGGGTGAATTACATAGAATAGAATCACCCACCCCTCAAATGCAGCCCGACACATCTTTAAATACACTGACAAGGCAGGCCTGTAATGAACTCTAGTTGGACACAGTATAAACCCGTCTATATTGGGTCTCTGGCCCTTATCACGCTGGTGGGCATCATAGTCGTTTGGGCTTCGCGCACGCACATCAGTGGTGCAATCATTGGCACTGGAATCGTTCAGGTTGATGAAAACCAACATGCAGTAAGCCACCAAAAAGGCGGGACCATTTCCGCCATCTATGTCCAAAATGGTGATTTGGTTGCGCAAGATTCAATCCTACTCACACTCGACAGTACAGAACTCGATGCCGAACTTGGCACTATTGAAGGCGAACTGTACGAAACCTTGACTAAAGAGGCACGCCTGCAAGCTGAACTCTCTGGCGCCACCACGATAACCCTTGATGACAACGCCACACAGCTCTTGCAAACACAGCCTGACCTTCAAGAGCGTTTACATCGGCAACAAATACAAATGACATCCAACATCGCGTCGATGACCAGTGCAACATTATTACTGGAAAAAAAGATTGATCAAATCTATAAGCAGGTTACAGGAACGCAAGCTCAGATAGCGGCAAAACAGAAACAAATAGCTCTTTTAGCTGAAGATATCGAAAGAGACGAGACCGCGTTTAAAAAAGGCCTGATCAAATACTCTTTACTGTCTGCCAACAAAGACAAAATGGCGGCCACTCTAGGTGACTTAGGAGAACTTACGGCGAAAGAGGCTGAACTGAATGAGAAAATCATAGAACACCAAATAGACATCGTTGGCGCTCAGGAGAAATTCAAAAATACGGCAATTGACGAGTTAAACAAAATCCAGGCACAAAAAGTAAAACTGCTAGAAAGCCGTAAAGCAACAATCGAGCAAATTAACAATCTCTCCATTCGGGCCCCCATCAACGGCAGAGTTCACGATGCCAAATTGTATGGTATACGCTCAGTGATTAAACCGGGTGTAGAAATCATGAAAATCGTACCCGACAACAAGCCGACTTTTGTTGCCGTCAAAATTGACGTACGCGATATTGAGAACATCTATCCAGGCCAGAGCGCGTTACTCAAATTTAAATCGTTTAACCTTAGAAACATTCCCATGATAGAGGGTTCCGTAATCAACATCTCGCCCGATGTGTATATAGATGCAATTAAAAAAAGGCCCTATTATGAAGTTCATATAGAAATATCGCAGACCGGATTGGAGGACCTGCATGACAAAGTTTTGGTTCAAGGCATGCCTGTTGAAGGCTATATCACCACACGAAATCACACCCCGTTAGAATATATTGCAAGCCCGGTACTCGCCTATTTTGATAGAGCACTAAGATAAGGCGAGCTCAACATGCAAAACTCTGTACAGGTTAAGCAGCACACGATAGACGACTGGTTGGCACTCCATAAACTGAACGAAACCATAGTACGTCAATATTGCGCTTTAACATTACCGCGGCCGCCATCTACGCAAAAATCGACCGATGACGATCGCTTACCACACAAATTCATACGGAACCCAGGGGCTATTTGGCAGCAGTCAAAAGACGCCATGTGTCAACTGCTTCCTATTCACAATCAATTTTTACAGCACGTAGCAAACAACACGACAGTTCGCTTTTGCACCAAAACCGGCTCCCGCCAGAAAACGTATACACAACTCGATCCGGATACGGGAAGAATATCGGTAACCTGTTTCCAATCTTCTTCACCCAAGATGGTTTTAGATTTGGCCCACGAATTTGGTCACGCAATACAATTTTCCGTTATGCAACGACGCTTCTCCCCACCCATACACCGAGAAGTTTGTGCCTTTATCAGTGAATTGGCTATGATCGACTATTTACGCGACAACAATGCTGCCTTGCATCGCCAAACCTGTTCAATTTGGTGGCGAATGAACCGTAAATATTTGGGTACGCACTGCCACGCGTTATTAAACGCGTTCGGCTCCACTGCACCCTATCGTTACACCTGGAATTATCCAATAGCGCGAGTATGCGCGCAGCAACTCTATAGCTTCGCACCCAAGACTGCATTGTGGTCACTCTATGAGGGCCATAATCCTATTTCACTGTTGGCCAACTCACTTCAAGCCGCCCTATAAGGTTTATCTTCGCTTTGAATCTATCTGGTTCACGATAACCGAGACGGGCTTATCTCTTCACACAGAGCAATCCCAGCGCGTGGCCCACTTAAACGAAATCACCTCGCCCTCACCGAGTAGTAAATAAGTAATTTCGGTTATTTTGACCACAGCGTTATACGGATCCATAAGGCGCGGATCTTTGCGGCCAGCGCTTTAGGGCGAGGTAAGGGAGATGGGGATCGGGGGGCGGCTGCGCCGGAGCAATCCTTGGGGCAAAGGGCTTCGCCCTGAGGGCGACTCAAAGGGTTTGGTTGTCGCGGAACGTACGGTTTGATTGCTTCAAGCTGAAAGTCAATTCGACGGAATAATTAAAAAACAAGGTTTCGCCTTGATGGCGAGGTACTTTTACGAAGTAAATCCCTTTACTTCGCCTTTTAGGTCGGCATAAAGCCGATTTAAAATGCTCCGTGCATTTTGTTCTCATACGCGTGAGACAAAACTGTCGGGAACAGTTTTGAGCATCGAAGATGCCCCATAGGGCAAAGTGCAAGGAAGCACTTTGTACAAAGTACCCAAAAGAGGCGCACCCTGCACCTCGGCCTTCGGCTGCCCTCGCTCCCACGCAATTTTTCAGGGTCGGCGGAAGGTAAATCATTCGGTACTTCCATGTACCTCACCTCAAGGGCGACCTGACGGTCGTGCAAATGGGCTTTCCTGCCCATTTGTCCTTACATGCACGTCATTTTCAATTCCCTCTACAAATTTACTGGGAGTAAATTTGCACAGCTCCGCTGCCCACAGGGTGAAGCATATGGATGTGCTTCATGCAAAATCACGCTCCGCTCGGCGAGGTGACGGGGAGTTTAGGAGCAAAACCAAAAACCCAAAAAGCTCACCCGACTTAATCGTTGGCGGAGGCATTTATAAAGGCATCACGGCTCTTTTAGTGTGCTAACTTGTCAGTGTCCCGAACTTTCCTTAGTCGGGGAAACGGCGTCGTTAACGAACGCCGCTCCCCTCAGATCCGTCAGTGCCCCAAACTTCAGTTGCTGGTTTCGTTTACTAGTATCACCTTTCGGTGAGGGAATGGGATCTCGATGTTATTTGCATCAAGCGCCTTTTTTACTAGCTCGGGAACTGAGTAAAGAATATCAAAGTAATGTTCGCCATTACAAAATGGCCGCACAAGAAAGTCAACCGAACTGTCATTCAGGGTTTCGACTTCGACAAAGGGCTCAGGGTCATTCAAAATATTCGGGTGGTTCGAGAGCACGTCATCTATTACTTTACGCGCTTTATCAATATCTTCGTTATAGGCAATGCCAAAGTGCATATCTACGCCGCGTACACCGTAGTGAGAATGATTGATTATTTGTTCCCCCCAGATCTGGCTATTGGGAATAATAATCTGTTGATTGTCAAAGGTCTTTAAAATGGTGGTGAACATATCAACTTCAGTTACATTGCCAAACCGTCCGGCCGCATCAATGAAGTCACCGACTTTGTAAGGCCTGAATATTAGTAACATAACACCCGCAGCCAGATTAGACATTGCGCCTTGAAGTGCAAGGCCTACGGCCAGACCCGCCGCACCTAAGAGTGCAACAATAGATGCTGTTTGCACGCCGAACCTATTGAGCACCGCAATAAACACAAAGGCAAGTACGATATAGCGGGCAACACTCCCTAAAAAACGAAACAAGGTATCATCAAGCTTTTCATGTTTCTTGCTCACATTAACGATGAATTTATACACGCGGCCGGCAATCCAGAGGCCAATAATGAGTATCACGATTGCCAACAAGACATTGGTCGCCCACTCGATTACTATGGGCAAATAACTTTCAATCTCAATATTGTTAATTGTTTCCATCGTTATATCCTTTCTGATTAATTATCTTTTAATTTGGCACGCAAAGAAATGTACGCTTTTGAATTCAGCTACAATGTGCAACAGGGAATGAGAAATAGATAAGACCTTCCGAGAAATCGTAAAGATTTTTTTGTGCTTCTTCAATACTGGCTTTTTACCATTTTCTCCTTAACTGACTGAAATAGAGCTCGCTCGTAATCAACCCGACTCAGAACAATCGTATGCCTTTTTTATATTTCTTCTAGATCAATGTCGCGTCGTTCTGTAATGACGTGACATTGATCGGAAAATATGTCTACATCGAATGTAACCGTATTGTAGCCTTCTTTTTGAATCTCTACAGAGTAGGAGCCTGGCCTTTCTTCTAGTAGCGCCAATCGATTGCAAAATTCTCCTTCACTAGGCGACGTGCCTTCTTCTATGTAGCTCCCGCTTGTGACTTTGTATTGGACACTGCACATTGGCAGCCCGGTCTCATAATCGGAGATCGTTAGCTGCAGTCCATCTCTTCTGTCATCTGTACAACCACCACCACACCCATTTAGAACAAATGCTACACCCGCTAGAGCTGCCACCGCCAGAATCCGCTTAATCATTCCTTATCTCCAAGTCTTTTCCAAACATAAAGCACATCGGATCATCTCACAGCCCAGCTCAAAAAGCAGGTAGGAGGTCACTTTTTAAGTAACTGCAGGCCTGCACTAAAAGTCTCTATTTATGGGGGATTTTTAGAAGTGCCACTCAAAACACTTTGAAACGATGTTTCGCCTTGAGGGCGAGTCAAGGGGGTTGTCGCCCAAACTCCTTACCAATCCGGCCGATTAACGCGCATCCATGCGCCCATCGGCATTAGTCACTCCCTTTACGTCAAGGGCGCTCTGCACCTGCGTGGGATACTTATAAGCGCAATTCAAAACACTCCAAAGTAATGTTTCGCCTTGGGGGCGAGGTAAGGAGTTTGCTTGCCCAAACTCCTTACCAATCCAAAGGGCACCCTGCACCTCGGCCTTCGGCTGCCCTCACTCTCACGCGATTTTTTAGGGTCGGCGTGAAGGTACGCCCTATACATGCAAGCCTACCGCGCACGTCCTGTGCGCTATCCCCAAATAAATCACGCTCCGCTCGGCGAGGTGACGGGGAGTTGAGGGCCAAGACTCTTAGAGATGGTCTCATTTGTTTTTCTCAAATGACTGCGTAAAACGTGGTCTGTCCCCTACTTCCTTTCTTGATCTAAATCTTTATCAATTCGCCAACACACTTGACCATTATTTTGGGCGGATTTAGACGCACATTTTTTATCCGCTTAAGAAGAAATTGGCAAAAAGTACTTTCTGTCAACTCGACCCGAGCACTATCTTCATCTAGCTTAAAAACTATGTCTTTCGCCTCAGGCGAGCGAGGTCGGGTAAGAATAAAATATATAAAACCCGGCTCCGCAAAAAAGAAAGGTTTCTGCAGTACGAGCTCATGCTTGCCTACATCCTCACTCAAAACTTCTCGACGCCCCTCTTGATAAAATACGTGATCCCTCACACTCATCACCGGGGAGTAAAGCGGGGAAAATTCGTCACCAAGAAAGACATCACCAGTTGATCTACCAGCTAAACAAAGAAATATCTTCAATGCACCTTCGATGGAAATATCATACAACCTCTCAATTGTTACCAACTCTTCATCAGAATAACCAATGCAATTTTTTGCATTACTCAAAACGTCCCACAGTTGCTCACAATACATTATGGATTCTCCAGCGTACTTCCTTCAAAGATTCGAATATTAAACTCTGGAATTTGCCCCCGAAAATCAGCAGCTGATAGACTGCACCCACCACACATCCCGGGCGAAGTCAAAGATGTGTTTTGAACTGCAATATCAACATCTGCATTCTTACCTGAAAACTCATCCTTGATATACCCAAAGAGCTTTTTCTCTGCATGATTAACATTGATCCAACTAAAACACCCATGGTACCGCTTGACGAGCCAACTAAGACACCCATGATACCGCTAAAAGTCTCTATTTATGTGGGATTTTTAGAAGTGCCACTCAAAACGCTTTGAAACGAAGTTTCGCCTTGAAGGCGAGTCAAGGGGGTTGCTCGCCCAACCCCCTTAACAATCCGACCGATTCATGCGCATCCATGAGCCCATCGGCATTAGTAAATCCATCTACGTCAATGGCGCCCTGCAACTGTGTGGTACTTAGATGAAAATAATTATTTAAAAAATTAGGTTTCGCCTTGAAGGCGAGGTAAGGAGTTTGCTTGCCCAAACTCCTTACCAATCCAAAGGGCACCCTGCACCCGGGTCGCTATGCGACTACCCTCATTCCCAGCGTGATTTGGCAGGTCGCGGTGAGGGTCCGTCCAGGACGTCCACCGCTCAGCCGCGCGTCCATGCGCGCCTGCCCTACCAAATCCCACTTCCATTCGGCCTGGTGACGGGGATTGAAGGTCAAAACCAGAAACCTCAAAAGCTCACCCAACTTAGTTTTTGCTGTTATAACGCATAAAGACATCGCTGCTTTTTAAGTTGTTAACTTTTCAGTGTCTCCGAACTGTTTGCAGACCTTACGCCTCAATTGGCAGGTTTTCATCGCTGCCCCACTCAGCCCAAGACCCGTCGTAGAGTTTAAGCTTGGTAAAACCCGCTATTTGCGCAGCCAATAAAATAATGCAAGCCGTCACTCCTGAGCCACAGGAAAACACTAAATCGCCCGTTGGCGATAACCCGTAATAGGCAAACACCAACTCCAACTGCTCGGGAGTTTTGTATCGGTAACCGTCGAGCACTTGCACGAATGGCAAACACATGGCACCGGGAATATGACCGGCGCGTACACCTGGGCGCGGCTCGGGCGCCACCCCCATGAAGCGCTCCAGTGAGCGAGCATCTAAAATGCTAAATCGGCTTTCACCCTCAATGCCCGCCAAAATATCGGCTGCACTGCACAGTAGCTCGGGCCGCGCATGCGTTGTTACGGCTGCACTTGAGCCGGATTTAGCCTTATAGGTATGTACTTTTGCACGCCCTTCGGCCAGCCATTTGGGTAAGCCGCCATCCAGTACGCGCACATTGTCAAAGCCCATCACCTTAAAAATCCACCAGGCGCGCGGGGCGGAATAAATGCCCTGGTTGTCATACACCACCACTTGGCTTTGCGCGTTTATACCCAGGCCCGCCGCCACCTGCTCAAATTGCGCCGCAGTTGGGAAGGCGTGCACTTGTTCTGAGCTTAGGTCCACCAGCTCTCGCTCTAAATCTAATTGGTAGCTGTTGGGGATCAAGGTGAGCTCAGCATACTCAATGGGGGGTTTACCCACGACCTTTTCCATGCTGGCATCCAGCAACACTAGGTCAGGGTCATTCAGATGTTCTTGCAGCCAAGCTGTATCCACTATCGGGTAAGGCATTATATATACCAGGTTAACTATAAAAGAGGGCAAGCGCCGAGACTTTCGCGAACAAGCATAAAAACCGTTTGGTCGCAGGCTTCAAGCTTAAACCTATTTCAGTGCTTTTTTAAGCGCTTTGAATTGGCCGTGAGTTTAATTTAATTGGACACACACCATAAAGGCTAGTTAAAACAAGGTTTCGCCTTGATGGCGAGTCAAGGGGGTTGCTCGCCCAACCCCCTTAACAATCCAAATGGCGCCCTGCACCCGGGTCGCAAAGCGACTACCCTCATTCCCAGTGTGATTTGGCAGGTCGCGGTGAAGGTCCGTCCAGGACGTCCACCGCTCAGCCGCGCATCCATGCACGTCTGCCCTACCAAATCCCACCTCCATTCGGCCTGGTGACGGGACGTTTAAGGTCAAAAGCAAGGAAGCAAAAAAGTAACGGCTCAACTCTTACAGAGTTGATCTTTTAATTTAGTTTTTATCAAAGAGGTCTTGCTCTTCGTAATCCCGTCACCTCGCCGAGCGGAGAAGCAATTCAAGGCGGCAATCGTGCACGGACGCACGATTGAACGGTGGAGGCCCCGGACGGGCATTCACCGCGCCCCCTTTAATTGATTCGGGAGTGAGGGCAGCGCGGTGCAGGGCGCCATTAACTAGATGGATTTACTAATGCCGATGGGCGCATGGGTGCAAATGAATCCGCCGAATTGTTAAGGAGATTGGACGCGCCCCCAGTTTATTTTACCTGTTATGTACATCTGGTGTTCCATACAACCTATAAAGTTGTTAGATCAACCCAATTGCTACATCTGGGATTGGCTGTACCCGGAAATGCACCACCATTATGTAAGGAGTGAAAAGTTCCAGCGACAGAACAATCAACTTCCAACCAAATTAAATCACGCACCACACCCTCTACAAGAGAATCAAGTGCGGTTCCTGTTATAGAAAACCCAGTAAAAGTAATACTTGACGCATTCATACATAAAGGATTTCTTCGCGTATAATCTCCTAAATAGTTAAATCCAAACGCAACGCTAGGCATTGGAATAGCAGGCAGAGTAGTAGAATCGCAATTAAAAGGATTAACAGGACGAGTAGCATACGAATATGTTGCTCCCCTCACAACGACACCAACCCTATCTACTATGTTTTCAACATCTAACGTGATTTCCTGTTGTGGAATCATTAACGTTTGGTCAACAAGTTCAAATGCATCACCACATCCTGGGAGTGGACCGTTAATTATTCGGTTCGGTAACCCCCTTGCGTCAGCATCTGCAGTAATTGTATCTGGTGTCGTCGGCGCCGGCCTAGGCGTACAGCTAATGGTAATTAGCGCTATCAATACGAGTGTAAAATATTTCATAATGCTATTCCTCCTGAATAACTATTTATAAAAGAGTATTAGACTGAATTAACCCCTGCTTCAAGTAAGAAGAAGTTTCGTAATTCACGATTGACACGCGAGATCAATATATAAATACTCGACCTAGTGAAATGTTCAGTTTGCATTTTATACGTGCTAATATTTGGTCGCTGATCATATCTGGACTGCTTGGTTCTGCCCGGGATTTACATTATCTTAAAAACTAAGGCGCTAGGACTGCATCAAAAAGATTGGGGCATTTTTTGCTGCTACTTCTGTAAAGCCCTACCACTTCATGCTCACTCCCCTAATATAGCCCCCCAAATTCACCCCATCACGGTAATATTCACATAAGCTGGCCCTTAAATTACCTTGCATGCCAGTTAACCTTAAGCCGTTAATGGCTTTTGCTCCCGGTAAATTTGTGCTGTACATACTGTCTTTCTGGTTTTGACCTTAATCCTCCCGTCACCTCGCCGAGCGGAGCGTGATTTTTTGGGGAAAGCGCACAGGACGTGCGCTTTAGGCGTGCATGTGCAGGACGTACCTTCACGCCGACCCTGAAAAATTGCGTGGGAGTGAGGGCAGCCGAAGGCCGAGGTGCAGGGCGTGATTCTTTTGGGTACTTTTCTTACTCGCATAAGAAAAGTACCTCGCCCATAAGGCGAAACCTTTTTGTTCAAGTGCACTTGTATAGATTCAACCCGGCTGCGGCGGGCCCTTGACGTAAATGGATTTACTAATGCCAATGGACGCACGAGTGCCCTGAGGATTGTGAAAGAGTTTGGGTAAGAAACTCCTTGTCTTGCCATTAGAGTGCAGTTTGATGCAATCAAACCGCCCCCCCCACCTTACCCTCATACCTAACAAGCTAACCTTTCTAGTCGCTGTCGATTTTTTTGCCAGTTGGCACGAGAGTTTACGGTATGATCTGTAGGATTTTGGCTTAAATTTTCTTTCACGCCTTTTCGACAATTAACCCCAGCCCTCGGCCCCCAAGCCTCACACACCTTTTGGCAGCACTCTCGCCGGTTGCCAACGTTGTTTTGGTGCATAAGTTGCTTGAATAAAAAACGGTATAAAGTCACGAATTACCTGCTTCACAAGTTAAACACATCGACGCCAGAAAGCCGAAACATTTGGCTCAGTCGAGCGTCTCTCTGGCTGAATGCAAGTGCGCGATGTCAAGTTTTCCTGGGTACATTTTATGGTGCAGCGCCCTCTACCCTGCACCCGTTCAAGTTAATCGGAATATGAGTAAGGAGTTCTCATGACTAATATCAATTCAAAAGGTTTTGTTCCTAGTCGACTTACAACCCATGCCAGACGCGCTAGCCTGCTTATTGTTTCAGCCTACCTCACAGTGGTCACCGCGTCGGCCTTTGCGGGTGCTGTGATTGATCCCTTTAACGAGGGCAACACCGCCGTCACCGGTTACATCGGTACGGCCGAGGATGCACATTTTTTCGTTTTAGTGGCAGGTATGGAGCGCAATGATGATCGATCGCTTGATACCACTTCGGGTGCCCCTGGGTTCGGCGACGTATTGTTCAGCAACGGCGATACGCAGGAACTCTTCACACTAGAGACATCGAAGATCGGCCTACCCGAGGCAAGCAGCCGTGGGCGCGTTTATGTGGACGGCCCAGGCACCGAGCTTATGGCTGATGGTGGTTTGGCTATTGCCGGCAATGGCTCTGTGCTCAGCGTTACGAATGGTGCCCGTGTGATTAGCGCTTACGGTGTATCCATGACCGATTCGGTTAAAGGCAATGGCGCTACCCAATTGATCGTCTCCGGTCCCGGCTCATATCTGTCGGACACAAATGGCGAAACTCTCGCGGGAGGCCGCCTATTGGTGGACTCGGGTATAGGCGAGGCGCAAGTGCTCGTATCAGATGGAGGGCGCCTAGCCCTGTCGGGAGTCAACCTTGGCAGTGAAGATGGCTGGTCGTTCCCTGATGCATTGAGCCTTGGGAATATCCACGCGGACTTTGAAGTGTCCGGTGCTGGATCTGTGTTCGAGACTGAGCATCGACTGTTTTTGACATCAGGCGAGGACCAGTCCGCACGCGTGGTGGACGGCGGCCGCATCTTGCAATCCGACGACTTTAGTAACGTCGTTGAAACCCCAATAGCCTTTTCTTACAGCGGTGGCGACAGCACAGATACTGGCTTACTGGTCTCGGGAGCAGGCTCCCAAATTGAGCTGGTGAATGACGCACTGTTTGAAAGCGCAGGTTTTGTGACTTTTCGCGATGGCGGCAGCCTCACCACCGAAGGCTCGGTCTATATTGAAGGGGACAACCCAAGCACCATGCAGGTGCTGATAGAACGCGCACAAATTGACGCGGCCGGGACGGTTGTCATCGGTGAGGGTGCAGCAGTCCAAGGGCTTGACCACTCTCAAATCAATGGCAATGTAAAAATCGACGGCGGCGCTCTTAGTTCGGCGTACCAGGGCTTAGATATTGCGGGTGACCTTCTCGTCGAACGCGGTACGCTTGCCCTTGAAGCCGGGATGGGTGAGGCGCTTAAAGTGGAAGGCTCCGCGCTTTTCGGCGCCAACAGCTTCATCAGGTTGTTACTGTCTGCAATACCTATGGGCGAGATTTTAATTGATGATTATCTTATTGCTGATATGGTTGAGTTTGCACCGCAGTTCAGTCTGGCCGCACAACTCGATATCCAGTTCGACCATAACGTGGATATGAGTAAAGGTGCGGAATTCTCTGTGAGGTATGCTGCGCTGAACCAGACTGTGGCCTATAACTACGACTATCGAACTGTATCGGCTGTGCCAGAAATCGATGCTTCAGGGTTCCCTTTGGCCATCACCCTGCTGGTAATGCTTTTTGCATTGCGCCGAGAGCGCGCGCAACCAAGTACATAGTGCTTGATTAAAAGATGAGAGTTTAAGCATCGAAGAGGCCTATGGTATAAAGTGCTGGGAATTACTTTATACACGGCACCCAGAAGAATCATGCCCTGCAGTTATTCGATGCTATTTTCTGAAATTGTACTTTCGTGTGTAGGACGCATTTTTAAGCGACTTTAGGCCAACCTGAAAGGTGAAACCTTTCTTCCATCCCATTGACTATTAACTTGATACCACCAAATCAAACACTCTTCCTCTTCCCATAAAGCGTCACCACAACCCCCAACCCAACCACTCCTGCACTTAACCAAGCGGTTGTGGAATACACTTCACCAAGCAAAAGCGTAGCCACCAAAAGACTGGTGGCGGCGGCCACTTGGCCCATTTGGCTTAGTAATACTGGGCCGCCAAACCTTTGTAGACGAAAAGCGAATGGCGCGGCGAGGCCTGCCAATAATAATTGAGTACCAACCAATAATGGATGCTCTATAACCATTGCCATAACTTTACCCGGCGCGAACAGTTGCGTGGCAGTGAAGGTAAACCCCAATGCCACAGCGTGGCTCCAAAAAGCCAATACCTCTGGGGCGCTATTGGATGGCCAGGCAAGGGTTCTGTATATATTGCCGCTTGCAAGTACCATGGGTATGGCCAATGCCGCACTGACCCAAATCCAAGCACCCGCATTGATTTCGCCACCATGCGCAAAGCTGATGGAGACCGCGCCGCCGAACCCCAACGCCAAACCGACCATTCGCCACACGTTCAACTTATCCAGCCCCATGACGTAAGCCAAAAACACGGTACACACAGGTGAGAGTGCAAACATTAAGCCGGTAAAACCTGCACCCACATGCGGTACGGTGAAAAACACCAACATATTGGGGCCAACAAAAGTGATTGGACCGGCAATACAGACGTAGCGCCATTGATCCGAACGATGCAAGGCCAACTGACGTTTGGCAATCAATAAGGGTAACAACACCAAACATGCTCCCAATGAATAGAGCATTAACCATGCGCTAATTGGAATGCGTGCCTGCGCTGCTACTTTGGCGAGAGGAAAACCAAAACCAATCAGTGCTCCGCAAATGATCAACAATACGCCGGGGCTCTCAAGCCAGTGACGCAAAGCGAGACGGGGTATTGCGATGGCGTCGAGTTTGTTCATTGTACGTCCCTCTCTGCAAATACCAGCTTGGCTAAAGGCCTACGCGTACAAGCACGCCCCGGCGGGATTCATGGGTTATCAAATTCAGGCGGCCGATCTCATCTGCCGGCCCCTGGAGGCTGGCACCCACCGAGCGCTCATCGGCGTGCATTGAGGTGGCAATCGCAGGTCCGAGCACTCCCTTTAAATCAGGGAAAAAATGCCTACTCATGACCGGCCTCCGTGCTGGTTAGTAACCGCAACAGTCTACCTGTAACAAAAACATTGATAATCCACGCAATTGGAATAACATTGTTTTTATAACTTTACTAATGGCTGGACAAATACCGTGCTGGAAGAGATCAAAGTGTTTGTGGCGGTGGCCCGGCAGGGCAGCTTTACGAAAGCTGCGGAGTCGATGAACCTATCCCGCTCGGTGATCAGCAAAAAGCTCACAGAGCTTGAGCGCTCGTTAAACGTACGCCTATTGAACCGTACTACGCGCAGATTGAGCCTTACTGAAGCTGGCGAGCGCCTATTTGAGCGCGCCCAACAAAGCCTGGCGCATATTGATGAAGCCATAGCGGAGGTGAGTTCATTCAATCAGGAGCCAAAAGGCCGCCTGTACGTCAACTTGCCGATGTCGTTTGGTCTTATTCACATCGCACCGCTGATCAGTGAATTTCGCACTCGATACCCGCTGATTAACATTGAACTGAATTTTGAAGACCGTAAAGTAGATGTCATTAACCCTGGCTACGACGTCTCGATACGAATTGCGAACCTCCAAGATAGCACGCTTACCGCACGACGCCTGTGTACTTGCAGGCATCTCATCGTAGCGGCTCCAAGCTACCTTGAGGCAATTGGGGCACCCACCCATCCAAAAGACCTAAGCAACGGTCACATCATTGCCAGTTTTCGCTATCAGGATTCGGCACTGGAGTGGCAATTTAAAAGCAAAACCGGTGAGCAAAATATCAAACTCGCGTCCACCATCGTAGCCAACAACAGCCTAGCACTGAAAGAGATTGTAATGGGTGGGGCGGCCATTGCGCGTATGCCCACATTTTTAATGGCACCGGAAATAGCCAACGGCAAGTTAATGGCTTTGTTACCCGAGTACGAGTGCCCTACTCGGGAAATTTATGTGGTCTACCCTAAACGAGAGTACCTAGCGATCAAAACCCGCGCATTTATCGATTTTATCGCCGAAAAAATACCCGACCCACCCTACTGGGATTAAGTAACCCCGAACCGCGAATAAAAACATTTTCAGCGATCAACGCTTACCGTCTTGATCGGACAAGCTAAGGATAACCTCACACACAAACGATTGAACGCCGCCAAAGGCATGCCTCTTTATTTATTAGCGCCCACACGGGAAACAGTGAATAATATTGACAAATCATTCGCTGCAAGTTGTTTAAAAACTTCGTTGCCTTATTTTATTAACCCAGCAATTCAATAAATCTCCTATCTATTGAATTGCGCGCCCATAAAATGCTGGCGGAAACATGTGAATTTCCTTGTATTTTAAGGGCTTGCACTGCCCATTCCGGCCAATGGCGGCACGTCCTTGTACCGCTTAACCCGACAGAAAAGATTGCTGGGTTAATAGCTCGCGGCTTTATACACAACCACATACCCCACAGCAAAGCATTGATGAAGACCGCGCTTTGTCCACTCTAAATTCCATACTCTTAACCTGGCGTCAAAGCCAATGATGAGGCACCCCATCATGTGCTCATACACTTATGAAACTTCGATTGCAGCAAAAAGCGCTTGTCGCCGACGACAGTCGAATAAAGGTTATTGCTTTACGCAAGTTCAATAGCCCCAGCTCTGGCAAAAAAAGGTCGATCTGCTCTATTTTTGATTAACTAGGAAGAATAAGCGCGCTTTTTAAGGCCTTTACAATAAAAGGCCAAAACAAATTGTGCGTTAAGGCTCAAAACCGAAGGGAACCGTTTGTTCATTTACCGAGACCCACACAGAATAACGGATTGAGATCGATATTTGTACAAACACCAGGGGCGTCGCTGCGTGAGCTTTGCCACCTATTTAGGGCATACTGGGTTGCCGCGGCCCACAAGGCCGATGTTGCCAAGCAAATTCTAAGCGGAACCATAGGCTCAAAACGAGAAACGAGGGCAGTATGAATAAATTCAAACCCTTAACCTGGCATTTGGCCGCCGGGTTACTGAGTGGTTTATTACTAGCCAGCTGCGGCGGCGATAGCAGCAGCTCATCCAGTTCGAGCAGCAGCTCTTCGAATTCAAGCAGTAGCTCGTCGAGCGCCTCCAGCTCCAGCAGCACCGGTTACCCCTCCGGTCCTCCTTACCCAACCGACCCGCCCAATGCTACTGGTCAAACACCTGCGTTTCCTGAACAAACTCGCGCACCTGAAATCAGCACGAAGGGAAGTGTGGTGCGTGATGTTGTTACCACGTCGCTAAATTTACCTTGGGGCATGGTCTTTTTGCCGGACGGTCGTTTGCTGGTGACCGAGCGGTTGGGCCAGATGAAAATCGTCTCCCCGGATGGCGGTGTTTCACCATCGATTTCAGGCCTTCCTGCGCAAATCCTTACGCAGGGTCAAGGCGGCCTTTTGGACGTAACCATTGCACCCGACTTCGAAACCACACACGAAGTGTACTTCACCTACTCTGAGCCGCGAGCCAACAACACCAACGGCACCGCAGTGGTACGGGCAACACTCTCGCAAGATGAAGGGTCACTTGAAAATTCGATCATCATCGCTCGGCAAACCCCAGACTGGAATTCAACCCTACATTTCGGGTCGCGGGTGATTTTTAGTCCAGACGGTTACCTGTATGTGACCTTTGGAGAGCGCTCAGTGCCTGGCGCGCGAGAACTGGCGCAAGACATCAACACCACCCTCGGCAAGGTGTTGCGCATCAACCGCGATGGCAGTGCACCTGCATCCAACCCCTTTGTGGGCGAGGATGGTGAAGACACCGTATGGTCCTATGGGCATCGCAATATTCAAGGTGCAGACATCCACCCAAACACCGGTGAGCTCTGGACCATAGAACACGGACCTCAAGGTGGTGACGAACTGAATAAGCCGGAAGCGGGCAGAAACTACGGTTGGCCGATGATCACTTACGGTGAAGATTACAACGGCTCCCCTATTGGTCAGGGTATAACTGCCATGGCCGGCATGGAACAACCCATCTATTATTGGGACCCCGTTATCGCGCCAAGCGATATGGAGTTCTATGACGGTGACATGTTCCCTGAGTGGCAGGGCAGTGTTTTAATTGCAGGCCTTGCGAGTAAATCCTTGACCAGGCTGTATATCGACAATGGCCTTGTACGCGGCGAAGAGCGATTCTACGAGGGTGAAGATCGAATTCGCGATGTAGCCGTGGCGCCAGATGGTTCGGTTTGGTACATCACCGATGATGGCGAGGTTTACCGTCTACATAAATAGATATTTAGTAGTGGCGCGCCACTGCTAAACACACAAGAATGAAATCCAGCAACCCGACGGGGAAACCCATCGGGTTTTTATTTTGGGGTTTCACAATGTATTGCTCGAAGGCTCTGGTTTAGGTTAAGGAACTTACTTATGTAAACGCCTTAACAATCCACCAACGCTTGCGCATTCATGCGCGCACAGGCATTCGCGAATTCGTTTTTGGATAGCTACCCTTTCGCTATTCGATTTTACATTATGGGTTCGTACTTTTTTTAAATGAACCAAATATTTTTAAAACGCGGATTCAAATCCGAAGTGCATCACCCGTTTATTCAAGCCGCCATTTCCATCCACCGTTGGTTTGGCGTATTGTAACCTAATGTTTTTCTTGGCCGAGTATTCAATCGCCTGACAGCTTTTCTCACTTCACATTGACT